>NZ_MACG01000001.1 GCF_001884035.1 Bacillus tropicus
GCACCTTTCACAAGAGAGAAATCTGTATTCGGTTCTTCTTTTTTTTCTTTAAAAAACGAAGACTTTTGTACATTTACTTCAGCCATCTCTTCTCCCCCTTTTCAAAAAGATACAATCTTCTATTTATATTATATCGTAAATGTAAACAGCATGTACAAGTATCATTTTCTTTTTAATTCATCTTCTAAATCTTCTACTTGCTG
>NZ_MACG01000002.1 GCF_001884035.1 Bacillus tropicus
TCACGTTGTTTGTTTCGTTCAGTTTTCAAAGAACTACTTGGTCGCTCATTTGCGACTTCCTTATGTTAACATCTTCATTTTTCAATGTCAACTAAGTTTTTTAATTTCTTTTTTGTCGTCTTTTGCGTTTCCGCATCAGCGACGGTTATTAATTTATCATATAATAACCATTAGCGTCAACACTTTTTAATAAAAAGTTCTTTTTCTTACATAACGAATACATTCCTCTGCATTAGCGACTCTTCGAAACAAACAAAAAATGATTTTATATCTTTCTTCCATCGCCTTTTTTACAACGTCATGAATACGTTCATCTTCAAAATCAAATAAAAGTTCTTCTAACTCTCTCTTCAATATGTATTCCATTTCTTTTTTCTCTTCTTTCGTTAACATAAACCCAAGCAAATCATCACCTCAATCATTTCTTACAGAGCAATAAGTATTAAGCCCATTTTCATTTAACAAAATCCTACCATCCATTATATCCACTACTTACGATATTAATCCCTTGTTCTCTTTTTTATATTTACAGCATATATGTAACTGAAAAGGATTGGACAAAGGGGCGTAATATTATGTTTTTCTTTTTTATTACGAGTAAAAGAAACTTTAAACACATTAGCTTAATAGTGATACTTTCCTTATTTACAGCATGGCTACTCTTTTTGAAAACATATTCACACGAGTCTGCTTTTTCAACCGCTACAGGACCTAAAGTTATTTACAAAGGCGACACCTCTAAAAAACAAGTTGCATTCACGTTTGATATTAGTTGGGGAGACAAAAAAGCAATTCCAATCCTTGATACACTTAAAGAAAGAGATATTAAGAATGCAACCTTCTTCCTTTCTGCTGCATGGGCAGAAAGACACCCTGATGTTGTTGAACGCATCATAAAAGATGGACATGAAATTGGTAGTATGGGTTATAATTACACGTCCTACACTTCTCTAGAGACAAATGAAATACGAAGAGATCTTCTGCGAGCACAAGATGTTTTTACAAAACTCGGTGTGAAACAAATCAAACTATTACGTCCACCTAGTGGAGACTTTAACAAGGCAACACTTAAAATAGCAGAATCACTCGGATACACTGTCGTTCATTGGAGTAATAACTCAAACGATTGGAAAAACCCTGGCGTAAACAATATCGTTTCCACCGTCTCTAATAATTTAAAAGGTGGAGATATCGTCTTATTACATGCATCCGATTCTGCCCTTCAAACAAATAAAGCTTTACCACTGCTTCTACAGAAATTAAAGAGTGACGGCTATGAGCAAATATCCGTATCACAACTTATTTCCAACACAAGTACGAAAAGTAAAGATGTTCAATAATTCTTTACACATAAAAAGCTCTACTACCTTTCATTCAGGTAATAGAGCTTTTTTCATCCCGATATTTTTATTCGTACAACTATTCTGCGTAAAAACTCTCCTAATTAGGCCGACTTACTCGTCTTTCCAATTAAACGATGTAATATAAGTAACTGATATGCATTACATAATAAAAGTGGTATCACCATTAAATATAACCAGTCTGTATCATTAATTCGAAGCGCTGGTACCCACTCAAGAATTGTTACAACGACCATAAAAAACAAAGCTGGCACAAATGCCTTTTTATTCGTTTCCTTACTTTTTACATAAGCAACGATGGCCCCAAACATAAATAACACACCAGCAACAAGTATGTTATTCCCTAATGAAACTTCCCCATTTGCAATCAATACCGATCTTAAATACACGAAATCAAATAAAACGAATGCAATAAAGAAGAGCTGGACTATATTCCATAAAGAAGACGATCGGAACATTCCTAGTCCAAAACGGTGGATTGTTAAATAAGCAAAGAACCCCATTTGACTTATCACACTAAAAATAAATCCTACACCCATCAACCAGAAGGAAACTGCTAAAATTTCCTTTCCGTCGAAATTTTGAAAAAATTTAGCGTACTTGTCCCACTCTAAAACAAATCCAATAATGACTGTACTAACCCCACCAAGAAACAACGTCGTAAAAAATAGTCGTACCCACTTGCGGCTATTCACAACACATCCCCCATTATCCTTATATTTCTAATCAAATTGTATCAATGACAATTTCAAAAAGCTAGCCATGTTCATGTATAAATTCCTTAAAGATATTTATATTAAAAAGAGAGAACTGTGCTGAAAGGAGTTCCAACTTATGAAACGGATGCTGCTCGTTTTGACTTCTTCTTTTCTATTTCTTGTACTTGTAGCATGTGCACAAGAAAAAGAAGCAAAGTCCGAACTTGATTATGATCAAACGAAGAAAATGATTGTTGATATTTTAAAAACCGATCAAGGTAAGAAAGCCATTCAAGATGTGTTAACTGACGAAAAAATGAAACAGGCACTCATACTAGATGAAACAGTAGTAAAGAAAACGGTTGAAGATGCAATGGTATCCGATAAAGGGCAACAATTCTGGGAAAAGCTCTTTAAAGACCCTGAGTTCTCATCGAAATTCGCTAAAAGTATGGGAAAAGAACAAACAGCCTTAATGAAAACATTATTAAAAGACCCTGAATACCAAGCAGGTGTTATAGAAATTATGAAAAACCCTGAAGTAGAAAAAATGATGTTACAAACAATGAAGAGCAAAGAATACCGTCAATATTTACAACAAGTACTAACAGAAACTGCTGAAAGCCCGCTCTTCCAAGCTAAGATGATTGATATTATTAGTAAGGGTGTCCAAAAAGCCGAAAAAAGTGGTTCTGATAAAAAGGAAGCAGGCGGTGAAGGTGGTTCCCAAGAAGGTAAAAAGGAACAACAGTAAAAATAATAACGATAGTAATGAGTGGACAATATATATCGTCCACTCATTATTATTTTATTTTTGCGCAACAGCTGTTTTATCAATTACTGTTTCAGCTATCGTACGATAAATAAGACCTGTCGTATGCGTATCTTCATATACTGACGGCGCAAAATCTTCTTTATTCCAATCAGGTTGTTGAAGCGGGATTCGGCCAAGTACTTCTGTTTGAAGTTCTGTAGCTAATTTATCTCCTCCACCTCTTCCAAACACATATTCTTTTTCACCAGTTGTTTTGCTTTCAAAATAAGCCATATTTTCAACAACACCAAGAATACTATGTTCTGTACGTAAAGCCATTGCTCCAGCACGTGCTGCTACAAATGCCGCTGTTGGATGCGGTGTTGTGACAATAATCTCTTTACAAGCCGGCAACATCGAATGTAAGTCTAGTGCAACATCACCTGTACCTGGTGGTAAATCTAAAACTAAATAATCTAAATCGCCCCACTCTACTTCTGTAAAGAAATGATTTAACATTTTCCCAAGCATAGGCCCTCTCCAAATAACCGGTGCATTATCTTCTACAAAGAACCCCATTGAGATTACCTTTACACCTAGACGCTCCACTGGAATAATTCTATCTCCCCTTACTACAGGTCGTTTTTCTATCCCCATCATATCAGGTACGCTAAAACCATAAATATCAGCATCAATGATACCAACTTTTTTCCCTAGACGAGCTAGAGCAATAGCAAGGTTAACAGAAACTGTTGATTTTCCTACTCCACCTTTTCCACTCGCCACTGCTAAAAATGTCGTTTTCGAATTTGGTGACAATAAAGATTCAGTTTGCTCTTCTTCTTGTTCTGGTGCAAATTGAGCTAATTCCTCTTCTGTAAATTCTGCAAAGCGAAGTCCTACTGTTGCTGCTCCTAGTTCTTTTACTAACTTTACAATTCCAGATTGCAATTGCATTTGTTCCGCTGTACCGGTTTTTACAATTGCAATTTTCACACTTACATGTTCCTTCTCAGGCTTGACTGTTACCTCTTTAATTGCCCCTGTTTCTTTTAACGTTTTATGTAAAAACGGATCTACAATCCCTTCTAACGCTTCCACTACTTTTTCTTTCGTTACCATAATTAGCCCAGCCCCCTGTATGAAAAATAACATAATGTTAATTAAATCTATCTCTCTTTACTTTCGAAATAAATGCGTTTACATTTCCAGTATAACATATTTTCGGAAAACTTCGTTAACGAGAGAAACTCAAAAAAATCCTCCTTATTCTGGAGGATTTCCTTTTTCCGTGAAATAACGTAATATACCACGATATACTGCAGCCGCTACCTTTTGCTGATATTTCTCCGAATTTAACATATACCTTTCATTTACATTCGATAAAAAGCCAGCTTCAATTAAAGCGCCTGGTGTTTTCGCATACTTTAATAAATACACATGAGAAATTGTTTTAGCAGAACGATTTGTATTCTCTAAACTCGTTCTCAACTCAGCTTGTATAAATTTCGCAGCACGTTCATTTTCAATTGAAGAACGGTAATAGAACGTTTGTGCGCCTTTCGATCCACTACTCGTTAAAGCATTTAAATGGATACTCGCAAAAAAGTCTACATCGGGTTTATTAATGATCTCTACACGCTTTTTTAAATCTTCCGCTTTACGTCTACTATATGACTTTGTATCTTTCTGGGCTAAATCATAATCTCCCTCACGTGTTAAAATAACTAGTGCACCTTGTTCTTGTAAATAATCTTGTACCTTCTTTGTAATCTCAAGCGTAATATCTTTTTCTACAATATCCTTGCCACCAACAGCCCCTCCGTCTGGTCCACCATGCCCAGCATCTAATACGATGACTTTCCCTGATAAGGGTAAATTCCAAGCTCGCCACGATTTTGTAATTTGAAATTC
Source organism: Bacillus tropicus (assembly GCF_001884035.1). Lineage (GTDB taxonomy): Bacteria > Bacillota > Bacilli > Bacillales > Bacillaceae_G > Bacillus_A > Bacillus_A tropicus. The sequence goes on from NZ_MACG01000002.1 coordinate 4,728, forward strand.
TTGTTTGACTAAAAAAAACAAAACAACCGCAGCGAGTGCAAAAGAGATAATTCGAATTCTCTTCATACCTTTCCTCCTCCAGCTAGTCCCTCTAATTACTTATATGGGACAAGAGGAAAGTTTATGCTTGTCTTAATGAAGCTTTAATCGATATCTTCTTTCACCTTTTTCATATCCTTCCTGCCACCATAAGCCGATAAACTGCTGGCAAGATTCAAAAAGTAATTCCTCATCTTGTAACTTAATTTCCCGCATAGTCATGCTCGTTAAAAATTGAAATAGTGTTTCCGTTAATTGTTGCTCTTCTTCTAAGGCCCTATATTTCACATCAAAGAACGATTCGCCATAATAACCAAATTTACTATATCTCGCTCCTAATAAATACGATTCTATTCCTAACTCAATGCAGTAATCTTCATACTGACGATGAAGTTCCTGCATCTGAAAGGCATCTCTAATATTTGAACGTAATGTTTTTAATGATAATTCCCGCAGCATCTTCCGCTCATATTTCAACTGCTTTTCTTTTTGTTTTTCTTGTAAGCTGACAATGACATTCATAGTACTTATAAACCTCCCTAATACGTATTAGTCTAAACTTCTAAAGAAGAAGCATACGCGAGAGGATAGCACTAAAATATTCCAAACTACAAAAATTACAAAAGAGGAATGAAACATAAAAAAACCCCAACCAAAATGGTTGGGGTTTGTAGTTCGCAAAAATTAACGTTTTGAGAACTGAGGTGCACGACGTGCGCCTTTAAGACCGTATTTTTTACGCTCTTTCATACGTGCGTCACGAGTTAATAGACCTGCACGTTTTAGTGTTAGACGGTATTCTGGATCAGCTTTTAATAAAGCGCGAGAAATACCGTGACGAATAGCACCAGCTTGACCAGTGTATCCACCACCATTTACGTTTACAAGTACATCGTAGTTACCTAAAGTTTCTGTTGCAACTAGAGGTTGTTTCACTACTTCACGTAATGCAGCAAATGGGATATAGTTTTCAAAATCACGACCGTTAATGATAACGCGTCCTTCGCCTGGAACTAGGCGTACGCGCGCTACTGAACTCTTACGACGTCCAGTGCCATAGTATTGAACCTGTGCCAAAGTAAGCCCTCCTTTAATTAATTATCCGCGAAGTTCGTAAACTTCTGGTTTTTGTGCTTGGTGTGGATGCTCTGCTCCAGCATACACGTTTAGTTTCTTAGAAACTTGACGGCCTAAGCGTCCTTTTGGAAGCATGCCTTTAATTGCAAGCTCTAACATTTGTACAGGGTAGTTTGTACGCATTTCTAGAGCTGTTCTTTGTTTAAGTCCACCTGGGTGGTTAGTGTGACGGTAGTAAATTTTATCGTTTAATTTATTACCTGTTAAATGAATTTTCTCAGCGTTAATAATAATTACATGATCACCCGTGTCAACGTGTGGTGTAAATGTAGGTTTGTTTTTACCGCGTAAAATGGATGCTACTTCACTAGCAAGGCGACCTAAAGTTTGACCTTCAGCATCAACCACATACCATTTACGCTCAACTTCGTTAGCTTTTGCCATAAAAGTCGTACGCATGTGTTTCCCTCCTCGTTATCTTTTCCATAGAAAAAATCTATTGTTTATCTTAAACACGATTTCCTTCCGGGGCTAATCGTGGTTTTAGAAACAATACCATATGTTATGATATACTTTTGAGTTTCTAATGTCAAGCAAATGTTACACCAGGATTAGTTGTTATAGTTTACCTGCCATAAGTAAAGTCCATGACCAGGAGCCATCTTTCCAGCAAACTGACGATTTTGTTTCGCCAGAATCTCTGGAATGCTATCTGGATCAAGCTTTCCTTGTCCTACGCTCAGTAACGTACCAACAATAATTCTGACCATATTATATAAAAATCCATTACCTACAAAACGAAAAATTAATTCATCGTCTTGCTCAATTAGCTCAATTTCATAAATTGTTCTCACTTTATCTTTTTTGTCAGTTTTTGCCGAACAAAAAGAAGTGAAATCATGCGTTCCAATAAAATGAGGAATCGCTTTTCGTATAGAGTTTATTTCGAGCGGATATGGATATTGATATACGTAATTTCTACGGAATACATCCGCAGTCTTTGATAATAACACACGATAACGATATTCTTTTCTCTCAACACCGTAACGCGCATGAAATTCTTCTGTTTTTTTCTCTACCTGTCTGATAACAATATCATCTGGTAACATTGTGTTTAATGCATTGCTCCATTGCCACTCTTCAAGAGATAACGGTGTATCAAAGTGTATCACTTGTCCTTTAGCATGGACAGTAGAATCTGTTCTGCCCGATGCCTGAACACGAACAAGTTCCCCTTTATGCAATTTCTGTAGAGCTTTCTCTATTTCTTGTTGAACAGTACGATGCTGCGGCTGAATTTGATAACCACAAAAATGCATGCCATCATATGCAACCGTACATTTTATTCTATCCATTTCTTTATTCTCCATTACGATCGCACCCATGCCAAAATACAAGCTAAACAAAGCAAGCTTATAATCGTTACTGTATCGCTTGTTTTCCAGCGTAGTTGCCTAAATTTAGTACGTCCTTCGCCACTTTGATATCCACGAGCTTCCATAGCAATTGCTAAGTCCTCTGCACGCTTAAAAGCACTGATAAATAGAGGAACGAGTAGTGAAATAATAGCTTTCATCCTATCTTTTATCGGTCCCCCTGCAAAATCAATACCACGTGACGATTGTGCCTTCATTATTTTACTCGTTTCATCCATTAATGTCGGAATAAAACGAAGAGAAATTGACATCATTAATGCGATTTCATGAACAGGAACTTTTATACGCTTCAATGGCTTTAATAACGTCTCCAAACCATCTGTAATCTCAATGGGTGTCGTCGTTAACGTTAATAATGTCGTCATTAAAATAATAACGAAGAATCGTATAGAAATGTATATCCCTTGCTCTAATCCTTTTTCATGTATCGAAAACCAACCAAGCTGGAATAGTACTTCCCCTTCTTTATTCGTAAAAATATGCAGGAAAAATGTAAAAAGAAAAATCCATAGAATTGGTTTTAAGCCCGAAAGTACATAACGAATCGGCACTTTTGCAAAAAATAAAGCAATGAGTGCATATAAAAATAAAAATCCATATGAAATCGCATTATTTGCTAAGAAAACAACAAATACATATAAAAAGACAATCAGCAGCTTCGTACGTGGATCAAGTTGATGAATAAGAGAATTCCCTGGAATATACCTTCCAATAATCAACTGCTGCATGATTCATGACCACCTTTTCGTAACACCTGCACAACTTCATGAGTAAGATCCTCTAAAGATAAGGTAGCCTTTGGGATTGAAATGCCAAACTTCTCTTCAATTGCACGTTTATACTTTAAAGACATAGGAAGATCCACGCCAATTCTCTCTAGTTCATCAGCATGTGAAAATACTTCCTCTGCACTTCCTTGCAAAAAGACCGTTCCTTTATGCATGACTACAATCTGCTCGGCATATTTAGCAGCATCCTCCATATTATGCGTTACAAGGATAACTGTAAGGCCTTTCTCCTTATGTAGCTTATAAAACATCTCCATAAGTTCATTTTGTCCTTTTGGATCTAGTCCTGCTGTAGGTTCATCTAATACAAGCACTTCGGGTTCCATCGCTAATACGCCTGCTATCGCAACACGCCTCATTTGCCCACCACTTAACTCAAATGGTGAACGTGCTAACAGTTCTGGTTCTAACCCTACAAGTTCAATTGCCTCTCTTGCCTTTTGCTTCGCTTCTTCTACAGATACCCCAAAATTAGTAGGGCCGAAACAAATATCTTTCTCCACAGTTTCTTCAAACAACTGATGTTCTGGGAATTGAAAGACAACCCCTACCTTTTTACGTAGTGGCTTTAGCTTTTTTTCTTTCTTTCCTGCCGAAATGAAATGTTCACCAATTTGAACTGTGCCATTTGTCGGCTGCAATAAACCATTTAAATGTTGAATCATCGTCGACTTACCTGAACCAGTATGACCGATAATGGCATAATAGCCCCCACTTGGAAACGACACGTCTACATCATAAAGTGCGCGTCTTTCAAATGGAGTTTTAAATTGATAACGATGTTCTACTTTTTGGAATGTAATCTCCAAAGTTCGTTCACCAAGCTTTCCATTGTAAGATGCGTATTTTGCAAGAGAATTTCATTTCTTTTTAATAATTCTGCTATTTTCACTGAAAATGGTACATCTAATCCAATTTCTTGGAGCATATGAGAGGACTTGAAAATTTGTTCTGGAGTCCCTTCCTCTAATATCTCTCCCTTATTTAAAATAATGACACGGTCTGATTGTGCCGCTTCTTCTAAATCGTGCGTAATTGATAACACGGTAATACCTTTTTCATTAACAAGTTGTCTAACCGTTTCTACCACTTCACGTCTCCCTTGAGGGTCTAGCATTGACGTTGCTTCATCTAATATCAAAATAGATGGCTGAAGTGCTAAAACGCCTGCTATTGCTACTCGCTGCTTTTGCCCACCGGATAACGAATGAGGCTCATCATTAAGAAAATCTTCCATACGGACTAGTCGTAAGGCCTGATCTAATCTTTCTACCATTTGCTCTCTTGGCATTCCGATATTCTCTAAACCAAAGACAACGTCATCTTGCACTGTCGTTCCAACAAATTGATTATCTGGATTTTGAAATACCATCCCAATTTGTTTTCGGACATCCCATACCGTTTCCTCTGACAAAACCATTATATCATTTACTGTAATTGTCCCTGCTTCCGGCAAAAACAAACCATTCAATAATTTTGCAAGTGTAGACTTCCCAGAACCGTTTTGTCCAATAACAGATACCCATTCTCCTTCATATAAGGAGAATGAAACATCTTTTAATGCATAAGTGGCTGCACCAGGATATTGAAATGATATATTTTCTGTCCGAAGTTTCTCTTTTTTCAATACAAGGCACCCTTTCCTTCGCCAAGTAAGCCTATTTTTATATTTAAAAAAAAGGGCCATGACCAGTTTCTTGAAAAGAACTGTCCTGCCCTTTTAATTATCATTATACTAACTCGATAATTACCATTGGTGCTGCGTCTCCGCGACGTGGACCAATTTTTGCAATACGAGTGTATCCGCCTTGGCGCTCAGCATAGCGTGGAGCTACATCAGCGAATAGTTTTTGAAGTGCATCTTGACCAGTCTCAGCGTTAGCTACTTCATTGCGAATGAAAGCTGCTGCTTGACGACGAGCATGAAGATCTCCGCGTTTACCTAAAGTGATCATTTTTTCCACTACAGAACGAAGTTCTTTTGCACGAGTTTCTGTCGTTTGGATGCGCTCGTTGATAATTAAATCAGTAGCTAAGTCACGTAACATAGCTTTACGTTGCGCACTTGTACGGCCTAATTTTCTGTATGCCATTCGTAGTTCCCTCCTTTGTTGATGGGTTTAAATCCTCAGTCGTCTTTACGTAAACCTAAACCTAATTCCTCAAGTTTATGTTTAACTTCTTCTAAGGATTTACGTCCTAAGTTACGAACTTTCATCATATCTTCTTCTGTTTTGTTCGCAAGCTCTTGTACAGTATTAATTCCTGCACGTTTTAGGCAATTATAAGAACGAACAGAAAGGTCTAGTTCTTCGATAGTCATCTCAAGAACTTTCTCTTTTTGATCTTCTTCCTTCTCGACCATAATCTCAGCATTTTGTGCTTCATCAGTTAAACCAACAAAGATATTTAAATGCTCAGTTAAGATTTTGGCACCTAAAGAGATAGCTTCTTTTGGCCCGATGCTTCCATCCGTCCATACATCAAGCGTAAGCTTATCATAATTAGCCACTTGTCCGACACGTGTCTTTTCCACTTGGTAAGTCACACGTGATACTGGAGTATAAATAGAATCAATAGGAATTACTCCTATTGGTTGATCTTCGCTTTTATTTGCATCAGCTGGCGTATACCCACGGCCACGCTTTGCAGTTAAACGCACGCGGAAATGCGCATCTTTTGCTAACGTTGCAATGTGTAAATCTGGATTTAAGATTTCTACATCACTATCGTGAGTAATATCAGCAGCTGTGACAATACCTTCGCCCTGCACATCAATTTCCAACGTCTTCTCTTCTTCAGAGTAGATTTTAAGAGCTAACTTTTTCAAGTTTAAGATGATCGTTGTAACGTCTTCTACTACGCCCTCAACTGTTGAAAATTCATGTAATACGCCATCGATTTGGATAGCAGTAACAGCGGCACCAGGGAGTGAAGATAAAAGAATACGACGTAAGGAGTTACCCAACGTAGTACCATATCCACGCTCAAGCGGTTCAATTACGAATTTACCATATTTAGCATCTTCGTTAAGTTCAACCGTTTCGATTTTCGGCTTTTCGATTTCAATCATTAACTAAACCCTCCTTCAAAACGTCGAAACCCCGGTTAAACAAAGGTATACCCCCTGTCTAACCGAAAGTCCCCCTTAGGCAGTTCCCGATTGTGCACAACAAGCGATGTTTCTGTACGAAATTTCTCGATAATGCATCATATCCATTATAGACAAAAGGGAAAATTCTATACAGAAAAATTACACACGACGACGTTTTGGTGGACGACATCCATTATGAGGAACTGGAGTAACATCTCTAATTGCTGTTACTTCTAGACCTGCAGCTTGAAGAGCACGAATTGCAGCTTCACGACCAGCACCAGGACCTTTAACAGTAACCTCTAAAGTTTTTAAACCGTGTTCCATTGCAGCTTTAGCAGCAGTTTCAGCAGCCATTTGCGCAGCGAATGGAGTAGATTTACGAGATCCACGGAAACCAAGTGCACCAGCACTAGACCAAGAAAGTGCGTTACCGTGAGTATCTGTAAGTGTTACGATTGTGTTGTTGAAAGTAGAACGAATATGAGCTACACCAGCTTCTATATTCTTTTTCACACGTTTTTTACGAGTGTTTGTTTTACGTGCCATTGTTAGTTCAACCTCCTTTACTTATTATTTCTTTTTATTTGCTACTGTACGACGTGGACCTTTACGTGTACGAGCATTGTTTTTAGAGTTTTGACCACGAACTGGTAAACCACGACGGTGACGAAGACCACGGTAAGAACCGATCTCCATTAGACGTTTGATGTTAAGAGATACTTCACGACGAAGGTCTCCCTCAACTTTAATACGATCGATGATATCACGGATACGTCCTAATTCGTCTTCCGTTAAATCACGAACTCGTGTTTCTTCAGAAATACCTGCTTCAGCAAGAATTTTTTCAGCAGTTGTGCGACCAATGCCGAATACGTAAGTTAAAGAAATAACAACGCGTTTGTCTCGAGGAATATCTACACCTGCGATACGTGCCATTACGAATGCACCTCCTTCTGATTAACCTTGTTTTTGTTTATGTTTAGGGTTTTCACAAATAACCATTACTTTTCCACGTCTACGAATAACTTTACATTTTTCGCAGATTGGTTTAACTGACGGTCTTACTTTCATGTCTCGAACCTCCTTAAAGATTACGGAGTGCTATATTATTTAAAACGGTACGTAATACGACCACGATTTAAATCGTACGGAGATAATTCTACCGTAACTTTGTCTCCTGGTAAAATACGAATGAAGTTCATACGGATTTTACCAGAAACGTGAGCCAATACGACATGCCCATTCTCTAATTCTACTTTGAACATAGCATTTGGCAACGTTTCAAGAACGGTACCTTCGACTTCAATTACATCATCTTTAGCCATTCAATAGTTCTCCCTTCATCAAATCAGTAACATTTTACACTGCTCTGAAATCCCGGAGAGCCAGCTACTTATAAAGTGGTAAGGATTTCGTATCCTGCTTCTGTAAGAGCAATCGTGTGCTCAAAATGGGCACACCATTTACCATCTACCGTTACCACTGTCCAGTCATCAGATAGTGTTTTTACATATCGTCTTCCTTGATTCACCATCGGCTCAACACAGATGACCATTCCCGGCTTTAATCTAGGGCCTCTATTTGGTGGACCATAGTGCGGGATTTGAGGGTCCTCATGTAAGTCTTGCCCGATTCCGTGACCAACATACTCCCTAACGATCGAGAATCCATTCTCTTCAGCATGGGCTTGAACCGCATGTGAGATATTTGATAATCTCTCGCCTGGTTTTACTTGTTCTAGACCAAGATACAACGATTTTTCTGTGACATCAAGTAGCTTTTGAACAGATTCAGAAATGTTTCCAACTGGATACGTCCATGCAGAATCTCCATGGTACCCATTGTATTTCGCACCAATATCGATACTGATGATATCGCCCTCTTTGAGCTTGCGCTTCCCTGGAATTCCGTGTACAAGCTCTTCATTTACAGAAGCACATATGCTCCCCGGAAATCCGTTGTATCCTTTAAAAGATGGCGTAGCACCATATTTTTGAATCGTCTTTTCCGCTATTTGATCGAGCTCTTTCGTTGTAATTCCTGGAGTAATGTGTTGTTTTAACTCTTGATGAGTTAAAGCAACGATCCTGCCAGCTTCTCGCATGATTTCTATCTCGCGAGGAGTTTTGCAGATTATCATTACGCTAAGCCTCCGATGAGAACATCGATATCAGCAAATACTTTATTGATATCTTGCTCACCATTAATGCTTTGTAGGTAACCAAGCTCCTCGTAGAAATCAAGCAAAGGTTTAGTTTGCTTAATATTTACATCTAAGCGATTTGCTACAGTTTCTTCATTGTCATCAGAGCGTTGATATAATTCGCCACCACATTTATCGCACACGTCAGCTTTTGCTGGCGCATTGAATTCTAAGTGGTAAGTCGCACCGCACTCTTTACAAATGCGACGGCCTGTAAGGCGTTTTAATAACAACCCTGAATCCACATTAATGTTTAAAACATAGTCGATTTTTTTGCCAAGATCTTTCATAATCTCTTCAAGAGCTGATGCTTGTGCAACAGTTCGTGGGAAGCCATCTAATAAGAAGCCTCTTACACAGTCTTCTTGACTTAAACGTTCACGAACGATTCCGATTGTAACTTCATCTGGAACAAGTGCACCTTTATCAATAAAAGATTTTGCTTGTAAACCCATTTCAGTTTCAGCCTTCATAGCTGCACGGAACATATCACCTGTTGAGATGTGAGGGATGTTATACTTGGCAACAATCTGTTCGGCTTGTGTACCTTTACCAGCACCAGGAAGCCCCATTAAAATTAAGTTCATCCTTGTTCCCCCTCAGAGTACATGAGCATGTAGGGAAGACAATCTTCCCACTTACTCACTGCTTGATAAACCCTTTGTAATGGCGTTTTACCAGTTGGCTTTCTAGCTGCTTCATTGTTTCTAAAGCAACGCCGACAACGATTAACATACTCGTTCCACCGATCTGTGCAGATGGAGGAAGATTTCCCAGCTTCGTAAAGATAACTGGTAAGATTGCAATCGCTGCTAGGAAAATTGATCCTACAAAGGTCAAACGATACAAGATTTTTGTTAGATATTGTTCCGTATTCTTACCCGGACGAATACCTGGAACATATCCACCTTGTTTGTTTAGATTCTCTGACATTTGCTCTGGATTAACCTGAACAAATGCATAGAAATATGTGAAGGCTACAATGAGCGCAACATATATGATCATTCCCACTGGGTGAGAATAGTTAAAGTTTGCAATAATCCACTGCGATACATCATGTTTCGGGAAGAACTGTGCAATAGTCGGAGGCGTAATTAAGAATGAAACAGCAAAAATTACTGGAATAACACCAGCACTATTTACCTTAAGGGGTAAATGTGTGTTTTGTGCTCCAGCATAACCGCCATTTCCTCCTGTTACACGCTTCGCATATTGAATTGGGATCTTTCTAACAGCCTGTTGAATGAAAATAACACCCACAATAACTGCTAGCACAGCTAGTAAGATCAATGCAACTTTAACGATACTCATGAACAATTGATCTCCGATATTTTGAAACTGTTGCTGATACACTTGAGATATAACACTTGGGATCGCTGCGGCAATACCACCAAAGATCAGGATGGAAATACCATTACCTACACCTTTAGCTGTAATCTGTTCACCTAACCACATTAAAAATGCAGTACCAGCAGTCAGTACCGTAGCAATGTATAAATAAGTGCTCCAACCAGGATTCAAAATTAATTGTCCACCTACCATACCGTTAAAACCGATTGACATACCAAACCCCTGAATAAACGCAAGAACAATTGTAAAATAACGCGTGAATTGCGTTAATTTACGACGGCCCATTTCACCTTGCTTCGCCCATTCCGAAAATTTAGGAACAACATCCATCTGCAATAATTGCACGATGATGGATGCTGTAATATACGGCATGATTCCCATCGCAAAGATGGAGAAGTTTTTCAAGGCTCCACCGCCAAATGTATTTAGAATACCTAAAGCATTTAATTGATCTTGTGCCTTCAGTACGTCTCCATTTGTAAATGGCACGGGGATAAACGTGCCAATCCTGAATACGATTAACATCGCTAAAGTGAATAATATTTTACGTCTTATCTCAGCAACGCGCATAAAGTTGGAGATTGTACGAAACATTAGATCACCTCAACTGATCCGCCAGCTGCTTCAATTGCTTCTTTAGCACTTGAAGAGAACTTGTGCGCTTTAACAGTTAGTTTTTTCTCTACTGCGCCGCTTGCAAGAATTTTAACACCGTCGTTTAATTTGCTGATAACGCCAGTTTCCAGCAATAATTCAGGTGTTACTTCTGTACCATCTTCAAAACGATTTAACGTTGATAAGTTTACAATAGCAAACTCTTTACGGTTAATGTTTGTGAAGCCGCGTTTTGGTAAACGACGGAATAATGGAGTTTGACCACCTTCGAAGCCAAGACGAACACCGCCGCCAGAACGTGCGTTTTGTCCTTTATGACCTTTACCAGCAGTTTTACCGTTACCAGAACCGATACCACGACCGACACGGTTACGTACTTTACGAGAACCTTCTGCAGGTTTTAATTCATGAAGTTTCATTCCCAGGCACCTCCTTATATTAATGAGTTATCCTTAAGCTTCTTTTACAGTTACAAGGTGAGAAACTTTGTTGATCATACCAAGAATAGCAGGAGTTTCTTCCTTAACTACAGTTGAATTCAACTTTTTAAGACCTAAAGCTTCTACCGTCGCACGTTGATCTTGTGGACGACCAATTACACTACGAGTGAGGGTAATTTCTAACTTTTTCGCCATTTGTTTTCCCTCCTTAACCTAGTAGCTCTTCTACAGATTTACCGCGTAATTTTGCAACATCTTCAGCGCGCTTAAGTTCGCTTAATCCGTTCACAGTAGCGCGAATCATGTTGATTGGTGTGTTAGAACCAAGAGATTTCGAAAGAATATCTTGTACACCAGCTAATTCAAGGACCGCACGAACAGGTCCACCAGCAATAACACCAGTACCCTCAGCAGCAGGTTTTAAGAATACTTCACCAGCGCCAAAATGACCGTTGATTGTGTGTGGAATTGTTGTACCAACTAATGGTACAGCGATTAAGTTTTTCTTAGCGTCTTCGATAGCTTTGCGGATTGCGTCTGGTACCTCTTGTGCTTTACCAGTACCGAATCCAACATGACCGTTTTTATCGCCAACTACAACTAGTGCAGCAAAGCGGAAACGACGACCACCCTTAACAACTTTCGCGACACGATTTATCGTAACTACACGTTCTTCAAGTTCTAATTTACTTGGGTCAATGCGATGCATCAATTTTCCCTCCTTTGACCATTAAAATTGTAATCCAGCCTCACGAGCAGCTTCAGCTAGAGCTTTAACACGGCCATGGTATAAGTAACCACCGCGATCAAATACTACTTCTTTAACGCCTTTCTCTACAGCACGCTTAGCAACTGATTCTCCAACTTTCGTAGCAGCTTCAATATTGCTAGTACCGTTAAGAGCAAGGTCTTTATCAAGAGTAGATGCACTTACTAACGTTACACCATTCACATCATCAATAACTTGAGCGTAAATATGTTGGTTAGAACGGAACACGTTTAAACGTGGACGCTCTGCAGTACCAGTAAGTTTAGCACGTACACGTGCATGTCTTTTCTTACGAGTCGCATTTTTATCAGCTTTAGTGATCATTCTTGTCACTCCTTTCTCTCACCTAACGGGTTTACTTAGCAGTTTTACCTTCTTTACGACGAACAACTTCGCCTTCGTAACGAATACCTTTACCTTTGTAAGGCTCAGGAGCACGTACAGCACGGATGTTAGCAGCAAATTCGCCAACACGTTGCTTGTCGATACCTTTGATTACGATCTTAGTTGGTGCAGGTACTTCAACTTCAAGACCTGCTTCCGGAGTCATTTCTACTGGATGAGAATAACCTACGCTTAATACAAGTTTATCACCTTGTTTTTGAGCACGGTAACCAACACCGACTAATTCAAGTCCGCGTGCGAAACCTTCAGTTACACCTTCAACCATGTTTCCGATTAAAGCACGAGTTGTACCGTGTAATGCACGGTGTTCCTTCTGTTCAGATGGACGCTCAACTGTTAATGTATTCTCTTCAATTTTGATAAGCATATCAGCATTGAAAGTACGAGTTAATTCACCTTTAGGGCCTTTTACTGTTACAGTATTGTCTTCTGCAACTGTAATAGTAACACCTGCAGGGATTTCAAGAATCTTTTTACCAATACGAGACATGTGGTCACACCTCCGTTCGTTTTAAATATATATTACCAAACGTATGCTACTACTTCTCCACCAGTTTGTAATTGACGAGCGTCTTTGTCTGTCATTACTCCCTTAGATGTAGAAACAAGAGCGATACCTAATCCGTTAAGTACACGTGGTACTTCGTCAGCTTTAGCGTAAACGCGTAAGCCAGGTTTACTGATACGTTTTAATCCAGTGATTACACGTTCATTGTTTGCACCATATTTCAGGAAAATACGAAGGATACCTTGTTTGTTATCCTCGATGTATTCTACATCACGAATGAAACCTTCACGTTTTAAAAGTTCAGCGATCTCTTTTTTGATTTTAGAAGCAGGAACCTCTAATTTCTCATGACGTACCATGTTCGCATTACGGATGCGAGTAAGCATGTCTGCAATTGGATCTGTCATCACCATGTGTTTTACCTCCTTCCCATTTGTGGGTTTTACCAACTAGCTTTTTTAACACCAGGAATTTGACCTTTATATGCAAGTTCACGGAAACAAATACGGCAAAGTTTAAATTTGCGGTATACAGAATGCGGACGACCGCAGCGTTCGCAACGTGTATACTCTTGTACTTTAAACTTAGGAGTACGCTTTTGTTTCGCTATCATAGATTTTTTAGCCACGTTTTCGCCTCCTCTACTTAGCGTTGGCTTCCATTATTTTTGGAATGGCATACCGAATTGTGTTAAAAGTTCACGAGCTTCTTCATCAGTTTTCGCTGTAGTAACGATTACGATGTCCATACCGCGGACTTTGCTTACTTTATCATAATCAATCTCAGGGAAAATAAGTTGCTCTTTAACACCTAATGTATAGTTTCCACGACCATCGAATGATTTCTTAGAAACACCACGGAAATCACGTACACGTGGTAAAGAAACTGATACTAATTTGTCGAAGAACTCATACATTTGCTCGCCGCGTAAAGTTACTTTCGCACCGATTGGCATACCTTCACGAAGACGGAAACCAGCGATTGATTTTTTAGCACGAGTTACAACAGGTTTTTGACCTGTGATTTGTGTTAATTCTTCTACTGCGTTGTCTAACGCTTTTGAGTTAGATACCGCGTCACCAACACCAGTGTTGATTACGATCTTTTCGATTTTTGGTACCTGCATTACAGATTTATAGTTAAACTTGCTCACTAGAGCAGGAGTAATTTCCTTTTGGAACTTCTCTTTAAGGCGATTCAATGAAGTGACCTCCTTTCTTAAGAAAATTATTTATCTAATAATTCACCAGATTTTTTTGCAATACGAACTTTTTTACCATCTTCTACTTTGAAGCCTACGCGAGTAGGTTCACCTGTTTTCGGATCTAAAATCATAACGTTAGAAACGTGAATAGGTGCTTCTTTAGTAATAATTCCACCTTGTGGATTTAATTGAGATGGCTTAGAGTGCTTCTTAACGATATTGACACCCTCAACGATAACACGGTTTTGCTTTGGGAAAGCCACAAGGATAACGCCTTGTTTTCCTTTGTCTTTACCAGTGATTACCTGTACTTTATCACCTTTTTTTACATGCATCTTAATTCTGCACCTCCTTAGCAAGGCAATACCTTAAATTATAGAACTTCTGGAGCTAAAGAAACGATCTTCATGAAGTTGCTATCACGTAATTCACGAGCTACTGGTCCGAAGATACGAGTACCACGTGGGCTCTTATCGTCTTTAATGATAACCGCTGCGTTTTCATCAAATTTGATGTAAGAACCGTCCGGACGACGAGCTCCGCTCTTCGTACGTACTACTACTGCTTTAACAACGTCACCTTTTTTAACAACGCCACCTGGTGTTGCTTGTTTTACCGTAGCAACGATAATGTCACCAATGTTAGCATATTTACGACCAGAGCCGCCTAATACTTTAATTGTTAAAAGTTCACGTGCACCAGAGTTGTCAGCAACTTTCAAACGAGATTCTTGTTGGATCATGTTATGAAACCTCCCTTCGGACTAAAAATTCCGATTCGTCTATTTAGATAATAACCGCTTCTTCAACGATTTCAACTAAACGGAAACGCTTAGTAGCAGAAAGCGGGCGAGTTTCCATGATTTTAACGATATCGCCAAGTTTCGCTTGGTTTTGCTCATCATGGGCTTTGTACTTCTTAGAATACTTAACACGTTTTCCGTACAAGGAATGAGTTTTGTAAGTTTCAACTAAAACTGTAATCGTTTTGTCCATTTTGTCAGACACTACACGACCAGTATAAACTTTGCGTTGGTTACGTTCGCTCACTATGCAAACCTCCCCTCAATTTATCGATTAATTCCGATCTCTCTTTCACGAACTACAGTTTTCATACGAGCAATTGCTTTACGCACTTCACGAATGCGAGTTGGATTCTCTAATTGTCCTGTAGCAAGTTGGAAGCGAAGATTAAACAACTCTTCCTTTAAAGCTTTAACTTTTGTTTCGATTTCGGCAGTGGTTAATTCACGAATATCATTAGTTTTCATTAGATTCACCACCATTTTCTTCACGTTTTACGAATTTACATTTCACAGGTAACTTGTGAGCTGCAAGACGTAATGCTTCGCGTGCTACCTCTTCAGATACACCCGCGATTTCGAACATAATTTTCCCAGGTTTTACTACTGCTACCCAGCCTTCTGGTGCCCCTTTACCGGAACCCATACGTACTTCTAGAGGTTTTGCAGTGTAAGGTTTAGAAGGGAAAATTTTAATCCATACTTTACCGCCACGTTTCATGTAACGAGTCATTGCACGACGAGCAGCTTCGATTTGACGGTTTGTAATCCATGAAGCAGCTTGTGCTTGTAAACCGAATTCACCGAAAGCAATTTCAGTTCCACCTTTTGCACGACCACGCATTTTACCACGATGCTCTCTACGATATTTTACGCGTTTTGGCATTAACATATTATTTTCCTCCTTCCTCAGAAGCTTTCTTTTTTGTAGGAAGGACTTCTCCACGGTAGATCCATACTTTTACGCCTAATTTACCGTATGTTGTATCAGCTTCAACTGCTGCATAGTCAATATCAGCGCGAAGTGTATGAAGTGGAACAGTTCCTTCACTGTAAGATTCTGCACGAGCGATATCAGCTCCGCCAAGACGACCAGAAACCTGTGTTTTAATACCTTTAGCACCTGCACGCATAGCACGTTGAATAACTTGCTTTTGTGCACGACGGAATGATACACGGTTTTCTAATTGACGAGCAATGTTTTCGCCTACTAATTTAGCGTTAAGATCAGCTCTCTTAACTTCTAAAATGTTGATGTGTACACGCTTGCCTGTTAATTGGTTAAGAGCTTTACGAAGTGCTTCAACTTCAGTACCACCTTTACCAATTACCATACCAGGTTTTGCTGTGTGAATTGTAACATTTACACGATTTGCTGCACGTTCGATTTCTACTTTAGCAACAGCAGAATCTTTTAAGCGTACATTAATGTACTCACGGATTTTGATGTCTTCATGTAATAATGTAGCGTAATCTTTCTCAGCGAACCAACGAGATTCCCAGTCACGGATAACGCCGACACGAAGACCAATTGGATTAACCTTTTGACCCATCGATTATCCCTCCTTCTTTTCTGATACCACAACTGTGATGTGGCTTGTGCGTTTGTTAATTTGGCTTGCACGACCCATTGCACGTGGACGGAAACGTTTTAACGTTGGACCTTCGTCAACGAAAACTTTCTCAACAACTAGGCTGTTGATGTCCATTTCATAATTGTGCTCTGCATTTGCGATTGCAGATTTTAAAACTTTTTCTACAACTGGAGAAGCAGTTTTTGGTGTGTGGTTAAGGATAGCAATCGCTTCACCCACTTGCTTACCTCGGATTAAGTCTACAACTAAACGAACTTTACGAGGAGCAATACGAACTGTTCTCGCTACTGCTTTAGCTTGCATTGAAGTGCCTCCTCTCATTATCTTCTAGTTTTCTTATCGTCAGCATCATGACCTTTATACGTACGAGTTGGTGCGAATTCACCTAACTTGTGGCCTACCATGTCTTCAGTAACATATACAGGTACATGTTTACGACCGTCATATACAGCGATTGTGTGACCGATGAACTGAGGGAAGATCGTTGAACGACGAGACCAAGTTTTAACAACTTGCTTTTGCTCAGTTTCATTTAGCTTTGCAATTTTACTCATTAAATGATCATCGACAAATGGTCCTTTTTTCAAGCTACGAGCCATTTTGGTGCCTCCCTTCGTGATTGCCGTACGGTTCTTAAAGTGAACCGTACTACAATCCCATTATTTTTTACGACGACGAACGATGAATTTGTCAGACGCTTTGTTTTTCTTACGAGTTTTGAATCCAAGAGTTGGTTTACCCCATGGAGACATTGGAGACTTACGTCCGATTGGTGAACGTCCTTCACCACCACCGTGTGGGTGATCAACTGGGTTCATTACAGAACCACGAACAGTTGGGCGCTTACCTAACCAGCGAGAGCGACCAGCTTTACCGATCTTGATAAGTTCGTGTGACTCGTTACCAACTTGACCTACAGTTGCACGGCAAGCAGATAATACAAGACGCACTTCACCAGAAGTTAAACGTACAAGAACGTATTTACCTTCTTTACCAAGTACTTGTGCAGATGTACCAGCAGAACGAACTAATTGTCCTCCACGACCTGGTTTAAGCTCGATGTTATGAACAACAGTACCTACTGGAATGTTGATTAATGGTAATGCGTTACCGATTTTAATGTCAGCTTCAGCGCCAGACATAATTTCCATACCTACTTCTAAGTTCTTAGGAGCAAGAATGTAACGTTTTTCACCGTCAACGTAGTTAATTAATGCGATATTCGCAGAGCGGTTTGGATCGTATTCGATCGTAGCAACGCGTCCTGGAATTCCATCTTTGTTACGTTTGAAGTCGATGATACGGTATTGACGCTTGTGTCCGCCACCTTGATGACGTACAGTGATTTTACCTTGGTTATTACGACCAGCCTTTTTGCTTAAAGGAGCAAGTAAAGACTTTTCGGGTCTGTCAGTCGTGATTTCAGCGAAATCATTCGTAGTCATGTTACGACGACCGTTAGTAGTTGGATTATACTTTTTAATTCCCATCTCAATTTCCCTCCTTCTTTAGTAAGAATTAAACGCCTTGGAAGATTTCGATTTCTTTGCTGTCAGCAGTTAGCTTAACGATTGCTTTACGACGACGGCTAGTAAAACCAGCGTGACGACCAACGCGTTTTGCTTTCGGCTTGTAGTTCATGATGTTCACTTTTTCTACTTTAACACCAAAGATCGCTTCTAGAGCATCTTTAACTTCTGTTTTATTAGATTTAACGTCCACATCGAACGTGTATTTTTTTTCAGCCATCATTTCCATAGAACGTTCAGTGATAACTGGGCGCTTAATGATATCACGAGGATCTCTCATTATGCAAGCACCTCCTCTACTTTTTCCACTGCCGCTTTTGTCATGATTAGCTTATCATGATGAAGCACGTCTAAAACGTTTACGCCATCAGCAGTGATTACTGTTACTCCAGGGATATTGCGAGCAGATAACTCTACAGATTCGTTTGCATCAGCAGTTACGATAAGAGCTTTCTTCTCAACAGTTAATCCTTTAAGTACTGCTAGCATATCTTTTGTTTTTGGTGCATTTAACACTAGGTCTTCAAGAACTACAATGTTGTTCTCAACTACTTTAGTAGCTAATGCAGATTTGATTGCTAAACGACGAACTTTCTTAGGAAGTTTGTACGCATAGCTTCTTGGTGTAGGTCCGAATACCGTACCACCACCACGCCATTGAGGAGAGCGGATAGACCCTTGACGAGCACGTCCAGTTCCTTTTTGACGCCATGGTTTACGACCACCACCGCGAACTTCAGAGCGAGTTTTTACTTTGTGTGTACCTTGACGTAAAGATGCACGTTGCATCATTACAGCTTCGAAAAGTACAGCTTCATTTGGTTCGATACCGAAAATAGCTTCAGCTAATTCGATTTCACCAACCTGTGAACCAGTTTGGTTATATACAGTAACTTTTGGCATTGGAATTCCTCCTTCCTATTGTGAATTATTTGCTAACCTTCACAGCGCCTTGAACAACTACAAGAGATTTCTTAGCACCTGGAACGTTACCTTTTACTAGTAATAAGTTGCGCTCAGTGTCAACTTGAACGATTTCTAAGTTTTGGATAGTAACTTGGTCTCCACCCATACGTCCAGCAAGTTTTTTGCCTTTGAATACACGGTTCGGAGCAACTGGGCCCATTGAACCTGGACGACGGTGATAGCGAGAACCATGAGACATAGGTCCGCGAGATTGTCCGTGGCGTTTGATAACACCTTGGAAACCTTTACCTTTAGAAATTCCTGTTACATCAACGATTTCACCTGTAGCGAATACGTCAACTTTTACCTCTTGACCAACCTCTAATCCGTCCACGTCTGCATCGCGGATTTCGCGAATGAAGCGCTTAGGAGTTGTAGATGCTTTAGCAGTGTGGCCTTGTTCAGGTTTGTTAGTTAACTTTTCACGTTTATCTTCAAATCCTAACTGAATTGCGTTGTAGCCATCAGTTTCAGTTGTTTTCTTTTGAAGAACAACGTTTGGATTAGCAGCGATAACTGTTACTGGGATTAACTCACCGTTCTCAGCAAATACTTGAGTCATACCGATCTTTCTTCCTAAGATTCCTTTGGTCATGAGTTACACCTCCTACATTTTTAAGTTATATAAATTATAGTTTGATTTCGATATCTACACCAGATGGTAAGTCTAAACGCATTAATGAATCTACTGTTTGTGGAGTAGGACTCACGATGTCGATTAGACGTTTGTGCGTGCGCATTTCGAATTGCTCACGAGAATCTTTGTACTTATGAACAGCACGAAGAATTGTGTAAACAGTTTTTTCAGTTGGTAATGGGATCGGACCAGAAACTGTTGCCCCAGAACGCTTAGCTGTTTCTACAATTTTCTCAGCTGACTGATCAAGAATACGGTGATCGTAAGCTTTTAAACGGATACGAATTTTTTCTTTTGCCATTATTTTCCCTCCTTCGTTCGCCTATTTCTAAAATAGACCTTCTCCATGGAAATTTCCCCACACCATGCCATGGCAAAGCGGCCGGGTGTGTCAGCAACCTTCCACTTCATCGCAGTCAAAGACCAACATTGTCTATTATACAATGTTATTCGTCTAGATGCAAGCATCTTTTTGTTTGCATCTGCTTTTCTCTACTTTTGCTATTATACATGGCACTTTAAAGAATTTCAAGTTTTCATCTATCAGAATTCATTTTACAGTTTCTGGATTTTGGGTTTATTGATTTTATATTACTATAGAAGAAACTCGTCAAAACATGAAATGATCATTTCGCTCATTATATAAACGCAAACAAAAACCCCAAGGGAAAATCCCTCGGGGTTTTTTATATCAGTTAAGATTACTCAACGATAGTAGCAACTACACCGTAACCTACTGTACGTCCACCTTCACGAATAGAGAATTTAGTTCCCTCTTCGATAGCGATTGGAGCGATAAGTTCGATAGTCATTTCGATGTTGTCACCAGGCATTACCATTTCAGTACCTTCTGGTAATTGGATGATACCAGTTACGTCAGTTGTACGGAAGTAGAACTGAGGACGGTAGTTAGCGAAGAATGGAGTGTGACGTCCACCTTCTTCTTTAGATAATACGAAAACTTCAGCTTTGAATTTAGCGTGAGCTTTTACAGAACCGCTTTTTGCAAGTACTTGTCCACGTTGGATGTCTTCACGAGCAACCCCACGAAGTAAAGCACCGATGTTGTCTCCAGCTTGAGCTTGGTCAAGAAGTTTACGGAACATCTCTACACCAGTTACAGTTGTAGAAGCATTTTCTTCAGCAAGACCGATGATTTCTACTACGTCACCAACTTTAACGATACCGCGCTCAACACGACCAGTAGCAACTGTACCACGACCTGTGATAGAGAATACATCCTCTACAGGCATTAAGAATGGTTTGTCAGTTTCACGTTCTGGAGTTGGGATGTAAGCATCAACTTCAGCCATTAATTCAATGATTTTTGCTTCCCAATCAGCTTCTCCTTGAAGAGCTTTAAGAGCAGAACCTTTGATTACAGGAATGTCGTCGCCTGGGAATCCGTATTCAGATAATAGGTCACGAACTTCCATTTCTACTAATTCTAATAATTCTTCGTCGTCTACCATGTCGCATTTGTTTAAGAATACAACGATGTAAGGTACACCTACTTGACGAGAAAGAAGGATGTGCTCACGAGTTTGAGGCATTGGGCCATCAGCAGCAGATACTACTAAGATACCGCCGTCCATTTGAGCAGCACCAGTGATCATGTTTTTAACATAGTCAGCGTGACCTGGGCAGTCAACGTGTGCATAGTGACGAGTTTCAGTTTCGTACTCAACGTGTGCAGTTGAGATTGTGATACCGCGCTCTCTTTCTTCTGGAGCAGCATCGATTTGATCGTATCCGCGTGCTTCAGCACCACCAGCTTTTGCAAGTACTGTAGTGATCGCAGCAGTTAATGTAGTTTTACCATGGTCAACGTGGCCGATTGTACCGATGTTAACATGGGGTTTAGAACGTTCGAATTTAGCTTTAGCCATTCTAAATTCCTCCTTAGTTTATATAGGTTATTTTATATTTAGGCTAGAAAGTGAAACTTGCGTCCCACTTTCTAAGCTTACATAAGTAGTTATACGTGAAGAATCGATAAAAATCAATTATTCACCTTTATTTTTTTTGATAATTTCTTCAGAAACAGACTTTGGTACTTCTTCATAGTGGTCAAACACCATAGAGAATGTTCCGCGTCCTTGAGTGTTAGAACGTAATGACGTTGCATAACCGAACATTTCAGAAAGTGGAACCATAGCGCGAACAACTTGAGCGTTACCGCGAGCTTCCATACCTTCTACACGTCCACGACGAGATGTTACGTCACCCATAATGTCACCCATGTACTCTTCAGGAATTACAACTTCAACTTTCATCATTGGCTCAAGAATTACTGGGCTACATTTAGAAACCGCAGCTTTAAGTGCCATAGATGCAGCGATTTTGAACGCCATCTCAGATGAATCGACATCATGGTAAGATCCGTCAACTAATGCAGCTTTAATGTCAACTAGTGGATAACCAGCTAGTACACCATTTTTAAGCGCATCTTCAAGACCTGCTCCAACAGCTGGGATGTATTCACGAGGAACTACACCACCGACGATCTTGTTTTCGAATTCGAATCCTTTACCTTCTTCGTTAGGTTCAAACTCAATCCAAACGTGTCCGAATTGTCCACGTCCACCAGATTGACGAGCGAACTTACCTTCAACTTTCGCAGCAGCGCGGAAAGTCTCACGGTATGCTACCTGAGGAGCACCAACGTTTGCTTCAACTTTGAATTCACGGCGCATACGGTCAACGATGATATCAAGGTGAAGTTCACCCATACCAGCGATGATTGTTTGGCCAGTTTCTTGGTCAGTGTGAGCACGGAATGTTGGATCTTCTTCAGAAAGCTTAGATAATGCTGTACCCATTTTATCTTGGTCAGCTTTAGATTTTGGTTCGATAGCTACAGAGATAACTGGCTCTGGGAATTCCATAGACTCAAGGATAACAAGGCTCTTCTCGTCACAAAGAGTATCACCAGTAGTAGTATCTTTTAAACCTACAGCAGCAGCGATATCACCAGCGTAAACTGTTGAAATCTCTTCACGGCTGTTAGCATGCATTTGTAGGATACGACCTACACGCTCACGCTTACCTTTAGTTGAGTTTTTCACGTATGATCCAGAGTTTAACACACCAGAGTACACACGGAAGAACGTTAACTTACCAACATAAGGGTCAGTCATGATTTTGAATGCTAAAGCTGCGAATGGTTCTTCATCGCTAGACTTACGTTCTACTTCTTCATCTGTATCCGGAAGAGTACCTTTAATAGCAGGTACGTCTAATGGAGATGGTAGGTAGTCGATAACTGCGTCTAACAGAATTTGAACACCTTTGTTTTTGAATGCAGAACCACAGATTACTGGGAAGAATTCTACAGAAGTTGTAGCCTTACGGATACCAGCTTTAAGCTCTTCTACAGTGATTTCTTCACCTTCTAGGTACTTCATCATCATTTCTTCATCAAGCTCAGCTACCGCTTCAATAAGCTTTCCACGGTATTCTTCAGCTAATTCTTTGTGCTCTTCAGGAATTTCAACACGTTGAATGTCTGTTCCTAAATCGTTACCGTACATGTAAGCACATTCTTCAACAAGGTCAATGATACCATTGAACTCATCTTCAGCACCGATTGGTAACTGAATTGGGTGTGCGTTTGCTTGTAGACGATCGTGGATTGTTCCTACAGAGTATAAGAAATCTGCACCGATTTTATCCATTTTGTTAACGAATACGATACGAGGTACGCCGTAAGTAGTAGCCTGACGCCAAACAGTTTCTGTTTGTGGTTCTACACCAGATTGTGCATCAAGTACTGCTACTGCGCCATCAAGTACGCGTAAAGAACGTTCTACTTCTACTGTGAAATCTACGTGACCTGGAGTGTCAATGATGTTTACACGGTGACCTTTCCATTGTGCTGTAGTTGCAGCAGAAGTAATTGTGATACCACGCTCTTGCTCTTGCTCCATCCAGTCCATCTGAGATGCACCTTCGTGAGTTTCACCGATTTTGTGAATACGTCCTGTGTAGTACAGAATACGCTCAGTAGCTGTTGTTTTACCAGCATCGATGTGAGCCATGATACCAATATTACGAGTGTTTTCTAAAGAGAACTCTCTTGCCATTTGGTGTCTTGCTCCTTCCATATATGGATTGGATTTTTTTATTTTAAGTAGCAAAAAAGCCACTTTATATTGTTACACATGTCAGTATGTCCAGTACCCTCATTATGTAAAACGAGCGCCCAACGAAAGGGAGAGGCATTCTCCCTCTCCACACTTCCATAAGCGACAAATAAAGCGGTTTATGCTTACATTTATTTTACGTTGAATCCTACCAACGGTAATGAGCAAATGCTTTGTTAGCTTCTGCCATTTTATGAGTGTCTTCACGTTTCTTAACAGATGCACCAGCGTTGTTAGCTGCATCTAAGATTTCGTTAGCAAGACGCTCTTCCATAGTTTTTTCACCACGAAGACGAGCGTAGTTTACTAACCAACGAAGACCTAAAGTTGTACGGCGTTCTGGACGAACCTCAACTGGAACTTGGTAGTTAGCACCACCAACACGACGAGCGCGTACTTCAAGAACAGGCATAATGTTCTTAAGAGCTTGCTCGAATACTTCCATTGGCTCTTTACCAGTACGTTCGCTTACGATATCGAACGCATTATAAAGAATTGTTTGAGATTTACCTTTTTTACCGTCAACCATCATTTTGTTGATAAGGCGTGTTACTAGCTTCGAATTGTACATTGGATCTGGTAACACGTCACGTTTTGCAACAGGTCCTTTACGAGGCATATTGAGTTCCTCCTTTCATGAAAAAGTTATTATTTCTTAGCCGCTTTTGGCTTTTTAGTACCGTATTTAGAACGGCCTTGCATACGCTTGTCAACACCAGCTGTATCAAGCGCACCACGAACGATGTGGTAACGTACCCCTGGTAAGTCTTTTACACGACCACCGCGAATTAATACTACGCTGTGCTCTTGTAGGTTATGACCGATACCTGGGATGTATGCTGTTACCTCAATACCATTTGTTAAACGAACACGAGCATATTTACGTAACGCTGAGTTAGGTTTCTTTGGAGTCATTGTACCAACACGAGTACATACACCACGTTTTTGAGGTGCAGAGATATCAGTTGATTTTTTCTTTAAAGAGTTAAAACCTTTGTTTAACGCAGGTGATTTAGATTTCCATACTTTATCAGTACGACCATTTCTCACTAATTGGTTAATAGTAGGCATTTGATTATCCTCCCTTCGCATGTTTGTATGACCACATATCCAGGTGGTTCATTATTAGTTGAAAACAAAGTTTTTGCAAGGGAGAGCAAATGCTCTCTCCTCACAAAAACAGTTTTAACTTATTATTCCTATTGCTGAAGCTCCCACTTGAATCCCCGCAACTTTTCCAAGTTTACGAACTGATTCAACTTTTGTTATGGGTATGTTATGTTGCAATGCAGTACGAATGATAACATGGGTTAACCGCATATCAGCATCTTCTGCAATGACAACTTCTTTAACTATACCATTTTTGATTGCTTCCAATGTGCGTTTATGACCAACGACCACATTTTCAGCATTTGACACTTTTTGATAAGACATATAAATATCCTCCAAAGCATCGTTCAGGAGCAACCTTGCTTATAGTAACATTTTGACTCATACAATGTCAACTAGGATTAACTGTTTTTATACAAAATTTACGACGGAAAATTTTACTGTTCCACATAAACTTCATCGTTTTCTACATTCATGTCATCTTGTGTTGTTTTAACAAGATCCACTTTGCGATAACGATTCATACCTGTTCCAGCAGGAACAAGTTTACCGATAATAACATTTTCTTTCAATCCTAGAAGCTCATCGCGTTTACCCTTAATCGCTGCATCAGTTAAGACACGAGTTGTTTCTTGGAACGATGCTGCAGATAAGAATGAATCTGTTTCAAGTGAAGCTTTTGTAATACCAAGTAGAACAGGTCTAGCTGTTGCTGGTTGTTTACCTTGCAGTAACACCTTCGCATTCGCATCAGTAAACTGATGGATATCTAGTAATGTTCCTGGTAATACATCTGTTTCACCTGCATCACTTACACGAACTTTACGTAACATTTGGCGTACCATTACTTCTACGTGTTTGTCACCAATTTCTACCCCTTGCATACGGTATACTTTTTGAACTTCACGTAATAAGTATTCTTGAACTGCCGTAATGTCCGTTACTTTTAGTAATTCTTTCGGATCAATAGAACCTTCTGTTAACTCTTTACCGTGGCTAATTTTCTGTCCTGGAATTACTTTCAGACGAGCACCGTAAGGAATAGCATACGTACGAGCTTCAACTTCACCCTGTACAACTACTTCTTGGCGATCTTTAACATCGTTGATCGCTGCGATAACACCGTCGATTTCACTGATAACAGCCTGACCTTTCGGATTACGAGCTTCGAAGATCTCTTGGATACGAGGTAAACCTTGAGTGATATCATCTCCGGCAACCCCACCTGTATGGAACGTACGCATCGTTAACTGTGTACCTGGTTCACCGATAGATTGAGCTGCGATAATACCTACCGCTTCCCCTACTTCTACGTCTGTTCCAGTTGCTAAGTTACGACCGTAACACTTCTTACATACACCATGGCGAGTGTTACACGTAAACGCTGAACGAATGTTTACAGTTTCAACACCCGAATTTTCAACGATATGAGCGATATCTTCAGTAATTAATTGATTTTCAGCAACTAATACTTCACCTGTTTCAGGATGTTTTACAGTTTTTCTTGCAAAACGTCCAACAAGACGATCATATAATGACTCAATAACTTCATTACCCTCTTTAATCGCACCAATTAATAAACCGCGATCTGTTCCACAATCATCTTCACGAACGATTACATCTTGTGCAACGTCAACAAGACGACGTGTTAAGTAACCAGAATCGGCAGTTTTCAGTGCTGTATCGGCAAGACCTTTACGCGCACCATGCGTAGAGATGAAGTACTCAAGTACTGTTAAACCTTCACGGAAACTTGATTTGATTGGAAGTTCGATGATACGACCAGATGGATTGGCCATCAGACCACGCATACCAGCAAGCTGAGTAAAGTTCGATGCGTTACCACGGGCACCGGAATCACTCATCATGAAGATTGGGTTGCGTTTATTCAAGGACTTCATCAGTTTTCCTTGGATAACATCTTTTGCATTACTCCAAATAGAGATAACGCGATCGTAACGTTCTTCTTCCGTGATTAAACCGCGACGGAATTGTTTAATTACATTATCTACTTTTGCTTGTGCTTCGTGGAGAATTTCATCTTTTTCACCTAATACAAGAATGTCAGATACCCCAACTGTAATACCAGCTTTTGTAGAGTACTTGAATCCTAAGTTTTTCATACGGTCAAGCATGCGAGACGTTTCTGTAATTTTGAAACGTTTAAACACTTCCGCAATGATGTTACCAAGGATTTTCTTGCTGAATGGCGCCACTTCTTCGCGACTAGCAATAATCTCTTTAATGTTCGCACCTTTTTCAACGAAATATTTCGCTGGTGTTTCTTTTTCAAGGTTTGAATTTGTTGGTTCATTAATATAAGGGAACGACTCTGGTAAGATTTCGTTAAATATTAATTTACCAACTGTTGTTAATAGAAGCATACTCTTCTGCTCTTCAGTAAATGTTGCGTTGTTTACTGCGCTTGCAGCTACTGCAACACGTGTATGAAGATGTACATATCCATTTTGGTATGCAAGTAATGCTTCGTTCGCATCTTTGAAGACCATACCTTCACCGATTGCACCTTCACGCTCAAGTGTTAAGTAGTAGTTACCTAATACCATATCCTGAGATGGAGTAACAACTGGTTTACCGTCTTTCGGGTTCAAGATGTTTTGTGCCGCTAACATAAGAAGACGAGCTTCTGCTTGTGCTTCTGATGATAAAGGTACGTGAACGGCCATTTGGTCACCGTCAAAGTCCGCGTTGTATGCAGTACATACAAGTGGGTGAAGACGGATTGCGCGACCTTCTACTAATGTAGGTTCAAACGCCTGAATACCAAGACGGTGAAGTGTTGGTGCGCGGTTTAGAAGTACTGGATGTTCTTTAATCACAGATTCTAAAACGTCCCAAACTTCAGGTTGTACACGCTCGATTTTACGTTTCGCACTCTTAATGTTGTGTGCTAATCCTTTTTCAACTAACTCTTTCATTACGAAAGGTTTGAACAATTCAAGCGCCATCTCTTTCGGTAATCCACATTGATACATCTTTAAGTTCGGTCCTACAACGATTACAGAACGACCAGAGTAGTCAACACGTTTACCTAATAAGTTTTGACGGAAACGTCCTTGTTTACCTTTAAGCATGTGAGATAGTGATTTTAATGGACGGTTACCTGGTCCAGTAACTGGACGGCCACGACGACCATTATCGATTAATGCGTCTACAGCTTCTTGTAACATACGTTTTTCGTTTTGAACGATAATGCTTGGTGCACCTAAGTCCAATAGACGTTTTAAACGGTTGTTACGGTTAATTACACGACGGTATAAGTCGTTTAAGTCAGAAGTAGCAAAACGTCCACCATCTAACTGTACCATTGGGCGTAGTTCTGGTGGGATTACTGGTAGAACATCTAAGATCATCCAAGATGGCTCATTTCCAGAGTTACGGAATGCTTCTAATACTTCTAGACGTTTAATAGCACGAGTACGGCGTTGTCCTTGTGCTGTTTTTAATTCTTCTTTTAAGAAGTCTACTTCTTTATCTAAATCGATGTCTTGTAATAGCTTTTTAATAGCTTCTGCACCCATAGCAGCTTGGAATGTGCTACCATATCGATCACGATATGCACGGTATTCTTTTTCAGAAAGTAATTGCTTCTTATCAAGTGGTGTATCTCCACTTTCTGTTACAACATAAGAAGCGAAATAAATTACTTCTTCAAGCGCGCGAGGGGACATGTCTAAGACAAGTCCCATGCGGCTCGGGATACCTTTGAAATACCAAATATGAGATACAGGAGCAGCTAATTCGATATGACCCATACGTTCACGACGTACTTTCGCACGCGTTACTTCAACGCCACATCGATCACAAACTACACCTTTATAACGTACACGTTTGTATTTTCCGCAATGACATTCCCAGTCCTTTTGTGGTCCGAAAATACGCTCACAGAACAAGCCGTCTTTTTCAGGCTTTAACGTACGATAGTTAATTGTTTCTGGTTTCTTAACTTCACCGTATGACCAAGAACGAATCTTGTCAGGTGAAGCAAGTCCAATCTTCATATATTCAAAGTTATTTACATCTATCAAGGGGCCTACCTCCCTTTTAGTCTACAGGTTATCCCAATTATTCCTTAGTTGTCTCAACTTCGACATTCAATTTATCTGCTGATTGATGATCATCGTCATCTTCTGTATCACGCATTTCAATTTCTGTATCGTCGCTAGACATCATTTTAACGTCCATACCTAAACTTTGCAGCTCTTTAATCAATACTTTGAATGATTCAGGAACGCCTGGTTCTGGAACATTTTCGCCTTTAACAATTGCTTCATACGTCTTAACACGTCCAACAACATCATCAGACTTCACTGTTAAGATTTCTTGAAGAGTATAAGCAGCACCGTAAGCTTCAAGTGCCCAAACCTCCATCTCACCGAAACGCTGTCCACCGAACTGAGCTTTACCTCCAAGAGGCTGCTGCGTTACAAGTGAGTATGGTCCAGTAGAACGAGCATGAAGTTTATCGTCAACCATGTGCGCAAGTTTGATCATATACATGACACCAACAGATACACGGTTATCGAATGGTTCACCAGTACGTCCGTCATACAGGATTGTTTTCGCGTCATTTGCCATACCAGCTTCTTCAATTGTGCCCCAAACATCTTCCTCACGAGCACCATCGAATACTGGTGTTGCAATGTGAATGCCAAGGTATCTTGCTGCCATACCAAGATGGAGCTCTAATACCTGACCGATATTCATACGAGATGGTACCCCTAATGGGTTTAACATGATATCGATTGGCGTACCGTCTGGTAAGTAAGGCATATCTTCTTCTGGTAAAATACGAGAGATAACACCTTTGTTACCGTGACGTCCGGCCATCTTGTCACCTTCAGAAATTTTACGTTTTTGAACGATATATGCACGTACAAGTTGATTCACGCCTGGTGGCAATTCGTCGCCATCTTCACGGTTGAATACTTTTACGTCTAAGATAATACCGCCACCACCGTGTGGTACACGTAGTGATGTATCACGTACTTCACGCGCTTTTTCTCCAAAGATAGCATGTAATAGACGTTCTTCAGCTGTTAATTCTGTTACACCTTTAGGTGTTACTTTACCAACAAGTAAATCTCCATCTTTTACTTCTGCACCAACGCGAATGATACCGCGCTCGTCAAGGTTGCGTAATGCATCTTCCCCAACGTTTGGAATGTCACGTGTAATTTCTTCTGGTCCAAGCTTCGTATCACGAGCTTCTGACTCATATTCTTCAATATGAATAGAAGTGTACACATCATCTTTTACAAGGCGCTCACTCATAATGATCGCATCCTCGTAGTTATAACCGTCCCAAGTCATGAAGCCAACAAGCACGTTACGTCCAAGTGCTAGTTCACCTAATTCCATAGAAGGACCATCCGCAAGGATTTCACCTTTTACAACTTCATTTCCAACACTTACGATTGGACGTTGGTTGTAGCAAGTTCCTTGGTTAGAACGAATGAATTTTTGCATTTTGTAGCGATCTAAGTCGCCTTTTACTGTTTGACCGTCAACTTCTACATAGCGACGTACCCAAACTTCACGTGCTTCTACGCGTTCAACAACACCAGGATGTTTACAGATTACTGCAGCACCTGAGTCTTTTGCTGATACGTACTCCATGCCTGTACCTACAATCGGAGATTCCGGATTCATTAACGGAACCGCCTGACGTTGCATGTTCGCTCCCATAAGTGCGCGGTTAGAGTCATCGTTTTCTAAGAACGGAATACAAGCTGTCGCTGCCGACACTACTTGTTTTGGTGATACATCCATGTAGTCGATGCGTTCTTTATTTGTGACAATGTTTTCACCACGGAAACGAGCTACGATATCTTCATCAAGGAATTCTCCTTCTTCAGATAGTTTCATATTCGCTTGGGCTACAACATAATTATCTTCTTCATCTGCTGTTAAATAATCAACATGCCCTGTTACAAGACCAGTTTCTGGGTCAACACGACGGTATGGTGTTTCAATGAAACCAAACTCATTTACTTTCGCGAACGAAGATAATGAGTTAATTAAACCGATGTTTGGTCCCTCTGGTGTTTCAATCGGACACATACGACCATAGTGAGAGTAGTGAACGTCACGTACTTCAAAGCCTGCGCGCTCACGCGTTAAACCACCAGGTCCTAATGCAGATAGTCTTCGTTTGTGAGTTAACTCTGCTAATGGGTTTGTTTGGTCCATGAACTGAGATAACTGAGAACTTCCGAAGAACTCTTTAATAGATGCAATAACAGGACGAATATTAATTAGTGCCTGTGGTGTAATTGCATTTGTATCTTGGATCGACATTCTCTCACGAACAACACGTTCCATACGAGAAAGACCGATACGGAATTGATTTTGTAATAACTCTCCAACAGAACGCAGACGACGGTTTCCTAAGTGGTCAATATCATCTGTATCCCCTACTTTGTATAGTAGGTTGAAGAAGTAACTGATAGAAGCAAGAATATCACCTGGTGTGATGTGTTTTACGTCACGAGTAATATTTGCATTACCGATTACATTAATTACGCGCTCGCCTTCTGACTCGGGAGCATAAATCTTAATAGATTGCAGCTCAACATCGCCTTCTACCACTCCACCCATTGGCTTCGCTGTTTTGAATCCAATGTTTTTCTCTAAGTAAGGTAAAATGCGATCAAGTGTACGACGATCTAAGATTGTTCCTTCTGCCGCTAAAATTTCACCAGTTTCTGGATCCACTAATGTTTCAGCTAAACGTTGATTAAACAATCTGTTTTTAATGTGTAACTTCTTGTTGATCTTGTAGCGACCTACATTTGCTAAATCGTAGCGCTTTGGATCAAAGAAACGAGACACAAGTAAGCTCTTAGCATTTTCTACTGTTGGTGGTTCACCAGGACGTAGACGCTCATAAATTTCAAGCAATGCTTTTTCTGTGCTATCTGTGTTGTCTTTTTCTAATGTGTTGCTTAAGTATTCGTTATCACCTAAAAGCTCGGTGATTTCTTGATCAGAGCCAAACCCTAATGCGCGTAACAAAACAGTTACAGGAAGTTTACGCGTACGGTCAATACGCACATATACAACATCCTTAGCATCTGTCTCATACTCTAACCAAGCTCCGCGGTTTGGAATTACAGTAGCAGTAAAACCACGTTTTCCGTTTTTATCCACTTTGCCACTATAGTATACGCTTGGAGAGCGAACTAACTGGGAAACGATAACACGTTCTGCACCGTTAATTACGAATGTTCCAGTCTCTGTCATGAGTGGGAAATCTCCCATGAACACATCTTGTTCTTTTACTTCACCAGTTTCCTTGTTGATTAGACGCACTTTTACACGAAGTGGTGCTGCATACGTCACATCACGCTCTTTGCATTCGTCTACAGAGTATTTAGGTTCACCTAAGCTGTAGTCGATAAATTCAAGCGATAGATTTCCCGTAAAGTCTTCAATCGGAGAAATGTCTTGGAACATTTCTCGCAAACCCTCATCAAGAAACCACTGATAAGAAGAGGTTTGAATTTCGATAAGATTTGGTAACTCTAATACTTCACTAATACGGGCATAACTTCTTCGTTGGCGGTGGCGTCCGTATTGAACTAGTTGACCTGTCAACTGCTTCACCCCTCAAATCATGAGTATTATAAATGCACAAAAAAATTTGTGCAAAATCACAAATAAATACAACTACTGCTATTTAGCGTAGTCTTTTTTCTCTTAAAGATAAATACGTTGAGTCTTTCTACCTGCTCAAAAAAGAAAAATGGCTTCTATAAGAAAACCATCATTCTGTTTCATAATCTGCTGATTTTACTATCTTTTCCAAGAGAAACAAAAATATACATCTTTCTCAACGCAGAAAATCATATATTGGCATTGTATAATGTTAACATAGCCAAAAATAACCGTCAACGTTTTTTTGATTTTATGATATAATATCCTTTTTTCTTTTCTACAACTTCGACTTCAGAAAATACTTCTTCTAGTTTCTTTAGTGCAGATGGTGCACCTTGTTTCTTTTGAATAACAATCCACAACTCTCCACCTGGAACTAAATGCTCTACAGCTTTTTCTAAAATCTCATGCACGATATCTTTACCTGCACGAATTGGAGGATTAGATAAAATAGCAGCATACATACCATCTACGTTTTCATAGACGCTACTTTGAAAAATGTGCACATTTCCAATTCTATTGTTAGCGGCATTTTCTTTCGCAAGCTCAAGCGCCCTTTCATTCACATCCACCATGTGAACTTTACGGTCTTGAAACTCTTTCGCCAACGATAAACCAATCGGTCCATATCCACAACCTACGTCTAATATATCACCTTTAATATCTGGCACTTGAAACGCTTCAATTAAAAGACGGGAACCAAAGTCCACTTCGTTTTTCGAGAACACCCCACGGTCAGATAAGAAAGTAAATTGAGATCCACGAAGCGTAAATTCCCATCGCTTACGATCACTTTTACTAGAAGGGTCGTTAGAAAAATAATGGTCTGCCATATGGCCACCTCTTTTCTTTACAGTTAAAAAAAAAGCTCGCATGAGAGCGAGCTTTTTTTAAAGCATCAAAAGTTAATTACTTAACTTCTACAGCAGCGCCAACTTCTTCAAGTTTAGCTTTGATTTCTTCAGCTTCTTCTTTAGCAGCAGCTTCTTTGATTACTTTTGGAGTGTTGTCAACTAATTCTTTAGCTTCTTTTAAGCCAAGACCAGTGATTTCACGAACAACTTTGATAACTTTGATTTTTTGTGCACCAGCGCTAGTTAGTTCCACATCAAATTCAGTTTTCTCAGCAGCAGCTTCTCCAGCGCCACCAGCAACAGCTACAGGAGCAGCAGCAGTTACGCCGAATTCTTCCTCGATAGCTTTTACTAAGTCGTTAAGTTCTAATACAGTCATAGATTTAACTGCTTCAATGATTTGTTCTTTAGTCATTGTAAATATCCTCCCTTAAATAGGTTTGTATTGTTTTATCGATAATACGTAATTATCTTTTAAAAAATTAAGCGCCTTGCTCTTCCTTTTGGTCTGCAACTGCTTTAGTAGCAAGTGCAAGGTTACGGATTGGAGCTTGAAGAACGCTAAGAAGCATAGAAAGTAAGCCTTCACGTGATGGAAGAGTAGCGATAGCTTTAACCTCATCAAGTGTTACAAGTTTACCTTCGATTACGCCCGCTTTAATTTCTAAAGCTTCATGATCTTTAGCGAAGTCGTTTAATACTTTCGCAGGAGCAACTACATCCTCGTTACTGAACGCGATTGCGTTTGGTCCTGTTAAGAATTCATTTAACTCAGCCATTTCAGCAGATTCTGCAGCACGACGAGTTAGAGAGTTTTTGTAAACTTTGAACTCAACGCCAGCTTCACGTAATTGCTTACGTAATTCTGTTGCTTCAGAAACTGTTAAACCACGGTAGTCAACAACGATTGTAGATTTACTAGCGCGAAGTTTGTCCGCGATTTCAGTTACAACTTGTTGTTTAGTTTCGATTACTTTGCTCATGTTATTACACCTCCTGTAGATTATATAGAAGATGTACCGAAAGTGCACTAAAAACCTCCATGCCCAACTTGTAGACATGGAGGCATATAGTCACAGAAAAAAATTCCGCTTCGTATATTAACACCTAGGTAGGAAATTAAGTCTATTGACACCTACTGTCTACGGTACACTATTTAAATTCACAACATAAATGATTATATAAAAACTTCTTTATGAAGTCAACTTCCAAAATTTACGCTAATGTAGAAACGTCTACACGTACGCCAGGTCCCATTGTAGAAGCAACTGTTACGTTCTTCATGTAAGTACCTTTTGCAGCAGCTGGCTTAACTTTTTGTAAAGTGTCAGCAATTGTTCTGAAGTTTTCTACTAATTTAGCATCTTCGAAAGATACTTTACCGATTGGAACGTGGATGTTACCAGCTTTATCAACGCGGTATTCAACTTTACCAGCTTTGATTTCGTTAACAGCTTTAGTTACATCGAAAGTAACTGTTCCAGTTTTAGGGTTTGGCATTAAACCTTTAGGTCCTAATACGCGACCAAGTTTACCAACTTCACCCATCATGTCAGGAGTTGCTACTACTACATCGAAATCGAACCAACCTTGTTGGATTTTACCGATGTAATCAGCATCGCCTACGAAGTCAGCTCCAGCAGCTTCAGCTTCTTTAGCTTTTTCACCTTTAGCGAATACTAATACACGTTGTACTTTACCAGTACCGTGTGGAAGAACAACTGCACCACGGATTTGTTGGTCAGCTTTCTTAGGGTCAACACCTAAACGGAATGCAGCTTCTACAGTTGCATCAAATTTAGCTGTGTTTGTTTTCTTTACTAATTCTACTGCTTCTGTTGCAGAGTAAGCAGCTGCACGATCAACAAGCTTTGCAGCTTCTACGTACTTTTTACCTCTTTTAGCCATTTTTATTTCCTCCTCGAATGTGGTTTTAGCGGAATAACCTCCCACGTTTACGCTTATTTTCAGGTATAACCTGAGGATGCGCGCCATCCATTTATTTAAAAACGATAATCATTTACGATAATAAAGGTTGCGAATTGGAATTCCAGACCCGCAACCTTTTTTAAAAAACAAATCGAATTAGTCTTCGATAACGATGCCCATACTGCGTGCAGTACCTTCAACCATACGCATTGCAGCTTCTACGCTAGCAGCGTTTAGGTCAGGCATTTTAGTTTCAGCGATTTCGCGTACTTTATCACGCTTAACAGTTGCCACTTTATTACGGTTTGGTTCACCAGAACCAGACTCAATACCAGCTACTTTCTTAAGAAGAACAGCAGCAGGAGGAGTTTTAGTAATGAAAGTGAATGAACGGTCCTCAAATACCGTAATTTCAACAGGGATGATAAGACCAGCTTGATCTGCTGTACGAGCGTTAAACTCTTTACAGAAGCCCATGATGTTAACACCTGCTTGTCCTAATGCTGGACCAACTGGTGGAGCTGGGTTAGCTTTACCTGCAGGAATTTGAAGCTTTACCATTTTAATTACCTTTTTAGCCACGAGACA
This sequence comes from Bacillus tropicus, assembly GCF_001884035.1. Lineage (GTDB taxonomy): Bacteria > Bacillota > Bacilli > Bacillales > Bacillaceae_G > Bacillus_A > Bacillus_A tropicus. The sequence continues at coordinate 40,494 of NZ_MACG01000002.1, forward strand.
CACCTCCTTAAGTCCGTGATGTGGTCAATTGGACAGTGATTTGCCCTCCCACGTCATATTTTATCTGTAAGGATAAAATCTTTCAAAAAACGTCTCCGATAACGAAGACGTACTGACTTAAAAGATATTATCACTTTTTACAATTCATTTCAAGTTTCATTTTATAATTTTTCAATTTGATGGAAGTCAAGTTCAACCGGAGTCTCGCGACCAAACATGTCTACAAGCACGCTAACCTTCTTCTTCTCCACATCAATTTCTTCGATAGCACCTGTATAATCTGCGAATGGACCCTCATTTACACGTACTGTCTCATGAAGTTCAAAGTCGAAATCAACCACTTCGTTGTCCATTCCCATATGTTTCATAATGGTAACAACTTCCTCTTCTAGTAGAGGTGATGGTTTAGATCCAGAACCAGAAGAACCGACGAACCCAGTTACACCTGGCGTGTTACGTACAACATACCAAGAGTCATCAGTCATGATTAATTCTACTAATACATAACCCGGGAACACTTTTCTTTTCATTAATTTTTCTTTACCGTTTTTCATTTCTACTTCTACTTCTTCCGGGACAACAACACGGAAAATTTTATCTTGCATACCCATTGATTCTACACGTTTCTCTAGGTTTGCTTTTACTTTATTTTCATATCCAGAATAAGTATGGACAACATACCAACTTTTTTCCATTCATTTAGGACGAGCGTCCTTCCCTCCCTGACGTACATTTTTTTGCGCAAATGAAAAAACCCGTTCACCGGGCTTTTACACAGTTCTTATAAATAACATTATATCATGGATAAGTGCTTCTTATTCAAGAATTAACCAAGAATTAACCGAATTAAAGAAGAAATGCCCATATCAACAACTGCGAAGAAAATCGCAAAGAAGACAACTGTAGCGATAACAGTAGCTGTTGAACGGAGTAATTCATCTTTTTTAGGCCAACTTACTTTTTTCATTTCGCGACCTACATCGCCGAAAAAGTTCGTTAAACGCATCTACGGGACCTCCAGTGTATTATTTCAATTATTTATTTTGTTTCCTTGTGAACTGTATGCTGATTGCATGTTTTACAAAATTTCTTTATTTCAAGTCGCTCTACTGAGCTCGTATCTTTCATCGTAGAGTAGTTTCGATTTTTACACTCTTCACATGAGAGTACAACTTTTTTCCTCATTAGTTACACCAACCTTGTAACATTATGTCCCTAAAAATGTATCATACAATAAAAGACAATGTCAATGACATGCCTTTTGTACTCTCTACAAAAAGAAAACAGGTGATTTTTTACACCTGTAGCTCTTGTTATTAATTTGAAGTGGTACTCTCTCTCATTTCCATATATCGTTCCAATTTCCGCTTTACTCTCTGTAAGGCGTTATCAATAGATTTCACATGTCTATTTAACTGTTCCGAAATCTCTTGATAAGAACGGCCGTCTAGATATAAAGAAAGCACTTTCCTTTCTAAATCGCTTAATAATTCAGATATTTTAGATTCTATGTCTGTATATTCTTCCTGACTTATAATCATTTCTTCAGGATCAGTTACCTTCGCTTCCGAAATAACATCTAATAATGTCCGATCAGATTCCTCGTCATAAATCGGTTTATCTAAAGACACATATGAATTTAACGGAATATGCTTTTGCCTGGTTGCTGTTTTAATAGCGGTAATAATTTGTCGAGTGATACACAGTTCAGCAAATGCTTTGAATGAAGACAGCTTGTCCTCCTTATAATCACGAATCGCTTTAAACAATCCGATCATACCTTCTTGAACAATATCTTCTCGATCGGCACCCACCAAGAAATAAGATCTCGATTTCGCGCGAACAAAGTTCTTATATTTGTGAATCAAATATTCTAGAGCGTCAGTATTACCTTTTCGAACTAACTCAACGATTGCCTCATCTTCTAAATCACGAAATGTAACGTCGCCTACACTTACGAAGCCTGCTTCCACCTTGATCCCTCCGACCGCTATTTATTTAGCAATATTATACAGTAAAAAGACAAAGAGCGTCAATGCTTCAACGCTCTCCTCTTCTTAATTTTTCTAACTTTTCTGTAATATCTTTACTAAATATCTTTCGCATGGCGGGTTGTTTTTCTTTTGTGTCTTGTGTACGCCTTCTTACTTGTTGCTCCATCGCTTGTACTTCCAACTCTAATTCACGCGCAGATTTCCGAAGCGCACCTTGAGCAAATATAACCCACTGTTCCGTATAATCAGAAGTCGCAACATATATTTGCGTATTTATATTTCTAAGCTCAATCGCAAGTTGCTCTATCTTTTCATCTGCAGTTTGATTCTTCCTCGTGAATATAACTTCTACACGCGATTGTTTCATCTTTTTTTCAATACCGTGGACTGTATAAGCATCAAAAACTATCATTACCTTTGTACCTGTGTAACCTTGGTAATCCGCCATCTTATCAATCAGTGCATCTCTTGATGATTGCAAATCTACATCCCGTAGTTTCTTCAAGTCTCCCCAAGCTCCAATAATGTTGTAACCGTCAACGATTAAAATATCGTTCATTTTTTATTTACCAATTTCGTTACGTTTACGATATACCTCATACATTAACAAACTTGCAGCCACTGAAGCATTTAAGGATGTAACTTTACCAACCATCGGTAAAGTAATTAAGAAATCACATTTTTCACCAATAATACGACTCATACCTTTTCCTTCACTTCCAATTACTAATCCAATTGGCATTTTACCATCTAAATTACGGTAATCTGTTTTCCCTTTTGCATCTGTACCAGCAATCCAAAGTCCACGCTCTTTTAATTCATCTATTGTACGAGATAAATTCGTTACGCGTGCAACAGGAATATATTCAATTGCCCCAGTAGATGCTTTCGCAACTGATGCCGTAAGTCCCACAGCTCTTCTTTTCGGAATTATAATTCCATGAGCTCCTGTTGCATCCGCAGTACGCATAATAGAACCTAGGTTATGCGGGTCTTCAATTTCATCTAAAATTAAGAAGAACGGATCTTCATTACGCTTCTCTGCTACTTTGAATAGATCTTCTAGCTCAGCATATTGATATGCGGCCACTTGAGCAATTACACCTTGATGGTTCCCCTCAACTAATTGATCTAACTTCTTTTTTGGTGCATGTTGTAAAATAATCTTATTTTCTTTCGCTAGTGCTAGTACAATTTGTACTTGTCCTTTGGCAGCACCTTCTGCGATCCAAATTTTATTAATATCTCTCCCTGATCGTAACGCTTCAATTACAGGGTTACGTCCGATAATATATTCACTACTCATGATGATGTGCCCCCTTCCTTTTCTTCTAAAACAGCAATTGCCTTATATACAATTTCGTCTAATCTTTCACGATTATTTAATAAGTGATGATAGCCAATCAGCGCTTCAAAGGCTGTACTATGTCGATATGTTTGTACATCCGTGTTTTTTGGAACGGTACCTGAATTTGCATTACGCCCTCTTCTTAGTACCGCTTCTTCTTCCTCAGTTAAAAATGCTGTCTCTAATAAATGATAAACAACTTTCGCCTGTGCTTTTGCCGAAACAAAGCTTGTCCCTAATCGATGCAACTGATTAGGACGAACTTTCCCTTTTTGAAGTAGGTGATAGCGGATATATTGTTCATATACCGCATCACCCATATATGCTAACGCTAAGCTGTTCAATTGCTTTGCATCAATCATTCTTATCCTCTTTTCCATCTTGTACCTTGAGCGGTATCTTCTAAAATAATATTACGATCTTTTAAATCATCGCGAATTTGATCTGACAATGCAAAATCACGATTTTTACGAGCTTCAATACGTTTTTGAATAAGCGCCTCAATTTCTTCATCAAGTAATTCTTCTTGCGCTAATTGTAACCCTAAAATATCAAATAATGTTTCAAGTTGTTTTACGTATGCTTCAATCACCACTGTAGACGTATGTTCTTCCAGTAAATATTGATTCGCATGATTTGCAACATTATATAACTCAGTGATTGCATTAGCAGTATTGAAGTCATCATTCATCGCTTCTTCAAATGCAGTTTGGAATTTTTCCAGGTCAGCTAACCATTTCTCATTATGATCTGTTAAATCCGTACTACTTTCCATACGGTGTTTTAAATTACCGTAAGCTGTTTTGATTCTTTCCAGTCCGTTATTTGTGCTTTGCAATAACTCTTCACTGAAATTAATTGGGTGACGATAATGTACTGATAGCATAAAGAATCTAATTAACTGCGGATCATATTGCTTAATGATATCGTGAACTAAAATGAAGTTCCCAAGTGACTTAGACATTTTCTCATTATTAATATTAATATATCCATTGTGCATCCAATAACGTGCAAATGTTTTCCCTGTTAACGCCTCAGACTGCGCAATTTCATTCTCATGATGAGGAAATGCCAAGTCTTGACCACCAGCGTGAATATCAATTGTGTCCCCTAAGTATTTACGCGCCATCGCTGAGCATTCGATATGCCAGCCTGGACGACCTTGACCCCAAGGACTTTCCCAGAAGATTTCTCCTTCTTTCGCAGCTTTCCATAGGGCAAAATCAAGAGGGTCTTGTTTCTTTTCTCCTACTTCAATACGCGCGCCGTGACGTAAGTCCGCGATTGGTTGATGTGATAATTTACCGTATCCTTCGAATTCCTTCGTTCTAAAGTACACATCCCCTTCTGATTCATATGCATATCCTTTATTCACAAGTTCTTGAATAAATTCAATAATAATATCCATATTTTCTGTTACACGCGGATGAACTGTTGCATGTTTGCAACCTAGTGCCGTTACATCTTCAAAGTACGCTTCCACGAAACGGTCCGCAATTGTCGGCACATCTTCACCTAACTCATTTGCTGCTTTAATTAATTTATCATCTACGTCAGTAAAGTTAGATACATACTGCACATCGTACCCTTTATATTCTAAATAACGGCGCACCGTATCAAATACCATAGGTGGTCTTGCATTCCCAATGTGAATATAGTTATAAACTGTAGGTCCGCATACATACATCTTTACCTTATTTTCTTCTAATGGAGTAAACTCTTCCTTTTGACGTGTTAACGTATTATAAATGTGAATAGTCATTTTTATCCTTCCTTTCTACCTTTACTTCAAGTTGTTTTTTCAATTTATCAAGTTCTACTTCCATGACCTTTAATTTATCAAAAATTGGGTCTGGGAGGTCGGAATGATTTAATTCTTGACCGATCTTTACTCCGTTTTGAATAACGACCCGGCCAGGTATACCTACAACTGTAGAATGTGCAGGGACTTCTTTTAATACGACAGAACCTGCTCCAATTTTAGAATTCTCTCCAACTGTAATAGAACCTAGTACTTTAGCACCCGTTGCAATTAATACATTATCCTGAATTGTAGGATGCCTCTTTCCCTTTTCTTTACCTGTACCACCTAATGTAACTCCTTGATATATCGTTACATTATCACCAATTTCGCACGTTTCTCCAATTACAACCCCCATCCCATGGTCAATGAAAAAACGACGACCAATTGTTGCTCCTGGATGAATCTCAATGCCAGTAAAGAAACGACTAACTTGTGAGATCCAACGTGCAATAAAGAAGAAATTCTTTTTATAAAAAGCATGTGCAATTCGATGGGCCCAAACTGCATGTAATCCAGAGTAAGTCAAAATGACTTCGAAATAACTTCTTGCCGCTGGATCCTGTTCAAAAACGACTTCAATATCTTCCCGAAGCCTCTTAAACATCGACGTTCCCTCCCCTTTATGGGCTGCTTTTTCGAGTGAACTAACTCCCTACTTATCCCCCTAAATCTTTATACACGTGGATAAAACTTATACTCATACCCAATTTTACGGTATAAAAAAAGACGCCTCTGTCATATTGACAGAGACGCCTTATAAGCGCGGTTCCACTCTGTTTAGGCTAAAAAAAGCCTCAAACTCATCTCTGATAACGGTGTACACCGCTTCTGCTTACTTTACGTCCAAAGACGTTTCGCAAAACAATTTGCTGTTCAGCAGAAGACTCGAAGGGGCATTTCAAAAATCCGCTTATAAACCACTTCCAGCCTAAGGTGGTTCTCTCTGTAAAAAGCCTGATTTTCTACTTCTCCTTCTCGTCGCTTTTCCTTATTAGGTTTTAAGTATACTTATTATATTTCTAAACCTAGAAAATGTTAACCAATTACTTTTTGAAGACGATTTAAAACTTTTTCTTTTCCAAGAAGTGCAATAGCATTAGGAAGCTCTGGGCCGTGTGTTTGACCAGTAGTTGCAACACGGATTGGCATAAATAAGTTTTTACCTTTATGACCTGTTTCCTTTTGAACTGCTTTAATAGCCGCCTTAATTGCTGCCGGTTCCATAGCTTCTAGTGCTTCTACTTGACCAGCAAATGCACGAAGTACTTCTGGTACTTGTTCACCTTTTAATACTTCTTGTCCTTCTTCTTCATAATCAACATGATCTTTGAAGAACATTTCAGAAAGCTCTACAATTTCAGCTCCAAAGCTCATTTGTTCATGATATAACGCAATTACATCACGAATCCAAGCTTGTTCTTGTTCACTTAAAGTTTCACCTATACGTCCAGCTTTCACTAAATGCGGTAAGCTTAATTCTACCACCGTATCTAAATCTTGCTTTTTCATATATTGGTTGTTCATCCATTTTAGTTTTTGAGAATCAAATAATGCAGGTGATTTTGATAAACGAGCTGCATCGAACATTTTGATAAACTCTTCTTGAGAGAAGATTTCTTCTTCTCCTACTGGCGACCAACCTAGTAGTGCAATAAAGTTAAAGATTGCTTCTGGAAGATATCCAAGCTCTTTATATTGTTCAATAAATTGAATAATAGATTCATCACGCTTACTTAATTTTTTACGACTTTCATTTACAATTAAAGTCATATGACCGAATTGCGGAATATCCCAACCGAAAGCTTCATAAATCATCATTTGTTTTGGCGTGTTTGAAATATGGTCATCACCACGAAGTACGTGTGTAATTTCCATTAAGTGATCATCTACTGCTACTGCAAAGTTATAAGTTGGAATCCCATCTTTTTTCACGATAACGAAATCACCGAAATCATTTGAATGGAATGCAACTTCATCTTTTACAATATCTTTAAATGTGTAATCACGGTCAGCTGGTACACGGAAACGAATACTTGGAATACGTCCCTCAGCTTCAAATTCTTTCACTTGCGCTTCAGTTAAATCACGGTGGTTACCTGCGTAACGAGGTGTTTCACCACGAGCGATTTGCCCTTCGCGTTCTGCTTCTAGCTCTTCTTCTGTCATATAACATTTGTAAGCTAAACCACGCTCTAATAAATCTTCATATAACTTTTTATAAATATCTAAACGCTCTGTTTGACGATATGGCCCAAATTCACCACCAACATCAACACCTTCATCCCAGTCCATACCGAGCCATTTCAAGTATTTTAATTGGCTTTCTTCTCCACCAGCAACATTACGTTTTACATCAGTATCTTCAATACGAATAATAAACTTACCATCTTGATGACGAGCAAATAAATAATTAAATAATGCCGTACGCGCATTTCCGATATGTAAGTGTCCTGTTGGACTTGGCGCATAGCGCACTCTCACTTGCTTTTCCATAATTGGTACACCTTCCATTCTTAATGTCAACACATTCTATAATTGTACACCAAAAAAATGTGATTATCCATCTTACGAATTAAAAACCATTATTTTTTCTGTAATAAAACAACTGCTTGAGAAGCAATTCCTTCTTCTCTACCTGTAAATCCTAATTTTTCTGTTGTCGTTGCCTTTACGTTGATATTATCAATAGACGTTTCTAATAGTTCACTAATGCGTTTACGCATACTTTCAATATGTGGTGCCATTTTTGGCTTTTGAGCAATAATTGTACAATCTAAATTCCCCAATTCATAACCTTGTTCACGCACAAATTCCCAAACCTTTTGCAATAATACAGCAGAATCAGCATCTTTAAAGGCGGGGTCTGTATCAGGGAAATGTTTTCCGATATCTCCTGCTGCAATTGCACCTAAACACGCATCCGCGATCGTATGTAACAATACGTCTGCATCAGAGTGACCAATTAATCCTTTCTCATGAGGAATTGTAATCCCACCAATAATTAACGGTCTACCTTCCGCAAATTCATGTACATCAAAACCTTGTCCAATTCGAAACATTTTTTACATCCTCCTCGAGCTAAACTACTGAGCTTTATGATTCTATATTATATCGCTATGCTTATAAAGAAAAGCCCGGCCGTTGCCGAGCTTTTCTTCGCTATAATCATTGCTATCATTTCTTTTGAACGCGAAGAAAACTTTCAGCAATTAGCAAATCCTCCGGAGTCGTCACTTTAATATTATAGTAACTCCCCTCTACTACACCTACTTGCTTCCCGATACGTTCTACGAGACTTGCATCATCTGTACCAAGAAAACAACTCTGCTTCGCACTTCTATGAGCTTCTAACAAAAGAGAAACAGAGAACCCTTGTGGTGTTTGTACAGCTTTAAGCTGAGATCTTTCTACCGTTTCGACAACAACACCCTGCTCTACTTTCTTAACAGTATCTTTCACTGGTACCGCACAAATGGAAGCTCCATATTTTTCTGCTGCAGTTAATACATCTTGAATCACTTTATTCGTTACGAACGGGCGCGCACCGTCATGTACAAGAACATACTCAACATCACTCGTATGCTGAATCGCGTTATACACACTATCTTGTCTTTCAGCTCCACCTTGAATAAATTGTACTGGCTTTTCAACCGGATACTTCTGCATTAACTCTTCAAAATACGGACGCTCTTCTTCGTTAATTGCCATAATAATATTTTTACATGCTTTATCCTTTTCAAAAGCACGTAACGTATGCACAATAATCGGTACTTCATTAATAAGTAAGAACAACTTATTTTTGCCAGCGCCCATCCGCTTTCCTTGACCAGCTGCTGGAATAATTAATGTATACATATTAATAATCCTCTACTTACAATGCTTTTTCTAATAATTTACGTTTGGCAAAAATCATACGACCCGCCGATGTTTGTAACACACTCGTAACGAGTACATCGAGTTGTGAGCCTACATATTCTCTACCATCTTCTACTACAATCATCGTGCCGTCATCTAAATATGCCACACCTTGATTTTGTTCTTTTCCATCTTTTACAACATAAACACTTAGTTCTTCACCTGGGAGTACAACAGGTTTAATTGCATTAGCTAAATCATTAATGTTTAACACCGTTACCCCTTGTAATTCAGAGACTTTGTTTAAGTTGAAATCATTCGTTACTACCGTTCCACCAGTGATTTTCGCCAACTTTACAAGTTTGCTATCCACTTCCTGAATATCATCGAAATCGCCTTCATAAATTTCTACCGGAATCGGCATCTCTTTTTGAATACGATTTAAAATATCTAATCCTCTACGACCACGATTACGTTTTAAAGCATCAGAAGAATCGGCAATGTGCTGAAGTTCTTCTAACACGAATTGTGGAATGACAATTGTTCCTTCTAAGAACTTTGTTTGGCAAATATCAGCAATACGTCCATCGATAATTACACTCGTATCAAGGATTTTCCAATGTGCTAAAGATTCTTCTGCCTCATTTTCTGATTCTTCATTCTCACTATTATTATTTTTCTTCTTCCCACGTTGTGGTAATGTAAATAATCCTAACAATTCATTCCTCTTTTTAAACCCTACTTGGAATCCTAAATATCCTAGTAAAAGAGTAAAGAACACTTGCAACACCGTACTAATAACTGGAATTGTAAATTCACGAATTGGTATTAAAATTAAGTACGCAACAATAAGCCCGGAGATTAAACCTAATGTACCAAATAAAACATCTGCTACAGGCGCTTTTACAAGAGCCTCTTCAATATGCTTAATAAGTTGAACAATATAATCTACAAGCCAAAATGTTGTTAAAAATAAAATAATTGCACCAATAATTGCACGAACATACGATCCTTCCAATAAAGGAACGGCACCGATGTCTAATACATTAATAACTTTTGGGATTAAGTAAATCCCTAATGCTCCCCCAATTACTAAAAAGAAGAGCTGTACAATCCGTTTTAACATCCAACCACCTCCTACTCATTATTAACCATTGTTTCGCTAATCAAAACGCCGAATGCAAAAGCGGACGTGTTTTTTTATAAATAGTTTTATTTACCAATATATCATATCATATACCAAAAATGTTCTAGTGTCGTTATATTATGGAATCAATGTAATATTCTTAATTGTGTCTACTCATATAGAGATGCTCTTGAATTCTTTTTAGGCCTTCTCGTATTTTCTTCGCCCTGACTTCCCCAATTCCTTCCACATCATCTAATTCATTAATAGTTGCACGACAAACACCTTGCAAAGTTTTAAATCGATTAATTAAATTTTCAATGATAAGTGGTGGAACACGCGAAATTTTACTTGTGATTCGGTATCCTCTCGGCGTCACACTTTCTTCTAAACTCGTTTGTCCCGGGTACCCAAGCAATTTAACTAAATCACTATCCTCTAGAAGTTGTGTATTCGCAAGTTCTTGTAACTTTTTCAAAATTTGATGATGGTCTTGTGTTTTTTCTTGATAGTAATCTTTAATTAATAGCGCTGCCTCTGCTTCTAAGTCGGCTAGTAGTTCCGTAAGTTGTAAACGAATTAACCTACCTTCTGTTCCTAATTCATGAATATAGCTCAATATTTCATTTTTAATACGTAGTACCATTTCAACACTATGTAAAACATGAACCACCTCGGACATTGTAACAACCTCTTCAAATTCTAGAATGCCCAAATTCGTAATCCCATCATTCCATACAGCCTTATATTTTTCTAACGTTTGGATAGCTTGATTTGCCTTTGTTAAAATAACACCTATATCTTTTAGTGTATAACGTAAATTCCCTTGATATAGCGTAATTACGTTACGTCTTTGTGAAATAGCCACAACAAGGCTACCAGTCTGTTTTGCTACACGCTCCGCCGTTCGGTGGCGCATACCTGTCTCAATAGAGTCGATAGATGACTCTGGAACTAACTGTGCGTTCGCAATCAAAATTTTACTTCCAGTTTCATTTAAAATAAGTGCCCCATCCATTTTTGCTAATTCGTATAAACTAGCCGGAGAGAATGCACAATTAATATGAAAACCTCCATCAACAATACTTTTAATCTGCTCATTATATCCAAGAACAATTAATCCCCCTGTTTGTGCGCGAAGTACATTATCTATCCCTTCGCGCAGTGGTGTTCCCGGGGCCACAAGTTGTAAAATATTAATCATACTTTTGACACGTTGCTTGTTTTCTTCCATAGCCTAGCCTCCTAATGTCAAACGAAGCGCTTCTCCTAAATTAGATACACCAACTACCTCGATCCCATCTGGAATTGTCCATCCTCCCAAATTTTTTCTAGGAATAATAGCGCGTTGAAACCCTAATTTAGCTGCTTCTTGTACACGTTGTTCAATTCTTGATACTCTTCTTATTTCTCCAGTTAATCCTACTTCTCCTATTACTGCATCGGTTGGTGCCGTAGATTTATCTCTAAAACTTGAAGCTATACTTAAAGCGACAGCTAAATCAATTGCTGGTTCATCTAACTTCAAACCACCTGCTACTTTTAAATATGCATCCTGATTTTGCAATAATAAACCTGTTCTTTTTTCTAGCACTGCCATAATAAGTGATACACGGTTATGATCAATTCCCGTTGCCATTCTTCGAGGGTTTCCAAAACTAGTAGGGGAAATTAATGCTTGTATTTCTACTAAAACTGGTCTTGTTCCTTCCATTGAAGCAACCACTGTTGATCCCGCAACCCCAACTGGTCTTTCCTCAAGGAAAATTTCAGAAGGGTTTAATACTTCTGCAAGACCAAGTTCTTTCATTTCAAAAATACCCATTTCATTCGTAGAACCAAAACGATTCTTTACTGCTCGCAAAATACGGTATGTATGATGACGGTCTCCTTCAAAGTAAAGAACTGCATCGACCATATGTTCTAACATACGTGGTCCTGCAATCGCTCCCTCTTTTGTCACATGTCCAACGATAAAAATAGGGATTCCTTTCGTTTTTGCGAGTTTCATTAATTCCGCTGTACATTCACGAACTTGTGCCACACTTCCCGGCGCTGACGTTACTTCAGGTAAATGTATTGTTTGAATAGAATCAATAACAACAAAGGCTGGGTTCATCTCTTCAATATGTGTTGCAATTCGCTGTAAATCCGTCTCTGATACAACAAATAGATTACTACCATTTACATGTAAACGATCCGCACGCAGTTTAATCTGTTTTGCTGATTCTTCACCCGATATATATAGTACATCATATGAAGAATCTGCTAATTGCGATGATATTTGTAATAGTAACGTTGATTTTCCAATCCCGGGGTCTCCACCAATAAGTACTAAGGATCCATCTACAATCCCACCGCCAAGTACACGGTTAAATTCTTGAAATTTTGTTTCAATACGCGCCTCAGACTTTGTTTCCACTTCTGTTAGACGTCTTGGTTTTGTTACTTCTGTTTGAATTGCATTCGCATAATTAAGGCGCCTTGATGATACAACAGGTTCCATCTCTTCAACCAGTGTATTCCATTGACCACATCCAGGGCATTTCCCCATATATTTTGGTGACTGATAACCACACTCTTGACATGTGAATTTTGTTTTCTTTTTAGCCATATCTTTTTATATTTCACTTCACTTTCATCTATAAACAGTTTATCCTTCTCGTACAAGAAAGAGGGCTATCTCGTAGCCCTCTTAGTTTGTCTATACTTATTTTACCTTTTCAGCACTATGAATGACAAATGATTCTCCTTCAACATCAAAGATAACTTTTTGTCCTTTCTCAATAGCACCTTTTAAAAGTTCTTCCGATAGTCTATCTTCTACATGTTTCTGAATTGCTCTACGAAGCGGGCGAGCACCGTACTCTCGGTCAAACCCTTTATCAGCAATAGCTGAAATCGCTCCTTCTGTTAAATGCAATTCAATTTCTTGCTCTTTTAAGCGATTTACTAACTGATTTACCATAAGTGTTACAATCTCTTGAATATGTTTTTTCTCAAGCATATGGAACACGATAATTTCATCAATACGGTTTAAGAATTCTGGACGGAATGCCTTTTTCAGTTCATCCATTACTTTACCTTTCATATCTGAATAATCGCGGCTCTCATCTTGTACGTTAAATCCAAGATGTTTATTACGTTTTAACGCCTCTGCACCAACGTTAGATGTCATAATAACAATTGTATTACGGAAATCAACTGTACGCCCTTTAGAATCTGTTAAGCGACCATCTTCTAATACTTGTAGTAAAATGTTAAACACATCAGGATGAGCTTTCTCTACTTCGTCTAATAGGACAACTGAATATGGCTTACGGCGAACTTTTTCTGTTAATTGTCCACCTTCTTCATATCCAACATACCCTGGAGGAGATCCAACTAAACGAGAAGTAGAATGCTTCTCCATGTACTCAGACATATCGATGCGAATCATTGCATCCTCATCACCGAACATAGATTCCGCTAACGCTCTTGCTAGCTCCGTTTTACCTACACCTGTTGGTCCTAAGAAAATAAATGAGCCAATCGGACGTTTCGGATCTTTCAATCCTGCTCTAGCACGGCGAACAGCTTTTGCTACAGCTACTACCGCTTCATCTTGACCAATCACACGATCGTGAAGGATGGATTCTAAGTTTAATAATTTATCAGTCTCTGTTTGTGCAAGTTTAGAAACCGGGATACGAGTCCACGTAGACACAACATTTGCAATGTCTTCTACTGTCACTTCTGAGTTTTCTTTTCCTTGTTGCTCTTTCCATTGACGCTTCGTATCTTCTAACTTCTCGCGTAAGCGTTGTTCCATATCACGTAAGGAAGCAGCTTTTTCAAACTCTTGACTTTGTACAGCTGCATCTTTTTCTTTTCTAATTTCCTCAAGCTTTACTTCAAGCTCTTTTAGATTTGGTGGTGTTGTATAAGAACGTAAGCGAACCTTTGAAGCAGCTTCATCAATTAAATCAATTGCTTTATCTGGTAAGAAACGATCTGTAATATAACGATCTGAAAGCTTTACAGCTGCATCAATTGCATCATCTGTAATAGATACGCGGTGATGTGCCTCATAACGATCGCGTAAACCTTTCAAAATTTGAGTTGATTCATCTAAACTTGGCTCATCAACGTGGATTGGTTGAAAACGTCTCTCTAAAGCTGCGTCTTTTTCAATATATTTGCGATATTCATCTAACGTTGTCGCCCCAATACATTGTAATTCCCCACGAGCTAAAGAAGGTTTTAAAATGTTCGATGCGTCAATAGCCCCTTCTGCTCCACCTGCACCAATTAATGTATGAAGTTCATCAATAAATAGAATGATATTTCCTGCTTGGCGGATTTCATCCATTACTTTCTTCAAACGGTCTTCAAATTCACCACGGTATTTCGTTCCAGCTACCACTGTACCCATATCTAGTGTCATAACACGCTTATCTCTTAAAGTTTCAGGAACTTCATTATTTACAATTTGTTGTGCTAATCCTTCTGCAATTGCCGTTTTACCTACACCAGGCTCCCCAATTAATACAGGATTGTTTTTTGTTCTACGGCTTAAAACTTCAATTACACGCTGAATTTCTTTACCACGTCCAATAACAGGATCCAAACGATTTTCACGTGCAACAACTGTTAAATCACGTGCTAAGCTATCAAGTGTTGGTGTATTTGCATTTGTTGAAGAACCACCTTGGTGACCTGAACTTGCTTCATTGCTTCCAAGAAGCTGCAATACTTGTTGTCTTGCCTTATTTAAGCTAACACCTAAGTTATTTAAAACACGTGCTGCTACCCCTTCACCTTCGCGGATTAAACCAAGTAAAATATGTTCTGTTCCAACGTAAGAATGACCTAATTTACGAGCTTCATCCATAGACAACTCAATAACCTTTTTAGCACGCGGTGTATAATGTACAGTTTGAGAAGCTTCTGTTCCGCGTCCAATTAACGCTTCTACTTCTTTTTGAACCTTCTCTGGACTTAACCCAAGAGCAATCAACGCTTTTGCTGCAATTCCTTCACCTTCGCGTACAAGCCCAAGTAAAATATGTTCTGTTCCAATATTGTTATGCCCAATACGAATCGCTTCCTCTTGAGATAAAGCTAATACTTTCTGTGCTCTTTCTGTAAATCTTCCAAACATCATAGAAATCGCCTCCTACTTGCGCTTAGTTTTTTTCAATACGTAATCGCTCACGGATTAAGGTTGCTCTTCGATAATCTCTTTCTTCTGGCCCTAAAGGTCCTCCCGCATATTGTTGTAAAATGCCTGGTTGTGTAAGAACCATTAGCTCAGTCAAAATATTTCTCGATATACCTTTTATATATCCTAAATCAATACCAAGTCGTAAATCTGATAAGCAATTGGCTGCTTCCGCAGATTGAATTAAACGACTGTTAGCTAGTATGCCATAAGAGCGATAAACTTTATCTTCAAGCTCAATACTTGAATTTTGTACAATTAATTCTCTAGCCATCTTTTCTTGCTGTATGATTTGTTGAATGACACTCTTTAAATCCGCAATAATATCTTCTTCAGATTTTCCTAGCGTCATTTGGTTTGACACTTGAAATATATTACCTAACGCTTCGCTACCTTCACCGTATATTCCTCTTACTACTAACCCTAATTTTTGAATTACTTGTATAATACGGCTAATTCTTTTCGTTAAAACGAGTCCCGGTAAATGAATCATTACGGAAGCCCTAAGTCCTGTACCAACATTAGTAGGGCAGCTCGTAATATATCCAAGTGATTCATCAAAAGCATATTCAACCTCTTTCTCAATCCAATTATCTATTTGATTGGCACTTTGAAGGGCCTCTGATAACTGCAATCCTGAAAATAAGCACTGAATCCGAATATGGTCTTCTTCATTCAGCATAACACTAATATGTTCGCTTTCTGACAATAGACACGCTCCATATTCTGTTCCTGCAAGGTTGGGACTAATTAAATGCTTTTCAACTAATACTCTCCTTTGAAGAGGCGTTAATTCATTCATTTTTAATAGCTCAAACTCTCCAAAGGGTTCTACTGTTTTATTTATAAATTCCTTTTTAAATAATTCTTGAATCTGTTTAGCTTCTTCTTCGTTTTGCATAGTAGAGAATTGATATTTTTTAAAATTACGAGCCAAACGAATTCGACTACTTAAAACAATATCAGAATCAGGGCCATCCCCCTTCATCCATGGACTAATCGCTTCATTCATAATTTTGTCCAGTGACATAGAACTATTCCCCCTCTCTATGCTCACTAAGCTGAGTTTCAAGGTTTCTAATTTTATCCCTTACTTCAGCAGCTTTCTCAAATTCCTCTTTCTGTACATACTGTTTCAGAATGAGTTTTAGTTCATCTAATTCTTTCTTTAAGTGAATATTTCCTTCTATACGCTCCGGAATTTTTCCACAATGATCTGTGTGTCCGCCGTGAAGACGTTTTAATAACGGCTTTAAATGTTCCTTAAATGTATCGTAACAAGAAGCACATCCAAAGCGTCCTACCTTTGTAAGTTGCTCATATGTCATTTTACAATCTGGACATCTCAATATACTTGTGTTCGAAAATCCGCTTTTTCCTTCTTCAAACATTGTTGATTCACCGTGTAATAACCCAGCAAATAAATCATGGAATGAAAAGTTAGACTGCGATGATTGAAAGAAAGACGTATAGCCACTTTGTTCTGCACATTGCTCACAAAGATGAACTTCCGCCTTCTTTTCGTTAATTACTTTTGTATAATGTAAAGTTGCTGGTCTTATATTACAGTTTTGACAAGTCATCACTATCCCCACCTTTACAACAGGAACGATCTATCTCATAGTACTTTTCATACATTACTAGACTGTTCACTTTCCTTTATTCGTTTACATAAAAGTGCGTGTTCTTTTTTCAAAACTTATACAATATTTAACTGCCTTATCTTTTAGTTATTATTCTTTTACAAAAGCTGTATTTATTTATATTTCAGTGTTCTTAACATTGCGCATAATATTCGAGCCCTAAGTTCATCTCGAGAAGGAACATCCATTGATAATACAGAACGATCTAGTACGCTTAACATAAGTTTAGCTTCACGATTCGTTATGATTCCCTCTTCTATTAAACGTATAATCATACTCTCTGCATTTCCTTGCGCAACGCTATGATCAATCATATGAAGCATTTGATCAATAATGTCTATATCGTCATGCAGTTTGACTTTTATAATGCGAATGTAACCTCCTCCACCACGTTTACTTTCTACTACAAATCCTCTTTCTAACGTAAAACGGGTATTGATTACATAATTGATTTGAGATGGTACGCACTCGAATCGATCCGCAATCTCATTTCTCTTGATTTCAATCACATTATTATTACTTAAGTCAATAACTTGCTTTAGATATTTCTCAATGATATCAGATATATTTCTCATTTATCCGCCACCTTTATTGACTTTGACTATCTTTGACTTTAATTATATACGTATTAATAAAATTTGCAACTCTTTTGCTTATTTACTATCCTAGCCACTTTCCCTTGTATTTAATCAAAATAATAATTATTTAAATACATTTTTTATTACTATGGATTATAAAAGAAAACACGAAAAAACACGAGTCATTTGACTCGTGCTTAGTTGCTTGGCGACGTCCTACTCTCACAGGGACAAGGTCCCAACTAC
>NZ_MACG01000003.1 GCF_001884035.1 Bacillus tropicus
CGGAAGTTAAGCTCTCTAGCGCCGATGGTAGTTGGGACCTTGTCCCTGTGAGAGTAGGACGTCGCCAAGCAACTAAAAACACAAGTCTTTTGACTTGTGTTTTTTTTTTATTTCCCATGAAATAGACTCGGTTCTGCTAGTAAAAAAGTCGAAATGTAGTAAGGGATTTTTTGAGCAGAAATAGTAAGAAATTGATAAATAAATGGGTAATCTTCAGAGCCATAGCTTCCAAGTAAATCATACCACCAATCTGTTTCGTATCTAGAAATCATACTTAAATTGTAGAGCAATAAATAATGAACAAGAAGTTCAGGTAATACGGGTTTAGGATTTCTAGGATCAGTCGTAAGTGGTAAGTAATAAGTATCAGCAAGATATTCGTAGTATAAAGGTGTACTATATATAGGATTCCATGATTGGATAGGAGCTGTAAAAAGCAAATTGGATGCGCTTGTTTTCCCTGGGACATGTTTCATTGATAAGTGCTTACAAATTGATTCGATGTAACGTGAAAACCTTTCTGTAGTCATATGAAGTCGATCTAGTATGTTGACTGAAAAGGAAAGTTCATTTGCATTTATTGAATCAATTTTATACAAAGTGGCACCACGTTGACTATAGCGAAATAAGTTTTGTAATTCAGGAATATTCCCCATTAAACCCAACATGTTAAACTTCTCTGATTCTAAGTGTTTCATGTGAAACAGCTGTTCTGCAACATGAGTAAATAATCCATTTTTTTGTACCTTTACCTCATCTTCTAAAAATTGATATCCCTGTTTTTTCCGCTTACGAGTCGTAACACCATGAGCTAAAACAGTAGTGGATTCAGGATAGTTCGGATCAATAGTTAATAAGCATGCTTTAAAAAGTTGGCTCATTCCATAAAACAATAACATTGGCTGGATTGAAAAGGGAGCTACCTTATATAATTCATAATAATTTTTCCCATGTTCTAAGTAATAAATAAAGGGATAACAATTTTCAAAACTTTTTTTTTCAGCATTTTGTATGGAGGATTTTTCATAACAACGGGCAAGATAACGTTGTACATTTTGAGATGAAAAGAAGAAACTTAATTGCTGCCAAGTACAATGTGTTTGATGCATATATTACGCTCCTTTTATTGTCTAAAAATTCTAACATATATATACGTCCTTGACAGTATTTTAACCAATTGATAAGCTACTAATAATAATTTCTGGTATCATAGGGGGAACAATTATGTGGGAATCTAAATTTGTTAAAGAAGGTTTGACTTTTGATGACGTATTACTTGTACCAGCAAAGTCAGATGTACTACCAAGAGAAGTAAGTGTTAAAACAGTTTTATCTGAAAGCTTACAGTTAAACATCCCGTTAATTAGTGCAGGAATGGATACAGTAACAGAAGCGGATATGGCTATTGCAATGGCTCGTCAAGGCGGTTTAGGAATTATTCATAAAAATATGTCTATTGAACAACAAGCCGAGCAGGTTGATAAAGTAAAACGTTCTGAAAGTGGTGTTATTTCAGATCCTTTCTTTTTAACTCCAGAACATCAAGTGTATGATGCAGAGCACCTTATGGGAAAATATCGCATCTCAGGTGTACCGGTTGTAAATAATTTAGACGAGCGAAAATTAGTTGGTATTATTACAAACCGTGATATGCGTTTTATCCAAGACTACTCAATCAAAATTTCCGACGTAATGACAAAAGAACAGCTAATTACAGCTCCAGTTGGTACAACGCTAGATGAGGCTGAAAAGATCCTACAAAAGTATAAAATTGAAAAACTCCCTCTTGTTGATAACAACGGTGTATTACAAGGGCTTATTACAATAAAAGATATTGAAAAAGTAATTGAATTCCCAAATTCTGCGAAGGATAAGCAAGGGCGCTTATTAGTTGGAGCAGCAGTTGGTGTAACGGCTGATGCTATGACTCGTATTGATGCATTAGTAAAAGCTAGCGTAGATGCAATCGTACTTGATACGGCTCATGGACATTCTCAAGGTGTTATTGATAAAGTAAAAGAAGTTCGTGCAAAGTATCCGTCATTAAATATTATCGCTGGAAATGTTGCTACTGCTGAAGCAACAAAAGCATTAATTGAAGCAGGTGCAAACGTAGTTAAAGTTGGTATTGGACCAGGCTCTATCTGTACAACACGTGTTGTAGCTGGCGTTGGTGTACCACAATTAACAGCGGTTTATGATTGTGCAACAGAAGCTCGTAAACACGGTATCCCAGTTATCGCTGACGGTGGTATTAAGTACTCTGGTGATATGGTTAAAGCTTTAGCAGCAGGAGCACATGTTGTTATGCTAGGTAGTATGTTTGCTGGTGTTGCTGAAAGTCCTGGTGAAACTGAAATTTATCAAGGTCGCCAATTTAAAGTATATCGTGGTATGGGTTCTGTCGGAGCGATGGAAAAAGGAAGTAAAGATCGTTATTTCCAAGAAGGAAATAAAAAACTTGTTCCAGAAGGTATTGAAGGACGAGTACCATATAAAGGACCTTTAGCAGATACAGTTCATCAATTAGTCGGTGGATTACGTGCAGGTATGGGATATTGCGGAGCACAAGATTTAGAATTCTTACGTGAGAATGCACAATTTGTTCGCATGTCAGGTGCTGGTTTACTTGAAAGCCATCCTCATCACGTACAAATTACAAAAGAGGCTCCAAACTACTCATTATAATGTCTTATATATAAATAGACGGAGATTTTATATCTCTGTCTATTTTTTTTTGATTATGTTAGAATAACGGTTATGTGAGTACATAGATATTGGGGGTAGCAAAAGTGAAAGGTATGTTTTGCAAAAGATTCATTGCGCTAGTAACAATGCTTACACTAGCTTGTAGTATGTTGTTACCATATAGCAATGCATCAGCTGAAACAGGAGCCGCTTTAAACATTGAAGCAGGTGCGGCAATTTTAGTAGAAGCGAATTCTGGGAAAATTGTATATCAAAAGAATGCAGATGAATTATTATCCATTGCTAGTATGACAAAGATGATGAGTGAGTATTTAGTTCACGAAGCAGTGGATAAAGGAAAGCTTAAGTGGGATCAGAAAATTAAGGTTTCTGAATATGCGTATAAAGTTTCACAAGATGCTTCATTATCAAATGTGGCATTAGAAAATGGTGGTTCTTATACAGTAAAAGAGTTATACGAGGCAATGGCAATCTTCTCTGCAAATGGTGCAACGATTGCATTAGCAGAAGCAATTGCAGGTAAAGAAGTAGATTTCGTAAAAATGATGAATAATAAATCGAAAGAACTAGGGTTGAAAAATTATAAATTTGTCAATTCTACAGGTTTAACGAATAAAGATTTAAAGGGAATGCATCCAGAAGGAACAACAGCGGATGAAGAAAATAAAATGTCTGCAAAGGATGTTGCAACTTTAGCACAACATTTAATTAAAGATTATCCCAAAGTGTTAGATACAGCAAAAATCCCGAAAAAAGAATTCCGTCCAGAAAAAGAGAAGTTTGCAATGTCGAACTGGAACTGGATGTTAAAGGGCTTAGTTAAAGAATATGATGGCGTAGATGGCCTAAAAACAGGCTCAACTCCAGAAGCGGGAGATTGCTTCACTGGTACGGTTGAAAGAAATGGTATGCGTTTTATTTCTGTAGTGATTAAAACAAGTTCTCATACAGCACGTTTTGATGAAACAAAGAAGCTATATGATTATGGATTTGCTAACTTTGAAATGAAACAAATGTATAAAAAAGGTTCTTCAGTAAAAGGACAAGAAACAGTACGAGTAGAAAATGCGAAAGACAAAGATGTAGCAGTTCAAACGAAACAAGCCATTTCACTTCCAGTACCAAAAGGAAGTAAAGATGTTTATAAAACAGAATTAAAAGAATCAAGTAAGGGACAAGAAGCACCTATTAAAAAGGGAGCTGCGCTTGGTCAAATGGTAATTACGCCAAAAGATGCAAACGACCCTGGATTTTTAACTGGTAAGTCGTTACAAGTGGATCTTGTAACAACATCTGAAGTAGAAGAAGCAAACTGGTTTACTCGTGCTATGCGCGGAATTGGTTCTTTCTTTAGTGGTATATGGAATAGTGCTGTTGATACAGTAAAAGGTTGGTTTTAAAAGCTCCTCATTGTAGGGGCTTTTTCTTATTCTTATTTTTCATACCGACTTTATGAAAAAGTAGTAGACAAGCATCTGATAGTTAGTGGTAGAATGTAAGAGTATTCTTAATTTTCGCCTTTAACGGGGAAAAGCAATTCACCTAGGGGGGTTTTTGTAACATGACAAATGTAACAGGGACAGAACGTGTAAAACGTGGAATGGCAGAAATGCAAAAAGGCGGCGTTATTATGGACGTAATTAACGCTGAACAAGCAAAAATTGCAGAAGAGGCAGGCGCAGTTGCCGTTATGGCATTAGAGCGTGTACCAGCAGATATTCGTGCAGCAGGTGGCGTTTCTCGTATGGCAGACCCAACAATCGTTGAAGAAGTTATGGGTGCTGTGTCAATTCCGGTTATGGCAAAATGCCGTATCGGTCACCTTGTAGAAGCACGTGTATTAGAATCATTAGGGGTAGACTATATCGATGAGAGTGAAGTATTAACTCCAGCAGATGAAGTATACCATTTAAATAAACGTGATTACACAGTTCCATTTGTATGTGGTTGCCGTGATATCGGAGAAGCTGCACGTCGTATTGCAGAAGGTGCATCTATGCTTCGTACAAAAGGTGAACCAGGAACAGGAAACATTGTAGAGGCAGTGCGTCATATGCGTCAAGTCAATGCAGAAATCCGTCAAGTTGCAAGTCTACGTGAAGATGAGTTAATGACATATGCAAAAAATACTGGTGCTCCTTATGAAGTACTACTTGAAATTAAACGCCTTGGTCGTTTGCCGGTTGTAAACTTTGCAGCAGGTGGTGTAGCAACACCAGCAGATGCAGCGTTAATGATGCAACTTGGTGCGGATGGTGTATTTGTTGGATCTGGTATCTTTAAATCAGAGAATCCAGCGAAATTTGCGCGTGCAATCGTTGAAGCGACAACTCATTATGAGGATTACGAATTAATTGCAAGCCTTTCTAAAGGATTAGGTAATGCGATGAAAGGTATCGAAATTTCAACGTTACTACCAGAGCAACGCATGCAAGAGCGTGGATGGTAATTGAAGGAGAACTTTAAAATGGTGAAAATCGGTGTACTAGGTCTTCAAGGTGCAGTTCGTGAACATGTAAAATCAGTTGAAGCAAGTGGTGCAGAAGCTGTTATTGTAAAGCGTATAGAACAACTTGAAGAGATTGATGGTCTTATTTTACCAGGCGGTGAAAGTACAACTATGCGCCGTCTTATTGATAAGTATGCTTTCATGGAACCACTTCGTACATTCGCGAAGTCTGGTAAACCAATGTTTGGTACATGTGCAGGAATGATTCTTCTTGCAAAAACACTTATTGGCTATGACGAAGCACATATTGGTGCTATGGATATTACAGTTGAACGCAATGCGTTTGGACGTCAAAAAGATAGCTTTGAAGCTGCACTTTCTATTAAAGGTGTGGGAGAAGATTTTGTTGGCGTATTTATTCGTGCTCCGTATGTTGTAAATGTAGCGGATGATGTTGAGGTACTTTCTACACATGGTGATCGAATGGTAGCTGTAAGGCAAGGGCCATTTTTAGCTGCTTCTTTCCATCCGGAATTAACGGATGATCATCGTGTAACAGCATACTTTGTAGAAATGGTAAAAGAAGCGAAAATGAAAAAAGTTGTATAAGTAACTTGCAACTTGTATAAGATTATAGTAAATTGATGGTAACAATTTTATAAAATAAGCGTGTTGATAGGAAGTAGTAACAAATGTCGTTTCTTATAGAGAGTCGATGGTTGGTGGAAATCGATAGAAACAGTTTGTGAATCCATCCTGGAATGGAATGTGGAATATCTTTATGATTAGTAAACATTCCCGGTGAAGAGCCGTTATTTCTACTTGAGAGGAAGGCGGTAATGCTTTCAACTAGGGTGGCAACGCGGGTTAACTCCCGTCCCTTTATAAAGGGACGGGAGTTTTTTGTGTTTTATAAAATAAAAGGAGGAGTATATAATGCTTGATATTAAATTTTTACGTACAAATTTTGAAGAAGTAAAAGCAAAGTTACAGCATAGAGGAGAAGATTTAACTGATTTTGGCCGCTTTGAAGAGTTGGATACGAGAAGAAGAGAACTACTTGTTCAAACAGAGGAACTAAAAAGTAAACGTAACGAAGTATCTCAACAAATCTCTGTATTGAAACGCGAAAAGAAAGATGCAGAAGCTCTAATTTTAGAAATGCGTGAAGTTGGAGAAAAAGTAAAAGATCTTGATAATGAACTTCGTACAGTTGAAGAAGATCTAGAAAGATTAATGCTATCTATTCCAAATATTCCTCATGAATCTGCTCCGGTTGGTGAAACAGAGGATGATAATGTAGTAGCTCGCACTTGGGGAGAAGCAAAGGAATTTGCTTTTGAACCAAAACCACATTGGGATCTTGCTACAGATTTAGGAATTCTAGATTTTGAACGTGCTGGAAAAGTAACAGGAAGCCGCTTCGTATTCTACAAAGGTGCTGGTGCAAGATTAGAGCGTGCTTTAATTAGCTTTATGCTGGATCTTCATACTGATGAGCATGGATATGAAGAAGTATTACCTCCTTATATGGTAAACCGTGCAAGCATGACAGGGACAGGACAACTTCCGAAGTTTGAAGAAGATGCATTCCGTATTGAAAGTGAAGACTACTTCTTAATTCCAACAGCTGAAGTACCTGTAACAAATATGCACCGTGATGAGATCTTAAATAAAGAGCAATTGCCTATAAGATATGCTGCATTTAGCTCTTGTTTCCGTTCTGAAGCAGGTTCAGCTGGCCGTGATACACGTGGCTTAATTCGTCAGCATCAGTTCAATAAAGTAGAGCTTGTAAAGTTCGTAAAACCAGAAGATTCTTATGAAGAGTTAGAAAAACTAACAAATGATGCAGAACGCGTGTTACAATTATTAGAGTTGCCATATCGCGTTATGAGCATGTGCACAGGCGATTTAGGATTTACAGCAGCGAAGAAATACGATATCGAAGTATGGATTCCAAGCTATGGCACATATCGTGAAATCTCTTCTTGTAGTAATTTCGAGGCTTTCCAAGCGAGACGTGCAAACATTCGTTTCCGTCGTGAGCCAAACGGCAAACCAGAACATGTTCATACATTAAATGGATCTGGTCTTGCAATTGGACGTACAGTGGCAGCTATTTTAGAGAACTACCAACAAGAAGATGGTACAATTATAATTCCAGAAGTTCTTCGCCCTTATATGGGAGGAAAAACAGTTATTAAGTAAATTTATAAACATTCATCGGTATGAGTGATTGGTAATTATGAGCGTTGTCAGTACTATAATGTAGGAGAGGGAAAGTAAAATTTTCCTTTCCTCATAATTTATTTTAGTAGGGTTGACTAACTGTTTTTCTTTTGATATTATATTTGATGTCAATATGGAGGTATACCCAAGTCTGGCTGAAGGGATCGGTCTTGAAAACCGACAGGCGGCGAGAGTCGCGCGGGGGTTCGAATCCCTCTACCTCCTCCAGATATAATTGACAACAGCGCATATAAGTGGAGATTGGAGAACTCGTTACCAACACGTAACGAGTTTTTATTTTAAAACCAATCATAAAGTATGGTGTAAGGATATATTGTCCTTATTACACACTCATATTCCGATGATTATCTTCATAGATATGAAAGGAGTCAACATGGATCTTATTATACAAACGTTTCCTTTAGATGGAAAAACTTTATATTATGTACAATGTCCTGTCTGTAAGAACAATAGAATTTTAAACAGTGGTGCAAATGTATCACGCATTATTAGCGATGATACATTCCGTAAACTTTGTGGTTGCACTTGTGATGTAAAGCAAACTGCAACAAAAGTAGAGGCACCAAAAAAAGTTAAAAAAGAAGCTGTAAAGAAAGAAGCAGCTCCAAAACGTACAGGTAAAGTATTAACAGCAGTAATTAACGGGAAAGAAATGACTGTTAAAGAGATTGCTGAGGCGTACGATATTAGTACAAGTACTGTTCGTCAGCGTATTAACGCTGGAAAACCTGAGAGTGAAATTATTGCTCCAACAAAGAAGAAGTAATTTAATAGAAAAACCCGTGCGTATGCACGGGTTTTTTATTTTACAAGTTTACGTGTTTGTTTTAAAAAATGGCCGATTTTTTTAATGATTGGTTCAATGGAATCGCCATCTTTTAAAATATCGTATTCATTAATGTTTAATCGTAAAACAGGGCATGAATTAAAGTTATTAATCCAGTTTTCATAACGCCCATGCATCTCTTTCCAATACTCAATTGGTGTTTGCTGTTCCATCGGACGGCCGCGTTCTTGGATACGATCAACGATATCATCGAAAGAACCTTCTAAGTAAATTAATAAATCTGGATGAGGGAAGTAAGGAGTCATGACCATAGCGTCAAATAAACCTTTGTATGTTTCATAATCAGTTTCTGTCATTGTACCTTTTTCGTGATGCATTTTTGCAAAAATGCCAGTGTCTTCATAGATAGAGCGATCTTGAACAAAACCGCCGCCGTATTCAAAAATTCTTTTTTGTTCTTTAAATCGTTCTGCTAAAAAGTACACTTGTAAGTGAAAGCTCCAGCGTGTGAAATCAGCATAGAACTTGTCCAAATAGGGGTTAGAATCTACCTTTTCAAATGACGTGCGATACCCTAAAGCGTTAGCTAATGCAGTTGTCATAGTGGATTTACCGACACCTACTGTTCCAGCGATAGTGATTACTGCGTCATTTGGGATATCATATTTTTGCCTTAAATTCATTATTATCTCGACTCCTTTAAGAGAGTATTTTGAAGGGCAGATAGGATGACGTTTAAATCATCAGGATTTTTTACAAAATCCATATCGTCTCCATTAAATTTCAATACTGGGATATCTGGATGGTCTTTTTTAAAAGCATCCATTGCTGTTTCGTAATCTTTTGTGAGCTGTAGTAAGTAATTTGGATCCATATTTTTTTCGAATTCTCTTCCGCGCATTGCGATTCGCTTTTGTAATGTTTCTAAGCTAGCTGTTAAATAAACGATAACGTTTGGAACTGGCATATCTTGTGTAAGGATACGATAGATTTGCATGTACTTGTCATATTGAGAATCTTTTAATGTACGGGATGCGAAAATTACATTTTTGAATATATGATAGTCCGCTACTACTGGCTTCCTTTGATTCAAATACTTTATGTTAATATCTTCTAATTGTTTGTATCTATTACAAAGAAAGAACATCTCTGTTTGAAAACTCCATTCGTCGATGTCTTCATAGAACTTTCCTAAAAAGGGGTTTTCATCAACAATCTCTTTCAGTAAGTGGAGTTGCATGTGAGTTGAAATTTCCTTCGCAAGTGAAGTTTTTCCAACACCAATTGGTCCTTCAACCGTGATAAATGGTACTCCGGTCACGCTGTTTCCTCCTTTCAATCAGTGATTTACCGTGACTACTAAAAACACAAAACAGAATTATTGTAGCACAAGAGGGAAGCGAGCGGGTTAATTTGATATAAAAAGTTAGAAAATAGATATATGTATTAATTAAATTTTATTTGAGACGACGGTACTATATTTGCTTTTAATGTGGTTTCCATTATTTTTAAAGCATGCAGGTTATCCTGATCATCATTAGATGCAATACAGTCCTGTGGTACATACAATGTATAATTCCTCATATGAGCATCGTTAGCTGTAAAAAGGATACATATATTCCCGGCGACTCCTGTTAATATTAGGTTTTCTATTTTTAAATATCCTAATAAAGAATTTAAAGGTGTTTCATAAAAAGCAGAGTAATGTGGTTTAATAAAAATGTAATCATCAGAATTTGGAGCGATCTGATGAATGATATTTTCACTATACTCATTTGTACAATGAGTAATCAATTGGTCAATATCAGATCTCCAAAGTTGATAATGGTCATTAATATAAATGACGGGGCA
Source organism: Bacillus tropicus (assembly GCF_001884035.1). Lineage (GTDB taxonomy): Bacteria > Bacillota > Bacilli > Bacillales > Bacillaceae_G > Bacillus_A > Bacillus_A tropicus. Next base: position 10,050 of record NZ_MACG01000003.1, read on the forward strand.
GCCGAAGGATTTCATTGTTTTCTTTAATTGTAAAATAGGTTTGGTTATAATTTCGCATTTTTGGGCTAGGATGGGTCCATGTGAAAATTGAAAATCATTAATCATATCAATAATGAGTAAGGCAGTATTCTTCATATGTAATCCCCTCTCTTTTTTCTTAGGGTGGATTGAATTTGTAAAAGTTATCCCATGTGTAGTAAATGGAAATAAGTGTACTTTATTTGTAATGAAAGGACTATGTTATGGAACGTGATCAAGATATTTATTTTATGCAGTTAGCAATAGAAGAGGCTAAAAAAGCAGAGGCAATACAAGAAGTACCGATTGGTGCAGTTATAGTATTAAATGGTGAAGTAATTAGTGTTGCTCATAATTTAAGGGAGACTGAGCAAAGATCAATAGCTCATGCTGAGTTGTTAGCTATTGATGAGGCGTGCAAAAAATTAGGGACATGGCGTTTAGAAGATGCGACGTTATATGTAACATTAGAGCCTTGTCCGATGTGTGCGGGTGGAATTGTTTTATCACGAGTAAAGCGAGTTGTATATGGCGCAAGTGATCCGAAAGGTGGATGTGCAGGGACATTGATGAATCTGTTAACGGATGAACGCTTTAATCATCAATGTGAAGTAGTAGCTGGTGTATTAGAAGAAGAGTGCGGTACGCTGTTAACGAACTTTTTTAGAGAGCTTCGTAAAAAAAGAAAAGCGATTAAGAATTTAGAGAAAAGCAAAGAGAATTAACGTATTTGCATTTTATAAAAAAACAAGTTATACTGATAGTGCCTTTAATGAAGGCAACCGAATATTGGTTTTAACTTTGCCGTGCTAAGCGGGGAGGTAGCGGTGCCCTATACTCGCAATCCGCTCTAGCGAGGCCGAATCCCTTCTCGAGGTTATGTTGCTGTAAGGCCTGCCTTAAGTAAGTGGTGTTGACGTTTGGGTCCTGCGCAACGGGACCCCGTGAACCTTGTCAGGTCCGGAAGGAAGCAGCAATAAGCGGGTCTTCTCGTGTGCCGCAGGAGTGCCTGAACCGAGCTAACTGCTTAAGTAACGCTTATGGTACGTAATCGACAGAAGGTGCACGGCAGTTATATATGTATACAAAACTCACCTTAATACTAAGGTGGGTTTTTTGTATAGAAAATAACTTTTGGAATCTATAAACAGAATGGGTTATAATAAATGAGATAATAACCTTTGAGGGAGGCCGTATTTTCGTGTCATACCAAGCGTTATACCGAACATGGAGACCGCAAAAGTTTGAAGATGTAGTCGGTCAAAAGCACGTAACAAAAACGTTGCAAAATGCCCTTCTTCAAGAGAAAGTTTCACATGCTTATTTATTTTCTGGGCCGAGGGGAACAGGAAAAACGACAATTGCAAAAGTGTTTGCAAAAGCAATTAACTGTGAACATGCTCCGGTAGCTGAACCTTGTAATGAATGCCCTTCTTGTTTGGGGATTACACAAGGATCTATTTCAGATGTATTAGAAATCGATGCGGCTTCAAATAACGGTGTAGATGAAATTCGAGATATTAGAGATAAAGTAAAATATGCTCCAAGTGCTGTAGAATATAAAGTATACATTATTGATGAGGTTCACATGCTTTCTATGGGTGCCTTCAATGCGCTTTTAAAAACGTTAGAAGAACCGCCAGGACATGTCATCTTTATTTTGGCGACAACAGAACCGCATAAGATACCGCCTACAATTATTTCGCGTTGCCAACGTTTCGAATTTCGAAAGATATCAGTAAATGATATTGTTGAGAGATTATCGACAGTTGTAAACAATGAAGGTACGCAAGTAGAAGATGAAGCGTTACAAATCGTTGCACGTGCCGCTGAAGGTGGTATGCGTGATGCGCTTAGTCTTATTGATCAGGCAATATCTTATAGTGATGAGACTGTTACGACAGAAGATGTATTAGCTGTAACGGGGTCTGTTTCTCAGCAATACTTAGGCAACTTAGTAGAATGTATACGTGAAAATGATGTATCAAGAGCATTACGTATCATAGATGAGATGATGGGTAAAGGGAAAGATCCAGTTCGCTTTATGGAAGATTTCATTTACTATTATCGTGATATGCTTTTATATCAAACTTCACCACAACTGGAACATATGTTGGAAAGAGTAATGGTAGATGAGCAATTCCGAATGTTAAGTGAAGAAATGCAACCGGAAGTAATCTATGAAATTATTCATACTCTTAGTAAGGGACAACAGGAAATGAAGTGGACAAACCATCCGCGAATTTTCTTAGAAGTTGTTATGGTACAACTGTGTCAACAGTTCATGATGCAAGCAAATGGTGCAGATCGTTTACAAGCAATTATGAACAGGATGCAGCAATTGGAGAAAGAGTTAGAACAAGTCAAGAAGAATGGTGTACCGGTTGGTGTGCCGCAGGAAGTTAGAGAGACGCGTGCAGCACCAAAGCCAGTACGGACAGGGAGTATGAAGATTCCTGTTGGACGCGTAAATGAAGTATTAAAGCAAGCGAAGCGTCAAGATTTAGAACAATTAAAAGCTGTATGGGGTGAGTTGTTAGGAAGGCTCAAATCATACAATAAAGTGGCGTTTGCCGTTTTATTAGAAAATAGCGAACCAGTAGCGGCTTCGGATGATACTTACGTTTTAGCGTTCCAATATGAGATTCACTGTAAAATGGCAAGCGAAAATCGAGAGGCTATGGATACAGTGGAACAAGCTTTATTTGAACTGCTAAGTAAAAGATTAAATATGATTGCCATTCCAAAAAGTGAATGGGGTAAAATCCGTGAAGATTTTTTACAGCGTGAAGGCGGAAGTTCTGAAGAAAGTCCAGAGAAAAAAGAAGATCCTCTTATAGAAGAGGCTGTAAAATTAGTAGGGCAAGAACTCATTGAAATAAAAGAGTAATAATAATTTAGGAGGAATTAATTATGATGCGTGGCGGAATGGGAAACATGAATAACATGATGAAACAAATGCAAAAGATGCAAAAGGAAATGGCAAAGGCGCAAGAAGAACTTGGCGAAAAAACAGTTGAAGGTACAGCTGGCGGCGGTATGATCACAGTTATTGCAAATGGTCATAAGCAAATTCTTGAAGTAAAAGTGAAAGAAGAAGTTGTAGATCCAGAAGATATCGAAATGTTACAAGACTTAGTGTTAGCTGCAACGAACGATGCACTTAAAAAAGCTGATGAACTTTCAAACTCTACAATGGGTAAATTTACAAAAGGCCTAAACTTACCGGGTGGAATGTTCTAGGAGGATATTGATATATGCATTATCCAGAACCAATATCAAAACTAATTGATAGTTTTATGAAGTTGCCAGGAATCGGACCGAAAACAGCGGTTCGATTGGCATTTTTCGTATTAGACATGAAAGAAGATGATGTGTTAGGTTTTGCAAAAGCACTTGTAAATGCGAAGCGAGACTTAGCATATTGTTCTGTATGTGGGCATATTACTGACCGCGACCCTTGTTATATTTGTAACGATTCACATCGAGATCAGTCAGTTGTTTGTGTCGTGCAAGAACCGAAAGATGTAATCGCGATGGAAAAGATGAAAGAGTATCAAGGTGTATATCATGTGTTACGTGGTGCTATCTCTCCAATGGAGGGAATTGGACCAGAAGACATTAATATCCCACAACTTTTAAAACGACTACACGATGAAACAGTACAAGAAGTAATATTAGCAACAAATCCTAATATTGAAGGGGAAGCTACAGCGATGTATATATCCCGCCTCTTAAAGCCGACAGGTATTAAAGTAACTCGTATTGCACACGGTCTGCCAGTTGGTGGAGATTTAGAATATGCAGATGAAGTGACACTGTCGAAAGCGTTAGAAGGTCGTAGAGAAGTATAAGAGGAGAAACAAAAATGTTCTTTCAAAAAAAGGGTAAATTGCGTAAAGAGTATGATGATAAGCTAATTGTACTATTAGAAAAGGTGAAGAATGAATGGTTACGTCAAAAGAGAATGGTTGAACAAAGTGTTGAACCATCTCAAGATGTACTTTGTTCTTTGAAAATAGCAGAGGCGAAATATTTCTTCTTACTAAAAGAAGCAAAACGTCGTCCTGTAAAGATGGAACAATGGTAAAAGGTTCTGCTGAAAAAGCAGAGCCTTTTTATTTTATTCGTTTGGAAAGATCGACTAATGGTTTTTGTGAAGAACGCATAGCCGAATCAAGGTGAATAAGATGAAACGACTGGAGTTATGTAATAAACGTTCTTTTTTATCGTCTTGTCCCATACAAATAAATGTGTATAGGTCATTCATAAGGAGGAAAAAATGAATTCTACAATTATTATTGTTGGTATTCTTGCGTTAGTTTTTATTTTCCTTGTTTTTGGTGTTTCTTCTAAGCCGTTACGTTTTATAGGAAAAGCGCTCTTTCATGTTACTTTGGGAGTAGCATTACTTTTTATCGCAAATGTTGTAGGAACGTATTTTGATTTTCATATTCCAATTAACTTGGGCACCGCAACAATCACAAGTTTATTAGGTCTACCTGGTGTTGCTGCATTAGTGGTTATTAAGCTTTATATCATGCCAAGATAAATTTATTTTGGCATTTTTTTTAAAAGTGTTGACTTACAAATGATTAATATGGTAAATTAATAAGCGTCGTCAGGAACGAAAGAAAAAAGTTGTTGACAGATTTAACGCAAAATGTTAAATTATAAAAGTCGCTGAAACGCGATGTTGAACTTTGAAAACTAAACGAAACAAACAACGTGAAACGTCAATTTTTA
>NZ_MACG01000004.1 GCF_001884035.1 Bacillus tropicus
TTAATCTTAGAAATCAAAGTTATCAGGATCTGGACCAACGCGATGATTTTCATTTAACGCATCGATTTTTTCCATATCTTCTTTCGTTAATTCAAAGTTAAATACATCAGCATTTGCAATAATACGGTGTTCTTTCGTTGATTTTGGAATTGTAATTACTCCATTTTGAAGATCCCAGCGTAAAATAACTTGCGCTGTTGTTTTACCGTGTTTCTCAGCAATTGCTTGTAATGTTTCGTTATCTAATAATTGACCTTGCATTAGCGGTGACCATGCTTCCATTTGAATACCTTGTTCTTTACAGAAAGCTTGTAATTCTTTTTGTGTTAAACGAGGATGGTATTCTACTTGGTTGATCATTGGCTTAATTTCTGCATCTTTTATTACATCTTGCAGGTGATGAATTTGGAAGTTACTTACGCCAATTGCACGTACACGCTTTTCTTTATAAAGCGTTTCTAACGCTCTCCACGTATCTTTATATTTCCCTTCTACAGGCCAGTGAACAAGATATAAATCTAAATAATCTAGTTGTAATTTTTTTAAACTCTCTTCATATGCAGCAATTGTTTCTTCGTATCCTTGATCTGCGTTCCATACTTTTGAAGTGATAAATAATTCTTCTCTTAAAATTCCAGTCGCTTCAATACCAGCGCGAATTCCTTCACCTACAGCTGCTTCATTTCCATAAATCGCAGCTGTATCGATGCTGCGGTATCCTGCTTTAATCGCTGATTTTACAGCTTCTACAAGTTCTGGTCCTTCTTCTACTTTAAATACACCTAAACCGAACCAAGGCATTTCCACACCATTATTTAATACTGCTTTACTTTGTAAGTTTTTCATTTTATTTTCTCTCCTTTTATTTTACTTTATCTCTTTTTTCTAATGTCATACTCCATGCTGTTAAAAT
>NZ_MACG01000005.1 GCF_001884035.1 Bacillus tropicus
TCACATGAATTTCCGGCTTCTCCGTAACTTCTGGCTTCTCTAACTCTTTCGGCTCTTCTGTTACTTTCGGTTCTTCTGGGTTAGTTGGAGCTTCCAGTTCTTCCAGTTCTTCCATTACTTCTTCTATACCTTGTTCTTCCACTTCTGGTGCTTCATGTATCTTTCTATTTGTAATATCATATCCGTTAACTTTCGATTGATATCCTGATACTGGTTGTTCTTTCACTTCATACGTATGAGCTTTTCCTTTACTATCAACTGATGGTAACTTTCCAAACTCATATTTCCAACCATTTTCTTCCGTAACTTCTTTCGTTGCAATGACTTTACCATTTTGCAGTAAATCTACTTTAATCGTTTTCGGGCGATCGTTTACTTTATCGCCTTCCCACGTTTTCGTTCCTGCAACAGATATAGTTTTTAACTTATTTGGAACCATAAGTTTTATTCCATTTGTAGCATCCGTCTTAATTGTGAAAGGAATTTTCGTTTGTGAATCAAACTCTACATAGTTCGGAGCAGAAATTTCCTGTACGTAATAATTACCTGGAGTAAGGTTTGGTGCTTCAACTATTCCGTCTTGATTTGTTGTATAGGAATCACCAATTTGCTGGCCTGACTCTGTAAACAATTTAAAAGAAACACCTGGAATAAACTTATTCTCGTCTCCTTCAATATGTTTAACAATCTGCAACGTTCCTTTTGCAGGTAAAATCCCTTCAGCCCCGCCGCCAAATGATATATTTTCAACCTTTACACTATTAGATTCAGAAATCGGTTTCTCATATAAAATTTGATAATCAAGCTTGTAGTCATTCTGTAGATGTTTCAACTTTTTCCCACTATCAGTAATCGTTGATGTGTAGAAAATGGTAAACGACGTAGCGTTCGCCATATGTCTATAAATTACTACTTCAAATGAGTTATCACTAGTGAGCTTAATATATCCATAACCTCGGTCTTGAAATTGTTTAAGAGATAAATACTCTTTATTATTGATAGTAATAGTAAAACTATCTTTATTTAGCGTTTGTCCTTCTTGTAACGTATCTTTTAAAACGATGTTGTCATGTAAATATTGTTTCTTTAAATTTATATTTAAAAACCAACGCACTTCATTACTTTTGTCTGGCTGAATATCACCAGACTTATAGAAAAAGATCCCTGGTTCTGTACCCTCTCCTTTTGGATGCGTAATACTTACCATTTGTTTTTCTAAATCTGTCCCTAAATTCGTTTGTACATCTTTCGTCTTTCCGGCTTCAACATTCGTACCTTGAACAGTGAAATTAAAGTTCCCTCTAATATTTTCAAGCTTTTCTACCGTATCATTAAATGTACAAACTACATTATTTGCATTAATCTGGCACGTACCAAAAATACGCCCCGAATCATCCTTTAATGGAATTGTGCCACTATAACCTTTTAATTCTGGCGGAAGTGCTAACGTTAATGTATCCCCAGACTTCATCTTCTTTCCAGGTTTTTCACTAAAGTTTACATGTATCGTGGTTTTTTCTCCATAATTTAATTTCGTCTTTTCAAATGTAAAACTATCAACAAATCCTGTCGTATTTAATTCTTGAGCATGCCCTATGATCGGCATAAAAATTTGTCCAATAAGAACAGTAAAAATAAAACAAATCACAGATATTCTTTTGAAATATGTACTCATAAACCCTCCATCTTTGGTTACTTCATTTTCCTACCCTAAACTACACTTTAAAATAAAGATTATTTGCAGCATCAAACTATCTTTACTTATCTTTTGGGCAGCCAACAATAAATATTAGTCCTTATAAAAGTGCATTACAAGACTGTTCATCCACTATTTAATTTGTTACTATTATAGTAGTAACCACATCGAACCGGATGACCATTTTATTCGTAAGGTCATCTGATGATTGACTATCTTTATCTTTTAAATATACTTCTCCAATCCCTTTATTCCACTCACACTAAAATTATATTATTTCAACATCTATAAAATTCACCTAAGCAAATTACTAAACCCTTATTTAAAGCAGGGTATTTACATTTACAATCAAAGCGCAATGCTACAGAAAAGTATTTTCACATAATAATAAAAGAGAATTTAACTAGAAAGTATACCATTTTTCCAATTGTTTTCAAAAAAATAAAGCTATCTTTTCTTATTAAAAAAGATAGCTTTATCTGTATAGACGACTGCTCTACTCCCTATTGTTTTGCGCCTTTCAACGACTCTCTCAGGACAAATTTTTGTAATTTCCCACTCGCATTACGAGGCAGTTCATCCACAAATAAATAATGACGAGGACGTTTATAATCTGCTAATTCATCACTTTCTTTACAATACGTTTCTAAATCAGCTTCTGTAATTGTTTCATCTTTCTTCACAACAACTGCCACAACACGTTCTCCCCATAATTCATCCGGCTCACCAAGCACCGCAACATCTAATATACCAGGATGACTATGAAGGAAATCTTCAATTTCACGTGGATAAATATTAACGCCGCCACTAATCACCATATCATCCACGCGATCTGCAACGAATAAATAACCGTCTTTATCGAAATAACCTAAATCACCCGAATGATACCATCCTTTATACATCGATTTTGCATTTGCCTCTTCTCGGTTATGATAACCAGCCATCATAGTTGGTCCGCGCAAAATAATTTCTCCTACTTCATAAGGAGGCAATACATCATTTGGCTCTGCCGGTGCATCTTCACTTGGTTTTACAATTCGAATTTCATGACTAAAGCACGGTGTTCCTGCTGAGCCTGCTTTCGTAATTTGATCCTCTTCTACGAGAAACGCAACAACAGGTCCCATTTCTGTCATTCCATAAATTTGTACAAGATCAATATAAAGACGCTCCTTACATTCCTTCACTAATGCCGGTGCCATTGCAGCCCCGCCGTATATACCAATCTTCATCGAAGTTAAGTCATACTCTGTTAAATCTTTTTGCAACAGCATATTCCACATCGTCGGCGCTGCAAAAAACGTCGTAATCTTCTCTTCTTGAATTGTATGTAATACTGTTTCTGTGTCAAAATGATGTAAAATAACATTCTTTCCACCCACTTGAATGCGCGGTATAATTCCAGCATTCAACTCACCGCAATGATATAACGGTGCTACAACAAGCCCAACACTATCTCGATTATATTTTAGAAAGTACGTACAAATCATACTATGCTCAGCCATTTCGCGATGGCGATGCAATACACCTTTCGGATGACCTGTCGTACCGCTCGTATACAGCATAGAACAATAATCCATTTCACCAATTTCAATATCTACTTTTTCGGAAGATGCTTCATTTACTTTTTCATGGTAGGAGCTAGCATAAGAAGGTGTATCGTCTTCTACATACCAAAAAGACGAATTTGGAAAATCACGTTCAATGATAGCGACAGTTGGCTCAACTGCTTTTTCAAAAACAACTACTTTCGAGGATGCGTCCTGGAGAATATAAGATACTTCTTTTGCTTTTAAGCGGAAATTAATAGGGTTAAAGATTGCTCCAATTTTCGCACAGGCTAAGTAAACGTTTACAAATTCACGGCAATTATATAAGTAAACAGATACCGTATCTCCCTTTCTTACCCCTTCTTCTAATAGAGCATGCGCCGTTTTATTTATTTGCTCATCCCACTGTTTATACGTCCAGCGAATATTTTTTTCTGGTTCTACTAACGCCTCTTTATTCGGATACTTACCAACAGATAAATCAAATATTCTCCCTATCGTCATGTACATGCCAACAATTTCCCCCTTTTCTCTTTCATAAATCTATCATTTCGTCCATAAGTAGACATTGTCCTTTAATGATTTGACTAATCTTTCTGATTATTATCGACATAGTTTTACAAATGAAATTATTTTTGATCCATATCTCGGTAAATGAAATTATATCGGCGATTTTCCGGATATATCGACCGTAACTTGAAATATATCAGCGATTTTTCAAATATATCGACCGCAATTCAATTTATATCAGCGATTTTTCGAATATATCGACTTACCGACAAAAACTGACAATATAAAGAAGAAGCTATCCCGATTTGGAACAGCCCCCTTCTTCTTATGCAAATAGCTCTTCTAAAATTTTCAGTTTGTCTTCTGTATATTTTACGAAGCCATCGTTATATGATTTTGGATCTTTCGGATTCGCAAAGTGCGTAATTGCTCCCGTCTTCGGGTGAACAAATTTACTTGATGCACCACAGCCAAGTCCGATAATCGATTGTACTTCTTCCATAATAACAATGTTATAAATACTTTCTTGCGTCGGCATTGCATAACCAACGTTCTCTAAGTTACCTAAAATATTCTTTTGACGATATAGGTAATATGGTACGTAATTATGCTTTTGCGTCCACTCTTCTGCTTCGTGCATCATCGCTGTAATTTCTTCGCGACCTGCTACTTTATATTTACGTTTGTTTTGCGTCATTTCAGAAGCACGTTTGAACGATAACGTATGAACTGTTAATGATTCTGGCATTAACTTTTCTGTTTCATCTAACGTGTGCTTGAAAATATCTAGCCCTTCACCAGGAAGACCAATAATTAAATCCATATTAATATTGTTCATTCCCATTTCACGAGCTAAATGATACTTCTCAATTGTTTCTTCCACAGTATGGTGACGTCCAATTGCTTTTAGTGTCTCTTGATGGTATGACTGCGGATTAATACTAATACGGTCAATATTCCATTTATTTAACACTTCTAGCTTCGCTGGCGTAATTGTATCTGGGCGACCAGCCTCAACTGTTACTTCACGCACATTTTTCACATCTGGGAACGCTTCATACATTTCTTCATACAGCATATCCATCTCTTCTGCTGTAATACTTGTCGGTGTACCGCCGCCGTAATAAATCGTCGTAACTGTTACACCTTTTTCTTTTAAAAACTTACCAATTTCACGAACTTCATAATGTAAACCACCTAAGAATGAATCAACAGAACCTTGGCGTCCGTTAATTGCATACGCCGGGAATGTACAATATGCACATTTTGTTGGGCAGAATGGAATACCGATATAAATACTTACTTCCTCTTTCAAACGATATAAATCTGGAACAACCGCTAATTGGCAATCCACAATACGCTGAAGAAGTTCAATTTTCTCTTCATGAATTAAATAGCTTTCACGAAGTTCTTGGTGTGCCTCTTCTTTTGACATTCCATTTTGAAGCATTTTATGAAGAAGTTTTGTCGGACGAACTCCAGTTAAAATACCCCAGCTTTGTTCAAGCCCCGTTAACTGCTGAAGAACAGAAAGATATACATAAGAAACAACGTGTTTCACTTGCTTCATACGCTCTTTTTCATCTGTAAAAGCAGATAAATCTTTTGCGAATGTTTCTTCATACACATTTCCAGTCGCAACATCTGTTAAACGAGCAGATGCTTTCACATTCTCTTCAATGTGTATATCAACGATAAGATTTGCTTCCTCTTGTTCAAATCCAATCGTACTCTCTTCAAAAAATAAGCCGCCAATATTTTGTAGCGGACGTAAAAAACGATCATCTTGTAACGTTTTAATTGAAATTAACAACATTATCACCTTTTCATTTGCAAACTCTCTTTAGTTTACTTGAAGGGCGTTTACAGGTCAATACAGAAGGTTTTACCTTATTTTAATATCCTACTTAAAACAAACTGAATATTGATTTTTAACGAACTTTCTCTAGTTGTATAGACATTACAATATACTCTTGTTACAATCTAGAACGTATTAGTACTTGCTACTAATTTAAATACATATAAAGGAGGACTCTTAACACGCAATAAAGACTATCACGTGTTAAAACAACTATGAAAAAAAAGCTTTACAACATTTTAGCAATATCTTTGGCATTACAAACATTTGTAGCACCTACCCATTCATTCGCAGAAAGTATAGAGAAAACTGCGGAATTGTCTATGGATGAACAAGCATTAAAAAGCATTGAAGAACATGCAAAACAGCATAGACATGACGAAGAAAACGACCTTGAAATCTCGGGTGAATATCTTCTCCACTTATCAACAAAACTTCCACTATACGATTCAAATGACTTAAAAACCAAAACAAATATTGAAATTGCTGAACCAGTAGTAAAGGCAACAAAGAAAAAAGGGAATACATACTACATACAAACTACGTTTGGTTCTGGCTGGGTTAATAAGGAAAGTAATAGTTTAGAAGTACAAGAGATTCATAAACTCTCGGATCAAAAACTAATTGTATCAGAAGAAACACCAGTATATTCCTTCCCTTTCCAATCGTTTAAAGAAGAAATGAAATTACAGCCACAAACAGTAGCTCCTACTGCACAAGCTGGGAATTGGTTTAAAATTCAAATGAACGAAACTGAGAAGTGGATTTATGCTCCTTCAGCTACATTCGAAGGCACGAAAGCATCATTATTCGAAAAAACAGTTTCTATAGAAAATAGAAGCGCAGCATTTTTCAAAACACCATCTAATTTACCTACAAATAACGTTTATGGTGTTACATTTAAAGAAATGATTGTTCCAAAAGGGAATGAAAATATTCGTCCTGGCTACGCAATGGAACCGAAATACATTACAATTCATGAAACTGCTAATACAAGTAAAGGTGCGAACGCTTTAAATCATGCGAAGTACTTAGATAATCAAGCCCGCGGAAATACTGACCGTTCAGCATCTTGGCATTTTACAGTAGATGACAAAGAAATTTATCAACATCTTCCACTAAATGAAGTTGGCTGGCATGCTGGAAATAAGACTGGAAACTATGAATCTATCGGAATTGAAATTGCTGTGAATAGTGATGGAAATTATACGAAAGCGGTAGAAAATGCCCGGAAATTAGCGGCTTACTTAATGAACGAATTAAATATCTCCCTAGATCACGTTCAAAAGCATCAATTTTGGAGCGGAAAAAACTGTCCTGCATTTATGATTCAACGCGGGCAATGGGATGCTTTCTTAAAGGGCACGAACGCTTACTATAATGAACATCGTAAAGAGGTTATTCCTCCAGAAGTCCCTCATGAAAAAGACGACATTACAGGTGGTTGGTATGAACAAGACATTCGTCAATTAGCTGCTAGAAAAATCATGTTCGGTGATGGAAATGGTTCTTATTGGCCAAACCGTCTCGTAACACGAGCTGAGTTTGCAAATTTAATGTCGAGAGCTTTAAAACTACCTGCTGGAAACGCTAAATTTACAGACTTAAACGAAGCACATCCTTCTTTAGTAGATGGAATTAAACGTGCTGCTAGCGCAGGTATCATTAATGGTCGTGGGAATAATAAATTCGATCCCAATGCTACAATAACACGTGATGAAGCTGTTATTATGATTGACCGTGCACTAGAATATAAATGGATTTATAGAAAAGAAGTGAAATTACCATTCACTGACCAACACTTAGCATATGATAAAAAAGCATTACAAAACGTTTATGCATATGGAATTGTAAAAGGGAACGAACGAAATGAATTCGTACCAAAAGGCACAGCAACACGCGCTGAATCAGCCGCATTTTTAAATCGAATGCTTAAAGTTATTGAAGCTTAAACAAAAAAACAAAAGGCATAAGAGATAATATTTCTCTTATGCCTTTTATAAAACATATTAGTTATTTTTAATCATAAATCTTAAACGTATCCCTAATAAAACAAGAGCAAAGCCAATGAATGGAAGGTAATTCATATCATGTCCTGTGGCTGGAAGCTGTTGAGCATGAGAGGTACCTTGTCCTTTTTCTTTATCTGGGTTTTCCATTCCTTCACCCGGTTTCTCTGTCTCTCCGCCTGGTTTTTCTGTTTCTTCACCTGGCTTTTCTGTTTCTTCACCCGGCTTTTCTGTCTCTTCACCTGGCTTTTCTGTTTCTTCACCTGGCTTTTCTGTCTCTTCGCCTGGCTTTTCTGTTTCTTCACCTGGCTTTTCTGTTTCTTCACCTGGCTTTTCTGTTTCTTCGCCTGGCTTTTCTGTTTCTTCACCTGGCTTTTCTG
>NZ_MACG01000006.1 GCF_001884035.1 Bacillus tropicus
GTTTTTCATTTTATTTTCTCTCCTTTTATTTTACTTTATCTCTTTTTTCTAATGTCATACTCCATGCTGTTAAAATCACAGCAGCTACTACCATAAGACCGCCTACCCAAGCAGTATGGATTAATCCTAACGAATTCGTTACAAGGCCACCTATATAAGAACCTAAAGCGATCCCTCCGTTAAATGCGGCAATATTAATTGCTGAAGCAACATCAACCGCACTCGGAACAAAGCGCTCTGCCAATATAACTACATATACTTGTAGCCCCGGAACATTCATAAATGCGAATAGTCCCATGAAAATAATTGTGATTAATCCAGCTACTTTAAATGGCGCTGTAAATGTTAAAACAAATAATATAATCGCTTGAATAAAGAACATGTAAAATAGCGCTCGAATTGGATTATGATTTGATAATTTTCCGCCGACCATATTCCCTATCGCAATTGCAATTCCATACACTAATAAAATGATGGTAACCGTACTTGCTTCAAATCCTGTTACTTCTTGTAATAAAGGTGATAAATACGTAAATGTTACGAATGTACCGCCGTATCCAAGTGCAGTAATGATGAAAACAAGTAACAGTCTTCCATTTTTAATTAGTTTGAATTGATCCCGAAATGATACAGGTACACCATTTTTCAAATTGGATGGGACGAGTATGCTATTCGCGATAAAAGCAATAATTCCAATTACAACAATTGCCATAAACGACGCTCTCCAGCCAAACTGTTGACCGATAAACGTTCCAATTGGCACGCCTGTAATAGTCGCAACTGTTAATCCAGTAAACATAATTGCAATGGCGCTAGCACGTTTATTCTCTGGTACGATTGCAGCCGCAATTGTAGATCCTATCGACATAAACACACCATGTGCAAATGCAGATACAATCCTTGCGATAATTAATATAGTGAAGCTTGTTGCTACAGCTGCAATGCCATTACCAATAATGAAAATAACCATAATCCACATTAATAATGTCTTTCTCGACATACTAGCCGTTAACGCTGTTAAAACAGGAGCTCCTACTGCTGCCCCCAACGCATATAGGGAAACAGTTAAACCGGCTGTTGTAACCGAAACATTTAAATCTTTTGAAATAGATGGTAATAAACCGACACTAATAAACTCGGTCGTACCAATCCCAAACGCACTAATTGCTAGTGCTAATAAAGCAAACATACTTCTTCGATTCGTTTGAACTTCTGAAGATGGTACTGTATATGAACTCAATTGAATTCCTCCTTATTACAAGAAATCCAATCATAATAGTGCGATAAAAAGGCCCTTTTATCTTCTAAAAAATATATTTAATCTCTACAAATGCTATTATGAATGGTTCCACTCTTTTTTTGAAGAACGCACTTTAAAGTACTATAGGCACCAAAAAGTAACATAGTCACTTTTTAGTTCCGTACTACTCATTTGCCTCTTACATGTGCTATTATGAAACATATTTAACATGATAAAAAGTACGTACTTTAAAGTGCTATAGGTACTAAAAAGTAACATTTGTATAATTTGGCTTACTTTACTCACAAAAGGAGGATTTTATATGAAGAAATACAATATTCCTGTAGAAGCGACTTTAGAAGTTATCGGTGGCAAATGGAAGGTTGTTATCCTTTGTCACTTAACGAAAGGTACAAAGAGAACGAGTGAACTAAAACGTTTAATGCCTGGTATTACACAAAAAATGTTAACGCAGCAATTACGTGAATTAGAAGACGACGGCGTTATTCAAAGAAAAGTATACAATCAAGTTCCGCCAAAAGTAGAATATTCTCTTACAGACTACGGTTGGTCTTTAGAATCGATTCTCAATTCTCTTTGTTCTTGGGGCGAATGCCATCTTGAAAAAGAAGGTAACACATCGATGCTAATTGCAGAAGGTGAATAATAGGAAAAAGGAAAAAACGAACGTGAATTTGTTCATTTTTTCCTTTTTTTCTTTATATATATGTACATTTCTAACTGGAACAAAATATTTTATACGCTTTCATACCTTGTCAGTACTACGTTATACGCTCAATATCAAATAATTAGGAATCATTTTTATGTTAACATAGGTGTATATAGTATATAATATAGGATATATATTATATACACTTTCCGGTAACGGAGCTTTTCCATTATACGGACAAGCCATGTATCGGACAGTTCATAAATAATAGGTAAGAGTTATGGTTTTAGATTTATGTTTACAGCCTACTTGCTGTCATAAATTTAAAGGCATTTTATTGCGTTTTGTGAAACTTTGTATAAAGTTTCGTAACCGTTTACTATCTTACTTATAAAAAATAAGAGTATTGCTATCGTAAAGGAGAATTGGAGATGCCAGAAACTATGACTCAAACAAAGCCAGAACAAGAAACTGTACAAATTTCTGCTAGCCAAGGACAACTTGATGTACTTGATCAGTTGTTAAAACCTGAGGTACAAGAATCATTAACAACACTAGTAGAACAGCTTCCAAAATTAACTGAGCTTGTTAACATTTTAACTAAGTCTTATGACTTCGCTCAAACTGTTGCTACTGATGAAGTATTAAAAAGCGACACTGTTGGTGCAATCACAGAGCTTGTAGAACCTGTAAAAGATACAGTGAAAAGCATGGCTGCAACTGCAATCGAAGCGAAAGATCGTGCTGACGAAAGCAACGAAGTTATCGGCCTGTTCGGTCTATTAAAGTTATTAAAAGACCCACAAGCACAAAAAATGTTCCGCTTTGTGAACGCATATCTTCAAATTAGTGCAGAACGTAACAATAAATAAGTTAACTTATAACAACAATTAGTAAAGACGGGGGATATCATACTATGTCAAAACAAATTGTCATCTTAGGCGCTGGTTATGGCGGTCTTCTTGCCGCTTTAAACGTACGTAAATATTACAGCAAATCAGAAGCACAAGTTACAGTGATTAACCAATACCCAACACACCAAATCATCACTGAATTACACCGCCTTGCAGCTGGTAACGTGTCTGAGCAAGCTGTTGCAATGCCACTTACAAAGCTTTTCAAAGGTAAAGATATCGATCTTAAAATCGCAACAGTTGAGTCATTCTCAGTTGATAGCAAAGAAATCAAACTAGCTGGCGGCACTACTTTATCTTACGATGCACTTGTAGTTGCTTTAGGTAGTAAAACTGCTTACTTCGGTATTCCAGGACTAGAAGAAAACAGCATGGTATTAAAATCTGCTGCTGATGCAAACAAAATCTACAAACACGTTGAAGACCGTATTCGTGAATACGCGAAAACGAAAAACGAAGCTGATGCTACAATCGTAATCGGTGGTGGCGGATTAACTGGCGTTGAGCTAGTTGGTGAGCTTGCTGACATTATGCCTAAACTTGCAAAAAGCCACGGCGTAAATCCAAAAGAAGTTAAACTTCTTCTTGTTGAAGCAGGTCCAAAAATCCTTCCAGTATTACCAGACCACCTAATCGAACGTGCAACTACTAGCCTAGAAGCACGCGGCGTTACATTCTTAACTGGTCTTCCTGTAACAAACGTTGCTGGCAATGAAATCGACTTAAAAGACGGTCAAAAACTTGTTGCTAACACATTCGTTTGGACGGGCGGCGTACAAGGTAACCCACTAATCGGTGAATCAGGTCTTGAAGTAAATCGTGGCCGTGCAACAGTTGATGCATACCTACAATCTACTTCTCATAAAGACGTATTCGTTGCTGGAGACAGCGCTGTTGTCTTCGCTCCAGACGGACGTCCATACCCACCAACTGCACAAATCGCTTGGCAAATGGGTGAGTTAATTGGATACAACTTATACGCAGCACTAGAAGGCAAAGCATTCGAAGAGTTCGCACCTGTAAACTCTGGAACACTTGCTAGTCTAGGACGTAAAGATGCTGTTGCTACAATCGGAGCAAGCAACACTCCACTTAAAGGCTTACCAGCATCATTAATGAAAGAAGCAAGTAACGTTCGTTACTTATCACACATTAAAGGTCTATTCAGCTTAGCTTACTAATCTGAATATAAGCCCGAATCATGCCCTGCATGGTTCGGGCTATTTTTATCCCACTTTAATGGGCAGTAAGACCCCCACCTCAAAATTCAGCGAAAGCAAAGCAGTTAGGTGGGGGATCAACTGCCCATAAAAGTCCGATTGGTGAGGGCTGATAATCAGTGGGGATGAGGAAAACCCCCACTGATTAAAGTTTCACTTTATCCGTAATTTTCTCTAACTTATTTATTCGTCAAAAAAATTATATATCCTTTAAATTTATCTAAATATACTGACTTTTTAACAATAAAAGCTGTCCCGTTTTGGAACAGCTTTTATTGTCACCTTTTGTCGGTAAATCGATATATCGAGAAAATCGCCGATATAATTCGAGTTACGGTCGATATATTCGAAAAATCGCCGATATAATTCAAGTTACGGTCGATATATTCGAAAAAATCGCCGATATAATTTTTCCGTCTTGTTCACTATCCTAATTTTACAAGGCTGTAGTTCTTCTTCCCTTTACGAATAATAATAAATCGTCCATCAAATGAGTTTTCTACCGTAACATCTGTACCCACATCTGTTACCTTCTCACCATTCATAGAAATAGCTCCGTTATTAATATCTTCACGCGCTTGTCGTCTAGATGGTTCAATTCCTAAATCAACTAACCATTCTACGATGTTTTTCGTCTCTTTTGAAGACTGGAATGTCGGCATTTCTTTAAATCCTTGCTCAATTTCATCGGCTGTTAACGATTTAATATCTCCGCTAAATAGCGCTGCTGTAATTTTCACAGCTTGCAGGAATGCTTCTTCTCCATGAACGTATTTCGTCATTTCTTCCGCTAATACTTTTTGCGCTTCACGTTTATGAGGCTCTGTTTCTACCTTCACTGCCAATTCATCGATGCGCTCTTTCGTTAAGAACGTAAAGTATTTCAAGTATTTAACGACATCACGGTCATCTGTATTCACCCAGAACTGGTAAAATTCAAATGGTGTTGTTTTTTCAGGATCAAGCCAAACTGCACCACCTGCTGATTTACCAAACTTCGTACCATCTGATTTCAATAATAACGGAATCGTCAATCCAAATACTTTTGCTTCGTGCCCTTCTAACTTACGAATTAAGTCTAAACCACTCGTAATATTTCCCCATTGGTCACTACCGCCAATTTGCAGTTGAACATCTTCTTTCGTGTATAAATGATGGAAGTCCATCGCTTGCAAGATTTGGTACGTAAATTCTGTGAAAGAAATTCCTGTATCTAAACGACTTGCTACGATGTCCTTTGCTAACATGCTATTAATGCTAAAGTTTTTCCCGTAATCACGTAAAAACTCAATAATATTTATTTCATGTGTCCAGTCATAGTTATTTACCATCTTCACTTCGCTATTTCCGCCAAAATCAAATAACTTTTTCATTTGCGCTGTTAACGCATCCACATTATGCTGCACTACTTCTAACGTTTGTAGTTGGCGTTCTGACTGGCGTCCACTCGGATCACCAATTGTCCCTGTTGCTCCGCCAATTAAAATAACTGGATGATGGCCGGCTAACTGGAATCTTTTCATCATCATAAACGGAATCAAATGTCCGATATGCATACTATCACCAGTCGGATCAACCCCGCAGTATAGCGAAATCTTTTTCTCTTCTACTAGTTTACGTAAACCTTCTTCGTCAGTCTGCTGATTAACGGCACCGCGCCATTCTAATTCATCAATGATATTCATCTTTTGTCATCCCCTTTATTTTTTTAAAAACAAAAAATCCCTATGTCTATGACATAGGGACGATTATTCACCGTGTTACCACCCAGTTTGTATAAATAGCATAGCTACTCATACCACTCTTAGCAATAATATCGATTGCCAATCCGCTTAGCATTACCTAAGATACTCCAGAGTGTAATTCGCAAGTTTGTTTGTGCTAGGTTCCAGCATCCCCTAGCTCTCTCGTTAACAGTGACAAACTGCTACTGGGCTCTTTCAACGTATGTTATTTGTTAAATTATTAGCCATTATATTGAATCGCAAACGAATTGTCAACAATGCCCAAATATTATTTTAAAATAATTTGCAGTTGCATACGTATTTATTATTCTTTATCTTCTCCAATAATCCTTACTTCGCGCTCTAACTTCACACCAAATTTCTCTTCAACTGTTTTTTGTACGAAGTGAATTAAATCGATGTAATCTTGTGCTGTTCCGTTATCAACATTCACCATAAATCCAGCGTGTTTTAGAGAAACTTCCACTCCGCCAATTCGCTTACCTTGTAGTCCTGATTCTTGAATCAATTTACCAGCAAAATTATTTGGTGGGCGTTTAAATACGCTACCACATGAAGGATATTCTAGAGGCTGTTTTGACTCACGTTTAAACGTTAAATCATCCATTTTTGCTTTAATTTCTTCATGTACACCTTCTTCAAGTTCAAATCTCGCTTCAAGAATAATGTAATGGTTGTTCGCAAATACACTCTTACGATATCCAAATTCAAATGCTTCTTTCGTCAAAGTACGTAGCTCTCCATCACCTGTCATTACAACAGCTTCTGTTAATACAAACGAAATCTCACCGCCGTATGCACCTGCATTCATATATAATGCTCCGCCAACTGAACCTGGAATACCACAAGCAAACTCAAGACCCGTTAAATTATGATTTAATGCAATACGTGATACGTCAATAATTGCTGCACCACACTGTGCTACAATTGTCGTTCCTGTTACAGTAACACCTGTAATATGAATTAAACTTACTGTAATCCCGCGAATTCCACCATCTTTAATAATGACATTCGATCCATTTCCTAAAAACGTAACTGGAATATTATATTCGTTCGCATATTTAATAACTTCTTGAATTTCATCATAATTTGTCGGTGCAACGAACACATCTGCTTTTCCACCAACTTTAATATGCGTATGATTCTTTAACATTTCATCTTGTTTCACATGACCTTCAGGCAATACCGTACTTAAATATTCATAAACCTCTTGCATATTCATTTTACGATTCCTCTATTTCTATATTCTTTTTATCCCGTTATACGGGCCCATAATATCCCCACATACATGAAATGAATCTAAAGTGGTGGATACAGTGTACCCAAAATCAATTCGAGACACCTATAAACCTCTTAATTTATAAGAGGTGCCACTCATATTAAAATATATATTGCATAATAAAGCAACCCAAATGGGCTACTAAACTTGACATGTCATCAGAAAGACAACAATTTGTAAAATATATTACTTTTTCAAAACACTATCCTTCAGTATCTTACTATACCACACGAAAATAAAGTGGTATTTTTTTGTAATCTTTACTTTATTTTCATCAACAAAAAGGATGCTTTTAACTATGTAAAAGCATCCTTTTCATTACTTATTTTAAATTACTTTTCGTTCTCTTCTTTTTCTTTATCAAACCATAACAGCTCGTCATCATCAACTTCACCATTATAATTGATTAAAATCTCTTCTCCAGCTTTTATATCCTTATAAGCAAAGAAGTTAAACGTATGATTCTCAAAGACAATCTCATACGTTGCATTCGGATTATATGCATGATTAAATAACATGCCGTATCCTAAAAGGAATGCCGTATGATTTACTCCATACTCAAATGCGTAGTCAGCAAGTAACGTTTTCTCAATGTGTTCATGCTGTTCATTCGGATAAGAGATAACTGGTGCTGAGTGAATCAACTCACCCTTTTTAATATCACGAGTTGCAAATACACCTCTATTAAATTCTCCATCACTAAGTTCAGAAGTCTTAACTTCGATCATATGCGTCACCTATATAATTCTTTCTTTGAAGTATTTTAATTCCGCTATTAGCTGAATTTTATCTCCTTAAGCTTGGCAGAAAACGAGCAGAAAAGCAATTAAATTCCGAGCAAGTCTTCGTTTAAATGAAAAAAGAGCACAAACATTGCGCTCTTTTTAAGTGATATTACTTTTCTAAAATATCTTCTAACAATTTCACTTGCTCGCTAACAGTATGTAATGTCTTCACAGATGTATCATTTCGATGCTTTTCTTCTTCCACACTTGCTAACACTTCTTCTGTAGCCGCAGAAGTTTGCTGGATTACATTGGAAGCATGTGTAACATCCTTTACGATATTCGTTGTTTTAACTTGGAAATTTTCTTGATGACCAACAATTTCTCTCATTACATCATTAATTTCATCAATAAACTTCCCTAAATCCGTTACATTTGTTAAAACACTTACTAGCATTTCATTACATTCTTCTTGTACTCTTTCTGATTTCTCTACCTGCACTTCCACCTTACTTGCTTGATTACTAAACTCCTTCAAAATCCCTTGAATTCTTCCCGCAGAATGATTCGATTCCTCAGCAAGCTTTAATACTTCATTCGCTACAATAGCAAATCCTTTTCCATGCTCGCCTGCTCTCGCAGCTTCAATATTTGCATTTAAAGCTAGCAAACTCGTCTGACTTGAAATATTCGTTATTACATCTACAATTTCATTAATTTGTTTCGATTGCATCATTAAATCTCTAAATATAATTCCTGATTGTGAAACAACATCATTTAAACTTCTCATATTCGCTTCAAAATTTCGTAGAGTATGTACACTACCCTTTGAAATCTCTAAACTTTCATCAACATGAATCGATGCATTTCTTACTTGAGAAATGATTTGTTCAATATTCCCCTCCATATCATTCAATACTTCTACCGAACGATGCATCATCTCTGATTGTGATTGAGTGCCAACTGCCACCTCTTCAAAAGCGAAATTGATTTCACTCATCGACTCCATCGATGTATTCATATTTTGTCTTAAATAATTGAAATTACTATCTAGTTTCACAACCGTTTCCTCAATAAGTCTTTGCGTTTCTTCTAACTCCTGAGCTTTTCTCATTACTTCTTGCTTCTCATCACTTAAACGAGCCAGCAGATTAGAACCAATTTTCGTGACGCCCCACATAGCGATCGTAACGATTGCTAACAAGCTTGCGAAGTTTGCAGCTTCAGATGCTGCTGTATAAGCAAAAAATTGCTCCGGCCAATAACTACAAAGGATGAATGTAATAACAACTGCCACTCCGCCGAGAATTACAACGAGACGTTCACTTAAATAAATAAGTGAAACGGCTAGTGTAAAGTAGACCATTTGAAATACAGCTGGGCTTTCATTAAAAGCTTGTACCATAATGAAAGACATCATAAGCAACAGAAATGTCATGATATATTTATATATCGCTTCCATACTTTCTATAAAAGTAAGCAACGTTCCAAATACAACGACAGAAATGCCACAAACCCAAAACGCTATTGCTCTCTCTGTAAAAATATATCCGTAATACCCAATCGCGATGATTCCAAGGAAGAAACTACAAATCGTAATAAACAGCAATAAATGATTTTTCTGTGATTCTTTTTCAAGGTTAGAAAAACAAGTTTTCTTTAACCATTCCATATATAGTCCCACCTTCTGCATTTCATTACTTCAGCTTAAATACCGCACTCACTGGGTTATGATCACTATTCTCAAACTTTAAATCTTTTCCTTGCACATTTACAATCTCAACATTCGGTGAAACGATAAAGCCATCAATAATCGTGACGAAGTTTTCACCTTCTACATATTTCTTCACATCGTCTCTCACCGTCATAACAGAAGGATCTACCGCCCATTTAAAGCCACCATCAGTAAAGTCCTTCGGTAACTCTACTAGCCACTCAGGACGCTCCTTCACAAACTTTGGAT
This sequence comes from Bacillus tropicus, assembly GCF_001884035.1. GTDB lineage: Bacteria > Bacillota > Bacilli > Bacillales > Bacillaceae_G > Bacillus_A > Bacillus_A tropicus. The sequence continues at coordinate 9,757 of NZ_MACG01000006.1, forward strand.
CACTTAATTGAACATCGGAAACTAATTGATTCCAATCTCCGCCCATTATTACGTAATCACCATTTTTATAATGCTTGTTCATATATTCTTTTAAAAACTCTACTTGCTGTTTTCTAATTTTCCCGCCTTCATCGTACGCAGACAAATGTAAGTTTACAAGTCTAACATGCTTTCCATTATTAACAGGGATTGAATGTTCAACAATCGCTCGATCTAAATCGAATAAACGCTTCGGCCAAGGTTCCATTCCAGGGAGCTGAAATCTCTTCGCGGTTTGAACTGTATATTTAGAAAATGTACTTAATCCAGCCTCCGCATATCCCATTGGACTTGTAATTGGAACGGGAACCCATTTTGTATCATAGTTCTTTCCGAATGACGACGCATAATCCGGTAATCCTTTTTTCAAAAATTCATGCCCGTTCACATCAAATGATCGAAGTGATTTTATATCAACTTCTTGTAGTAGCGAAAAATCACTATTCTCATTTTGTAAAAATGAGAGCATATTCTTTAGGTTAACTTCCGTTTGCTCTTTACTACTTGAACCAGATCCCTTTCCCCCATCCATAAAGAAGTCTTGGTCCTTATCTAATCCACCATATCCAATATTAAATGTTGTAACTTTAAATTCATTTCCTGTCCCTAATACGCGCTCTTTATTATTTTCCACCTTCAAACTTACAACATCTGCAGGCTGCTCTTTAGTAAGTGTCATATACCCTAAAAAACCACCTACAACTCCCAATCCTACTAAAATACATATAAGTACTATTTTTAATAATTTCTTCAAATAAACGCCCCTTTTCTAAAACACACAACTTAATTTTCCTTATTTTCAGTTAACTAACACTGAATGCCAGACATAAGAAATATTTTATCACACCAAAAACCTTATATCACTATATTTAGTTTATAAGCAGTTATACTTGCTCTTACATTATCAAAAATACAAAATGCCACAACTCCTTCACTGGAAATCAAGCTCAATGTCTAGTACACTATATGTAATAACAATAGGCGATGGAGTTCGCCATAAACGCTGCTTAGCTAATGACTCCTACCAGTATAACTACTGGTAGGAGTCTATTTTTTTGAGCAAGCTATTTAAAGAGGTGAGAAAATTGATTTATATTATCGTTGGCATTTCCGGTATATTAGGGGCCCTTTCTCGTTATTATTTAGGTCTTACTATTCATGAATCTTGGCATTATACATTTCCACTAGCTACATTGCTGATTAACTTAGTCGGCTGCTTCTTATTAGCATGGCTGACTACGTATATCGCTAAGCTCAACATCTTATCTTCAGATGTAATCACAGGCATCGGGACTGGATTCATCGGTTCTTTTACGACGTTTTCAACATTCAGTGTAGAAACTGTGCAATTACTTAATCATTCTGAATGGAGTACGGCTTTCTTATATGTATCATGCAGCATACTTGGCGGCCTCATTATGTCTGGACTTGGCTATACACTAGGTGATTTCTTAATTAAGAAACATCTTACGGAAGGTGATCACTTATGATAGAAGCTTTATTAGTAGCAACAGGAGGATTTTTCGGTGCGATTACACGATTTGCAATTAGCAATTGGTTTAAAAAAAGAAATAAAACTTCCTTTCCTGTCGCTACATTTCTCATTAATATAACAGGAGCGTTTTTACTCGGATATATAATTGGCAACGGCGTTACTACAGGTTGGCAATTATTATTAGGTACTGGATTTATGGGTGCCTTCACGACATTTTCAACATTTAAGCTAGAGTCCATTCAGCTCTTCAATCGTAAAAACCTTAGCATACTATTTCTATATTTAAGTGCTACTTATATCATTGGTATCCTCTTCGCATTCCTTGGAATGCAGCTAGGCGGAATATAAAAAAAGCGACTCTTATCAGTCGCTTTTTTTATAAGAAGTAAGTCCCGCCATATGGAATGGAAAGGAAACCCGCTGGATATACATCGTAATACACACTTTGCATTGGAAGTTGTGAGTATGGCATATACTGTCCTTGCATCATTTGTGCCAAATATGCTTGTTGCTGCATGTGAATCGCTTGATTCACAGCATGAATGGTCCCCTGTGCCCCAGCAAGCGTAATAGCTGCTCCCACTTGTCTACCACTATGAAAATAATGATTCATCATGATTCAACTCACTTATTATTTTTCTTCCATATCGTATGTTTCTATTTCATGATGAGTGTTTTATTCCGATTGATGGGTCCCCCACTAATTAAACTTTATTTTATCTATTACTTTTTTTCAGCTTTGAAGTAATAAATCCAAATAGTAATACACCAATACCACTAAGGAACAATACATAACTTATCGGTACTAAGAAAAAGAAAGGTTCTTCAAGGAATCCATTCGCTCCTACTTTACTGTTTGAAGCATGTATTGTTAAAGAAATAATCGCTAAAATCATGAAAGAAATAGCTACTACGTATTTGTTTTTCATTTCACATTCTCCTCTATTCATAATTACCCTTAGATTGTTAACATCATATTACCTAAACAAACATTAACAGTCAATAATTATTTATTGTTTTACAATAAATAATTATTGACTGTTATAAACAAAAAAGGTTTATGAAGCATCTTACATTGCCTCACAAACCTTTTCAAACATAAATATTTACACTTCAAATCTCTTACTTACTACAACATAAATCGCACACAACAGCACGAATATTCCAGCATAGATTAACAAAATCTCTACACTAAACATATCAGCCAATGGGCCAAATATTATCATTCCCAAAGGAAGCGCGCATGAGTTAGCGATTTGTATAACACTAAACATCCGCCCATGCATAGAAGGTTCTACTTTTTCCTGTAATAACACGGTAACTGGTGTATTAAAGCACGGCATTGTTATACCAATAAAAAAATTAAATACTAAATACATAATGAATATTGGTGCAATCCCTAGTCCAATCATAAGCAGTCCATACAACGCACAAGCTAGCGCTGTCGTATGCATACGATTACGAAAGCCACCCCAAGCCGCAATTAATACGCCACCAGCTGCTGCCCCCGCACTAAAAGTCATCTCGCTAGCAGTAAGTCTCCACATTTCGGCCCCGAAGGAACGAGTTACCATTAAAGGTGTTAAAAAGGCAGCTGGACTTATTAAAATCATGACAATGATTAATAAAACGAGTAGCCTTTTAATAAATACATTTTCTTTTAAGTAAGCAAAACCTTCTTTTATACCTTGCAGATTAGATTTTTGCTTACTCTCTACATTCACATGCCCTTCCACTTGGATGATAAACATAATACTAATTCCAATCATAGCTGTTATAACATCAATAAAAAATGTCGTTTCAATGCTAGCAATAGAAAGGATTGCAGCACTTGCTGCTGGCGAAAGAAACATAATTAAAGATGTAATACTGCTATTGATCCCATTTACTTTCATAAGATGATCTTTTGGAACAATTTGTGGGATTAACGCATTCACAGCTGGCGTTTGTACCCCTGTCCCAGCTGAACGAATGAGTAGTACTATAAAAAGTAACCAAATACTTTTATATCCTGTTAAAAAGAAAATCGCCAAAACTAACGTAGCAACCGCTATAATCCCATCCGATAACATAATCATCTTTTTACGGTCATAACGATCAATCCAAACACCTGCAAATAAAGAAATCGCAATTTGTGGTAAAAAACCACAAACGGTTGAAATGGTTAACATTAACCCTGATGATGTTGTTAAGGTGATATACCATATAATCGCGTACTGCACGAGAGATGAACCGAACAACGAAATCGTTTGAGCAGTCAAAAATAATATAATTTTCGTTTTCCAATTTTTTTCACTCATATGTTTCACACCTCCTTAACTAATCCTGTCTCTATATTAAAAATACTATCTGCCCAATCAAGATAAAAACTTGCTTCGTGAGATACAAGTATAACGCTCCCCTTAAACTGTATTAACGCCTTTTGCAAAGCTTCCTTCGCTTCTGCATCTAGATGATTTGTCGGTTCATCTAAAATTAAGAAATTACAAGGGGATAATAACAATCCGCATAATTTAACCTTTGATTGTTCACCGCCACTCAACGTACGAATTTCTTGTAAAACATGAGTATCCTTCACACCACATGCAGCTAAATGATGACGTATTTCCTTCATATTCAGTTTAGGAAACTGTTCTGAAATAATTTGAAGCGGCGTTAAAGAATCATTGCTCCAATGTAAATCTTGCTCATAATAACCAATCTTTATTTGCTCTGAAAAATGAAATTCTCCAGAAATAGTAGCAATATTTCCAACGATTGTTTTCAATAAAGTAGATTTCCCTACTCCATTGAATCCTGTAATAACAAGTTTTTGCCCTCCCATTACTGAAAAATCCAACTTTGGTAAGAGCACAAAATCGTAACCAACTTCAAGATTATTTACTTCAAGAACTGTCTGAACTGAAATAGGAAGTTCCTGAAAATAAATAGACGGTTTATGAGTAAAACTTGGCGGCGCAATTCTTTCCATACGCTGCAATTGTTTTCTGCGACCTTGCGCTATTTTTGAATTCACCCCAGCAATATTTCTACGAATATACTCTTCCGTTTTTTCAATTCTCTTTTGCTGTGCTTCGTATTGGCGAATATAATCTTTTCGCAAATGCTCCTTTTGTCTTACAAAATCTGAGTATTTTCCGTAATACTTCTTAATTGTTCCGAACTCTACATCACATATGCAAGAAGTCACTTTTTCTAGAAAATCAAAATCATGAGACACGACAATAAACGCCCCTTCAAAATTCATCAAATAATTAGCAAGCCATTCAACATGCTCTTTATCAAGAAAGTTTGTTGGTTCATCTAGTAATAAAATATTAGGCTCTTCTAATAAAAGCTTTGCCAAAATTACCTTTGCACGCTGCCCTCCGCTTAATTCACCTATAACACGATCCATCCCAATCGCATCAATACCTAAACCAGCCGCCACCTTATTTATTACGCTGTCTACTGAATAAAAATCACGGGCCTCGAGCAGTCCTTGAATTTCTGCCGCTTTTAATAGTTGATCTTCATCTCCAGTCATCGCACTTTCTTCATATAACTTGTTCATTCTATCTTCCATTTCATACAAATCATTAAAGGCTCGCTTTAAATATTGTGAAATAGTATAGTTACCATCAATTTCTGCATATTGATCAAGATGTCCAATTTGAATATTAGGTTGCCACTTAATGCTCCCCTTATCAGAAATAATTTCCCCCACCAATATTTTCATTAACGTACTTTTTCCTGCACCATTCTGTCCAACAATCCCCATATGTTCCCCTTTATGCAAATCAAAAGAAGCATTTTCGTATAATACTTTATCTATAAAACTATGTGATAAACTTTCAACTTTAAGTAAACTCATTTTTATTCCTCTTTTCCTGAAATTAAAAAAAGCAGAGAGATAGCGTCATTCGACACTAGCCCTCTGCTTCGTGGTTTTTCCCATACTACTCCAATTTACAGTAAAAGCTCATTGGAATAATATAACACAAAGGGCCATAGACAAAGCATTGTCTATGGCCCCTTAATCTATTTTATGCATCAGCTGAATAACCATAACGAAATAAGCATAGGTAAACTATACTTTTTTCAAAAAGTTATTCAGCCGATGAATATAGGGGATTTATGCCCCTTGATTAAGCTCCGTACAACGCTTCACCGTATACATTTGTGCGGAGCAAAGTTTTCTAATGAGTTTTACAAATTTTATATAAAGCATGTTCTGCACCTTCCTTAATACTTAAAAGGGATTTTAGCATACGGTTTTATGAAGCGTCAACATTACTTCCGAATCTTTCAACTACTTGTTTTCAAAATATTGCTTCTGAAACATACACATTCTTATCGCATTATGATAGTTACCATCAACGAAAAACTCGTCTAATAGTTCACCTTCCACCATAAATCCAACCTTTTTATAAACATGTACCGCTTTTTCATTTTCCTTATCCACCACTAAATAAATCTTATGCATATTTAATACAGAAAAAGCGTAATTCATTGCTAAACGCGTCGCTTCCGCTGCATAACCATATCCTTGATAATTCGGATCAATAATAATTTGGAATTCCGTTCTACGGTGAATATAATCGATTTCCACTAACTCAACTAATCCAACCATTTCATTGTCTTTTTCAACGATAAATCGGCGTTCGCTTTGATCATGTATATGTTTATCGTATAAGTCTTGCAGTTCCACAAATGCCTCATACGGCTCTTCAAACCAATATGACATAATATGTGCATTATTATTAAGTTCGTGTACAAACTTTAAATCTTCTCGCTCTAATGGACGCAATTTCAATTCCTGATTCATTTCTATAACCTCCAAGTAAAAGAAACCTCTTCACTTAATTTCTCAATTTTTTTCAATTTCAAACGCCCTATTTACATTGTAAACTTTCAAGCAACTTGAAGGTCAAGATATAAAAAAGTAGTGCAAACTTATGTCTGCACTACTACTCTTTTCTCAAATCTCTCATATTGGATATGTATAAAGCAATGACTAAAACAAGAATTGCTCCTGCGTATAATAACGTCTCCATCGGTTCCTCATGAGATACGATAATTAAACGAATTAACGCCGTAATTCCGATATAAATAAAGTAACGTAACGGGAAATGATAGTTCGATTTAAAATACTTAATGATTAATGCTATGAACTCGAAATATAAGAAATAGACGATGATACTTTCAACTAATTTATATGACGTATACTCCTTCGCTGAAAATATGTATTGAATAAAAGTAATCGTCTCGTTAATTAAAAAAATAGATAAGACAATGGATAATATAATTAACGCTATATTTAATATCCACTGTAAAACACTCGCGATAAAATGATCAATATTGAATGATTTCATTTTCCCATTAAACTCCCCTTCGTATAAGTACGTATTTATTATAGCAAAATTATACTTACAGAAGTGTTAAATCAAATATGATCGTCCTCTCTTACTATCACTTCACCATTCGGATATTTATGCTTAATATAGCCACTTCCCCAATCACAAAGTACTTTTAAACCTTGTTTTAATGATTGTCCCTGTTCTGTAAGGGAATATTCAACTTTCGGCGGTACTTGATTGTATACCTTTCTAGATACGAGCCCATCCTTTTCAAGCTCTTTCAATTGCTCTGTAAGCATTTTTTGTGTAATACCAGTTACCAATCGTTTTAACTCACCCGTTCTTGTAGGTCCGCTTGTTAAATGATATAAAATGTGGGATTTCCACTTACCTCCGATCACATCTAAAACGACTTCAATTCTATTGTTATACTCTTTTTTCATACCGAACTCCTTCTGTATTTTTATAGGCACTTTCTCGTGCCTATGTCACGAGATGGTGTCTATATCACGGAAAAGTGCGTACTTTTCATAGTACCTGTACTATACCATAATGATGCATGTAAGCAACTTAGTGGAGGTATTTAAAAATGAAAAAAGAAAATCGTACTGCAAATTTTTATGATGTGATCCGTGAGCGTCGTTCCGTTCGTTCCTATGATCCATCCGTTACAATCTCTAACGAAGAAATTAAAGAACTTTTAGAAGAAGCAATGTTAGCACCAAGTAGTTCTAACTTAAACCCATGGCGTTTCATGGTAATTACAGATCAAGTCTTAAAAAAAAAACTTCATCCAATCGCTTTAAATCAACCACAAGTGTTAGAAGCATCTGCTATGATCGTAATTTTAAGCGAAAATAATGCTCATGAATTCGAGCATATCAATAAGTTGAACGAACGTGCAGTAGCTGCTGGATTTATGACAGAAGAAATTAAAAACAGACTAAACAACAGCATTCGTGAGTTTTATGCACCTGTCAGTGACCAAGGAAAAAGAGAATGGCAAATGCTTGACGGTGGTTTGCTAGCTATGCAGTTGATGCTTGCTGCAAAAGCGAGAGGATATGATACAGTTCCAATGCTTGGCTATAATGTTGAAGAATTCCGCCAAGCATTTAACGTTCCAGAAAACTTAACTGATGTTTTAATGATTGCACTAGGTAAAGCAAACGAGCCAGGATTCCCATCAGTTCGATTAACTGTAGATGAAGTAACTTCTTGGAATGACAATTTTTAATCACCGGTTTCATCGTACTTTTGAAATGAAAGTACGATGAAATCTATTAGTTAAACTATGATTGACTACTTGTACAAAAGAAAGGCGGAGAAAACAATACTTGAAGTTTTAAATCGAATTAATGAACTAGCTAACAAACAAAAAGAAGCAAGTTTAACACAAACAGAATTAGATGAGCGTATGGAATTACGCGAGAAATACCTTCAAATGATTCGCGGCCAAATCCACACCACTGTTACAGGATTAAAAATATTAGATCCTTTAGGAAATGACGTGACACCTGATAAATTAAAAGAACGACAAAAGCTAGCACTAAAAATTGATAATAACGCATGAAATTACCAAAATCCTTTGTTACTTAATGATTCGTCTAGGTAAACATATTATTAGATGGATCATTAAGTTAACATCTACTTTCTATTTCTACATCAAAAATCCACAAACAAATTATCCCCACCTTTTCTTCGTGTCCTTTAGCTTTTTCATAATGAAACTATATACCTCCAAATCGTTTCACGACGTTATTACTTCCACATAGTCGCAATTTATATAATAACGATACAGTACAAATAACGTGCTGAATCAATACGTATGGGGGAATAACGATGAACGAAGCGTTACTATTAGTCGACATACAAAATGATTACTTTGAAGGCGGCAAGATGGAATTACATCGACCTGAAAAAGCCGTTCAAAAGGCAAAGGAAGTATTGAGAATATTTCGTGAAACACATAAAACAGTTATTCACGTACAACATATTGCGAACAATGAAGGGGCTACTTTCTTCTTACCCGATACAGTAGGTGTCCAAATTCATGATGATGTACAACCGATTGCTAATGAAAGAGTTATACAAAAACATCACCCTAACAGTTTTTTAAGAACCAATTTATTACAAACATTAAAAGAAGAGGAAATAGATCAACTAGTCATTTGCGGTATGATGACTCATGTATGTATTGATGCAACCGTACGCGCTGCCAGTGATTTAGGATTTCAATGTGTCGTCATTGAAGATGCTTGCACAACAAAAGATTTAGAATTCCAAGGAAATCTAATCCCCGCAGTACACGCTCATCAATCATTCATGAGCGCATTAGAGTTTGGTGATATTTATGCAAAAGTCATGTCAACAAACTGTTTTATAAACAAAAGCAACTAAAGAATGACAGTTCCATATGAAAAAAAGAAAGGATAAACCTCTTATCCTTTCTTTTTTTCATACGTCTTAATGACAGTATTTATACGATAATCACCATAATGTAACACATTTGCAAGAGTCTCTTCTAATTGCTGATGCGAAGATGTATGAAGAACCATGATATAACACCCATCGCCACTTATACGATACATTTCAGTAATTAAGTCCATTTTTTCGAAAAAGGTTTGAATTTGATTATGATAATGTGGCGCATGCAAAAATAGCGTAACAAAGGTCATAATAGATCCTTCCAGCTTAGCTCTGTCGATATCTATCGTATATTTTTGGATGACACCTACCTCTTCTAGTTTATTAATTCGTTTCCCAACAGCCTGGCCAGTCAAATGTACTATCTCTCCGATTTCCTTCCAATTCATCCTAGCGTTTTCTTGTAGTAACTGTACAATTTTAAAATCTGTTGAATCAAACATAGTCATCCCCTCCCTATATAAAACGACTTCTATAAAATTTTCATTTCCTCTACAGTCTAGCTCAAAAATTCCACACTACAATTGATTGACTCTATTAGGAGTTAATCAATCGTTAGCGGCTTTCCTTCTTCTTTACTATGTATTTTATTAATTACTCGTAGGCGCTACAGCAAGCTAGCGATTTTTTTATAAATATGAAAATTTTTTAGGAATTAGTTTATCTTTTTTTAATGTTTTATTTAGAAGGAGTTTATACTCGAGGATTAACATAATAAACGTAGTAATTACATTCAGAAAGACGAACTATTTAAAATCATAAAATGAGGAGACGATAAAAATGAACAAAAAAACGAAAGCACTTTCATCTATATTGCTCGGATTCACACTAGCACTAACAGGGTGTGTTGGTACGAAAGCCGAAGAAAATCATAGTAAACCGAAACAAGAACAAGCTACTAAAGAAATACAAAAGGAAAATAAGTTAACGAAAGGCCAAAAAATGGCTAACATTCTTAGCGACACAAATTGGCAAGGCACACGAGTATTAGATAAAGATAAAAATGATTTAACAAAAGAAAATGCAAACTTCATTGGTCTTGCAAAATATGATGCAAAGTCTGGAAGGTATGAATTTTTTGATGCTAAAACAGGTGTAAGTCGTGACGATAAAGGAACTTTCTTTATCACAAATGATGGTAAGAAGAGAATATTAATTTCAGAATCAATGAAATATCAAGCTGTTGTTGATATGACAAAGCTAAATAAGAATGTATTTACCTATAAACGAATGGGGAAAGATGCTAACGGTAAAGATGTAGAAGTTTTCGTTGAACATGTTCCATATAAAGAAAAAGAGCTTTCTTTCACTGATCCGGACAAGCAGCTGAACACGACTACAGGCGATATCGTTAAAAACATTGATGGAGATAAGATTTTAGGTGGAACCCTTTGGCACGGAACAAAGGTATTAGACGAAGCTGGTAACGATGTAACACCGTTTAATTCGAATTTTATAAGTCTAGCAAAATTTGATGACAAATCTAATAAATATGAGTTTTTCAATAGCGAAACAGGTCAAAGCCGCGGTGATTATGGCTACTTCGATGTTGTACACGAAAATAAAATAAGAGCCCATGTTTCAATTGGAAATAACAAATACGGTGCTGCTCTTGAGCTTACTGAACTAAATAAGAATAAATTTACGTATAAAAGAACTGGTAAAGACCAAGCAGGGAAAGACATCACTGTATTTGTTGAACATGAACCTTATACAGGTGATATGAAGCCACAATTTAGCTTTTAAAAACGTTTAATTAAAGATCCTGTACTGAGTTGCAGGATCTTTCTTATTAAGCAAGAGAACGAAAAGACGAAAAACATGTACCTTTCGTCTTCACAATATTCCCACCTTATAGTTGATGATTTACAAACCCTAAAAACATACCGATACAAAATAAAATAAATCCAATTAAAATTAAGGGAAGAGTGAAGCCACCCCAAGCTGGTTTATTAGCAAACGCCCTTATTTTAAAATTAATCCTCGCTAAAGACATGATAACGATACCCGCTATTGATAAAATTGTAGTTACATCAGTCATTTATAACAATACTCCTCTTCTATACTGATTTTATATCTTTGCAAACCATCTACCTAAGTGTTACAATCCAATATTCATACATGCCATTACAATTGTAGCAATCCAGCTTTGTGCCACATCATTTGTAAAATTCATCTTCACTCCTAAAAAAGGACAGAACCAGACGGTTCGGTCCTTTTTGTTTTATAATAATCTCTTTTATTTTTGCTACAATACCTTTTTCTTATAAATCTTAAGCTAACACAGCTTTTGATTAACTTATCCTGAAATACTATGAATTTGCGTTCAACTTATCTAAAATACCTTTATCTATTTTTGCTTGATTCACTTTAGCTATTTTAGAAACAATCCCACGGCGCTCTTCCCAATCAATCAAATAATATTGATTTTTTTCCAATTCATTTTGTACGGAAATTTTCAGTTCTCTTTCTTCCCCTTTTTTATCGTACACCTTTTCATCGTAAGCATAATACGTAAGAACTTCTCCATTACTCAATTTTTCGTTTTCTGCTGTAGAATCCGTCGTTACTTTTACATAATATTGTTTAGTTGAATAGTATCCATTCCCTGACTTCATATAGTAAAAAGCACCTCCTACTATAGCTAATAATACAAAAATTCTCATGATCCATTTCATATGATAATACCTAACCTTTCTATTCTATTTGTAAGATTTATATTCATTAACATATAAATCTTTCTTACCTTAAGTATGCTTTATCTAGAAAGAAGGTACAATTCAGTTTCCTTACACCCACATTACAATGTTGTAATCACTTTACAAAAAACGTAATTTTGCCTTCATATAATAAGAACCATACCCCGTCATTTCAGACATCTTAGGCTTCTTATTATATGAAGGCACAAAGGTAAACCCTAATAACCACTATATTTCATCAATTACCTTCGTTAGCTTTTGAAGCGCTGATAAAAGGTTTGTTAATTCTTCAGGTGATAAACTTGCATAATACTTTTCAGAAACCTGCTCCATATATGCATCCATTTCTTGTTTGTATAACAAGCCTTTCTCCCCTAATTCAACTGAAAATGCACGTTTATCTTCTGCATGTTGCCTTCTGAAAATGTATCCATCCTTTTCAAGTTTGACTAACTGTTGGCTAATGGCACTCTTCGTTACATTCATTTTTTCTGCTAGCTCTTTAGGAGTGGATGATGGGTACCGAATAATTAATGTTAACAACGTATATTGCTGATTATTTAAATTAAAATTCGTATACGATCTTTCTTTCGTCTCAAGTAATATCCATAGTTCTTCAAGTGTTTGATTGATTTCCTCAGCTACATTTTTATTTTTCATACTTGTCTCTCTCACCTTTTCTTCTCCAATTTTTCGGATTTAAATACTTTTTATATTTTGCTACCACTTCTTTGCCAACAAAGACAGCACCAATTAAAAATAGAATTTCTCCTATTACTATACACCCTGGAATAACAATAGCCTTTATCTGAGTGGAGAGCGAAGTAAATGGTATGATTAAAGCACTCGCCCAAAGTAAAACATATATGATTAGAAGCCCTATTCCAACTTTAAAAAGCAATGGCTTTTTTTGTTTATTTTCGTTTGAAACTATTTCCTTTTTCATTTCAAAACCTCCCGAATATAATTTAGTTTAGTTAACTTAACTAAATTATATATTGAGATTGATTTGATTGCAATGTAAAAAAAAGCTGCTGTCTATAAAATATAGACAGCAGCTTCAACTAGAGTAGCTTGCATAATCTACGCAAGCCACATTATTTTTTACATTTTATAACTAATAAACAGCAATCGGCCCATAAGGACCTTTAATAATTTCTATTCTTGTTTCAAAAATATCTGTCAAAAGTGTTGGGTCCATAACTTCTTCTACTGTTCCAAAAGCAGCAATTTGTCCATCTTTCATAGCACAAATTTTATCAGAGTATTTGGCTGCAAAATTTATGTCATGCATAACAGTCAAAATGGTTCTTCCAAATTCATTAGCCGCACGTCTCAAATGCTCCATCATTTGAACAGAACGAGCGACATCAAGGTTATTCAGCGGTTCGTCCAAAAGTACATATTCAGTCTCTTGGCACAATACCATCGCTACATATGCCCTTTGTCTTTGACCACCAGAAAGCTCATCTAAATATCTATTCTCTAAATTAGTTAAATCTAGGAAGTCGATATATTTAGAAATAATAACTTCATCCTCTTTCGTTAATCTTCCCTTCGAATAAGGAAAGCGCCCAAATCCAACTAATTGTCTAACAGTAAGCCTAGTTACAAAATGATTTTCTTGTCGCAATATAGTCAAAACTTTTGCTAAGTCTTTTGATTTGGATTCAGAAACATCCATATTTGCTACCTGGATTTGCCCTTCGTCCATATCTAAAAGTCTACCAATCATCAAAAGTGTCGTTGACTTTCCAGCCCCATTCGGTCCGATTAAAGAAGTAAAGCCCGCTTTTGGTATTTCAATATCCAAAGGTCCTATTTTTACCTTATCAGTATAGAACTTTTTAACATTATCAATTTTTATCATAAAGCCCTCTTCCTTAAAACTATAGTTAAGAATATGATTCCACCAAATAATTCAATAATAACTGAAACTACACCTTGAGCATGGAATACATGATACATTAAAAAGTATGCACTCGTCATTATTAAAAATCCTATAGCAAAAGCCATTGGGAAAATATATCTATGATCATAAGTTGACGCCGCCTGATAACTCAAAGTCGCTACTAAAAAGCCGTAGAAAGTAAGTGGCCCAATTAGAGCTGTTGAAATAGACATTAAAATAGCTACTAATACAAGCGTATAAATTACACTAGGCTGATATTTAACTCCAAAGGAAGTAGCAACATCCTTTCCTAGTGACAAAACGTTCAAATTCTTAGAATGAGCAAAAATTAATACTGCTATAATTATGACCATAGGAATTACAACCGGAAAATAAGCCGGATCTGCATGATTAACAGAACCAAATAATCTTGCTTGTAAAATATCAAATTCTGAAGGCGCAAGTAATTTTCTCATGAAAGTTGACACAGAATTTAGCCCGGTACCAATAATAATTCCAACTAAAAGCATAAGTTGTAAATTCCCGTATTTACCGGAAAGTAGCCATCCATAAAGTATTAAACTCATGAGGACCATAACAACGACTTGAAATAAAAATGAACCAATTCCATTAAAATTGATCAAAGCACTAACACCAAAAAAGAATACTGTACTCGTTTGAATTGCTGAATAAAGTGATTCGAAACCTAAAAGTGACGGAGTAATAATCTTATTATTCGTAATGGATTGGAAAGCAACTGTCGACAAGCTATGGCAAACAGCTGCAATAATCATTGCAACAATAGCTACTATCCTTCTCTTAACAACTGGGATAAAAGAAGGTGAATCTATCGGAACTGGATTGTTATACACTAAAAGTCCATATGAAGAAAGGAGGCCTAAAGCAATCAATGTTATCAGTACAATCCAATAACGTCTTGCTTCCTTCTTAGAACGAAAAGCGCTAGCTGATCTACTTTCATTATGAAGGCTAGAATCGACTTCGACATTTTCTTTATTTCTATAATCTAATGTGATCATCGTAGCCTCCTTGGTTTTCTTTTTCTCAATAAAATAGTAATAAACACGACTGCTCCTACTGATGCAAGTATTAAAGAAACAGGTAATTCAAAAGGCTTTATAATTGTTCGAGAAATGATGTCACAGGCAGTTATTGTCCCCATTCCGATCAGACACACCCAAGGTAAATTACTTCTAAGATCATCACCTCTAAACATGGAAACAATATTTGGAACAATTAACCCTAAGAAAGGTAAGTTTCCAATAACAGCTGCAACAATTCCAACTGCAACAGAGATAAGAGCAGTCCCAAAAAGAACAATTCGATTGTAATTAACGCCAAGGCTTGTTGCGACATCTTCTCCGAGTCCAGCTAAAGTCAATCTATTCGCATACATAAAAATAAGCAAAGTAATGATAACAATCAGCCATAAATATTCATATCTTCCCACCTGAATGTTAGCAAATGAACCTACAAACCAAGTTTCAATACTTTGCGTCATTTGAAAAAGGAGTCCCATAAAAGTAGACACTGCAGAAATAACTGCTCCAAGCATCAATCCAATAATCGGGACAATTAAAGACGAACGAAGCTTAACTCTTCTTAAAAATAGAAAGAAAATCATAGTTCCTATAAAAGAAAAAATGATTGCACCAGTCATTCTTTGAACTAAAGTCGGGGCAGGAAATAGTAAATACACAAAAAGCAGGCCTAAGCCTGACCATTCAATAGTCCCCGTTGTAGTAGGTTCAACAAAACGATTCTGTGTAATTAATTGCATTACGAGCCCTGCCATCGCCATTGCAGCTCCAGTAAGCATTAATGCAACTGTTCTCGGAACACGAGTGATGAAAAACATCTCCATTCCGTCCTCTTGTCCACGTATATCATAAACTCCAGTAAACAGTGATATAATCCCTAAAATTATAACAACTATAACTGCTATTATAAAAGGTTTTGTCCATATTTTATTTTGATTATAAAACTGGGGTTGAGAAATATTCTCAACCCTAGAAATCATATTTTTTGACACTATTTCGTACCCCTTTACACTACTTAGCTAAAGTTTTTGCAAGATCTCCAAATAACTCTATATAAGTCTGAATTGATTCATTTGTGTAAGTATCTGCTGGTGCATAAATAACTTGTTTTTTAGAAACAGCAGTTGTGTTTTGAAGAGCTGGTGACTTAGAAATAACATCCTGAGCAGGAGCTGACTTAGCTGCATCAGATGTTGCAGCATCACGATCTAATACGAAAAGCCAATCAGGATTTGTTTGTGCGATAGCTTCAACAGAAACGTCGTCACCTTTATGACCTGCAGTAGAATTAGAAACTTCTAATGCTGGAGTCCAACCGAAAATTTCATACATTGGTCCCCAAACACGACCAGAATGTGGAGCAGCAAAACCAATATTACCACCAGTAACGATAACACTCATAACTTTATCTTTTCCGTTATAAGCAGATTTTGCTTTTTCAATAGATTTATCGAAATCAGCTACTAATTTTTTAGCTTCTTTATCTTTATTAAAGATTTTTCCTAGAGTAGTTGTAGAATTTTTAAGTCCATCTACTAAGTTTTTCCCAGGTGTAGTAGATTTCTCAGAAACATCAAAATTAAGATCAATAACAGCTGCATTTGGCACTAATTTTTTGATTTCTTCGTAATGATCAGCAAATCTTTGACCAACGATTACAAGATCAGGATTTGCAGCTGCAATAATTTCAAGATTTGGTTCACGGTGATTCCCAATATTTTGAACTTTTTCATCCTTTTTATATGCTGAATCAGCAGGCATGATATCCTTTGGAGCAGCCGCTAATTTAATTCCCCAATCAGCTAAAGTTTCAAAAGTTCTATTATCTAAAGCAACTACATTCTTTGGATTTACAGGAACAGTAACTTTTCCATGCGCATCAGTGATTTCAACCGTTTTTGGCTTATCACTACCATTATCTTTATTATTAGCCTTCGAAGTTTCTTTACCTGAATCTGAGCAAGCTACTAACATTAAAGTGAAAATTGCTAGAATACTTACTAATTTTAAAAGCATAGTTTTTTTCATACGTATACTCCTTATTATGTAATTTAGTTCGAAAATGATAAAGTTCATAGATTAAATTAGATAGTAACTTTTATACATCTAAATTGCTATTGATAATCATTTTCATTTGAACATCCTGATAATAAGTATAGTCATTAATTCTGTGAAAATCTTGTGAATGGTGTGAGTTAATAAAATTAAAAATAAATTTGATACGGTCTCAACTAATGCGTATCAGCTCCATCCCCCACACCTTATAAAACATGGTTTCTACTGCAAAAAAAATGATCATTTCCTGATAGCAATCTTCTTTTTATAGTTTCTGTCTTTTCATATTTCACAGAAACTATTTTATTATCTTATTTTTATCATTCAACCATTGAATAGCCTCTGCCATGTATCGTTTGAATATATCTGTCTTGCTTCTCACATTTTAATTTTTTTCTTACATACCCAATATATAAGTCTACTACATTTGGATTTACGACTACGTTATGTCCCCAAACTTGGTTCAAAAGCATTTCACGGCTCAATATTGTATTTTTATTCTTGATTAAAAATACAAGCAAATCATACTCACGCTTAGTAAGTGAAAGATTTTCACTACCTTTTTTCACAATATTGCTAGATGCATCAACAAAGAGATCTTTAAACTGAAAAAAGGTTATCTCATTTTGCTGGTTACAGTCACTCCTCCTTAAAATAGCTTGAACCCTTGCTACTAATTCTTCTTTCGCAAATGGTTTTCTTATATAATCATCAGCTCCTGCTTGTAACCCTGCTACGCAATCCTTACTAGAAATATTGTTAGTTACAATAATGATTGGTGTCATTTTAACAAGCCGTATTTGTCTGCAAATTTCTGGTCCGGATATGCTTAATGAATCCCAATCTAATATGATAATATCCCAATCTTGTTCATATATTATATTTAAACCTTCGTTTTCATTGTGAAGTTTTAAAATGAAATGGCCTTCTTCCGTTAAACCGCTTACGATTTTCCTCGCTAAAGACCGTTCATTTTTAATTACTAACACCTGCCTCACCGATGGTTCACCTCTACTTCAATATAACTTGGTTAGATAAAAAATTATCTCCAAAAATAATTTAAGATTTATAAGTATTAAATTCCTAATAAATCCATTAAAACAGCTTATTAGGAGAACTCTATATAATCTTACAATAGGTATGGATAGAAATACAAAGGATATGAAGATTTGAATAAATTAAAATCAACATATTCACTTACCAATCGGACATTTACAAGCAGCAGAGCTTCCACCTAACCTCTTTACTTCAGCCAAATTTTGAGATGGGAGTTTTACTGCCCGGCAAATAGCGGGATAAATATTATTTAATCATTACGGGGTTGCTATAGTATCTACCTACTTATCGTCAATAACTATTTCTTCGTTTTCTATTTCAAGGGTACCACCCATCCCCACCAATTTAAGCATATTATAAAAGCTCCAAAACAAAAAAAATGCATTCTTCTTATTTTAAGATTAAATTTAATAGAGTTTAAGATCAATGTCCTATAATGCAATTGTAACAAGTTAACTACCAATGAAAAAACAAAAGAAACACTGAGTGTAAAATAAATTTTTAAAAGGATCATCACTGTATTAATAATCCTTTTCCATTGCTCACTGATACATTGTTAAATCATACTTCCTCCCTTTATTCTCACCGACATACGGGATTTTCAGTAATTGAAGGATGCGTTTCATAATTGAACTTGATTGGATATTTAGAAATTCTTTCAACTTACTATTAGTAGCCACGGTTTCGATAAGAAGTGCATAATCTTGTAAAGCACACTTATGTGCATCCTTAGATACAGTATTACATTTCGAGCAATACCACCCTTTTTTCACTTTAACCATTGGTATAGAGGTACATTCCTCACACAGTACCCCCTTTAACAATTCTTCTTTTTTCATTTGATATTTTTCAAGAACATTTTGTTGCAATGGGGAATGCTCCATCATCATTCGCTGAATAAGCTCATTTATATTATATATAGTTTTTTTCTTATATTTAATTTCTAGCCACTTTATTTTATGAGGTAAATTAGCACTATGAATGATTTTATTAGAGAGGTTATCATCTGAAGATTTAACAACGGTACGCGGCGTACTAATAACAACGAAGGATTCAATTGGGAATTTAGAAAACCCGTATAACCTTAACCATCTCTGAAGCTGTAATTCCTGTCTTTTCATTTGCAAAATTGGATCTGGAAATCCTTCTGACTTTTCTTCGGATATGCGAATGAGCTGATTAAATGTTGAGTCAAAAAGTAGTGTACCTACTATATTCTTTATTTCTAGAAATAGAAGAAAACGCGAGGAAATGATGATAGTATCAATTTGAAAGTAATGATTTTGATCAAATAAACGAATGTCATGTAAAATGCTATAATCTTGCTCAGGGAGAAAACTTAATGAATAATCAACAGCTCGTTCCCCTTTATAACCTGCCTTATATTTCGCTATATTTTCAGCGATTATATTCCGTTTTGGATGATGAACAGGCAATCTTCTGAGTAGCGCTTCTAATTGACGTAAATAAATCGGCATTCTCCGTTCTTTCACAATCATTTTATCACTCCTCTAGAAATATATCGGCGATTTTTTCATTATATCGACCACAACTTCAATTATATCGGCGATTTTTCCAATATATCGACCGCAACTTCAATTATATCGGCGATTCGACATAGAATATCGACCGCTCGACAAAACACGACATCACTCCACCTCCCAAAACAGCATACCACCCGAAACCCACTACTAGCAAAACATGAAAATCCTATTTCCCTGCAAACAAAAAGAACCATAACCTCGCCAATCTGGCAAAATTATGGTTCATATCATTCAAAATAAAAAAACCACCAAATATGTATTGGTGGAGACGGTGGGAGTCGAACCCACGTCCAAAAATATCGGCACTTAAGCTTCTACGAGTGTAGTCGATATATTAGCATTTCGCGAACTCTTCAGCCTATCGACAGGCTTCCAAGTTGCTAGTCTGGTTGTTCTCTTCCTTTGTCCTCAGACGGCGAACTCCGGCGTAGTCCACTTAGTTTGAGTCCCTTACCCTACCACATGGACGATGGAGGGAGGAACCTTTAGTGCAATTAAGCAGCTAAAGAAAGATTGTTTTGTTTGCCAATTATAGGCTTTGACGTTTTAACGAGGCCGATCCCCTCGACTCGCAACCTAAGCTCGAACTATCCCTGTCGAATCCGTAACGTCCCCATGATAAAAATGGAGCATACGAAGAAAATTTCGTGATAGCTACTAAGAGCTGTTTTTCAATGTGCAACAATCTTACATAAGTTATTATAACATACGCGCGCCGTTTTACAAATGTAAATATCTGTATTACATCTTTTGGCGATCACGGAACGCGCGTGCAATTTCACGTTTAGCTTCTTTCTCTTTTAAATCGTGACGTTTATCGTATTGCTTCTTACCTTTTGCTAAACCAAGTGCCATTTTCGCAAATCCATTTTTCAAATAGATTCTAACTGGAACTAGTGCATATCCTGTCTCTTTTGAAGCACCCGTTAACTTCTCGATTTCTTTTTTATGAAGAAGTAACTTTCTCGTGCGAAGCGGATCGTGGTTGAAACGATTCCCTTGTTCGTACGTACTAATATGCATATTATGAACCCATACTTCACCATTATGTACACGAGCAAATGCATCTTTCAAGTTCACGCGTCCAGCGCGAATCGACTTAATTTCCGTTCCTTGAAGGACAAGCCCCGCTTCGTATGTTTCTTCGATGAAATAATCATGAAAAGCTTTTTTATTTTGTGCAATAACCTTACCTGAACCTTTTGGCATATAACGTCCCTCCTCTATTTTTACTATTGTAACAAATGTTACTAAAAAGCGAAAGTGGCTCGCTTAGAATCTTTGGACATTGGAACTCCCGACA
>NZ_MACG01000007.1 GCF_001884035.1 Bacillus tropicus
TGGCCCGTTGGTCAAGTGGTTAAGACACCGCCCTTTCACGGCGGTAACACGGGTTCGAATCCCGTACGGGTCATACTAAAAGAGATAGCATAATCTGCTATCTCTTTTTTGTTGTGTAAAAGCGGACTTTGGATAGTCTGCTTTTTTATGTAATAGAAGAAATATGAAGGAACTATCTATCTAACAAATTTTATCCCAGCTAATATATCTAGGAGCTACCGCAGAAAATAAATAATATATAGAAGAAGCTGTCTCTAAGTAGAGGTGATCTACTGGAGACAGCTTTTTTATGTTGTCATTATTGTCGAGTTTTGTCGGTAAGTCGATATATTGCAAAAATCGCCGATATAATTTGAGTTACGGTCGATAAATTTCAATAATCGCTGATATATTTGGAGTTACAGTCGATATATTCTAAAAATCGCCGATATAATTTCACTTACCGACAAAAACATAAGAAAATTCCTTTCACAATCTAAAGAAAACGCCTCCATTGAAATGGATTCCACACCTATTCCAATAACTTTACACTCTATGTGAAAAAGTTCACAAATAGGTCATAATTTGTGAAGTAATTCACAATAATACGTGCTACAATATGAGTGTAAAGAAGTTAAACAACATTAAATTAGTATTTTAATTAATTACTTAAACAATCATAAAAAATAGATGTGAACAATAGAGAGGGGAAATTACCATGAAAAAAGGTATCAATCGTGTAGTATTAGTAGGAACAGGAGCTGTAGGTTGTAGTTATGCTTACTCAATGATCAACCAAGGTGTAGCTGAAGAATTCGTATTAGTAGACGTTAATGAAGCAAAAGCAGAAGGGGAAGCAATGGACTTAAGCCATGCGGTACCATTCTCTCCATCACCAACAAAAGTTTGGAGCGGTAGCTATGCAGATTGTAAAGATGCAGATTTAGTAGTTATCACTGCTGGATTACCACAAAAGCCAGGTGAAACTCGTTTAGACTTAGTTGAGAAAAATACAAAGATCTTTAAACAAATCGTTCGCGGTATTATGGATAGCGGATTCGATGGAATCTTCTTAATCGCAACTAACCCGGTTGATATTTTAACTTACGTAACTTGGAAAGAATCTGGTTTACCAAAAGAGCGCGTAATTGGTTCTGGTACTACTTTAGACTCTGCTCGTTTCCGTTACATGTTAGGTGACTACTTAAATGTAGATCCACGTAACGTTCATGCTTACATCGTTGGTGAACACGGTGACACTGAACTTCCAGTATGGAGCCACGCTACTATCGGTGTACAAAAACTAGAAACAATCTTAGCTAACAACGAACAGTACAAACAAGAAGACTTAGACAAAATCTTCGAAAACGTACGTGATGCAGCTTACCATATCATCGAGCGTAAAGGTGCAACTTACTACGGAATCGGTATGTCACTACTTCGTGTAACTAAAGCAATCTTAAGCAACGAGAACAGCGTATTAACTGTATCTGCATACCTTGAAGGTCAATACGGTGAGAAAGATGCTTTCGTAGGTGTTCCAGCTGTAATTAACCGCGAAGGTGTACGTGAAATCGTAGAACTTGAGCTAAGTGAAGATGAAAAAGCGAAATTCGCTCATTCTGTAAAAGTATTAAAAGAAACAATGGCACCAGTACTATAATAATTGCTAAATAGTTCAGAGGCGGGAAACTGCTTCCTACCTCTGAATTCATATAATTTAATATAAATTCCTTTTCCGGTTTCCCTTGTATATCCCCAATATACCCCTTTTGCTGGATCAGGGTCGTTTATAGAAAAGAGCACCTACTTTACGTAGAGTGCTCTTTATTATTATTTTTTAGGCGTTAATCCTAACTTCTTTAAAATATCTGCCAGTGTACCGCTTTTTGATTTTTCAACAGGTGTTTGTGATTTAGATGCATCAGGACCTTTTTTCAAGAAATTCTTTTCAACGAAGCGAATATCTTTTTCGTCGACAATACCATCTTTGTTAAGGTCGCCGTCTTTCACAGATAGCCCTTTTTTACCATAGTTGCTAGCGATAATTTCAGCATCTTTTATATCAATTACTTTATCGCCATTTACATCACCTGCAAGGTTTTCATCAAGGCGTGCATAATAATATTGGCCAAGTAGCTTACCGTCTTTTTCAGTACCTAATTTCGTTGTTAGTCGGCTTGTCAAATGCCCCGGTACTTCTACATATAAGTTGTAGTCGCGTTTATTAACAGGAAGTCCATTTAATTTGAAGTATCCGTATTTATCTAGTGAGCCTTCAAACTTATGACGGTAAGAATCAGTCGCATATACTTTTACGCCAAGCTTTGTATAATCGAACTTTTCATCTAAATATCCACGTTCATTTAAGAATGCACCAGGTTTAATATTTCCTTCTACTAGTGAGTTTAAGGACATTACTGAGAATGATTGATCTTGAAGGACACGCATTCTATTTGGCTCTGTTTCTCCTGGTTTCCAGTATACAAACACTGCTGATTCTAATTGAGCATTTGCTTCATAAAACTCATCGTTTTCTACTTTGAACGTTACATCAATGAATGGGAAATCACCATCTAATCCAGCGAAGTTTTTGTCATCGATAGCACCGCCAACTGTAACAGAGCCTGCTTCTAGTTTCGGTTCATTTACTTTTGCCGTTACCCCTTTTTCAGAAAGGAGTTTTTCAAAAGCAGGATTCAATTTCGCGTTTGCAAATTTGAAGTTCTTTTCTAGGAATTTTACGTTAAATTCCCCAGCAACAAATTGTTTCACATGTTTGGCGTTTAGCGTCACAGTGAATTCATCACCTTTATATACTTCTTTTTTATCATAGCTAGTTTTCGCATATTGAGCTCCTTGTGGGATAAACCAATAGTTATTTACACCGCTTGGATAGTCAGCTCCTGCAGTTGCATAATCGAAAATATATACGCCTGTGTTCATTGGGCCTTCCACTTTAAAGGATTCAGGAGTAATGCCAACTTTAAAGTCACCATTTGCATTAATAGGTAAAAATTTATGCAAGTATGGAGAATAGTCATAATACATAACGCCATTCGCTTCTTGCGTAATATTTAGCCCTTTTCCTTTTAAGTAGTCAACGTTCGAATCATACACATTTCCTTTAATCCATAACGCTTTTTTACCATCTTCTACTGTATAATTTTCTTCATTTAATTCATAAATACCAGGTTTTAATCCAGTTAATTTTACTTCTGGCGGTGTATTATCAATTACGACATAATCACCTTTCACACGTGCTTTCCCAGCTTTATCATAGCCCACAAACTCAATTGTGTAGTCTCCTTCTGGTAAGTTGATTTTCTCATCACCAATTGGTTTTGCAGGATCATTTGTGAAAGGATACACTTTTCCGTTAAAGAATGAATCTAAGTAGTAATATCTATCCGTTTTTAGTCCACTCGTGTTTAATGTCCCAAGGAAACCGAGTGCTTTATTTGTTTTCGAATCTTTCACGATAAGATCTAACGTTTCAAGTTCGCTATTTAATTGGAATGCCCCGTGAACATATGATTCACCGTATGGATTAAATTTCGATGTATCAGTTGAAATTGCTTTTCTTGATAATATGGCATTTTCAATACCAGGTTCTGATACACGAATAGAGAACGGAATTTGATACGTTTCTTCTTTATTTTTCGTATTTGTAATATGAATATATCCTTCATATCGGCCTTGTTTTACACCGGCTGGAACATTAATTTTTGCTTCAATTTCATCTGATTTGCCAGCATCAAGAGTAATTGTTTCTGGAACAGAAACTTTTACACCGTTTGCGGTAGCATCGTTAATAGAAGAAGATGCCGGTGTATAAGAAATTTCTGTTTTAAATTCTTTTTTCTCTTGTTTATTATGATTTTGTACTTTTATATTTCGTTTTTGTTCAAGAGCTTCACCGTCTTTTTGATAGAACTTCCCGAATGCAATGGATCCGGTTTCTTCTGGTACTTCAATTACTTCATCATTTACAACTGTTTTTGTTGTATCTAGCACTTTAAAACTTGTTTCCGTATGAACGGCGTTGTACGCATCTACTCGTCCAGCTCCAACTTCATATACGGAATACTTTTCTTTTAAATCATCAGCTGTGTTCATAAGAGATGCTTTCACATCAAACGGAGAGTATTCTGGGTGTTCTTGTAAAATAAGAGCAGCAACCCCCGCGATATGAGGAGAAGCCATAGATGTTCCTTGCATACGCTCATAGGAAACGTCATAGTTTTCGCCCTCTTGTGGGTCATTAATATATTCAGGTACTGTTGAAAGTACAGCAACACCAGGCGCTGTAATATCTGGTTTAATATCATCATTTGATGTAACAGGACCGCGTGAGCTAAAGTCTGCAAGATAATCGCCTTCTGTTTGAATGTAACTAAGTTCGTCAAAGGTAAAGGATGTATTACCTTGTTCGATTTGAGCTTTTAGTTTTTCACCGTCTTCTTTCGTTAGGCGGAATGCTGGGATGTATTTTGTACTTTCACCAACGTAGAAAGGAATTTCTCCGTCCACATTGTTATAAATAATAACGGCTTTTGCACCTGCTTGTTTTGCATTAGCAATTTTTTCATCAAATGACAGTGTACCACGTGCAACGAGAGCGATTTTTCCTTTTACATCTTTTTTACTAAACTCGTCAGGCGTACCAATTCCTACAGATTCAATAGGTACCGTTTGTCCCTTGAAATCTTCTATTTTATCAGTGAAGTTTTTGCCAAATAAAATTAAGTTAGGGAATTGTACCTGTCCAGCATGACCTGATAGTTTCGGTAAGGAAATAGAGCTATCACTTGCTCCAACCGTAATTGCAAATGGAGAAGCACCTGGTGATCCGAGTGTTGCTGGATTTGGACCAGAGTTCCCGGCAGCAACGACTGTAACAACACCGGAAAGCATCGCGTTATTGACAGCAATAGACGTTGGATCAAGCGGATTGTTGCTATCGTCACCTAAAGATAAGTTAATGACGTTCATACCGTCAGAAATAGATTTATCGATTGCAGCAATAATACCAGAACTATCTCCGCTTCCGTATGGACCGAGTACACGATAGTTATACAGTTCAATGTCAGGTGCAACACCTTTTACTGCGGAATCTGATGTATTTTTCTTTTGAGCAGAAACGATACCTGCTACGTGAGTACCGTGGGCTGTGTAGAAGGAAGAACCACGATCATCAAATTCAGGAGCACCAGATTGTTGCCACTCTGTATAAGTTGTTTCCATTGGATCCGCATCGTTATTAATAAAGTCCCAACCTTTTACGGAGTTTGGATCTATCCTGCTAGAATCTTCGCCAGGTTTTGCGCGATAGCCCTTATACACGTCTTTTAAGTCAGGATGATTGTAATCAATACCTGTATCTAATACACCAACTTTAATTCCTTTTCCGGTAATGCCTTCGCTATGTAACTTATCGACCCCAATTTGCGGAATACTATCTGTTAGTTTTTGAGGTGCTTTTTGTTCTGCTTGTTTTGGTAAATTTAATTTCACTTCGTAATCTTTCCAAATACGTTTTACAACGCCAATTCGTAACAATTCTTCCACTGTATTTGCAGGTAATGTTAGGGCAACCCCATTTATAGCATGTTTATAAGAACGTTTAATTTGTACAGACTGGAAATTCCCTGACTTTACTGATGGGCTGAATTGATGAAGACGTTTTAGTCCTTTTTGGAATTCTTCATGTTCTTGATCGATACGTGCTTTTATATTTTCAGGAGCAGCTTGTAATCCTTTTTCTTTTTGTTTTAATTCATTAATTTTTACTGGAGCAGTTTGAAATTCTACAATGATATTTACTGGTTCGGAACTACTCGTATTAATATCTGGCGAAATCGTAAAGCCAGGATTGGCATCTAACGTTTGTAATGCCTGACGCTGTTCTTTAGAAAGTTTTGATAGTAAAGACTGGGCGTTTGAAGAGTCAATTTGGCTAATTGGATTTTCAGCAAGTACATTGAACGGAAGGGCAGTTGAAAACAGAACGCCAGCCGTTACAATTCCGGTAACAAAACGATTTTTCTTTTTCATGTATAAGCCTCCGATAATTTATATTTTAAAAATTACTTCTCTGTGCCTGGTGTTTGCTCTGCATGGAATGTCCAGTTTAGCTGTAAGGAATCGCCCTGGAATTTATTTTGATCTTGGTCGTTGTCTTCAAAGGAGAAGAGCACGTGTAAATAATCTGTTTCACCAGATTTAATACCGTCTATTAAGTTATGACGTTCTAGAGAAGTAGCCACATCTTCAGGTTTCATAGTTTTTAATTCTGATAGTTTTGTTTCCCACAAAATTTCATGATCATCGTTTGGATTAGATGGCTTTCCATCATTCACTAAAAATTTGACGATGATGTGATCGCCTAAATCTTCACCATCATTATTTTTCTTTGCATCTGTAACTTCATAGGATGTTTCAAGTGCTACTTTTGCAATATCCAATGACCCTTTATTTTCAAGCGTGAAATTTTTTTCAATAAAGTCACCTGGTTTTAAATCTTTCACATCAACAATTACACTTGGATTAATAGAAAGGTCTAGTGTTCCAGCTTGAAATGAGTTACTAGATGTTTCAGAATCACTGAAGTAGGCGAATACACCGCCGAATGTAAGGGATAAGCCAAGCGAAGCTGTGACAACTCCCATTCCAACCTTTTGTTTTAATGACATAAGAAAGCCCCCTAATTAAATTTTTATGGCGACTGTTCGTAACAAGGATAAATAAGTAAACATAGTAGTCCGCTATGAATTGTAGTTACGAAAAATCGATGTTCTTTATTGAGAACAAGTATATGCGTATAAATTTTCCATTTCAATACAATTGTGACGAAAAATGTTGAGAAACATTTTTTTATGACAGATTATTTTGTTACGATTTCAAGTGGAAAATAGGATAAAAAAGAGGATGAATCTAATAAAATAGAGGTTGAGAAATAAATAGTAAGATGAAAGAGTAGTAAAAAATGAAGCGTTTTCAATGAATATTCGTCAAAATTCGATATTTTATATAGAAATGTAAAAAAAATTCAACATTTTTAAGAAAAAAACGTATATTTTTTATAAATGAACAAGGATATTTCAGTTTTTCGCAGAATTGGTAAAGTATAAAAAATTCTGTCATCTTAGTGAGGTGAGCATATTGAGTGTAATAAATTGTGAAGAAGTGAAACGAGATGAGTTTCATACAGAAAAGTACTATGACAGTTATAACATCTTTGGCGCACATATTGTGACGGAAGATGAGATGCGAGGTGTACGATTTACAGTATGGGCTCCTCATGCGAAAGCAATGAGTGTTGTTGGAGATTTTAATGAATGGGATTATGAGCAACATAAGATGCTGCAAGTGACAGAAGAGGGAATTTGGTCCCTATTTATACCGCATATCGAAGAAAGAGAAATATATAAATATGCGATTGAAACGATGGCTGGTGATGTCATTCTCAAGGCAGATCCGTATGCTGTGTATGGAGAAGTAAGACCGAATACGGCATCTGTAGTTTTTGATATAAAAGGATACGAATGGAATGATAAAAACTGGAGCCGTAAGAAAAAGAAAAAATCGGTTTATAAAGAAGCGATGACAGTTTATGAATTACATTTCGGTTCTTGGAAAAAGAAAGAAGATGGAACACTGTATTCTTACAGGGAAATGGCAGAAGAACTCATCCCTTATGTGGTGGAACATCAATTTACACATATTGAAATTATGCCGCTTGTTGAGCATCCATATGATCGTTCCTGGGGATACCAAGGGACGGGATATTATGCAGCAACGAGTAGATTCGGCACGCCACATGATTTGATGCATTTTGTCGATGAATGTCATAAATATGGAATCGGTGTCATTTTAGATTGGGTGCCGGGGCATTTTTGTAAAGATGCTCACGGTTTATATTTGTTTGATGGCACACCGACCTATGAATATAAAGATAAAGATGTACAAGAAAATCCAGTATGGGGAACTGTTAACTTTGATTTAGGAAAGAGGGAAGTACGTAATTTCTTAATTTCAAATGCGTTATTTTGGATGAGATATTTCCATATTGATGGTTTCAGGGTAGATGCAGTTGCGAACATGCTGTACTGGAATAAAGAAGGACAAGAGCAAAGTAATGAGCACGCTGTTTCATTTTTACGGGAGTTAAATGAAGCGGTATTTGCAGAGGATGAAGATTTTCTTATGACAGCTGAGGATTCAACAGCTTGGCCACTTGTAACAGCTCCAACGTATGAAGGTGGGCTTGGATTCAATTACAAATGGAATATGGGCTGGATGAATGACGTGTTGAAATATATGGAGTGTGCGCCAGAGTACAGAAAATATATTCATGAGAAAATGACGTTCTCTTTACTATATGCTTACTCTGAAAATTTCATATTACCGCTTTCTCATGATGAAGTCGTTCATGGGAAAAAGTCGTTATTAAATAAAATGCCAGGAGACTACTGGGATAAGTTTGCTCAACTTCGTTTATTATATGGATATTTCTTTACTCACCCAGGAAAGAAATTACTTTTCATGGGAGGAGAATTCGGGCAGTTTGATGAGTGGAAAGACCTTGAAGATTTAGATTGGAATTTACATGATTTTGAAATGCATCGTTATATGCATGATTACTTTAAAGAGCTCATAGCATTGTATAAGCGCTCTAAACCACTTTGGCAGCTTGATCATTCGCCTGAAGGATTTCAGTGGATTGATGCTAATAATAATGAGCAAAGTATTTTCTCATTTATCCGCCAAGGGGATAAACAAGAAGATGCGTTAGTTGTCGTATGTAATTTTACGAAAGCTACATATGAAAACTATAAAGTAGGTGTACCAGATTTCGAGTGTTATAACGAGATTTTAAACAGTGATGCTGAGCAATATGGCGGATCAGGGCAAGTAAATAAGAAACGTCTGAAGGCGATTCAAGAACCGTTTCATAATCAAGTAGCACATGTAGAAATTACAATTCCACCATTTGGCGTATCCATATTACGACCAGTGAAGACGAGAAAGGGGAGCAAAAAACAAGATGGCTCAAAAACAAAAGTGCGTAGCAATGTTACTAGCAGGGGGAAAAGGTAGTCGATTAAGTGCATTAACAAAAAATTTAGCCAAGCCAGCTGTTCCATTTGGTGGTAAATATCGCATTATTGATTTTACGCTAAGTAACTGCGCAAATTCTGGTATTGAAACGGTTGGGATTTTAACGCAATATCAACCACTCGAACTTCATAATTATATCGGAATCGGCAATGCGTGGGATTTAGACCGAGTAAGCGGTGGAGTCACAGTATTACCTCCTTATGCGGAGTCTTCAGGTGTGAAGTGGTACACAGGTACAGCAAGTGCCATTTATCAAAACTTAAACTATTTAAGTCAATATGAACCAGAGTATGTTCTGATTTTATCAGGCGACCATATTTATAAAATGGATTACAGTAAAATGCTAGATTATCATATTGAGAAAGAAGCGGACGTTTCGATTTCTGTTATTGAAGTGCCTTGGGATGAGGCGAGTCGTTTCGGTATTATGAATACGAACGAAGAGATGGAGATTGTTGAATTTGAAGAGAAACCGCAATTTCCAAGAAGCAATCTTGCATCAATGGGAATTTATATTTTTAACTGGGCAATTTTGAAAGAGTATTTAGAAATGGATGCAAGAAACCCTGAATCTAGTAATGATTTCGGAAAAGATGTGCTGCCGCTTTTATTAGATGAAGGGAAGAAGTTAATGGCGTATCCGTTTGAAGGATATTGGAAAGATGTTGGAACGGTGAAGAGCTTATGGGAAGCGAATATGGATTTACTTCGCGATGAAACATCACTGAATTTAAATGATCGTAATTGGCGTATTTATTCTGTTAATCCAAACGAACCGCCTCAATATATTGCTGAAAAGGCAAAAGTAGAAGAATCACTTATTAACGAAGGATGCGTCATTGAAGGGGACGTGAAGCATTCTGTATTATTCCAAGGGGTGACGGTGGAAGAAGGTAGTATGGTTATTGATTCTGTCGTTATGCCAGGAGCGAAGATTGGCAAAAATGTTGTGATTGAAAGAGCAATCGTTGGATCGGAAATGGTTATTGAAGATGGAACAATCATTCGTCCAGAAAAAAATGTTGACGATGTAGTACTCATTGCTGAAGGAAAATAGAAAAGGGGGATGAAATGAATGGGAGAAAAAATGTTAGGAATTATTAATGCAACGGGAAGTTTTCCTTCCTTAAAGAAAGTAACAGGGCATCGTTCACTAGCGGCGTTACCGTTTGGGGGCCGTTATCGACTCATTGATTTCATGCTTTCAAATATGGTGAATTCTAATATTCATAGTGTGGCAGTTTTTACAAGCCATAAAAACCGTTCGCTAATGGACCATGTTGGTTCAGGCAAACAGTGGGATTTAGATAGAAAAAGAGACGGACTGTTTTTATTCCCGCCAAACTGCCAATGTGACCAAGATGAATTTGGATCTTTTGCACATTTTAGAAGACATATTGATTATTTTCTAAGAGCTAGAGAAGAATACGTTGTTATTACGAATAGCCATCTCGTAACAGCATTAAATTTTCAAGCGGTGTTAGAGCGACATATACATACGGCAGCTGATATTACGGAAGTTTGCCATGAAGGGGTTTCGCTTCAAACATACGTGTTAAAGAAACAATTATTATTAGATTTATTTGAGTCATATAAAGATGTGGAGCAATATAGCTTGTTCGACGTAGTGAGAGAAAAGCGCGGAAAATCACTACATATTGCTACGTATGAGCATACAGGATATGTAGCTATTATTGATTCGATTGAAAGTTACTATAAACATAGCTTAGAAATTTTGCAACCTGCTATTTGGAAGCAACTATTTAAGAAAGAAGCACCAATCTTTACGAAAGTAAAAGATGAACCACCAACTCGTTACCTAAAGGGTGCAGCTGTGAAAAATACAATGATCGCAAACGGTAGTATTATCGAAGGTGAAGTAGAAAATAGTGTTGTCTCCCGTTCTGTTAAAATTGGGAAAGGTTCAATTGTTCGTAATAGCATTATTATGCAAAAGAGCCAAATTGGAGATAACTGTATAATAGACGGTGTTATTATTGATAAAGATGTGAAAATTGGTGACGGTGTTGTTTTAAAAGGAACCGCCGATGAGCCATACGTTGTAGAAAAAGGAAGCGTTCAAAACAGTACGATTAATAGTTATTCTTAAGAAATCAGTGGGGGTTTTTCCTCCACTGATTAAAGTTTTAATTTAAATGAAAACTCGAAGGGAGGAAGCTGCAAGGGAAGTAGTATAAGCTTTTCGTGCAGTGGGACAACAAGTGAATATTTTATTTGCAGTATCAGAATGTGTACCATTTGTTAAATCGGGAGGATTAGCTGATGTAGCAGGTGCGCTCCCAAAAGAGCTAAAAAAATTAGGTGTGGAAGTTCGCATTATACTCCCGAATTATAGTCTTATTCCGCAAAAATTAAGGGATGGATGTACGCTACATAAAGTAATTAACGTCCCTCTTGGCTGGAGAAATCAATATTGCGGAATTTTAAAAGGTGAGCAAGACGGGATTACGTATTACTTAATAGATAATGAATATTATTTTAAGAGGGATTCTCTATATGGCCATTATGATGACGGAGAGCGTTTTTCTTATTTCTCGAAAGCAGTATTAGAGTGTATCCCGCATCTTGATTTTGAAGTGGATGTTCTTCATAGCCATGATTGGCATACAGCTATGGTCAATTTCTTACTGCGTGAAAAGTATCAAGATAATCCATTATATGAGCATATTAAAACGGTATATACGATTCATAACTTGCAGTTCCAAGGTGTATTTCCTCCTGAAGTGATGTACGACTTGTTAGAACTTGGTGATGAATATTTTCATAGTGAGCAGTTAGAGTTTTATGGAAATGTGAACTTTATGAAGGGCGGTATTATCGCTTCTGATCAAATTACAGCGGTTAGCCCGACATATAAAGAAGAAATTCAATATGAATTTTTCGGTGAGAAGTTAGATGGATTACTGCGAAAATATAATGGTAAGCTAAGCGGCATTGTAAACGGAATTGATACGAGCGTATATAATCCAGAAACGGATTCGTATATTACTGCTCAGTACGATGCAGATTCATTATATGAAAAGAATGAAAATAAACGCGCGTTGCAGCGTTATTTTGGTTTGCCAGAAAAAGAAGATACACCAATTATTTCAATGGTAACGAGATTAACGAAGCAAAAAGGTCTTGATTTAGTACGTACTGTATTCCGAGAAATAATGGAGGAAGATGTACAATGTATTATTTTAGGATCAGGTGATTCGGAATATGAACAATTCTTTGAGTGGATGGCATATGAGTATCCTGAGAAGGTAAAAGTGTATATTGGCTTTAATGAAGAGTTAGCTCATCAAGTATATGCGGGAAGTGATTTATTCTTAATGCCATCACTGTTTGAACCGTGTGGACTTGGACAACTTATCGCATTAGCGTACGGTACAATTCCAATTGTAAGGGAAACAGGCGGATTAAATGATACGGTACAATCTTATGACGAAGAAACTGGAGAAGGAAATGGTTTCAGTTTCACGAATTTTAATGCACATGACATGTTGCACACGGTTCGTCGTGCAATTGAATTTTATCATGATAAACCGGTATGGGAGCAGCTTGTAAAACAAGCGATGACTGAAGATTATAGCTGGGAGAAATCAGCTCTTGCTTATAAAAAATTGTATAAAAGTCTCATGGAATAACATGTAGGTGGTGAAGAAATGTTTACTCATGTTGAAAGTTTCAAATCAGCTTTTCTAGAAAAGTTAGAGACGATGTATGGTAAAAGTTTCAAAGACTCTACAACTCGTGATCAGTACAATACGCTTGGGTACATGGTACGTGAGTATATGAATAGTCAATGGATTGCAACGAATGAGAGTTATCGGTCTGGAGAACGAAAGCAAATGTATTACTTATCCATTGAGTTTTTACTTGGGCGTTTGCTTGGAAGTAACATATTAAATTTAGGCATCAGGGGTGTATGTGAGCAAGGACTTTCTGAGCTTGGGATTTCATTGCAAGAATTAGAAGAGGTGGAAGCAGATGCGGGTCTTGGAAATGGTGGCCTTGGAAGATTAGCAGCCTGTTTTCTCGATTCACTTGCATCTTTAAACTTGCCAGGACACGGCTGTGGCATTCGTTACAAACATGGTTTATTTGATCAAAAAATTGTTGATGGTTATCAAGTTGAGTTTCCAGAACAGTGGCTTCTTCATGAAAACGTATGGGAAGTAAGAAGGCATGATCAAGCTGTAGAGGTAAGTTATTTTGGCAATGTTGAACCGCTCTACATTGATGGACGTTTAGAATTCAGGCATACGAATGCAGAAGTAATTATGGCAGTACCATATGATGTTCCAGTAGTAGGTTATGAGACGAGTACTGTAAATACACTTAGACTTTGGAATGCGGAACCAGTTCCTTTCCCGCAAAATTGCAAAGATATTTTGAAATATAAGCGTGAAACAGAGGCGGTATCGGAGTTTTTATATCCAGATGATACGCATGATGAGGGGAAAATACTTCGTTTGAAACAACAGTATTTCCTCGTATCAGCAAGCTTGCAAAATATTGTTCGTATGCATAGAGAAAGATATGGTGACCTTCGTCAATTACATGAGAAAATTGCGATTCATATTAATGATACACATCCAGTTTTGGCGATTCCAGAACTGATGCGTATTTTATTAGATGAAGAAAAACTAGCATGGGAAGAAGCTTGGCACATAACAACGCAAACGATTTCTTATACGAATCATACGACGTTATCAGAAGCGCTTGAAAAGTGGCCAATTCACATTTTTAAACCGTTATTACCGAGAATTTATATGATTATTGAAGAGATTAATGAACGTTTCTGTCATGAGCTTTGGGAACGTTATCCATATGAATGGCATCGCATTGAAGAGATGGCAATTATTGCGCATGATCTTGTGAAAATGGCTCATTTAGCAATTGTCGGTAGCCATAGTGTAAACGGTGTAGCAAAAATTCATACGGAAATTTTAAAGCAGCGTGAAATGCGATTGTTTTATGAGTTTTATCCAGATAAGTTTAATAATAAAACGAATGGAATCGCTCATAGACGCTGGTTAATGAAGGCGAACCCGCAGCTGACGAACCTTATTTCAGAGGCGATTGGAACAGAGTGGAAGAAAGAACCGATTAAGCTTCAAGAGCTACAATTAGTTCAATACGATGCGAGTTTCCAAGAGAAATTTGCAGAGGTAAAACAAGAGCGTAAAGAGATTTTAGCGGAGCGTATTCATCATACAATGGGGATTACCATTGATCCAAATTCTATTTTTGATGTGCAAGTAAAAAGACTGCATGCTTACAAGCGACAATTATTAAATGTTCTTCATATTTTATATTTGTATAACCGTTTGAAAGAGGATGCTAGTTTTACATTTTATCCGCGTACTTTTATCTTTGGAGCGAAAGCATCACCTGGCTATTACTATGCGAAAAAAATTATTAAATTAATAAATGAACTCGCAAGGAAAGTAAATAATGATCCGTACGTAAGCCAATATATGAAAGTTATCTTTCTAGAAAACTATCGAGTGTCTGTAGCGGAAGATATATTCCCAGCGGCCGATGTAAGTGAACAAATTTCAACTGCAAGTAAAGAAGCATCGGGAACAGGTAATATGAAATTTATGATGAATGGTGCGATTACGCTCGGTACGTTAGACGGAGCGAATATTGAAATAAGAGATAGAGTCGGTGATGATAACTGTTTCATTTTCGGTTTAACGGCCGAAGAGGTTCTTCATTACTATCAAAATGGTGGATATCGTGCAAGTGATTATTATCACCACAATGGGCACATTAAAAAGGTAGTAGATCAGTTAACAAATGGTTTCTTTGCACAGTCGGGAGCTGAATTTGAAGCAATTTACGATTCTCTCGTTATTCAAAATGATGAATATTTCGTTCTGCGAGATTTTAGCCCATATGCGGAAAAGCAAGAAGCTGTTGGTAGAGCTTATGAAAACCGAACGAAGTGGTTGGAAATGTCGATTTTAAATATTGCACAATCTGGTCATTTTGCGAGCGATCGAACGATTTTACAGTATAGTAATGAGATTTGGGGTATTGGTAATACAGTTACACAAATTTAAAGAGATTGCTAGGCCGGAAAAGACTATATGAAATTTATCCCGCGTTAACGGCCAGTAAAACTCCCACTTCAAAATTCAGTTGGAGCAAAGAAGTTAGGTGGGAGTCGGGCTGTCCGTAAACGCCCGATTGGTGTGGGCTAATAATCAGTGGGGGATGAACAAAACCCCCACTGATTAAAGTTTCACTTTCTATCGACGATTTTTAAGATATTTCGATTTACTGAGAAAAATTGACACTAATAAATAAACCGAGCTTAATCTCATTAAGCTCGGTTTTCTTTTTTTGCTTAAGAAAGAAATGGGATAGCGGTATATATGATACCTGTTCCATCATATTCTCCTGTCGCAAAGTATGAAAATGTAAAGAAACCTGTAAACGTAAAAATTACAATGAGAAAAAGTGCAAAGATAAATTTTAGCATGTAAGGTCCCCTCATCCAAAAGTAAATTCATATATTATTATAGTATAAGGATATTTAATTTCCAATTGTTTACTGGTTAAAAATGAGAAGTCAGACATGTTTTGTATGTTGTCATGGCATGATTATTTGTAATAGATTTTGTGTTTTTTGTAAAAGTCATGTTGTGATGAACGTGTGCATATTCCCAGTCTTGTTCATTAAAATGGACATTGCGGGGAGGAAGAAGAGGGACGACATCAAATAAATTAACAAAGCGAAAGCTACTAGCTACTTGCAGTTTATAATAATTACGAAATGCAATATCGCCCACTTTTGGGGAGGCAAATGTATACAGACCGTACTGTGCGAAGGCGGTGTTGATACGCGCATCTAGTATATGTAGTGTAGCGAGCGCGCCGCCTAAGCTATGACCTGTTGCAAGAAGTTTCTTATGGGCTGGTAATGATACGAGCATATCCATAATAGAATCTCGGCAAGACTCATAAATGGAAAGAAAGCCGTTATGGACATTTCCGCTATTTAAAGCATATGGATATGGTTTTTGGTTAACGAGTGAATCGATAATCCAGTCAGTATCTGTTTGTGTTCCGCGAAAAGCTACAATAACGGTATCCTCAGATTCTAGTATGAATCCGAACCATTCTGTCGTTTGAATGGTTTTTCCTTGAAAGCCTTGTACATATTGAAAACCATCTGGTATTTCGAAAATCCCATTTTGTTTATATTGTTCATATGTTAACTCACAACAAGAAGCTAACAGTATGGCAGTATCTTTATCAAAGGATAAAGGAGTACGCATTAAGGGAGCCTCCTTAAGAAAAGGTATAGTTCAATATATGCAGTGAGGAACTTGATTCATTCTTTTAGAAAAAAAGCTTGAACTTACAGTTACGTGAGGGAGTATGATTTTTGTAAACATACTGTTAGGGGGAGTGTAAGATGAGCAAAAGAGAAGGCTATTCAATTGGTGAGTTTTCAAGGGGAACAGGTACAACGATACGAACGCTCCAATATTACGATGAAATTGGATTACTTAAACCTGAAAAGAATGTTAGCTCCGGTCACCGTGTGTACAAAGGAAAAGACATATTAGAGCTACAGAAAATAGTAAGTCTTAAAGTATTAGGATATAGTTTAGAAGAAATAAGCGTCATGTTGAAAATGCCAAGTTTGAATGTGAATTTAAAAGAAACATTGGAGCAACAAAGAAAAGCCTTTGAAGAAAAAAGAAAACAAATTGAAGTTTCGATAAAGGCGCTTGAACGAACAATGGTATGTCTTGAGGAAGATGAAGAGTTGGATAGTGACATATTAATGAGTCTAATTAACAGCATTCAAAAAGAAAACGAACAACGTTTATGGCTTGAAGGATATGTATCAAAAGAGTTGGTTGATGGATTATATAATAAGCCAGAAGAAGAGGGCATAGCACTTGATAAAGAGTTTGTGCGTTTAGCAAAAGAAGTGAAAAGGTTATTTGGAAGACAAATTGAGGATTCAGAAGTGCAAAAATTGGTTGATGAACATATGAAGGCGACTCTTAAGTATGTTGGTGAAGAGACAATGTATTCTCTAGGTAAATTAGAGAATGCAGAAGAACAATATAATAATATGATGCCATCTCCTTATACGGAAGAAGAAGAGGCGTGGCTTAATGAAGCAATGGAGTATTATATGATTCGAAATGGTTTATATAGTCCACCAAAATAAAAAGCGCCCGATAAGGGCACCTTTTACTCTTTTCCATCTAATAAACGACCAAGTCCGCCTAAAACGCTGCCTTCACCAGTGCTTTGTGCTGCTGGGCTTGTCAGACGTGCTGCTAAGCGGCTAAGTGTTAAGGACTGAATCCAAACTGTTCCAGGACCTTCTAACGTTGCGAAGAATAAACCTTCGCCGCCAAATAGAGCTGTTTTTACTTTTCCAACGAACTCGACATCGTAGTTAATGTCTTTTGTCATGGCAACGAGACAACCTGTATCGATACGAAGCTTTTCGCCAGGTTTTAATTCACGTTTATATACAGTTCCGCCTGCATGCATGAAAGCAAGTCCATCACCTTCGAGTTTCTGCATGATGAAACCTTCACCGCCGAAGAAACCAGTTCCGATCTTTTTCGTAAACTCGATTCCGATAGAAACGCCTTTTGCAGCACAAAGAAATGCATCTTTTTGACAAACTACTTTTCCTTGATATTCTGTTAAATCTACAGGAATAATTTTGCCCGGATAAGGAGCAGCAAAGGATACGTGACGCTTGCCGTGACCTGTATTTGTAAATACAGTCATAAACATGCTTTCGCCTGTAACGAGACGCTTACCAGCGCCCATTAATTTTCCGAATAAACCTCCAGATGGGCCAGAACCATCACCGAAGATTGTTTCCATTTCAATGTAATCTTCCATCATCATCATTGCGCCAGCTTCTGCGATAACGCTTTCTTCTGGGTCTAACTCAATTTCAACAAACTGCATATCATCGCCGTATAATTTATACTCGATTTCATGTGCTTGCATTTTTTTCACCTCATAAATATTTAGTAATTATATTGTACAGAAATTATTAGAATTAGAACACTATAGTTTTGTTAATTTTCCAATAAAATATGAATATGGAAATTCAACATTATATTAAAATTATAAAAAAATGGTGGAATGAAAGTGTTCTCATTTGACGTTTTTGATATAGCGTGATATAGTGAAGTCACTATTGAGCTACATAATGTGGTACGGAAATAAAGCACGTTGAATTAAAGGCTGTAAGCTTGTTATACATTCATGTCCTTTATATCCACCTTTTCATGTGGATTCATAGTTTCATTTTTATTTAGGAGGTACATGACATGCAAACAGGTAAAGTTAAATGGTTCAACAGCGAAAAAGGTTTCGGTTTCATCGAAGTTGAAGGTGGAGACGATGTATTCGTTCACTTCTCAGCTATCCAAGGTGACGGATTCAAAACTTTAGAAGAAGGTCAAGAAGTTTCTTTCGAAATCGTTGAAGGTAACCGTGGACCACAAGCTGCTAACGTTACAAAAAACTAATTAGCTAGCGATAAAAAGCATTCCGATTTTCGGAATGCTTTTTTTTATTCTTTGGAACTCGACTCATTTGAAGACAATTCGCCCTTAAAGGTACGCTCTTCAAAGTCATCAAGCATTTGCTCATATTCTTCATGTTCTTCCGTAGCGAAAACTTGCGGATTTTTTCCATACATATCTGTACCGATAAAGTTTTCGAAATCCTCTACGTAGCCTACGTTTTCTTCACTATTTACGTACATGCCATTATAGTTTTTCGAATCTTGTCTTTCTAAATCAGATGGTGTCTCAGATGTTCCGTAATTGGCAACATCTTGCCATGCATCTTCTGCATCGTATTCAACAGAATGATCTTCATCATGTTTGTGGAAAGAAGGAGACAATACTTCTTCTTCGACTGGTCGTGTATTCATATTTAACTTATTTGTTGCGTGCTGAACGCATGTTGTAGCGGTTGGCATCGCTTCTAATCTTTCAAATGGAATTTCTTCGCCAGACACTTCGCAAATGCCGTACGTACCCGCTTCTATTTTTTGTAAGGCGTGTTTCGTGTCCTCTAGCTGTTTATGCCAAAGTTCAATAAGCCCGAAGTCTTTTTCACGTTCATATAGCTCTGTTGCCATATCAGCTGGATGGTTATCATAGCTAGATAATTCTCCAACAGATTCACGTTCAGATGCACGATCTTCATTTTCGTGTGTTTGTATCGTTTGCTCTAGTTCTTGTTTTTGTTTTTCTAAAACGGATTTAAATTGATTTATTTGTTGTGGAGTTAACATAGTCGTCCACCTTCCTACAATTCAGTTTCTTTACATAGTATGAGCGTTGCGAGTAGGAATTATGAGCTGAAATTGGTATATGAAAAAGGAGCCGCATTAGCAGCTCCTTTTAAAGGAAATATCCAAGTAATAATCCGATTCCCATGAGGAGACCGAAGATTGTATTTGTTTTTGCTGTTGCTATCATCGCAGGTACCATTTCCATTGGAATGCTTTTGCCGATAAAGCCTTTCGTCGCTTTAAATGCTTTCGGTGCACTTAAAAATACGATCAGCATCCATGGTGATACGATGCCCACAATAATTAAAGCAATTGTCCAAATGTAGGAAACGATGAACATAGAAGCAAGTACACCAACAGCTCGCTCACGACCAACGAGAATGGCTAACGTTTTACGACCGTTTTCTTTATCGCCATCTAAGTCACGGATGTTATTAGCTAGTAAAATGGC
Organism: Bacillus tropicus; assembly: GCF_001884035.1. Classification (GTDB taxonomy): domain Bacteria; phylum Bacillota; class Bacilli; order Bacillales; family Bacillaceae_G; genus Bacillus_A; species Bacillus_A tropicus. The sequence continues at coordinate 19,875 of NZ_MACG01000007.1, forward strand.
ACCAATTAAAATGGAGCTTGGGATAGATAGTAAAATGACTTCTGATGTTACAGTTCCAGTTTGAATAAAGAATGAAATCCCGATAATAATGACACCCATAAATAATCCGGCTGTTAACTCTCCAAATGGTGTATATGCAATTGGAAGTGGGCCGCCTGTATAAAGGTAAGCAACGGCCATACAAACAAGACCGATTGCAGCAAGCCACCAGCTAGAATTCATACAAATATAAACACCTAATAGTATTGCGATGCCGAAAAATCCAAATGCTAAGTTAAGCACTGTTTTTGGCTGAATGCCATCGCGAACGATAGCGCCGCCGATACCAACTGAACCTTCGTGATCGAGTCCTCTTTTATAATCAAAGTATTCATTAAACATGTTTGTTGCTGCCTGAATGAGAAGACAAGCAAGAAGCATTATAAGGAAAAGAGGGAGATGTATTTGATTTATACCTCCGACCTGCATTGCATAGGCTGTTCCGATGAAAACAGGAACGAAAGCTGCTGTTAATGTATGGGGACGTAGTAAACTCCACCAAATGCGCCAGCCTGTTTGCTTACTTGGCTTTGGCGCCGTAGGAGAGGAATTCGTTTCGACGTTCATTTCCATGTTGAATCCTCCTTTGGTCACATATTGTACACAACTAAGTGTAGAAAAAGCATCATTTAGTGTCAACGTTTATTTTCTAGGAAGAGAAGGTGAATTTCTCAGAAATGCTAAACGTTGACAGGCCTTTCGTTTGAGGTGTATCTTAAAATCAAGCGTAATTATGACTATTTTTCGCCCATAGGGGGGAGACAATTGTGATTCAAACGAAACAAATAGGCTTGCAAGAAGTTCTTAGTGCGGCCATTAAGCGTGCAACTGATGAAAAAATATTAGTGAGCTTTGTAAAACAAACAGACTGGATGGATCCGCTTCTGTTTTATGCAGCAGGAAAAAGGATTGCATTCGAAAATAGATGTTATTTTGCAGACCCAGCTCAGCATGTAATATTTGCTGGAATTGGCTCTGTTTTCACTATAGCAACTGCTTCTCACAAACGCTTTCAAACTGCTCGTGACGAGTGGGATAAAGTAAAAGAGAAAGCATTTGTACAAAGAGAAAGATACGAATTTGGAACAGGTCCTCTTTTATTTGGCGGATTTTCATTTGACCAAGAAAAAGAGAAAACAGATTTATGGAAAGAATTTGATGATACGACATTTTCACTACCGGCATTTTTATTAACTGTAAAAAATGAAAAAGCATGGTTAACAATGAATACATTCGTTTCAGCAACAGATTGTGCAGAAACTCTTTATAACGAAATTGTTTCTTTAGAGGAGAAAATTTTTGAGGAGAGTAAATGTGCACTAGAAGGATCGAAATTAACAGTTACTTCTAAAGTAGAAGTGGATCCGAAAGGCTGGATGAAGGCCATTGAGAAAGTGCAAGATGAGATGAAGCAGGGGAACGTGCAGAAGGTTGTATTAGCGAGGGAACTAAAAGTAGAGATGGATCATCATATTGATTCTGCGCTTGTTTTAGAAGCACTTCGCATTGGGCAACCAGATTGTTACGTATTTTCTTTTGATTATAAAGGAGCATGCTTATTAGGAGCGACGCCAGAGAGATTAATTCGCAAAGAAGATGAGAAGTTTACTTCGATGTGTCTTGCTGGTTCAACTGGTCATGGTCAATCTATAGAAGAAAGTAAGCGGAATAGTAATGCGCTTCTTCATGATGAAAAGAATTTAGCTGAACACGGTTATGTTGTGAACATGATTAGATCGGTATTAAATGAGCACTGCGAATACGTTAATATTCCGGAAAGCCCAGGTTTATTAACAACGAAAAACTTAATTCATTTATATACGCCTGTAGAGGCAAAAGGCGATGCGAGTCTTTTAACAATGGTAGAAGAATTACATCCAACACCAGCTCTTGGCGGGACACCTCGTTTGGAAGCGATGAAACTGATTCGTGATGTTGAATTGTTAGACAGAGGATTATATGGTGCACCGATTGGCTGGATAGATGATGAAGGAAATGGTGAATTTGCGGTTGCACTTCGCTGCGGATTATTAAATGGAGAGAAAGCATCTTTATTCGCCGGTTGCGGGATTGTAATTGATTCAGTACCGCAACTTGAATATGAAGAAACAAGTTTGAAGTTTAGACCGATGCTTGGTGCTTTGGAGGAATTAATGAAATGAACAATCATATAGAAGCATTATCATATTATTTAGGCGCGTTCGTGGATGAACTGACGCGTCTAAATGTATGTGATGTTGTCATTAGTCCAGGCTCACGGTCAACGCCGATTGCTCTACTAATGGAACAACATGAAGGAATGAACACATATTTACATGTAGATGAAAGATCTGCAGGATTTTTTGCGCTCGGTATCGCAAAAGCGAAAAAACGTCCGGTTGCATTATTATGTACGTCAGGAACGGCAGCAGCGAACTACTATCCAGCTGTATGTGAAGCTTTTCATTCACGAGTGCCGCTTATCGTTTTAACGGCAGATAGACCGCATGAATTAAGAGATGTCGGTGCACCACAAGCGATGAATCAATTTAATTTATACGGTACGTTTGTGAAGCAATTTACAGAGATGGCACTTCCAGAAGCGAGTGAAGCGATGTACCATTACGCTCGCATGACAACGCAGCGCATGATAGCAAGTGCTTGTTTAGCGCCGCAAGGACCTGTTCATCTTAATTTTCCAGTTCGTGAACCGCTGATCCCAGACTTTTCATTAGAAAGTTTATGGGATAAAGGACGCGGGGAATATACAGGAGTAGTTCAGCAAGGGAATGTGGTGATGCCGAATGAATATGTAGATTCTCTTGTAGGGCGCCTTTCACATATGGAAAAGGGGCTTATTATTTGTGGAGATGATAGTCATTCAGAAATCGCAACGTTTGCAACGCAACTAGCTGAAAAAACGGGATATCCAATATTAGCGGATCCACTTTCTAACATTCGTAGCGGACACCACGATAAAACGATGGTAATTGACTGTTATGATACATTTTTACGAAATGAGCTGTTAAAAGAAACGTGGAAGCCGGACGTTTTAATTCGCTTCGGTGGTATGCCTGTTTCGAAAGCATTAACGCAGTTCATTAGAAAACAAACGAAAGCTGTTCATATCGTTGTTGACGAATCAGGACAATGGAGAGATCCAGCTCTCGTTGCGACAGAAGTTATCCAAGCAAATGATATTGCGTTTTGCAGTGCACTAATAGAAAAAATGCCAGTTATGAAAAAGAATGATTGGTCCCAAATGTGGCAACATATAAACGAAAAAACGAAGGAAACGCTTCGTGAAATGGAAACATATGATACGGCATTTGAAGGAAGAGTCATTACGGATATTATCCGCGTATTACCAGAAGGGTCAACGTTATTTGCGAGTAATAGTATGCCAATTCGTGATACAGATTCATTCTTTTTCACATCGGATAAAAATATTCAAGTGATGGCTAATCGCGGTGTAAATGGGATTGATGGAATCATTTCGACAGCTTTAGGAGCGAGCGTTATTTGCGATCCGCTCGTATTAGTAATCGGTGATTTATCATTTTATCACGATTTAAACGGATTATTAGCCGCAAAATTACATGAATTAAATATAACGATTGTCGTTGTAAATAATGACGGTGGCGGTATTTTCTCATTCTTACCACAGTATGAGAAAAAGGAACACTTCGAATCATTATTTGGTACTCCAATTGGTCTTGATTATGAGCATGTTGTCAACATGTACGGTGGTTCATTTAGCCGTGTAAATGGTTGGGAGCAATTCCGAGAAGAAGTACAAAAAGGAACAACGACAGAAGGTTTACACGTTGTGGAAATTTGTACGAACCGTGATGAAAACTTAACCTTGCACCGCAAATTATGGGCAAAAACACAGGACGTAATTACTACATCGTTGCAAGGTGAATCAAAATGAACGTAACACTGCAAGGTGTATCGTATGAATATGAAGTAGTCGGAAGCGGGGAACCACTTCTACTTCTTCATGGTTTTACGGGAAGCATGGAGACGTGGCGTTCCTTCGTTCCTTCTTGGAGTGAGCAATTTCAAGTCATTTTAGTAGATATTGTTGGGCACGGAAAAACGGAAAGCCCTGAAGATGTGACGCATTATGATATTCGAAATGTAGCATTGCAAATGAAAGAACTACTAGATTATCTTCATATTGAAAAGGCGCATATACTTGGCTATTCAATGGGCGGTAGACTGGCGATTACGATGGCATGTCTATATCCAGAATATGTACGCTCTCTTTTATTAGAAAATTGTACAGCTGGGCTTGAAAGTGAAGATGAGCGAAAAGAACGCTGTGAAAAAGATGAGCGACTTGCTCAGAAAATTGAGAGAGAAGGCATCGAAAGCTTTGTAACGATGTGGGAAAGTATTCCGCTGTTTGAAACGCAAAAACGTTTAGCACAAAACGTACAAGAAGCAGTGCGAAAAGAGCGAATTGCTAACAATCCAAAAGGGCTCGCAAATAGCTTGCGCGGCATGGGAACAGGGGCTCAGCCTTCATGGTGGAATGAGCTGAAAAACTTAAAGATGCCTGTTCTTTTAATGAACGGAGAGTATGATGAAAAGTTCTTTCGCATATTAAAAAATATCGAAAAATGCGTCTCTGACGCGAAATTTGTCAAAATTGATGGTGCTGGCCATGCAATTCATGTGGAACAACCGGAAAAGTTTGATACAATAGTAAAGGGATTTCTAAAAACTATGCAGTGATGCTTTTTTCAGTTAAGAATGAAGTTACACTTATAGAGGAGATCAGAAATATACAAGGAGGTAGTTGTAATGGCTATTGAATGGGTAAAAGAAGGCAATTACGAAGATATTATTTATTCAACATACAATGGTATCGCAAAGATTTCGATTAACCGCCCTGAAGTACATAACGCATTCCGTCCTAAAACGGTAATGGAGTTAATCGACGCTTTTGCACAAGCTCGTGATGATGCAAATGTTGGCGTTATCATTTTAACAGGTGAAGGTGGACGTGCATTCTGTTCTGGCGGCGACCAAAAAGTTCGCGGTCATGGTGGATATGTAGGTGACGACCAAATCCCACGTCTAAACGTATTAGACTTACAACGTCTAATTCGCGCAATTCCTAAACCAGTTATCGCAATGGTAGCAGGTTATGCAATCGGTGGTGGACACGTACTTCATATCGTATGTGACTTAACAATCGCTGCAGACAACGCTGTATTCGGACAAACAGGTCCTAAAGTAGGAAGCTTTGACGGTGGATACGGAGCTGGTTACTTAGCTCGTATGGTAGGCCACAAGAAAGCTCGCGAAATTTGGTACTTATGCCGTCAATACAGTGCTCAAGAAGCGCTTGATATGGGCTTAGTAAACACAGTAGTACCATTAGAAGAACTTGAAGCAGAAACAGTACAATGGGCACAAGAAATTTTAGCAAACAGCCCAATGGCACTTCGTTTCCTAAAAGCTGCATTCAACGCAGACACAGACGGTCTAGCTGGTATTCAACAACTAGCTGGAGATGCAACGTTATTGTACTATACAACTGACGAAGCAAAAGAAGGTCGCGACGCGTTCAAAGAAAAACGCAGTCCGGACTTCGGTCAATTCCCTCGTTTCCCGTGATGAAAGCGGAAGCGGCTCGTTTAGAATGTGAGGGGGATGGAGCTTCTGACGTAGAGGCGCTTTTTGCCTCGTAGGAAGAAGTGAAGCCACCGAACATTCTAGCCGCTGTAGCTAGATGGAATCAATCGGAAACAAAACAACTAAGAGACTTGATTTCATATCAAGTCTCTTTCTTTCATGAAAGGAGAATGAATGATGGAGACGATGCCAAATTGGTTAAAGCAACGTGCATTTTTAACACCAGATCGCACTGCAATTGAAATAGAGGAAGAGAAAGTTACTTTCGTACAGCTGCATGAAAAAGTAGTATCTGTTTGTGAACATCTCTCGCATGTAGGAGTGAAGCGTGGGCAAAAGGTGGCTGTTCTGATGAAAAATGGTATGGAGATGATTACAGTTATTCACGCCCTATCTTACGTAGGTGCAGTAGCTGTGCTTTTAAATACGCGTCTTTCAAGAGAAGAGCTACTTTGGCAAATGGATGATGCTGAAGTTGCTTGTTTAGTAACGGATCAAGATTTTGATGCTAAAGATGTTCCTGTATATTCATTCGCCGAAGTGATGAATGGACCAAAAGAGGAAGCCTTTATACAAGAAGAGTTTTCTTTAGAAGAGGCGATGACGATTATTTATACGTCAGGGACGACAGGGAAACCGAAAGGCGTTATTTTAACGTACGGAAATCATTGGGCAAGCGCAGTTGGTTCTTCGCTTAATTTAGGGCTTCGTGATGATGATTGCTGGTTAGCTTGTATGCCGATGTTCCACGTTGGCGGGCTATCTCTTTTAATGAAAAACATTATGTACGGCATGCGCATTTTACTCGTTCCGAAATATGATGCGGATTTTATTCATAAAGCACTTCAAACGAGAGGCGTAACAATTATTTCTGTCGTTTCTAAAATGTTGACTGATTTATTAGAGCGACTTGGGGCAGAGACATATCCATCTTCTTTACGATGCATGTTACTTGGCGGAGGACCAGCGCCGAAACCACTATTAGAAACGTGTGTAGAAAAAGGAATTCCTGTATACCAAACGTACGGCATGACAGAAACGTCGTCTCAAATTTGTACGTTATCCGCAGATTACATGTTAACGAAAGTAGGATCAGCTGGAAAACCACTATTTCAGTGCCAACTTCGTATTGAAAAAGATGGCGTAGTAGTGCCGCCACGTGCGGAAGGTGAAATCGTAGTAAAAGGACCGAACGTAACAGGTGGTTACTTTAACCGTGAAGATGCGACGCGTGAGACAATTCAAAACGGATGGCTTCATACTGGCGACCTTGGTTATTTGGACGAAGAAGGATTTTTATACGTATTAGATCGCCGAAGTGATTTAATTATTTCTGGTGGAGAGAATATATATCCGGCTCAAATTGAAGAAGTGTTGCTTTCTCATCCGGCGGTGGCGGAAGCAGGTGTTGTCGGTATGACTGATGATAAATGGGGACAAGTACCCGCTGCTTTTGTTGTAAAAAGCGGAGAGGTAACAGAAGAAGAAATTCTTCACTTTTGCGAGGAGAAATTAGCGAAATATAAAGTGCCGAAAAAAGCTTGTTTCTTAGAGGAATTACCACGAAATGCTTCGAAAAAATTGTTAAGACGAGAGTTAAGACAATTAGTGGAGGAGATGTAAGTGGAGATAAAAAAAGCGACACTTCATATAACGGAAATGCCACTCGTCATCCCTTTTGCTGCAAGCTACGGAACTTACGAAAAGCGTGAAAGTATTGTCATTGAATTAGAAGATACGGACGGGTGCATTGGATTTGGCGAAGTCGTTGCATTCTCTGAACCGTGGTATACGGAAGAAACAGTGAAGACGGCGCTGCATGTACTGCAAGATTTTTTATTACCTGATTTATTAAAGGCTGAAATTTCTCATCCGAATGAAGTGCCGAGTTTGTTCCAGCATATAAAAAGAAACCGAATGGCAAAGGCGGGAATTGAAGGGGCTGTTTGGGATTTATATGCGAAGCGTCAAAAGAAATCGCTAGCGACATTGCTTGGGGGAACGAAGGCTGAAATTGAAGTCGGTGTTGTAATTGGGCTTAATAAGATTCCAGTTATGTTAAAACAAATCGAGAAGTACGCAGAAGAAGGATACGAGCGTTTTAAAGTGAAAATAAAGCCAGAGCATGATTATGAGTTATTAAAAGAAATACGTAAAGAGTTCCCGCATATCCCGTTAATGGCTGATGCGAATTCAGCGTATACATTAGCGGATACGGAGAGTCTGAAACAACTAGATGAATTTCAATTAATGATGATTGAACAACCACTAGCGGATTATGATTTTCTTGATCATGCACAGCTGCAAAAGAAAATTGAAACGCCAATTTGCTTAGACGAAAGCATCCATAGTTTAGAAGATGCACGCGTTGCGATTACTCTTGGCAGCTGCCAAATCGTTAACATTAAACCAGGGCGAGTGGGCGGATTAACAGAATCGGTTCAAATTCATAATTATTGTATGGAGCATAACATACCAGTTTGGTGCGGCGGTATGGTGGAGATGGGGATTTCACGAGCGCAAAATGTTGCGCTTGCTTCATTGCCGAACTTTACGATTCCAGGCGATATATCCGCTTCTAGTAGACATTGGGAGAAGGATATTATTTCGCCGGCAGTGACGCTTGAGCGCGGGAAAGTGATGGTGCCGCAAAGTGTTGAAGATGAGTACGGAGTGGACCGCGGAAGGCTGGCGGAAATCACGAAGCAGCGGATTGTTTTGGAGCGGTAAGTTGAGTCTTTCAAATAGCGGGCGAATTTCGTCGTTAATTGTCGGTTGGTCGATATATTTCAATAATCGCCGATATAATTCGAGTTACGATTGATATAATTGAAAAATCGCCGATATATTTCAAGTTACGGTCGATATATTTGGAAAATCGCTGATATAATTTTATTTACAAAGGTTACTCTAACGGGTAACCTTTTCGCATTGTACAAATTGCATAGACTAGTTTACAATCGATCGTATAAAAAGGGGGAGTAAAATGAAGCGCATTTCAATTTTAATAGCGGATGATGAGGCAGAAATTGCTGATTTAATTGAGATACATTTAGAAAAAGAAGGGTACCATGTTGTGAAGGCAGCGAACGGGGAAGAGGCCGTTCATATTATTGAAACGCAGCCAATCGATCTAGTGGTTTTAGATATTATGATGCCGAAAATGGATGGGTATGAAGTGGCGCGTCAAATTCGCGCGAAGCACCATATGCCAATCATTTTCTTAAGTGCGAAAACGTCTGATTTTGATAAGGTGACAGGTCTTGTGCTAGGTGCAGATGATTATATGACGAAACCTTTTACACCGATTGAATTAGTTGCACGTGTAAATGCACAATTACGTAGGTTTCTTACGTTAAATCAGCCGAAAGTAGCGGAGAATAAATCTGCTTTAGCGATAGGCGGAGTTGTGATTGATCCTGAGCGCCGAACGGTAGATGTGTACGATGAGAAAATTGAATTAACGCCGAAAGAGTTCGATATTTTATATTTATTAGCGAGTCACCCGAAGAAAGTATACAATGTGGAAAATATTTTTCAGCAAGTATGGGGTGAAGGGTATTACGAAAGTGGAAATACAGTTATGGTACATATTCGTACGTTGCGGAAAAAGCTTGGGGAAGATAAAAGAAAAGATAAGCTAATAAAAACAGTGTGGGGAGTAGGGTATACTTTCAATGGCTAAAAAGATGAGAAGTTTTCGTTCGAAGATGGTTATGCTATTTGCGTTAAGTATGATATTAGCTGCTGGCATAACGTATTTCATTTATGAAGGATTACGGATTTATTATAAATTAGTCGTTCGTTATGAGGATCCGTTAGCTCAATTTCGTTCCATGGTAAGACAAATTGGGGATGTTAATTTCTTTTTAATTATCTTCATCCCTCTGTCCATTATGTTTTTCTTCTTCCTTACTAGGCCGTATTTAAAATATTTTGATGAGATTTCAAACGGAATTCATCATTTGGCGAACGGAGATTTTACAAATGAAGTGCGCGTTTTATCAAATGATGAGTTTGGATATATTGCAAGCGAAATTAATGTAGCGAGTGAGAAATTAAAGGAAGCAGTGGAAAGAGGAGACTTCGCAGAAAGTAGTAAAGACCAGCTTATTGTTAACTTAGCTCACGATTTGAGAACGCCGTTAACTTCCGTTTTAGGTTATTTAGATTTAATTCTTAAAGATGAGAATTTAACAAAAGAACAAATTAAACATTTCTCCACAATTGCATATACGAAATCGCAAAGACTCGAAAGTTTAATCGATGAGTTATTTGAAATTACACGTATGAATTATGGCATGCTAAAGCTGGATAAAAAGCCGATTGATATAAGTGAGCTACTTATACAGCTAGATGAGGAATTATATCCGCTGTTAGAGAAACATCATTTAGAAGCTAGATTGAATATTGATCCGCATTTGCCGATTAACGGTGATGGAAAATTATTAGCTAGAGTATTTGAAAACTTGTTAACAAATGCCGTTCGATACGGATATGATGGGCAATTTGTTGATTTGAATGGGTATATCGATAATGGAGAAGTTGTCATACAAGTTATGAATTACGGAGATAGTATTCCAGAAGAAGACCTACCGTATCTTTTTGATATGTTTTATACAGGTGATAAATCGAGATCAGAAAACCGTGGCGGGACAGGCCTTGGGCTATTTATTGCGAAAAATATTGTTGAACAGCATAACGGTACGATTTCTGCTGAAAGTAATGTAGTTAGAACAATGTTTGAAGTGCGATTGCCAAAAGACGAGAACTTAACAATTTAATAAAAATTTAAACTTTACCCCACTTTTTATTTTAATAGTTTTTTCTATTCTATACGTAAGTTACGTTAAGGAGGAACTAGAAATGAAAAAGTGGGTATTTATTTCTTTTTTTATTGCATGCACAATCTGTGTAGGCGTTTATATATCACCGTTATTTCAAAAAGAAATTGATGTGAAAATCGATGGAGAAAATAGTGCAGTAAAGAATGCAAATATGGAAAAGGTAGAGGTTACAAAAGAACAAATTTATAAAGGGGATCTATTATTAGTTAACAAAGATTACCCAGTAAAAAAAGATAGTATTAGGTCTGACATTATAAATGTAAATCACAGCAGTGAATTAGTAAGAGGTTACGTAATATTTGATAGAAATCTTCGTTTATCAAAGGATGTTGTAAAAAAGTTTTTGAACGTTGTCGATGCGGCTGGAAAAGATGGCGTACAACATTTCTTAATGAATAGCGGGTATAGAGATTTTAAAGAGCAAAGTAAATTATATAAAGACATGGGATCGGATTATGCACTCCCAGCAGGATATAGTGAACATAATTTAGGGTTATCACTGGACGTTGGTTCAACGCAAAAGAAAATGGAAAAAGCACCTGAAGGAAAATGGATTGAAGAGAATGTATGGAAGCACGGTTTTGTTTTGCGCTATCCGAAAAATAAAGGTAACATTACAGGCATTCAATATGAGCCATGGCACATCCGTTATGTCGGCCTGCCTCATAGTGCAATTATGCAAAAAAAGAAAATTACATTAGAGGAATACTTAGACTTCTTAAAAGAGCAAAAAGAAATTACAACCGATGTGGAAGGTAAGAAATATACGGTTTCTTATTATAAAGTTTCCGGGAACAGGACAGTGAATGTTCTAGCAAATAAGCAGTATGAAATTTCGGGGAATAATATGGACGGGGTTATTGTGACGGTTCAGGAATAGATAATCTTGATTCCCCCATAATAGTGCTCTATCGTGGGGGAATCAAAATAGAAGAACAAGTACAATCCTGAATAATAGAAGAAGTAACCTTTATATGACGAGGATTGTAATTCGTACATTTTCAATTACTTTTATTCAGAGTAAAAAAAGTCGGAGCTTCATCAACATTTTTCAGCCATATATACTCCTGACTATGTAAGCTATCCTTCATCCAGACATCGCCTTTATATACATTTGTTCTCTTGCGAAGCCAAGTAAGATAAGGTCCAATAACTTGAGGGTCTTCATCACGTTCATTCTGTTTTGGGAATGAGATTTGTCGCTGTTCTTCTGTTTTTATATTAATCATATAAAGTGTTGTAAACAGCGTCGGAACAGGACCTTCTTTCCATGCCTTGTTTTCTTTTGCGCGAGCCACAACGACTTTGTTTGGTGAAAGCCATTCTAAATCAAGGTCTATATAACCTATAGGTGTGTATTCCTTTTGTTGTTTTGCTGTTACCATGTCTGCAATTGTGAGTTTTTTATTTTCTACAAAAAACCTTCCTTCTCCTGAAATATAGGCCAGTTGATTGGCTGATGGAGCCCACTTCATCCAGTCTTTGAACCATAGCATGTTAACAAGCGTTCGAAAGTGTGTCCCTTTTGATGAGATAACACATAATGTATTGCTATCCATTGCCAAGGAGGCAGTAGGACTGGCCAAAAAACTAATCCACTTTCCATCAGAACTCCACTTGAAATAGTTAGCATGCACCGCAAATAAATCAGTTTCATTTGTTTGAATCGTATAAAAAGGCTTTATTTTATCTTTAGCAAGATTTGCATCGACTGGAATTTTATAAAGTGGAACCTTGCCCCATCCAGTCGGACGTAAGCAGGATTGTGAGGAAACGATAAATTCCTTTCCGTTCGGGAACCATTCGAAATCACTAACCCCAAGTGATACATTTTCAAAACCGTGCGGGCGACCATTTTTTATTTTTGTAACGTTTAATAAACCTTGATCAGTGTAAGCCAATTGATTTTTGTTTGGCGACCACTTAAAGTCAGATGTTACGACTCTTACATAAGGCTGATAGTTTATTTTCTCCTTCGTATCATAGATGAATAGATTAGATTTTTTACCCTTTTCATCACTATCAATATAACCAATAAACCTACCATCATAAGACCATTTTGGAGAATACACATATCGATTCTTTGTGATTTGTATTTCTTGATTTCCTTTCTTTATCCATAGCTGATGATCCCGGATAAATGCAGCCGTGAGTGATGGAGGGGCTGCGCTAACCGTTGTTGGTACATACAAAGTGACTAAGGTTATAAATAATAAAATTCGAAATCTCAAGAATATCCCTCCTACTTATAGGTTGTCCGAATATGTAATGAAAACTCTCATTTTAAAAGTAGTGAAGAAAGTAATATAAAATCAAACATTATAACGTTATATTTACTTCTCCCTTTTTTTGTGTTACGCTAAACGTGTGAAAAACATATAAAACGAAACTTTAATGTAAGCGTATTCTTATGGCTTCTTATAGAAAAGGGTGGAAGTACAATGACAGAACGATTCGTACTACGTAATGTGAAACGTGTGAACGGGGAAGAGATTGACATTGTAATTGAAAATAATAAAATCGCACAGGTGACGAAAGCTGGTGCTGGTGAGGGTGGAAAGGTTCTTGATTACTCTGGTACTTACGTATCGAGTGGCTGGATTGATTTGCACGTTCATGCTTTTCCGGAGTTCGATCCGTATGGCGATGAGGTGGACGAAATTGGCGTTAAGCAAGGGGTAACGACAATTGTTGATGCGGGTAGCTGCGGAGCTGATCGCATTGAAGATTTAGTAAAAAGTAGAGAGCAGGCAAAAACGAATTTATTTGCCTTTTTAAATATTTCTCGCATCGGTTTAAAACGAATTGATGAATTATCCAATATGGAGTGGATCGATAAGGAGAAAGTAATAGAAGCAGTAGAAAAGTATAAAGATGTAATCGTTGGGTTAAAGGCGAGAATGAGTAAAAGTGTCGTTTGTGATAGTGGAATTGAGCCACTTCATATAGCGCGTGATTTATCCCGTGAAACATCATTGCCAATTATGGTACATATCGGTTCAGCGCCTCCTCGTATTGAGGAAGTTGTACCTCTTTTAGAAAAAGATGATGTCATTACACATTACTTAAATGGGAAAGAAAATAATTTATTTGATGAAGAAGGAAAACCGCTACCAATTTTATTAGATGCAGTAAATCGTGGCGTACATTTAGATGTTGGTCATGGTAATGCTAGTTTTTCTTTTAAAGTAGCAGAAGCAGCAAAGCGTCACGGTATTGCCTTTAATACAATTAGTACAGATATTTACCGGAAGAATCGCGTACATGGTCCGGTGTATAGTATGGCTCACGTTCTTTCGAAATTCCTTTACTTAGGGTATCCGCTAGAAGAAGTGATTGATGCGGTTACGAAACATGCAGCAGAATGGCTTAAGAAACCAGAGCTTGGCCGTATTCAAGAAGGAGATATTGCAAATTTAACTTTATTTACGGTGAAAGATGAGAAGGTTACGTTAATTGATTCAGAAGGGGATCAGCGCATTGCTGAAAGAAGGATTGATACGAAAGGGGTTGTAATCAATGGGTCATTCATTGAATGCTAAGTACGGATTAAAAAGAGTAATTAATGCGAGCGGTAGAATGAGTATTTTAGGTGTATCCGCTCCGACAGATACAGTTATGGATGCAATGAAACATGGTGGACAAAATTATGTGGAAATTGCTGATTTAGTAGATAAAGCAGGAGACCATATTGCGAGAATTCTAGATTCAGAAGCAGCGGTTGTTGTGAATTCAGCATCGAGCGGAATTGCGCTTTCTATCGCAGCAATTGTGACAGAAGGAAATCGTCGTAAAAGTGAAAGACTTCATCAAGAGGTCATCGCGAAAAACGAAGTAATAATGTTAAAAGGTCATAACGTTCAATACGGTGCTCCTGTTGAAACGATGATTTACTTAGGCGGAGGAAAACTTGTAGAAGTTGGCTACGCAAATGAAGGGAAAGCAGAGCATATTGAAGATGCAATTGGTGAAAATACAGCAGCAATTCTGTATGTAAAATCACATCATGCCGTGCAAAAAAATATGATTTCTGTTGAAGAAGCATGGGAAGTTGCGCAGCGAAATAATGTACCACTTATCGTCGATGCGGCAGCTGAAGAAGATATTCAAAAATATGTGAAGTATTCAGACCTTGCCATTTATAGCGGTTCAAAGGCGATTGAAGGGCCTACTTCTGGTATTGTTGGCGGGAAACGAAAATATATTGAGTGGCTGAAAGTGCAATTACATTGCATCGGAAGAAGTATGAAAGTTGGGAAAGAAACGACTTTCGGTTTACTTCAAGCGCTTGATGAGTACGGAGTAAAAGAAGATAAGAGCGAGCAAGAAAAAGAGTTATTACAAGTACTTATGCCGCTAAAAGAATTAAACGGCGTAAATGTAACAATCGTTCAAGATGAAGCAGGAAGAGCAATCTTTAGAGCACGCATTCATATTAACGAGAAAGAGTTAAATAAATCAGCAAAAGATGTTGTAACAGCATTACGCGAAGGGGAAATCGCAATCTACACACGTGATTACGGAGTAAGACAAGGATTCTTTGATATCGATCCACGTCCACTTCAAGGTGATGACATACATGTAATTGAAGAAAAATTGAGAGAAATTGTAGGGGGAAACTAAAATGACAAACATTCAAAAACGTTTTTATAAAGGCCGCGTAGCATTAAATGTATTAGCGAATAATATCGAAAATGCGAAAGATATTTTTGAAGCAGCAGAAGGTTATGTAGTAGTAGGTGTTTTATCAAAAGACTATCCAACAGTAGAAGAAGCAGTTACAGCGATGAAAGCATACGGAAAAGAAATTGATGACGCTGTATCGATCGGACTAGGAGCAGGAGATAATCGCCAAGCAGCAGTTGTAGCTGAAATTGCGAAGCATTACCCTGGTAGCCATATTAATCAAGTGTTCCCTTCAGTTGGAGCGACACGTGCAAATCTTGATGGAAAAGATAGCTGGATTAATAGTTTAGTATCCCCAACAGGAAAAGTAGGGTACGTAAATATTTCTACTGGTCCAATTAGTGCTGCTGGAGAAGAGAAAGCAATCGTTCCAATTAAAACAGCGATTGCACTTGTACGTGATATGGGTGGAAATTCATTGAAATACTTCCCAATGAAAGGGCTAGCTCATGAAGAAGAATATCGCGCAGTTGCGAAAGCTTGTGCGGAAGAAGGATTCGCATTAGAGCCAACGGGCGGAATTGATAAAGAAAACTTTGAAACAATTGTACGTATTGCGCTTGAAGCAAACGTAGAGCAAGTTATCCCACACGTGTACTCTTCTATTATTGATAAAGAAACTGGCAATACGAAAGTAGAAGATGTTCGTGAATTATTAGCAGTCGTGAAGAAGTTAGTTGATCAATATGCGTAAGAAAATTGCAGCATTTGGCGAAGTAATGATGCGCCTGCAAGTACCAGGATATGAATTGCTATCGCAAGCTAATACATTAAATTACTCATTTTCTGGTACAGGTGTGAACGTGGCAGCAGCACTTTCTCATCTCGGGCATGAAGGGCTTCTTATTTCAACTTTACCGGAAAATTCGGTTGGGGATGCTGCATTATCTTACATTCAAAAGTTAGGTGTGCAAACCACGCTTGTTTCAAGAGGTGGCAAATATGTCGGCATGTACTTTTTAGAAAATGGATTTGGGGCACGTGCAAGCCGCGTTACATATTCGAATCGATTAGAAAGTAGTTTCAATACGGCATGTGAAGAAATGTATCAATTTGAAGAAATCGCAAAGGAAATTGATATCGTTCATTTTTGCGGAATTACACTTGCGATGAATGACACGGTGCGCCATCAGATGAAATCTTTAGCGAAAGCAGTGAAAGAAAACGGAGGCACGGTTGTTTTTGATTGCAATTATCGTCCATCGCTTTGGGGAGAAGACGGATATGAACAGGCGAAACCGCATTATGAAGAAATGTTAGGGCTAGCTGATATTGTAATGATGAATGAAAAAGATGCAATGTTCGTTCTTGGAATGAAAACAGAAGAGACAGAGCGAGAAGCTCAACTTGTTGATCTTATTCCACAAGTAGCTGAAACATATCATATCACTACAATTGCTGGTACACATCGCTCTATTAATAGCGATAATACACACTCGCTGCGCGGATTTATATGTAAAGATGGTGCGTTCACTTTTGCAAAAACACTTACGTTTTCTGTATATGATAGAATAGGTGCTGGAGATGCTTATACGAGCGGGATTATTCATGGCGAGATAGAAGAGTTTGCACCAGAGAAAGCTGTTTCATTTGCGTCAGCAGCTGGAATGCTTGCACATACAATCGTCGGTGATACGCCAATGTCATCAGAGAAGGATATACTTCGGGCAATGACGGCATCAGTAGGTGATGTAGAAAGGTAGTGGGTGTAACGGTGAACGTAACGAGGAAAAAAGGACCATTATATTTACAAATAAAAAACATTATTCGTGATCGAATATTGCATGGTGTATATGCGATTCATACGAATATTCCTTCCGAACCGCAGTTAGAAGAAGAGTTCAAAGTGAGTAAAATTACAGTACGAAATGCGATTAAAGAACTCGCTCAAGAAGGATATTTGGAAAAGAAAAGCGGTAAAGGAACGAAAGTCATCCGTAACACTTCTGCGACAAAACTGTCAAAGGGTAAGAAATTTACTGAAGTGTTAGTGGAAGAAGGATATAAAGTACAGAAGAAATTGCTAAAAGCAGAAATCGTTCAGAATGAAGAAGGAACAGTGCCATTTCAATTATTCGGTAAGGAGAGTTTTCGCATTGAACGTTTATATACGTTAAATGATGCACCGTACATTCATTATACGCACTATTTCTCAGCGAAAATGGCAAGTACAGATTTATCGGACTTTGACTTGCAATCGCTTTATGATTTAGTTGAAGACCGAGGCATTCATTTAGAAAACTTCAGAGATGAATTCGCTGTTGGACTTGCGCCTAGTTTCGTTGCAGAAGCGTTAGGTGAAAAAGAGGGCACAGCGTTATTAAAACGAATGCGCTATTCTTACGATGAAGTTGGAGAAGTAATTGAATATAGCGAAGGCTACTACAATACAGAAATGCAGCATTATGTAGTGAATTATGATGTATAAAAAGAGGGGATGTTCCCTCTTTTTTTATAAAGTAAGGGGAATGAGAGATGGATATATACTTATTAATCGTCACGTTACTTGCAATTGCGATTGTTATTTTAGGGGTATCATGGTGGAAATGGCATGCATTTATTAGTTTAACAGTTGCGAGTTTATTTTTAGCCATTATGTCTGGACTGAACTTAACGAAAATAGTGGCTGCCTATGAAACTGGTGTTGGTAGTGTACTAGGGCATTTAGTTGGTATTTTGGCACTTGGAACTATATTAGGGAAAATGATGTCTGATTCAGGGGCAGGCATGCAAGTTGCAGATTTCTTTATTCGATTTTTCGGCGTAAAAAAATTACCTTGGGCTATGTTATTTGCAGGGTTTGTTATAGGGATTCCCGTCTTTTTTGAAGTAGGGATTGTCATTTTATTACCACTTGTTATTTCAATTCGAAAAACAACGAAGCAAAACATATTATTAATTGCTTTACCTGTTATTGCTGGGTTATCTATTGTTCACGGGCTCGTGCCACCACATCCAGGGGCGATGACAGCAATCGGTATTTATAACGCGAACTTAGGAAAGGTACTTTTATATTCATTACTTATCGCGTTACCAACAGCCATTATCGCAGGACCGATCTTTGCAAAGTGGGTACATAAAAGGGTTATACCTGAAAATGAACCAGAGCTTATTCGAGTTACGACTGTCTCAACTGACTTACCGAGTCGTAAAGTTTCATTCTTTATTATTTTATTACCAGTTGTATTGATGATTTTATCGGTCGTTGCACCATATATTTCATTACCGGAAAAGATGACTGAATTTTTTGTTTTTATTGGAAGTCCAGTAATTGCTTTACTTATTTCATGTTTCGCAGCATTTTATTTACTTGGAATCAGACAAGGAATTAATAAAAAGATGATTAAAAAATTAACAGACGAAAGTTTATTACCGGTCGGTTCCATTATTTTAATTATCGGTGCAGGCGGTGGATTTAAACAAATATTAATTGAAAGTGGCGTTGGAACGGCGATTGCGCAAATGGCAGAACATATATCGTTATCACCAATCGTATTAGCTTTCATGGTAGCTGGATTAATTCGAATTGCAACAGGTTCCGCGACAGTAGCGTTAACGACAGCAGCAGGGATTGTTTCACCGGTTATTCAGCACATGTCTGGTGTAAATTTAGAGTTGCTTGTTATTGCAACTGGTGCAGGCTCATTAATGTTTTCTCACGTAAATGATGCAGGGTTCTGGCTTGTAAAAGAGTATTTAGGTTTGACGGTGAAGGAAACGTTTAAAACGTGGACGGTACTCGAGACATTGTTATCATTTATTGCATTTGGTTTTGCGCTTTTATTGAATATATTTATTTAGAAGAGCCGATTTAAACGAATAGAGCACACAGAGAAAATGTAATTTCTCTGCGTGCTTTATTCGTTTTTTTGTGCTTTCTATCGCTCTATTACTTAATGGAACGGACATACTGATCTTCTCCATCGTCTTTGACAAAGACTCCTAGCTCATTCAAATCTTTGCGTAAATGCTTCTTTTTTTTCGAGTTTCCTTCTCGAAGGGCATTTCGTCTTTTATATAAAATCGTATTTACACTTTTACTAAATCGCCCATCCTCTAATTTCCATAGACTATAGTCCTGTTTATAAGGATCTTGTTCCACCCATGGAAAACCGTGCAGCAAGAAAATATCTTTAATTTTACGTGGATTTATATCAGATGTTTCACGTAGCCATTCTCGGTCTTCTTGATCAATGACCACCACTTGACGATTCTCTACAAAAACGACTTTTACATTCGCCTTTGTAATTTGTTTTTCTTGCTCATCTTTACTCATATGAATACCTTCTGAATTGATTTTCATCTTTAAAGCTTCACTATAAATAATGAAAGAAAATAAAATCCCTGCAATAGCGCCAATTGACATGAGGATAATTGGAAGCCAGAAAGGGTTAATAGAATGTAAAAGTTCTATAATTTTTGAATCAGAAAAGAGAGGAATCTTTTTTATAATCTCTATTAATTTAGGTGAAAAATATCCAATAATGCCTAAAAGGATTGGACTTACTATAGCAAGTAATTTTTCTAAAAAACCTAATCCAATGACAGATACCTTTTTCATTTGTAGTTCATCCTTTCTTAATCTATATTTTTTCAAAATCAGGGCATTTAAACAGTGAGTTTCTTCACCATTTTGATGAGCTCATCCGAGTAATTTTCTATAGATATAGATGAATTTGCCTTTAGCATTCTTTCTTCGATTGCTCCTAAAATAAATGAAGCCAATGTGTCAATTCGGAAAGAGTTAGAAAACACTCCATTTTGTTGACCAGTCTTCAAAATATCTAATAACATCGTTCTAAGAGCATCATCTTCTTCGTCGTCTTCGATTCTGTAATAAGGAACATTCTCTTCATTTCTTGCATTAAAGACAATCTCAATTAAGGCAATATTATTTTTGTAATGAGTTTCTTGATAAGCCAAATGTGCTTCAATAAAAGCCTCTAGTTTGTTTATTTCAGATTGGGCTAATAGTACTCGATTGCTAATAAATTCATGTTGTTTATCAACTAAAAATTGTAAAGTCCGATTCATAAGATAAAGCTTATCGTTAAAATGATAAGAAATAAGTCCAGTGCTAATCTTAGCTTTTTTTGCTACCTTCGTTAAGCTTAAGTTGTTATATCCAACTTCTTCTAATGTATCAATACATGCAAGAATAATTTGTTCACGTCTAGCCTCTGCAATAAAAGAATCAGTCACGCTATTCAACTCCTGATTTTTATAATTTGAATGTATAATCAAAAAATTGATTGGTCGTTCAATTAAATTTTAGTAAGAAATTAGAAGTATGTCAAATGCTTTATGCTTACATCTTGATAAGGGTAATTCGCCTATTGATCAAGCCCAATTCCTAAAACAAGCCCGTTTTTAAGTAAGCCAAGCTTCCGATTCGCCCTGAAAACATAATATAAATGGAATCCCCTCATTTAGAGCAAGGTGAACTTGTTATGAATGATACTAAAGGAGGAATAGAGTAATGAGCGAAAAGTGTGAACACAGACATGATGATTGTAACCGCAGACATGGGTGCGGAGGCGGTTTTGCGCTTCTAATCGTATTGTTTATTTTATTAATTATCATCGGTGCTAGCTGCTTCGGTGGCGGAGGCGGTTGTGGTTATGGCGGTTACGGCGGCTACGGATATGGTGGCTAC
>NZ_MACG01000008.1 GCF_001884035.1 Bacillus tropicus
ATATTGCTGCTAATTAAAAACTATTGAAAATGGCCTTGTGCAATACGCACAAGGCCATTTTATTCATATTTTGATATGCTGTGATAATTTATTAATGTACAGAGAACGGATTAAGAAGAAGAAAACAATCTCGATAATCCCGAAAAAGGTGAGTACGATACATGTCTCTTTTAGTAATGAGAAAGAAAACATGCTTTGTAAAAACTTAACCGCAAATAACGTGTGAACACCAGCAACGATGTAAGGAACAAAAAATAAAATTCCTAACTGAATCGTTGCGGAGCGAAACATTTCTGACTCAGTTAATCCAAGCTTTGTAATCGTAATGTATTTTTGTTTTTCATTCGTTAAGTCATTATACATACGGAAGTATAAAACACTAGCTGCTCCGATAAAGAAAATAAAGCCGAGAAATGTCCAAATAAAGAAAGCGGCAATTGAATTCCCTTTACTGTAGTTTAGATCAACCGCAGCTGTATCAATATCAAACGGGGGAGAAGGAGCCAGTTCTGTATCTTTATATGCCTCATAGAAGATATCTGTATCCTTCTGAATATGTTTTAACATATTTTTCGTCGGAACAACTGTATTTTCCCAATTCTCAACGAAGTAGTTATACACTCTGGTCGTTTCAATATGAGGAATCATATTATCAAATACATAATCTTGTACAACAATTACATGCGGAAATTTAAAGGCTGGTAAGATCCCTTTATTAATAAATCCTTTAATATGAAATTCCGTTTTATTTGATCCCAGTGTAATTGTATTTTGTTTTGCAAATGGATTGGATACAAGATTTACGAGTTCTGGCGAGTAACGAGAAATAATATAAACTTGTGTAGAATCAAGGGTTATTTCCGGCCTCTTTAACTGTTTCGCAAGTGAATTATAGTCACTCATTTTCATAAGAGTAATGTTTTCTTTTAAAGCAGTATCTTGTAATACTGTAAACTTATGCCTATTGTATTGAAAATTAGCCTTTGTAAGCTCCGTTTCAATTGTAGCAATGTGTTTTTGTTCCAATTGATTTTCACCTTTGGACGTATACGTGAAGGGGAAAGGATATCGTTCTAATGTTGATGCTTTTGTATTATTATTAGCAGCAAATAGCCCGGTAATAATTGTAAATGCCAGTGCTGACAACATAGAAACGATAAAGAGCACATTAATATTACTACGTGTACGGCTAGCTAAATCTGAAATCCATAACATGTTTATTTGTTTCATATAAAACTTTCTCCGCTTTTTTAAGATAAAGATAAAGAGGAGAAACGTCTGTGAAAAGAATAAATATGTTCCGACTATTACGAGCGGTAAAATAGATAACATGATAAGGTATACAGATCCATTTTGTACGTTTTTTTCTGTTACGTAGCCTTGCGGATAACCAGCGATATAATAGCACAGGCCTAAACAAATTAAGGCAAACAATGAAATGAGTATAGATGGCCTTTTTTCATCTTTTTTATTTTTATTATTTTTAATTAATCGTGTTGTTTTCCGAGTACGAATGAACATCGGTGTAAATGTAGAAACGATGAAAAATAAAATAATAAAAGTTACTGTTGTTACGATAATAGCTTCTGTTGGCCAATATAAATAGAGACCTTTTGCATTTGTTAATTTAGAAGTAACGAGTAAGAAAAAGTTAGAGAACACAAGACCGCCTTGAATACCAGCAAAGATAGCTAGTATTCCAATAATCATATTTTCAGTAAACAAAAGACGTTTTAATTGTTTTTGAGATATACCGAGAACAGTTAAAACGCCAAATTGTTGTTTCCGTACATTTAAAAACGTCCCAATAGAATATAAGAGAAAGAAGAAAGAGAACAAAACGATAACAAACTGTGCCATGCCAGCCAAGTTCATGAGCGGATCTTGTTCCTGTAATTTATTTATAATTTGTAAGCGTGGATGATACGCGTATACAGTAAATGAAAAGAAAACCATGATAGAGAACGCACTACTTACAAAATAAGCGAAATATGCTTTCGAATTACGCGAGACATTTTTAAATGCGAATTGCCAAAATGTCATCCACGTCTTCCTCCTAATAATGCTAGAACATCTAATATTTCTTGATAAAATTTCTCCCGGTATAGCCCGCGGTGTAGTTCATTGTAAAGTTCGCCATCTTTAATGAAAATGACGCGGTTGCAATAACTTGCTGCAAATGGATCGTGCGTAACCATTAAAATTGTTGCATCTTCTTCTTTGTTTAATTTCGTAAATAGCTCCATTACGTCAATTGCCGCTTTTGAATCTAAGTTTCCTGTCGGTTCATCGGCAAGTAGAAGGGAAGGATGATGAATAACAGCACGTGCTACTGCGGTACGCTGTGCTTGTCCTCCTGACACTTCAAAGATACGCTTGTCTAAAATATGATCAATTCCAAGCTTTTTTGAAATGTTATCAAGCTTTTCATCCATTTCTTTTAAAGGAACATTATCTAATGTTAAAGGTAGTACGATATTTTCACCGATTGTTAGTGTATCTAGTAGGTTAAAGTTTTGGAAAACAAATCCTAACTCTTGGCGGCGGAAAATAGCTAACTTCTCTCTACGAAATGTATGCGGTTTTTTTCCGTTAATCACGACATCACCAGCAGTCGGAGAATCAATGGTAGAGATAACGTTTAAAAACGTAGATTTACCGCTACCAGATGGTCCCATGATCGCAACGAATTCACCTTTATCTACATGTAAATTTATATTTTTTAAAGCAGTATGAGGGACTTTTCCTTCATACACTTTTGAGACGTTTTTTATGTGTAATACTTCTTCCATAGTAATCACCTTTCTATCCTTTAAAACTTAATGTGTTGTGATAATTTTTGCATATAGAAGGAACGAATTAAAAGGAAAAATAAAATTTCAACTGTTCCAAAAATCATCAGTACGACTGTAATCTCAGCGAAGAACGAGAGATGTAAAATTTCTTGTAGCATCTTTGTCGCAAACATCGTATGGATCGATGCCATAATGTATGGAACAAAGAATAAAATAGCAAGTTGAATTGTAGCAGATCGTTTCATTTCGGCTTCTGTTAAACCAATTTTTGTAATGGTTACATACTTTTCTTGCTCATTTGTTAAATCTGTATACATTCGGAAGTAAAGAACACTGCCAGCACCGATAAAGAAAATAACTCCTAGGAAAGTACCAATTAAGAAGAACGAAGCGACATTTAGTTTTGCTTTATATAGAGAATCACTCGCTTCACTTGCGTGGAAAGGAGGATGCTCTGCTTTGATCGCTTCACTTTCATTATAAATTTTTGTTGTAAATGCCGAACCGATGTTATGTGCTTTTTCCCAATCGTACACTTTAAAGCTATATACACTCATTTGTTTTGAAATGGTGGATAATGCTTCTACATTTTCATCAGATAGTATGAGCAATTGGTATATTAAGCGATTTGGGAATGGATTATAACTTTTATATTCTTTCACTTGTAGTTGTAAATTGTTTTGAGTAAGTGTAAGAGTATTTTTTTGGTCTTTATTATGAAGCGTTCCAATAACTTGATCATCTAAGTCTGTCATAAGAATATAAGATTCATTCTTATTTACCGTGAGCGTTTCCCAATTTAAAGCCTTAGCAAGTACATTATAGTCACTTTGTTTAATGGCGTAATAGAGCTGCGTGTTATCTTCAGATGAAGATACTTCATATATATCTGTTTTAAATTTTGTATAAGTAAAGTGCTCTTCAATAAATTTTTGTTCTAACCAGTTTAAATGTTCATCCGCTAACGTATTTTCAGTATGAGATAAATAAGTAAACGGGAAAGGGTTTTTCCTAATTTCATCAAACTTTGTAAACTTCCCGAATCCATATAAGAAGGTAATCATTGTAAAAGCGAGAGTCGATAGCATTGCTACAATAAAGAGCATGTTAATGTTTGTCCGAATACGCGCTGCTAAATCAGAAATCCAAAGCATATTAATACGTTTCATATAAAATTTTCTTCGCGTCTTTAATATACGAATAAGTAAAAAACTAATTTGTGAAAAGAAAAAATATGTCCCAGCTGAAATAAGCGATGGAATGACAAATATACTAGAGACGGCATATAAAAGCCCAATGATGTCACCTAACGACATAAAATACAGTGGATTGGCTGCTAATACATATCCAGTTATTAAGCATGTCGCACCGAATAGAGAGATGAGCACGGATGCTTTTCTTTCTTTTTGCTGTTTCCCTTCTTTTAAAAGTCGTACCGCTTTTCTCGTACGAATGAGCATCGGTGTAAAAGATGATACGAGAATAAAGAGACCGAGAAAGATTACTATTGTTAAAATGATAGCACCTGTAGGCCAATATAAATATAGACCTGGTACATGCGTAATTTTTGCGGTAACTAATAAAAAGAACTGTGAAAAGACAAGTCCTAATTGAATACCAAAAAATATAGAAAGAATACCGATTAACATGTTTTCTAAAAAAATAAGTCGTTTTAGTTGTTTTTGAGATATACCAAGTACAGTTAAAATCCCGAACTGTTTTTTTCGTACTTTTAAGAAAGTACCGATCGAATATAGTAAAAAGAAAAATGAAAAGAACACAATGACAACCTCTGAAATTGTCATTAGTATGTTCAGAGCATAATTAACGTCTGTCATATGCAATTTCGGATGAAATAAATAAACTGCAAATGAGAAAAAAATTGCGATAGAGAACGCACTGCTTACAAAATAGGCGAAATAAGCTCTGGCGTTCCTTGTGACGTTTTTAAATGCAAACTGCCAAAATGTCATTCACCTAGACCTCCTAGTAGGATGAAGACGAAAAGGATATAAGAGATACCCTTTTCCCCTATTAAATACATTCATAAAATTTAACCATTCGTATACTCTGATAACTTTTGCATGTAAAAAGAACGAATGAATAAGAAAAAGACGATTTCAACTACGCCAAAAATAATAAGAACAGCTGAAATTTCTTTGAATAGTGATAGATCAATTACATCTTGGAGCATTTTTGTTGCAAACATTGTATGAATGGATGCCATAACATATGGAATGAAAAATAAAATGCTAAGCTGAATAGTAGCAGATCGTTTCATCTCTTTATCTGTTACACCAATCTTAGAAATCGTTATATATTTCTCTTGTTCGTTCGTTAAATCTGTATACATTCTAAAATAAAGAACGCTACCGGCTCCAATGAAGAAAATAACACCTAAAAATGTTCCGATTAGAAAGTATGCAGCACTACCAGATGTGATTCTGTATAATGAACCTGCTGATTCATAGGAGCGTATAAGAGGGCCTTCGTATTGGAATTCCTGTCGATCTCTTTGTATTTTTTTCATAAAATCATCAGCAATTTCATAAGTCTTTTCCCAATTTTGTACGTTATAATTGTACGCTGTTACGTGCTTTGTTGTATTTGGTAAGTTGTTTACAACAGAGTCAGGTAAAATTAAAGTTTGGTATGAAAAGTTAGATGGAATGGCCCCTGCTTGTTCATAGCCTTTTACTTGTAATTGCGTATTTGTGCTAGAAAGTGTAATAGACTTTCTATTGTAGCTTGGCTCAAATTCGCTGAATAAGGTTATATAAGCGTTACCTGTTAAGATGTATACTTCATTTTCGTTCATGAATAGTTGTTTCATTCGCAGGGAAGCTGCGAGTTTATTATAGTCACTTTGTTTTATTGCATATATGTCATTATAAGCTGTTATACCTTCATCTTCTTTCAATGGTGTTTCATATAAATCAGCCTTTATTTTTTTATAAGAGAAATTCTCTTTTTGTAATTGTTGTTCAAGCCAATTTAAATGATTGTCCACAAAAGGATTTGCTTCATAAGAAAAATAAGAGAATGGAAACGGTGAACTTCGCGTAACCTCTAGCTTTGTAAACTTTCCGACCCCATATAGGAACGTAATCATTGTGAAAGCGATTGTAGATAGCATCGCTACAATAAACAACATATTAATATTCGTTCGGATGCGGCTTGCTAAATCCGAAATCCACAGCATATTAATTCGTTTCATATAAAACTTTCTTCTTTTCTTTAAAATATAAATAAGTAAGAAACTAATTTGAGAAAAGAAAAAATATGTCCCAATTGTAACAAGTGATGGGATCACAAAAATACTTGAAACCATATATATAACGCCTACTTGCGGGTTTATTGAGAAGAAATATTTAGGATTTGCAGCTAAAATATAACCACCTAATAAACAACTCGCACCAAATAGAGAGATGAATATGGATGGTTTTCTTTCTTTTTGTTTCCCACTATTATTCGTTTTTAAAAGGTTTACCGCCCTTTTCGTACGAATCAGCATTGGTGTAAATGAAGATACGGCGATAAAGAGACTGAGAAATACAATTGTTGTTAAAATAAAAGCATTCGTTGGCCAATATAAATATAGTCCTGGTAGATATGTAATTTTCGCTGTTACTAATAAGAAAAATTGCGAAAAGACAAGTCCAAACTGCATGCCGAAAAAGATAGATAAAATACCAATTAACATATTTTCAGTGAAAATGAGTCGATGTAATTGCTTTTTTGATATACCTAAAACGGTTAACACACCAAATTGCTTTTTCCGAACTTTTAAAAACGATCCGATTGAATAAAGTAGAAAGAAGAACGAGAACAAGACAATGATAACTTCTGAAAAAATCATTAATCCTGAAATTTCTGAGATCATACTGAAATTTTGTAATTTAGGATGAAATAAATAAACAGCAAACGAAAAGAAAACAGCAATGGAAAAAGAACTGCTTACGAAATAAGCAAAATAAGCTCTGGAATTACGTGTTACATTTTTAAAGGCAAACTGCCAAAATGTCATAATACGTACCTCCCGCTAGAAGACAAATATGTAGTTTTATTGCAAAAAATGTATGAGAGTAAGTTCTCATACATTTTGCTAGCATATGTCACGATCATGCTTCGGTCACCTTCTCCGTATGTTCTGCTTGATTATTTGCAGCGTTGTGGAAGATGATTTTAATCGTCGTTCCTTTCCCAACTTCAGAATCTAGTTTGACAGAGTGACCTAAATAATCACAAATTTTACTTACAATATAAAGTCCCATACCAGTAGATTCTCCGAATGTACGACCGTTTTTCCCAGTGTAAAACGGTTCGAATACTCTTCGAATATCTTCTTGCGGAATACCAACACCTTCATCACGAACTTCTAAAATAATATCTTTTCCGTTTCGGTAAGCGGATAAGAATACTTTCTTTCCGCGCTCACCAGAGTAACGAACAGCATTTGTCATTAACTGATAGATGATAAATTTTAGCCATTTCGCATCAGAAGCAACTTTTAAATCAGAATGAACTTCTAAAACAGGGAAGACACCATTACGAATGAATAGTTCTTTTAATCCGTTAATATTTTTTGTTACCGTATCTTTTAATGAAATCGTCTCGACATGGAAATCTTCATGGAAGTTATTTAACCTAGCCATGTATAAAGCCATATCAAGCCCTTGGTTTAGACGCTCTAATTCTTTTTTAAACTTTGGAATTAAATGTTCGTCTTCCATTTCTAGCACCATAAGCTGCATAACAGAAACGGGTGTCTTCATTTGATGCACCCAGTGGTTAATGAATAATTGATGTTCTTGTTGTTTTACTTCGTACGATTGTAGTTCTTTTTGGAAGAGACGATACTGCGTGCGCACGAGTTCATTTACACCGTGAGGCATCGGAGCAGTCGCTCTTTCAATAAACGCATCTTCCATTTTTTCTGGTTGTTCACTTAATCTATGGTACATTCTACGATTGCGAACGTAACGGTAAGCGAGGAAACAAATAAATAAGTATAAGCTTAAAACGACGAAGTAAAATTTATTATTTTGAAATCCATCTACTGCATCATAAAGAACGAAGATGATACCGAAGTTTAATACGTACAGTAGAAAAAATGCAAAATGATCACGTAGAAATAGCTTCATGCTTATTCACTCCAAGTTGCGTTAAAACGATACCCAAGTCCGCGCACTGTTTCAATGGCATTTTCAATACCAAGCTCATTGAACTTTTTACGAAGACGCGTAATGTTTACGTTTAATGTGTTTTCTTCAACGAAGCTCTCGTCATCCCAAAGCGCAGCTAATAAATCTTCACGGCTCGCTGTACGAGGGAATTTAGATAATAACATTTCTGCTAAAATAGCTTCTTTCTTCGTTAAAAGAACTTGCTCAGATCCAAAATGAATTTCTGGACGTTCTGGGAATAGTTTTAAGCCTTCTACTTCAACGATACGTTCAGAAATATTTGGCGCATAATCACCGTAAATACGACGTAATTGACCTTTAATTTTTGCCATTACAACGTCATAGTGGAACGGTTTTGTAATATAATCATCCGCACCGCTTTCAATCGCCATAATTTGTTCCATCTCACCAGCACGCGCTGAAATGAAAATAATAGGACAAGTAGATTCATGACGGATTTGACGGCACCAGTAGAACCCATCGAATTTTGGTAAGTTTACATCAAGTAAAACAAGATGTGGTTTCACAGCGTTAAACGATTCCATAATATTATCGAAATTCTCTGCAACAACAGCTTCATAGCCATATTTTTGAATGTGAGATTGTAGTAATGATGAAATATTTGGATCGTCTTCAACGATTAAAATTTTATACATATGTATATTCCTCCTAAAAAACAATTGTAGCTATAGTGTATCATGTGTTTCAAGTCTTTTCATTATGTTGAAAGATATGCTAGTAAACAGTATAGGTCAAAAGCGGAGAAAGTAAAAAGGGCCTCGTATATAATTGACAATTAACTGAAATCATTTTAACATTTAGATAAATATCTAAATGTCTAATTAGTGAAAGGAAGAAAGACATTGAATCAAGCATTCAAAGCGTTAGCAGATCCAACAAGGCGAAAAATTTTAGACTTATTAAAAGAAGGCGATTTAACCGCTGGTGAGATTGCTGAACATTTCAATATGACAAAACCAAGTATTTCACACCACTTAAACGCACTTAAAAATGCTGAACTTATTCAAGATGAAAAGAAAGGGCAATTCGTTGTGTACTCTTTAAATACAACTGTCTTTCAAGATTTGTTAACTTGGGTATTTACGTTTACGAATAAGGGGGAGGAGAGCAAATGAAAAAGCATCTTGTCGCAATTATATTGATTCTTATAACTGGTTTAGCTTGGGCATATGCATGGCCGAATTTGCCTGACACAATGGCAGTTCATTGGGGAATGGAAGGTGTAAATGGTTATGCTTCCAAATTTAATGCAATGTTGTTGTTACTTGGGATTATGATTTTTACTTACGTTTTATTAACAATTACTCCAAAGATTGATCCTAAGAAAAAGAATTATGATAAGTTTTCTAAAGGTTATATGATAATAAACTATAGCGTAGTAGTATTATTATTTTTAGTTAATATGCTTGTAATTGGAGTGGGGTTAGGCTATGACATTCCAATGAATAGTACACCGCTTATTCTTGTTGGTCTTTTATTTATAGTCATCGGCAACTATTTACCACAATGTAAACCAAATTACTTTGTAGGTATAAAAACACCGTGGACGTTAAGCAACGAAGAAGTGTGGAGAAAAACGCACCGTTTTAGCGGAAAAGTGTTTGTTGCATTAGGGATTATTATGATTTTAAGTGTTTTTGTACCAGTAACGTGGAAATCTTTCGTAATGGTTGGAATTATTATTGGTGCAGTAGGGTTAACGATGGGATATTCCTATATCGCTTATAAAAAAGAACTAAAAATGTAAAACAAAGCTGCTTTTCCTTTTAAGGAAAAGCAGCTTTGTTTTTTATTTCCTCAAAACCGGTATCCAGATTTCACTTTTAAAGTTTGGAGAGGATGTATCTTTCTGTTCATTCCACAATATTTCCGGTCCCTCCGCTAGTTCGTAGTTGGAAGAAGGAAACCATTCGGAATAAATACGTCCCCATACATTTTGTAATGTTTCAGGAAATGGACCGACAGCTTCAAAGATAGCCCA
Source organism: Bacillus tropicus (assembly GCF_001884035.1). Taxonomy (GTDB): domain Bacteria; phylum Bacillota; class Bacilli; order Bacillales; family Bacillaceae_G; genus Bacillus_A; species Bacillus_A tropicus. Next base: position 9,984 of record NZ_MACG01000008.1, read on the forward strand.
CGTTGAAGCAGCAACTTCAAGTTGCGCGAATTGCGCTGGACAATCTTTCGTTGTGGCTACGCCAATATAGTGATCAAGTTCTCCTTTTTCCTCCATTCTTCCTTCAGAAAAATTAGTAGAAGCACTAATAATTCCAGTAGGTTCCATATTTGAAAGTGACTTTAACGTTTGAATGACATCTGGATTTAAACTTTTCCACATAGAAGCAATTTCTTCATTTACACCGTTAAATACAATCGGTACGCGTTTTGTAATACCTATAATTCGAAATGGCTCTTTTTCTTCAATTCGATAATTCATTTCATTTCCTCCTTGGATGGATAATTGGAAGGTCATTGGTGAATAGGCTTTTAAAGAATGACTACTATTTCGGGCCTCTGAAGGTGTTATGCCGTGCAAATTTTGAAAGGCACGAGAGAATGAATCTGGTGAGTTGTACCCATATTTAATAGCGACATCAATGACTTTTGCATCGCTATTTTTTAGTTCAAAAGCAGCGAGAGTAAGACGTCTACAACGAATATATTCTGATAGTGATATGCCAGCTAGGAAAGAGAACATTCTTTTGAAATGATATTCCGAGCAGTAAGCTAACTTCGCAACTTCTTTAAAATTAATTTCATTTGTTAGGTTGTTTTCAATATAGTGCATTGCAGCATTCATATTTTTAAGTGAATCCATATGATGACCTCCTCTGTACATAGAATAGCAGGAACGAAATAGCTCCATCCGACATTTCGTGCACAACTTTGTAGGGTACATTTTGTACCTTACAAAATTGTAATGTTCCTGTAAGGAGAATGAATGGATGGCATGATATCCCGATGTTATAGTAACAAAGTACTTTGATTCATTACGTTAACTTTTTGATGTCTTTACTTATGAGCCTTACATAACTGTCATGTTTGTGTAAGAAACATCGATAGTGGCAAGAGTAGAGAGTGTATATAGTTGAAGATAGAGAATAGAAGAAATGAGGGATGTCGAGATGAAAACAGTGTTAGAAGCAAAAAATATTGAAAAAGTATATGACACGGGTGGTAATAAATTTGCAGCGTTAAAAGGTATTAACTTACAAGTAAAAGAAGGTGAGTTCGTTGGAATTATGGGACCTTCTGGTTCTGGTAAGACGACCTTACTAAACGTTCTTTCTACAATTGATAATGCGACGAACGGTGAAATTTTAATTGATGGAAAAGATATCGTGAAAATGAATGATGATAAGTTAGCGTTATTCCGCCGCGATCATTTAGGTTTCATTTTCCAAGATTATAACTTATTAGATACGTTAACTGTAAAAGAGAACATTGCGTTACCTCTTGCGTTATCAAAGGTGAAAGCGAGTGAGATTGATCGCCGCGTTCTTGAAATCTCAAAGAAATTCGGTATTGATCATATTTTAAGTCAGTTCCCATATCAAGTATCTGGTGGACAGAAGCAAAGATGTGCGGCATCACGTGCAATCGTTACAAATCCAAGTATGATTTTCGGGGACGAGCCAACGGGAGCACTTGATTCTAAATCAGCAACAGATTTACTTGAAAGTATGAAGTCGTTAAATGAATATGATAACTCTACAATTTTAATGGTAACGCACGATGCGTTTGCGGCAAGTTACTGTAAACGAGTTATTTTCATTAAAGATGGTGAGTTATATAAAGAATTGCACCGCGGCGAGTTAACGCGTAAACAGTTCTTCCAACAAGTCGTTGATGTAATGTCTTCTATTTCTGGAGGTATGGCTGATGACCTTATCTAGCATTGCCCTCCGCAACATACAGCGGAATTTTAAAGACTACTTTGTATATTTTGCATCTATGATCTTTAGTATCGTTATTTATTTTACATTTAAAGCACTGCAATATAATTCACAAATGGAAAAAGCAGCGGAAGCTTCTAAAAAAATTAGTGGAGCTTTCCAAGTTTCCAGTGTCATGCTTATCATTTTCGTAGCAGTGTTCATTATATATTCGAACGGATTCTTTACACGTAAACGTAAAAAAGAAGTTGGATTATATTCCTTATTAGGTATTCGAAAAAGACAGATTGGTAAAATGCTGTTTTATGAAAATATGTTAATGGGATTAATGTCATTAGTAATCGGGATTGCGATCGGTAGTGTCCTTTCAAAGTTATTCCTTGAGTTATTAGTAAATATGATGGGATTAAATTTAAACGTTCATTTTGAAGTACCGATGGCTGCCATTGTTGATACAGCAATTATTTTCTTTGTGATTATTTTGTATACATCACTTCAAGGATATCGTTTAATTTATCGCTTTAAGTTAATTGAACTTTTCCGTGCAGAACGTGAAGGAGAAGCAATGCCAAAAGGATCTGTCATTATGGCATTAATTTCAGTTGTCTTAATCGGTTCAGGTTATTTCTTAGCATTAATGTTCATGAAGGCAGTTAAATATGCAGACTTTATGGCAGTTGCACTTTATATTTTACTGGCAACGGTATTAGGTACGTACTTACTATTTATGTTCTTTACAGTATTCGTATTGAAACGTGCAAGAACGAATAAATCATCGTTTTATAACGGTATGAATATGGTAACGACGTCACAGCTACTATATCGTATTAAAGGAAATGCAAAGTCACTTGCGACAATTTCTATTTTAAGCGCGGTAACATTAACAGCGGTTGGTACGTCAGTTACGATGTATTACAACACATTTACGCAATCAAAAGCAGTTGCACCATATAGCTATTCTTATGAGAAAAAAGATGCAGAGCTTGATAAGAAAGTAAATGCGATTTTTGCAGAAGAGAAGAAAAACCATCCGATCAAAGATCAATTTGAAATTGAGACAGTTCCTGTAAAAGGGAAGTTTGAAGGAGACAAAGTGGACTTCATTCTGAATATGAATTACACAATTTCAGAGAAATATCAGTTAATGTCTCAGTCGGAATTTAATAAACTTGCTAAGAAAATCGACGCAGAAACAGTGAATGTAGCTGCTGGTGAAGCAATTATATATGATAGTTCGTATATTGAAGGGCATGAGTTTAGTCCACAATATAAAGGAAACAAAGCAGTATTCCAAATTGGAAACGAAACGAAGCAATTAAAAATCCAAGGTGCAAATGACGTTGCGATTACAAATTTAGGTGAATTAGTTGTTGTCGTTTCAGATGAAATGTATGAACAAGCGAAGCAAGCATTTGGAACACGCGTTGTAAAAAATATTGATGTAAAAGACGAGAAAGATAGTAAAGTGTTAACAGAAAAGTTAACAAAAGTGATGCCAGCTGGTGAATCAGAAATGGTGCCATCATTTAGAGATTTCTACACTGGTTTCCATATGGGGCTTGAAGGAACAGGATTAATGATGTTTATTGGAATGTTCTTAGGTCTTGTATTCTTACTAGCAACAGGTTCTATCATTTACTTTAAACAATTAACAGAAGCAAATGCTGATCGTGAGCGTTATGTTGTACTTCACAAAATAGGGGTCACAAAACAAGAAATGAAAAAAGCTATCGCAAAACAAGTAAGCTTTATCTTTGCCATTCCGTTAGTAATCGGAATCCTGCACAGCTTGTTTGCATTAAAAGGTTTAGGGAACATACTACCATTTGAAATTATGATTCCGCTTCTAATTAGTATCGGAGTCTATGGTGTCATTTATATTGGGTATTACTTCATAACAGTTCGTTCTTATTATAAGATTGTAAGTGCGAAATAATAAGTGAAGCTGCGAGAAAATAAAAAAGCCATTCACCTCATTTTTTATGAGGTGAATGGCTTTTTTTACGACCTAATTATAATGAAGAGATAATTAATGCGCATCGATTATGTCGATGAAACTAAAAGTATGTTTTCGGTCAAAGGAATCTATGCAAATTAAAGAACGTTTCAAAGGATTTAATTCAATTACAGTCATATAGCTTGTAGGGAAATAACCATCTTTATAACAAGTGATCAATATTTCTTTTTCTGAAATGAATGAGCGTAATAAAGTATCTTCAATTCTTTCTCTATCATCATATGGTGATACTCTTCGCGATTCTTTCATGTCAGCAGATTGTTTAGACGTAATAGTCAATTGAACCGATTTTGGTATATTTGTACTACTCATGCTTTCTATTCTCCTAACAATATATTTTCTATATAGGAAGGGTAATCACTATGGAAGTAGCTACTACTGATCATTCAGAAGTACCTTGTGTTAGTTTTATTATGTCTGATTGGGAGTCGAATTTGCTTAGCACTAAAAAATTATCAAATTCATTCACTTATTTATAGTAATTATTTGTCATTTTTGTACTTTTTTGAATGGGATTAAAACTTTATTACGGTGAATTTGGATGAAGAAGAATAAATGAATGAAGGTGAGTTAGTATGATAACTATCTCACCTTCTATTAGGAAAGCATTTTTATACCGCTTAATATCCTAACCTCAAAATTCAGCGAAAGCAAAATAGTTAGGTAGAGGGAGGATTAATAGTCAGTGAGGGATGAGCAAAACTCCCACTGATTAAAGTTTTATTTTATATTACAGTATGATTTTCACGATATTGTCTAGGAGTCATACTAGTAATTTTTTTGAAGACTCTTGTGAAATAACTTTGATCATTAAAATTAAGCCAGGCACAAATATCTGATAAAGGATAGGTCGTTAATGTTAATAACTTTTTTGCTTCTTCTACTCGTTCTCTCTGAATGTATTCACTTAAAGGGATTCCCACTTCTTTTTTAAATAGCTTTGATAAATAAGTAGGGGAAATATGTAAAAGGTTAGCAAGATCATTGAGAGTTATTTCATCGTAAATATGTTTGTGAATATGATTTAGGCATGTAGTAATGGAATTAGAATATGCTTGATTATTATATTCCTTCACACGTTCTGCGAAAGTACATAATGCATCTTCAATTAATCTGTTTACGGAATACATGTTATCTAGTTTTTCTATGGTTTGGATATATAAAGTACCGAGTGAAAAAGCAACATGTGATGGAAGATTACCATCTATCGCATATCGAATAGCTAGCGTAATGGCGATAATGCCATTATTTTTTTGGTTTCTCAGTTGATCTCCTTTGGATGAAATTGCTGAATCTTCTTGCGGGAAGGAATATGCATATTGTATAACTTTTTCTTTATTGCCTTCTTTAATTGCAGAAAAAAATTTACGTTCCAATGATATGTCATAATTTTGCGGATCGTGCCGAAGACGTTTTGAAATGTATAGATCAGGATTTACGATTTTATAAGAAACGTCTTCGAGCAATTTATTTTTTTTCCAAACAATATCGCGATCTAATTTTTCATTAAAAATGACGTAATGTAACCAAATACTTATATCAATTAGTGTGCTTTTTTTAATCTCAGGTAGAAATTGATAGTAGTCTACTCCTTGTTGCATGTTATTCGTACAGTTAAAATATTTCATAAGTTTAATCGCCATTTCATCTGATACTTTTGGATAAGTAGTAGGGCCGATTATAATTGTGCCTTTTATATGTTCATGTTTTGTTATATGAATGCTAATGAAATTCTCAAGATATTTATTCCCTTTGAAAATTGGAAAATTACAAGGAGCATTTTCTTGATAAATTTCATTCAGATGTTCGTCTTTAGAAGAATAAAAAGGACTACCAATCGTATGAGAAGTAGATTCATACACTATTTTTCTATCAGTAGATAAAAATTGGACGGGTACATGAAAAGTACTATGCACGAGATCGCATAAGTGCTGTATGTCGATGGAATTATTCATTATTTTCTCCTTTTAAATAGTTTTGAAATATTACATAGTAATTAGATCTACATTCGTTTCTATAAAGTATAAATTTCTTATTATTTGAATTTTATTGTTATACGAAAAGGATTACATATATTGGATAATAATGAAAGGTGATTTACAGATAAAATTCCTCAGATGTTGTATGAAAATAGACGTAGTGATGGTACTTTCCATAAAATTTCTTTTTATATCCATTATACCAAATTAATAAATATAAAAGAGATATTTATATAGAATACGGAATGTTCTATACATAAGAACGAATGGTACATTCTTCATAAAATCTTAAGAAATCTCCTCAATTTTTGTTAAGAAACGATAGTTATACTTAGAAACAAGTTAAAAACTATTGAACGAATGGGGAGATGGTTACATGCAACTCATAACATTCTTACACGAATTTATTAAACATCCGAAACATACTGGTGCGATTGCACCAAGTTCAAAAATATTAGCAAAAAAAATGGTAGATGTAATTGATTTTCATAGAGCGAAATGCATCGTAGAGTTAGGGCCTGGTACAGGAGTCTTTACGAAAGAAATTATGAAGAGAAAGAAGAAGGAAACAATATTTCTTCTTATTGAAATTAATGAAGTGTTTTGCAAAGAGTTAACAAGAAAGTTTAAAGATGAACAGAACGTCATTGTTGTACACGGTTCAGCTGAAAATATAAAGAAGTATATGGAAGAGTTCAATATAGAATGCGTGGATTACGTCTTATCGGGATTACCTTTTACATCTTTACCAGAAGAAGTTTCAAAGCGTATTTTAAACAATGTAATGGAAGCGATACATGAGAATGGTGAATTTATTACATTTCAATATTCACTGGTGAAAAAAGGATTTATACAGCACTTCTTTCCTGAAATTACGCTAGAGAAAGTGTGGCTCAATTTCCCACCAGCGTACGTCTTTAGCTGTAAAAAAGAGCTAAGGAGAGCGTATGCATAATGGAATTACATGAATTATTATCTTATATTGAACAATACGGTTATTGGGCTTTGTTTTTCTGTTTATGGTTAGGGATTATCGGTATGCCAATTCCAGATGAAATGATCGTAATGAGCGGTGGTCTTGTCTCTTCACTAGGAATATTAAGTGTCATTCCTGCGTTTTTATTAACATATTTAGGTGTTGTATCAGGGCTATCTTTAGGTTATATATTAGGGAAAATATTTGGTACGAAAGTACTCGATAAACTAATGAAAAAGAAAAAGGCGAAATATCTTTTGAAATCTCAACAAATGGTAGAGAAGTATGGTCACTATGCGTTAGTCACAAGTTACTTCATACCGGTTGTAAGACATATCGTACCGTATTTAGTTGGAATGAATAATATGTCATTTCGGATATATGCTTTGTATTCTTATGCGACAGGATTTGTTTGGACACTTATTTATTTCGTGCTCGGTTCTTTATTTGGACAACATATTGAAAGAATTGTAGCAGTTGCGATCGAGTATGGTGTGTATTTTGGGGGGAGCATTGCATTGATTGTGAGTGTGTTTTATTTTTACAGACAAAAAAGAAATACAGTGATGAGTAAATAAAGGAGGCGAAAGGTTCGTATTGGCGTGTAATTACAAGAGGGAGGTTTTCGCACGGTAAAGTACAAATAGAAGTAGATAAAATTCCTAATAGTGCAAAGGTAAAGTTAGGATTGTAAGTATAAACCCGGTTCTAGATGAGAGAATCGGGTTTGTTATTTTATGGTAAAATATAGGAGGGGGAGTGTGAGTTATGCTACTCATTGTTAGCCTTATTTTAATTGGAATCATGTGTAGTATGAGAATAGTATCTTTACATATGATAGAACGAGAAAAGATAGAAGAGCGATATGTATATTGTCCAAAATGTAAAGCGAAAATTAGAAGAGGGAATGCTGCTCCTTTTTGTTCGAAATGTAATGTAATATTTTAAAGAAGATAAAAAGGCCACAACGAACATATTTCAGTTCGTTGTGGCCTTTTTTGAATGAAGAATAACAACAACTTTCTATGTTCCACTCATAATTTCTACGGTTATCTCCGCAAAAATAGGTTTTTTTTTAAAAAATCATTTTATTTTGGAGCTACAGACGTTGAAACATAAAATTGTTACTTATTAGTATCTATAACACTTTAAAGTGCGTACTTTTTATTGTGTTGCTGATAAGACATAATTACATATGTGAGAGGGAAATGAGTAGTGTAGAACTAAAAAGCATCTACGTTATTTTTAATAATTATCGTGCTTTGATTGGTCATCCCTTTTTACATTAATTGATATCCATTCATCATTTTTAAATAGATTTTAGGAGGAGATTTTAAATGAAAGATTTATTAAAAGGTACACTTGGTTTTGGTACGGCACCGCTAGGTAATATGTACCGTAATATTCCAGAGGAAGAAGCAATCGCAACAGTGGATGCTGCTTGGGATAATGGTGTTCGTTACTTTGATACAGCTCCACTTTATGGATCTGGTTTAGCAGAGATTCGTCTTGGTGAAGCATTATCGAAAAGAAATCGTGATGATTACTTCTTAAGTACAAAAGTAGGTCGAATTATTTCAGATGAATTGGAAGATCCATCTACACGTGATTTAGGTGAAAAAGGCGGACTTTTCGAATTTGGCCGTAAAAATAAAATTATCAACGACTACAGTGCAGATGCAACTCTTCGTTCTATTGAAGATAGTTTAAAACGTTTAAAAACAGATCGTTTAGATTTCGTTTATATTCATGATGTAGCACAAGATTTTTATGGAGATGAGTGGATTTCACAGTTCGAAATTGCTCGAACAGGAGCATTCCGTGCACTTACTCAATTACGTGATGAAGGTGTAATTAAAGGTTGGGGCCTTGGAGTAAACAAAGTAGAATCAATTGAACTTATGTTGGATTTAGAAGAAGCAAAACCAAATGTTTCTTTACTAGCTGGTCGCTATTCATTATTAGACCACGAGCGTGCGTTAGAACGCGTAATGCCTGCGGCTGTAAAAAACAATATGGACATTGTTGTTGGTGGACCATATAGCTCAGGTGTTCTTGCTGGAGGTGCTCACTTCGAATACCAAAAAGCGTCACCAGAAATCATTGGAAAAGTTAATAAAATGAAAAACCTTGCAGATCGTCATGGAATCAGTATTAAAGCTGCTGCTTTACAGTTTTCACTGGCTAACCCAGCAGTTGCAGCTGTTATTCCTGGTGCAAGTAAACCGGAACGAATTGCAGAAGACCAAGCTGCATTAAAAACAGTGATTCCAGCAGCGTTCTGGGAAGAAATGCGTGAACAAAAATTAGTTGCAGTTAATGCACCACTACCAATTAACGTTAAATAAAAAGGAGAGTAATGAAAATGGCAAATACTATTACATCTATTGAAATTCCAGCTTCACCTACCCAAGTATGGCAATTAATTGGAGGTTTTGATGCACTTCCAGATTGGTTACCATATATCCCTAGCAGTAAAGTAACGGAAGGCGGACGTGTACGTCATTTAGCTAATCCTGATGGCGATGCAATCGTAGAGCGTTTAGAAGCATTTAATGAGAAAGAACGTTTCTACACATATTCAATTATGCAAGCACCATTCCCTGTGACGAATTATTTATCTACAATCCGTGTTAAAGAAGGTAAAGATGCTAACACATCATTAGTTGAATGGTCTGGTAGCTTCACTCCTGTAGAGGTTACTGATGAAGATGCAATTAATCTATTCCATGGAATTTATAAAGATGGTTTAGAGGCATTACAACAAGCATATTTAGGTTAATCAACTTATTAAACATTTGAAAGTCTGCAGTGTAACAACGTCAGGCTTAATGATGTTTAGTAGTATGTTTTTAGGACTTGTATTTTTACTTGCAACAGGCTCTATTATTTATTTCAAACAATTAACAGAAGCATATGCAGATCGTGAGCGTTACATCGTTCTTCGAAAGCTTGGAGTAACGAAAAAAGAAATGAAAAAGGCAATCGCAAAGCAAATGAGATTTATCTTCTTCCTACCTTTAGTAGTTGGAATTTCACACAGTTTATTTGTACTAAAAGGCTTATCGACAGTACTTCCTTATGAAATTGCAGTACCGTTAGTAATGAGTATAGGTGTGTATAGCGTCATTTATATTGAATATTACTTCTTAACGGTTCGTTCTTATTTTCGGATTGTTAGTAAATAAAAAAGCGAAAGAGAAAATCGTAAAAATGATGTTCTCTTTCGTTCTTTATCATTATTTATGTCCTAAAATATGCTCAACCTCATGTAAACTTAATTTACTTGCCTTAGCAATCGTTTCAAGTGGTATACCAAGATCATACATATTTTTAATCATTTGAATTTTCCCCTGTTGGACTCCTTCTTTTCGACCTTTTTCAATGCCCTGTTTCATCCCTTGTTCCATGCCTTGTTCCATGCCTTGTTCCATGCCTCTTTTCATACCTTCTGTCTCTGCATGGGCGAATTTTGCGGCCTCATCCATTAAAACTTTCTCCCTTGCGTCATAGGCTTGTCGGAAAGAGGAATCTTGACTCATACGTTCCCACTTGTTTATTGCTTTTTGTAAAATAGGGTCTTGGTTCATAGCAATATCCTCCAATAGTTTAGTTAAGTGTTCGTCCTCATTTGCTGAAAGCAATAAAAGCCAACGAACAAATGGATCTTTCCACGGATTTACTTTTTCTTCATGCCATTGTTCTGTTAACTTTTGAATTTCTACAATGTGAATCTCTATGTCATCACTCAAGAGTTTCTGTTGTTGTGTATTCCATAATGTACCCGTTGTATGAAATTCTTTGTGATCTAAAAACATTATGAAGTTCAATAAATTAATGGTGATGGTTTTACGAAGTGCACTGTAGGGCATACCTTTTTGTAACTGAGATGTGTATAATTTTCCCCAATAATATAAACTGCGTTTCATCATATCGTGATTATTATTAAGCTGTATTTCTACATTTACTTTTGTCCCTGTGTCTAATGTTGCTGAAATGTCTAGAATTGATAATTTATCATTTGCGTGTTCTCGGTGTAAATGTGGATCTTCTAATTGTAGAGAAGCAATAGGTGACTCTAAAGACTCTTGTAACATCGCGTTTAAAAAGGCAATGAGAATATCTTCACTACCATTCGTACCAAACAATTGTTTAAATGCAAAATCAATGCGTAAATTCACTAATTGTTGGTTGAACAAAGTATGTCCTCTCCCTTATATGAAGGTGCTTCTTTCCTTCATTTTATCTAAAAATAACTAGAGGATGCAAATAGACCCTTCTGCTATTTGTGAGTAGGATTATTATAATGTCAGAGGTAAGTATAGCTATGTTATACTCTAGTAAAATTGAAAAGTTTATATCGAGGTGAAGATGATACATATGCAAAAGGATATTTTAAAACTATTAGATAAAAAGCAAAGTAACTATGAATTTCCTGCCTTTGATAATGAATATATGGATATTTCACAAGTGAAATTCTCTCTTTTCTTTAAAGATAATAAAGATTGGTTAATGGTATTTCAGGTTGTCGGTGTAGGTTCATTAGGTGTATGTAATGATATTCAAGTATATGGAGATAGAATAAACCATTCAATTGGTGATGATGGAATTTTGCAATTAAATGATGGAGATTATGAATTATTTGATGATGAAGGTGAATTTATACCGAATATTTATAACGGCAGTTTCAAAATTCGCGAGCATCATTTTGAATATGAATTTACAGAAGAGGATTATATAAATAATGGAATAGAAGTACAAACGACAGAGCATTATCCAACATACTTCATGCGTATGCTTGCTACTAATGAGGAAGCTAAAAAATTACTGTGGTGGGATAAAGAAGAAATTTTAGAAGAGTTCGGTTTAGAAGGCGACTGGGAAGTAGCGTATGAAACGGAAGAATGGAAACATGTTGAAGACGAAAAAGTAAGTGAAAATGAATTCTTCCAATCAGTAGCCGCTGCAATAGAGAAGAAAGATCCAAGCGTTATTGTGAATAAGGATTGTAATACGCATTGGAAAAATTGGGTGGAGTTTGATTATTAAAACTCATATTAAAAATGAAAGCGTAGATTAAAATATCCTTCTAATAAAAAAGACGAGCTAACATGTTAAAACTTTAGCTCGTTTTTTTGTATTACACAACCGCAGGATTATAAATCATCGTAAAGTGCCCTGGCAACAATTCAATATGACAAGGTGTATGCAGCGAGCTTTCTCCATCTGTATCTACTTCTTTTTCTTCCTCTGTTTCAATATGAATGGATTTCGCTTTTACGTGGAAGATGTCATTGTCATTTGAGTCTTCAAATAGTTTCTTTCCGATGTAATCTTTAAATGCTTGAATACCTGTTGATTTGACTACGAAAATATCAAGTGTTCCGTCATCGCATTTTACATTCGGAATAAAGGAAGGAATACCGCCAAGGTATTCACCGTTTCCAACCATAACAAGGACAGCTTCATCTTCATATACTTGTCCGTCGTACGTAATTTTTACCGGGAATGTTTCAGCATTTTTTACAGTTCGGATTGTGCTTAAATAGTAACCGATTTTACCAAGCTTTGCTTTTTCTTCTGCATCAATATTGTTTGATACTTCAGATACGAGTCCAATGCCCCAGAAGTTTAAGAAGTGTTGTCCGTTTGCTTTTGCGACGTCAACTGGTTTTACGTGTTCCTTTGTGATCAGCTTTGCTGCTTCTGCAATGTTTTGCGGAACGCCGAGTGTGCGAGAGAAGTCATTGCAAGTTCCGCCTGGAATGATTGCAAGTGTAGGTCTAGTTTCAAGAGGTGCTAAGCCATTTGTGCATTCAAATACAGTGCCGTCACCACCAAAGACGATAATTAAATCTACTTTACTAGCAAACTCTTGGCAATATTTCGTTGCATCACCTTGCTTTTTCGTATGAAGGATATGTAAGTCAGGAAAAGCTGCGGCAAGAGGTGGTACGATTTTCGTTAAATTTGTATGTAAGTCGCCTTGTCCAGCTTTTGGATTTACGATGAGGAGTACTTTTTCAAATTTTGTCTTTGTCATATTTCATCTCTCCCTGTTTTTTGTAATGGAAAGAAAGGAGCTGTTCTCATGTATTTCAGAACAGCTTCTTCCTATTTAATAGGGTGCTAAGATTGTCAGTTATTGTCGGTAAGTCGATATATTTAAAAAATCGCCGATATAAATTTCATGTACTATCGATTTTTTAAATTATATGATTATTCCGTTACAACTGAAGCGATAAATGGTAAGTTACGATATTTTTCTGCACAGTCGATACCGTAGCCAACGATAAATTCGTCTGGAATTTGGAAGCCAACATATTCAGCTTTTAAGTCCACTTTACGACGCTCAGGTTTATCAAGCAACGTACAGAATTTGAGTGCCTTTGGTTTATGCATAAAGAAGTGATCTTTTAAGAAGTGAAGTGTTAAACCAGAATCGATAATGTCTTCTACGACAATTACGTTTTTGCCAGTAATGTTTACATCGATATCTTTTAATAGTTTTACTTTTCCAGTTGTTTCTGTTTGATTTCCGTAGCTAGATGCAGAAATAAAGTCGATTGTTACATCATTTTTAATGTGACGAATTAAATCAGCAGCGAATACGAAAGATCCTTTTAATACAGCGATTACTACGATTTCTTCTCCTTCAAAATCACGTTCGATTTGAAGTGCTAGTTCTTTTACTTTTTCTTGTAATTGTTCTTCAGAAATTAAAGTGTCTTTTATTTCAATATTCATTGGAGTCCTCCTACAGTGTAAAACTTGCGAACATTTCGACTGTAAAGGATAGAAAGAAAAAAGTCAAAGAAGATATAAGTTTTTTACAAAAATCTCCACAAAATAGTCAGATGATATGATATACTGATTATATTAAGAAAACGCTTCCATAAAGGGTGATTATGATGAAAAAGAAAGAGTATACAAGTGCAACATTTATAAAAGCATTGCTATTAACAATTGTTCTTGGCCTGTTAGCATACATAATTGATATACCAGCGATTCGGATTTCACTAATTGGAATGACTTTAGTATTAGGCGCAATTTCCCATGGTATGATGTCACAGCTGCAAGAAGCTGGGGTCGATCGTATGAAAGATCATATAGATGAAAAATGAGAAACCTTCACGTATAGAGAGTGAAGGTTTTTTGTTTCTTACAAAAATGTAAGGTAGTTGTAAGGCAAATCGATAGTTGCATAGTAGTGTTTTGGATAAACTATGGGTGTAAGGTAAAAGGCAAGCATATTTTAGGTAAATTAAGTTTTAGGCACTCTATATGTGAAAAAGGAGTAGGAGGGCATGGAGAAACGTTGGACGACCTTTTCTTTTTTAGCAACTAGCAACACCGTAATGCTAGCTGGCGAAATGGATTTTTTGCACTTGTTTGATCGAGAAGACGATCATTCTTCTTCTAATTTTACAATGAAATGGAATAAATGGAGCGAAAGTTGTAGGTTTGAAGAAGAGACCCCTAACGAAGAGCAAAAGATTATTTTGACAAACCCTATTAAAGCATGGGTTGTTCAACGTCGTAAGTGTAACGTCAAAAATCACTTAAAGAAAACTGAGCCGAGACAATTAGTTATCGCTCCGGCCCATTCTACTTCTAAATCACGCGAAAGTAACATGTAAATAATTGAGACACACACCCGAAAAAACATCGTATATATTGCGATGTTTTTTTATTTTTCTACAATGAAATCTTTAAATGAAATATATTTCATCTGCATTTTATATTTATATCTCTTGTTTATTCTAGTGATACATCCGATGCGAAGTGATGTAAAACGTATAAAAGGAGAGAAATGAAATGAAAAAGAAGCTATTACCAATCTGTGCAATGGCATTTTTAACAGTAGGATATTCTTCAGTAGCAAGCGCGGATACTGGAACAGTAACGAAGGAGGAAGAGGCGCAACTGCAGCAAGATAAGGCTAAAAAAGAAGAAGCAATTAAGGAACAGCAAAAAAGTGAAGTAGAGAAAAAGCAAGCGGCGCAAGTACAAGAAAAAAATGATATGGCTAAAAAAGAGGAAGCAATAAAAGCTGAGAAAAAAAGTGAAGAAGAGAAAAAGAGGATAGCGCAAGAACAGTTAAAAAGTGATATGGCAAAAAAAGAAGCCGCAATTAAGGAACAGCAAAAAAAAGATGTAGCAAAGCCATTTGTACAAGGTGAAAAATTACCAAACACAGCCTCTAATAATGTAGCAATGATGGCACTAAGCGCATGCCTTGTAGGGATAGGGACATTATTTGGTTTGAATCGTCGCAATAAAGTTAAGGCGTAAATAAAATATTGTCCTATAAAGAATGGAATAATTTCATATATTAAAAATGGTAGGTTATTCCTACCATTTTTGGCATGGAGGGATGAAACATGAAGGTACTCAATTATATCGGTATCATATTAATGGCTATCGGACTATTTATGGGTTCCTATTACGTTATGGAATGGTATAAAGGAAAAAGCTCTGCACAGCAACTAACAGAAGAAGAAATAAAGAGCCTTCACAATATACAACATAATCAACTTTCTCATGAAGCACCTGTAACTTCTCAAGTGCCTTCTTCTCAAACAGAACATAAAGAAGGAGAAAAGGTAGCGATGTTAAACATACCGAAAATAAAGAAGAAGTTTTCTATATATTGGGGAGCGAGTGATGCAACGTTGAAGAAAGGGGTCGGAATGTTCGTTAGTGATGTAACGACAACGCCATCTGGAGGGGGACATACTGTACTGAGTGGACATCGAGATACTGTATTTACAGATTTAGGAGAGTTAAAAGAAAAAGACACTCTTATTTTAGAGTATGATAATAAAACTTACACATATGAAATTAAAAAAATATGGATTACTCATGCGGATGATCGTACTGTTATTATAAAAAAAGAAGAACCGATATTAACACTGACGACTTGCTATCCATTTAATTATATAGGGGATGCGCCAGATAGATATATTATCGAGGCGAAGTTAACTGCTAGTTATTCAAAATGAAATTATAGTTTCTGAAAGCAGGAGGGGATATATAAGTTATGGCAAAAAATATTTTAATTGTAGAAGATGAAGATATATTACGTGAAATATTAAAAGATTATTTTTTAAGTGAGCAATATGTAGTGTTTGAAGCAAGAGACGGGAAAGAAGCTTTAGTTGTATTTGAGGAAGAAGAGGTTGATTTAGTTATTTTAGATATTATGTTGCCGGAACTTGATGGGTGGTCCGTTTGCCGGAGAATCCGTAAAACATCCGAGGTTCCTATCATTATGCTGACGGCACGTGTAGATGAAGATGATACGTTACTTGGATTTGAACTTGGGGCGGATGACTATGTGACGAAGCCGTATAGCCCACCAATTTTATTAGCAAGAGCGAAACGATTGTTAGAAAGTAGAAAAGTGACAAAGCAGCTTCTAGAGAATGAAGATGATACATTATCAATTCATGGTATACATGTCCATTTTCCATCGCGTACTGTAACAGTAAATAAAACAGACATTAATTTAACACATACAGAATTTGAAATATTAGCGTACTTTATGAAAAATCAAGGGATTGTTTTAACAAGAGAGCAACTCATTTCAAGAATTTGGGGATATGAATTTGCCGGTGACGATCGAACGGTTAATAGCCATATTCGTAATTTGAGAAATAAATTAGGAGAGAAAGCAAAGTACATTACAACTGTAGTACGAACAGGTTATAAATTTGAGGGGAATGTATGAGAAAAGGGATTGTACTGAAATTATTTACTCTCACAACAGCATTATGTATGTTAATTTTAGCGACGATATTTATTGGACAAACGATATTTTTTAAGCAATATTATGCGAATCGAAAAGTGGAAGATATTAAAGTGAATTTAAATTCCTTTGAACAGAATTATTTAAAGGATACCGGAAATGCAGAAGGAATTCAAAAGCTGGAGCAAGACTTTTTAAGAGAAAATAATACGTGGATTACGACATTAGATCAGAATGGGAATTTAAAACATGCAGATGATTTTTATTTTGAAATAACGATAGATCATAGGCAACAAAAGAGTTTTGGACAACAACTATTCAAAATCCCCCTATACAATCTCGTCAATATAGAGGAGATTGATAATAAACCATCAGAACATTTTTTAGGGCAAGAAATTTATTTTTCTGGAGTGAGAAAAGAAGATAGTTTTATTCCATTCTCTTTTTCTTTATCTAAGCAGAATTTAAGCGGATCTAATAAACCGTTAGAAAAAGCATTTAAGGAGAAAATGAGTAAATTAAATGAGGAGAAAAAGAAAGCAGCTGGGGAACAAGTTGGTAAGGAAAAGAAGCCAGCCGTTCAGGAGCAACCTGCCCAAGAACCAGATGTTTACATAAGAGGGCGTGTTACGAAAATACAATTCCCAGATGTAAAAGGCCCTGTAAATCCAATTTATAAAAATACTTTATTTCTGGATAGTATAAAAGAATTTCAAACGGATGTATTACTAAAAGAGAGTAAGCAAATAGAGTATTCAACAAAGACAATGGACTATGAAAAAAATGATATTAAATATAAATTATTAGTGAAACCAATAAAAGAAAAAGACGGATCGGTAACATATATATATGCGATGGCTTCCTTACAGCCTGTAGATGAAGCTGTACAAATGGTACAAGATTATTACATCTATATCATTGCATTTGTAGTCGTTCTTATTTTTCTAGCTTCGTTCTATTACTCTAAACAAATCGCAAAACCGTTACTAAAAATAAATGATACAACGAAGAAAATAGCGCATTTAGATTTCACAGAACAAATACCGATTACTTCAAAAGATGAAATTGGGGATTTATCGAAAAATATTAATGTACTATCAAATAAACTCCATTCGCATATTGGGCAGTTAGAACAAGATATTGAAAAGGAAAGAAAATTAGAAAATACGCGGAAAGAATTCATTTCTGGTGTTTCGCATGAATTAAAAACACCGCTGAGTATTATGAAAAGCTGTATTTCTATTTTAAAAGATGGAGTAGCTGAGCATAAAAAGGAGTACTATTTTCAAGCGATGGAACGAGAAGTAGACAAAATGGATACATTAATTTTGGATATGCTGGAGTTAGCTAAATTTGAGTCAGGCACATACAAAATGAAAATGGATTCATTTTATATCGATACAGTAATGGAAGATATATGTGAACACCTTTCTGTAGAAATAGAGAAGAAAGAACTTCGTGTTCATAAAAATATAGGTCCATTTGAAGTAGTCGCAAATCAAGGACGGATTGAACAAGTCATCGTGAACTTCATTACAAATGCCATACGTTATACACCAAATAAAGAAGATATTATTATTTCTACAATAGATGAAAAAGATCGTATAAAAGTATGTATTGAAAATAAAGGTACTCATATTGAAGAAGAGCAATTAGATAAAATTTGGGATCGTTTTTATCGCGTGGATGCAGCTCGTCAGCGTTCGCAAGGTGGAACAGGGCTCGGGCTTGCCATTTCAAAGAATATTTTAGAACTGCATGAAGTTGAATATGGAGTAAAGAATACAGAAGATGGTGTATTATTTTATTTCTACTTATTGAAAAAAGCGTAGACAATATGATCTATGCTTTTTTAATTAATTTTCATATTATCTTTACCTAATCTTTATTTTTAATCAGTATAATTTGTTTAGAAAATGAGGTTATGTAAGGAGTCGATGAACCGTGCATAGCAATTGGCTAAGTATAATGGTGTTTATTTTCTTTTGTGCATTTATTGTTTTTTTAATTGATATTACAATATGAAAAAAAGAGCGCTCATGAAGCGCTCTTTTTGTTTGCATTTATTTGATAAGCATTGATGCTCTTGAATAAGCGTGGTGAAGTAAGAAATAAAAATATAAGTAAAACGGTACATAAAATAAAAGAACCGAGCATTGTACTGCCGTTTACGATTAATGAATATAGAACTGCTGATTGACCTTTCGGTGCATATTGTCCCCAGAAAATGATACCAGCAATAAAGTGACAGAAATATCGAGCAAAGCTACCGATAAATGTAGCAAGGATAATATAAGCAAGGACTTTCTTTCCTTCGTTTTGTTTTGATGAAGGTTTGTCTTTACGGCTACCTAAACTTGATTGTTCTAAGTTATTTTCATTAGACGTTAAAAGTGCTTTTTGAATTGGATGATAGAATAAGCCAGCAAATCCGATAAAAGCAAAGGCAATGAAGTACTCAATGAATGCTTGAACAGGTGTTAAAATGTAAGCATCTCCCACGACAATTTGTAATAGTCCCCAAACTAAACCACCTAAGAAAGCTGATTTAAAGCCCCAGCGGTATGCGATAATAAAAATAGGAATCATAGCAAATGAAATGGAACCGCCTGTTGGAAGTTTAATTGATAATGGTAAAATGTCGATGACCAGGGCGAAGGCTGCAAGAATAGCAGATTCGATCATCGCTTGTAAATTAGTGTTACGCATGTTGTCTCCCCCTAAATCCAAGTTGTACAAAAAAGAACATTATCATAGGAGGATACGAAATACGTAAATAAAAAGAGGTATGTATTTCGGACGTTTGCACAATCCCTGCGTTAGCATTAACTAACAGGTTCGAAGGGTCGGAACGAAGTGTTCCCTCTCAGCGGCATGGCTCCCCCAGTGATAACGAGATTCTTTATTTGCTATTGTTTATTGTAAGCGAAATGGATGAGAATGGCAAACGAATACAGTATGACAATAATTGAAATAGAATTGTAGCGAAATGTTAATAAATATGAAGCAAAAGGGTATAGTACAAGAGAAATTGGGTGTGGTATAATTTTTTTGAAAATAATTATCATTCTCTTCTGAGGGGGAAGGTTATGAGCTTAGTAGATATTAAAATTGGAGAGAAAGTGTTAGTAAAAAGTATTCAGTCTTTAGATCAGCTATTAAAGCGTAGACTAGCTGCTTTCGGTCTTGCTGAAGGAAGCGAACTTCGCCTGAAACAGAAAGCGATGTTTAAAGGTCCTTGTACATTGGAGTGTCGTGGACAGTTAATTAGTATTCGTCATTGTGACGCGAAAATGATAAAGGTGGAATTAGCGTGAATAAGGTAGCTTTGCTAGGGAATCCGAATACAGGGAAGACATCATTATTTAATGCACTTACTGGTTCTTATGAGTATGTAGGAAACTGGAGCGGTGTAACAGTAGAAAAGAAGGTTGGTAAATTAAAAGATAGACAAGGAACTTTAATTGATTTACCAGGTGTTTATGATTTAAATCCAGTTTCACGTGATGAAGGTGTTGTAACAAACTTTCTATTAACAGAAGAATTTAATCATATGTTAAATATCGTAGATTCCTCGCAGTTTGAAAGAAATATGCATTTAACGTTGCAGTTGCTTGAATTTGGT
This sequence comes from Bacillus tropicus, assembly GCF_001884035.1. Taxonomy (GTDB): domain Bacteria; phylum Bacillota; class Bacilli; order Bacillales; family Bacillaceae_G; genus Bacillus_A; species Bacillus_A tropicus. The sequence continues at coordinate 30,091 of NZ_MACG01000008.1, forward strand.
AAGCCAGTCTCAATTGGTTTAAACATGGTTGATGTGGCGAAGCAAAGAGGAATTGTCATTGATGTAAAACGATTATCAGAACTATTAGGTGTAACAGTCGTTCCTGTTGTTGCAAGAAGTGGAAAAGGCTGTGAAGAACTGCTTACGACTCTTAAAGAAAATGACAAAAAAGAGAAAAAGCCATTCCTTATTTCATATGGTGTACAAATGGATGAAGGAATTGGAGAAGTAATTGCTCTTTTAGAGACAGTGAATTACGAGCATCCGAGATGGTTAGCACTTCAATTTTTAAGCAATAACGAAGTAGTAGAAAAAGAAATGAAAGCATTACCAATTTATAAGGAACTCATAGCCATTCGATCTCGCTTAGAAGGAAAACTTGATTGTACGTTAGAAGAGCACATTTACAAAACTCGTGAAGCGTATATTGAAAAGTTAAAAACAAATGTTATGAAGCATGAGAAAGAAGGAAAAATTCCTTTTTCAGAAAAAATTGATAGATTAATTACACATAAAATTTTAGGACTTCCAATCTTTTTAGCAGTTATGTTTTTTATTTTTCAGGTTACGTTTACGTGGATTGGTACACCTTTATCGGATATGTTAGATGAGTTTTTTGGTGGCCAGCTTACGGATTGGGTGACGGCTGGACTTACAAGTATTGGAGCTTCTGATTTTATTCAAGCACTCGTTACAGAAGGTATTATTGCCGGTGTTGGTGCTGTATTAGTATTCGTACCACAAATCTTTGCACTATTCTTTTTCATTTCATTATTAGAAGACTCAGGGTATATGGCGCGAATTGCAGTTGTTATGGATAGAATTATGGAGTTTTTCGGCTTAAACGGAAAAGCTTTTATTCCGATGATTATCGGTTTTGGATGTAACGTTCCAGGTATTATGGCTGCGAGAACGATTGAACAGGAAAAAGAACGTTTACTTACAGTTCTTGTAACACCGTTTATGTCTTGTTCGGCACGTTTACCTGTATATGCACTGTTTGCGGGAGTATTCTTCCCTAATAGTCAGGCGACTGTTGTATTTTCTTTATATGTTGCAGGGATTGTTCTTGCGTTATTAGTTACAAAAATTATGTCTCTTACGATTTTGAAAGCGGAAAAGTCTATTTTTGTAATTGAACTACCGCCTTACCGTGTGCCACAAGCGAAAACATTATGGCTGAGCACATGGGAGAAAGGAAAAGGATTTGTTCGTAAAGCAGGTACATTTATCTTTGGTGGTTCTGTTGTCATTTGGCTATTAAATTATGCAGGGCCATCAGGATTTGGTGTTGATATGGGGGATAGTTACTTAGCGATGATTGGTGGATTTATCGCACCACTATTTGCACCACTTGGTTTTGGAACGTGGCAAGCTGCGGCATCCCTTTTAACAGGATTTTTAGCGAAAGAAGTTGTCGTTTCTACAATGGCAATTATTTATGCGGTTAAAGAAGATGTGCTTGGAAATGTAATGGGAGCACATTATACAGCATTATCAGCTTATGCATTTATGTTCTTTATTTTATTATATGTTCCATGTTTAGCGACGGTAGCTGTTATTAAACGTGAAACAGGATCAGCGAAATGGACGATTTTCTCAGTCGTGTATCCACTCGTAGTTGCTTATGTATTAACGCTCATTATATACCAAGTTGGATCCCTACTCGGATTCTAGAAGGAGATGTATTGTGATGATGGTCAATATTATAATTGGAGCTATCATTTTTGGTTATGCAGCATACACGTTAGTTAATTTTGTAAAGAGAAGTAAAAAAGGAAAATGCGCAGCATGTTCTTTAAATAAGTCATGTCAGTCGAATACTTGTAGTCCGGATATGGAGCAAATTGCTCATAAATAGAAAAAAGCTTTGCGAATTTGAATTGAACCCAAAAAGTTAGACAAATATATTAAGCAGCTAATAAGGATTGAACTCTGTATTGCACAGGGGGCAATCCTTTTAGTTTTGTTTTAATTCTTTTGTGATTGTAGTAATCAATATAAATTTCTAGTTCTTGCTTAAATTGTTCCATTTACTGCTTGTATTCTATCTTTTGAAGAAAATTTAGCCATAAAAAATGCACCTCTAATTGTTAATTATGTGTTTAACAATTGGGGTGCACTTCAATTTCGCGAAGCTTTTTTGTTTTACTTTTTAATTTTTACAAGTTGTGATGATTCTACACCATTCTTTCCAGGGAATTCTTTACTTGGATCCTTATCAAATTTTAATACACCTACAGATTTTTCTTCGCCTTTTACATTGCTGTAAGTTGCGTCATCAACAATCGCATACATATCTGTATATGCACGGCCACTTCCGATAATTGTGTTGCCTTCATATTTTAATTTTGCCCCATCAAGTGCAGCATTTTCTACTTTCTCTTTTGCGAATAATACACCTTGTTCTGCTGTTACAGCTGGTAATTTATCAAGTGGCTTCGTGTCGTCTTTTGCATCCACTTTGTTAAGTAATTCTTTCTTCACCAGTTCTTCACCAGTTTTCTTATCCATGACAAGAACTTTTTTACCTTCTAATGTTGTCATTTTCATTTTATAGAAGTCTTTTTCTTTCACTTCTTTTTTGTTTTTATCTGTAATTTGCTGAACTTGTTCTTCTGATCCATAAAGTACAAAACCGTTCGCTTTCTCTCCTAATAAAGAACAACCTGATAATGCTCCAAATGAAATTGCTGCTGCTAACCCGATTCCTACTAATTTTTTCATGATGATTTCTCCTTTTATATGTTTTATAGTAAATACAATTTTTGTATTAGTTTTGAAATGATGAGAAGCTTGTTTGTCGCTTCTGGTATTAGTGTATAAGAAATAGGGAGACGTAACTATCGAGTTAGCTTACAGTAACATTACAATAATGTAATTTAGTGAAAGTACATAAAAATGAGTCAATTTTGAAGAGAATTAATGAGAATATATTAGGAATACAATGTTTTGTAGGTAATGTCATATTATATTGGCTGTATTTTGGAAATAACATGTAAGGACATATTAGTTTTGTTATAATGAACACATAGGCTGTAAAAATGAATATTCTTTACTGTAAAGGGAGATTTTTCAGTTTTCCAAGTAGTGAATTTGAAATATGAGGTATATCATAGGAGGAATTTGAATGTCTGTATTTAAACGATTAAGAGATTTAACAATGTCGAATGTGTATTCAATAATTGAAAAAGCGGAAGATCCAGTTAAGATGACGGATCAATATTTACGCGATATGCAAGCGGATGTACAAGAAGCTGAGAAAAGTGTAGCAGCTCAAATTGCACTTGAGAAGAAATTCAAAATATTATTTGAAGAGCAAGAAGCACTTGTGAAAAAACGTGAAGAGCAAGCTCATATGGCTGTTCAAGCAAGCAATCTTGACCTTGCGCGTCGTGCACTAGAAGAAAAACAAAACGCAGAGCAAAAGATGAATGAGTATAAAGCAAGCTATGAGCAAAACAAAGCTGCTGCTGATAATCTGCGCCTGAAGCTAGAAGAAATGCGCAAGCAATTAACTGAGCTGAAAAATAAACGTGAGACACTTGTAGCACGTGTAAATGCGGCGAAAGCACAAAAGAATATTAATCAGGCGATGTCTGGATTTGATTCAAACTCAGCAAAAGCTGGTTTAAGCCGTATGGAAGAGAAAGCTCTTCAATTAGAGGCTGAAGCAGAAGCAAGCGGTGAAGTATACAAAAAAGAAAAATCATTAGATGACGAATTCGCAAGCTTAAACAAAAATTCTGCTGTTGACGATGAATTAGCTCGTATTATGAAGCAGTATGAGAAATAATATAGAATAGAGACAAATGAACCGACATGTCTAAACAAATTCATGTCGGTTTTCTATTATTTTTTAGAGGAGGTTTTGCAATGACATGGACAAATGTATTAGCCATGCTTGTATGGACTGGAGCGAGTGCAGTACTTTTATTTGCAATTATGTGGGTTGATTCAATTTTTACAAAATACAATGATTTAAAAGAAATAAAAAATGGGAATACAGCTGTAACAACTCGTTTCGTTATGAAATTATTCGCGCAAGGGTACATTTTATCTCAATCGATAACGAAAGCAAATGACTTATGGCAAGCATTACTTGCATCAGCAGTTTCTTTCGTTATTTTATTAGTAGTAGAAATGTTTATCGAATTTGTTTTAAAGAAAATGGCTGGCTTAGATTTAGAAGAAGGTACGAAAGAAGGCAGTGTTGCTCACGCGATGTTGGCCGGATCATTACATATAGTTGGTGCACTTATTTTAGGTGCTTGTTTATAAAGAGAGAAGGAGGGATAGATTATGAGTTTATTTAAACGAATTAAAAATATAATGAAAAGCCCAGAACCACCGAAACCAGAGAAAAGTTTGTTAACGTTAGCTCCTGGCGATATGGTTGAAGTTTCATTAGTCATGTATGAATTAATTGGGAAAACGAGTATGCATTCTCGTAAAGAAATTGTTTTAACGCTGCAAGACGGGAAAGATATTCGTTATTTAAAAATTGAAGACCGTGAAAATACGTATTACAAATTATATACACCAATTGATGGTCGTTTAGATTCGATTGATGAAATTCCGACGACAATTGAGATGGATGATACAGAGTACCATATGGAAGAGCAATATAACGGACGTGTTGTTGTGATGGGCAAAACACCATTCTCTGCTTCAGAAGAACAGTATGTATGGGAATTCCAATCAGATAATCGAAAATTATTACGTATTGAATGGCAAAATGGTCGCACAATGATGTATGAGGGAGAAGCAATTATTCCTGCTGATGTACAAATTATAAGAGCAACGTAAGGGGGCGTAATCATGTCAAACCGATTGTTTACCATGATTAAATCGTTCGTGATCCCTATACTTGCTATCGTTACATTACTTGTTGTTGCTGGATATGCCTTATCAGGTTGTCAAGGCGGACAGACAAAGTCGATTCAAGACCGTTATCCACTTGAATCTGTCGCAAAAGAAGGTAAACAAGAATCTTACGTGTATAGGGCCGCCAATCGGTCAGTTCCTGAAGTCGCGAAGGAACTCATTAATGAAAGAGAACCGAAGCAAGCATCTAAAGAAGACGAAAATCAAATGTTCCTCGTTTATTCTGATAAGATTTATAATCTGCAAAAGGATAAAGAGAAGCCATCTGATACGTTAATTGAAATAAGTAATAAAGAGTTTGTCCGTCAAAATTACCAACCGTCCTTCCTGCAAGGATATATTATGGGTAGTATATTAAATGATATATTCGGTTCACGAAAATCATCGTACGGTGATTATCGCGGATATAATGACAGACAAAATCATAAACCAGTTATTCCAGAGAGACCGCCTACGAAAGAAGAAAAGAAAACCCCGCCTCCAATTACGAAGGAAGGGAAAGGGTCTATCATTAAGCGTGGCGATAATGTAGATTCGAAATCTTCTGTAGGAGATACAGGAAGTATTACGAAAAAAGGAAGTAGCACGCCTCCGCCTTCTACTGGAAGCAAAGGGAAAATAACGAAAACACCAGGTGGTTCGAGCGGATCAGATGTGAAGCCGAAATCATCTATTAAAACGCCGCCAAGGAATACATCTCCTCCGAAAACGAGGGTCGGTGGTTCAGGAAAGATTACGAAGAGAAGATAGTGTAGAGAAGATAGTGTAGAGACCGAAAAGTGGAATTGGCTTTTCGGTCTTTTTATTATGGGGATTAATTCCTTATAGCTGGTACAATGAAGTTATAAGGAGGAGATTATTATGACTATGTATAAAAGATTTAGTGTAATTATGTTCCTCGTATTATTCTTAAGTTTGTTTATTAGCACAACGATGAAATTTCACTTTGTAGTAGGTATTCTATGGATACTATGTACATGTACTCTTTTTCTATATGTTCCGCTTCGTTTTCAACATGAAGTGACGGCTTTTCAAAAGTATGTAGAGTGGATTAAACGAGGGAGCCGGTGGGGCGAGTAAAAATATATCAGCAATTATTGGAATATATCGATCGCAACTCTAAATATATCAGCGATTATCGAAATATATCGACCACAACTCCAAATATATCAGCGATTATTGAAATATATCGACTAACCGACAAAAACTGACAACAATAACAGAAGAGGGTGTGCCAACATATTGGCACACCCTCTTCTTTCATAATGATTAATGAATATCACGTTTCTTAAAGTTACCGCCTTTTACTTCTGCTACGTCATAAACTGTAATAAAGGCGTGTGGATCGATTTCGTTAATAAGTTCTTTCATTTTACTTTCTTCTAAACGGTTAATTACACAAGAAATTTCTTTGAATTTCTCTCTAGAATAACCGCCGTATACTTCGTTATATGTTGCACTTCGGCCTAAACGATCACGAATTGTTTCTACCATCAATTCAGGCTCTTTTGTAATGATTTTAAATGCTTTCGAACCACTTAAACCAACTTCAACGATATGAATCACTTTCGAAGCAATAAAGTAAGCAATTGCCGAAAGGATAGCTCCTTGAAGACCGAATACGGTTGATACGAAAATAAATACGAACATGTTTAAGAATAAAATAAGGTCACTCGTTCCAAATGGTAACTTACGAGAAAGCAATACAGCTAGCATATCGATTCCATCTAATGCCCCACCGTTACGTAATGCTAGTCCCATACCGAAACCGATGATAATACCACCAACAACTGTAACTAATAATGTATCGCCTTCAATAATAGCTGGTATTCCGTGCATGACAACGGTGCCTATTGCTAATGAAGCAATCCCGATAATGGAATAAATCGCAAAGCTTTTACCGATTTGCTTATATCCTAACCAAACGAAAGGAATGTTAATAACTGCGATTAGAGCTCCTAATGGCAATCCAAACAATCTTGAACTAACGATACTTAAACCAGTCACACCACCGTCTGATACGTTATTTGGAATTAATACTGCTTCTAATCCGTACGCTGTGATAAATGCCCCAATAATAATCATCAAAGCTTTCGAAGCAATTTTTAGCTTATTGGGCTTGTTTTTGATAATTTTCTCCATATAATTTCCTCGTTTCAAACTAGTTTCTTATTTGTTACGTAATTCACACCTACATTCCATTTTAACATTTAATTTGAAAAATTTCTCCTTTAATGGATGTATGCAGGGAATATTATCACCATATTATTATTTTAAATACAACTGTAGAAGGTTAGATGGTGGTCATAATTTTGATATAAAAAAGTAGAATAAATCGTATGGATATATACATTTTGGGCATTGATCTTAGGGAGGGGATTCTGTGGGATACTGTACGAAATGTGGAAATGAAACGAACGAGGGCAACAAGTTTTGCGGGCAGTGTGGGGAGAGTCTTAGCTATAAAACGATAGAGGGAAGTGTATCAAATAGCGGTATAGAAGTTTTTTCTTTAGTTGGTTTTATCACTGGATTAATATCTTGGTTTATTAACTTATGGGGGCTTATTGGTAGTGTAGCTATCGTGTTTTCTATATTAGGTTTAAATAAAAAAGTGACAGGTACGAGTAAAACATTTGCTATTGTTGGATTGGTTTCTGGAATAATTAATGTGTTGTATGCTGTTATGTTACTTATTTAAATAAAGATATAAAAAAAGTCCCCTCTGTATAAAGCGTTCAGGGGACCTTTTATTTGATAGCTATTAAGAAACAATAAAACTAAGGACTGTTAGGAATAAAGCAAAACCTAAAATAGTTCCACATATTTTCATATGGCGCTTACGTCCCATTACGACGATCGCAACATATTCGCGAATCATTGCATTAGGCCAATAATAAAAGGCTGTTTTTGATCCAATTCCTTGGCTATTAAGACCAGCTTGTCTTGCATATATACCTGCGCGGAAAAGATGGAAATTATTCGTTGTAAAGATACTTCTATACTTACCGTCTGGTTTTAAAGAATCCATAATATCTTTAGAGAACGACATATTTTGATATGTGTTTACAGAGCGATTTTCTTGTACTGTATGTTCAAGCGGAATACCTTTTTCAACAGCATACTTTTGCATCGCTTCTGCTTCAGGAAGCCCTTCATCTGGCCCTTGTCCACCAGAGAAAATAATTGTTGGTGGTGTATTCACAGCGGCTTGTTTCCAGTAAAAGTCGATTGCTTTATTAATACGACTTGCAAGTAAAGGCGGTACTTTATCATTAATTAAGCCACTTCCAAGAACGATGATGAAATCTTGATTGCGTCTTGGTCTATTGAATTGGTATAAAAAATACGCGCTTAAGAAGTTAGATAAATGTACAAAGAAATACATAGTTATAAGAGATATAGCAGCAAAAATAAATTGAAAATGCTCTGAGAATAAGCTTGCTGGATTTATAATAGGGAGCATTATAAAGAATAAAATCCCTAAAGCAGCAATTAAAGTTAAAGAGTTTGTGAAGCGTCTTCCTTCACGTTGCATTAAAATTTTTGCATTAAGAAATAGTCCAAACATTAAAGCGACTATAGCAAAAGGTATCATTACAATTAGCGCTAACATGGGAATAATAACGATAAAATGTAAAGAATTACTACCAGACTCATATGAGGCTATAGCGCAAAATAATAGAAATGAACAGAAAAAGGCATTAAATAAAAAGCCGTTTATTATTTTTCGTGGATCTTTTAAATAAGAGAGAAGAAAAATAATAAACAATATAAGAGGAATAATTCCGAAAGACATAAATATAGTACACCTCAATTTGTATAAGAATTTGACATACCTTTTATATTACATGATTTTATAATTAGAAATGAAAGAAAAAGGATTTTGAATTTTCTCAATAAAATATATGGATACATATGTTACAATGTATGTAAAGCGATATATTAAAGGTAAAATGGTTGAAGAGGCACTCGGTAGAGTGTTTTTTCTTTTTGTATGTAATTGTGCATATTGTATTTATTTTCAAGGAAAGAGGAATACAATATAAGTTGTGGATACACGCTATAAAGCAGAATTTTAGACAAACATTTCCCTCTACTTTTTGTATCTAACAATCGTATAACAATAAATAATTCTGTTTTATAGTGTCTGTTTATGAAAGGTGTCTTCTTTGAAGGCACTTTTTTGTTGTTTAGTATAGATAGTTTTTACTGTTAGCGTAGTGGAAAGTATCTATACTAAACATTAGCAATCTTCCGTATAAATATTATCAATTTACTATATATTCCAGTGGTGTTAACCTACATATGAAAGGCTTTCTTTTTCAAAATATTACCCCTAATAAATTTTTGAAGAAGTCAACTGTCTCCAAAATTGCCATTCATGCTTAACAAAAAAGAATCCTGCTGGATTCTTTTTTGTGTTCGACAGAATGTGACAAAATATATTTGAATAATTTGTTATATTGTTAAACGGTTATTATAGAAAGAGAAGGAGACTTAAGTATGGGATTTAAAAAATTAATTTTAACAGGTGCACTTGTTGCAACTACAGCATTTACTTCAATTGGAACAGCGCAAGCAAGCGCAGGTTTTAAAGATGTTCCAAACAATCATTGGTCTTATAAAGCAATTATGGATTTAGCAAATAAAAACGTTGTTGCTGGATACGGAAATGGGATTTTTGGATTTGGTGATGATGTAACGCGTGAGCAAGTTGCAGCTCTTATGTTCCGTCATTTAAAACCGACAGTAAAAGAACAGTATAATAATCCATATAAAGATGTTACGGATCGTTCAACTATGTTTAAAAAAGAGATTCTTGCTTTAACAGAGATGGGTGTATTCGTTGGAGATAACACAGGAAAATTTAGACCCAAAGATTCGTTAACTCGTGAAGAAATGGCACAAATTTTGACAAGAGGATTCCAATTGCAAATTAGAGGGGATCATAATTTCCCGGATGTAGATAGAAATGGATGGGCGAATCCTGCGATTACTGCAATTAAATCAAATTATATTACGGCTGGAACTGGTGATGGTAAATTCGCACCTAAAATGCATGTAAGTCGTGAGCAATACGTTCAGTTCTTATATAATGCAACGTTACCATTTGAAGAAAGACCAGGAGCAAAACAACCACAGCCACAACCGAAACCAGAAGTAAAACCGGAAGTGAAACCAGATCCGAAACGTTTTGCTAACTGTAAAGAAGCAAACGATGCGGGATATTATGATATTACAAGAGATAGTCCATATTATGGTAAGCATTTAGACCGTGATGGTGATGGAATTGCTTGTGAGAAAAAGAAAAAAGGTAAATAAGAAAAAGCACTCAGTTTGAGTGCTTTTTTCTTATGGAAACATGCTATTTTTTTAGGCGCTTTTCATAAAATGAAAGTAAGGAAATGAAAGTAGGTGACAAAATGCCGTCAGTTGTGGAAGGGGTTATTATTGAAAACTGTAACGGAACGATTAATTTAGGAGATAAATATAACGTGCAACCGATTGAAAAAACGAAAGCTTATAACGGGTCGGGATCATCGAATACAGGAATGAAAGTACAAACATTTAGTGGTATTAGTACAGCGGATGTAGCGGATAGCGACGTGAATGATCAAGTGATCCAATCTACGTTATAATTTTTATATGCAAAATTGCATAAAGTAACATGTTTATGCTGTGCTACAATTTACTTGTGAGCTGTTAATGATTCTTCTGTATTATAGTTGTTAGATTAGAAATATAACATCCTATCGAAAATCATACGTATAAAAAAGACACTTCAAACGAAGTGTCTTTTTTCATTTTAGTGATACCCTTTAGCAGAATCTTTATGAATTTTATTTTTAAAGATACTGTAACTCCAAAGTTGATATCCAATAACAATTGGTACCATAACCATTGCAACAAAGAACATAATTTTTAAGTTTAATTGACTACCAGCTGCGTTGTATAACGTTGTACTATAAGCATCATTAATACGAGATGGTAACATTCTTGGGAACATGCCAGCAAAGCCAGTTGTCATAAACATTGCGATTGTTAAGCAAACGAATGTGAATGCAAGGCCGATTTTATGTTTGTACACCATAATAAGTGCGAGTACACTCATTAACATTGCAAGTACTGGAAGAATGAATAGTACCGGATATTCTGTGAAGTTTTGGAATAAATTTGTACGATTTGCAGTTGCTACATAGAAAATAGCTAAAATGATAGCAGCTGCCATTGAAAACGGTCTTGCGATTTTATAAGCACGGTCGGATACTTCACCAGTCGTTTTAATCATAACCCAAAGGGCACCAGATACGACGAATATAGCAGTGAAGAACAACCCTCCTAAAATACCGTAATGATTTAGTAAGCTAAGTAAATTTCCTTCATAGCCATTTTTTCCGATTTGTAGTCCGTAATAAAGATTAGCAAATGTAACACCGAATAGGAAAGCAATTAAGAAACTACCAATTGCAAATGCCCATTTACAAGTTTTTTGCCAAATTGGTGAATCATCTTTATGCATGAATTCAAGTCCAGCAGCACGAGCAAATAGTGCAAGTAATACTAAGAATAACGGTGTATATAGATAACTAAACATATTTGCATATGTGACTGGGAAGGCAGCAAATGTTGCACCACCAGCTGTAATTAACCACACTTCATTACCACCCCAGAACGGGCCAATTGCTTCTTGTAATTGATTTCGTTCTTGTCGATCTTTCGTGACGAAAGGGAAAATCATTCCGTTACCAAGTGCATACCCATCAAGAATGAAGTAAACTGTCCAAATCACGCCCCATAAACCAAACCAGATGATTGCAAGCATATCATGAGACATGAGCCACGCCTCCCTCAGTAGCAGGTTCTTCTAATGCTGCTGGTCCTTTTTTCGCGAACTTCAGCATTAAGTATACGTCTGCGATTAAAAGTAAAGTGTAGAATAAGATTAAACTAATTAATGAGAACCAAATTTGCGGGACAGATATAGGTGATACAGATTCTGCTGTACGCATTAGTTTATAAACTGTCCATGGTTGACGACCGACTTCGGCAACAATCCAACCAGCGTTAATTGCGATATATGGTAGTAAAACAGACCATATTGTAATTTTTAAGTAACGTTTTGAGTTTTCTAGTTTTCCTTTTCGGTTTAAGTAGAAACCGTACCAAGTTAATGCCATAAAGAACATACCAAGTGCAACCATTAAGCGGAAGCTATAGTACACGAGGTTAACATTTGGACGATCTTCTTTCGGAATATCTTTTAAACCAACAATTTCGCCATCAAATGAATTTGTATAGAAGAAGCTTCCTAACTTTGGAATTGTAAGGAATTCAAAGTTCTTTTCGTTTTTCACATCAGGAATTTGAACAATCGAGAAGCCTTGTCCTTTTCCAGTTTCCCAAACAGCTTCCATCGCAGCACCTTTAGCGGGTTGATATTTAGCTGCTGATACACCAGATTGATGTCCCATAAACGGTGTAATTGTTGCGGCGAATAAGCCTAACATTAAGCCAAACTTAAATGATTTTTTGAAGAATTCAACTTCATTTTTACGTAATAAGTGATAGGCACTAATTGCCATAACGAAGAAAGCACCAACAATATAACAACCAACTACAGTATGGAAGAACATATTCCAAGCGTATGGATTCGTAACGAGTGCCCAGAAATCATTTAATTCAGCGCGGCCGTTACGCACGACGTAGCCAACAGGGTTTTGCATAAAGCCATTTGCTGTAATAATCCAAAGGGCGGAAATATTTGTTCCAAGTGCAACCATCCACATACAGAAGGCACGGAACTTTGGTGAAATTTTGTCTTTACCGAATAACCATATTCCCATGAAAGTGGATTCTAAGAAGAAGGCAACGAGTGCTTCGATTGCGAGAGGGGATCCGAAAATATCTCCCATATACTTGGAGTACTCAGACCAGTTTGTTCCAAATTGGAATTCCATCGTAATCCCGGTTATAATTCCCATTACGAAGTTAATTGTAAATAATTTACCCCAGAAATTTGCCATTTTGCGGTATGTTGGATTCAATGTGCGGGCGTATTGAGTTTCCATACATGCTACCAAAATAACAAGTCCGATTGTCAAAGGTACAAATAAAAAGTGATAAAAAATAGTAATTGCAAATTGAAAACGACTCAGTAACAGAACGTCGGACATAATAAATATTCACTCCTTTTTTACATTATCTACAATCAGTTTATAGTGAAAATACGTTTAAAGTATGTGAAACTTGTTACAAAGCTGTGTGTATATTTTGAAAGAATTATGTCGATTATCTGAAAATATCTCATTTTTACTATAAAGCGATATCCTTTTTGAGTTTTTCATATTTTGGTACACTATTTATGTAGTGTAAATGAGAGAAAAGAGGGCCCTTTACTATGAAGTCATTAGAAGAGATTTTGCAATACAATGAGAAATTTGTTGAAGAGAAAAAGTATGAAGAGTTTGTAGCGGGGAAATTTCCAAACAAAAAGATGGTCATTATTTCTTGTATGGATACAAGACTTGTTGAACTATTGCCGAAAGCGATGAATATGCGTAACGGCGATGTGAAAATTATTAAAGTAGCAGGCGCTGTTATTTCACATCCATTTGGAAGTATTATGCGTAGTATTTTAGTCGCTGTATATGAACTTGGCGCTGATGAAGTATGTGTAGTTGGTCACCATGATTGTGGTATGGCAAAAATTCAAGCAAGCAGTACGATTGAGAAAATGAAAGAACGCGGTATAACAGAAGATAAATTAGATATGCTTCGTTATTCTGGAATCGATTTAGAACAATTCTTACGTGGTTTCTCTAGTGTGGAAGAAAGTGTAGAACATAGCGTATCAGTACTTCGCAACCACCCATTACTTCCAGAAGAAGTACCTGTTCACGGTCTTGTTATCGATCCTGATACAGGAAAATTAGATTTAGTTGTGAATGGTTACGACAATTAAGAATTTACTTTGTCATCCTTTTTATCTGGGACAGGATCAAATCCTCCCGGGTGGAAAGGGTGACATTTTAATATACGCTTACAAGTAAGCCAAAAGCCTTTGAGGGCACCATGTTTTTGAAACGCCTCTAATCCGTAATGAGAACAAGTTGGATAAAAGCGGCAAGTTGGCGGTGTCATTGGAGAAATGAATTTTTGATAAAAGTGTATAATCCCAATAAAAATCTGTTTCATAACGGTCTCCTTTTCAGCATATTCTTAAAGTATTATAGCACGACTGTACATAATACTTTACTAATGTGCATTTCCGTTATATCATATTGGATATAACGGAATTAAATTAAAAGCGGGAGAGATGTTGTATGCCATCAGTAGAAAGCTTTGAATTAGATCATACGATTGTAAAGGCACCTTATGTAAGACATTGCGGAGTTCACAATGTAGGTAGTGACGGTATTGTAAATAAATTTGATATTCGTTTTTGCCAACCGAATAAACAAGCAATGAAACCAGATGTTATTCATACGTTAGAACATTTATTAGCATTTAATTTACGTAAATATATTGATCGTTATCCGCATTTTGATATTATCGATATTTCACCAATGGGCTGCCAAACAGGATATTACCTTGTAGTAAGCGGAACACCGACAGTTCGAGAAATCATTGATTTATTAGAATTAACATTAAAAGATGCGGTTCAAATTACAGAAATTCCAGCTGCAAATGAAACACAATGTGGTCAAGCGAAGCTTCACGATTTAGAAGGAGCAAAACGCTTAATGAACTTCTGGTTAAGCCAAGATAAAGATGAACTTGAGAAAGTATTTGGATAAAGAAAAACTGCCTGTGAAAGGGCAGTTTTTTTATTGTATTAAGGGCGACCATATTCTTCTTTTTTATGAAAATAAACTAGATACTCCAACATATAAAACAAAGGCAGAACCGAGAAAATAAACAAGTGCTTTTGCTTTTTCCCGTTTCTTCATTTCATCAATTCCAAAAAGGATAAACATAATACTTAAAAGGATAAATACGAATGACAAAAGTATAGAGATATTTGCAAAGAGGCTAAATATAGCGAGGATGAGGGCAATTGTTGCGAGTATAATTCGAGTGTTTTTAAACATAATCCTCCTTTAGTAGAACAGTATAAATGGAATAACAAAAATAATTGTAAACATGCTTAAACCGATGCTAATGACTCCAATTTGCTTTTGTTGTTTTTGAATTGTCTCAATGCCTACTAAAATGCCATATAAACTAAAAAGGAACAAAATGATAGGTGAAAGGATTTGAAAGTTCATTGTAAATGTGCTGTATAAACATAAGATCAAAGTAGTAAAAACGATGGTTAGCTGTAATTTTCTTATATGCATTTGAACCTCCTAGTAGAAAGATAGTTATTGAGAGACAAAAATTATAATAGCAACGATTAAAATGAATACGCTAGAAAAGAAGGCGAGTGTACTATATACTTTCTTTTGTTTCTGTTTTTCTTCTGCGCTCATGATGAAGGTCATAATGGATAAAGCGATGAGGGTATAGGGCATTATAATAAGTGCGTTAGTAAACATTTCAAATAGAGCGAGAGCGATGACGATAAGGGTGGATATAATTCGTAATGTTTTTAGCATATAAATCTCCCCTTTTTAAAAAATCATCCTCTATTTTATTACGTGTTTGTAAATGCTAAATTGCTCAAGATTTTATTCTATACGTAGCGAAGTTAGTTTGATATGAGAACGAAGAGCGTAAGAATAGAGACGAAAAAAAACGGAATGCTCATGGATTTTCGTCCGGATATAATTTCGTTAATTCCAACAAGAATAAAGAAACAACTGAGAATAAATTGTACGTATGGGAGAAGTGAGAAACGATCGGTAATCTGGATATAAGTGCAAAGAGAGAGTATGAGAAGCGTGAAAAGTCCTAAAACAATCCGTAAACCAGTTAGCATGTAATTCCCCCCTTAAATAGATTATTTACCGGAATATTTCTGAGAAGCTAAGAAATAAAGCGCCAGATCCAGCGAGAAAAGCAAGTATACCACTAGATTTTCTGTCTTGTTTTATTTCTCCTAGTCCTATAGTGAAAGCCATTAATCCTAAGAAAATGAACATATAAGGCATCATTTCTCTATTACCAGTAAAATATCCGTAGATTACTATACATAATGCAATGAGTGCAAAAGTAATCTGTAATCCTTTTAGCATATATATCCCCCCTGTTATTTTATATAGCTAATGATGAGGAAAATCTAAATAAATCCGGTTCCTGAATCTTTTTTCTTTATTTGTCCAAGGATAATGAGGAATAGTAAAGTTCCTAATAGAAATTGTGAAAGTGATAGGAAGTTATGTTGACCTACTAGTAAACGAATACTGAATATGATGTGGGCTAAAATAAGTAGTAGTATACGAAGCGTATTATGAATTCTTCTTGCTATTTTTTGTATACGGGTTATCTTCTGGTTTATCGACGGAATGTTTATAAGCGTAGCCTTTATTAATCGTCATGACGGAGAGTACTAATATGACTAGGACGATGATAATACCGATAATTAATATTTTAAACATGGAATCCCTCCTTTTCTTTATTTTACATAATTTTGTAATTGATGAAAACAATAGAAATAAAAAGGATGAAAGAAGGGTGTTACATGGAGCAGAAAAAAACATATTATATATCAATAGGAAACGGTCAAATTTCACAAGTGAAGACAGCGGATACGTATAATTTTGAGATTTCCGCAAATGATGAGGAAATTACGGAGTTAAGAGAGTACTTCGATCAAGCATATGTAGAGGATTTAGGGTCATTTGTACGCTCCCACGTTCCATTTGTTGAGTATCATCACGATTCTAATAATGACCGATATGATGAACAACTACAAAAAGCATATAAAATGATTTACGATTTAGGAAATCATGAGACGAAAGAATTAGTCGCGCAAATGGGAATAATCAATGGATTATAATTGGATAATATTATGCAGAAAAGCGAGAATATGCTACAATTTGTGGTAGGAAAAACTTGTAACCATCAATAGGGGAGTAATGGCATGTACAAATTTAAAGATTATTACCACAACACTGTACAATTATCGTTTGAACGTTACCCATTTTCTCCTGAGCCAAAGCATGTTTGGGTTGTATGCCGGTACGGGGATCAATGGTTATTAACGCATCATTTACGTCGCGGTCTTGAATTTCCAGGTGGAAAAGTAGAACTAGGGGAAACACCGGAAGAAGCGGCAGTTCGAGAGGTTCATGAAGAAACCGGCGGCATAGTTTCTGATTTAACTTACTTAGGACAATATAAAGTATCTGGAAAAGACAAAATAATCATTAAAAACATTTATTTTGCAACAATTAGTGCGGTAGAACAACATACGCATTACGAAGAAACGAAAGGATCTGTTCTATTAACAGACATTCCTGAAAACATTAAAACGGATAGAAAATTTAGCTTTATAATGCGCGACGATGTATTGGCGCGTACGATGAAACATATAGAAGAAATCGGCTGTTTTACGAAGTAAAGTGGCCGGTTTCTTTTTTTGTGGGCAAGAATGAATGTAAATATATCTTTACATTATTTTGGGTATATTATACAATTTTGTAAAGATATATTTACATTTTAGGAGGGGGAAGATGGATAACAGAAAAGAAACGACTGTTACTGTGTCGATGGTTAAATTAAATATCTATGCACTTCTTATAATATTCGCTTTGGCGTTTGGAATTGGTTATTTGCATATATTTCTTTCAGGCGGGGTGCAATTTGAATTTACATTGCCCGTTATGTTTCTTTTGATTATTGGAATGATTGTTTTCGTTTGTATTCATGAGGCAATACATTTAATTGGATTTCGTTATATCGGAGGTGTTCCGTGGAGTGAACTAACATGGGGCGTCAATTGGAAATTAGGTGTAGCATACGCTCATTCTAAAAAAGAAATTACAGTAAAGCAAATGAAGAAAGTGTTAATGTTACCGTTTTTACCGACTGGAATTTTGCCAATTGTATTGGGATTAGTTATGAATCTGGAGCCACTCTCATTTTTAGGAATTTTACTAACAGCGAGTTGTATCGGTGACATTGCCTTATATCAAAAAGTTTCAAAGTTTCCAGATGATGCGCAAGTTAAAGATCATCCGAGTAAACCGCAGTTTACTGTATATGAATCATAAAGGAAGAGGAGGCGTTTTTGAACAAACGGCTTCTTTTTTTGTTTATCAATTTTTGTCGGTAAGTCGATATATTGTGAAAATCGCCGATATAATTTGAGTTACAGTCGATATATTTCAAAAATCGCTGATATATTTCAAGTTATGGTCGATATATTCGAAAAATCGCTGATAAATTTTTCTGGAAGACTACCCAGAATCATGGGTAACCTCCTTGCAGTTTATATAATTAATTATCGCATATTCGTTAAAAAGAGATTATTATATTTTTGTAGAATGGAATGATGGAGGAGTGTATGGAGAGAGTGTATGGCAAGTTAGTAGGGGTTATCGTTGCAATCGGCTTACTAGCAGGATGCGAAAGTTCTATGAAGAGTGGGAAAGAAAAAGAAGTGTGTAAAACAGACGAAGAATGTGTGGAAATAGGAGATAAGAAACTTCAAAAAGTATATGAAAAAATAGATGGATTATCTAAGCTTGAAGCAGTAGAAGATTATGAAATAGAAGAGCATGAAAGTGCGGATATGAAAAAGGCAGAGCAGAAAAAAGAAGAAGATGATGATGAAAATTATTTCTTTTTAGCTTCTTATTATATTGATGGTGATGAAATTGTAGATCCTTATTTTGAAAAAATAGAACGGAAACGTTTAAATAAAGTATTCGCTGATGATAAAGAAGCGAAAGAAGAGGTGTTACAACAACGTCAAGATAGAGGGTATCATGAAGACTTATGGGATATGTATCGCACGCTTATTCCAGCTAAGTATCGCGGGAATATAACAGAATTTGATTTAATAACGGATGGGTATGACGGTGTTGTTGCCCACGTTATGCCTAGTATAGAGAATCCGAAAGACTGGACTCTTAGCTTAGATACACTTGATTCTGCGGTAAATATCGATGAAGTGATGAAAACATTAATTCATGAGACGGCTCACGTGTTGACGCTCGGACATAAGCAAGTACCAGTAGATGAAAAATATGTAAAAGATTTTGAAGAGGATAAAGATATTTCAACATACCGAAATAAATGTGGAAATCTTTTCTTACAAGAGGGATGTGCGAAGGAAAACTCTTATATTAATCAATTTTATAATTCTTTCTGGAAGTCTATTGAGCAGGAGTGGACAGAAAAGAAAGTAGAAGAAAGTGAAGAAACGCAAATTGAATTTTTTAAAGAAAAACATGATGAATTTGTATCACAGTATGGAACGACAAATGTAGCGGAAGATATTGCAGATACGTTTACAGCGTTTATTTTGCAAGATTCAAAAAAGGTGAAAGAAGGATCGGAGTTAAAGTATAAAAAAATCGCCTTTTTCTATCAATTCCCTGAGCTTGTAAAAATGAGAGCGGAAGTGTTGTCGGGATTATATGATATTTCGAAAACGATAGAACAATGAAGTGGAAACTAATGCGAGTGATATATGTTAGCTAAGAAAACGTAAAGAATTTTAGTTCTTTACGTTTTTTATGTTGATAAAATTGAAAATTCTGTCTTTTTATCAAAAAGAAGAAGGAACTATCACTATAAAATAGAATTAGTATAAAAATGTCACAATTTAGACACAATTATAATGCGCGTATTATAGGGACTATAAGTTTACTCTCGAGGAGGTAATGAAACGTATGAAGACGATTCTTGCTGTTGCTGGTCTCATTTGGGTAATGTCTCACGGTTTTCCGATTTTTGAAGGGGAGCAAATTCGTAGTGCATTGGATAAAAAGTTTAATGATTATCATGTAATAGATCGAAAAGATAATGTCGTTACAGTACGTGTGAAAGATTGTTTCCATACAGTTACGGTTGCGGATGGAAACGTTAAAAATGAAACAAAGATGTGTGATAAAAAGTAAAAGAAAGAAGCTGACCATAGTCTATTGCCCTAAGTCAGCTTCTTTTTCGTTTCCCAATTAGAAGTTTTTCAAATGCCTCAACAAACACATACATAAGTGTTGCGAGGACACAGGTGAGTAGTACGCTCAGTAAGACGAGAGTGAAATTAAATACTTGGAACCCGTAGCTAATTAAGTAGCCAAGACCTTGTTTAGAGACAAGAAGTTCGCCGAATATAACACCGACCCATGATAAACCAACGTTCACTTTTAATGTTGAAATAATGGCTGGGAAAGATGCAGGGAGAACGACTTGTTTATAACATTGCCATTTATTTGCACCAAATGTGTCCATCACTTTTATATAGTTAGAATCGACTTCTTGGAATGCGCTGTAAATAACGAGAATGGTAATGATGATGGAAATGATTACCCCCATTGCAATTGACGAAGAAATATTTGGACCGAAGATTACAATGATAATCGGCCCAAGTGCCACTTTTGGCATGGCGTTTAGGACGACGAGATATGGATCAAGTACGCGGGCGAGAAGTGGTATCCACCAAAGGAAAGTAGCGATAATGGCTCCGAGCACTGTTCCAAGAATGAAGCCTACTCCCGTTTCAAGTAATGTCGTCCATATGTGGACCCAAAGCGAACCGTCCATCCATTTATTAAGGAAGAGATCCCAAATGCTTGAAGGAGAGCTAAAGAGTAAAGGATCAATCCATTCTTTTTTGCTAGCGATTTCCCATAGTGCAAAGAAAAGAATGAGCAGTAAAAGCTGCAAAGAGCGTGCTAGCCATGCGCGCCTACTTTCTTTTTTCCGAAACTGTTCATGTAGTTGCTTTATATTATCCAAGGCGCTCCAGCTCCTTCCATATATTTTGGAAGAGGGATGGGAAGTCATGGTGGTGGCGCGATTCTAACGGTGATAAGGAACGGATGCTTTCTGGGACGATAAATGTTTTTGCAATTTTTCCGGGATTCGCTTGTAGTAAATAAATACGATCACTCATCGCAATTGCTTCCTCAATATCATGTGTCACGAGTAGTGAAGTTTTCTTATATTTGTGTAGTAAGCTGAAAACGAGATCTTCTAGTTTCAATTTCGTTTGGTAATCGAGCGCCGAAAAAGGTTCATCTAGCAATAAAATTTTTGGATCGGTCGCTAATGTTCGAACGAGGGCGGCACGTTGACGCATACCACCGGATAGTTCACGAGGGTATTGCTCCTCTACATCATGTAGACCGACTTGCTTTAAAAGCTGTAAAGTATGTTCTTTCGTCTGTTCATCGTAAATGTTTCGGATATGAAGTCCAAGCATAATATTTTCTTCAATTGTCTTCCAAGGGAACAAGTAGTCTTGCTGCAACATATACCCCATAGATGAAGTTTTCGTTGTAATGGGCTCACCATCTAAAAAGACGATACCTTCAATTGGATCAAGCAGCCCGGCAATAATGGAGAGGAGTGTCGTTTTGCCGCAACCACTTGGACCGAGTATCGAAATGAATTCGCCTTCTTCCACTTGTAAACTCATATCTTCGAGAATCAATTTGGCATTCTCTTTTGCGAAAAAGCAGTGAGAAACGTTACGTATTTGTAAAAAGCTCATACACTTCGCCTCTATTTCTTAATAACGCTCTCGGCAATTTTTGTATTGACGAGCGCTTCATGTGGAACTTCTTTTTGTAATTCGCCAGCGTCTTTCATAATCGTTTGGAGCTGTTTCCATTCTTCAGCATCTAATAGCGGATTTGTCGCATAAGAATGTTGC
The DNA here is from genome assembly GCF_001884035.1 of Bacillus tropicus. Lineage (GTDB taxonomy): Bacteria > Bacillota > Bacilli > Bacillales > Bacillaceae_G > Bacillus_A > Bacillus_A tropicus. The sequence goes on from NZ_MACG01000008.1 coordinate 51,752, forward strand.
TTTTTATACCGTTCAATTACTTTTACTGTAATGTCTTTTGAAGTGTCTTTAAATAACGGAGAAACGGCATCAGCAATCTCTTCTGGACTATGAGTATCAACCCATTGTTGCGCTTTATAGAGCGCCCGTGTGAATTTTTCAGCAGCAGCTTTATCTTTCTTTAAGAAACTTTCCTTTGCCATGAACGATGTATACGGAACAGTACCAGATTCATTTCCGAATGAAGCGACGATATAACCTTTTCCCTCTTTTTCGAATATACTTGCAGTCGGTTCAAAGAGCTGGACAAATTCCCCCGTACCAGATGCGTAGGCATTTGCAATATTAGCAAATTCGATGTTTTGAATTAAGTTTGTATCTTTGTGAGGGTCAATGCCATTTTTCTTTAAAACGTATTCTCCAACCATTTGTGGCATACCACCTTTACGTTGTCCTAAAAACGTAACACCTTTTACGTCATTCCAATTAAAAGAGTCTAATTTTTTACGCGAAACTAAAAATGTTCCATCTGTTTGTGTAAGTTGTGCGAAGTTAATGACGGGGTCTTTTGCGCCTTGTTGATGAACGTAAATGGACGTTTCAGAACCGACGAGAGCAATATCAATCCCGCCAGATAATAAGGCAGTCATCGTTTTATCTCCTCCAGCTGTTGTTTGGAGGTCAACATTTAATCCTTCCTCTTTAAAAAATCCTTTTTCAATCCCGACATATAACGGGGCATAGAAGAGAGAATGGGTAACTTCGCCGACGCGAACATTTTGGGTTTGTTCTTTCGTACCTTCTTTTTTACTACTGCAAGCAGCAAATGTGAAAACAGCTAGTAACATGATACAAAAAACAGCTATTAATTTTTTCACTATATAACACCTCCTAGAAGTCACTCTACAAGCATGATATGTAGGTAAGTGCCCATATGTGAGTATAGATAGCAGGAATTTTTTGGGTGATAAAGAAGTACAAATATAAGGGGTGATAAAATGGAGTACGAATATGATGATAGCGTACATTTACATCTTGATTATTTCGGAACAGAATGTGATATGGAATCGATTGCTTATAAGCGGAAGAATGAAGACGTGTGGGATGTATATTTTAATTTTGGAGCATATGGTCTTCAGAAAGATGGGATCGAGACGGGGAAATTTATGGACGAATATGCTGGTTATTACGTTTTTTCTGTACATGCTCGTGATCTTAGTTGGGAATTTGGAAGTGCTCAATTTGAGGAGTGGGTTTTGAAAAATCATATCGTAGAAAAATCACTGCAAAAATAGGGAGGAATTTTGTGGTCGATTTTCTTATTTTCTTGTTTATTTTTGTAGTCGGTTTTTTTATTATGCAAGTGCTCATTTACCGATTTGCAAAGAAAAACATCCAAAAATACACAAAAATAAAATGGCTTCATTTGTGGCTAGAGATGAATATGAAAAAAGGACCGAGATTAGATCTTTTTGATTTTGTAGTTATCGTACTCGTATGTATTATATGGAAAGTATGGATGTATTCTATTATATGATAAATATGCCCATATCTGTTAAAATGAAGGAGAGCCTATCGTTGTTGGTAGGTTCTTTTCTTATGGTAATATTTTTATGAAGCATAGTTCATTTATTATGCTACTAGAATATAGAAGAGATAAAGAAGGTGTATTTTTTAAGGGGAAATTAAGGATATACGTGTATAATGCAAACACATAGGGAGACTAACTGTATACAAATATGTTATTTTGTATATGACAATATGTTTGTTGATGCGAGACGAAGGGGTAAAGGAAAGAGGGAATAAATTGCGTTTTAATGTTTTTACACAGCGACGAAGAAGAGATGAATTTCATTTTAGTTTCTCGGCTCAGCAACCGAGAAAGAATTTATTAATTTCTATCATTCTTAGTGGAATGTGGGCGATTTGTTTAGAAACGCTATTCTTTGTTATGTTAAGGTCTTTCGAATTTGAGAAAACTAAAGATTTTTTTAATGGGGAAATACCGCTAAGTATACTTATTATTGTTTTGTGGAGTGCACTACTATACATCATTCATTTGAATAAAGGCATCAGCCATAAGCTTAGGCCAGCCATTCGAGTTTATGTCGTATTATTTTTAATCGCTCATACAATGAGTTGGGTGTATATCATGATACAGGAGGATATGAGCCTTATAGTAGTAAATACATGGGTGTATTTACAATATGGGCAGTATATATTAAGCCTGTTATTTATTTATATGGTATATGTTTTTGCATATAATTTGTTTGGAAGAGTTTTCTTAAGTACAACGATAACTAGCTTAGTTTTAATTATTTTTGTGCTGGTGAACCATTTTAAGCTTATTTTTAGAGGAGAGCCATTCTATCCGTCTGATTTCACACAGGTTGGTCATATGGATTCCGTTATACCGATGGTTATGGATTATTTCAGTTTTTGGAATATGTTCCTGACAATCGTTGGCATTGTGTTGATTGTATTTGTAGTTGCGTATATACGAAAGTATATTCCAGTTATAAAATCACATATTATTATGAGGATTATTTTAATATGTGGCTCTGGGTTTATGTTGTATGGATATAGTAACTATCCTACTACCTTTATGAATGATTTATTTATAAAAGGTGGAGTAGATATCCGTGCATGGAATCAAGCTGCAAATTATAAAGCGAATGGTTTTATTATTGGATTTTTAAGTAACTTAGATACGACGGTTATTAAAGAGCCAGAGGAATATTCAAAAGAAAATATGCAGCAAATTGCAAAGGATATAGAAAAACAATATAGCGGCAAAGTAAAAGCACAAAAAAAAGTAGAGAAGCCGAACATTATATTTATTATGAGTGAAGCATTTTGGGATCCAACAAAATTAACGAATCTTTCATTTAGCGAAGATCCAGTGCCGAATTTACATCGTTATACAGAGAATTTCCCAGGGGGACAAACGATAGCTCCTACATTTGGAGGGAATACAGCGAATACAGAATTTGAAGCATTAACAAGTTACTCGATGAGTCTTTTAATGCCTGGTTCTATACCATATCAGCAAGCTATTCCAAGTCAGAAAGAGATTCCATCAGTTGCAAGTGAATTAAAAAAACAAGGTTATTATGCAAGTGCAATTCATGCTTTTAATCGATCGTTTTATAAACGGGAAGATGTATATAAAACATTAGGATTCGATAATTTTAATGCAGAAGATACGATGAAAAACAAAGAAGTAGTTGGAGATAATATTGGTGATTTATCTATGAGTAAAGAAATAATAGATGAATTAAAAAAGAGAAAAGAACCTACATTTATTCATGCAGTGACGATGCAAAATCATTTTCCATATAAACCAAATATGTTTGGGGAAAATAAAATAGAAATTAGTGGATTAACAGAAGAGGAATCGAGGGCAGAATTAGAAGCATATACAGAAGGTGTACGACTGTCTGATGAAGCTCTGAAATATTTAGTAGAGCAGCTTGATGATTTAGACAGGCCTACTTTATTAGTCTTCTTTGGAGATCATTTACCTATGTTAGGAACTAATAAATCTATTTATAAAGAAGCAGGATATATAGAAAATGAAGAGACTGTAAGAGAAAGATTAATTATGTCAGAAACACCATTGTTAATGTATGCGAATTACGATTTGCCAAATGACAATTTAGGTTTAGTAAGTCCAATTTATTTTTCTAGTCTTGTTTTTGATTATGCAGGATTAAATCAATCACCATTTTATCAATTTTTATCAAAAATGCATAAAGAAATACCCGTTCTTAGAGATGAGTTAAAGGTTAATAAAGATGGGGAAGAGATAACAGATTTAACGAAAGAACAAAAAGAAATGCTAGAGCAATATAAAATGCTCCAATATGATTTACTTGCTGGAAAGCAGTATAGTAAAGAGATACTTTTTAAATAGAAAAACAAAAAGAACTTGTATATCGATACAAGTTCTTTTTTTAGTATTTAACGGGGTAACCAGACAAGCTGGGTTTAGGGAGTATTACCTGTACAGTTAGTATAAATGAAAATGTAATCGTTTTACCGATTGATTTGTGAGAAATGTGTGAATTTTAGCCTTTTTAAAAACTATGTTTCTATCGATACGATTTGGTATAGGTTTTTATGAATGTAAAAACTTTATGAGTTCTTTGTTTAATTCATCCGCTTGATCGATAGGAGAGCCGTGACCACTATTTGTGAGAGGATATAAATGAGAATTTTTAATCTGCTTTTGCGTAAGTTCAGCGCTTTTGTATGGGATAAGTTGATCGTGAATACCGTGGAATATTTTTGTTGGGACATTAATTTTACTTAAATCTTTTGTTACATCTTCATTTGCGGCTGCTTGCAATATTTTGATGAGAGCATAGGAAGCAGACTGCATACCGAGATAAGAAAACCATTCTAACGTAGCAGATCCTAAATTTCTATTAAAAAATGATAAAGATACATCATTTAAAAATTTAGGTAGATTGGCATACATTTGATTAATGAGGGTATCTGCTTGTTCCTTTGGTACACCGTAAGGAGATTCTTGATTTTTAACAAATGAAGGAGAAACAGCATCAATTAATGCGAGCTTAGAAATGCGGCGACCGTTATAACGAGACATGTACCGAATAGAAAGAGCGCCACCTACTGAGAAACCGACTAACGTAGCATTTTCTACTTGGAGTGCTTCTAGAACAATTGCGATATCATCGGCTAATCGATCGTATGTGTAACCAGTCCATGGTTTATCAGATTGCCCATTTCCACGTATATCCATAGCGATGCAGCGAAAGCCGTGCTGTGGTAAAACGTTGAGCTGATATTGGTACATTTGATGATTTAAAGGCCAGCCGTGGACGAAGAAAACAGTTTTACTACTAGGGCCGGGATTAACGTCTTGCACAAAAATATGCACATCTTTCTCGACGGTAACAAACATGAATGAGCCTCCTATTCATACGCTCTATAAGAAAAAGCTTTCCTACATTCATTGGCAAGGAGTGTAGGGTTTGTTCTATTAAGACACCAAGATTTCCTTCATTCTTACGTGTGATTGTAGTTACCTATCCCTCATCCATTACCCGTAAACGCTCGATTGGTGAGGGATGGTTAAAGTTTCCCTTCATTTTTTGCCGCTTATATAAAATCTCTCCCACATAATATACGTATTATTGTTTATAATTTTTATGATTGCATATCATCTGAAGATATCACAATGTTGGGATGATTTTCCTCAAATGTTCGATTTATCTTTGTTTGTATAAGAAAATCATTTATTATAATAAATGGTATTCTTCGAGATATTATTTTGAAGGGGTGTTGAAGTGAAAGAAAGTTTTCTATCATATAAAGAAGAAGAAAGGAATGCCAAAATCCTTTTGTGGGTGCTATATGTCATAGTTGTTTCATACCAAGTTTTCTATGCAATTGTATTAGAAGATAAATCACTAACGGATAAGGGACATAGCATATTATGGCAAGTTATTTGTGGAACAGGAATACTTGGTGTGAATGTATATTTAATAAAAAAAGAAAAAGCGAATCTTGTTAAATATGCATGTGCATTTGCATACTTAGGAATAGAGATTGCTAATATACTTTCGTATATGCTTTATAATGAGGCAGCATTTGATGGGGTAAATATAATAGAAATTATTCTCATCTTCTTTGTACCTATATTTTTAAATAAAAAATATTTTGTGTTTGTACTTTCAACTATTGTAGTGAAATATGTTATTTACTTATTTGTATTAAAAGAAGTAAAAGGATTTATGTACCTCATTATGTATACACTCATATTAATAGCAGCATACATCATTTTAAATCGATTTATACAATACCTTTCAGCGGTAAAGGAAAGTATTAAGATCGCTAGTGAATCACAAAAACTAGCGGTAATTGGAAAAATGGCAGCGACAGTGGGACATGAAATAAAAAATCCACTTGCTTCATTAAAAGGGTTTACGCAATTACAACGAGAGAAGCATGGGGAGGACCCTATTTACAAACAGATGATTTTTGAAATAGAAAATATGAATAATATGATAAGTGAATTGATGGAAGTTGCTACATGTAAACCCTCTATTTATAAGAAACATAATATAGGTGAGATTGCATTACAAGCAGTAGCAATTGTTCGAGAAAAAATGAATGAATCTAGTGTCCAGCTTATTTCAAATATCGAAGAAAAGATAATAGAAGTTGAATGTGATGAGCGGAAAATACGAGGAGTCTTTTTATATGTCATAAAAAATGCTCTGGAGGCAATGGAGCAAGGTGGTACATTAGAGTTACGCTTAGAAAATAAAGGACAAGATTATGTAATGCTAAGTGTGATCGATAATGGTTATGGTATTAAGAAAGAAAATTTGGCTCGTGTTACAGAAGCCTTTTATACAACGAAACAAGATAAAATTGGTTTGGGACTTACGGTAGCGAATCGACTTGTTACTGAGCAGCATCTTGGCGAATTACATATTTCAAGTGAAAGAGATATTGGAACTAGAATAGATATCATTCTCCCGAAGCAACGCGAAAATAGTGAAATCCAAGTGGGAGAAAAGCTAGGGGTTACCATATGAATAAAGACGATATATTTAAAAATGAAGAAATGAAGGCACTGAAAATATTTTTAAGTTTATTTTTTATTATATTTTTTGTATATGATCTTGCCTACGAATTTATTGTACCTTTAATAGGAGGAGAGCAAGAAGGAGTAGGAAAATTTGAAGATGGTTTAGGTTTATGGCTTTATTTTCTGATGGTGATCTTATTTTGTATTGGAGTATATTTCATGAAATGGAAGAATCCATTTGTAGTGAAGTATATTATACTAATCGGATATAATCTATTAGATTTTATCCATAATTTTATGATTTACTACGGTAGTGATGCTGAGTTTGATGGTGGAAATATAGTGGAAGGATTTTTTATTTTATTTGCCCCACTCTTTGTGAATAAAAGATATTTTTGGTTAGCTCCGAGCATACTTGTTGGAAAATACGCTCTTATAGGGATCATTATTCACTCGTCACTCGTTTTAATACCGATGGCATTATATAGCGTATTTACTATCATATGTTGGATTATGTTTTTAAGGTTTCAATCTTACGTTCGTACGCTTGAGATGATGGATAAAGAAATACAACAAACAGAAAAGCTAGCAACTGTTGGGAAAATGGCTACAGTTATTGGTTATAAAATTAGAAGACCTCTATTTAATTTGGATAAATTTGTTAATAAGCAAGCGAATAAATACCCAGAGGATAAAATATATAGTGATATTATGAAACAAGAAGTAGAACGAATTCATACGATTGCTACAGAACTTAGTGGATTTGAGAAATCTAAATCAATAGAATCAGAAGTTCATAATATAGAAGAAATTATCGCTTATGTTATTCGAGTTATGGGGAAGCCCGCTTTAAATCAAGGTGTGCACATACAAGGTATTTATAGTAAAGACATACCATCGATTACATGCGATGAAAAACGATTAAAACAAGTGTTTTTTAATTTGATTAAAAATGCAATCGAAGCAATGTCAGTTGGTGGAACGATTACGATTAAAGTGACTGTAGAAGATGCAATCATTGTTCAAGTTAAGGATGAGGGTTGCGGTATTCCAAAAGACAAAATTCCGAAGCTAAATGAAGCGTTTTACACAACGAAAGAAACGGGAACAGGTTTAGGTTTAGTAGTTACAGAAAAAATTATTAAAGACCACAACGGTAAAATGAGTTTTGAAAGTGAAGTTGGGGTTGGAACGACGGTGAAGGTTATGTTGCCACTGCATTAACTACAAAAAACATCACTTATTTGGAAGTGATGTTTTTTTATTTTATCTCACTATTTGCATATGGTAAAAAACTCATTTTATCGATAAAGAATGTATGATGTGTTTATAACATCAAAATGTTTTTTGAAAGTTTTCGATATGGATTTTCCAGAAAAAAATTTAGACTATCAAAATTAATTGTTTTTTTCAAAAAAACTATTTTCTTTTTTGGATTTTAATGGTATATTCAAAACACGATAAATAAATACCTATATTTGGCACACTATTCGAAAGGATAGGTCGCAAAGCTAAGAGTCTAAAGTAATGAAAATTACTATGATAGTCTGGTTGCAGTTTGGATTTTCATACATAGTTGTATGTATGAAAATCCAAGAGGCAACCGGATTTTTTATTGTCTTAAAAAGAAAAAATAAATGGGCACACTATTCGAAAGGATAGGTCGCAAAGCTAAGAGTCTAAGGTAATGAAAATTACTATGATAGTCTGGTTGCAGTTTGGATTTTCACACATGTTGTGATGTATGAAAATCGAAAAGGCAACCAGGCTTTTTATTTTCTAGGAATACACATTATGATTGTAAATTTAGCTGGAAAATAAATTTAATGTTCGAAATATTAAGTATATAGAAAGTGAGGTAGGGAAGTACATTGCAAAATCAAATAGGGAAATTTGGGCGTATACTTCTCGCTGGAGGAATATTATTTACGCAAGTTGGTGTGCTAGACTACTCTGCAAAGAAAGTTTATGCGGTTACAAATGACGAGCAAGGACGTTTTATCGTTCATATGGATAAACAAGAAATAAAAGTTGATGAAAATGTAGTATTAAAGATTATAAATACAAATAAACAAGATGCTAATATCGAGCTGAAATTATCTAATGAGCAGCTGTTCAATGAAGCAGAAACGAAAAAAATGAATGAAAACAATAAAGCGATTCAAAACATTTCAGTAACAGAAGATCACATTGTAAAAATTGAAAAGAATGAACAAAGTAATTCTATCGGTGACGTATATGTAGTCATTCAAATGAAAAAAGCTGGAGAGTACAAATTTGAACCGATAGTGAAGTTTGAAGGGAATGAAAAGAAAATTGAATCTCCTTCTCTACATGTTGTAGAGAAAAAAGAGGCTTTAAATGTAGCTATTTCTGATGAAAATCCAAAGGCTTCAGAGGAAGCTGTGAAAAAAGAAATAAGTGAAAAAGTAAAAGTATCAGAAGAAAATAAAAAACAAGAAATAAATTCTACTAATGCTGAAGGTCCAAAAGAAACGAAGACTTTATTGAAAGAAAAGGTTAATGAAGAACTCGTATCAAAGGAAAATGAATTAAAAGAGAGCAATAAGGTAAACGAAAATAATCAGGAATTACCTGCTACTCAAGCTGAGAAGGTATTAAAGAGAAAATCTCTACTAGCTGCTAGTCCTGTTACAAGTATTCTTAAATATCCAAATGTAAAAGTAATAAATAATAGAACAGGTGATGGGCCTTCTATCTCGGGTAAATATGCTTTTAGATTTGTTTGGAGCCCACAAGTAACATATGAGGTAAAGGGTAGTAGCAATGATAGAACTGGTCAAAGTCAATACACATTTAGAAATTTAAATAGAGAACAGTATGTATTAGTAAAAAAAGCTGGTGAATATCAAGGGAAATGGATCGATGTCCGTATTAATATTCACTCTATGACAGCTTCATCTGTAGATGTTAAAACACCAATAACTAAAGCTGATGCAAAAAACTTTTTACAATTATATGGGAACGGAAGGTCAGGACAAACTTATAATGCTTCCTTTGAATTTTATGAGCACGGAACAAGTAAAAAAGTACCATTAACGGCAATGTGGAATTTTAAAAGGATAAACAGTTATAAAAATGTTACTTTACGTAATGATGGTAGTCATTTAACGAATTTATACGTGTATGATACGAGTTCAATTAGGTATCAAGACAAAGGGAATAATAAAATAGAGTTTTCTGGAACAGCAGGCCCAGTAGCTACGCCAGAAGCAGATATGACAATTACATTTGATAATTTAACAGAATTACCGCTAGAAGTTAGATTAAATGCTTCAGGTGTTAATGTATCATACGACCAATTAGCGATCGCACAAATTGAAATTCCAGCTCCAAGTGTAATAGGAGATATTGTGGAAGATAATTCCCGTCAACTTTCTTATAAGGTATATCAAAATATGCCTGCTCAATCGAAAGATATTCACTATGCGAAATCTTTTGTATTAGAAAGTGAAGTGAATAAGGATTTTACTGTGAATGATGTTTCCATTCAAGATGTGGAGAGTGGAGATGATGTAAGTAGCTTCTTTAATATTAGCAGAAAAAACAATAAAGTCACTGCGGTTGCAAAAGAAAATGCGCTAAAAATAGAAGAATTCAACGGGAAAATTTACGAGATGACAATTACAGGTTCTCCTGTAAAAGGTACCGATGTAATGAAATATTACAAAGATGGTTATCTTGAAATACCGGTATCAGCTAAAAATTATTTAGATGGCGATAAGAATGGGCAAGATAGTAATCGAGATGGAATCGCAAAAATAAGGTATAAAGGTATTCCAACTGGGAAATCAGTCCCACAAAAAGTAGTGCAAGGAACAGACTTAACAAAAATGGATATTTCTAAATTTGTGACAGATTTATCTGTAGATACGAATTTGGATGTCGATAAACCAATATCAGTAGTGGAGTTAATCAATATTCCCGATACCAAAATAATAGGGAATCATACTGTAACGGTTGTAATTGAAACGAAGCAAGGTGTACAAGCGGAAATTAAAGTTCCGGTTACTGTTGTTGATGGAACTTTAAAGTTAGTAGACGTACCAAAAGAAATTACCTTTGGAGATTTAACAATTCCATCGAAAACAACGACATACGCACCGAAGGCGATTTCAAATTCTTTAAAGGTAACTGATGATCGTGTTAAAAAGCAAAAATGGAGTGTATATGTAAAGGAAATTACACCGTTAACTTCAGAGAAAAATGACACATTGACAGGAGCATTGATTTACAAACGAAATGGAAAGGATACACCTTTAAGTACTTCTAGTATAGAAGCATTCTCGTATACTTCTAAAAACGACGAGGAGGTTTCACTAAATTGGAAAGAAAATGAGGGAATTCATTTACAAGTAAAACCAGGGCCGAATGTCAAAGCAAATACAAAATATGCTGGACAGCTAGAATGGACATTAACCGATGCTCCTCTCTAAAAATATATGAAATATATAAATTTTAGAAAGGAGAGAGTAATGAAAAAAATAGTTTGTATTATCGTTTCCACAATTATATGTGTGCCGTTTCTTATGGCAAATGTAGTAGCGGCTACAAGTACGAATTCAAAAGTAGGTATTACATTTTCGAATAGCTATATACCAAATACATCAACTGATCCGACAAAGATAAATACAAAAAAAGAGACAGTTGATAAAAATAAAAATGGAGATAAATATTTACCGAAAACAGGAGGCAAGACACGGGACTTCAAACAATATATAGGATGGTTTTCGATTGTTTTATCTCTATATGCATTCAAAAGAATTAGGGGAAGGTAAGTGTATTCAAAATAAAAAATAGATGAAAACAGAGAAAAGGGGAAGGTACATATGAAACTAGCAAAATTAGCATTAATTGGTACAGTGTCATTAACATCAGTTGCAGCAGTAGGGACTTCAGCATTTGCAGAAGAGAAAGCAAGTATGAAATCAAAAACAGATGTAACGTTTATTGAAGATACAAGCACAACTGATCCAAACAATCCAGAAAATCCAAATGAAAAAGTTACACCAGAGAACCCTGATGACCATGAAAAAGGAACAAAAGGTCCATTAAGTATTAACTACGTTTCTAACTTACACTTCGGCGAGCAAGTTATCTCTGGTAATGATCAAACGTACTTTGCAAAATTGGATAAAGTGAAACAAGGGAGCAAAACAGTTGAAGTACCTAATTTCGTATCTGTAACAGATAACCGTGGTACAAATGCAGGATGGAAATTAAAAGTAAAGCAAAATGCACAATTTAAAAGTGGTAATAGTGAGTTAACAAATGCAGCTTTAAGCTTAAGTAATCCAGCTGTAAATTCTGTAACTGATGCACAATATGCACCTACAACATTTAAAAATAAAGTAACGCTAGCTCCAGGTGGAGATGCGGTGGAAATTACTACTGCCGCAAAGGATAAAGGTATGGGAGATTGGACAACTGCATTCGGTAAAGGAACAGAACAAGGTAAACAGAGTGTGAGCTTATTCGTACCAGGTACGACAGCGAAAGAAAAAGGTGCGAAATATTCAGCTGAGCTAACTTGGACTTTAGAAGATACACCAAACTAAGTTCATATAAGATTGAAAATTAAGAATAAATGAATTGAAAAATGATTATAAAGGGGTATAAAACTATGAAACTAACAAAATTAGCATTAATTGGAGCGGTAACATTATCATCGGTATCAGTAGGGACGTCTGCATTTGCAGCTGAGAAAGATGGCGGGAAATTAGATTCGAAAGCATTCATTAAATTCGAGAAAAATACAGATAAAATTGATGTTGTTAATCCAGAGAATCCAGATGAAACTGTAGATCCAGTTGATCCAGATAAAAAAGGTACAGATGGTCCACTAAGTATTGATTATGTATCTAACTTCAACTTTAAAACACAAAAAGCATCAGGGAATAACGAAATCTACTTTGCAGAATTAGATAAAGTAAAGAAAAAAGTAGACGGTTCTGTAATTGACGTGCCAAACTACGTTCAAGTAACAGATAACCGTGGTACAAATGCTGGATGGCATTTAACAGTAAAACAAAATGGTCAATTCAAAACTGCAGATGATAAAGCGTTGGATGGCGCGGCATTAACATTAAAAAATTCAGCTTTGAAATCAAATGCAGGTAGCGATGCACCAACAGCAGAACCATCTATCACATTAAATCCAAGTGGTGCAGCATCTGATTTAATCGATGCAAGAGAAAACCAAGGTATGGGTACATGGGTAAATACGTTCGGTAAAGATGCAACAGAAGCGAAACAAAGCGTAGAGTTATCTGTACCAGGTAAAACGAAAAAAGAACAAACACAATACACAACTTCACTAACTTGGGAACTAACAGACGCTCCTATGTAAGTAAGAGGAATTTTAAGGTAAAAGAGGAAAATGAGAAGAGATAAGGGAATGGCTTTAACCTTATCTCTTTCTTGTCTATAAAATGGATATGAAGGGGACTACATAAGAGATGGTAAAAAAACTATTTACTAGCTTACTATTAATTACATTCTTCATTATAAACGCTTTTTCAGTATATGCAGCTGAAATGAAATTTGCAGTAACAGCAGTTACACCAGAAAACCAAATTGATAAGAGTCAAACGTACTTTGATTTAAAAATGCAACCAGGACAAAAGCAAACGATTCAAGTACAAATGAAAAACGATACGAATAAAGAAGTTGTGGTAGAATCATTTGCGAATACAGCAATTACAAATAGTAATGGAATTACAGATTATAGTACAGTAGAAGCAAAAATAGATTCTACAATGAAACATTCATTCTCTAAAATTGCTAAAATGCCAAAAGAAACAAAAGTGCCCGCAAATGGTGCAGTTACAGTTGATGTGAATTTAGAAATGCCAAGTGAGTCGTTTGATGGCGTTATTTTAGGTGGTTTATACTTTAAAGAAAAAGAAGATGAAGCTTCTAAGAATAAACAAGAGGGCGTACAAATTGAAAATAAATACGCATACGCAATCGGTGTTGTTTTACGAGAAACAGATGTTGAAGTAAAACCAGATATGAAATTAAACGAAGTGAAGCCAACGCAAATAAATGGGCGTAACGTTGTAACAGCGAATTTACAAAACGTAAAACCAGCAATGTTAAAGAATTTAAGTGTTGATGCAAAGGTATATAAAGAAAAAGGGAACGACGTTTTATTTGAAACAAAAAAAGACAATTTAAGAATGGCACCAAACTCAAACTTTGATTACGCTATTAGCTGGGAAAACAAAGCGTTTGACCCTGGGACGTACCGAGTAGAAATAAAAGCTACTGATGGTGATCAAAAATGGGAATGGAAGAAGAACTTTACAATTGAAGGAAAGACAGCGGATAAGCTAAATGATTCGGCTGTAGAAGCGAAAAAAGACTATACGCTATATTACATTATTGGTGGAGTACTTCTAGTAGTCTTACTGCTCGTTCTTGTATTCTTCTTAGGAAGACGTTCTAACAAAGACAAAGAGAAGAATAACGAAAAATAATAATATATTGATATTGTAAATGAATCGATAAGGTAAATAATGGATACATCCCCTATGAAAAGTATATAATGGATTTATCAGTTATTTGTTTTAATTCATTTGTATTTCTATTTGTTGGCCCCCAATTATTGGGGCTTTTTTTGTTAAATAAATTACTTTTAAGAGTGAACTAAATATTAGTGATTAGAAAAACAGAATATACAGCACTGGCAGTAATTCCAGGGGTAATATAAAGGGATATAGCATCCCCTATCGAAATAGGGTTTCCGGTTGTAATGCTAGTCCAAGTTACAGTAGCGGGACCTACTGCTGGAGTAGGATTAAATACTTGAATTTGTCCTGATCCAGTATCTGTCGGTTTAATGGAAAATACTATAGTTCCAGTAATTTTGTCAGTAGTAGTTAAGGTAATAGTAGATAAAATGTAACTAGAGGTAGGGACAGTGAGGTTTGTCGGGACATTTCTGCAAATATTAATCGTATAAACAGCAGCAGGATACATGTACGTTCTCCTTTCTACATTTTTAAAATCTAGTTGTGAAAATAGAACTACTATATATATATATTAGGAATTCTGTATTTTTGTGTGGTCGATTGAATTGTCTGTCTAGATTTCAAAAGTAGGGGGGAGAATTGAATCTTTTTAGAGTCACCGTTTCTCCTATGGAAATAAAGTAACATCTACTTAAAAATTCACTGTAAATCAATCGTATATTTTTAAAGTGATTTTTATTTTTTTATAGAAAAATAAGAAGCGGTTAGGAAACAAATAAAGCTTAAAATCCAACCAATAGAAGGAGAATAGGGAAGTATATGTTGTAATACCATTCCGCTAGAAATAAAAAAGCTACCGAGTAGGCCTAAGAAGATAGAGTATCAATTTTCTGTACATATCTTTTAGAAAAAATGGTGGTACAATATATGAAGGATACGAGAAGAGAGGATGAATTTTAGAATATGTACGTTACTGTAACAGAAGCAGCATATAAAAAAATTATGGATACGATTCCAAATGAAGCGAAATATATAAAGTTATTTTACGATAATGAAGGTTGCGGTTGTGTAATGAGCGGAATTATCGATTTAGTAGCTGTAGCAGAAAAAGATGAGCGCGATGTGGATATTGAATCTAGCGCAATGAATTTTATCGCAGATCGCACAAAACTTGTATTTATGGATGATAAGTTAACAGTTGATTGGCATGAAGGTGGAGGAACTTTTCAACTGAAGAGTCCAAGCCAGTTTTATAATCCGAATATGAAGCTACATGTTCGAGTGTAGTAAAGAAAAGGTGGTTCCAAAACTTATTTTGGAGTCACCTTTTTTATTGGATATGTCGCTATATTAAGAAAATCGCCGGTATAATTTCATATAGCAAAACGTTCCATACAATACAAAGATTTTTTTCACATAATGAAATGTACATATGATTGAATTTTCTGTATAATTTTATTTGCGGAGGGGATACGCATGAGAAGATGGGGAATTGAGTTATTAATTTTAAGTGTCGTTATTATTTGGGGGATTAATTTTACGATTGCGAAATATGGACTTTTAGAATTTACAGCAATTGAGTTTACTGCACTTCGGATGATATCGGCGGCGCCGCTTATGTTACTCCTTACATTTTTTATTGAAAAGTCGGTATATATGGAGCGAAAGGATATACCTAGATTAATTATCGTTAGCGTTGTAGGTATTGTACTGTATCAAACGTTATTTATGGAAACTGTTAAATATACATCCGCTACAAATGCCTCTTTACTCATTTCTATTTCACCCATTTTTACAACTGTATTTGCGATTTTTTTAAAACAAGAAAAATTTTCTTCTCGAAAGCTTATCGGTTCTATCATTGCCTTTTGTGGTGCAGCCTTAGTTTTAGTAGCAGGGAATTCACTTGCTAGTTCTTTTTATGGAAATGGGATTGGACTCATTACATCAATATGCTGGGGGCTTTATCCTGTTTTAGCAAGTCCATTAATAAAAAAATATTCAGCACTACGTGTTACCGCATGGTCAGCACTAGTTGGCGCGATTCCACTCTTGCTTTTAAGTGGACCATACGTATTTATAATGCCATTTCACATTACACATGGAATGACACTATTCGCTTTACTATATTCTATTTTCTTTGTAACAGTATTCGGTTTAGTAATGTGGTATGTTGGCGTTCAAAAAATTGGGGCGTCACATACAATGGTATATATGTATATAACGCCACTTGTAGCCGTTTTATTTGCAGCTGTATGGGCAAATGAATATGTATCGTTTCAACAAATAATCGGTGGAATTATTATTTTCTTCGGTTTATGGTTTGTGAAATCGGAGAAAGTAAAAGTGCATTCTACTGTGGAGGAACCTATATCAAAATAGGAAAACAGATCACCTATGATCTGCTTTCCTATTTTTTTATTTTTGGTAAGAAGACGAGAAATAAGATCGCAGTAATAAGTGGAATTAAGTTTAAAAATGGAATACGGAAGAGTGTGATAAGAATAATACCCGGGAGAAGGACACCGAGGACAGCGTAGAAAATACTATGGTTTTTCGTGTACCAATACAATGAAAGTCCAATAAGTGCAGGGATAATGAGGTGAATGAGAGCCATTAAAAAATAAATCATTAGACGCCCCCTTTATTTGTGTGCTTATTACATCATATCCGTATGTTCGTAGATTGATATCAATTTTTTCATAAATGGACGGAAAATGTTTGGAAAAACGTCACAAATTATGAGAATATGACGTTTGAAATCTTGTATAATATTATTTCCTAAAAATATTAAAACAACATAAACATACCGTTTATGTTGTTTTAAGTTGGGTGAAATGGGTTTAAGGAATATGGATTTGAAAGAAAATTTTGTTGGATAGATAAGAACGAATGAAGAGAGGTACAGCATGATTAGTATGTCATTAAGGTCGTTTAAAATTCAATCGTATTATATACTAGGTATTCTTTTGTTAGGCTGGATGGTAACACCGTTTTCAGCACATTTTTTAGGCGCTGGAATTGGACTTATCGTAAGTATGTATTGCGTTTGGCTTTTAGGGAGACGAATTGAGAAGCTTGGAGATAGTATCGTAAAGAAAACGAAAGCACCGACGCTCGGTATGTTTAATCGTTTTGCCGCTGCTATTTTAGGTGCTATTATTATGTACGAAATTGAGCACCATATGGTTATGTGGGCATTTGCAGTAGGGATTATGGGCGGTTATTTCTTAATTGTTGTTAACCTAGGATACTATAGTATGAAAGATGAGAAAGAATTAACGAAGAACTAAAAAGATAAAAGATAAAAAGCCTCTTTTTAGGTAGGATAGATGATCCGGCGATGGATAGAAGCGGTTAGGGCCTGTTTGATCCCCATGCAGAGTAAAACCAGAAGGATGTAGCGAGTAGGGATATAATTTATATGTTCGAATCCGTGATTTGTCTGTGTGGAAATGCGGTTATTCCAGGGGATTAGATCCAGCGATGAATAGTACAACAGGAAGCGAAACGTTGCATAAAATACAGGTTTCAGCTTCCAATAAGTTAACATGAAATTACGTATTAGTATGACTTTTAGGTTCTTTAAAAAAGTTGGATATAATACAAAAAGCTATTCCGGTAATTAGAATAATATATTTTATCGTTTCACTAGTATGCTCAAATAAATTAACGTTAAGCATTACAAGTCCCCAAAACATTTGGATCGCTCCGTAACTGAATAAAATTTTTCCTGTACGAGAAAAGTTTTTCATAGGTTTCACCCTTTCCTGTATATGTAAATTTTATCATAAAAAAACTAAAAAAGAGTAATTATAAAATGAATTTTCTGTAATTTTATAAACTAGATCACAGATGAAGAGAGAAGATATAGAAAGAAGCTTACGTAAAAACGTAAGCTTCTTTTTTATGTAAGTGTGTGTAACCGTTAAGCCGCATTGGGTTTTGTCGGTGAGTACGCGGAACTTTACGGTTACACGACACTTATTCATATGAGTAAAGGGTTATTCCAACAGAAAGTTTGCAATTAAGCGATTGGACCGCCTAAGTTAATAATGTCTTCAGATACGCTGTCGAACTTTTTGAAGTTAGCTTTGAATTCATTTGCAAGTTCGATTGCTTTTGCTTTGTAAGCAGCTTTATCAGCCCAAGTTTGTTCAGGCATTAACACTTCGTCAGGTACACCTGGTACGTGAAGTGGAACTTCAAGACCGAAGATGTCATGTTTAGCTGTTTCAGTTTTCGCAAGTTCACCGTTTAATGCTGCTTGAATCATTGCACGAGTGTAACCTAAGTTCATACGTTTACCAACGCCGTATTCGCCACCAGTCCAGCCAGTGTTTACTAAGAATACTTTCGCATCGTGTTTCTCGATTTTTTCACCAAGCATTTCAGCATAGCGAGATGCATCAAGTGGTAAGAATGGTGAACCGAAGCAAGTTGAGAATGTTGCTTGCGGAGATGTAACACCGCGCTCTGTTCCTGCTAGTTTACTAGTGTAACCACTTAAGAAATGATACATAGCTTGTTCTTTTGATAACTTACTGATTGGAGGCAATACGCCAGATGCATCAGCAGTTAAGAAGATGATTGTATTTGGGTGTCCCGCAACACTTGGCAGTACGATATTGTCGATTGCATGCATAGGGTATGCAGCACGAGTATTTTCTGTTAAAGTAGTATCGTTATAGTCTGCGATACGCGTTTGGTCATTAATGATAACGTTTTCTAAAACAGATCCAAATGTGATTGCATCGAAAATTTGTGGTTCTTTCTCGTGAGAAAGGTTTACACATTTCGCGTAGCAACCGCCTTCAATATTGAATACACCGTTATCAGACCAACCATGCTCATCATCACCGATTAGTTTACGGTTTGGATCAGCAGATAATGTTGTTTTACCTGTTCCAGATAAACCGAAGAATAGTGCTACGTCGCCTTCTTCACCTACGTTTGCAGAGCAATGCATAGAAAGAATATCTTGTTCAGGTAATAAGAAGTTCATAATAGAGAAGATTGATTTTTTCATTTCTCCAGCGTATTCTGTACCACCAATTAGTACGATACGTTTTTCGAATGAAACCATAATGAATGCTTCAGAGTTTGTACCGTCAACAGCTGGATCAGCTTTGAAATTCGGTGCAGAAACAATTGTGAACTCTGATTCATGAGTCGTTAATTCTTCTTCAGTTGGACGAATGAATAATTGATGTACAAATAAATTGTGCCATGCATATTCATTAATAACTTGAATTGGTAGGCGGTAATTGCGATCAGCGCCTGCAAATCCTTTGAAGACGAATAACTCTTCTTTTTCTTTTAAGTATTCTAAAACTTTAGTATATAATTTATTAAAATGTTCTTCAGAAATCGGTTGGTTCACAGCTCCCCAAGCAATTTTGTCAGCAACCGATGCTTCTTTCACAATAAATTTATCTTTAGGAGAACGTCCTGTATATTTTCCAGTTGAAGCAGAAACGGCACCAGTCGAAGTTAATTTCCCTTCATTTCGCATTAATACTTTTTCCACTAATTGCGGAACACTTAGTTGAATCTGTGCATTGCTTCCGTTCAATAATTCGTGTAAACCAATTTGGACATTCACAGTACTCATATTTATATACCATCCTTTTCATTTAATGAAATATTTCTCGTAATCCCCAACAAGAGTATAACACAATTATATAAATAATGTATACTATTTCTTTCTTTTTGTTTGTGTGAATACATTATTTCCTTATTAATATTTCATTTTAGGCGCATTGAGAAAAACTTTCAGGAAAATGTGAATATTAATTGACAAATGAATATCATTTCTTTAGTATAGGTTGGGACGGATACTCTCTTATCCCGAGCTGGCGGAGGGACAGGCCCGATGAAGCCCAGCAACCTCACTTGTAGTGGTAAATACAGGTGAATAGGTGCTAAAACCTGTGCGAGGCTACAGGTCTCGAACGATAAGAGCGAAGGGCAAAAAGCAGTATGCAAGTAGCAAATTAAACCTTTCCTCTATGTAAAGTAGGAAAGGTTTTTCTGTATGCTTGTGTGGGAGAATAAATGTATGTCGCAGTTTGTGGCAAATTAAGGATGAGTTCCGTACAATATATACAATTACTGTAGGGAGGTTTACCACATGACAAAAAAACGTCATCTGTTCACATCTGAGTCTGTAACTGAAGGACATCCAGATAAAATTTGTGACCAAATTTCTGATTCAATTTTAGATGCGATCTTATCAAAAGACGCAAATGCACGTGTAGCTTGTGAAACAACTGTAACAACTGGTTTAGTATTGGTAGCGGGGGAAATTACGACTTCTACTTACGTAGATATTCCAAAAATCGTTCGTGAAACAATTCAAGGCATTGGTTACACACGCGCAAAATACGGATTCGATGCAGAAACTTGTGCAGTTTTAACATCTATCGATGAGCAATCTGCTGACATCGCTATGGGTGTTGACCAAGCGCTAGAAGCACGCGAAGGTCAAATGACTGACGCTGAGATTGAGGCAATTGGTGCAGGAGACCAAGGTTTAATGTTTGGTTTCGCATGTAATGAAACACAAGAGTTAATGCCACTTCCAATCTCGCTTGCTCACAAATTAGCTCGCCGTTTAACTGAAGTACGTAAAGATGATACATTATCATACCTACGTCCGGATGGAAAAACGCAAGTTACAGTTGAGTATGATGAAAATGGTAAACCAGTACGTGTTGATACTATCGTAATTTCTACACAACATCACCCAGATGTTACATGGGAAGAAATCGATCGCGACTTAAAAGAGCACGTAATTAAAGCTGTAGTACCAGCAGAATTAATGGATGGAGAAACAAAATTCTTCATTAACCCAACTGGCCGCTTCGTAATTGGTGGACCACAAGGTGATGCTGGTTTAACAGGACGTAAAATCATCGTTGATACTTACGGTGGATACGCTCGCCACGGTGGCGGTGCATTCTCTGGTAAAGATGCAACAAAAGTTGACCGTTCTGCAGCATATGCAGCTCGTTATGTTGCGAAAAACATCGTAGCAGCTGGTCTTGCTGAAAAAGCAGAAGTACAACTTGCATACGCAATCGGTGTAGCACAACCAGTATCAATTTCAGTTGATACATTCGGCACTGGTAAAGTATCTGAAGACGTATTAGTAGAACTAGTTCGTAACAACTTCGATCTTCGCCCAGCTGGTATTATTAAAATGCTAGACTTACGTCGCCCAATTTACAAACAAACAGCAGCTTACGGCCACTTCGGACGTACTGATGTAGATCTATCATGGGAACGTACAGACAAAGCTGCAGCTTTAAAAGAGCAAGCTGGTCTATAATATATGAAAAAAAGCTTTGCGCAGTGAGCGCAAAGCTTTTTTTATTTCGTTTTACTTATGATTTGAATGCATGAACTACAATAGACTTCTCCATCTAGCTCAATATACTTTTTCATATTCGTCATACCATTTGCCGGAAAAGGCATGTGAATCCACGCCTTTTCATACGTTTGTATTTCCTTTTCACATGATTTACAAAGGATTGGTTTCTTCTGGAACATATGTAATCAACCTTTCATTTGACGTGCTTTACCCGCGCAAAAAGCACTGCTTAGTAAAAATAGTGTCGCAAATATAATGCTCACTAATGTCGCGTATGGGATTGCTCCTTTTAGAGAAAAGCCGACAGTGATGGAAGCAACAAATAAGAGGATGAATGTTGTTGTTAATTTTTTATATAGTTCCATAATAATTAGACCTCCGATTTATTTTTTAGTGCAAGTTTTAAAATTAAATTCTATTATGTAGAAAATATAAAGAGTAGATAAAGATGTGTAGTCTAGAAGTATAAGAAAGTGTATTTTCCTTTTTGTGGGTTAGTATACTTATATTGTATCATGGCCCATTGTTGGCTTCATACATAATTGTGTAAAGATATGTATGATAAAATGAAGAAAAGTCTTTAAGAAAGGAAAGATGAAAAAATGAGCGTAACCGAACATAAAAAACAAGCACCAAAAGAAGTGCGCTGCAAGATTGTAACAATTTCTGATACACGTACAGAAGAGACGGATAAGAGCGGACAACTATTACATGAATTGTTAAAAGAAGCAGGCCATACAGTGACCTCTTATGAAATTGTAAAAGATGATAAAGAAAGTATTCAGCAAGCTGTGTTAGCTGGTTATCATAGGGAAGACGTAGATGTTGTATTAACAAATGGCGGTACTGGTATTACGAAGCGTGATGTAACGATTGAGGCAGTGTCAGCGTTATTAGATAAAGAAATTGTCGGATTTGGTGAGTTGTTCCGCATGATTAGTTATTTAGAAGATATCGGAAGCAGCGCAATGTTAAGTAGAGCGATTGGTGGTACAATTGGGCGCAAAGTAGTCTTCTCGATGCCAGGATCTAGCGGCGCAGTTCGTCTTGCGATGAATAAATTAATTTTACCGGAATTAGGTCATATTACATTTGAGTTGCATCGCCAATGAGTAAGTGGGCTGGAATTGTATTAGCGGGCGGTATGTCGAGTAGATTCGGTGAGCCGAAAGCGTTAGCGAATTGGCAAGGTAGTACGTTTATGGAGCATATTTTGAAAGTGATGGCAAGTGCGCTCCAAGAAGTTGTAGTCATTAGTCACTCCGATATAAAAGAGCGAGTAGAGCAACTCGTACAAGTGCCTGTTATAGAAGATATTCCGCATTATAAAGGAAATGGCCCACTTGCTGGAATTGTGTCAGGAATGGAATATATAGAAGCAGATTGGTACGCTATTATGCCTTGCGATGCGCCAAATATTTCGCAAGAATGGTTTACCATTTTGCTAGAGCAAACGAGCAATGAATATGATGCGATTGTACCTATTATTAATGGAAGAAAACAACCGTTACTTGCAGCGTACCATAACCGCGTGAAAGAAAAGATTTATGCTTTGCTTCAAGAAGAAAAAAGAAGTATGGGTCAGCTTTTATCACAATGTAATGTGAAATATATTGCTGGTGAAGATGTACAAGCGAATGCGGATTGGTTTATAAATGTGAATACGAAAGAAGAATATGTGCAGGCTCAAAAAGACCTTTCAAATGAATGAAAGGTTTTTTGATATACAGAAACTGGGGAACAATTACTGTATAAAGGTATGTGAGTAAGTTGATTTTAAGGGGAATTCTTAAAATCACTATACAGTTAAAATACTGTATAACCATATATTAATTTTTATGGGTTTTTATTACAAGTCTGTTTAGTTATGTTTATTTTTGTTATAATGAATATAGGAATAAAGTGATATTTAACCTTGTGTATTATTCATTTAAGTTAATTTCACAAATATGTAAAAAACTCCCTTTGTTTTTTGAAGGGAGTTTTTTTATTTAAGCAAGCAGCTTTGATGCATTATGCTGAAGGACTTCTTCATATTCGTT
The DNA here is from genome assembly GCF_001884035.1 of Bacillus tropicus. GTDB lineage: Bacteria > Bacillota > Bacilli > Bacillales > Bacillaceae_G > Bacillus_A > Bacillus_A tropicus. Next base: position 75,209 of record NZ_MACG01000008.1, read on the forward strand.
AAGCAAGCCACGAAAAATCTCATCCCAGCTCTTTGATTTCGCAAAAGATGAAGCTGCTATTCCCATCTGCTCCAATTTTTCTTCATTTTGCAATAAAGAATAAATGGATGATAGAAATGCGTCCTCATTTTTTGGCGGACAAAGAACTCCCGTTTTTCCATCTGTAATAATATTTTTAACCCCACCACTATTTGCACCGATGACAGGTGTACCGCATGCAAGCGATTCAAGTACAACATTTCCAAAGGTTTCAGTAGCTGATGGAAATACCATGATGTTAGAACAAGCATATGCTTCAGCTAAATCCCCGCCTTGTAAATAGCCAGTAAACGTGACATTTGTTTTCGGAACAGTTTCACGCAAATTTGTTGCTAGAGGACCGTCTCCTGCTATAAGCCAATGAATATCGTTTCGAGTATGCGCTGATTTAACGATAAGGTTTTGCAACGTATCAATATCTTTTTCAGGGGCAATCCGTCCAACATAGGAAAGGACATACTTCGCTGTAATATTATATTTTTTTCGGAATAGGTCTGTATTGTAAGCTGGATGAAAGAGTGTGCAATCTACACCCCGTCCCCAAATAGAGAGAGCCTGAAAACCTTTATTTTTTAATTGATGTAATGTTTCAGGAGAGGGGACAAAATTTTTTTGCATATGACTATGAAACCATTTTAAATAGTTCCAAAGCATATTGGAGAGAAATTCGATTTTGTAATAGCGTAAATAAGCATCGAAATCAGTATGATAAGAACCGACAACTGGAATGTTTAACTTTTTTGCATAATACAATCCACAAAGCCCCATGTTGAAAGGTGTAGCAATGTGAATCATGTCAGGTTTAAAGGAAAGAAGTTTTCGCTTAATGCGCGGAGTAGGAAAAGAAAAGCGACATTCTGGATATAATATTGTTAACGGGATACTTCTCATCTTGTTCACATTCGCTACGAAATTATCTTCAGCTGTATGCTGAGGTGCGAAAACAGAATAGGCGATTTTTTCTTTCTGAAAATATCGTGTCAACCGCTCTAACGTTTTCGCAACCCCGTTCACTTGTGGCGTAAAAGTATCGGTAAAAATGGCGACTCTCATCATATCACTCCTTTATGTGAAAAGTGGGATGAATTGATAAAAAGAGATGATGCCAGAGCAAGTGCCGAGGCACATACCGACGAATACATCAGACGGATAGTGAAGCCCTAAATAAATGCGCGAAATACCAACGCATAATGCTAACGGTAATAGGAAAATAAGTAAGCTTGGATTATAGCAAATAAATGGAATAAAGACAGAGAAAACGGCTGTTGTGTGACCAGACGGGAAAGAGTGGTCTTTTAATGGATGGACTGGATATTTTGCATCCTGAATTGTTAAATAAGGACGTTTTCGTGGATACCATCTTTTTAATATTTGCACAGGGATATGGCTAATTGCTAACGAAATAGCAGTTGCAATTGCAGCTTGGTGCAAAGTTCCACCTGCGAAAATTAAAAAGAACAGTGTGAGTGTGATGGAGAAAGTCGCGCCACCGATATGAGTAATATTGCTGAAAAAGATATTTAACGTTTTTTGATCAAAGTATCGGTTAATTCCTTTGAAAATGTAACATTCTATTTTATACAGTCCACTGACCTTCATGAAAATTCTCCTCCCTCGTTTACATATATATGGAGATATTAGCTTTTATTTTAATAAGATTTTGTTGAGGGAGTAATAATGTTTTGTAAAGAAAAAGTTAGATTTTATATAAAAAAGCTGCCAGTATTATGGCAGCAGTAAAATCATTTTTGTAGCGATTTATAATATTGACCTTTTTCAACATATTGTGTGCGAATTCGCTCCATGTCTTTACGATCTTCCTCTGTTAATTCACGAACGACTTTCGCTGGACGACCGAAAGCTAATGTGTTTGGGGGGATTTTCTTTCCTTGTGAAACGAGGCTTCCAGCACCGATAAAGGCTCCTTCGCCAATTTCAGCACCATCTAATATAATAGATCCCATTCCAATTAAAGCGTCTTTTTTTATATGACAGCTATGTAAAATCACTTGATGACCAACTGTTACGTCATCTTCTAAAATAAGAGGATATTGCGGGCTTTGATGAAGTGTACATTGATCTTGTACATTTACCCGGTTACCAATGATTGTTGGTGATACGTCGCCTCGGATGACTGTATTAAACCAAATACTTGATTCCTCGCCAACTGTCACATCACCAGTAATGGTTACGTAGTCAGCGATAAAAGCACTACTCGCAATTTTCGGATTTTTTTCTTTGTAAGGATATATCATGTAAAGCCTTCCTTTCCTAGAGACTAGTTTCAGTGTATCAAATTATGAGAAAGAGTGAAATGGAGGAGGTCCGTATGTGGAATTATGAAGCGGAGGAAGCAAAGGCTGTAATCGTTATTGTACACGGCGCAATGGAATATCACGGGCGTTATGAAGCCGTTGCGGAAATGTGGAATCATATCGGCTACCACGTTGTGATGGGGGACCTTCCGTCACATGGAACGACTTCAAGAAATAGAGGACATATTGATTCGTTTGATGAATACATAGAGGAAGTTAAATTATGGGTGAAAGAGGCAAGAAAGTATAGGTTGCCTATCTTTTTATTTGGTCATAGTATGGGTGGTCTTATCGTCATTCGTATGATGCAAGAAACGAAAAGAGAAGATGTAGATGGCATTATTTTAAGTTCGCCATGTTTAGGCGTATTAGCTGGACCTTCAGCACCGCTGCAAGCTGCCTCAAAAATATTAAATATTATTGCTCCAAAATTGCAATTTGCAACGAATCTTACAGTGGAAATGTCAACGCGCAATCATGAAGTGAGAGATGCGATGGAGAATGATTCATTGTTCTTGCGCAAAGTATCAGTACGTTGGTATAGTGAATTGATTAAGTCTATTGAAATGGCTCATAAGAAAATAAACGATTTTCCAGATGTTCCGCTCTTGCTAATGCAAGCTTGTGAGGATAAACTTGTAGATAAAACACGTGTCCGCACTTGGTTTGATAATGTTAAAATAAGTGATAAGGCTTTTAAAGAATGGCCGAATTGCTATCATGAGTTATTAAATGAGTATGAGCGCGATGAAATTTTGAATTATATTCAGTCATTTACTGAAATACGCATCAATAACATAATAGAAACAAATAAGTAAATTATTTGTACATTGAATAGAGGAGATGAAGGAAGAAGTGAACGTACCGAGTAATCCCATAACGCTCATGGCGAAAGTATACCGTGATGTGTTTCCGGTTGTACACCATGAGCTAGCGATGTGGAAAGAGCGTGCCTACCATATTCCGAATGATGAGCTTCATAGTCAGGCAATCGCAAGTATTGAGCATAAAACGTTTCATTGTGAGGGCGGTGGCATTTTAGCGCTATTAGCAAATGAACACCGAGAGGAATGTATTCGTTTTATCGTCGCATATCAAACGATTAGTGACTACTTAGATAATTTATGTGATCGCAGTACATCACTTGATCCGAATGATTTTGCCGCACTGCATGAATCGATGTTAATGGCATTATCACCTGAAGTAGAAGGTGGCGGTAATTATTATCGTTATCGTGATGATCAAGATGATGGTGGTTATTTAGATGAACTTGTTGAAACATGCCAAGATGTTTTAAAGAAAACGAAGCACTATGACAAAATTGCTCCTATTCTTCATGAACTTGCTTGTTATTATTGTGATTTGCAAATTCATAAACATGTGAAATTAGAAGAAAGAGAACCACGATTACAAACGTGGTTTGAAGCGCATAAAGAAAACTTACCAGAGATGAGTTGGTTTGAATTTTCAGCATGTGCTGGTTCTACACTTGGAATCTTCTGTCTTGTCGCATATGCCTTTCATGATGAATTACATGATGAAGATATTGCGAAAATTAGACAAGGATATTTTCCTTACGTACAAGGACTTCATATTTTACTTGATTATTTCATCGATCAAGAAGAAGACCGCGCTGGCGGGGATTTGAATTTCTGTAGTTATTACGAAAATGAGCAAGCTATATTAGATCGTATGAAACATTTTGTAGAAGAAGCAGAGAAAAGCATTGGTGATTTGCCTCATGCGAAGTTTCATCGCCTTATAAGCCGAGGATTACTTGGTATTTATTTATCAGACCAAAAAGTATCAGCACAAAAGAATATGCACAAAATGGCACGGCGCATTGTAAAATACGGTGGTCTCACTTCACGATTCTTCTATTGGAACGGGAAGATGTACCGAAAGAAAACGGCGCAGTGATGAAGAAAACCACTCATGTAGAGTGGTTTTTGTTATAATATGGTAAATATGGTGGCAGAAATGAAGAGATTGTTTCAAAAGCTATATGACCATATTGAGGTTACATTACTCGTGCTACTTTCCATTTCATTTGTAACTGGAATGTATATGATGATGAATAGGCCAAGTGGTCCTACTGTGATGGATTACGTGCCACAAGTAATAATTGGCGCAATTATTATAGTAGATATTGTCTTTTTAATAAGTGGTAGAAAAAAAGAAAATAGTAAATAAAAAAGCATTTGTACATGGGAGTACAAATGCTTTTTTATTATGATCGTATTTTTGAAAATACATATATAAGAAGTTCAATCGCAAAAATAACTAAAACAGAAAGTCCAAATAAAGGCATGACAGCGCCTAGTATAACCATCGTGATAAAGAAACCGAGTATGCTTTTCTTATCTCTTTGCTTTGGCGGTGCTGCTAATTTTCCTTTCGGCTTTCTTGCTAACCACATTTTTATTCCGTAATAAATAAGAAGTAGTAGAGATAATGTCGTTAGTAAGCATAATATTTTATTTGGCCATCCGAATAAATGTCCTTCGTGAAGTGGGATGCCGTAAGTGAACCATTGTGCAAGTAATCCATAATCACGATAGTCCGTTTTGGAAATGAGTTCCCCGCTATATTGATCAAAGTAAGCTGTTATTTCTTCATTTGGTGCAACATGCATACCTGTAATACCGGAACCGCTTGATTTTGAAACAGTGAACACACCTTTCGGATCAGATGGTAGTGAAATAACATACGGTTTCTTTATTTCAATCCCTTTTTGCAATTCATCGACAGAAATGGCTTTTGGTTCATTTGAATTCGATTCAGGAGGAGCTTCTTTTCTAGTTGCCCACGGCAATTCTTTTACCTTTGATTCAGGCGGTGCCATATACAATTTCGGATATCCGAGTGATTCATTGGAAGATGCAATTTTATAAATTTGGTTCCCCATAAATCCTGACCATGGCAATCCAGATGCGACTAGCAGAACGAGAGGAATTGTAAATATAATACCGATAATAGAATGACGTCGTTTTGCTTTTTCTCGCTTATTGGATGCCGGTGTGTTTTTGAATTGGCGTATACTCATGTACAATCCAGTCACAATTAAGAAGATTGTCCAACATGCCGCAAGTTCTACAATATAGTTAACGACAGTGCCACCAACTAAAAGAGAACTATGTAATTCCCGCATGACATTGGCAAACGTTTCACTTGCGTTTTGATCTCCGACAATTTGATTATTACTATCTAAATACACATATTTTTGTTGCCCAGTATACTCATTTGCAATCGTAAGTCTCGTATTATAATCCCCATTAAACTCACTAATTTTTGACACACTATAGTGTGGATACTTTTTTTCTGTTGAGGAAATAGAATCAGCCATCGAAATAGATTCTGTTTGAGCACTCTTCCCAAAATATAAATCTTTATAGATGAAATCTTCAACTTCCTCCCGAAATAAATACCCAATTCCGCTTAGTGACAACGTAATAAGAAGCGGCGTAATAAAAAGCCCAGCATAAAAATGCCAACGCCAAAAAATGTAATGAAGCGAACGATTTACTTTCATACTTTCAGTTCCCCTAACCTTCCCTATATGAATAACTACTTATTTAATATAGCGAGATTAAGTGTGGATACTTTGAAAGAATTGTGAAGAAAGTTAAAAGTTTTGGGGATTTTTATGGGTGAGACATACAATACGCAATGCAAAGCTTAGTTGAATGAATTAGCTCTTCATTTCCTTTTTGTAGCCTAATTTGAAGTGCCTTTTGAAAATAAGTAAGAGCGGTGTGGAAGTAACCTTCATCTAATTTACTTTTTCCGTAATGTTGGTAGAAGAAGTCTTTATAAGTAGGAACGTTCGGCAACATATGTTGAAGTTCGGTAAATAGTGTATTTGCCGCATGGAAATTTTGTCCCCAATGGTATGTGTGTGCGAGACGTAGTTTGTTAACAAAGAGTCCTTCTTTATTATTTAAATTTGTATAATATGCAATTTCTTCCTGTAAGTAATACTTACAGGAAGAAAGGTTGCCAGTGATTCGTTCATAAACACCGATTAATCCGCAGTTTTTCCCATATAACGGTCCTTCATGTAAATGCTCTTTCAAAAATACGATCCCCTGCTTCATTTCAGCAAGGGATAAAGGTTTTTCTCTAAGGTTTTCATCAAACGTGTATCCCATTTCAAAAGGTATATTCATTTGGCCCCTCTTATATTTTCTACATACATCCTAACAACCGCTTTCGCAAGACATTGAGCAGAATCAACAAAATCCTCACTTGCCACCACATTCAAATCGGTACATGCGATAATTGCGGTATCTACTTCATCTTGCAATTGTAAAACGAGCGCCTCCCACAATTCGTGAGCTTTTTCAATCTCGCCAGATTTAATAGAAGTAATAATTTGATTAATGCTTTCCTGCCATTTTTCATGATGAATGTACTCTATATTACGTTTTACAATCCCATCTTGGTAAATCCCAGCTTGAACAGTTGCTTCTGTTGCGAGAAGTGCAGCTCTTTTTGTATTTTCAGGAATTGCTTTTAACGTCTCATCGACTATATTTAAAATCGGAATAGAAAGAGAATGCTGTAATTCCTCGAAATAAAGATGTGCCGTATTACACGGCATAGCGATAAAGCTTGCGCCAGTGCTTTCGAGTTTTTGTGCCCCTTCAATAATCGCTTTTTTCATCGCTTCGTGATCAATAGGGCGATCCATGTAAAACGGTGTTGGGCACGAGTAAATCATCATATGAGGAAAGTCCATATCATGCTTTGCTCCGTATATTGTTTGGCACTCTGCTACAACTGTATCGACGAATGGTCCAGTTGATTTTGGTCCCATTCCTGCTAGTATTCCGATCATTGGTTTGTCTCCTTTAATATGTAATTAAAAACGTTTTTTGCGAACGATAAAAAGAAATAAGGTAAATAATAAAAATGAATATACGATAGCCCAAGCTGTCAGCCATAAAGTGTGAGTCAGTATATTATATTTGTATTGTCCAAGCATTAGAAAGCTTTCGACAGGTGGCAAAAACCATAGTAACTCTTTTTTAAATTGGATAGAAGCAATCGTTATAAGCAATATAAATGTAAGGCTAAGCCAAGCGGTGCCTGCTTTTTGAATTATATTTCTAGTAAATAATGTTGCGATTGAAATTCCTAGTATAGAGAAAGACATGTGAGCGAGAAATCCGACTAGAAATAAAGAAACTGTTATTTTTTCATTAAACATTTGCAAAATAATTGGGTAGAGTACGGATATAAAAGATAACACAGTACAAATGAGAAGAGCTGTAATATATTTACCAACATATAGTGCGGAAATATTATTTGTGTGAGAAATAGTAATTTGCTCTTGTATAGGGTCTTCCGTATGAAAAATTGTGATTGTAATCCAGGCAGATAATAAATAAAGCGCGAGAGCTGTTTCTAAATATGTCGGTACAATAGGAGTCGGTTTATATGTATATACAAAAAGTAAGCTCACAAAGTACATCGCAATAGGAGGGATATACTTATACGATTTTGTATAGTCGAGAAAATGGTAACGAATAAGCGCAAACATAATAAACCTTCTTTCAATTTAAAAGTTAGGTTGTAGCAGTGTGATAGATGCTTTTTTATGTAATAAAAACTGAAGTATGTCATTTGTATATTCTTTTTCGATGTGCAATTGAATAAGGTTTTGATTTGAATTGTGTGCAACGTGTATAAAACCGGATTGTTTTTGTAGTTCTATCGCTGAAAATGTTTCGTGAACGATTGCTTCAATATAGACTTGTTCTGCCCCTTTTTGTACAGGGATATTTTCCACAATTGTATGATTTGCTAACGTCACAATTCTATCGGCGAAGTTTTCTAATAGTTGTTTTTCGTGACATGTGAAGAGTATAGATATGCCTTGTTGTTTTAATGAGAGTAAAATATGTTCTAATTCTTGCTGGGAGTTAAGATCGAGCCCAGAAAGCGGTTCGTCTAAAATTAATAAATGGACGTCTGTAAGTAATGCTTGCATAATACCGGTTTTTTGTTTCATACCTTTTGAAAAGTTTCGTACAACGGAATGTCTTGCATGATGTAGGTGAAAAGATTCAAGGAGCATCGGAATTTTATCTTTTACATATTTTGTTGATAAACCGTGAATGTGGCCGAGATGATATAAATAATCCTCTAATGTAAAACGAATCCCTTCAGGAAAATGTTCAGGTACATAGCCAATGTGTATATGTTCTTTTCTTTGAAGTGCCCCTGTTGTAGGTGAAATAAAGCCTGCAATTATTTTGAGGAGAGTACTTTTTCCAGTCCCGTTCCCGCCAACAATGGCGAGCGCTTCTCCTTCTGGAATGGATAAATCAATGTTGTCTAGTATAAGTGATTTGCCATACTTCTTTTGAATTCCCCTTAGTTCTACTAGCAAAGTTCTATCCTTCTTTCTTTAAATAGTGTATATATCCATTATATAGGAGAATAACAAAAAGACGTGCAGTGAGTACACGTCTTTTTTTGTTATGTTTTGTCGATAAGTCGATATAGTGTGTCGAATCGTCGATATATCGAAAAAATCGTTGATATATTCGGAGTTACGATAGATATAATTGAAAAATCGTCGATATATTTATCGCTTCTCAATCGCCACAATAAATGGCGGGTTATTTTGTTGGTTAATGAAGCCGTAGCGCAGTACATGTGCTTGTTTTTGGTCTAATTCTTCGGCAAATTTGAGAACAGCGTCGCGTTCTACTTGTCCTTCTGGATGTCCGTGGTAAATGACAAGGACAATGATACCTTCAGGTGCCATTACTTCTAATAATTGTTCGATCGCTAAGATTGTTGAGTTCGGTTTTGTAACGATATGCTTGTCTCCGCCCGGAAGGTAACCTAAGTTGAAAATGGCGCCTGTTACTTTTCCCTTTGCATCTTCTGGTAATACGGATAGAAGTGTATCGTGGCTATCATGAACTAAAACAGTACGTTCGAAAAGTTCTTTTTCTTTTAAACGAGTTGTTGAGCTTTCAATTGCCTCTTTTTGAATATCAAATCCAAATACTTTTCCGTTATCTCCAACAATTTCAGCTAGAAAGCAAGTGTCATGCCCATTGCCGAGTGTTGCATCTACAGCGTAATCGCCTTCTTTTACTGCCGTTTGCAGAAGTGAGCGAGCAAACGGTAATACACGTTCTAATTTCATTTTTGTTTCTCCTCATTTGCATATTTTCCTTGCCAGCTTCCGCGGCGTACAAATTCTGCATCGATGGAATTTAATACTTCCCATTTATTTAAGCTCCACATTGGACCGATCATTAAATCAGGTGGACCGTCACCTGTGATGCGGTGCACAATTACGTCTTCTGGAATAATTTCAAGCTGGTCAACAACGAGACTTACATAATCCTCAAGAGAAAGGAACTCGAGTTGTCCTTTTTCATATTGCTTCACCATTGGCGTTCCTTTTAATAAGTGAAGTAAGTGGATTTTAATTCCTTGTACGTCAAGCTTCGCTACTTCACGAGCTGTTTCCATCATCATGTCGTAATCTTCAAGTGGAAGGCCGTTAATAATATGAGAACAAACTCGAATGCCGTGCTTACGTAATTTATTTACACCTTCCACATAAGACGGATAATCGTGAGCGCGATTAATAAGATTTGCAGTACGTTCATGAACAGTCTGTAGTCCGAGTTCAACCCAAAGGTAAGTGCGTTTATTTAAGTCCGCTAAATATTCAACAACATCGTCCGGTAAACAATCTGGCCGAGTCGCAATAGAAAGACCGACAACGTCTTTTTCTGCTAGAAGCGGTTCGAATTTTTCTTTTAACACTTCAAGTGGTGCATGTGTATTTGTGTACGCCTGGAAATAAGCGATACATTTTCCGTCTTTCCACTTTGAGCGCATTTTTTCTTTCATTTCATGATATTGCGTTATAACATCATCGCGGCGATCGCCAGCGAAGTCACCAGATCCAGCAGCACTGCAAAATGTACAACCGCCATAAGCAACTGTACCGTCACGGTTCGGGCAATCGAAGCCAGCATCTAATGAAACTTTAAAGATTTTTTCACCAAATTCATTTCGTAAATGATAATTCCATGTATGATAACGTTTATTGTCGTTTGTATATGGAAAAGGGTTTTGAACCTTCATTACTTTCCCTCCTAAGCCGAGTCAAAATGAAACAAAATCCATTATAACATACTCATAAGGTTCAGATGGAAGGGACACACTAAAGGGGAATTGAAGCAAGGAGGGACAATTATGGCAGAGCGTCAATCACTTGAATCGTATATTACACAAGCGGAACAAGCGGTGGAATATGCGAAAGAACAATTAGATCTTGGTATGAGACAAGAGCATTACAATACGATGGAGTATTCAGATGCGCAGTTACAATTAGAACAAGCATATAACGATTTACAAACGATGCAACAACATGCAAATGATGAGCAACGTGAGCAATTAAATAGAGCACGTATGGCAATTCGCCAATTGCAACATCAAATGATTATTACACCGCACTAATAAGGAGTGAATGTAATGGCGAAACGTTCAGATCAAAATAATCCAGAACAAAAAACGCAAAATGGACATAACGCTGAATTTTCGAATGAACTTGATCCGATTGTTCAAGTGAAACAGCGTAACAGTAAAAAAGGACAACCTCAAAGATCAAAGCAATCAGAGTAAACCAGGTCGCAATATGACCTGGTTTTATTTTGCTATATGACAATAATGTAAGATTCCTGTAAGGTTTGCCGATAGTTGTAATTGTCCTTTTCCAGTAGAGTAAGGGAGGATTAAATTTTGGACAAGGAGTTGCTTATGGGGAACAATATTACAAACAAACGAATTGATGAGTTAGATTACATTCGTGGCTTCGCATTACTGGGGATTATTTTAGTAAATATTCTTGCACTACTTAACATTAAAATTCCAGATCCTAATACAGTGGATGCTAGTTATCAAAGGTTTTTATACTTATTTGTAGAAGGTCGTTTCTTCTCAATCTTCTCATTCTTATTTGGAGTGGGATTCTATATCTTTATCTCTAGAGCAATTGCAAAGGGGAAAAATGGATATGTTTTATTTTTACGCCGCTTAGTTGCACTATTCATTTTCGGTTTGATTCATCAAATGTTTCAACCCGGAGAGGCATTAGCGTTATATGCAATTTGTGGATTAATCGTTTTACCGTTTTATAAAGCGAAAAAAGAAGTGAACCTAGTACTAGGGCTTGTCTTGACAATTACCTTCAGTATAATGGGAGCGAAAGAATTTTTACCGCTAGGTCTAATTTTATTAGGGCTTGCTGCAGGACAATATCGTGTGTTTGAAAATCTTGCGCAAAATATAAAGAAAGTCGCTATTTTTACAGGTATTATGTTTGTTTTAAGTGTCATAGCTGTATGGTATCAATATGGGCACGTTCCTGCTGAACCATTTATAAATGGGATAATGGAAACTGAAGATGGAACAATGGATGCTGCAAGCCAATTTTTAAAAATTGGTATTACAGTTGGACCAATTATTTCAGCTTTCTATGTTGGAGCATTAATTTTACTACTTCAATTAAAACCAGTTCAAACATTGTTAGCGCCACTGAAATATTATGGTCGTATGGCTTTAACGAATTATATCGGTCAAACTGCAATGATTTTAATCGCAGGAAGTGTATGTAACTTTGCGGGAAATTTAACTTACATGCAGACGTTATATGTGTGTATTGCAATTTACGTAATTCAAATTATTTTTAGCGTAATTTGGATGAAGATCTTTAAAATGGGTCCATTAGAATGGGTTTGGCGTGTTATTACGTATTGGACGGTAACACCTTTAAAGAAATAAAGTGAAACTTTAATCAGTGGGATAAAGAGAGAAGTGGGCTGTTCCTTTTATGGAACAGCTCATTTTTATTGTCAGCTTTTGTCGATAAGTCGATATATTTTGAAAATCGCCGATATATTTGGAGTTACGGTCGATATATTTGAAAAATCGCCGATATAATTTCATTTACCGATTTAATATGTCACTAGTATGAAAAGCCAAGCTTACAATCACGCTTTTTTATCTTACAAAAGTGTAAGGTAAATGTAATGTTAACAAATAGCAGTTCATCTCCAAAAGGCGCAAAATAGGTAATGGAAAAACAAGCGTAGGAGGATATATATGACGAAACCAGTTGTAGACGTGAAAAACGTTCAAAAAGTGTACGGTAAAAAAGGTGAGAACCAATCACATGCGTTAAAAGGTGTTTCATTCTCAATTCAAGAGGGTGAGTTTGTAGGAATTATGGGACCATCTGGTTCTGGTAAAACGACATTATTAAATGTAATTTCAACGCTTGATAAAGCAACAGGCGGCGTTGTTGAAATTGCCGGTACGGACATTACGAAAATGAAGCAAGGTGAGCTTTCTGATTTCCGTTCGCAAAAATTAGGATTCATCTTCCAAGACTTTAACTTATTAGAGAACTTATCTATTTACGAAAACATTGCACTTCCACTTTCTCTTCAAGGTGTCTCATCACGTAATATTGGACCGAAAGTAGAAAAGGTAGCAGATATGTTAGGCATTTCAGCAATTCTTCAAAAGTATCCATCTGAAGTATCTGGTGGACAAAAGCAACGTTCAGCAGCAGCGCGCGCTTTAGTGCATGAACCTGCGATTATTTTAGGGGACGAGCCAACAGGAGCGCTTGATTCTAAAAATGCAACGAGTTTACTTGATGCGATGACAAACTTAAATAAAGATCAAGGCGTATCTATTATGATGGTTACACATGATCCTTACAGTGCAAGTTACTGTCAGCGTATTTTATTCATTCAAGATGGTGAGCTATATAAAGAAATTCACCGCGGTGGTACACGTGAAGAGTTTTATAAAGAGATTTTAGATGTGCTTGCAGATTTAGGCACACAAAAAGCGTAAGAAAGGAGGTTCTAGAGCATGTTATTTAAACTTTCCATGTCAGGACTGAAAAGTAAGCTGAAAGATTACATCGTCTTACTTGTCGGCCTTGTCATGTCTATCTCAATTTTTTATATGTTCCAAACGTTAGCGCTGAATAAAGCGTTTATCGAATCTAACTCAGTGATTCAATCAATTGGATTCGTATTCCAAGCAGGTTCATTTTTACTAGCAATCATAACCTTCTTCTATATTTTATATGCAAACTCTTTCTTATTATCTCTTCGTCAAAAAGAGTTTGGTATGTATATGATGTTAGGAGCAAAAAAGCATAAAGTTACATTACTTATGTTTATTGAAACGATAGTATTAGGCGCTGCGTCTCTTGCGATTGGTATTGCAGTTGGTGTAGGACTTGCAGAAGGTATCGGTCAGTTATTAATGAAACAATTAGAATTTGCTGGTGAAGGTTATAAAGCATTTTACCTGCCATCTATGACTGTTACTTGTATTTTCTTCTTTGCATTATTTGTACTATCAGCAATTATGAATAGTATTAAGTTATCACGTATTTCTGTACTGCAACTTGTACATGCAGATGCACAAACAGAACGTGTTGCAGTAAAAGGAAAAATGACAGGTTTAGTTGCATTCCTAGCAGTTATTTTATTAGGTATCGGCTATGCATCAATGATTTACATGGAAAAACTAAGAGAAATGGGAATCCTTATTGCATTAATTACAACAACAGCTGGTACTTACATGCTATTTGGATCACTTCTTCCGGTTATTATTAAAAAGTTAAAAAGTAATAAAAAACGTAGTGAAAAAGGACTTAATGCATTTACGTTTGCACAATTAAACTTCCGTATTAATAGTTTAACGAAGGTGCTTGCGACAGTAGCGATGTTAGTTGCTCTTGGAGCCGGTGCAATTTCAGGTGGTATGGCGTTTAAAAATAACGTTATAAAAATGGTTGATGGTTTCGTAATATATGATTCAGTAGTTCATAATCCAACTGCTGAAGAAAAGAAAATTTTAGACGGTATTACATTTAAAGAGAAAAGCGAATATCGTTACAAAGTCGATGATAAATACGTTTACTATGTAAAAGAGGATTTAGAGAAAAATCGTCCTTTAGTAAAAGATATGGAAAACGTGAAGTCGATGAAGGATTTAGTGAAAACGAAAAAAGTTTCAGAGGAACTACCAGTGGGTGCAGTTTCTAGAGAAATGAATGAAAAAGATGCGAACGTTAAAGAAATTCCACAAGAATGGGACGAGGCTTTCAGAACAATCCAGCCATTCTACGTATATGAAGATCATGCAATTAAAATTGTAGATCAAAAATTATACGATACTGTAAATGGTAAAGAAGGAATCGTATTTACTGGAAAAACAGATGATTTTGAAGCGCACAAAAAAGAATGGAAAAAACTTGACGAGTTGCAACTAGATAAATATAAAAATGTAGCAGCTGAAAGATTAGATAGTAAATACCAAGCTTACGACATGTTCTATGGCGTTGCGAGTGGAACAGTGTTTATGGGATTCTTCCTTGGAATTGCTTTCTTAGCAATGATGGCAAGTTGTCTTATGTTCAAAATTCTTTCTGGTGCATCAAAAGATATTACACGTTATCAAATGCTTCGTAAAATCGGAGTGCGCCGTGAATTATTAACGAAATCAATTTATAAAGAGTTATTCTTAGTATTCTTATTCCCAGCAATTGTAGGTATTGCTCACGTATTAGTCGGTATGAATATTTTCGGATTTATTTTAATCGATCCGTACTTCCGTATTTGGGTACCAATCGTAATTTTCGTAGTTATTTACACGATTTATTACTTCATTACCGTTCAATTGTATAAAGGAATTGTTCTTCCGAAAGAAGATTAGTAAAAAACCGAGCGAAACTGCTCGGTTTTTATTATTTTCAGAAAAAACACTTTAATGTTACTGAAATATATAATATAATGTAAATAAGTAACATAATATAAAAGTAGAAGCAGCTGGATAAGGAAAGGAGGAATCTGATCTATAGAAAGAGGCTGAACTTGTATCCCCTTATTATTTCTACCCCCACTGTATTTGCACAATTAGAAATTTCCAAATGAAAAATTTTTGAGCCTAAAAGTATATTGTAAAAATAATGGATAATACATGGAAATCTCATAGCGTGATAAGGTAAAATGGACAACATGATGAGAAAATTACCGTTCATAAGATGAGGAGAATACATGTATGGAAGTTGTAGAGGCATTAAAAGATATAAGCCAAATTGAGGCTATGAAAAAGTATTTAAAAGAGCACTCGCAGCGAGATTATCTTTTATTTGTTATTGGAATTAACACAGGATTAAAGATTACTGAACTACTTAGTATGAAATTTGAAGAGGTATTAAATGAAGATGGAACTGTTAAAGAGTTTTATTCTCTTCCTGTGAAAGATGAAAAGTTTAAACAAGATATTTATTTAAATACAAAAGTAAAAGAAGCGCTTTTAGAGTACGTACAATCTATTAATGTGAAAAGAGAAAACTACGTATTTCAATCTAATAAAACGACAAATTCAATTACGCGTCAACAAGCGTATCGTGTAATTCATAATGCTGCTGAAGCAGTTGGGATTATTGGTAAAATCGGAACAAACTCAATGAGAAAAACGTTTGGATTTCATGCATACAAAAGAGGGATAGCGATTGCGCTATTACAAAAACATTTTCATCACGCGACACCTTCAGAGACATTAAAGTATTTGGGAATCTCAAAAGATGAAGAATTTAAAACAGAGATTGATGTAGATTTGTAAAAGCCGTAACTAAAAAACTTTAGGAGGCGGGAATATGAACATTAGAGAGAGTGAATTACCGGGCATTGGATGTAAGTTTGAAGTAATTACAAAAGGCAATGAAAAGCTGGTTATTGTAATTCATGATGATGGCCGAAGAGAAATGTATCATTTTGATGCAGATCATGATGAAAGTATTTCAAGTATTTCTCTTCGTGATTCGGAAGCGAGACAAATTGCGGCTATTTTAGGCGGAATGGTATATAGACCACAAG
Organism: Bacillus tropicus; assembly: GCF_001884035.1. GTDB lineage: Bacteria > Bacillota > Bacilli > Bacillales > Bacillaceae_G > Bacillus_A > Bacillus_A tropicus. The sequence continues at coordinate 91,512 of NZ_MACG01000008.1, forward strand.
CGTTAGACACAATTGAGATGGCTTTTGAAGGATTATCAATTGAATGGTTTAAGGTGGAGAATCATGCGCCAGTCGTACAAAAAACAATTGGTAGCTTACATGTCAGAAAAACATATAACGTAACGATTATTGCTATTTTGAAAAAGAATATGAAGAAATTCTTTAATCCAGGTCCAGACTCTATTATTGAAGCTGGCGATATGCTCGTATTATCAGGCGCGAGACATGAAGTGAAAAGAATTATTAATGAATTGCTTTCAGCAGGAGGTGATTCATAATCGATGGATACTTTAATCTTTGAAGTTGGAACTGCGTTAGTATTAGTAGCTTTTGCAGCTATCCTCGCTGCAAAGTTAAAGTTCTCGATTATTCCGTTTCTCATTATACTCGGTATGTTAGTGGGGCCTCATGCCCCCGATTTAGGACTTATCGATTTAAGGTTTATTGAAAGCGGAGAAGTTATTTCATTCCTCGGCCGTGTTGGCGTCATATTCCTCCTATTCTATTTAGGCTTAGAATTCTCAATAAAAAAATTAATTAAATCAGGAAAATCAATTGCTTTCGGGGGAACTGTACACATATCACTTAATTTCATATTAGGTTTGCTTTATGGATATGTGATGGGCTTCCCCTTATTAGAGACGTTAATTATTGCTGGAATCATTACAATTTCATCGAGTGCAATTGTTGCAAAAGTAATTGTTGATTTAAGAAGGTCTGGTAATAAAGAGACTGAATTAATATTAGGAATCATTATGTTTGATGATATTTTTTTAGCTGTATATTTATCAGTCGTTTCAGGATTAGTACTCGGTGGTGCAACATCATTTGTAGGTGCACTTACATCGGTGTTAATCGCAGTAGGGTATATGCTACTATTCTTTGTAATCGCTAGAAAAGCTACGCCGTTCTTAAATAAAATATTAGATATTTCGTCAAATGAAATTTTTATTATCGTAATATTTGCTATTTTGTTCTTCGTAGCAGGATTTTCAGAAACGATTCATGTTGCTGAGGCAATTGGAGCGTTATTATTAGGACTCGTCTTTTCTGAAACAGAGCATAGCGATCGAATTGAGAAGCTCGTCGTTCCATTCCGTGATTTCTTTGGAGCCATATTCTTTTTCAGCTTCGGTTTAAGCATAGATCCGTTTTCGCTTGGAGGAGCAGTGTGGTTGGCACTAGGAGCAGTTTTCATTACTCTAATCGGTAATTTTACTGCTGGAATGATTGCAGGACGTAAAGCCGGGTTATCCCATAAGGCTTCTACGAATATAGGTTTAACACTCGTATCACGCGGGGAGTTTTCTATTATTGTAGCGAATATCGGCATTGCGGGTGGCTTAATGGCAGCGATTAAACCGTTCTCTGCTTTATATGTTTTAATATTGGCATCGTTAGGACCGTTATTAACGAAAGAGTCTGGGAGAATATACTCTCTATTGGATAAGATATTTAAATGGAGTGCGAAAGAACGTGCGAAGCGAGAAAAAGAAGTTGGATAGTATAAAGGGGCTGCATGAACTTCATGCAGCCTCTTTATACATTGTTACTATTATCGTTTTTTATCGGTAAGTCGATATATTTTAATAATCGCTGATATATTTGTAGTTGCGCCGATATATTTTGATAATCGCTGATATATTCTAATAATCGCCGATATAATCCAAAAAGCAATCAATATAATTTCATTTACCGACAAACCATTATCTGAATTTCATCAACTATTAATCAGTTGCCTTCCTATTTAAAAACGACTACAATTTTACTGTTATATATATGAACGAAAAAAATAGAATAGGAGGGGAAACTATGCCAAGGAAAGTATGGCTATTAGTAGCTGGGATGATTATTAATGTCACGGGTGCTTCTTTTTTATGGCCTTTTAATACAATTTATTTGCATGATCACCTAGGAAAATCTTTATCTGTGGCCGGAATGGTATTGATGATCAACTCGCTTACTGGTGTAATCGGAAACTTGCTCGGCGGTGTTTTATTTGATAAATGGGGCGGTTATAAATCAATTTTAGTAGGAATTGTGATTACACTCGTATCGATTTTAGGTCTTGTGTTCTTCCACGGTTGGCCTTTATACGTTGTGTGGCTAGCGTTAATCGGTTTTGGTTCTGGAATGGTCTTCCCATCGATGTATGCGATGGTTGGTACGGTTTGGCCAGAAGGCGGAAGACGAGCATTTAATGCGATGTATGTTGGACAAAACGTTGGGATTGCGATTGGAACAGCATGTGGTGGATTAGTTGCATCATATCGTTTTGATTATATTTTCTTAGCGAACTTTATTTTATACTTTGTTTTCTTCTTAATTGCTTTTATTGGATTCCGTGGTATGGAAGACAAGAAAGAGTCAGGAGTGCAAAAAGAAATCGAAACGAAAAAAGGTTGGTCGCTTACACCTGGATTCAAAGCACTTCTTATCGTATGTGTAGCATATGCTTTATGCTGGGTTACATACGTACAGTGGCAAGGGGCGATCGCAACACATATGCAAGAATTAAACATTAGTCTTCGTCACTATAGTTTATTATGGACGATAAACGGAGCGATGATCGTTTTTGCGCAGCCACTAGTTAGTATGCTAATTCGCTGGATGAAACGTTCTTTAAAACAACAAATTATGATCGGAATCATCATTTTTGCGGCGTCATTCATTGTATTAAGTCAAGCGCAGCAATTTACGATGTTCCTTGTTGCGATGGTAACATTAACAATCGGTGAGTTATTTGTTTGGCCAGCAGTTCCAACGATTGCAAATATACTTGCGCCAAAAGATAAGTTAGGGTTTTATCAAGGCGTTGTAAATAGTGCAGCGACTGTAGGGAAAATGTTCGGGCCGGTCGTTGGCGGAGCAATTGTGGATTTATACAATATGGAAGTATTGTTTATAGCAATCATGGTAATGCTTGTAGTAGCGCTTATAGCAACGAGTATTTATGATAAACGAGTAAAAGTAGAAGAAACAGTTGAAGAAAAAATTGCAGTTTAGTTTGACGGAACATGTTCACATGTTTTAGAATATATTTAAATAAAACAACCTTTAGAACAAGGGAGATAGCTCGGCTGTCTTAAGACGAATTCGTTAGTTAGTAAGAGTAACGATTAACCGAGAAGCCCCGCTTTAAGTAAGCTCTTTAGAGATACTAAGTGGAGGGTAGTTCAAATTAACTCATATGTGTAATAACAGTGAGAAGGAGTAGTAGTAATAGAAGCTGGTTTAGAGAGTTGACGGTCGGTGCAAGTCAATCCACGTTTCGTTATGAACTCGCCTTTGAGTTGCAGTTGTGAAACTAATAGTAGCAATTGCCGTTAATCCACGTTACGGATCTAAGCGAATGTATATTTTTACATTAATTTAGGGTGGTACCGCGGGAATCTATAACCTCTCGTCCCTTTCTAGGGATGAGAGGTTTTTTGTATTTTGGGCGGTGAAAATAAATAGAATTTCAAGGAGGGTATCTCATGAGCTTTAATCATCAAGAAATTGAGAAGAAGTGGCAAGGGTACTGGGAAGAGAATAAAACATTCCGTACGCCAGATGAGACAGAAAAACCAAAATTTTATGCACTAGATATGTTCCCATATCCATCAGGTGCAGGCTTACACGTAGGACATCCAGAAGGTTATACAGCAACAGATATTTTATCTCGTATGAAGCGTATGCAAGGATATAACGTTCTTCATCCAATGGGATGGGATGCATTCGGTCTTCCAGCAGAGCAATATGCACTTGATACTGGAAACAGCCCAGCTGAATTTACAGAGCATAATATTAATACATTCCGTAATCAAATTAAATCATTAGGTTTCTCTTACGATTGGGACCGTGAAGTAAATACAACAGATCCAAACTACTACAAGTGGACACAATGGATCTTCCTAAAACTATTTGAAAAAGGCTTAGCTTACGTTGATGAAGTACCTGTAAACTGGTGCCCAGCACTTGGTACAGTACTTGCAAACGAAGAGATCATCGATGGTAAGAGTGAGCGCGGTGGACATCCAGTTGAACGTCGTCCGATGAGACAGTGGATGTTAAAAATTACAGCTTACGGAGATCGTCTATTAGAAGATCTAGATGAGCTTGATTGGCCAGAAAGCTTAAAAGATATGCAACGTAACTGGATCGGTCGTTCTGAAGGTGCAGAAGTGCACTTCAACATCGATGGTACAGATGAGAAGTTCACAGTTTTCACAACGCGTCCTGATACATTATTCGGTGCAAGCTACTGTGTACTTGCTCCGGAACATGCACTTGTTGCTGATATTACAACTGCTGAACAAAAAGAAGCTGTAGAAGCTTACATTAATTCTGTAAAAATGAAGAGTGATTTAGAGCGTACAGAACTTGCGAAAGAGAAAACTGGTGTATTCACTGGTGCTTACGCAGTTAACCCAGTAAATGGTGAGAAATTACCAATCTGGATCGCTGATTACGTTCTTGCAACTTACGGAACAGGTGCTGTAATGGCAGTTCCAGCTCATGATGAGCGTGACTATGAATTCGCATCAACGTTCAATCTTTCAATGAAGGAAGTTGTAAAAGGCGGAGACATTACGAAAGAAGCATACACAGGTGATGGTGCACACGTAAACTCAGCATTCCTTGATGGCTTAAATAAAGAAGAAGCAATTGCAAAAATGATTGAATGGCTTGAAGTAACGAGCGCAGGAAATCAAAAAGTAACATACCGTCTACGTGACTGGTTATTCAGCCGTCAACGTTACTGGGGTGAGCCGATTCCAGTTATTCACTGGGAAGATGGCACAATGACAGCTGTGAAAGAAGAAGAATTACCATTAGTTCTTCCGAAAACAGAAAACATCCGTCCTTCAGGTACAGGTGAATCACCACTTGCTAACATTGATGAGTGGGTAAATGTTGTTGATCCTGAAACTGGTAAAAAAGGTCGTCGTGAAACGAACACAATGCCACAATGGGCAGGTAGCTGCTGGTATTACTTACGTTACATTGATCCAAACAACAGCGAAGCACTTGTAGATCCTGAAAAAGTAAAACAATGGCTTCCAGTTGATATTTATATCGGTGGTGCAGAACACGCTGTACTTCACTTACTATATGCTCGTTTCTGGCATAAAGTATTATACGATATCGGTGTAGTTCCAACGAAAGAGCCGTTCCAACAATTATTCAACCAAGGTATGATTCTAGGTGAAAACAACGAGAAAATGAGTAAATCAAAAGGTAACGTTGTAAACCCTGATGATATCGTAGCAAGCCACGGTGCAGATACACTTCGTCTATACGAAATGTTCATGGGACCATTAGATGCTTCAATCGCTTGGTCTGAAAATGGTCTTGACGGAGCTCGTCGTTTCCTAGACCGCGTATGGCGTCTATTCGTTCAAGATAACGGTGAATTAAGTGAGAAAATTACTGATGCACCAAATAAAGAGCTTGAAAAAGCTTACCACCAAACAGTGAAGAAAGTAACAGAAGACTATGCAGAGCTTCGCTTCAACACAGCGATTTCTCAAATGATGGTATTCATCAACGATGCATACAAAGCTGAAACACTTCCGAAAGAATATGTAGAAGGTTTCGTAAAAATGATTGCACCAGTTGCACCTCACATCGGGGAAGAGCTATGGAGCAAACTTGGATACAATGAAACAATCACATATGCAAGCTGGCCAATATTTGATGAGTCTAAACTTGTAGAAGATGAAGTTGAAATCGTTGTTCAAGTTATGGGTAAAGTTCGTGCAAAACTAACAATGAGTAAAGACGCATCAAAAGAAGAAATGGAACAACTTGCACTTGAAGCAATTCAAGACCAGATCGAAGGAAAAACAGTTCGTAAAGTAATTGTTGTTCCTGGAAAACTTGTTAATGTTGTTGCAAACTAATGTATTCTAAATAAAAGCTCAGAGTATGTATACTCTGAGCTTTTTTGTGTAGAAAATCATCTCAGGATCACCTTCGTCTAAATTTTCAATTATTCCACTACGTACAAATAAAAGAGCGGAATTCCAATACAGACAAACACCTATTTTTCTATAGGAAATATGATAAAAAAGGTAGGCTAAATTGAGTAGAAGAGGTGAAAGGAATGAAAGGGATGGACAATAATGCACCACACGGATTTTTCGGAGGTGGATCGGATAGTTATGAACAAATGATGTTAATGGGAGGGGCTGGCCAACAAGGATACGGTGGAATTCCGAGCTGGATGGGCGGAGCGCCTGGAGGGTTTTCAACATCAGTAGCTGGAGTACAAACTGGAATTCCAACATTAACAGGAGGATTTCCATCATCGGTAGCTGGAGTGCAAACCGGAATACCGACATTTGTAGGCGGAGCAGCGGTTGGAGCACCAACTACATTCCCATCTTTCGTTGGAGGAGTACAAACAGGATTTCCGGTACCGGGAGTAGGTGTTGTGGCAGGCGGAGTAGGTGGTTATCCACAAGGTTTTTACGGTCAACATGGACATCATCATCATCAAGGCCAACATGGTCATCATGGACACCATCACCATCAAGGTCAACATGGTCAACATGGACACCATCACCATCAAGGTCAACATGGTCAACATGGACACCATCACCACCAAGGTCAACATGGTCATCATGGACACCATCACCACCAAGGTCAACACGGTCAACATGGACATCATCAACAACAAGTACATCACCACGGACACCATCATATACATCCACAGGCTGTTCTTTATCAAACTCATCAAGGTCAACACGGTCATCATGGCTACCAAGGCCACCAAGGCCACCAAGGCCATCAAGGTCAACACGGTCATCAAGGCCACCAAGGTCAACACGGTCATCAAGGCCACCAAGGCCACCAAGGTCAACATGGCCATCAAGGCCACCAAGGCCACCAACAACACCAACAACACCAACAATACCAACAATACCAACAGTATCAACAACAATCTTCTCCTTGGACAGGTGGAATTGGAGCAGGAGGAGCAGGGGCAGCAGCAGGAGCGGCTAGTATTAGTGGAGCAGCAGG
>NZ_MACG01000009.1 GCF_001884035.1 Bacillus tropicus
AGAAAAAAAGACATAATAAAAAACTGCTAGGAAATCCTAGCAGTTTTTTTCAGCTTCTTGGCGTTGACGTTCGATTTCAGCACGAAGTTGTGGTTCTGGTGCTTGCCAGCCTTCAGGTTTTAGAATTTTACCGTCACCTTCGCGGAATCGAGGTTTCCCGTCAGGGAATAGTTTTGCCATGTTTGCGTTATTTACAATTTCGAATCCTTTATCAGGACGTACGCCCATTTCGGCAAACGTGCCGAATGCAAAATAAATAAGGTCAATTAGTGCGTCGTATTGATCTTCAACAGTCGTTGCTTCTAGAAATTCTTCTAGCTCTTCTTGCATAAAACTCGCACGGATTTTTGCACGTTCTTCTGTTAATTTTGTTGGAGTATTTGTCACAGGATGTCCGAATACTTCATGCATTTTCGCAACAAGTTCGTACCCTTTATCTAAACCTTTTTCGTTTGTCATGTTGATTCATCCTTTCTCACTTTGTCCGAATATCATTGTAACATAGGGCGATTATGAAATGAAAAGGGACTGTCTAAAAGTTGTATCTTTTAGTTAAGATAGTGATAGTAAAAGGTTATATCGATTTAACGGCAAAACATAACATAACCTATTCATAAAAGAAAGCCATCCCGGAATACTTTTGGGACGGCCCTGCTCGTTATTTTTCCTCTTTTATTAAAATGGATAAAATAAGATCGATGCCAAACATACCAACGAGCAACATTGGTATAACAACAAGCAAATAACGTGTGAAGGAAACATTTTTTAAGTATGTATGAGCAAATAAAAAGACGCCGAGAAATAAAATACCATTTAAAATAGGCTTTACTAATTTTTTAGACATAAGCTCCCCCATAAATATCTTCTCTCTCTATCTAAAATAAAAACTCCTCTTTCCGTTGTATCATGCTGGAGAGAGGAGTTCAATCATTTCTCATTCAATTACACCAGAATTTGTAATATTTACGGTGTATTTTATATGAACCGGAACATCTTTATACATTTGTCTCCATTCTTCTAATTTGAATGGGCGATAATGTTGCTTATACTTTGCACCTAGCCCGAGAGGGTCGACGCCTAAAGATTTAAGGTGCTTAATTAACTTAGCAGCTTGTTTATCTAATTGTTTTTGGACGTCTTTTTCAATGTTTTTTGTGTTCTTGTTATTTTCTAAGTTAATTTGTTTTGATAGTTCTTGAATACGTGCATCAAGACGAACGTTAATGAAAAAGGAAGGTTTCCCGTTTTTAATTTTTATATCGTAAGTTGGAACAGAACGAATATTATTAATCATTACATACGCAGAATCTGTTTTAAATTCATGTGAATCTAATTTATGTTTCTCTAATAGTCCTTTAAATATGAACATATCTTTTTGCGCAATTTTACCGATATATTTATCTTTTTTAAAAAGACCAATTCCGGTAATTTTTATTTTATCACCATGCTTCTTTAGAATGGGAATATAGTAGTCTTTGCCTTCTTGATAATAGCGAAATGCACCTATATGTAGATTGTCCGTTGGTAAAGGACCGGTCTCCATATTATGTTCTAGCAATTTTTTTATATAAATTGCAACGTTGTATGAAGTCGAATATTTGCCTTTTAAAAGTTCAGTACCATTCCCATCTAATAAAGCGGCATATAAAGCGTTCCCTATATTCACATCTCGTAGTAATGTATCGAATGAAGTAGACATTCCTGTTTTGGCAAGTCTTATCGTATATAGAGCGACACGCATTTGTCCGCTAGCAAAAGGTTGAGAAGACTCTAACGATGTGTCTGCTTTTACTTGTTTTACCGCATTTGCAGTTCCTTCAAAAACTTGAACTTTATTTCCTTTTTTCTGAATGGGACAAACGAATGTCACTTTTACTTTATTATCTTTTGCAACGTCAAATACGGTTCCTTGAATAAGTTGTACATCATCGATAATATTTTTTTGTAAACATCCCGTTAGACTGAAGAATGTTATACAAGAAATAAGTATTAATTTGCTTGTGCTTTTGATTTTTTCCATTTTCTTTTCACCCACACAATGATAAATAGGATTGGGATGTATACATAAATGAGCCAAAAACTAACTTTTGCTGCATTACTAATAAAATTGTTAATATCGTGCCTGTTTGTTAAAAGTTGTGAAACAATAAGAGTGATAAAGAAAAAAGCAATTAAAATACCTCGTTGTTTTACACGAAATATTTCGTGAGTTGCTCTCATTGACGCCCATAAAGGGAGGATAAAACTTGAAATAATAACGAGTGCATAGCCTGAAATTGCGATATATTCGAGTCTTTCTATAAATGGTAGTTGAATGACTTGGGTCATAGAAAGTTGGGCCCATATCGTTTTTAACAATTGTTTTTCACTAAAAAATGCAAAGGCTAAAAGGGTGCTAAATAGATATAGAAGATTTGAAAATAGTGCTCCAAGCTGAGCGTATTTATGAGATTGCATAGGCTTTTTTACAAATGGATACACCATGAGGTAAATCTCAAAACCGGTCATACTGTAGATTGACAGTTGAGCTGATTTTAAAATGTCTGAAAAAGAATGTGTGAATATAGGCAGTAAATTATCCCAATGTGAATATTTCAAAACGAATAAGCTTAGAAATAAATATCCTAATGTACCACCAACAGAGATGACGCAAATACCGGTAATTACACGAAATCCAGAAGAGATAATGTAATAGCTAACTAAGCACAAAAAGAGTGTTAACATAAAGGTGGAAGCGGTAGGGAACATCCATACTTGAATAATTTCGACATACGTTCGAATAACCGAAATACTGACGATTAAAAAATAAGCTGCAAAGATGATATTAAAGACATTCCCTATCCACTTTCCAAACGTTTGCCTTTGTAAATCAATTAAATTTCCATTTGTTTCTTTTAATAAAAAATACATCATCCATATAAGGAGATGGATACAGAGGCCTGTGATTAGAACGCCCATCCATCCATCGTATCCAGCGGCCTTTGCGATGATTCGAGCGAAGCCGAGAACGCCAGCGCCGAACTGTGCACCGTGAATTAAGAAGAAAACGAAGATAGGAGATATTTGATATTTTTCTTGAACTTTACTCATCGAATGCACCTCATTTCTTAATCATCAAAGTCTGATCTATGTTTTGTTGAAATTCCTTTCGCTGCTTTTTTTACATGTTGTGGTCTTGCTTGTACATCTCTTGTATCAATCATTGTTAAGGGGAAACGAATCCAAGAATCTTTAACAGATTGTTGTCTTGTTGGGTAGAACAAAGCGTATGGTTTGCGTAAAGAAGTAAGTCTAAATAGATGCGTAAATAAGAAGATAAATCCAAGAGAAATCCCGAAAAGTCCTCCTATTTCTGCAAATATGAGAAATGGGAAGCGTAGTAATCGAACTGCATTACCCATTTTATAAATAGGTGTAATAAAGGAAGCGAGTGCTGATAAGGCAACGATAATTAATAAAATATTACTCGTTAAACCAGCTTGTACAGATGCTTGCCCGATTACGATACCGCCTACAATACCGAGCGTTTGACCAACTTTCATCGGTAACCTCGCGCCAGCTTCCCTCAGTAAGTCGATTGCAAGTTCTAAAAAGAGTGCTTCAATTAAAGGCGGGAATGGTACTTGTGCTCTTGATAAAATTAAAGTTTCAAGCAAATCACTCGGAATGAGTTCATAATGATAATTTAAAACTGCAACGTATAACGGTGTGGCGCATATCGAGAATAGAACGGCGATAAGGCGTAAAATCCTTGAAAATGTAGCGTATAGCCAAGAGACGTTGTAGTCTTCTGGTGAAATGAAAAAATCGAAATAAGATACAGGTGTTAATAAAACACTTGGGGAACCGTCCACAAAAATAGCGATTTTCCCATCGATTAGTGCTTTTGTAACTCTATCAGTGCGTTCTGTATTGATATAGAGAGGGAAAATCGACTTTTCTCCCATCAATTCTTGTATATAAGCACTATCATTAATTTGATCATATTCAAGAGCACGTAAAGACTCCTCTAGAAAATCAACATTATCTTTTTCAGCGAGGTTGTCTAAATACATCATGACAACTTTTGTTTTGGAAAACTCACCAACAATCATCTCTTTTGTCTGTAAATCTAAAACAGGAAGACGTTTTCGAACTAAATTAATATTTGTATCAATATCCTCTACGAAACCTTCCTGAGGACCAATAACAGTCGATTCGTTTAAAGGAGGAGTTGGTGCACGATAATTATCAATTGCAATATTTGCGAGCATACATTTTTGATCTTGTTGATTTACTTGAACAATCGCATGCCCCTTTAAAACCATGTCCTCAATTTTTTGTAAATCGTTCGTAATTGTAATGCCGCTCATTGGAATATGTTCCTTCAGCTCTTCTAGCGATGCGTTAGGTCGTTCTAAAAGAGTGGGCATTAAGTATTTTTGTAATTTCTCACCATCAAGTGAAGGACGATAGTAAGAAATCCAATAAGGCATCGTTTCATCGTCAGATGTATGGTAATTAACAAAATCACTAGACCTTTTCAGCTTCTCTATTAAATTTTGTAGAGAATGAATACGGTCTTTTTCTGGTTTCGTAAAATCATAAATACTATTACCTTTAGAGTTTTGCTGTTTACCTTGAGTAGAGTTGTCTTGCTTCGAGTTTTGCTTAGAATGTTGCTGATGCCCTTGATCTGAGTTGTTTTGCTTAGAATGTTGCTGATGCCCTTGATCTGAGTTGTTTTGTTTAGAGTTTTGCTGTTGATCCTGATCCGAGTTGTTTTGTTTAGAGTTTTGCTGTTGATCCTGATCCGAGTTGTTTTGTTTAGAGTTTTGCTGTTGTCCTTGCTCCGATTTATCTTGCTTCGAGTGTTGATCCTGATCTGAGTCGTTTTGCTTAGAATGTTGCTGATGCCCTTGCTCCGAGCTGTTTTGTTTAGAGTTTTGCTGATGCCCTTGATCTGAGTTGTTTTGATTCGAATGTTGATCCTGATCTGAGTCGTTTTGCTTAGAATGTTGCTGATGCCCTTGCTCCGAGCTGTTTTGTTTAGAGTTTTGCTGATGCCCTTGATCTGAGTTGTTTTGATTCGAATGTTGATCCTGATCCGAGTCGTTTTGCTTAGAATGTTGCTGTTGTCCTTGCTCCGATTGGTTTTGCTGCTTATCGTGGGAAGATCCCTTGTGTTCCTCTTTTTTTTGCTCGCCATTGCTATCTTTATTATGCTTCATACTTCTAGTCTGTTGTTTGCTATCATCCTCTTGATTGTTCGATTGTTGCTCCGATTTATCTGTTTCGTTTTTCTCTGTTGTATTTGAATTTTTTTTCTTACGTAGCCAATTCCAAATCATATGTATGCCCTCTTTGATTGTGTAATATAGTGCTATTTTGTGGCTAATTTTGTATATTATTCATTTATTTATGAAAAGAAGGAGGAGATTGGTTTGTATAGAAAAAATCCTTTAGTAAGCAGTACATACTATGACGAGAAGAGGGCGAGTCTGTGCAAATTGTAAAAAAGGAGAAGTTTATTTTAAAGGAGTTTACATTTGAAAATGGTAGGACAATTCCTGTTCAAATGGGGTATGAGACGTATGGTACTTTAAATAGAGAAAGGTCCAATGCGATTTTGGTTTGTCATTATTTTAGTGCAACTAGTCACGCGGCGGGAAAATATACAGCGCATGATGAGGAGTCTGGCTGGTGGGATGGTTTAATTGGACCGGGAAAAGCAATTGATACAAATAAATACTTTGTTATATGCACTGATAATCTTTGTAATGTGCAAGTGAAGAACCCTTATGTAATTACAACGGGACCGAAATCAATTAGTCCGGAAACTGGAGATGAATATGCGATGGACTTTCCGGTTTTTACATTTCTTGATGTAGCTCGTATGCAATATGAGTTAATAAAAGATATGGGAATCGCAAGGTTACATGCTGTAATGGGACCGTCAGCTGGCGGAATGATTGCGCAACAATGGGCTGTTCATTATCCTCATATGGTAGAGCGGATGATTGGTGTTATTACGAACCCGCAAAATCCAATTATTACGTCGGTAAATGTAGCGCAAAACGCAATTGAGGCTATCCGGCTGGATCCAAGTTGGAAGGGCGGAAAATATGGAGAAGAGCAGCCAATGAAGGGGCTTCATTTAGCAAATAGAATGATGTTTATGAACGCGTTTGATGAGTATTTTTATGAAACGACATTTCCTCGTAATAGTATAGAGATAGAACCTTATGAAACACTTTCTGCGTTAACAGCATTTGAGAAAGAAATTAACAAAGTGACAAATAGAAGTATAGCTTTAGTAGATGCAAATTCATGGATGTACACTGCGAAAGCAGTTTTATTACATGATATTGCGCATGGATTTTCGTCTTTAGAAGAGGCACTATCTAATATAGAAGCAAATGTACTTATGATTCCGTGTAAACAAGATTTGCTTCAGCCGTCACGTTATAATTATAAAATGGTAGACATGTTGCAAAAACAAGGGAAGTATGCGGAAGTGTATGAGATAGAAAGTATAAATGGGCATATGGCGGGAGCGTTTGATATTCATTTATTTGAAAAGAAGGTTTATGAATTTTTAAATCGGAAAGTGTCTAGTTTTGTGTAGAAAATAAATGATGTGAAAAAGGTGCAATGTATGTAGTAGGCACCTTTTTTTACATGATTTGTAGGCGGAAAATATATGTGGCAATTGCTATACCGAAGAATGCGATACTAAGCAATAGAAATAAGAATGACATTTCTTGTGGTGATTTTATCTTTCTATTATTTTTCATACTAAGTGCAATAATTGCAGCGATTAAGAAAATGATGCCCATAATGAAAAGAAAAAGTGTCATTTTCATTGGCTCCTTTCATAAAACAAGTATATTGAGGATACAATGCAAGAGTTATGTTTGTAAAGAATAAGTTTTGCGAGAAAATTGAGAAATAAATTCTCCGTTCTTTGCGTTCTTTCTTTCGCATGCTAAAATTAATGAGGAATGATTATTTAAAGAGGAAACTAAAGGTTTTATTGTATATAAGGAGGAACGACATATGACAGAAGTTAAAACAATTACTACAGAAGAAGTGCAAGAGCGTTTAGAAAAAGGAGAAACGTTATTTTTAGTAGACGTAAGGGAAGATGAAGAAGTAGCAACAGGGAAAATTCCAGAAGCTGTACATATTAAAATGGGCGATATCCCAAATAAAGTAGATTTCTTTGATAAAGAGAATGAATATATCTTTATTTGTCGTTCGGGAATGCGCAGTGAAAATGTATGCCATTATTTAAATGAGCAAGGCTTTAAAACAGTGAACATGGTTGGCGGTATGCTTCAATATGAAGGAGAAACGAAATAAGTAGCTTAAAAAACTTGAAACGTGTTTGTTTCAAGTTTTTTTCTTTTGCATACAGTGTACAAAAGGGGGATAGGTAAATGGGGATTAACTTGCGGAAAGTAAAAATTATAAATAATACAGGGGCTGTTAATGTCGGCGATTGTTATGATATCTCACCTTTAGCTGTAGCAAAAGTATATGCAGGTGCTGGAGGATCGAGTGCGGCTATTTTTTTAAATGGGAAAAGACAGCCGGAAGCGGTAATTAGAACATCAGTGTTTCTTCCGCCATTAGCAACGAGTACACGTACATTAGGTTCATAGAGGAAAGGTAGAGTGTAATTATGCCTGCTCATATAAAAGAGTTTGTTATTGTGAATAACACTGGGAATATATTTACCGGTGATAATTTGAGTGATACTTCATTTACTGCTTCGAAATCGTATAGTGGTTCGATGGGGTGCACTTGGATTGATGTTGTTACAGTAATAGGGACGGAGACAAAGCTTTGTTTACAGCCAGGAGATTCGGTGACGACAACATATACAAGAGGTACTCCTGCTGGTACTGTAACAGGAACAAATATGGGGCAAAGTGTAAATACATCGAGTATAGCACAAGCTGTCCCTAATACAGATAATATGGATTCAATTGCTGGACTCCCTTAAGTAATTAAGGGAGTTTTTATTATTTAAAATAAAAATAGTCTTTGAGATTATTTTTGTAAATACATATTAAGAAGAGGTTTGTAATGTAAAAAAGATGGTGTGTAGGTGGTGAAAGTGTGAGAGAGCGCGATAAACAAAATTCATTAAACTCTAATTTCAGAATCTCACCAGATCTTATTGGACCTACTTTTCCGCCCGTTCCAACAGGATTTCCTGGCATTGGGATTACTGGTCCAACGGGTCCACAAGGTCCGACTGGCCCACAAGGACCAAGAGGATTTCAAGGTCCGATGGGAGAGATGGGTCCGACAGGACCTCAAGGTGTGCAAGGAATTCAAGGGCCAGTTGGACAAATGGGGGCAACAGGACCAGAAGGACAGCAGGGGCCACAAGGATTGAGGGGACCACAGGGAGAAACTGGAGCGACAGGATCTCAAGGTGTGCAAGGGTTACAAGGTCCGATTGGTCCAACTGGAGCGACTGGACCACAAGGAATACAGGGTATACAGGGATTACAAGGGGCGGTTGGGGCTACCGGACCTGAGGGGCCACAAGGAATTCAAGGAGTTCAAGGGTTACCGGGAGCAACAGGTCCGCAAGGAATACAAGGAGTGCAAGGGATACAAGGAGTGCAAGGATCGAGTGGAAATACGGGAGCCACAGGAGCAACTGGTCAAGGGATAACAGGTCCGACTGGCATAACAGGTCCAACAGGGATAACTGGACCATCAGGAGGACCTCCAGGTCCGACCGGGCCAACTGGAGCAACAGG
>NZ_MACG01000010.1 GCF_001884035.1 Bacillus tropicus
CAGAGCCACTGCCGCCAGAGCCACTGCCGCCAGAGCCACCGCCATCAGAACCGTTGCCGCCAGAACCGCTATCGTCTTGAGAACCACCGTTTCCTGGTGGCTTATTATTATCTTTTGAGTTACCTTCTGCGAAATGATTGTTCTTTTGTACAATCGCGTTTGTTACAGGAGAGAAGTTTTCTGTTGCTGCATTACCGATATTTAAACCACTAAAAAAAGATAAAGAAAGAGTTGATGCTAAAATAAAGATTTTCGTCATTGATTTCCTCCTGAAAAATTAATATTCCATCTAAAATACATCCCTTTGTAATATTTCATAGGAAAAAGAGTTTTATGCAAAAAAAACTATATATAGAAAAAGGTGGTGTATTTCTAAAGAGAGAAAAGAGTTAGTGTAAATTCTTTATAATAGTAGAGTGGTGGGAATTTCACAACCATTACAGTAGAGGAAGTGACAGCAGATGAAAGAATATATTGCATTTGATATTGGTGGTACACAAATTAAATATGGAATTGTTTCAGAAACAGGAACAGTACTAAAGCATAAAACAGTTCCAACAGAAATTCATTTGGGCGGGGAACAAATCGTTCAAAAACTCATTCTTTTATCAAAAAAGTTAATGGGTGAACATACGATTTGGGGAATTGGTATTAGTACGGCGGGAATTGTTGACGTTAATAAAGGGATTGTGACGGGAGGTGTGGATCATATTCCGGGCTATAGTATGATTCCTATTATGAATAGATTGCAAGAGGTATTAAAAGTTCCTGTATCCATTGATAATGATGTGAATTGTGCAGCGTTCGGAGAAAAGTGGAATGGTAGTGGAAGAGAGAAAGGAAACTTTATTATGCTCACCCTTGGAACTGGTATTGGAGGAGCAATTTTTATAGATGGAGAGTTATATAGAGGGAATTCGTTTAGTGCTGGTGAATGGGGAAATATGTTAATAGAAGGAAAAACGTTTGAAGAAGTCGCTTCTATTTCAGGATTAATTCATCTTGTCCGAAAATATAAAGGAGAAGGTGATTGGAATGGAAAAATGATTTTCGAACTGTATGATAAAGGAGATAGGGAAGTTACGCAAGCAGTTGAGGTGTTCTTTAAACATTTAGCGATTGGAATTAGTAACCTTGCTTATATTTTCAATCCAGAAATGATTGTTATAGGTGGCGGAATTACTGATAGAGGAAATCAGTTCTTAAAAGAAGTAAAAGAAGAGGTGGAAAAATATTTACACAAAGAGATTTATAATAATTGTGAGATTGAACTTGCACAAAACGGTAATTGTGCAGGAATGATTGGTGCTATTTACCACTTCTTACATCATCATAAGTAAATTATATGAATGTTTTCATATAACTGAGAATTTATCCTTTTTATCACTAGGTAAATAATGCTACAATATAAGGGAAGAATACAATATTTTCCGCCTTGGAAAATGCTTTGTAGAAAGGAAGAAACTGCATGCCTATTATTTTAGAAAAAGGTCAAAAGATCGATTTAACGAAAGGACAACCAAAATTAGCAAAACTACAGGTTGGCTTAGGCTGGGATCCAATTGGGCAATCAGGTGGGTTTCTGTCTTCATTATTTGGAAGTAAACCAAATGTAGATTGTGATGCATCTGTTGTTATGTTAGAAGGAGATCGCTTTTTAAACAAAAACGATTTAGTTTACTTCGGAAACAAGCTTTCTACTTGTGGTAGTATTATTCATTCAGGAGATAATTTAACAGGCGAAGGCGCTGGTGATGACGAAACAATTTTCGTAGAATTACATAAAGTTCCGAGCCGTATTAATCGTTTAGTATTCGTTGTAAATATTTATGACTGTGTAAATCGTCGTCAAGATTTCGGGATGATTCGTAATGCGTATATTCGTATTCAAAACCCGCAAACTGGCGAAGAATTAGCACGCTATAATTTATCGGATAATTATGCTGGCAAAACGACTCTAATCGCAGGTGAAATGTATCGCCACGGAAGTGAATGGAAGTTTTCAGCTATTGGAGAAGGCACACAAGATAAAAACTTAAGTGAGATTGTATCACGTTATCAATAAAATAAACCGAGGAGGAATTGTATATGGCATCAATTTCATTGAAAAAAGGACAAAAGGTAGACTTAACAAAAACGAATCCAGGTCTTTCAAAAGTTCTTGTAGGACTTGGTTGGGATACAAATCGTTATGATGGACAAGCTGATTTTGATTTAGATGTTAGTATCTTTTTAGTAGGTGCTAACGGTAAAGTTTCAGGAGCAGAGGATTTTGTTTTCTATAATAATCCAAAAGGTGCGAATGGTGCTGTAGAGCATTTAGGAGATAACCGAACTGGCGAAGGTGAAGGCGATGACGAATCAATCAAAGTAGATTTGAAAAACGTACCTGCACATATTGAACGTATTTGCTTCACAATTACAATTTACGATGGAGAAGGTCGTAGCCAAAACTTCGGACAAGTTTCTAATTCTTTCGTACGTATTTTAGATGAAGAAAAGAATGCAGAGTTAATTCGTTACGATTTAGGAGAAGATTTCTCTATTGAAACAGCTGTAGTAGTAGGCGAATTATACCGCCATGCAGGTGATTGGAAGTTCAATGCAATCGGAAGTGGATTCCAAGGTGGATTAGCGTCTCTATGTAATAACTTTGGTTTAGATGTAGAGTAATAGATTTATATATCCATCGGTGAAATGCATATTTACTGATGTGCATATTTTTTAAGATAAAAATATAGAGGTGAATATACATGGCTATTCAGTTACAAAAAGGACAGAAGATTGATTTAGGTAAGACAAGCCCGGGCTTAACAAAAGCAGTAATTGGTCTTGGCTGGGATATTAAATCTTATGACGGCGGAGCTGATTTCGATTTAGATGCATCTGCTTTTTTATTAGATGCGAACGGAAAATGTACGAAGGAAACTGATTTTATCTTCTACAATAATTTACAGTCTCCTTGTGGATCAGTTTTACATACAGGTGATAACCGAACGGGTGAAGGCGAAGGCGACGATGAGCAACTTGTTGTAGATTTAAAGAAAGTTCCAGCAGACGTTCATAAAATTGCTATTACAGTTACGATTTATGATGCTGAAGGTCGTAATCAAAACTTTGGACAAGTAGGAAATGCTTTCGTTCGTTTAGCAAATGAAGAAACGAATGAAGAAGTTCTTCGCTTCGATTTAGGGGAAGACTTTTCTATCGAAACAGCAGTTGTCTTTTGTGAATTATATCGTCATAATGGACAGTGGAAGTTTAATGCAGTAGGAAGTGGATTCCAAGGTGGTTTAGGTGCGCTTGTAAGAGCGTATGGCTTGGATGCATAGAAAGGGAACGATATTCGTTTCCTTTTTTTGACCTTTCTATAAATCTAGCAAAGAATAGGGGATAAAGGTAAGATGAGTATTTTGCAAGGAATCCTTGATACGTATGCTCAGTTTTTCGACTTGGACATGTGGATTAAAGTGTTGCAAGATCCAGTATCTTGGGGATTAATAGGTACACTTGTTGTACTTGAAGGGTTACTATCTGCTGATAACGCACTTGTGTTAGCAGTAATGGTAAAACACCTTCCGGAAGAGAAGCGTAAAAAGGCTTTATTCTATGGACTTATTGGAGCGTATTTATTCCGCTTTATTGCGATTGGAATTGGAATGTTCTTAATTAAATTAGCATGGGTAAAAGTGTTAGGTGCACTTTACTTAGCTTGGCTTTCAATTAAATACTTTATTGATAAAAGAAAAGGTAATGCAGAAGAAGAGGAAGCTCATGGTATGAACCAAAACAGTATTCTCTTCAGAATGTTTGGTGTCTTCTGGGGAACGGTTGCGATGGTCGAATTAATGGATATCGCGTTCTCTGTAGATAGTGTACTTGCTGCATTTGGTGTATCAAATGAAGTCTGGATTCTATTATTAGGCGGAATGCTCGGTATTTTAATGATGCGTGGTATCGCTGGCGTATTCTTAAAATTATTAGAGCGTATCCCGGAACTTGAAACGACAGCATATATTTTAATCTTAATTATTGCAACAAAAATGCTATTATCTGTTGTTCACATTGAAGTGAGTCATATGCTGTTCTTTATTATTCTAGTTATCGCGTTTGGAGCTACGTTTGTAATACATTATATGAAAAATGGTAGACAAGCCAAAGAAGAAGTTGCGGCTACTAAAGAAGACAATAAATAATTGAAATGGGTTTGCTCGTTTTGCGAGCGCCCATTTTTTATAACCAAAAATAGTTTATAATAGAAGAAAGACTTAGAAAAAAGTAAATGTTTTTGGAGGTGAACTGTTGTGTTTTCACGTTTTACACTTCAACCATATGCATTAAAAGATGAATCAGATTTAAAGCAATTTGAAACACTTTTAGAAAAACGTCCACAATATGAGCTGACAGAGAATGAGATGAAATTTAGTTATATAGCATGTCGAATCCTTGGCGTTCCTAATGATGTAGATGAATATTTTAATGAATTATTTGATTATAGTGAAGCGAAAGGAATCGAAGTTTTACACGAACAAAATTTAAACAAAGTGATCGATTCGGAAAAGCTTCGTCATATTCAAGAAGTGTTCGGATTACATCAAGAAGCACCAAATGGTCTGACAGTAAATAGGCTAGTGGCGCACTTATCTGGGAAACAACTTTTACCGAAAGTAGACAATCCTGATTTACAGCATTATATACATACGACGTTTATTTCAGTATTGAAATTATATGAGAAACAACATAATCAATCTTTAAAGACAGAAGGCTTCCGTCGTTTCTTAATCGATATGATTAAATTAAGCGAAAATTACGTAGCGAAGTGGTTCTCTACGATTAACTATAAGAAACAAATGCCACGTATCATTTGGTACGGTGATGCACAGGAAAGTCGTATATATTTCTTATACTTTCTTATTATGCTCGGTTGTGATGTGCTTTATTATCACCCAGAAGGAAAAGATGGATTTGAGAATATTGATGAAGAGGCAAGAACTTTTGTTGTGTCTCATTCTAGTCGTATTTCTCTCGAGCCATTTCCAGATCGTCGTCGCGAGCGTGTGGCAACAGTAGCGTATCAAGCTTCAAAAGAAATTGAGCAAGTACTTCACCACGATAATTCACTGCTGTACAAGCCGTGGCAATTCCGTTCCTATACGCCTGTAGCTCGTACACTAAAAACAACATATGATGAACTCTTTTTAATTACGAAAGAAAAGGCGTTTGTACGCCCGACATTCTTTGTTGAGAATAAACACATTTATATCCCTTCTTTATTTGCGAAAATATCAGGTGTTTCAAAGAATGATAAAGAATATTTTCAGCGATTAAAGGCTGTTACATCATTTGATAACAGTTTATTAATTAATACATTTCCGTTTACGAAAGAACAAAAAGCAAATTTCCAATATCATTATCGAGATGCATTAGACCGTGGGGGGAAATTGCATCCAGATTTAATTATGAACAGTCATTGGTGGCCGCATAAACGATTACCAGAAGGATTACAACATGGTATTGCAGAAGCGATTATTCATACGTGTGAAAGTGAAATGTGTAAACCAATTGCAAAAGAGACGAAACAAGATGTAGCGCTATATGTTTTCGCGCAACTTTCTCAAATACCACCAAATATTTTGGAACAGCTTGAGAAATTTGATTATTCACAAGATGTACCGAAGATTGTTATATTTAATAATGAGAAGAGTGGAGAGTTAACTCGTTCTGATGCTGTTTTATTACTATTTTTAAATCAAATTGGAGTAGATGTATTACATTTCAATCCAACAGGAAGAAACGATATTGAACCATATATTGAAGCGGAGGCATTTGATTCACATTGGCTTGAAGAAGTTAATTTCGATCTTGAGTTCCATGGTTCATCAGCCTATAAAAATTTATCACAAACAATAAAAGGACTA
This sequence comes from Bacillus tropicus, assembly GCF_001884035.1. Classification (GTDB taxonomy): domain Bacteria; phylum Bacillota; class Bacilli; order Bacillales; family Bacillaceae_G; genus Bacillus_A; species Bacillus_A tropicus. The sequence continues at coordinate 5,919 of NZ_MACG01000010.1, forward strand.
TTTCGTCCATTTTTATAAGGAAAGGGAGAATACCATATGAATAACCCAGTCGTACTAGATTCGAAAACAGAATTAAATGAGCAAACAGCACAAGATGTTCGCTTGCAACTTAGACAAGATGCGGATGTACAACGTATTTATAATGCGGTAGATATTAAAGATCAATTAGAATTAATTGAACTTGGAAAAGAACCCTCTATGGAAATTTCGCGTTTTGCTGATCAAATTTTACATACGATGTCATTATCAAAAATAGAAGATTCGGGTGAATTATTAAAACAACTTGGTAAAATTATGGACCGATTCGATAGCAAAGACTTTGCGGAAGAGAAAAGTGGTTTCTTCTCACGTATGTTCAAAAAAGCGGATAAAATGATTGAACAAATCTTTAGCAAATATCAAACGATGGGCCGTGAAATTGATAAAGTATATGTGGAAATCACGAAGTATCAAGATGAAATGAAGAAATCAATTGGTACGTTAGATGGTTTATATGAGCAAAACTTAAAATATTATTTAGACTTAGAAAAATACGTAGTAGCAGGAGAAATGTTATTAGAGCGTTTAAATACAGAGTTAGTTCCGATGTATGAAGAGCGTGTACGTAACAATGATCAATTAGCAGGTATTGAATTAGAGTCGCTTAAAAACTCTGTTGAAATTTTAGAACAGCGTATTGATGATTTAGAAAAAGCACGTATGGTTGCGTTACTTACAGCACCACAAATTCGTATGATTCAACGTGGTAATAATAAATTAATTGGTAAAATCAATACAGCATTTATTACAACGATTCCTATCTTTAAAAATGGTATCATTCAAGCGGTAAATGCGAAGCGTCAAAAGCTTGTTGCAGATTCTATGGCTGAACTGGATCGCCGTACAAATGAATTACTTAAGAAAAATGCACAAAATATCGCGACGCAAAGTGTGGAAGTAGCGAGGTTATCAGGTTCTTCTAGTATTAAGATGGAAACACTTGAGGAAACTTGGAACATTATTTCAAGAGGTATGCAAGAAACACAACAAATTGAAGAGCAAAACAAACGTGAGCGTGAAGAAAGTCGTAAGCGTATGGCTACATTAACAGAGAACATCAAAAAAGAATTGCAAGGATAAAGTGAAACTTTAATCAGTGGGGTTTTGTTCATCCCCACTGATTATTAGCCCACACCAATCGGATGCTTATGGGCAGTTAATATGGGGGAAACGAAAAGGCAATGAGGAATAGTCCTCATTGCCTTTTAGTTTTTCTTCACTAATTTAATTATTTCATTCACAACAAGCGGAATGATACTTAATAAGAGAACAAATCCCCAATCTCGAATCGTTAATGCATGCACACCGAATATATTTGCAAGGGGCGGAATGGAGATGATACAAACTTGCATAAGAACACCGATAAGAAGGGAGAAGACTAAATATTTATTTGTAAAAATCCCAATTGAAAAGATCGATTTCGTTCTTGAACGCAAGTTAAATGAATGAACGAGCTGAGAAAAACTAAGAACGACAAATGCCATCGTTTGAGCGTGTAATAGAGCATCCTCATCAATTCGCTCTGGGAAAAGAGGGAATAAATTTGTATCTCCAGTATAGAACTTTGCTCCGGCGATAAAGGCTATTAGCGTTAAAAGTCCAATGACAACCCCATTGAAAATAAGAAAAGGAACGCTACCGCTAAATAAGCTTTCTTTTGCATGTCGTGGTTTTTCCTTCATCACATCAGGATCTTCAGGATCAACTCCAAGTGATAATGCAGGCAGCGTATCTGTAATTAAATTCACCCACAAAATGTGAATAGGTCGTAGTGGTGTTGCCCAGCCGAGTAAAATGGCTAAAAATAAAGTAATAATTTCTCCGAAGTTACAAGAGAGTAGGAATAGAATCGATTTTTTTATGTTACGATAAATGTTTCTACCTTCCTCAACAGCTTTCACGATAGATGAGAAATTATCATCTGTTAATACGACATCCGCTGCCCCTTTTGCGACGTCTGTTCCTGTAATACCCATCGCTACGCCAACGTCAGCTTGCTTTAAAGATGGAGCGTCATTGACACCATCACCAGTCATAGAAACGATATTTCCTTTCTCGCGTAATGCTTTTACGATCTTTACTTTATGTTCTGGAGAGACCCTAGCGAATACATGTAAGTGATTAATTTTGTTTGCTAGTTCTGTATCTGAAATGTTATCTAATTCAGTTCCTATCATAATTTCAGACTTTTCTTCAGCAATGCCAAGTTCTTTGGCAATTGCAAAGGCGGTATCTTTATGGTCACCAGTAATCATAACTGTGCGAATACCAGCTTTTTTACATTCTGTAATTGAATCTTTTACTTCATTTCGTGGTGGATCAATCATACCGACAAGACCAATAAAGATGAGGTTTTCTTCGAGATAATCTATATCCACACCGTTTGAAGTGTATTGTTTAAATGCGAATGAAAGTACTCTTAAAGCTTCTTGAGACATTGACCCAGCGGCTTCTAATATTTGATCTTTATCAGTATCTGTTAGAACTTCGATTTTACCGTTTTTAAATATGTGGGTACATCGAGGTAAGAGTTTATCGATAGCACCTTTCGTCATGCTATAGTAGCTTTCATCGTATGTATGTATGGTTGACATCATTTTACGATCTGAATCGAAAGGTAGCTCATTAACACGTTCATGTATTTTTTCTAAATGATCTTTTTGCATGTTAAAAGAGCTTCCAGCAACGAGAAGAGCAATTTCAGTCGGGTCTCCGGTTTGTGATTCGTTATTGTAAGACGCATCATTACATAGCACCATATTTTCTAACAATAGACGTTGCGTATCATTATTTACATTTAAATTTTCTAAGCGATCGTATGTGTGATCACTATAAAAGTGAGTAACGGTCATTTTATTTTGTGTTAACGTACCTGTTTTATCTGAACAAATAATTGTGACAGAACCGAGAGCTTCAACAGCTGGTAGTTTCCGAATGATAACATTTTGTTTAATCATACGCTGCACACCAATTGCAAGAACGATGGAAACGATGGCTGGCAAGCCTTCCGGAATAGCTGCAACGGCTAAACTAATTGCAGTCATAAACATTTCTAGTGTATCTCGTCCTTGTAAAAAGCCGATGAGAAACATCACGATACAAATAGCTACAGCAACAAAGCCTAAATACTTTCCGACTTGTGCTAAGCTTTTTTGGAGTGGTGTCATATCATCGTCTGCTTCATGTAACAGAGTAGCAATCCTACCAATTTGTGAGTTCATTCCAGTTTCAACAGCAACGCCGACGCCTCGTCCATATGTAACAAGAGTAGACATAAAGACCATATTCTTTTGATCACCGAGTGGTACTTGTTCATCACCTTGCATGGAAGGGTGGTAGAGTGCATCTTTATCAACAGGGACAGATTCACCAGTTAGAGCAGATTCTTCAACTTTTAAATTTGCGGTTTCGATAAGGCGTAAATCGCATGGGATATATCGTCCGGCGTCGAGCATAACGATATCACCTGGAACGACGTGCTCAGATGGAATTTCTTTTAGTTCACCATCTCGCTTGACGATAGCTTTAGGTGTCGCCATCTTTTTCAATGCTTCTAGAGCTTGTTCTGCTTTCGATTCTTGGACGACACCGATAACAGCATTTAAAACTACAACAAGCGCAATAATACTTGCATCAGCCCATTCACCTACAAAGGCAGAAATAAGGGCAGCAATAATAAGGACATATACGAGGACGTCATTAATTTGGGCAAAAATACGCTGCCATAAAGAGCGTTTTTGTTTTGTAGCTAATTCATTAGCACCGTATTGCGTTAAACGTTCATTTACAATTTCCTCTGTTAAACCGTGTTGTTCATTTGTTTCTAATTCGATTAATGTTTGGTCTTTCGTCTTACTGTACCAATTGCTCATAAATAAGCACCTCCAGTAAAAACAGTTAGCAATGGTAGTGTTGCTATTATTTGTGAGTAGTATGTATGAAGAAAAAATCTAAGGTGAGGTTCTACTTCTATTGTACAATATTTTACAGTTGGTTGAGGGAAAGAGAAGAGTTGTCATGAATTTGTTGGAAATAAAAAAGAGCCTCATATAAGAGAGGCTTTTTTTACTTTTTAATTAATGTACCTAATTCTTCTGTAATAGCTTGCATTTCACTAATACTGAATGTTTCACGCTTCATAACATGATCATAAATGTCACGTAAGTCTTCGTACATTTCTTCATTAAAACTAGCAGCTCTCATCGCTCCAGCATTAACCATACGTAATTTTTCTTTAATAGCTTCGACCATATATTCAACATTTTCTTCTGACTTTACGGATAAATCCACCGAAGTGTCCCCCTTTAAAATAACATAAGGCTATCTTAACATTTTTTATCATTTTCGTTAATGAATCTTTTCAATCCTATTAAATTAGTAGGAATTTCCTTTATATTCACTAATTGGTTGTTTATACTATAATTATATATAAAGAAATGCACCAAGAAAGGAAGAAACAAAAATATGGTTCAAGTATTGTTTGTTTGTCTTGGGAACATTTGCCGTTCTCCAATGGCAGAAGCGATTTTTCGAGATCTTGTCGTAAAAGAGGGACTCAAAGAGAAAATTGTCATTGATTCTGCAGGAACTGGAGATTGGCATGTTGGCCATCCGCCACATAAAGGAACACAAAAAATTTTAAAAGAAAATGCAGTCACTTTTGAAGGAATTAAAGCAAGGCAAGTAGAAAAAGAAGACTTAACAAAGTTTGATTATATTATTGCCATGGACAACAAGAATATAGCAGATTTAAAAAGTTTAGGTAAAACTGGAGGCTATATTGGTAGGCTGTCCGATTTTGTTCCAGACGGTGGCTGGACAGACGTTCCTGACCCTTACTATACAGGGAATTTCCAAGAAGTATATGACCTTGTAATGGAAGGGTGTGCAAAGCTATTAGCTTTCATTCGAAATGAACAAGGAATATGAGGAAGCTTAGAAAGAAATACTTTCTAACATAAGAAATGAAAGGGTGAAGGAATATGGCAAAGAAAAATAATATTGCTCGAAACATTGCGATTGGTGTAGCTGCAGGTGTAGCTGTATCTATGTTGAAGAAAGAAAACCGTGAAAAAGTAAAAAATACTGCAGAAAAAGCAAAAACAAAGATGATTGAAATTGGTGAAAATGCAAAGATCAAAGAAAAAGTGCAAACTGTTACAGATAAAGGACGCGAACTTGCTGATTTAAATGTAGTGAAAGCGAAAGTAGCAGAAATTAAAAAATTAACGCCGTCTGTTGTAGAGACGTTAAAAGAAACGAAAGAAATTTTTAGTAAGAAAAAAGTTGAGCCAGCAGAGAAGCCAGAAACGATTGAAATTCAAGCTGTATCTCCAAAAGTAGATGAACTGAAAGCAGAAGAAGAGCCAGTAGTTGCTGAAGATGGCGGTATGAAAGAAGCGCGTGAATTATTTATAAAAGACTCCAATGTTGAGGAAAAAAAAACTGAAGCGTACATTGAGTTGAAACAAGATAAAGAAGAGAAGAAAAGCGTTTAAACATATATGAGAAAAATTTTAGAAAAGGTGAGAAGAAATCGTACGTATTCGTTTGGTAAAGATTTGTATGACCGGACGATGCGCGATGATGTAGCGGGCTTGGCAGCACAGCTCGCTTATTTCTTCTTGCTTGCGATTTTTCCTGGGCTTGTTTTCTTAATTACGCTTCTTGGATTCATTGACCTTCAAACAGAAAGTGTGCTCAATTTATTAGAACCGTACGTACCCGAAGATGCAATGTCTTTAATTGAAGTAAACGTTGATAAAGTTGTAAACCAGCAAAATGGTGGTTTATTATCGTTTGGTTTATTATCGATGTTATGGTTTGCTTCAAACGGGGTAAATGCGGTTATGAATGCTTTTAACCGTGCGTATGATGTAACAGAAACGCGTTCTTTTATTAAAACGAGAGCGTTATCAATTGTGTTTACATTAGCGATTATTTTTATGATTGTGTTTGCGTTAATTGTTCCAGTGTTTGGACAAGTCATTGGGGCAGCGGTATTTAAAGCGATTGGTTTATCGGATAGTTTTTCTTACGTGTGGAGCATTACACGATTAGTAGCGAGTTTCTTCGTACTATTTGCGTTGTTTAGTTTTTTATATACATTTGCACCAGATCGAAAGTTGAAAAGAAGAGAAGTCATTTCAGGAGCAACATTTGCTACTGTAGGATGGATTGTGGTATCGTACTCATTTGCTTATTATGTAGATAAGTTTGCGAATTACGCGAATACATATGGTGGTCTTGGTGGTATTATTATTCTAATGTTATGGTTTTATTTAACTGGATGGGTAATTTTGCTTGGCGGTGAAATTAATGGTTTACTCCATCATTATAGGACCGGTGACAATAATTCCCGTAATGAAAAGTGACCTCTTGTTCCATAATAATAAGGAACAGGGGGGATATTTCATGAGTAATAATAAAAAGAATCACAACAATAAAAATAACAATAAACAAAAGAGTAGTTCGCATCCAAAGCATAAAACGAGTGGTAGTGCGAACGGGCATAATAGCTACCATTAGAAAAAACGGGTCCTCTATGAGGGACCCGTTTTTATTTGTTTCCTTTTAATAATCGTAAGCCATTCAAAATGACTAGAATCGTACTTCCTTCATGCCCGATAACACCAAATGGAAGAGCTAAAAATTGTAAGAAGTTTGAACAAATCAGCAAGGCAATTACAGCTAGTGAAAAGATTACGTTTTGTTTTACAATACGGTTCATTCGTTTTGATAAACGGATTGCTTGGGAGAGGCGAGATAATTCGTTCTTCATAAGTACAACGTCTGCAGTTTCTAAGGCTACGTCTGTTCCTTCACCCATTGCTACACCAATGCTAGCGGTAGCGAGTGCAGGGGCATCATTTATACCATCTCCGACCATCGCTACTGTCCCGTATTTTTCTTTTAGCTTTTTAATCGTTTCAACTTTTGTTTCTGGTAAGCATGATGCGTAATATTCTTTTATATTACTTTCAGAGGCAATTGCTTTTGCCGTTTCCTCATTATCTCCAGTAATCATAATTGCCTCGACACCGATGCTTTGTAATTCGCGAATAGCAGCTATCGTTTCTTGGCGAAGTGTATCTTTTAAAGCGATAAGTCCAAGGATGCCCTCCTCATCACTAATATAAACGACAGTTTTACCTTCTTTTTCAAGTGAAGCAGAAATACCATTATGGAATGTCTTTGTTTCTTCACCGATAAAATCGGCTTTACCTATTTTATAAGCTTTGTTTTCAAATATCCCTTTTAGCCCAAAACCAGTTACATCTTCAACGTTTTCTGGTTTTTGTAATGTAATGTCATACACATGTTGTGCGTATTTAACAATAGATTCAGCTAAAGGATGTGTAGAGTGACTTTCAATTGCTGCTGTAATAGAAAGTAATTCTTTTTCTGTCATATTTTCTCGAACATATACATCTGTTACAGTAGGTTTTCCTTGTGTCAATGTCCCTGTTTTATCAAAGGCAATTGCTTTTACTGAAGCGAGGCGCTCTAAATGTATGCCACCTTTAAAGAGAATTCCATTTCTTGCTCCGTTAGAAATTGCAGATAATGTTGCTGGTGTAATGGCAGCTACGAGTGCACAAGGAGATGCGACTACAAGTAAGATCATAGCGCGATAAAACGTTTCGTTCCAGCTCCAATCCAGTACGAAATGAGGGACGAACATCATAAGCGCAACAACGAGTAGTACACCTTTTACATATGTTCCTTCAAACTTTTCAATGAATAGTTGTGATGGTGATTTTTCACTTTGTGCACTTTGAACGAGACGGATAATCTTTTGGAATAATGTTTGATCGCTCGGCTTCGTAATTTTAACTTCGATAGCACCACGTAAATTTACAGTACCAGCAAATACTTCATCACCATGTTTTTTTTCATTTGGAATAGGTTCACCAGTAATCGCTGCCTCATCGATATTTGTTTCACCGCTATGAATCATACCATCAGCAGGAACACGCTCACCTGGCTTAATTAAAATAATATCGTTAATTTGTAATCGTCCAACAGGAACCCGTTCCTCGGTTCCATTTGAAATACGTAATGCTTCTTCAGGTTGTAGATCAAGAAGCGCCGAAATTTCTTTTTGGCTTTTACTTAATGTATAAGATTCCATCGCACCGCTTAGTGCGAAGATAAAGATTAAAATGGCGCCTTCTGCCCAGTAGCCAATAATTGCAGCACCGATAGCAGCAAAGAGCATAAGCATTTCGACATTTAGCTCTTTCTCTTCGATGGTATCTTCAATACCTTCTTTCGCTTTTGCATATCCACCAACTATATAAGCAAGGATATAGCAAGTAATTCCTACATTCATTACATCGTTTTTTGTGAATAACCAACCAACTAAAATGAAAATACCAGATGCGATGGCAAATATAAGTTCATAATGTTTCTTTAATGTATCCCATAAAGAGGGATGAGAAATAGACTTTTGTACTTGTAATGTTTTTACTTCTGAGTTCATTACTACTCGCTCCTTCCAAATTCTTATTGAGAAAAAGAATCAAAATCGAAACCCCTATAAAACGACGAAAGCTGCCATCCATAATGGATAGCAGCATTTCTGTTGAATCTGTTTTTAACAGTTATTATATTATAATTATTCTATAGTATATCATATATTTTTATAAGATGGCACACTTTTGTTTCAAGTATAAACGGAAAACTTGTGTTTTCGCAATACCTTTGGTATATATGAATATTGTTCATAAAAAGATCGGAAAGGAAGACAACAAGTGAAGACAGAGAAATTTTTTACCCATCCGATTGGTGTATTAATTGCTGCAATAGTAGCAACTTTTTTATGGGGAAGCGCATTTCCTTTTATTAAATTAAGTTATGCTGAACTTGGAATTCAGCCAAAAGAAGTTGGGGAGCAAATATTATTTGCTGGCTATCGTTTCTTTTTATCTGGAGTCATGCTTTTATTCTTCTTTAAAGCGTTAGGAAAAGATATGAGCTTCAAAAAAGGAACAGGGAAGCAGTTAGTACAAATTGGTTTATTTCAAACATTTCTTCAATATATATGTTTTTATATTGGAATGAGTTATAGCTCTGGTATTGAAGGAGCTATCATTTCAGGGACATCATCATTCTTTCAAATTTTACTCGCACACTTCTTATATAAAGACGATGCGCTCAATATGAGAAAAGTAATTGGAGTATCTATCGGTTTTTGTGGTGTCGTTTTAGTAAATGTACCGAGCGATGGCAGTTTGTCATTCCATTTCGGAATCGGTAGCTTATTACTTCTTAGTGCAGCAATATTGTATTCATATGGGAATATATTGGCAAAAGAAGGTAGTAAAACATTAGATGTTGGCTATATGACAGCATACCAAATGATTTTTGGTTCTATCGGACTATTATGTATAGGTGCTTTGCAAGTTGGAATTATGCCATTTACATTTAGTATACATGCAATACTTATGCTGATTTACTTATCTTTCTTATCTGCAGCAGGATTTTGCATTTGGAATACAATTATGAAGTATAACAAGGTTGGAAAAGTATCCATGTACATGTTCTTTATACCCGTATTTGGTGTGTTATTATCGAGCATGATTTTAGGCGAAGCAATCCATTCATTTGTACTATTCGGTTTAGCATGTGTAGCCGCAGGAATTATAGTGGTGAATCGGACGCCAGCTAAGCAAAAAATAGAGAAAGAAAAACAAGTAGCATAGATAAAGGGAAAACGATTACAATGGAAGAACAGTACTGTTCTTCTTTTTTGTATAGAAAAAGGATAATAGACTAGGTGCAACGAAAAAAGATAAAAAAGTATTTATTGAGGAGAACATATTATGAATCTACTTTACATGGTGTTAATTGCACAAATCCTTCTTTTTTTAATTGGTGCAATGTACGCAATAGGGCAGACAAAAAAGACAAGAAATAATATGCCGTTACCTTTAGCGGTGCGTCTTATTCTTAGTTTTTCTTTAACAGTAAGTGCAATTTGGATATGGTTACAAGATCCATCAGTAGAGTATAGTACGTGGGTTGCACTAGGTATGACGTTATCAACTGTAGGAGATTTATTTATGGCAGGTTTGATTCCAATTGGTCACAGGTTAATTGGAGGGATGATTACTTTCGCTCTTGCTCATTGTTTTTATGTAAAAGCATTTTTGCAAACAGGCATTTCATGGAATGGTTTTTGGATTGGTTTACTCGTATACGGACTCTTTCTCATTATAGGATGGTTCTTCTTTATCCGAAATGAGAAACAAGATAAATTGTTTACGATAGGAGCGCTAATTTACGGATTGTGGGTTGGAGGAATGGCTTGCTTTGCATTCGCCTTATACTATGAGAATACAGGGATATGGTGGATACCAGCTTTTGGTGGTTTATTATTTGTGATTTCTGATTTTATTATTGGCGTGACAGATATTGGAGGGCGCAAATTAAAGTATGAACCACTTTGGATTTGGTTTACATATGTAGCGGCTCAAATGTGTATTGTATATGTGGGAATATAAAAAGATACTCTCCAAATAGTGGATAGACTATTTGGAGAGTATCTTTTTTACTATTTTGCTTCAGCCAAGTTTTACTGTCTATAAATAGTGAGGTAAATATAAAATATGGTATATAAAAATAAGAAGTTTATCAGAGTGATATTTTTAAATTTTTAATATTCGGATTATATAATTCAGAATTTTGTGGAAATTAAGTGGTTAAAGTCCTTATAATAAAAGTAAAAAGATAATGAGATGGTGGAATGATGCAAAAGAAAAAACGTTTGCGTGAATTCTTTGGAACAATTGCAATTGCCTGTTTGCTCGTGTTTTTGGCGAAAATTTTCGTTTTTTTTCCTACGACTGTAAAAGGAGCGTCCATGAAGCCAACGTTACAAGATGGGGATAAGGTGATTGTGAATAAGTTGGCAAAGCAATTTGAAAGTTATGGGAGAGAAGATATTATTGTTGTAAAGACGGATAATTTTTATGTGAAAAGGGTTATTGGTTTACCTGGCGATGTCATTGAGGTGAGAAATGATCAATTATATGTGAATCATGAAGTAATAGAGGAAGCGTATTTGAATAGCAATAAAAAACAAGCTGAAAAAAAACTTATGAATTTAACAGAGGACTTTGGACCGATTGCAGTTCCTAAAAATAAGATTTTTGTTATGGGAGATAATCGCTTAATAAGCAGAGATAGTAGAAATGGTTTAGGACTCATTGATAAAGCGGATGTATTAGGAGAATTAGCGGCAATTTATTATCCATTTGAACATATGAAAATAATGAATTAAAGTAAAAAACCAAGCAAATTTCAGTTTGCTTGGTTTTTTATCCCGCTTTAATGGGCAGTAAGACCCTCACCTCAAAATTCAGCGAAAGCAAGGAAGTTAGGTGGGGGTCGGGCTGCCCATTAAAGCCCGATTGGTTCAACTAATAATCAGTGGGGGATGAAGAAAACCCCCACTGATTAAAGTTTCACTTTATGTTAAATCGTAGGAGACTCATTAAATTCATAGACGTCTTTATTGTTTTTGTTCGTACTTAAAACGAATTTGTGCTGCAATAGTTGTAGTTTAAAGAATGCTAACGGATCGTGATAAGTTTCTGGGTTGCTTCTTAACGTTGCTAATGTTTGTTCGTCTTCCTGTATTTCAAGTTGAGCGGATTCTACATTTTGTTTCAATATGCTAAGTGGATCTTTAAAGAACATCATGATATCTCGTTCTAATGCGCCCTCAAATACTTCAAATTGAAGGAAGAATTGTTTTGAGATTGTTTGAGCAATTTCCGTATAGTCTTCCGTTTCAATGTATTGTTTATATTTGTTTGCAAGCATAGATTGATTTTTTTGCATGTTACCAAACAGTTTTCCTGCACTCTTTAAGAAAAATTGTGTCGGTGTAAAGCGTAATAAAATATTAATGTTCGATACTGTAATTCTATTTGTCATACGTACAACATCTCGATGCCAATCATCTAGTAATTTGAAATCGCAAGGAAGTTTCATGCGTTCTTCTTTATATAATTTATTAAACGTTTCACTCATTTCATCTAAATAAGATTGAGCCTGAATAAATTCATTATGCGCTGTTTCAATCCACTCTTGAATAAACCCAGTAAATTTAGGAAGTAGCACCTGTTGTACATGTTTTTGAATTCGTTCGTTCATCGCAGTATTTAATTCTTCATGAACTAATTTGAAATCACTATCTTCTTGAACAAGGTCAGAGCAGCTCTGTAATAATTCAGGAATTTGAGAATGAATATCTCGTGTGATTTCTTCTTTCGTTAAAAGATAAGATTCTGTAATAGAACGAATTTTATCTTTTTCAAGAGCGGTAAGATTGTTAATAAATCCATTTAGTTTTACAGAGATATGTTTATTCCAGCGTACTGATTTGACTAATGTATTTTCTAATTCCACACGTTCGTTTACAAGGTATGAGATTGTCTTTTGAGTAAACCATATTAGTTTTTCTATACGTTCTTGTTCTATATCCCGTTCTGCTAGATTAGAAAGAATAGACTCTGTCACGTCCCCAAGTTGCTGGCTACTCTCTTGTGAAGGAGAGTATGGGAAGAACTGCGCATTTGGGAAATGGACTTTAATCTTACTCATTAGTTTTTCATTCTTGTCCGCACTATTTGTGTGTAATACGAAATGAATTTGTAAGTTTGGTACTTGTTCACGTAAATAAAGTAATGTATCAAGCTCTTCACCATGTAACGATGAAGCAGAATTTAATACGTAAATAAGGCTATCTGCAGATTGTAAGTATTCAAAATATGAGCTGTTTTTATCCACTTGTCCTTGAACAGATGGTGTAACAAGAAATGCAAATTTATTTTTTCTTAAAAATCTACTTGGTAACTTAATTTCTATACATTTGTTCTCAAGTTCTGACTGGTCAGGTGTAGCCATTATTTGATGGAATTCATCAAAGTTCGGTATATTGTGCACATCTAACGCAGTGAATTCTGTTATTTCAGTTTGGCTATCATCTTTAAATAGAATAGGAGTTGTTATAGCTTCAGTTAAGATGTTCTCTCCTAATATTGAATTGACGAATGATGATTTATCATGGTCACTAGTTCCCGCTATTAGTAATTTTGTAACATTTAAATCACATAGTTCATGAACGAGTAACGTAAATTGATGACTTAAATCTACATCATTTTTTTCAGCCCATACAGCAATTGTTTCGAATAAATGAGAAACAGTTTCCATATTTACATTTGTTTCAGCTGTTGAATTAGAGAGTAGGGCTCCCGCACTTTTTACGAGTAATGACTCTAAAGTTGTAGGTGAAACTTCATTCCATGCTAACACTGCAGCAGAGACACATAGGGCGTCTTTTGCTCTCGTTAAACTAAACCAATTTGTTAATAAATCAGGTACAAGTCCTTGCATTTCATGCATGAAATGCTCACCAGTAATTAATTCAAAGTACGTATCTTGATAGCGTTCAATAATTTCATGCCAATCGTCATTGTTGTCTGTTTCAATATGTAAGAATAAATGATTTATTGTTTGAATCCAAGGTAGATGCGATTTTTCATTTTGATAGCTGTTCCAAAGAGCAATAACAAGTTCCTTAAATTGGACTTGATCGATTGCATATAAAGCTTTTAAAGATTCATAGAAATATTCTGGTTTGATTTGTTTCGTAAATCCTTGATTCACATAATTGATTAAGGTATCGAACCAGTGTAATGATTTTGTTCGAATTCCTTCTTGAACGGCAAGTTCGATGGCATTATTCCAATCTTCTTGTTTTTCATAGAATGAGCGAGCAATTGAAGTAATATTTGGATAATCAGGTTGAAATGCAACAGCCTCACTAATCGTCTTAAATGCTAGACCTAAACGATCTTGTTCGATATAAAGAGAAAGAAGTTGTAAGGAAACTTCCATTGTAAGAGTTGTATCTTCCGTTTGGATAGATTGATACATTTCTTCTGCCTTTGGTAAGAATCCTAGTTCAAAATAAGCATCTGCAATATTTTTGGTTGCCCAAAGTGCAAGCTCGTTATTTACTTTCTCCCATTTAAATATCGCTGCTTCAAAGTCTTTATTTTGGTAATAAAATTCACCTTGAGCAAAGCGGATATTAGAGATGTTGGAGAATTCATTTGTAGATTCATTTATATATGCTTCACCGAGTACTTCTGATACTGGAGTAGAAGTTTCTTCTGTTAAAAATGTTTTATAGTAAACCTTTTGGATAAATTGATTTTCAATGGTCATGTTCGTTCCCCCTGTATAATTTAGAAAAATGATGTTGTATGTAAAGGGTGCATGTTCTTTTAATAGGTAGAAGTTGCATTATATCGACCAAACTATGTTTTTGCTAGGTATATCATTTTTCCTGAGAGTTAAACCGTTGCGAAAAGTAACTTTCCTTTATTGTAACAAAAAAACAAGCATATGAATTTTTATTTTTTAATCATGGTATTTGTAGATAGTAAGATGAGCGCTTCAAAAAGAGGTGAATATAAGGGAAGGAGGCGGGAGTCTAGCGCACGATTGATGTGTACTAAGAATGCGCGAGGATGAACAAACCCTAACTGATTAATGGTTCAATTTCTTCCTGCTAAAGGAATGGATAGAAGTAGAGTTCATTATAAAAACAATGTATAGTGAATATGTATACCATGTTTGTCTGAAAGATAGAAAGGGCACAATGTGGAATAACGATCGTGCATAGGATGTGTCTTCCGAATGGAACAACATATTGGTGAGTTAATCGCACATTATGGGTATTTTGGAATTATTATAGCTTTAGCTGGTGGGATTGTTGGATTACCGATACCAGACGAGTTTTTATTGACCTTCGTTGGTTATAACGTTTCAAAAGGAGTTATGTCAGGAACTGCTGCTTTTTTAAGTGGGATGGCTGGTGCGATGTTAGGCATTACATTAAGCTACATATTAGGTTTAAAACTTGGACTCCCTGTTTTAAAAAAATATGGTCCGAAAATTAGAATTAAAGAACATCATATTGAAAAGACACATATTTTATTTGAAAAATATGGTCCATTTCTTTTAATAGTTGGTTACTTTATCCCAGGAGTACGTCATTTAACAGCATATTTTGCTGGGATGTCGAATTTAACACTTTGGCGTTTTTGTTTGTATGCTTACGGTGGCGCGCTTATTTGGATCAGTGTTTTTATTGGACTTGGCTGGAAGTTAGGAGAGAAGTGGCGTTTCGTTGAGTATAGTTTACATCATTATGGAATATGGATTTTATCTATTTCAGTAGCTGTTACATGTGTCGTATGGTTTTACATAAAGAAAAAGAAAAACCGCTAATAGCGGTTTTTTAGCTGAAAGCAATAAATAGTACACCAGCTGTAATAAAGACAACACCAATACCGGTCATAAAGTTTAACTTTTCGCCGAGTATAATCATCGCGAGAATGATAGAAAATACGACGCTTAGTTTATCGACAGGAGCTACTTGGGAAACTTTCCCTGTTTTGAGGGCGAGAAAATAAAATAGCCATGAAGAAGCACCTGCAATTCCGCTTAATGTGATAAAGAGAAGTGCTTTTTTATTTAGTAGTACGTCGCCGATATTTTGAAATTTACCTTGTATAATAATAACGCCTACCATAAATAATGCCATGATAATAGAACGAACTGTCGTAGCGACATTGGCATCGATTCCATCTAAACCAATTTTACCGAAAATAGATACAAGGGCAGCAGCAATTGCTGATAAAAGTGCGAATAAGAGCCATGAACTCATAGTAAAATTCCTCCAATCTTACATTATTATACATGAAAATCATTCTCATGTATAAAGTGAATGGGGTTTTACCGCCTCGCAAAGAGCTGGATAGATAACGAAATAATCCCCACCTTATATTTTTCATAAGGTGGGGATTATTATACTACTCTGCAATTTCTTCATATAAAAAGTACGTTACATTATAAATATGTTCTACTTCATCGTCTGTCATAAACAATAATTCGTCACGCTCAATCCCTTTTTTCTTTTCGATAAACTCAATCATGTTTTTACGTTCTTCTCTTTTCATCAATTTTATTTCTCCTCTCAATCTGTTTTAATACAGTTTATTTAAGTTACTGCTATTATATAACAGAATCTTTAGAAAGTTCCACCTATTTTATTGTTTTTTTCAGAAGAACTTTTCGACAAAACAAGCCCACCTAAAGGGGGGCTTGTTTTATTTTATCCCGCTTTAATGGGCAGTAAGACCCCCACCTCAAAATTCAGCGAAAGCAAAGAAGTTAGGTGGGGGATCAACTGCCCATAAAAGTCCGATTGGTTCAACTAATAATCAGTGGGGATGAAGAAAACCCCCACTGATTAAAGTTTCACTTTATAGTCGTAAAAACTCGGGCTCCGTCGTACCGGCACCATCGATGTAATAAATTGTGTCAGGATTGATTTTAATTAGTACATAATTAGGGTCTTCAGGACCGAGTAACCAGCGTTTTAAGCTATTATTCCAAAACTTGTTTTTTAATGTGGAGTCTTCCTCGATGGAGGCTAAGCCTTCCACTTCAATATAATCTTCATCTAATTTTTTTCCTTCACGCCCAAGTAGTACATGTACATTTGGATTGTTTTCGATATCTGTTATCTTTTTTGATTGTCGATCTGTTGCAACATACAGTACAAAATCTTCATGGAAAAACATCATAAAGGCGCTATGAGGTTTCTCGTTTCGTACTGTAGATAATACACCAGTACGTTGACCTTGAATAATAGTTGCGATTTTTTCTTTTAAGTGCATAATTTTAACCTCTTTTCACAATTTATAATTCTGTCTGTTTAAACAAGATAATTTAAATATCTTTCATACTGTTTTCTTCAATCCGATTTTTTAAACGCAATTGTGATGAAATCGGACAAGTTAGGAGAAGAATAATAATAATATCGAGGAGAAATACATACGATGGAAGGATGAAAAGCATGTTTAATAAAATATTTCTTATCGTGGCTCTTATAGGTGTACCACTGTCTGTACTTGGGAAAACACTTCATTGGCCTCAAACAATTATGTTCGCTGTGTATTGTATTACGATTATCGCATTAGCGGGTTTTATGGGGAGAGCGACAGAAAGTTTGGCAATTGTTTCTGGCCCTAGAATAGGTGGATTATTAAATGCTACTTTTGGTAATGCCGTTGAACTAATCATTTCAATTTTTGCACTTCAGGCAGGATTAATTGAGGTGGTGTTAGCCTCTTTAACGGGTTCTGTACTTGGAAATTTATTATTAGTAGGAGGGCTATCCTTTTTTGTAGGGGGGCTTAAATACAAAAGACAAAGTTTTAATGTGTATGATGCAAGGCATAATTCAGCTTTATTAATCTTTGCTGTAGTAGTAGCATTTGTTATTCCAGAGATTTTTTCAATGAAGATGGACGCTGGAAAGACGTATCAGTTAAGTATTGGTGTTTCGATTATTATGATTATTATGTACCTTGCTGCATTGTTATTTAAGTTAGTTACGCACCGTGGTGTATATCAGCATAAAAGTGATGAAGTCGCTCATGAGGAAGAACCAGAGTGGTCGAAAGGGAAAGCATTACTCATTTTAGCGATAGCGACAATTGCGGTAGCTTATGTGTCAGAGGCGCTCGTGCATACATTTGAGACAGTTGCAAAATCATTTGGTTGGTCAGAACTATTTATAGGGGTTATTATCGTCGCAATTGTTGGGAATGCAGCGGAACATGCATCTGCAATTATTATGGCGTATAAAAATAAAGTAAATATTGCAGTTGAGATTGCAGTCGGTTCTACATTACAAATTGCCATGTTTGTTGCTCCTGTATTAGTACTGCTTTCTATGTTTTTCACGCAAAGGATGCCTTTAGTATTTACAATACCAGAACTTGTTTCTATGATTACAGCCGTTTTCTTAACGATTGCGATTTCAAATGATGGAGATACAAATTGGTTTGAAGGCGGTACTTTATTAGCAGCGTATGTCATTATGGGAATTGGTTTTTATTTATTATGAAAAAATAGGCATAACAATTGTGCACAGAGAAAACAATAAACAAAGTAGTATATATACCTTTACGTAGGAAGGAGCCAGACAGGTGAAACGAGTATACAGCATATGTCTTTCAACTATGGTCTCGTTTATTCTATTATTTCCTAACATGAGTTTTGCAAAGACAACGGTAGAAACAAAAATGCCTTCATCTGTTTTAAATATTTCTAAAGACAATACGTTTCCAAACGATGCACAAGATTTACCGCGTTTGCAGCCGAGTAAGTTTGCTCAAGAACTATTGAAAACAGCAAATATTAAAATTGAAAACCCAGACTTAATTCGAATGTTTAATGAAACGACAATTTCGAATGCACCGCTTGCGGTAGGGTACCGAGCGAAAATTTATTTAGGCCAATGGGCTTTGCATTATGAATCGATTGATACATCGATCAATTGGGAATATAAACAAGTAAATCGCAATGTGTATGATAATCGAGGGGGAGATCGCCTATATCCGCTACGCTATAAGCAAGAAACGCAAAAAACGGTTGAAGGCGATTTAACAGCAGATATGAAAGATGCTGCAGATGTGAAAAAAATGATGCTTCTCAAAGCACTTGAAAAAGTACAATTGCCACTTTCATTTAAGACGACCATTGGTTATGGTACAGGACATGAACGTGTGTATAATATTAGTCCGAGTCAACTTGGATATTTATATGCTTATACACCAGCAGTAAATGAAAAAGGAAAAGTAACGTTTGGAGAAGTATACCTTGTATTAAAGGGAAATCAAAAAAGGCTCGTTGTAAAAAATATTACCTCTCAAGGAATTGGAGCTGCTATTCCAATTCATGATCATTTATTCTTTAAATTCATTTCTTCTTCTCACTCGCAATAACATAAAAAAACGTCAGCTTATAAGCTGACGTTTTTTTATAATGTAATATTTGCTGTTTTTGATAAGAAATCTTCTGTCGGATAGTAGCTGTTTTTTACAAGAACATTCGGTCCAAGACACTTTACTGCAGGACAGTGACAGCTTAATGATTTTGCTGTTTTTGAAGCGCTCCATTTTTCATACGCTTCTTGTAACGTATTTGTTTGTATGTTTCCTAGAAGTGGAACATCACCAAAGTCCGTTACAATAATATTTCCATCGAAAATATTTACATTTAAACGAGAACGGCCATCTGGATCATTACGAACTGTGACATTTTTGCTCTCTTGTAATTTTTTAAATGTGGCAATGTCTCGCTCGTCATCGCTACAAGCATAGAAAGGTAAAGTTCCAAATAACATCCATACATTTTCATCGCGAATTTCTAGTAAATGCTCAATTGCATCACGAATTTCAGCTTTTGTTAAAATCTCTAGATTACTCGCGAAGTCACTTGGATACATTGGGTGAACTTCATGACGTTTACAGCCCATTTCGTCAACGATTTGACGATGAATATGTTCAATGTGTGGTAGAGTTCTTTTATTCAGCATCGTTTCGGCTGATACGAGTACACCGGCATCTGATAGAGCTTTACTATTTGTAATCATACGTTCAAATAATTTTGCACGCTGTTCATACGTAGGTTTACGCTCCATCATTGCAAATCCGCCTTCAACGAAGTCATCAATTGTTCCCCAGTTATGAGAGATATGCAATACGTCTAAGTAAGGAATAATTTGTTCGTAACGTGCTAAATCTATAGTTAAGTTTGAGTTGATTTGAGTGCGAACGCCTCGTTCATGGGCATATTTTAAGAGTGGTGTTACATAGTTGTCGACGGATTTTTTTGAAAGCATAGGTTCTCCGCCAGTAATACTTAAAGAACGTAAATGAGGAATCTCATCTAATCGTTTTAATAAAAGATCCATCGGAAGCGGATTTGGGTCTTTCGGCTGTAACGTGTAACCAACAGCGCAATGCTCACAGCGCATATTGCATAACGTCGTCGTTGTAAATTCAACATTTGTTAATAGTAGTTTGCCGTACTCTTCAAGGTCCATATACGCTTCCCATGGATCGTAAGAAGGAGTAATCGGCTTCATTTTTTGTGATATCGTCATATGAAATACTCCTTTGACTATTGAAATAACAATTTGTCCATTCTCTATAATAGAAGAATATGTGCTTTTTATAAAGTGAAACTTTTTAGAGGGAAAAGAGAGAGGGCTTACATTATAGTGAATAACCGTGACAAAATTGATGAAATTACATACCCATTGTAATCATTTTTGCGGTATAATAAAAGCAACTCGAATTAAAAGGAGAGTGCCTTCATGGGAAAAGCAATTCAAGATAAAGATACACAATTAGTATATTTAAAGGAACGTTTAAATATGTTCATTGAAGTAATTGATACAATTGAACCTGAAGAAGTAGAATTAGAAGATGTAGATCGTCTTCTTGCAATGTTAGATGAATTAGAATTAAAATGTGAGCAATTTAAAAAAGACGAATAATATATTAAAAAGGCTGCCAATTCCAATTTGGTAGCCTTTTTCTGTGCGGATAATAGAAGGACGATAGAAAAAGAGGTATAATCAAGTTGTGAAAAATTTCATTTATGCTTTAATAGCGTGAAACAAATAAAAAGCGAAAGAGCATAACAATGGAATTTTTAGCTCATAACGTTTTGGTAGCGTTCACAATTGAGGGGGAAGTAACAATGGAAAAGCTTCAAGAAAGCATGTATCAACTAATTGTTGAAACGTCAACGAACTTACCGAAAGATGTTCGTCGTGCGATTCAACAAGCGAAAGAGCGAGAAAATGCAGGGACTCGTTCTGCGATGGCACTTGGCACAATTACAAATAATATTAAAATGGCTGATGATAACATCTCGCCAATTTGCCAAGATACAGGGATGCCAACGTTTAAAATTTATACACCAGTTGGTGTGAATCAATTAAAGTTGAAGGAAGCTATCTATAATGCGCTTGAGCGGGCGACAAAAGATGGTAAACTTCGTCCAAATTCTGTTGATTCTCTTTTTGGAGACAATAGTGGAAATAATTTAGGACCAGGTACACCGGTTATTAAGTTTGAACAATGGGAAAAAGATTATATTGATGCTCGTTTAATCCTAAAGGGTGGTGGCTGTGAGAATAAAAATATTCAGTATAGCTTACCATGTGAATTAGAAGGACTTGGACGAGCTGGCCGTGATTTAGAAGGGATTCGTAAATGCCTTCTTCATGCAGTATATCAAGCACAAGGCCAAGGATGTAGTGCAGGTGTAATTGGTGTTGGTATCGGGGGAGACCGCACATCAGGTTACGAATTAGCAAAAAATCAATTATTCCGTACATTAGATGATGTCAATCCAATTCCAGAGTTACAACAACTTGAAGAGTACGTATTAGAAAATGCGAATAAGCTTGGCATTGGTACGATGGGATTTGGCGGAGAAACAACTTTACTTGGTTGTAAAATTGGCGTATATAACCGTCTGCCAGCTAGCTTCTACGTATCTGTAGCGTATAATTGCTGGGCATATCGTCGCCTAGGTGTAACAATCCATCCTGAAACAGGAGAAATTATGGATTGGCTATATCAAGAAGGTGAGGATACACTGGAGCAAGAAGCACAAGAAAAAACAGAGCAACGTGAGATTGTATTGCAAGCACCAATTACAGAAGAGCAAATTCGTGAACTTCGCGTTGGTGATGTTGTAACAATTAATGGCATGATGTATACAGGTCGTGACGCAATCCATAAGCATTTAATGGATAATGATTGTCCAGTAGATCTAAATGGGCAAATTATTTACCACTGTGGTCCAGTTGTTGTGAAAGATGAAAATGACAATTGGCAAATTAAAGCGGCAGGTCCAACGACAAGTATTCGTGAAGAACCGTACCAAGGCGATATTATGAAGAAATTCGGTATTCGCGCTGTTATTGGAAAAGGCGGTATGGGTGCGAAAACATTAGCGGCTTTAGAAGAACACGGCGGTGTATATTTAAACGCAATCGGTGGTGCAGCGCAATATTATGCTGAATGTATTAAAGAAGTGAAAGATGTTGATTTCTTACAATTTGGTATTCCAGAGGCAATGTGGCATTTACGTATCGATGGATTTAAAGCAGTTGTAACAATGGATTCCCACGGTAATAGCTTACATGCAGATGTTGATAAAACATCACTTGAAAAATTAGCTAGCTTTAAAGAGCCAGTATTTAAGTAAATAAAAAATGCATCTCGAATGATTCGAGATGCATTTTTTTGGTATATATAGAAAAACATGTTCAGCATGAAAGAATGCAAGGCAACAGAAACTACAAGTACGATTATATATGGAAAGGAGACTATTTATGAAATATAAATGGTTATATATCGGTCTCATTTTTTCAATTATGATGGCACTTGTTCCAGTTTCGGTACTAGCTTATACAAATACCCCACATAACTGGGGAATCCCGCGTCCTAAAAATGAAACAGTACCAGATGCAGGAAAGTTATATACAGATTTATTACAAAAAAATGGTGGTTTTTATTTAGGAGATACGAAGAAAAAAGATATTTATTTAACATTTGATAATGGATATGAGAATGGGTACACAGGGAAAATCTTAGATGTATTAAAAGAGAAAAAAGTACCAGCAACTTTCTTTGTAACGGGGCATTACATTAAAACACAAAAAGATTTATTGTTAAGAATGAAGGATGAAGGACATATTATTGGAAACCATTCTTGGAGTCATCCTGATTTTACAGCGGTAAATGATGAGAAACTTCGTGAAGAATTAACGAGTGTAACGGAAGAAATTAAAAAAGTAACTGGGCAAAAAGAAGTGAAATATGTACGTCCTCCACGCGGCGTATTTAGTGAAAGAACGTTAGCTCTTACGAAAGAAATGGGCTATTATAATGTATTTTGGTCACTTGCATTTTTGGATTGGAAAGTAGATCAGCAAAGAGGATGGCAATATGCGCATAATAATGTTATGACGATGATTCATCCAGGATCTATTTTATTACTTCATGCAATATCAAAAGATAATGCAGAAGCACTTGCAAAAATCATTGATGATTTGCGCGAGAAAGGGTATCATTTTAAAAGTCTAGATGACTTAGTAAAAAGCAATCAACCGTAAGCATGTATGCTTGCGGTTTTCTCATGCTATAATGATGTGTAAAAAGGATGGGGAAACGTATGTGGAGCGAACATGTTACGTTAGAGTATCCGTATCATTTTGAAGAAGTATTAAAACGTTTATCTTTTGATCCTCTTAACGTCATTCAATTAGATGAGAAAGTTATTTATGTCCCGCTTTGTATAGACGAGGAACAGATTGTTGTTCGCCTGCAAGGGATTGGTACTGTTCAAAATCCACAGTTTTGGATTTCTAGTCAGACAGGAGATCCAGAGAAAGTCATGAAACGAATGAGGGCCATTTTTCATTGGAATGAACCGTTTCAAGATATACAAAATCATTTTTTAAACACATCATTACGTCCACTATTTGAAACATATGCTTATACTCCAATTATTTTAGAATTTGATTATTTTGCTTGTCTTCTTCGCTGTATCATTCATCAACAAATAAATTTGAAATTTGCTACTGCGTTAACAGAACAGTTTGTGAAACGATATGGAACAGAGAAGAACGGTGTATTCTTTTTCCCCACTCCAGAAATAGTAGCAAATATTTCAATAGAGGAATTGAGAGAGCAGAAGTTTAGTCAGCGAAAGGCTGAATATATAGTAGGATTAGGTCGAAGCATTGCTAGCGGTACATTAAATTTAGCGAGTATAGAAACCAAGGCGGAAGAAGAGGTTTCAGCACAATTGTTACCAATTAGGGGGATTGGTACATGGACAGTGCAAAATTTTTTAATGTTCGGGCTTGGACGGAAAAATATGTTTCCGAAAGCGGATATTGGGATTCAGCGTGCAGTACAAGGTGTATTTCAATTAGAGGATAAACCTGATGATGCATTTTTAGAAAAAGTGAAACAAGAGTGTGAACCATACTGCAGTTATGCAGCGTTATATTTATGGAAAAGTATAGAGTAGAGGTGTAATAATGATACAAAAGCAACATGAGAGTAAGTTGGAAGTTGGTCAAACGTTTCCTGTGACAATTAAACGTCTTGGGATTAACGGAGAAGGCGTTGGTTATTTTAAGAGACAAGTTGTCTTTATTCCAGGAGCATTACCAGGAGAAGAAGTTGTTGCAGAAACGACGAAAATTCAGCGTGGCTTCGCTGAAGCGAAAGTGAAAAAAGTTCGTAAAGCTTCACCACATCGCGTGAAAGCACCATGTCCGGTATATGAAGAGTGCGGCGGTTGTCAGCTGCAACATTTAGACTATAAAGAACAATTAAATCAAAAACGTGATATCGTTGTACAAGCATTTGAGAAGTATATGAACAACAGTTTGGAAGAGAAAATTCGTCCGACGCTTGGTATGGAAAATCCATGGCATTATCGTAATAAGAGTCAATTGCAAGTGGGACGTAAAGACGAAAAGGTTATTACAGGGCTATATAAACAAAACTCACATCAGTTAATTGATATTGCGCATTGTATGATTCAACATAAAGCAACGAATGAAGCGACAAAAGTTGTAAGACGTATTTTAGAAAAATTAAATGTTTCTATTTACAATGAGAAAAAACAAAAAGGTTTAGTACGTACAATTGTGACACGTACTGCAGTTCAAACAGGGGAAGTACAAGTTACACTGATTACAACAAAAGAAGAGTTGCCAAATAAAGAACAATTTATTACAGAAGTACAAAAACAGATGCCAGCTGTTAAATCAATTATGCAAAATGTAAACTGGCGTAAAACATCTGTTATTTTTGGTGATAAAACATTTAAATTAGCTGGAAAAGAAGTAATTCAAGAAACACTTGGTGATTTATCATTTGAATTATCTGCACGTGCATTCTTCCAGTTGAATCCAGAACAAACGGTTGTATTATATAATGAAGCGAAAAAAGCCGCTGCTTTAACAGGCAATGAGAAAATTGTAGATGCGTATTGTGGTGTTGGTACAATCGGACTTTGGCTTGCAAATGATGCAGCGGAAGTACGTGGTATGGATGTAATTCCAGAAGCAATTGCAGATGCAAGAAAAAATGCGAAGCGTCACGGATTTACAAATACGAAATATGAAGCAGGTAAAGCTGAACAATGGTTACCGAAATGGGTAAAAGAAGGATGGCGTCCAGATGTAATTGTTGTCGATCCACCTCGTACAGGTTGCGATGATAAATTACTGGAAACAATTTTAAAAGTGAAGCCGAAACAAGTTGTTTACGTATCTTGTAACCCTTCTTCATTAGCACGTGATGTACAAGCGTTAATGAAGAACTATGAAGTGGAATATGTACAACCAGTTGATATGTTCCCGCATACAGCTCATGTTGAGAATGTAGTGAAGCTTGTTAGAAAGTAAAGTGTATTTATATTCCCTCACGATATGAGGGAATATTTTCTATGAAGGAGAATGAAATGAACAATTATAAATTAACGATTCAGTACGATGGTGCACGTTTTAAAGGATGGCAACGTCTCGGTAATAACGATAATACGATTCAAGGAAAAATCGAAAGTGTCATTTCTGAAATGGTCGGAAAAGAAATTGAAATTATCGGTTGTAGTAGAACAGACGCTGGTGTACATGCTTTGAATCAAGTTGCTAACTTTCAAAGTGATGAGAAGTTAGTGGAACATAAAGTGAAAAAATATTTAAATCAATATTTACCTAATGATATTAGTATTACGAATGTAGAAGAAGTACATGATCGCTTCCATGCTCGTTACAATTCTAAAGCAAAAACATATCTGTATAAAATTTGGAATGAAGAGCATACGAACCCATTTATGCGTAAATACAGCATGCATGTGAATAAAAAATTAAATGTGAAAAGCATGAAAGAGGCTGCGAAACATTTAGTTGGTTCACATGACTTTACTGCTTTTTCAAACGCGAAATCAAAGAAAAAGTCTATGGTGCGAGAAGTATATACACTTGATGTGATGGAAGAGGCAGGATTTGTACAAATTAGAGTGAGTGGTAACGGATTCCTTCATAACATGGTACGAAAAATTGTTGGAGCATTAATTGAAGTTGGATTAGGACAATTAGATGCAGAAGCAATTCCACACATTTTAGAGGCGAAACAACGCAATCAAATTAATTGTCTTGCTGAGGCGAGTGGTTTGTATTTGGAGAATGTGGAGTTTTAATGGCAAATAAAAAAATCGGGCTAAGTAGCTCGATTTTTTTAGTATTACGAAGATTTTTCGTTTTTTATACGTAGTTTCAAATTCCAAAAAGCAGCAAGCATAATAGCCGCAAAGGAGCCGCTAATTGCTGCGAATAGCTTTGCATAAGGATAGGCATTCATATCAATGAGTAACATCATACATACAATGGTAGGGAAGAAGGCTAAGTATTGTAATAACTTTAATTTGTTATCATTACTCATATATATCGTTCCTTTCTAGTATGTTATATGTTTATTGTAACATATTTTCCCATTTCTAGCACTTGGAGAAACATTCACTTCATATGTGTAAATGCAATTTTTTAATTCGATATTGTAAGTTTTGTCTACTTACCCCTAAAAACTTTGCAGCTTGTGAAATATTACCGTGATACTCTTTCAAAATTTGATTGATGTAGTTCTTTTCCATTTCTTCTATTGTGTGCTTTAACGTTTTTGGCGCATCAGTATTGTTATTAGTTAGGAGAGGTTGCATATTGAATTCTTTTTTTATTCGTTCGCGAAAGCGATTGGGAAGATGAAACGCTGTAATGATATGTTCATCTTCAACTAAATTCATTGAACCTTCAATGACATGTTCCAATTCTCGTACATTTCCAGGCCAATCATATGCATACAGGAATTCTCTTACATGTATATCTACATCTGTTACGCCGAGTCCAAATTGAATGTTGTACTTTTCGATAAAGTGCTGAACAAGAGCAGGAATATCTTCTTTTCGTTCACGTAAAGGTGGGAGACATAAAGTAACGACGCTTAATCGGTAATATAAGTCTTCCCGCAATCGATTGTGTGTCATAGCTTCAAGTGGGTCTTCATTAATAGTTGCTATAATACGAACATCAATTTCTTTTTCTTGTGTGCCTCCGATTCTTCGTATTGTTTTTTCTTGTATAGCTCGCAGTAACTTCGCTTGAAGTGCTGGACTTAACGAATTAATCTCATCTAATAACAAAGTTCCTCCGTTTGCTTCTTCAAATAAACCAGCTTTATCAATAGCTCCTGTAAATGCACCGCGGTTCGTACCAAATAATAAGCTTTCCATGAGTGTATCAGGTATAGCGGCACAGTTTTGTGAAATAAATGGTTTGCCTGAACGCTGGCTTTCATTATGGATACTTTGTGCAAATAGTTCTTTACCGGTCCCTGTTTCTCCTACGAGAAGTATAGAAGAGGATGTACGAATTACTCTCTTAGCTTCTGTAATGACGGATTGAATAGCGCTAGAATTACCGATTATGTGATCAAAGGTAAACTTATTATTTTGTTTTCGAGAAAAGCTTGTTTTCATTGTTTGTTTGAAATGATTCATCTCTGTTGAAATTTCAATAGCACCTTTAATTTTTCCATTTTCTATTATAGGGAACGTATCGTTAATCGTCGTAATTTCTTGCCCTTTATTGTTAAAATACGTTTGTTTTATATTTTTGTTTGTTTTTCCTAATTTTAATGCTTCTATAAGAGTACTATTTTTATTTTCTTCAAATACGAATACTTCTAAAGGACTTTTATATAGCACATCTGAGCGCTCCATTGATTCAATTTCCATCATTTTGCGGTTATAGATAATCGTCTTACTTTCCTCATTAATAATATGAATCCCGATATCGAGTTCATTGAGTAAAGTTTCATATAGCATATTCATTTCAATGATCTGTTTTAAATTAATTTCTTCTGTACGCATAGATTATCTTCTCCTCATTTCACCCTATGAAGACTGACTTTTTATAATTTTATTAAAATTCTTATAAAACCGCAAAATTTTTTTGCTATTTTCCTTTTAAAACTTCTTAAATGATAGAAAAATTTTGCGGTTATGAAGTATTTTTTGTGAGAAACCTTCAT
This sequence comes from Bacillus tropicus, assembly GCF_001884035.1. Lineage (GTDB taxonomy): Bacteria > Bacillota > Bacilli > Bacillales > Bacillaceae_G > Bacillus_A > Bacillus_A tropicus. The sequence continues at coordinate 34,028 of NZ_MACG01000010.1, forward strand.
TTTAAATAGGAATTGGAGATTGGTACGCATTTTGCATAAATAATAATTGAAATTTTTAAAGGAGGGATATGCAACGTTTCAGTACCAACTAATAAGAAGGAGGAGTTTATAAGGTGAAGACGGTTATAGAAGGCGTGTATAGTCCTTGTTACGGGAAAGTAGAGAAGTTATTTGTTACGGAAAGTTCTTACGTATATGAGTGGGAGAAATTAGCGTTAATTGAAACGATAGATAAACAGAAAGTAGAAATTAAGGTAGGAATAAGTGGATATATTGAATCATTAGAAGTAGTAGAAGGACAAGCTATCGCTGATCAAAAGTTATTAATAACAATGAGGGATGATCTTTTAATAACAGGTAGTGATTAATAGCATGATATGTATTTGGCACTCTTTAATAATTTATTTTACGATGAAGAATTTTTGGAACGCTTACATTTAATAGGTTTACAAAGTGAAAAGGGGGGATTTATATGATGAATCAAAACCAAGGATTAAAAAGAGAATTGAAAAGCAGGCACATATTTATGATTGCACTTGGAGGAGTTATTGGTACCGGTCTTTTTTTAGGATCTGGGTATACAATTCATGAAGCTGGTCCTGGAGGAGCGATTGTAGCGTATCTTGTCGGAGGATTTGTTATGTATTTAACGATGCTCTGTCTTGGAGAGTTAGCTGTTGCAATGCCTGACGCAGGATCTTATCAAACGTATGCTACGAAGCACATTTCCCCTGCAGCTGGTTATGTAGTCGGATGGATGTCATGGTTAAACTGGTCAGCTACGATAGGGATTGAACTAATTGCAGTTAGTATTTTAATGAAACGATGGTTTCCAGATGTATCGTCATGGATTTGGTGCGTAGTGTTTGCGGTACTGCTTTTTGCTATCAACGCGTTATCTTCAAGGAGTTTTGCAGAAGTTGAATTTTGGTTTGCAAGTATTAAAGTAATTACAATCATTGCATTTATTATTTTGGGCGGGGCAGCAATGTTTGGTTTCCTAGATATGAAAGGAAATGAACCAGCACCGATGTTCTCTAGCTTTACTGATTATGGTGGATTGTTCCCAAATGGATTATCCGCTATTTTAATTACCATGATTGCAGTTAATTTTTCCTTCCAAGGAACGGAACTAGTCGGTATTGCAGCAGGTGAGAGTGAAAATCCAGAGAAAACGATCCCGAAGGCAATTAATAATACAGTTTGGCGTATACTTGTGTTCTTTGTATTATCTATTTTTATTCTTGCGGGGTTATTCCCTTGGCAGCAGGCAGGCGTGATAGAAAGTCCATTTGTTGTTGTATTTGATAAAATTGGTATTCCTTATGCGGCAGATATTATAAATTTTGTTATTATTACAGCTGTTTTATCCGTTGCTAATTCAGGGTTATATGCAACTTCTCGTATGCTATGGTCTATGTCTAATCAAGGAATGATTAGTCCGATTTTTGGTAAGTTATCTAAAAATGGTGTTCCTATTTATGCATTAATTGTAAGTACAATTGTAGGTTGCCTTTCATTACTATCAGGTATTTATGCAGAAGATACAGTTTATTTATGGCTACTTTCTATTGCCGGGTTCGGGGCGATATTAGTTTGGGCATCTATTGCTCTATCTAACTTATTAGCTAGAAGGTCATACATTAAGCAGGGCGGAGATGTGAAAGACTTGAAATTTAAAACACCGCTGTATCCATTTGTACCACTGCTTGCATTAGTATTAAATGTAACAGTAATTGTTGGTATGGCTTTTATTCCAGAACAAAGAATGGCATTGTATTGTGGTATTCCATTTATGATTGTCTGTTTACTGTTTTACCGTGCGACAAGAAATAAGGCACGTAAAGTAGAACATATTGAAAAGACAAATACAACAGAAATAGAGAGTTTATAATATTGAGTAATTTGGAGACTGTAAAATTGTAAACAGTCTCTTTTTTTGTGACAATAAATCTGGAAACTTACTACGTATGCAAAGGGGAATTAGCGATGAATGAAGAAGTTTCACAGCTATTAGAACAGATTGATCTACGGAAAGATGAGTTACTAGAGCTTACAAAAACTTTAATTCGTTTTGAAACACCAGCACCGCCGGCGAGAAACACAAATGAGGTGCAACAATTTGTTGCAGATTTTCTAAGGAAAAGAAATTTTATTGTTGATAAATGGGAAGTATATCCGAATGATCTGAACGTTGTTGGGGTGAGAAAAGGGATAGAAAGTAACACATATAAAAGTCTTATTATTAATGGACATATGGATGTAGCTGAAGTGTCAACAGATGAGGCGTGGGAAACAAATCCGTTTGAGCCATTTATAAAAGATGGTTGGTTAGTTGGACGTGGTGCGGCAGATATGAAAGGAGGACTAGCTGGAGCACTATTTGCTATTCAGCTTGTACAAGAAGCTGGCATTGAATTACCTGGAGATTTAATTTTTCAATCCGTAATTGGGGAAGAAGTTGGAGAGGCAGGTACACTTCAATGCTGCAAAAGGGGTTATGATGCTGATTTTGCAGTCGTAGTGGATACGAGTAATTTACATATGCAAGGACAGGGCGGCGTAATTACTGGGTGGATTACTGTGAAAAGCCCCCAAACGTTTCATGATGCAACGCGCAGGCAAATGATCCATGCTGGAGGACGTTTATTTGGAGCGAGTGCGATTGAAAAAATGATGAAAATTGTGCAAAGTTTACAAGAATTAGAGCGTCATTGGGCAGTTATGAAAACATATGAAGGCTATCCGTCTGGAACAACAACAATTAATCCAGCTGTTATTGAGGGCGGAAGACATGCAGCTTTTATTGCGGATGAGTGCAGGTTATGGATAACAGTGCACTTTTATCCGAATGAAACACATGACCAAATAATAAAAGAAATTGAAGAGTATATTAGGAAAGTAGCAGCTGCTGATCCATGGCTAAGTAAAAATCCACCACAATTTAAGTGGGGCGGAGAATCAATGATTGTGGATCGTGGCGAAATTTTCCCTTCTTTAGAAATAGATAGTGAACATGCAGCTGTAAAAACGCTTAGCTCAGTACACGAATCAGTTCTTTCTAAAAATGCAATTTTAGATATGTCTGCAACGGTAACGGATGGTGGTTGGTTTAGTGAATTTCATATTCCGGCTGTTATTTACGGACCAGGTACACTAGAGGAAGCTCATTCAATAAATGAGAAAGTTGAAGTAGAACAGTTAATTGAATTTACAAAAGTAATAACCGCATTTATATATGAATGGTGTCATACGAAAAAATAGATTCGTATGTTGAAATCGTACAGGTATGTATACTTGTACGATTTTTTAGTGAACTATTTCAGAGTTGAATAGAAACAACTGAAATAGTTCTTTATTTTTCTATGTCTTTCGTTTTAGTTCGATTAATTTTTCTTTTGCTAATTCAACAGCAATTGCATCATCTAAATAGCCAATTGGAAAGAGATAGTCGGGAATAATATCTGTCGATAAAATGAAATACAGTAATGCGCCGCCAAGAACTGCACGCTCTTCTTTTGGAATCGTTTTATTGCAAAATTGTTGATACATATCTGTTAATTGTTCAATGAAAGGGCCAGCACTATCAATTTGTTCTAATTTGCTTGCGAAACTTTCATGAATACGCTTTTCACCCTCTGTTGTTTGAGCATATCGTTCATAGTTTTCAAGTTCTTGTTTCACGCGGGTTGTTGTGTAGTCGAAATCGAATAAGTTAGAGGATTGCAGCGTTTGCTGAATTGTATCAAGAGATGTGTACATATCCGTCTTTTCTTTATTTATGTGAGGAGAATCAGGATACATTTCATCAAATAACAATTGGGGTGGAACTTGCAGACATTCTGCAAATTTTTGTAGATGTTTTTGTTTTGGTGGTTGTTTACCATTCATAATTCTTGAGATTGTTGCGGGATCAATATTTGTCAGCATTCCGAGTTGGCGCATAGATAAGGCACGTTCTTTTAAAAGTTTTTTTATCAATCTACTAAGCCGCTCATTTGGATTTTCTTTAGGCATAGCGAAGGCACTCCTTTTTATTGTTGAAAAAATGTTGAGCATTTATTACATGTATATGAAACAGACAGGCACAGTTGCTCAACATTTTCATAAGATGCATTGAAAAGTGAGAAAAAGGGGTGACTGTCTATGAGTACGGCAGGTTTATTTTCAATTTTTTTAATTGGGATTGCTTCTAATTTAGATAATGCAGGTGTTGGGATTGCATATGGCATTCGTAAAATTAGAATTTCGTGGTTCAACAATTTTATCATCGCATTTTTTGGGTTTTTATTTACTTTATTAGCTGGATTTTTTGGGAACTGGATTGCGTTATTTATTTCAGAGTTTACAGCAAACTTGATTGGAGCAATCGTTTTAGGGATAATCGGTGTGTTTATTTTGTGCCAGCCTTTCTTGGGGCAAAAAAATACCGTAGGCTCTAAAGATGATAATGTACTGATGGGAATTTTACGTAATCCAGAAAAAGCAGATTTTGATGGTTCTAAAACAATTAGTTTTTCAGAAGCAATTGTATTAGGGATAGCGTTGTCTATTAATAATATTGCAGGTGGATTTGACGCTGGGGTAACAAACTTGAACCTGTGGCTTACAGCAACTATTTCTGGGGTGTTTAGTTTTATTTGTATTAGTGGATTTGCGTATGTAGGAAAACGATTTTTAGCAGAATACTTAGGGAAATGGGCTACGGTTATTGCAGGATTGTTATTAATTCTTATTGGGATTGATCAGTTGTTGTAAGGATAAGAGAAAAAACAAGGTTCGAGTATTTCCTTGGAAATACAGCAAGGGATTGCATATATCGACGTACTTTTCTCCATACTAATACAGATTTCTTTTAAGAAAGGGGATTTGTATGGGACGCGGGAAAGCATTTGATCATAAGAAAAAAGGGCATGATCACCAACCACCTAAAGGTGCGTTCATTCATAAAGATGTAAATGAACATACTTTAGAAGAGGAAGAGCTACCAGTAAATATTGAGGCGTATAAAAATAGTTTAAAAAAACATTAAAAGCACCTACATAGGTGCTTTTTTACCGTATATCTTCAATTAATTGTTCCGATTCTTCATGCATACTGTACTCACTTAATACTTGGATACAAAGCCACTTTAATTCTTCAATCGTATGCTCAAGTTCTTCAGGAAGCACATGATGAATGTCTTCCAGTCCCATTCCGAAATGAATAAGTTCAAGTACTTGATCATCGATGTTCCGATCCATTAATAGTTCAAGTACTTCTAAATTGAATATGTATCGGTGAGCTTCATCGAGCGAAACAACTTTTAACTTCAAGCTTTCTACAATACTCAATATAAAAAGAAGAATTGTTTTTTCAAGAACAGGCTGTTTTCCCATTTGAAATATTAGTTTCATCTTTCACACCTCCACATATAGCGCTAGGTTGTACTATATTATTCAGGAGGGGGGAGCAAATATGCATGATATAGAGAAACTTTCAGTACGGTTTTTATAAGGAGATTGATGGCTGATAAAGTTGAGATTTTTTATGAAATAAAAAAATCCTGCTAGTATAGCAGGATAACTCTCAATTAAAAAATGCTCCAACCTTCTTGAGCAGAAAGAAGTTCAAGAATTTTAAAACCAGCGATACTATTTCCGTTTGCATCTAAGGCTGGTCCGAAAATACCAATTCCCATTTCGCCTTTTACGCAGCCGAAAATGCCACCAGCTACACCGCTTTTTGCGGGGATACCAACCCGAATCGCAAATTCACCAGACTCGTTATACATACCGCATGTAACCATAAATGTTTTACAAATCTTTGTAATATGCTTAGGGATAATTTGTTTTTTCTTATATGGATCATATCCATCCATCGCAAAAATTAAACCGATACGTGCTAAATCGATACAGTTTACCTCAACTGCACATTGACGAGTGTATAAATCCATCAGTTCTTCGATGTCACAATCGATAATTCCGTTTTGTTTCATGTAGTAACAAAGTGAACGATTTAAGTAAGCTGTCTCTAATTCTGAATTGGCAACTTTAGAAGAATAATTAATAGTAGGATTATCTGTTATTTCACGTACGAAATGAAGAATGCGCTCCATTTTTTCTTCATTATCTTTTCCTGCTAACATGCTTGTAATGGCTAGTGCTCCTGCATTAATCATTGGATTAAGTGGTTTAGAAGGACTTGTCGTTTCTAACTTAATAATAGAGTTAAATGGATCACCAGTTGGTTCCATTCCAACTTTAGAAAATACATATTCTTCACCACGATCTAAAAGGGCAAGTGCAAGTGTAATTACTTTTGAAATACTTTGAAGAGTGAATAGTGTTTGTGAGTTGCCAGCATGAATGTATTCTGTTTCTTTATGAAAAATGGCAATCCCTAAATCATCTGGATTGGCATTTCCTAGTTCGGGGATATAAGTAGCAAGCTTTCCTTTTTTCGTATATGGTTTTACTTGTTCTAACAACTGTTGTAAGTTGTTTGTTTCAATGCACTGCATAGTACCAACGCTCCTATTTCGAATTAACTAAGTTTACTTTTCCCGATATGCTCGGAAATAAATAATAACATGAAAAAGTGGAATGATAAAACGAAAGTTGCATGTTCTATATTGGGCCGTTCGTTTCGAGTATTCTGTAGTAAAAAAGGAGAATTTTCCTTTTATATAACAGTTTGGAAATAGGAGATTTATCCATAAAAAATTCAAAAATAAAAACTACACATCTATACAACTATATGTTATTATGGTTATGTAAATAGAAAGCGTTTTCTAAGGCGTACTTATAATGATAACGATTTCATAAATTGAATTAGGGGGAATTAAAATGTTGCAGTTTCTACAACGTATTGGTAAAGCGTTAATGCTTCCAATCGCAGTACTACCAGCAGCAGGATTATTGCTTCGTTTAGGGCAACCAGATGTATTTGATATTCCTGTTATGGCACAGGCTGGCGCAGCAGTTTTTGATAACTTAGCACTTATTTTTGCAATTGGTATTGCAATCGGTCTTTCAGTGGATGGTAGTGGTGCAGCAGGTCTTGCAGGTGCAATTGGTTATCTTGTTATGAAAAATAGTATTGATGCACTGAGCAAAGGGTATTCTACTGCTGAATTACAAGATAAATTAGGCAAAGTCCAAGATTTAATAGGTAATAGCGCTAATGTTGATCCATCTAAGCTTGCAGATACAATGACACAAGTATCTAAGGCGGCCGAATTATCGACTAAAGTGGATATGAAAGTTTTAGGTGGCATTATTGTTGGTGTTATAGCAGGACTTCTTTATAATAAATTCCATAAAATTAAACTTCCAGAATGGTTAGGGTTCTTTGCTGGAAAACGTTTCGTTCCGATTGTTACATCGGTAGTAATGCTAATACTAGGAATTTTATTTGCACAAATTTGGCCAACAATTCAAAATGGCATTGATGCATTAGCTCACGGAATTGTTAATTTAGGTGCAATTGGTTCAGGATTGTTTGGTTTATTAAACCGTCTATTAATCCCAATCGGTTTACACCACGTAATGAACACATATTTCTGGTTCGTATTTGGGGACTTTACAAATGCAGCAGGTAATGTTGTGAATGGTGATATTGCTCGTTTCCTTGCGGGTGATAAAACAGCAGGTATGTTCATGACAGGTTTCTTCCCAGTTATGATGTTCGGTTTACCAGCAGCATGTTTCGCAATGATTGCGGCTGCTAAACCAGAAAAACGTAAAATGGTTACAGGTATGTTAGGTGGTCTAGCATTAACTTCATTCTTAACTGGTATTACAGAACCAATTGAATTCTCATTCATGTTCTTATCACCAGTATTATATGGTATTCATGCTGTATTAACAGGTCTTTCTTTATTCATTACAACATCACTTGGTATTCACGATGGTTTCTCATTTAGTGCCGGTGCAATTGATTATGCTTTAAACTTCGGTATTGCAACAAAACCAGTATTATTAGCTGGAATCGGTTTAATTTACGCAGCAATTTACTTTGTAGTATTCTACTTCTTAATTAAGAAGTTCGATCTAAAAACTCCTGGTCGTGAAGACGAAGAGGAAGTAGCTGAAGGCGAAGAAGCTCCAGTTGCAGGTTCAATTGGTGAAACTTACGTATTAGCTTTAGGCGGAAAAGAAAACTTAACAGTTATTGATAACTGTGCGACACGTCTACGCTTACAAGTGAAAGATGCTGGTCAAGTAAACGAAGCAGCATTAAAACGTGCTGGTGCAAAAGGTGTTATGAAATTAAGTAACACGAGTGTCCAAGTTATCGTAGGTACAAATGTTGAATCTGTTGCCGATGATATGAAAAAACACGTATAAATAGTTAAATAAGAGGATATCCAAAAAGATTGATAACATCAGTTTTTTAGAGGATATCCTCTTTTTTTATGTTAAAAATTTAACGGGAATCTTACTTTTTTAAATTTTCTTTTTCTTTTTTATACATATAGGTTGGTAATATGTGCAGTGCGTGATAAAGTAGGGATGATATAGAATGGATTATCCATAATCTACTAAAATAAATCTTTAGTAGAGAGATTAAATTATTGGTGAATAAGGGGAAAAAAGTAATCATGGATCACGAAAAAAATAATGCGAATGGGAAATCACGTCGGCCGATTGTATACATAAAAAGAACAATCATTCTCGTCTTACTATTTTCACTGGTATATTTCATGTATACAAAAATTGTTGCGCATAATAAGAAAGAAGAAACTTTAAAAGTAGCAGCAGAAATGAAGAAACAAGAAGAGCTAAAAAAGAAAGAAGAAAAAAAGAAGCAAGAAGCAAAAAAACAAATAGAGCAGGAAGAACAAGTGAAGCAAGCACAAGCTGTGGAAAAGCCTGCTGAGGGACCACCTCAAGAAATTAATGAAAACGCTCAATTAGATCAATATTTACAAAAAACAGGATTTAGCGGGACAGCGGTTATTGTGAAGAACGGAAAGGTTCTTTTGAATAAAGGATACGGTATGGCGAACAAAGAGAAACAAGTGCCGAATAATTCAGAGACAACTTTTTATATTGGTTCTATTTCAAAGGCTTTTGTAGCGACTGCTATTATGCAATTAAAAGATCAACATAAATTAAACGTAGAAGATACGGTTGCGAAGTATATTCCAGATTTCCCTCAAGGTAATGGTATTCAGTTAAAACATTTACTAACGCATACATCAGGAATTCCAGAGTACGAGCAGGGAACAGAGGATATTTCTCATGAAGAATTGATAAAACGAATAGGAAAGCAAAAGCGTATTGGAAGTCCAGGAGAGAAATGGAAGTATTCTGATTCGAACTATTCGATACTCGCCTATATCGCTGAGAAGGTAAGTGGACAACCGTTAGAAGAGTATATTAAACAACATATTTTTGCTACTGCTGGTATGAATCATTCCGGTTTTGGTAAAGCGTTAGAGCAAACAAGATTCCCGTCAACGGGTTATAAAATAGTAAATAATAATATGACAACACCTAATATTCCAAGTATGTCACAACTATATGGTTGTGGTGATATATATACGAGTGCTCATGATTTATATTTATTTAATGAAGCACTTTTCTCTGGAAAGTTAATTTCAAAAGAGAGTTATGATCAAATGTTTACGGCCGTGAAAAAGGATTACGGATTTGGTTGGTATGTAGACCCGGGAAGTTATTCGAATCACGGTGTAATGCCAGGTTGGAACTGTTTAAATGGATTTAGTAAAAATGGAAGTGTGTATGTTGTTTTATTATCTAACATTCAAAACAACATTAAATCATTTGGTAAAGTGAATAACGACATTTATACGATATTGCGAAATATTGAAGTGTAAGAGACTATCCTTTTGGATAGTCTTTTTTATTGAGGAAGTGTATGTGCAATGGGATAATGAAATAAAGTGAAACTGTAATCAGTGGGGGGCTTCATCCCCCACCGATTATTAGTTGAACCAATCGGGCTTTTACGGGCAGTTGATTCCCCACCTAACTTCTTTGCTTTCGCCGAATTTTGAGGTGGGGGTCTTACTGCCCGGCAAATAGCGGGGTAAATGGAAAAGGGGGAGGGGTATGAGTATACATAAGCATCACGCACGTAATGCGAAACGCATTTTTTTTGTATCTGTCATTGTATGGATTATCGTCGCAATTGGATTAGTGATGGAATATAAAAAAGGGATGCTATTCACTTCGGAGAAAGAAAATCTGAAATTAATAGGTGTTGTACTACCGGCATTTGGATTATTAATATATAGCTTTATAGAAAAACGAAGATCAAAAATGCTCAAACAAGAAAATTATAATATAGAGACTTCTGAATTATTGGAGCAACAAAAATTTGTTGTTCGCAAAGAGGTAGGAGTATTTCAAGTAATTACATACTTTGGATTAGATGGAAATACAGTAGGATTTTTAAAAGAAGAGTATGATTTTATGATTCAAAGTGTATGGCAAGCTGTACTCTCTTTTCTTTTTAAGGGACTACATAAGCAACAATTTTATTTATATAATAACTCGGGAGAAAGATTATTGCGTGTTCAAAAGAAGATGGGAGTACGCAACTTTTATATTTTTTCTAATGTAGATGGAAAGAAAATTGGAGAGTTGAAACAAGTACTAAGTTTAACAAAGTGGGAATGGATCTTTCTAGGGTTGGATGGTAAAGAATTTGGTAAAGTGACTGGGGACCTTTCAGCAACAATACAGAAAATAGACTGGCGAGATGGAACACATATTGATGTGAAAGAAGATGGTATTCCGTTAGAAGCTGTTAAGTATTTTTCGGCAAGCGGTGGCTCTCTTGTTACAGCTTCTATAAGTGAACAGGCAGCATTACCAAGAGCGGTTTATTACAGTGTCTCTGCGATAGTTACAATTAAAAATTAAGATATAAAAAAAGGTAGATGGGATACCATCTATCTTTTTTATGTGATTAGAACATATTGTTTCGTTGAAAAATGTATGTCTTACCTATCACAAAAAAAGCCTGCTCTGTATACATTAAGATGTATGGATATATTTTTATACTTTAAAAATAATAGGAGGAGAAGTGTATGTGTCTGTTCAGAAAATATTGGCATAAATTATCGAGATTGTTTAATAGACAATTAGGTTATTTTTTAGATGACAAGTTACTGCCTGCTGTGGAACGACTTTTGTTTTCGCAAAACTTCGCGAGGTTTATTCAAAGAAATTCCAAGCAAGCTACAGAAGAGTTTATTAAATCAAGTCAATTTCAATCGATTATTTGTAACATTTTAAAAGAATGTAATACATCACCTTTTAAAGAAATTGCAGAGCAGTATTTGGGTAAAAACGTAGAAATTACGGTGACAGTTGGACAGTTAACGGGTGTTATTGTAGCAGTTGGTGATGATTTCTTAACACTGCAAGAAGGAATAGGAACAGAAATTTTATTACCATTTACAAGTATTATATCAATTAAAGAAGCGTAAGAAAGGAGACTTATATATGTTATTTACTGAAGAATTACGTAACCATGTTGGTGAGCTAGTGCAAGTTGTGACAGCGGTCGAAATTGTTTCAGGTATTCTGTTATCTGTGACAGACGGGGCGGTAAGTGTTCGTACTTCTCCTTCTTATGGACCACCGGAAGATGTAGTTGTACGTATTCCTATCATTTCTTATGTTCGCTTGGAAGGGTAAGCGTGGTACAAGTATGAGGGTATCAGTTATTATTCCAGCGCATAATGAAGCGAGTACTTTATCACAAGTCTTAGTAGAAGTGGAGAAATTGAAACCATATGAAATTATCGTAGTAGATAATGGATCGACAGACGGAACAAAAGAAATAGCCTTACAACATCATTGCCATGTCATTTATTATAAATATTCTCTTGGTAATGATGTTGGACGGGCAATAGGTGCAAGAGAAGCGAAAGGCGACATTGTTTTGTTTTTAGATGGTGACATTGTCATTGATCATAGAGAGCTACAGCGTTTCATAAAGGGAATTCAGCAAGGTCACCAAATTGTTGTGAATAATTTAACATGGTCCGTTTATTTAAAGATGAGGCCGCATTATACGACAGTTGGAAAATTTATGTTGAATCGTTATTTGAATAAAAAAGAGCTTGTTGTTGGATCTTTAATCGCAATTCCACATGCAATGAGTAGGGAAGTTATTCAGAAGTTTGGTTGGTGGAACTTAGCGGATCCAGCACTATTTCAAGCGATGGCGATGTCTAGAGGAGTAGATATTGTCGATATGGCCTCGGTCGATGTCATTCATACAAATAAAGTTCGTCCTGTTCATACTGGTACATCACCCGGTTCTCCTTATCCGAAAGCGACTAGTCGTATTATGGGGGATCATTTACGTGCTTTGCAATACGTAATCGAAATATATGGTAATCGTGGTGGCTTTTCGGAAGGAAATAGGGATAGAGAGTTTATAGGAAAGTATAAACCAGCTTTATTACAAAGGAAAAAAGCAAAATATAGTGCGATTATCCCAGTATCAGAAGAAAAGACGACCATAAGATCTGTTATACAAGAAGTGAAAAAAGCAGGTATAGATGAAATTATAGTGGTTGCGAATGGAGCGGACGTTGAGACAATTAAACAAGCGAAGCTAGAGAATGTCATTGTTATTGAATTCGAGAAGGCACTCGGACATAATGTAGCCCGAGCGATAGGAGCTATGCATGCCAAGGCCGATATTTGTTTATTTGTTGATGGTGATTTTGTTATTCCAGGAAAAAAACTAATTCCATTTTTACATGCTATTGAAGATGGAAATGATGTGGCATTAAATGATTTACAGTGTTTATTAGATATGTTTCATCCGGCAGACCCAATTAGCATGGGAAAATATTTTGTGAATTTGGTAGCGAAACGACCAGATTTATGGAATAACTCATTAACGGCAGTACCACATGCTATGCATAAAAAGGTAATAGAGAAAATCGGATATGATTCTCTTATCATTCCGCCACTAGCTCAAATGAAAGCTATTTTGGAGGGATTCTCTATTACAGCGGTAGAGTTTGTAGATGTCATAAAAACAAATCGAGTACGCCCAGAGCAACATGGATTTGTAAATGGGCGTATTCCAGCATTTGATCGTATTTTCGGTGATCAACTCGAGGCGATTGCATATTTATTGCAATCCACAAACGAGCGCGGGAGTTTTACAGATGGAGAGCGGGATAGAAATATAATTCAACAATTGAGAAAGGAAGAAGAGAATACAGATGAATGTTAGTAGTACAGTTGCCATTATCGGATTAGGATATGTTGGTCTTCCTTTGGCAGTTCATTTTGCAGAGAGAGGACATACAGTACTTGGATTAGATAAAGATACTAGAAAAATAGAATCAATTATAAAAGGCGAAAGTTATATTCCAGATGTTTCTTCTAAATTGTTACAAAGTTTATTGAATAGAAAAAAATTAATAGTAAATACACCGGATCAAGGTATTGCTGATTTTCAAAATAGTGATTACGTTATTGTCACTGTCCCCACTCCAATTAATGAACAAAGAGAACCAGACTTAAGTGCCCTCATTTCAGCTTCGCATTATATACAACAGAACCTTCAAAAAGGACAAACCTTCATTTTCGAAAGTTCCACATATCCAGGTACGCTTGAGGAAGTTATTATTCCGATTATTTCTCAAACAGGAAAAAAGGTAGGAGAAGATTTCTATATTGGGTATTCTCCTGAGAGAATTGATCCAGCTAATAGTCAATATTCAGTTCAAACGATTCCAAAAGTAATTAGTGGACAAACAGAAATGTGTAAACAAAAAGTACAGGCTTTGTATAGCACTATATTTGATGTAGTGGTTCCAGTTAGCTCTCCAAAAGTAGCAGAAATGTGTAAGCTATTTGAAAATATTCAGCGCTTAGTCAATATTTCATTAGTAAATGAGTTAAATACACTATGTGAAAGTTTAGGAATTGATTTTTATGAGGCACTTGAAGCGGCATCTACAAAACCATTTGGGTTTACTCCATATTGGCCAGGACCAGGGATAGGCGGACACTGTATTCCAGTAGATCCTTTATATTTCCAGTGGAGAATAAAAAAGAATGGAGCAATTAGTCAATTAATTGAGGCGGCACATGTAATTAATGAGGAAATGCCAGAGAAAGTGGTCCGGAAAGTAAAAGGTGTGGTGCAATCACCTGCAACGGTTTTAATTGTAGGGATTGCATATAAAAAAGATGTAAATGACTTAAGAGAATCGCCAGCGTTGCCAATTATTGAATTGTTAATAAAAGAAGGATATGAGATAGAGTATCACGATCCATATATTTCTTCTGCAAAATTTGGAGATAAGGTGTATCAATCTGTTTCTTTGGATGAACAAGTCGTTAAACAAGCGGATTGTATTTTAATTTTAACAGATCACTCTAATATCGATTGGAAGGTTTTTAAAGGGGTAAAGCAAGTCGTAGATACACGTGGAATTATAAAGAAGGTGAGTGTATGAGTAAGAAATGTTTAATTACAGGTGGAGCAGGATTTATTGGATCGCATTTAGCTGAAGAGCTGATGAAAAGAGGTTATGATGTCACTATCGTTGATAACTTCTATAAAGGGAAAAATAAATATCATGATGAGTTAATGAAAGAAATTCGGGTTATTCCAATAAGTGTTTTAGATAAAAATTCTATTTATGAATTAGTAAATCAACATGATGTAGTGTTTCATTTAGCAGCAATTTTAGGTGTGAAAACGACAATGGAAAAGAGTATAGAGCTTATTGAAACGAATTTTGATGGAACGAGAAACATTTTACAAGCAGCGCTAAAAGGAAAGAAGAAAGTAGTTTTTGCTTCTACTTCAGAAGTATATGGTAAGGCAAAGCCGCCCTTTTCTGAAGAAGGAGATCGATTATACGGTGCAACTTCTAAAATACGTTGGAGTTATGCAATTTGTAAAACGTTAGAAGAAACATTATGTTTAGGATACGCTTTAGAAGGTTTACCTGTAACGATTGTTCGTTATTTTAATATTTATGGACCAAGAGCGAAAGATGGTCCGTATGCAGGGGTAATCCCGCGATTTATCCGTGCAGCTTTGCAAGGAGAAGACATTCTCGTATATGGAGATGGAAAGCAGACACGTTGCTTTACGTATGTAAGTGATGCGGTAGAAGCAACAATTCGGGCAATGGATGAGAAGGTAAATGGTGAGATTATTAATATAGGTTCTGAGAATGAACAGAGTATAAAAGAAGTAGCAGCAGTAATAAAAAAATTAACGAATTCTTCTTCAAAAATTGTTCAAGTTCCTTTCGAAGAGGTATATCCACATGGTTTTGAAGAAATTCCAAATAGAAGACCAGATGTAACAAAATTAAGAGAAATTGTTCAATTTCAAGCGAAAGTAACGTGGGAACAAGGGTTGAAAGAAACTATTAAATGGTTTCGTGAAGAAAACAATGGCTAAGTCACTATCGATTATTATACCTGTATGTAATGAAGCGGATACGATTTCAGACGTTATTCAATCGGCAAAAGGATTAAATCCAGTAGAGATTATTGTAGTAGCAAACGGTTGTAATGATGGTACAGAAGAGGTTGCTGATCGTTTAGGATGTAAAGTAATCAAGTACGCAGAGCTACTGGGGAATGATGTTGGCCGTGCAGTTGGCGCAAAACACGCGATAGGTGACGTATTACTATTTATAGATGGAGATTTTGCCATTCAAACTTCAAAGTTACAATTATTTCTGAATCCAATTTTACATGATCAGGCCGACATTGTGTTAAATAATTTGGATGCGTTATTTTTAAAGAAACAAAAACCGCACTCCGTGACAGTATGGCGCCAAATATTAAATGCAATGTTAGAGAGTGAGGAGTTAAAAATCGACTCTTTATTATCTGTACCTCATGCGTTGACGAAAGAAGTTGTTCAAAGCATTGGGTATGAATGTTTTGTTAATCCTATTGTCGCTCATTTACGTCTTGTTCAAAGCAAATGGAGAATTAGTCGACATTGTGCAATTGACGTTATTACACCAAATAAATTTCGGCCGACCGAGCATGCTGCGTATGGAACGGGTCTTTCTCATTCTGAAAAACGGATGATAGGTGACCATATAGAAGCTGTAGCGGAGCGAATAGTAGGTAGCGATGAGCGTGGAGGGTATTATGATGGAAATAGGGAAAGAGATAGTGTCTATCATACTTTAGATTTTGAAGATTTTTATCAAGGATGGGGTGTTACATCTAAGCTGTATAAAGAAAAGCAATTATCGGTCATTATTCCTGTACAAGATGAAGAGAAAACAATTGGAAACGTTATAGAAGAGCTTCGCAAAATTGAACCGTTTGAAATTATTGTTGTTGTAAATGGTTCGTCTGATCAAACAGCAACGATTGCAAAAGAAAAGGGAGCAACGACAATTGTATATAAAGAAGCACTCGGAAATGATGTGGGGCGCTCACTTGGAACGTATTTTGCAAAAGGAGAAATTGTGTTATTTATAGATGGCGATTTTGTTATTCCAGCGAGTGAGCTATATCCTTTTGCGAAAGCTATTGCAGATGGAACAGATGTTGCATTAAATGATTTAAATCATTATTTAGATTTAAGAGTACCGCTTCATCTTGTAACTGCATTTAAATATGCATTAAATTTAGCTTGTGATAGAAAAGATCTAGGCGTAGGCTCTCTTATCGCTGTACCGAATGCGTTTAGCCGTAAGTGTTTGAAAGAAATTGGATATAGATCTTTACTGGCACCGTGTGTAGCCCAAGTGAAAGCTATTCTTTCAGGATTTGAAGTTACATGTGTAAGTCGTGTTGAGGTCGATAAGATGAACCGTATTCGTCCCAGTGAACATTTTGCTAAAATAGGTCATCCACCAGCTGTACTTCGAATTATAGGTGATCATATAGAAGGGTTAGAGCAATTAATTGTATTAACAGGCAGTCGTGGTGGATTCCATGATGGAAATAGAAAAAGAGATATCTTATAAGTAACAAAAAAGTGTACAACATATGTACACTTTTTTGTTCTGTTATAAAAAACTATAACAGATTAGGAGATAAGAGTATTACAGCTCTACAATGGGTATTGTTCTTATATTACAAAATAGGACTCGTATATAAGAATACCAAAAAAATACAATTAAGGAAAGGGTTAATTTTAAAGACTTTCAAATGAAGTTAACACTATGTATATAGTAGTTTGCTCAATATTTCACAAACATGTCACAACTATTTCGTTCACTTTCGTAAAAAAGTAGTATTCTAAGTGTGTAAGCTGTTATATAAAAAATCTTAGTCCTGTACTAATCAAAAATGGAGGAGATTAGGATGACTCAAGTATTAGAAAATGTTAAAAACGCATGGGAAAACTTTAAAGGTGAAAAATGGAAAGCAGAGATTGATGTTCGCGATTTCATTTTAAATAATGTAAACGTTTACGAGGGAGATGAATCTTTCTTAGCGGGAGCAACTGAAGCAACGAAACAACTTTGGGATCAAGTAATGGATTTAACAACGAAAGAACGTGAAAACGGTGGCGTTCTTGATATGGATACAAAAATTGTTTCTTCTATTACATCACATGAACCAGGATATTTAAATAAAGAGACTGAAAAAGTAGTCGGTTTCCAAACTGATAAACCATTTAAACGTTCTTTACAACCATATGGTGGTATTCGTATGGCGGAACAAGCTTGTGAATCTTATGGATACGAAATGGATAAAGAGCTTAGTCGTATTTTCAGAGATTGGAGAAAAACTCATAACCAAGGTGTATTTGATGCTTATACACCAGAAATGAGAGCTGCTCGTAAATCAGGTGTTATTACTGGTCTTCCAGATGCATACGGACGTGGACGTATTATTGGTGACTACCGCCGCGTAGCATTATATGGAGTAGATCATTTAATTGAAGCGAAAAAAGCAGATTTAAATTTAACTGGCGGTGTAATGAGTGAAGATACAATGCGTTTACGCGAAGAGTTATCCGAGCAAATGCGTGCACTTCAAGAGTTAAAACAAATGGCTGCTTCTCATGGCTTTGATATTTCTAAGCCAGCAACAACTGCTCAAGAAGCATTCCAATGGTTATACTTCGCATATCTTGCAGCAATTAAAGAGCAAAACGGAGCTGCAATGAGTCTTGGACGTACTTCTACATTCTTAGATATTTATATTGAAAGAGATTTAGCAAACGGTACTTTAACAGAAGAAGACGTACAAGAAATTGTAGATCACTTCATTATGAAATTACGTCTTGTGAAATTTGCAAGAACACCTGATTATAATGAATTATTCTCTGGTGACCCAACTTGGGTAACTGAGTCTATCGGTGGTATGGCATTAGATGGCCGTCCATTAGTAACAAAGAACTCATTCCGTTTCTTGCATACATTAGATAATTTAGGACCAGCTCCAGAACCAAACTTAACAGTTCTTTGGTCTAAACAATTACCACAGAACTTTAAAAACTACTGTGCGAAAATGTCTATTAAAACATCAGCAATTCAATACGAAAATGATGACATTATGCGTGCTGACTACGGTGATGACTATGGAATTGCTTGTTGTGTATCTGCAATGAGAATTGGTAAACAAATGCAGTTCTTCGGTGCACGTGCAAACTTAGCAAAAGCATTACTATATGCGATTAACGGTGGTAAAGATGAAAAATCTAAAGCACAAGTTGGTCCTGAGTACGCACCAATTACTTCTGAAGTATTAGATTATGAAGAAGTTATGCATAAGTTTGATATGACAATGGAATGGTTAGCGGGTCTATATTTAAACACATTAAACGTTATTCACTACATGCACGATAAATATAGCTACGAACGTATTGAAATGGCACTTCATGATACAAATGTTCTTCGTACAATGGCAACAGGTATCGCGGGTCTATCTGTAGTAGCAGACTCTTTAAGTGCAATTAAACATGCAAAAGTAAAACCAATTCGCGATGAAAATGGAATTGCGGTTGACTTTGAAATTGAAGGAGATTTCCCTAAATACGGTAACAATGATGACCGTGTAGATGAAATTGCTGTAGAACTTGTGAAAACATTTATGAATAAACTTCGTAAACATAAAACATACAGAAATTCTGTTCATACAATGTCAATTTTAACAATCACATCTAACGTTGTATATGGTAAGAAAACTGGTAACACTCCAGATGGTCGCCGTACTGGAGAACCATTTGCACCAGGTGCGAACCCAATGCATGGACGTGATACAAAAGGTGCGTTAGCTTCATTATTATCTGTAGCTAAATTACCATATGAAGATGCACAAGATGGTATTTCTAATACATTCTCTATTATTCCAAAAGCACTTGGTAAAGAAGATGAAGTACAAGTACGTAACTTAGTATCAATGCTTGATGGTTATGCAGTAAAAGAAGGCCATCACTTAAATATTAACGTATTTAACCGTGAAACATTAATGGATGCAATGGAACATCCTGAGAAATATCCACAATTAACAATTCGCGTATCTGGTTACGCTGTAAACTTTATTAAATTAACTCGTGAACAACAAATCGATGTAATTAACCGTACAATGCATGAAAGCATGTAAATGAAAAAAGTGTCCCTCTGCGTTTTATAAACAGCAGAGGGAGGCTGTTTCAATAAAGGAGGAAGTAACATGGTAAAAGGAAGAATTCATTCTGTAGAGTCTTGTGGTACTGTTGATGGCCCAGGAATTCGTTATGTCATATTTACACAAGGGTGTTTATTACGTTGTCAATATTGTCATAATGCTGATACGTGGGAGATTGGAAAAGGAAAAGAAATAACAGTCGAAGAAGTAATGCAGGATGTGACATGTTACCTTCCTTTTATTGAAGCTTCCGGAGGCGGCATAACAGTTAGTGGTGGGGAACCATTATTACAGCTAGATTTCTTAATTGAATTATTTAAAAAATGTAAGGAAATTGGAATCCATACAACAATTGATTCTTCGGGTGGGTGTTATTCTGAGGAACCAGAATTCCAAAACAAGCTAGATATTTTAATGGATTACACAGATTTAGTTTTATTGGATTTGAAACATATTGATTCAAAGAAACATCGTAAATTAACAGGAAAACCAAATGAACATATTTTACAATTTGCTCGTTATTTATCGGATAAAAATAAACCGATTTGGGTACGACACGTATTAGTTCCTGGTGTTACTGATAATGAAGAGGATCTACAAAATTTATCTAGCTTTATTCAAAGTCTGTCTAATGTTCAGAAAGTTGAAGTGCTACCATACCATAAGCTTGGTGTATATAAATGGGAGGCACTTGGGCATAAGTATCCACTCGCAAATGTAGAACCGCCTACTGAAAAAAATGTAGAACAAGCAAGACATATTTTACAAGCAGTCTAATCCAAATATTGGATTAGGCTTTTTGCTTTCTTTACAATAAAACCTAGAGTATATATATAGAAAAGAGTATACTGAAAATAGAATATCCATATTTTTGTAAGGAATAAGTGGAGAAATTTACATAATTGTAAAGGGAAATCAAAATAGTAAAAAGAATTAAGAAGTAAAAGAGTGAGTATCATGGAATAGAGAACATTTGTAAGTTATTGCGAAAGCTCTTATAGGAAAGTATAATGTAAAGATATGAGCACAGATAGGATTAAGGGGTCAATCTTATATGCTTTGCATATCCACGACAGGTACATAGCTGAAAGAGAAATATTAGAGTCTGTTTATGTAATTTTTAAGGAAAATGTTTTTCCTATTGTCGTATATGCAATATGGAGAAACAATAAGCTAGGAGTGGATTTGTTTGATAAAAAACCCCAAGGTTTTAATATTAACTGCACATTACGGTAACGGTCATGTGCAAGTAGCGAAAACATTAGAACAAACATTTCGCCAAAAAGGAATTACAGATGTAATTGTATGCGATTTGTTCGGAGAATCACATCCAGTTATAACCGATATTACAAAATATTTATATTTAAAAAGTTATACAATAGGAAAAGAATTATACCGCTTGTTTTATTATGGCGTAGAAAAAATTTATGATAAAAAAATAGCATCTTGGTATGCGAATTTTGGAAGAAAACGTTTGAAATTACTTTTACAAGCAGAGAAACCGGATATTGTTATTAATACCTTTCCGATTATAGCTGTACCAGAATTAAAAAAGCAAACAGGTATTTCAATTCCTGTGTATAACGTATTAACGGATTTCTGTGTGCACAAAATATGGATTCATCGGGAAGTAGATCGTTATTTTGTAGCAACTGATCACGTCAAAAAAGTTATGGTTGATATTGGTGTTCCTGCGGAGCAAATTGTTGAAACTGGAATTCCGATTCGTAGTAGTTTTGAGTTAAAGATCAATCCAGACATTATATATAATAAATATCAGTTATGTAAGAATAAAAAGATTTTACTAATTGTAGCAGGTGCTCATGGGGTACTAGGAAGTGTAAAAGAACTATGCCAATCATTTATGTCAGTACCTGATTTACAAGTAGTTGTCGTTTGTGGGAAAAATGAAGCGTTAAAACAGGATTTATTAGGGTTACAAGAAAAAAATCCTGATGCATTAAAAGTATTTGGTTATGTTGAAAATATTGATGAACTATTCCGTGTTACTTCTTGTATGATTACAAAGCCAGGCGGTATTACGTTAAGTGAAGCGGCAGCATTGCAAGTACCTGTCATTTTATATAAGCCCGTTCCAGGACAAGAAAATGAAAATGCGATGTACTTTGAAAGAAAAGGAGCTGCAGTTGTCATTCGTGATGATAGTGAGGTTTTTGCAAAAACAGAGGCGTTATTACAAGATGATATGAAGCTTCTTCAAATGAAAGAAGCGATGAAAAGCATTTATCGTCCGGAGCCAGCTGAACATATTGTGGATACAATTTTGGCAGAAAACCATGTAGAACCGAATCATATACCTATTAAATCACCTGCTCTTGCACAATCATTTACTTAATATGAAACCCTCTTTTGTATGTTTAAAGAGGGTTTTTTATTATTTTCCAAGATAAAGACTTATCCACATGAAGAGTGCGCTTTCATTAAACAGTAAAGTCGGAATATTAACAACTATATCCACATTATCCACAATTTTTAGAAAAATATCCACAATTCTAACATTTGATGTGCGTTACGATATATAAACTGGTGAAAGGTTTGCCTAATTTATTCACAATTCTATAAATTATGTGGATAACGTTATCCACATAAAAAAGGTTCCTTATTTATAAGGAACCTTTTTCCTACTCTATCACGTAGAAAAAATATGTAATGAGAATGAATAATTAGGGGGGAGAACTTCTAATTATTCATTCTCACTTTAAATACTTTTCGAGCGATAACCCGCTGCGCGATCTGCTTTACGAAATTCTCGTTGGTAGAGAACTTCTTGTGTACTAGATAATGCGTTTTTTGCTTTATCACGTTTCTTTTTATCCATTACAAATCACCTCGTGTCCTAAAGTCACTATCTATCGTTTCCAAAGACATGGGGTGATATACGTATATATCAAAATGTTAATGGTTAATTATTATTTCTGAAAATTTAGATTACGCTTCTTTTAAGTGATGAGCATCTTGGAACGTTGTATCTCGCATTGTAGCAAGTGTATATTGATCTTTTGGAATTTCATATAAGTTATATACTTCTTCATTTGCGTTAATTTCATCATAAACGGCTTTTCTTGTTTCGTTTGCTAGATTTACATATTGTAATTTTTCTGCAGCTTTAATAGAACGAATATTTATTTTGCGAATACGCATAAAGATCGTTTCAATATCTAACTCGTAGAAAAGTTCGCTAAAAAATGAATCTTTTGCCAATTTATTGTAGCCTTTTCCGTGATAAGGTTTGCCAAGCCATGTTCCAAGGAATCCGGCTTTTTCTTGCACATCAAATAAAGTAATTGTTCCGATAGGGTTACCCCATTCATCTAAAATTGTGCGTGAAATTAATTCCCCACGCTCTTCAGCTTCAATCGTTTGTTTCGTTAAAAATAAATATTCCTCATAAGAATAAGCCTTTTGACGCACAAAAGGGAAGACAGCTGGATCCACCATTAACTCGTATAGAACGTGGCTGTCGTGTAAGTCGCGTTTTTTCAACATACTAACTCCTCCTCACACGAGGGTAGCATGACGAAAAAACACCCCACCCTCGAAATTTTTATATCAATCTTTAAAAAATTTCGGGGTGGGAATCGAACCCACTAGAACCAGTTTCTAACGCTGGTGGCGCACCATTTGCCTTCCCCATTCATCAATTTGAAAATGATAATCACGACACAAATTGATTATGGTTTCATTCAGTTTATAATCGTATAATACTTTATCTAGTCAAAAAAATAAACTAGTTTTTTTTATTTTTTTTGTAAATTATTTTTCCATCAATCATAGTTAGTACAGGCTTGGCTAAATAATGGAAAGGATGATGGGTCCAGAGCACAAGATCAGCGTCTTTTCCAGCCTCAATGCTTCCAATTCTATCCTCTAAACGTAAATTTCGCGCTGGAAATATAGTGATTCCTTCTAGTGCAGTTTTTTCGTCTAATCCTTCCCTTACTGCGACAGCAGCACAAACATTTAAATATTGAATGGGTGTATAGGGGTGATCTGTTGTGATGGAAACTTCCACTCCATTTTTTGATAATATATGGTAAGTATCCCATGTTTTATTTTTTAGTTCGATTTTAGAACGGCGTGTAAGCGTGGGGCCAACTGAAACCTTCAAATTGTGTTTTGAAAGTTCTTCAACAATAAAGTGTCCTTCTGTACAATGTTCAATACGTAAATCAAGATTGAACTCTGTTGCAAAGCGTAGAGCAGAACTAATATCATCTGCTCTGTGAGCGTGGATACGTACGGGTATTTCACGGCGTAATGCTTTTAAGATAGGAAGCATTCGAAAATCAGCTTCATGCCCGTAGTGCTGTGCTTCATAGAATGATTCCCGAAGTAATCCCATAATTCCCATACGCGTAATGGACTCTTTTGTGCCGTTACTATGGACCTTTTTAGGATTTTCTCCAAAGGCAATCTTTAAGCCAGCAGGTTCTTGAATAATCATATGATCAATACAAGTTCCAGCTGTTTTTATTACACAAGTAGTACCACCGATAATGTTTTGACTTCCTGGCATAACGTGAACAGTTGTAATTCCATTTTGTACCGCATCTTGAAATGCAATATCAAAAGGGTGAATTCCGTCCAAAGAACGGATATGTGGTGTTGAAACTTCAGATGTTTCATTTGCATCATTGCCAGCCCAACCAGTACCTTCATCATAGAGACCAAGATGGGTATGGACATCAATAAATCCAGGTAAGAGATGAAGAGCACGTGCGTCTATAACTGTCATATCTTGAGTAGGTTGAATGGAAGGCTTGACCTCAGCAATTTTTTCTCCTATAACGAGTACATCCCCTTGAAATTTTTGGGATGTAATAGGGTAGACAATGGCTTGTTTGAGCAATATTTTCATAGGTACCTCATTTCTGTTACTTTATAATGTTAATGGAATGTAAGGGAAAGTAACTGAAAGATTATTTGTGTAATAATGCTCCGGATGCTAGAAAATGAAAGTTATGAAAGGGCCCTCTGTAAAACTGTGTTTTAGAAGTACTACATTGTATGCGAAAGTATATTTTGTAATGCATGGTCTATTGACGGAAATGTGTATTGATACCCATGCTCAATTGCTTTACTAGGTAATACATGTTGCCCTTCTAGTACAAGTATGCTCATCTCGCCTAATAAAGCATGAAGCATAAATGAAGGGACAGGTAACCAATGAGGTTTTTTTATTATAGTTGCAATGATTTCTCCAAATTCCTTCATTCTTATAGGATCAGGAGCTGTAATGTTAAGAGGTCCATCAATTTCTTCTTTGTGTATGATGAAATCAATCATGCGAACGACATCGTCTATATGAATCCATGATAACCATTGATTTCCAGATCCAACTGTACCTCCGATATAGAATTGATAGGGAAGTAGCATTTTTGGAAGGGCTCCTCCGTCTGGACCTAATACGACTCCGAATCTTGCGTAGATTGTCCGTATTCCGAGAGCACGTGCTTTAGATGCTTCTTGTTCCCATGAATATACTGTATTTGCTAAAAAGTCATTTCCAGGAGTCACATGCTGTTCTGTAAAAGACTCGGTTTCAGACGTTCCATAGTATCCAATTGCACTTGCGTTAATAAATGTGTGTGGTTTTGTAGGGAGTGCCTGCAATTGTTTAATGAGTCCTTTTGTTGTTTGAATTCTACTGTTTAAAATGACTTTCTTTTGTTTCTTTGTCCATCTACTATTAATAGACTCTCCAGCTAGATTAATAACTACATCAATAGAAGAGAGGGGGAAGGTTTGTAAATCTGGTGTCCATTGTACATACTGAAGGTTAGGATCGGAAGTTTCGGCAGTTTTTTTTCGTGAGAGAATGTAAACAGTATATCCTTTTTGAATAAAAAAAGTAGAAAGGTATTTACCGATAAAGCCGGTACCACCAGAAATTGCGATTTTCACAATTATTTCCTCCTCATTATATATATTCTTGAAAAGCAAAAACGTTCCTTAACTATGGTGAACTACCCACCACTTAGTATCTCTTACGAGCTTACCCCGAAGTGGGGGCTTCTCGGTTCATCGCTACTTTTGATAGCTAGCGAATTTGTCTTAAGACAGCCGAGCTAACTCCCTTGTTCCAAAGGTTATTTTTTACGGTTTATATCAATGCGAATAACCGCATCGCTTCCTTTTTGATATTGATAGCTGCGTTATAGTCACGACTGATTGTTAGTCCACACGAACACGCATACGTACGTTCAGATAGTGACATTTCTTTTTTGTTTCCACAACGACTACACATCTTTGTAGAAGGAAACCATTTATCTATTTTCACAAGCTGTTTTCCTTGTTCTTGTAGCTTATATGCTAAAAATGTCGTGAACATCCCCCAGCCGTTATCAGCTACACTCTTACCAAAGCGAAGTGCTCGTGACATTCCTTTCATATGTAAATCTTCGATTGCTACAACGTCAAAATGAGTAGCCAATTCTTTAGACTTGTGATGAAGGAAATTCTTACGTTGATTTGCGACCTTTTCATGCAGCTTCGCTACACGAATGCGTTGTTTATTCCAGCGTACCGAATCTTTCACACGTCTGGCTAATACTCGTTGTGCCTTCGCTAGTTTGTCTAACATCTGATGATAAAAGCGAGGATAATTGGCTTTCTCATCTTCGCTACTCACATATAATTCAGCCATTGCAAAGTCTAATCCAACTACACTT
Source organism: Bacillus tropicus (assembly GCF_001884035.1). Classification (GTDB taxonomy): domain Bacteria; phylum Bacillota; class Bacilli; order Bacillales; family Bacillaceae_G; genus Bacillus_A; species Bacillus_A tropicus. The sequence continues at coordinate 60,285 of NZ_MACG01000010.1, forward strand.
TGTACTTCTTTTTGTACAATCTCTTTTTCATATTCAGTCAAGATAGACACATAGTATTTACCGGTAGGTGTCATCGAAATCGTACAAGATTTGATGATATGATTTGGCGGTATCTCCCTATGTTGCTTCAGTTTCACCATTTTCAATTTCGGTAATTTGATATAACCATGAAATAACATAATATTTCCGTTTACGCGATTCGTTGTATAAGATTTTCTACTCTTTCTACTTTTGAATGTAGGAAAATCACTTTGACCACTAAAAAAGTTCTTATACGCAGTTTGCAAGTTTAATTGCGCGTTAGCCAATGCTAAGGAATCGACCTCTTTAAGCCATTCATACTCCACTTTGTATTTCGCAGGAGTAGGGAATTTTTGTTTCTTCAGCTCTTCCTTGTTCTCTTTATATGTTTCGTATATTTCTTTCCGCTCAGCCAGCATTTTATTATACACAAAGCGTACACATCCGAACGTTTTACGTATGAGATGAGCTTGTTCTTCTGTAGGATACAGACGAAATTTGTACGCCTTATTCTGCTTTAGCATTTCCATTCACCTCAGTTTTCGCTTCATTTCCCATAAGCTATGACGGTGATCACACAACCTGAACATTACATTATTATTATCTACTTTCATTGTTATACCAAACTTTACCTCTTATAAGAATGATTATATCAGAGGCAAAAAAAATCAGAAAACCAAATGTTTGGCTACGCCAAACCGAAATTCATCCCCCACCTACCGCTAGACTATCGTCTGTCACACGCCCTAGGAAGGAGACTTCTTTCGGATAATACGTTAAAATAATAGAGAGGTGAGAGTATGGCTGTCATTACAAAAATAGAAGTGCAAAAACGATCGAAAGAACGGTTTAATATTTATATCGATAAAGGTCAAGGTGAAGAATACGGATTTAGTGTGAACGAAGTAATCTTAATAAAGCACGGATTACAAAAGGGCTTAGAAATTGATGAAATAGCTTTAGGAAATATTTTGTACAATGAAGAGGTACAAAAAGCATATTTACAAGCAATCTCCTATTTATCCTATCAAATGAGAACGAAACTAGAAATAGAAGATTTTTTACGAAAAAAAGAAGTGGGACAAGCCATCATCTCTGAGGTCGTTTCGAAATTATTACATGACCGATATATTAATGATAAAGAGTATGCTATTTTATATACGAGAACGCAAAGTAATGTGAATCGAAAAGGTCCAACGGTTATTAAAAGAGAGTTGTTAAATAAAGGTGTTCAGGATTTAATTATTACGCATAGTTTACAAGAATATCCAAAGGAAAAGCAAATTGAGAATGCTTTAATTCTTATAGAAAAGAAGAAAAAGTCTTATCAAAAGCATTCCTTTTTACAAATGAAGCTAAAGTTAGACGAAATGCTTGTTCGTAAAGGATATTCTAGAGATGTGATTCAAATTTGTTTGGAAGAATTGAAAGACGAAAAAGATGACGAAAAGCAACAAGAAGCGTTACACTATCATGGGAATAAATACTATGAGAAATATAAGAAGTATGATGGATGGACATTTGAAAATAAGATGAAACAAGCGTTATATCGTAAAGGATTCTCTATTGATGAGATAGAGATATTTTTGCAAATGAAGCGCGAAGAGGGATGAGGGAATAAAATGAATATGCCAAAACGCTACAGTGAAATGACACCATATGAGCTAAGGGAAGAAATTGGGGTTTTGAAAGAGCAAGCAATAAAAGCTGAGCAACTTGGAATTGTAAATGAGTTCGATGTATTAATGCGAAAGATAGCAATGGCTCGCGCTTATATGACTGACATAAACAAATTCCATATTGGTGAAACGTATGAATTAGTGGAAGAACCTGGTATATTATTTAAAATTACGTATTTCAATGGGGTATTTGCTTGGGGACATAAGCAAAATGATAATGAAGAGATCGGAATCCCGATTTCTTTATTACAAGAAAAATAAAAACCAGAGAGCGAATATCTCTCTGGTTTTCATCTTTGGTAGGCGTTACAGGAGATAGGAGATTCTAAAATTGGCGTTTTTTACATTCATTCGCCAATATAATGAGAGACTGGGTTTGTTGCGTCTGTCCGTTAACTTGCGCTTTTGCATGTTTCGGACGAGTCCACGTATGGTTAAATAATTCAGAACGACTATCTAAGCGATCACGGTAGCTCATCTTTATCACCTCGTGTAGGAAGTTAAATTACTTTGTACTACTCTTCCTGCTGATTTGCAGCACGCATACGTTCTTGTGGGTGCGTGTTAATTGTGCCGTTAGGTCGTTTCGAAGCGAAGCGTGATTTCGCTTTCGGTTGACCGTCGATTTTGCTGTTGTTTTTTGACTCAGACCAAAATTCGGCTTGTTTACCCATTGCGAACGCCCTCCTCATCATCAGTTGATACCTCTTGAAGAAGTATCAATTATAGAATGTGCAAAATAGAAGAAACTATCCTTTAGAAATGAAGGGATAATTAGGTAAAGGAGATTAGAACATGAATGATATTTATGAAGCATTAACAAAAGAACTATTAGACAAAAATGACAAACTTTCTTACGCGCAAGCTCGTGCGTGGGTTGAATTACTGTGGGAAGATTTTCAAACAACTTATGCGAAATCAGGTCGTTATCAAGGAGAAGAAATGACTGAACAAGTGGTGCGATCATGGATTAATAATCATGGAGTACGCCTTCATGAAATGCGTACAAATAATCCGAAATATAGCCATTTAATCAATCAAGAAGATCATTTGAAACATTAAAAAAAGCGACTTAAGTCGCTTTTTTTAATGTGGAAGTAACTCCAGTTTTTTTCGAAGTTTTTCTTCACTAAAGATCCATCCTGTATAGGAACTAATAATATTTAAATTATGATCGAGTTGAACGATCGCAACGAATGGATAATAATCTTTACTACGATAACGCAAATCAATGAATCGAACTTCGTAATAATGATCATAATCGAAAATGTCCCAGCGATACACAGGGGAGAAAGATAAAAATGCTGAGATGTTTTCATCTTGTTTAGCAGCGCGCATAATAGCATTGTCTGGGAACGGTACCCGGTCGAATTTATCATATACCATGATGTTACCACGATGCCATCTAGCAACGTAGTAATAATTGGTTGTAACGATTGCTAAATGATAATGATAAAATCGATAAGAAGGAGAAATAATTATCTTCTCAACATGTTTGAAACGTTTTTGTACAACGCTTCTTATATTTCTATGCATCATAATCCGTCCGATATAGTAAACGATCATCAATATATACGCTGCTAAGGCAGTATACCCTTTATGGGAACCTACGAGCATACAAGCAATTGCGAGTATATGGATGAAGAAAATGACGGTATCGAATGTATTAATGATACCTAGCGCTACCCATTTTTTTGTGAAGGGTCGTAATGCCTGTGTACCGTAGGCATTGAAAATATCTACAAAGACATGAAGAAAGACGGCAATAAATGACCAAAGTAGTAGATGCAAATATGGAGCGTCTGAAAAGAAGGCGAAAGAGATGCCACTTATAAGGAATGACCAAAGAATCACTGCAGGAATGGAATGAGTAATCCCGCGATGATTTCTTATATATTTAGCGTTATTACGCAATTTTAAAACTGTATCGATATCAGGAATATTGGAACCAGCAATTGTAGCGAGCATAACTGCTTGTGGCCCAATATCACTTTGTGCTATGGCTGGATCTAACGTGGCCAAGCTGCCTAGAGTAACGCCCATAACAAGGTGAGTGGCTGTGTCCATAGAAATCCACCTCCGTTTTTTATTAATGTAACTCTTTTTATTCGATACCTCAAGTCCTTTGCCTTCTATTTCCTATGTCATCTTACTTAAATTTTTTCCTAAAATCTTTATAATAGTACTTATATGCAAAAAAATGAGGGGGATCAAGTTTGACACTTGAAATATTAAATAATTTTAACATAGAGCAGTTTCAAAATGATTTAATTGGTTGGTTTGAAAAAGAGCAACGCGACTTACCGTGGCGTAAAAATAAAGATCCATACCGTGTTTGGGTTTCGGAAATTATGTTGCAGCAAACTAGAGTGGAGGCTGTAAAACCATATTACGCGAATTTTATGGGGAAGTTTCCTACTCTAGAAGCTTTGGCAAATGCTGATGATGAAGAAGTGTTAAAAGCATGGGAAGGTTTAGGGTATTATTCTAGAGCAAGAAATTTACATGCGGCCGTAAAAGAAGTAAAAGAAGTATATGGCGGGATAGTACCAAGTGATGTAAAGAAAATTGAAAAATTAAAAGGAGTCGGCCCCTATACAAAAGGTGCTATTTTAAGTATCGCCTATGGCATACCAGAGCCGGCAGTTGACGGAAATGTAATGCGTGTATTGTCTCGCATTTTATCAGTATGGGATGACATTGCAAAACCAAAAACGAGAAAAGTGTTTGAAGAGATTGTACGTGAAATTATTTCGGCTGAAAATCCATCTTATTTTAATCAAGGTTTGATGGAATTAGGAGCACTGATTTGTATTCCTAAAAATCCAGCATGCTTACTTTGTCCTGTACGTGAGCATTGCAGGGGATATGCTGAAGGTGTTCAAAAGGAATTACCAGTAAAAAGTAAAGCGAAAGCCCCTACGATGGTACCGATTGTTGCAGGAGTACTTCAAACGGAAGATGGTCGTTACGTCATTAATAAACGTCCAAGTACCGGTTTATTAGCTAATATGTGGGAGTTTCCGAATATTGAACTTGGCGAAGGGATTCGTAATCAGAAGGAACAGCTTATAGATTATATGAAAGAAAAATTTGAGCTTTCGATTTCTATTGAAGAATACGCAATGAATGTACAACATACGTTTACACATCGCACTTGGGATATATTCGTATTTTACGGAAAAGTAATTGGTGATATTGTTGAAACAGATGCATTGAAATTTGTATCGAAAGAAGCGTTTGAGCAGTTACCTTTCTCGAAATCACATCGTACGATTTATGAGAACTGTGTTGAGAAAATTACAATACAATAAACAAAAAAGTGTTCCCAGATTGGGAACACTTTTTTAATCGTAAGAAATTTTTGTCCCATGAGTCCAACTAGCTTCACCTTCTTGTAAGCCGCCTCTTGATTCAATTTCTATTACAATTTCTTTGTAAATACTTTGACCTTCTGCGTTTAAATAAGGAAGAATTTGTTGTAATGAATGATGAAAATAAGCTAATTCATCTTCTTTCCATTCGTTTTTTGAAACCATTGTTAGTTCAGTCATATCGCGTCCTATATACATATTCCCACCTCCATTTTCTATAGTTTGAATGAGTAACAAGAGATATATGCGGAATTTTTTCAAAAGAAAATTACGGATAGCTTCTAAGTGAATTGGTTACATTATTGATTGTGGAGGTGAGAAAGATGAGTAAAAAACAACAAGGTTATAACAAAGCAACTTCTGGTGCTAGCATTCAAAGTACAAATGCTAGTTATGGTACAGAGTTTGCGACTGAAACAAATGTACAAGCAGTAAAACAAGCAAACGCACAATCAGAAGCAAAGAAAGCACAAGCTTCTGGTGCACAAAGTGCAAATGCTAGTTATGGTACAGAATTTGCAACTGAAACAGATGTGCATGCTGTGAAAAAACAAAATGCACAATCAGCTGCAAAACAATCACAATCTTCTAGTTCAAATCAGTAATGAAAGAAAAACACTTCTCTAACTCGTGAGAAGTGTTTTCTTTGTGCTTTAGTCAGGAGAATGAAAATAAAGCGAACGACATAACTTCTAATAAGTCAACAAATGTAGTCAAAGGAGAAGGAAGTTAAAGATTAGAAATATGTAATGAGGAGTAATAACTGATAAATAATTCTAAAAGGGGGTAAGTAATGAACGATTTTGATAAGTTGGTAGGAGAGCAATTGGAAACGATGGATGAGTTGTTGAAGTTACAAGCTCATCTAGAGAAGTATCAGCAAATTGAAATGAGTGAAAAGGATACGTGCGATAAAAAGGAATTACATTTTATCCGCCAGGAAATATATAGAACAGAATTAGCACTCAAGCTATTACATGAGAAATTTGAAGAGCAAACAAATAGTGTGATTCAATCTTTTGAAACTGAAAAGATGATTTCAAATTTAGGATAAGATATATCGTTGCCTTTAGGTGAAAGGTCCTTCTTTACATGGAAATGAGGAAGGACTTTTTTTATTCTCATTTTCTCCTCTGTAAATTGTTAAGCGAAGATCCTCGTTTCCTAATAGGATTAAGGAGATCGTATTCAGTATGAAATATAGAGTCTTGTTGCTTTAGTTTTAAAATTTCGACAAAAAAGTTATAATAGAAAAAAAGTGAATGCAGTTCAAAGGGCATTTGCAGTTGAAGGAAGGGAGCATATATGGGATTTCCCAAAGAAGGAGAAAAAGTACAAATACATAGTTATAAACATAATGGCTCCATTCATAGAATGTGGGAAGAGACAACAATTTTAAAAGGGACACAGAGTCTTGTAATCGGAGCGAATGATCGTACAGTAGTGACGGAATCAGATGGCCGAACATGGATTACTCGTGAACCAGCAATTTGTTATTTTCATGCAAACTATTGGTTTAATGTAATTGGAATGTTAAGGGAAGAGGGAGTATATTATTATTGTAATTTAAGCTCACCTTTTGCATATGATTCTGAAGCGTTAAAGTATATTGATTATGATTTAGATATTAAAGTCTATCCAGATATGACATATACGCTTTTAGATGAAGATGAGTATGAAAAACATAGTCAAATTATGCAATATCCACCTGTGATTGATACGATTTTAAAACGAAATGTAGCACAATTAACACAATGGATTCATCAAAGAAAGGGGCCATTCGCGCCAGACTTTGTAGATATGTGGTATGAGAGATATTTAATGTACAGAAATTAAAACAAACCTGCAGGGGATTTCCCGGCAGGTTTGTCCTATTAGAGGGGGGATTATGTGCAAGGTATAAAAAGATATTTGCAATTTGTTAAACCATATCGATGGCTTATTGCTATTACGATTATGATAGGTCTAGTTAAATTCGGCATCCCGCTTATTATGCCGTGGTTATTAAAGTATATTATTGATGATGTAATTCAGGGCGGAGGGTCACTTCAAGAGAAAACGTCCCAACTAGTAACAGCGATTGGGATTGCTTTTTTTATTTTTGCAGTATTAAGACCGCCAATTGAATATTATCGTCAATATTTTGCGCAACGTATCGCAAATACAATACTATATGATTTGCGAAAACATATTTTTGGTCATTTACAAAAGTTGAGTTTACGTTATTATTCGAATACAAAAACAGGAGAAATTATTTCACGTGTCATTCATGATGTAGAACAAACGAAGGATTTTGTAATTACTGGTTTGATGAATGTTTGGTTAGATACGGCAACAATTGCTATCGCTATTATTGTTATGTTTTCTATGAATATAAAATTGACATTTGTTGCGCTATTAATTTTACCGATTTATGTAGTGGCAGTGAAATATTTTTTCGGTCGTCTTCGAAAATTGACGAAAGAGCGTTCGCAAGCATTAGCGACGATGCAAGGGTATTTACATGAACGTATTCAAGGGATGCAAGTTACACGAAGCTTTGCATTAGAAGAGTATGAGGGGAAGCAGTTTGAAAAAAGAAATAATGAATTTTTGACGAAAGCGTTAACGCATACGAGTTGGACGGCGAGAACATTTTCGGCAGTAAATACGTTAACAGACTTAGGGCCGTTACTTGTAATCGGTTTTGCAGCATATGAAGTGATTCAGGGGCAGTTAACATTAGGGACTATGGTTGCCTTTGTTGGATATATGGATAGTTTGTATAGTCCACTTCGCCGCCTTGTTAATTCCTCTACAACATTAACACAGTCTTTTGCATCGATGGATCGAGTATTTGAACTGTTAGATGAAAAATACGATATTGTGAATGCGCCAGGTGCGGTACAAACGAAAAAATTAAATGGTGAAGTAATATTTGATAATGTATCTTTTCGTTACAATGCGGACGAAAAAGAGGTATTACATAACCTTTCGTTAACTATGTTGCCAGGAGAGAAGGTAGCGCTTGTAGGAGCGAGTGGGGGAGGGAAGTCATCTCTTGCTAGTTTAATACCGCGTTTCTATGATGTTTCTTCAGGGGCAGTTTATGTAGATGGGATAGATGTCAGAAAGTATGATATGAGAAATTTACGTAGTCATATTGGAATTGTACTGCAAGATAATTTGTTATTTAGCGATACAATCGGGGCAAACATTTTATATGGAAATCCGAAAGCTACAGAGGAAGAAGTGATTGCAGCTGCCAAAGCTGCACAAATTCATGATTTTATTATAGAGTTACCTGATGGCTATGATACTGTCGTCGGGGAACGTGGTGTGAAGTTATCAGGTGGGCAAAGGCAACGTGTAGCGATTGCACGAGTGTTTTTAAAGAATCCATCGTTACTTATATTAGATGAAGCGACTTCCGCTTTAGATTTAGAAAATGAACGATATATTCAAGAGGCTCTTCAGACGTTAGCTGCTGATCGAACGACAATCATAATTGCACATCGATTGGCGACGATTACGCATGTGGATACGATTATTTACATTGAAGATGGTGAAATTAAAGAAACAGGTTCTCATGAAGAATTAATGAAAAAAAGAGGATATTATCACAATTTATATCAACTTCAACATATAACAGAAACAGCTCCTTTAGCGTAAAAGGAGCTGTTTTTTTATTCGTCTTCTTTTTTATCATCGATTTTAAGTTCTGCTTCTGGTTTATGGTATGTGTAGAAGCTATCCACAAGTAAATCTAAATGCTCTACTTCTTCACTATAGTTAATAATGGCAGAAATAAGAGGGAAGAGGTGTAGCCATGTTTTATATGCTTCCTCATCGTCTTTGTTTTGATAATCCATAAAGATATCAATTAATTCTTGTTTACCTGTTTCAACTTCATCAAGCATTTCAACGGACTGTTGTTTTTTTGCTTTACCAATAAATTTTAATAAAACTTGTTCATGATAATGTGTTAATGAATCAAGTTCGTTCTGGATAGATTCCTGAAATTCTTCTGGCATATAGCGCAGTTCATTTTCAGTACGATGTAATGATTTTAACGTACTTAAAGCACGACTTGTCGTCGCTAACATTTGTCTGAATAAAACGAGCTTACGAATTTTTGCGAACTTTACTTTTTTCGTATAGCTTCTTTCTTCTTTATACAGCAAATAATAATGATTTAGTTTGATCATTTTTTCTTTCATACGATCAATATCAGTTTTTAATGTTGTGAAATCAGAAGCTTGCCTGCTATTCATCCGAATCCATTTTACAATTTCTTCTGTATTATCAACGATACGATGATAGAGCTTTGTTTCGTATTTTGGCGGCATAAACACTAAATTTACAAGTGAAGCCGCAATAATTCCAATCATAATCGTTGCAAAGCGAAGTAAGGCAAAACTAAAGAAATCTTCGCCTTGATACTCCATAATGGCGATAACTGTTACTAAAGCGATTGATATTGTGTTTTCTAATCGTAATTGTAAAGTAAGCGCAATTACTAATATACATGTTAATCCAATAATAAAAGGATTATGTCCAAAAGCAGTAGCGAATGCGATAGCGAATACCGCACCAATGACGTTTGCTTGAATTTGTTCAAGTGCAGTTAAATACGAACGGTATACAGACGGTTGAACAGCGAAGATAGCTGAGATTCCCGCAAATACCGGACTCGGTAATTGAAGCAAAATACAAGCAAATAAAGCTAATGTGATGGCAATACCCGTTTTTAAAATGCGAGCACCAAGTTTCATACCCTAAATAAGATCCTTTCTCTTGTCATAATGAATGTACAACATGATACTATACATTCATTACAATATGTTAGCAAGTGATATTTTAGTGATATTCAAAAGAAATTAAGATTCATTTATACTTTTTCCTAATTCTTTTTAAACATCAATTTTTAGTAAAAAAACCTGCTGAATTTCAGCAGGTTTCAAATTGTTACTATAGATTACTATGAGAAGTGTACTTCGTCAATTTTTTCTTGAAGATGAAAATTAGGCATATCACTCTGTTGAAATAGATGGATCAGCCTGCTCTTTTTTCGGGATGATTTCAAAAAACTGTTGCTGCATATCATCGAGTAACGGTGTTAACAAAGTAACTTCCTCGTATTGCTCATGTTCATTTAATACACGGATATAATCTAGTAATAACTCGGTCACATCTTGCACACCATTTTTACTAATTGGTTGTAATGTAACATTTGCTCCTTTTGCGATTCTTCTTTTTAAGGCCTGTTCTGTTAAACCTAAGCTTGAATCATGACGTAAATAAACAACACCGCCAGTCATACCAGCACAGATCCATGGGCCAGGATCCCCTAAAACAAGCGCTCGCCCATTTGTCATATATTCAAAAGCGAAACCTTTAATATTAGAGTATGCTCCTATATTCCCTTGCTCTTTTTCACGGAGTGGATTTGTCATGCGTCCTCCAATTATCATGTCTGCTCCAGAGAGGCGAATGCCAGCGCGAGCATCAGCGTTACCTTGAACGTATAACGCTCCTTTTTGTGCACCGTATCCAAAACCTTTTCCGACAGAACCGTTATAATATAGGCCGTCTTTTCCTTTTGCTTTCGTTATATAAATACCACCACCAAAGGAGGTTTTACCGATACCATCTTGTGCACCACCATTTACGTGTATAAACAAGTTCTCACTATTGTAAGCACCTAATCCATTTCCAGGGATAGAGCCATTCGTATACTTTAATGTAAGTGGTTCAAGCTTCGTGTCTTCATATAATTTACTACGAACGCGATAGCAAGATTCTAGACCACCCATAACGCGTTGCTCTACGCCAACGCCTACTAATTCCTTTGAATGAGGGGAATGAATTGTTTCAAATTGTTTTTCTGGTACGTGTTCTGTTTTTGTAACAGATGGATGTTCTATCGTTTGTAGTAAATTACATAAGTCTAATAAATTTTTGCCTCGAACTTGTTCTAATAAATCAGAACGCCCGACAATTTCTTGTGAATTTGTATAGCCAAGATTTCCTGTTAATCGTTTTAATTCTACGCCAAAAGTGTTGAATAAATGTAGTAATCCAGCAACGGCGCTTTCTAATTCACGCGGGACGAAGCGGCGTAATCCGTGTTCTTTCGCTTGAGCTTCAGATTCAATTTGTGTTGCAATTCCAACGTGACAAGTATCTAGATGACATCCGCGGCAAGTTGTACAGCCGATTGCAATCATGGATAATGTACCAAATCCAATACGGTTTGCTCCAAGCAGCATGATTTTCAAGGCATCATTAACACTTCGAATACCACCATCAGCCCAAATTTCTACTTTATGTCTCATATTTGCTTCTAATAAAGCATTGTGAGCGGCTTTCACACCAATTTCTACAGGCAACCCTACATGTTGCAATGCGTGAATACGTGCAGCCCCTGTACCACCATCAAATCCGCTAATGTTAATAAAATCAGCACCAGCTTTTGCGATACCAACAGCAATTGTTCCAATGTTAGGGACGACAGGGACTTTTACAGCTACTTTCGCAAGCTGATTAGCCGTTTTAATTTCTGTAATCATTTGAGCTAAATCTTCAATGGAATAAATATCATGGTTGTTAGAAGGTGAAATTAAATCAGAGCCAATTGTAGCATTACGTGCTTCAGCGATTTTGGCTGTTACTTTTGAACCTGGCAAATGTCCACCTTCACCAGGCTTTGCGCCTTGCCCAATTTTTATTTCAATTAAGTTTGATGAATTTAGTAGTTCGGCGTTTACGCCAAACCGCCCAGACGCAACTTGTTGTCCACGTGTATGTGGATATTTTCCAATCATATCTTTAATTTCGCCACCTTCACCGTTCAAACTAATCATATTTAGCTGATCGGCTGCTTCTGCATATGCACGAAAGGCAATTTCATTTTGAGAACCGAATGACATGGAACTAATAATAAATGGTAAATCATGATTTTGAATGCTGATGGACACTTCTTCAGCCGGAACGACATGTTTTGTTTCTTTCGTTTGAACAAGGTGTCTAATTGCGATTGGGTTATTTTCTTCTAATTCACTTAATTTGTCACGGTAATCATCATAAGAGTTTCCTTTTGCGACATCGCCGATTGCTTTCCAAATTCGCGGGAATATATGAAAAGATTTTCGCATTCTAACTTTAGGATTGTTATAATCATCCGCTCGCATTTGTGCATCTTCAGCAAGTGATTCAAGAGAAAAAGCTAAATCATTTGAACCTAAGAAATTCGTAATTTGCAATATACTTGCGATTTCCTCATGTAACCCGATAGAAGAATAGAGGCGACCGTAACCACGCAATTCATGAATTCCAATTGTTGAAATGACTTTTTCCAGTCCTTTATTAAGTGCATGATATAAATTCGTAATTGGTGTTTTTGTCCCATCATTTACGGTTGCAAATAATAAATATGGATTAATACTATCTGCTCCTAATCCATACAGTGTGACGATATCGTGTAAGGAGCGAAGGGCACCCGAACGTATAACGAGAGAGCAGTTTCGGCGTAATTTATTTTCGCTTAATACTTGATGTACTTTAGCAGTAACTAAATGTGGATCAATCCATAACCGTTCATTTAGATGAGCGTTGGCATCGTCTATTAATAGTAGGGAAGCCCCATCGTTCACAGCTGTTATTGCTTCAGAACTAATTCGACTTAAGGCGCATTGTAAAGTTTCTGCCTGACTGAACGTAGCAGAAATTGTAGCGATAGAGCTATGAGTATTGAATAGCTGTATAAGTTGTTCGTACGTAATTGTGTGTAATTCCTCTGCAATAGATTGCGCCGTGCTTCCTTCTAAAATAATGGGGGAAAGCATCTCAACTACAAATGGTTGTTTAGCGCCGCTTAATAAACTTGGTCGCTCTCCAAGTATCGTTCGTGTGGAGAAGTGTTCGACCTCTCGATCGCGATCGATTGCTGGATTGGTAACAACAGCTACACTTTCCTTAATGAAGTCAGCGATATTTCGTCTATCAGTATCGAGTGCGGCAAGTGGTGAGTCATGCCCAAGTGAGCGAATTGGCTCAACGCCTTTTGTTGCCATCTGTTCAAGAAGCTGAATATGTTCTCGATCCCATCCGAAAGCAACATATTGCTTCGTTTCAACTTGTATAGAATTACATGAATCTGGAATTTCTTTCGTTTCAGGGATAGATAAATGTAAATGATAATTGGTAACATCTACTCTTTTTTTAAAACGGTTATATACTTGAGTTTGGTAGTCGTTGTATTCGTAGAGTACAAGCTCATCTTGTTTATTCCACTTTAGGCCGACTTTTTCTCCTGGAGCGAGTGGTTTTGGTTCTGCTACATATTCAGTTGGTGATACAACTCCAGGTTCAGAAGAGAAAATATAAGAGCTTTCTGTCTCTACTTTCCATACTGGTCGTAGTCCAAGGGAATCCACACTGAAAACAGCTTCATCTTTATAACGTGAAATAATGCCAGCTGGCCCTTGTGCAAAATGGCCCCATGCTTCACGTATATACGTATATAAATCTTGTAAATGTGGTTCATAAAGTTTAATTTCATTAATAATTGGCGGGAATAGTATATCCATTGCTTCAAATAAACTGTAGTCGTATTGAACAAGTAGAGTTTCTAAGGTGCGGTTTAAATCTTGGGAGTCACTGCCCCCAGCAGTAAGTGGAACGTGAATCATTTCAGCTTGATCGCGTAATTTTGCAATTGTGTTAATTTCACCATTATGTCCGAGAACACTAAATGGTTGTACACGAAAAAAATTAGATAATGTATTAGTAGAATAGCGATTGTGTCCTAGTGTCATAGTTGAAGCAATAAGTGGGTGTTGTAAATCATTGTAATAGGCAACAAGTGTATCACCGGCGCCGAGAACTTTATATACAACGTGATCACGACTTAATGAAGCAACATGAATTGCTTCATTTTCCTCTATTTTTATCGTTACTGAAAATAAGGTTTGCTCAATATTTGCAACTTCATTTTCTGCGATAAGGGCAACTTGCCAAAATAAAGGTTCTTCTTGTTTACCAAGTGGACCGAGTGCATCGGAGTTTATTACATTGTCACTTTCGAAAAGAATTGCAAAGTTTTCGTTGTTTAATTGTGTACGAATATGATTTTTTAAATTAACTATATTTTCGTTTTTATTTAGAAAAAAATGTCCAACGATAAAGTGGGGATGATCCACGATCGTTGGATTATATCCGCTACTTTTTAATTTTTCATTCCAAAGTGCTTTTGGTATATCAATGTGAATGCCGATTCCATCACCTTCGCCATTAATGAAACCAGCTCTATGATTCATTTTGACGAGCGATTGTATGCAAAGGTCAATATTTTCTTTTGTAGGAATTTTTCGTTTCTCCATAACGGAAACGATTCCACACGCATCATGTTCTGCATTTTTGTAATCTCGAAATAAAGACGGTGTCCATGTATTTGTTTTATTGAGCATCCGTCAATCCCCCCTCTTATGAAAGTTTGAATAATCTTACTATTTAAGGCGTGAGCAGCCTTGTATACAAAGATAGTAAGGATATAAAAGAAAATTAAACAGATAATTATGAATAATTATACTATTAATAAGGAATTTATGAAATAGAAAAAAGGAAAAAAGAAAGGTGTGCTTTCTTTTTTCCTTTTAATGACGGGATTATTTATTGTTTGCTAAAGCAGCAAATGCTCTACCTACAGCTTCAATTGTATATTCAATATCTTCTTTTGTATGTTCTGTCGTTAAGAACCATGCCTCATATTTAGAAGGTGCTAAGTTAACTCCTTCTTGAAGCATAAGCTTGAAGAATTTACCGAACATTTCTCCGTCTGTATCTTGTGCTGCATCGTAATCTTCAATTGTATTCGTTGTGAAGTATACAGTTAAAGCACCTTTTAGGCGGTTTAATGTAATATCAATATTATGTTTTTCAGCCTGCTCTAAAATTCCTTTTTCAAGCATTGCACCAAGTTCATCTAATTTGTCATAAAGCCCTTCTTGTTGAAGAACTTCTAGACAAGCAATACCAGATGCCATAGAAGCAGGATTTCCTGCCATTGTACCAGCTTGATATGCAGGTCCAAGCGGAGCGACTTGTTCCATAATTTCTTTCTTACCACCGTAAGCACCGATTGGAAGTCCGCCGCCAATAACTTTACCAAGCGCCGTTAAGTCTGGTGTTACGCCAAGTAAGTCTTGAGCACCACCGTACATGAAGCGGAAAGCAGTAATAACTTCATCATAAATTACTAGTGCACCAGCTTCGTGAACAAGTTCATTCACTTTCTCAAGGAATCCAGGTTTTGGCTCTACAATACCAAAGTTTCCAACAATCGGTTCTACAAGGATAGCTGCTACCTCATGTCCCCATTTATCTAATGCTTCTTTTAAAGTTTCTACATTATTAAATGGAACGGTAATAACTTCTTGAGCGATACTTTGTGGTACACCGGCTGAGTCAGGAGTTCCTAGTGTAGAAGGGCCAGATCCAGCTGCTACAAGTACTAAATCAGAATGACCGTGGTAACAACCAGCGAATTTCATAATTTTTGTGCGGCCTGTGTAAGCACGAGCGACACGAATTGTTGTCATTACTGCTTCAGTACCAGAGTTTACGAAACGGACTTTATCTAATGCAGGCATTGCTTCTTTTAACATTTTTGCAAATTTTACTTCTAGTGCTGTTGGTGTTCCGTAAAGTACACCATTTTCAGCAGCTGTTGTAATTGCTTTTGTGATGTGTGGGTGAGCATGTCCAGTAATAATAGGGCCGTATGCTGCTAAATAATCGATATATTTATTTCCGTCTACATCCCAGAAATAAGCACCTTTTCCGCGTTCCATAGCAACAGGAGCGCCACCGCCAACTGCTTTAAAAGAACGAGAAGGACTATTAACACCGCCAACGATATGTTCTAAAGCTTCTTTATGTAATGCTTCTGATTTTGTGAATTTCACTACAATTCATCTCCTTACAAAAATCTATGTATTATTCTAACATGTTTTTCGAAAAGACGTATTGTTTGTGATAGAGAAGGCAGTTGGGTAAACTATTCGTTGTGACATTTAGGAAGGGGGTCCGGTTATGAAATCGGTAATTGAGGTACAAGGGTTACGTAAAGAATTTACAGCCTATTCAAGTCGTCCAGGTTTAAAGGGTGCATTTCGCGATTTATTAAATCGTAATTATAAAATAGTACCAGCAGTAAATGATGTATCTTTTACTGTGAAACAAGGTGAAATGGTTGGATATATCGGTGAGAACGGTGCTGGTAAATCAACGACAATTAAAATGCTTACGGGGATTCTGACTCCGACATCAGGAGACATTTTAGTAAATGGGATGAACCCGCATAAGCAGAGGGAAGAATTTGTAAGAACTATTGGTGTTGTTTTTGGTCAACGCTCACAGCTTTGGTGGGATATTGCGGTACAAGAATCGTTTCGTTTATTAAAAAAAGTGTACGGTGTATCAGACGCTCAGTATAAAGAACATATGGAGCACGTGATAGAAACGTTAGATATTGGTCCTTTATTAGATAAACCAGTTCGAAAGCTATCTTTAGGTCAAAGAATGCGTTGTGAATTAGCGGCAGCATTAATTCATAATCCACCGTTATTATTCTTAGATGAACCAACAATTGGACTAGATGTACTTGTGAAATTGAAAATACGTGAATTTTTAAAAGAAATGAATGAACGTTATAAAACAACAATTTTATTAACAACCCATGATATTACTGATATTGAAGCATTATGTGAGCGCGTTATCATGCTCGATGAAGGAAATATTATGTATGACGGTTCTTTAAATAATCTTCGTACCCAGTGGGGAGCAGAGAAGGAAATACATTTTCAGTTTATTGCACCAGTTTCCTATCAGGCTTTATCAATGGTTATGCCAGATAGTCATGTCGTTTGGTCGAAAGCGAAAGAGGAAAACACGTGGGTTGCAAAAATCCCGAATGAAGAAGTTATTATTTCAATGCTTATTTCTAAAGTAGTACAAGCATTTCAGATTAAAGATTTAAAAATTAATGAAGTGTCTACAGAGGAAATTATTCGTAACATTTATGAAGAAGGTATTAAACATGGGTAAGTACATTGAAATGATTCGAATTCGCTTTTTAATGATGCTTGCGTATCGCACAAATTATTATAGCGGGATTTTAATTTATACGATTAATATCGGTGCGTATTATTTTTTATGGCAAGCAATTTATAGCGGAAAAGAGAATATTGAAAGTTTATCTATTTCGCAAATGACTACGTACATCGCAATTGCGTGGATGGCACGTGCTTTTTATTTTAATAATATAGATAGGGAAATTGCGATGGAGATTCAAGAAGGGCGTGTAGCGGTAGAACTAATTCGTCCATATAACTATCTAGGAATGAAAGTGATGCAAGGTCTTGGTGAAGGGATATTTCGTTTTGCCTTCTTTTCCATTCCGGGTATGGTTATCGTTACCTTATTATTTTCATTGCAAATTACAACGAATTTTCAAACGTGGTTATATTTCTTCTTATCTTTAATATTTAGTTTTATTATTAATACACAAATTAATTTAATGACGGGAATGCTCACGTTCTTCCTATTTAATAATAGTGGAATTATGTATGCAAAACGTGTTGTTATTGATTTATTTTCTGGTCTATTATTACCGATTAGTTTTTATCCGTTATGGGCCCAAAAGGCAATGGTGTTTTTACCATTTCAGGCCATTAGTTATATTCCGAGTATGATTTTTTCAGAAGGTATACAAGGAAGTAAATTGTATGAGGCATTATTATTCCAAGTAATTTGGGCAATTGTACTTATTATTCCAATTGTACTCATGTGGAGAACGGCGAGAAAACGTCTAATTGTACAAGGGGGATGATGAGATGATATATATAAAACTATTTTTGCAATATGCAAGCCAATATATAAAAACAAAATTGGAGTATCGGGGCGATTTTATTGTTGGATTACTTTCTGACTTATCACTACAGGCTGTTAATTTAATTTTTATTCTTGTTGTGTTTGGACATACACAAGCATTAAAAGGCTGGAGTAGAGAAGAAGTAATCTTTATTTATGGTTTCTTTTTAGTGCCGTTTGCCATTTTCTCAGCTTTCTTTAACATATGGGACTTTAATGATCGTTACATCATTAAAGGAGAAATGGATCGTATATTAACGAGACCAATTCATAGCTTGTTTCAAATTATATTAGAAAGAATGGAACTTGAGTCTTTAATTGGGGCCATTACAGGAATGATTGTAATGGGGTATGCAGCTGTGGAGTTGCAACTATCTTTTTACTGGTATGATTTCTTCTTATTCTTACTGATGGTAGGAGGGGGTGCACTAGTATATGGCGGGATATTTGTTACGCTTGCAAGCCTTGGTTTTTGGTCGGATGCGAAAAGTTCAATTATGCCTCTCATGTATAACATAGGTAACTATGGTCGCTATCCGGTTAATATTTACAATCGTGTAATTCGCTTCATTTTAACATTTGTTTTACCGTTTGCGTTTGTCGGAGTGTATCCAGCAGCATACTTTTTGAGGAAAACAGAGTGGAATAGCTATGCATTTGCAACACCGCTCGTTGGTGTTATCTGTTTTACGATTGCAATCACTCTTTGGAATCAAGGGGTAAAAAGATACCGTGGTGCTGGGAATTAATTATAGAAGCTTGTTTGTTTCTAAGGGATAAATCCAATGGTCGTCTCATACATATAAAATGAGGTGGAGGACATGTTATGGGGATTTATTCTATTACTTGCAGCGATAGCTATTTTGAAGAGTGTGCAATTATTATGGAGTTCCTATTCAGATTCAACGCGTTTTTTTTCGCTATATAATTTAGCCACATTATTTTTGATTTATACAACTGTACTAATTGCGTTTGGGTTAAGTTATGTTGTATTAGAAGAAATGGGTTTTGCAGTTCTGAAAGAGGATGGAGAAAGTTTGAACGCTCACTCTTTTCAACTCGTTGAAATTTGTTTATATTTTAGCGCGGTTACTTTATTGTCTGTTGGATATGGTGACATATCTCCGATTGGAATTGGACGGTGGATTGCAATTGGAGAAGCGTTAATTGGATATACATTACCGTTTGCTTTTGTAATGAGGTCTGTAATAGACAATGAAAAATAAGATAGCATTTGATATAGTAAAAGAAAAGAGTAGGAGTGATAACAATGATTACAGTAGGAAAAATGGCTCCAGAATTTATATTAGAGGGAAGTAACGGAGAACAAGTTCGTTTAGCTGATTTTCGTGGTAAAAATGTAGTTCTATATTTTTATCCGAAAGATATGACTCCAGGGTGTACAACTGAAGCGTGTGATTTTCGAGATGCATATGGATTATTTCAAGAGAAAGATACAGTTATTCTTGGTGTAAGCCCTGATTCAGCAAATAGACATCTAAAGTTCATTGAGAAGCATGAACTTCCATTTGTACTTTTAGTAGATGAAGATCATAAGGTAGCGGAATTGTATGATGTTTGGAAATTGAAAAAGAACTTTGGGAAAGAGTACATGGGAATTGAGCGCTCTACATTCCTGATTAATAAAGACGGTGAGCTTGTAAAAGAATGGCGTAAAGTGAAAGTGAAAGGACATATTGAAGATGTTCTTTCTTATATAAAGTAAATCTATAGTGGAGATAAAATATATAGAAGTAAGGCAAGTGTCTATACATATTTTATTGTCTTACATAAAGTGAAGTGTAGGGCATACCTCCTCAGATGATAGTATTCCAAGTGCGATTATGTCGCACTTTTTTTCTATGTAAATGTATAAAAAATGGGGAAAGATACATAAGAATAAGGCTATATACAAAAATAAACGACATACTTATAGTAGAAATATTGACGATTTATAAGAAAAGGAGTACACTCTTTATAAGAATTATAAAATAATAATCCGTATAGAATCGGGGTGCATGACGGTGGTCAAAGAAGAATTAAAAGAAGCGCTAGAAATGCTGAAAAATACGGGTGTACGCATTACTCCACAGCGTCATGCTATTTTAGAGTACCTTGTGGAATCAATGACGCACCCAACAGCGGATGACATTTATAAAGCATTAGAAGGTAAGTTTCCAAATATGAGTGTTGCAACTGTCTACAATAACTTACGTGTATTTAAAGAGGTTGGACTTGTAAAGGAATTAACTTATGGAGACGCTTCAAGTAGATTTGATTATGTTACAAGTCAACATTATCATGTGATTTGTGAAAAATGTGGTAAAATTGTTGATTTTCCTTATGGAGGTTTGGAACAACTTGAAGAGGAAGCTGCAAAAACAACAGGCTTCGTTATTAATAGTCATCGCTTAGAAATTTATGGCGTTTGTCCAGAGTGTCATAAGGCGTAATATATAATAAAGAAAGAGGCTGACGGCTTTACGTCAACCTCTTTCTTTATTATATATGGGGATTAAGTTAGGTTCAGAAGGAGTTAAAATGTTCAGTGGAGATCTAGTTTAATTAAGGATAAATACAAAAGGTGATTTCTTAACTAAGAAATCACTTTTTAATGTTTAGCCCAGTAAGGATACATTTTCCTTACTGTAATCATATGTGCCTATGATTTATCCCACTTTAATGGGCAGTAAGACCCTCACCTCAAAACTCAATGAAAGCAAAGAAGTTAGGTAGGGGGCGAGCTGCCCATAAAAGTCCGATTGGTTCAACTAATAATCATTGGGGGATGAAGAAAACCCCCAATGATTAAAGTTTCACTTTATAGCTCTTCTTATTATATTTTTCATCAAATTCTTTTCCTTCTAGATTTCGATCCATTGTTAAAGGTTGGTTGCAATGCATACATGCGTCGACACGACCGAGCATTTTTGTAGGTTTATCGCAGCTCGGACAAATAATTTGTACAGTTTTAGTAGATAGCATACCAATCCAAAAGTAAACGACAGTACTAGCGATAACAGCTAAAAAGCCAACCATCATAAATGTTGTCATAATAATGATGTTTTCGCGGAAAAAGACACCTAAGTATGCAATAAAGAGACCGATAAATACTAAACTTAATGCAAAGGTCCGGATTTTATTGATTTTGTTCGAATATTTAATGCCCATTCTCACCACGCTCCTATAACAATAATATAACATAAAATTTAGAATTTTCGCTCGTTGAAAAATGTGATAGAGTGATAAGATATGAAATGTGGAGTAGGATGAAGAGAAACTATAATAGTTTTTGGAACATGGTTTTAAAGTTTTAACGGGATGTGAAATTTTTTTATAAAAAGTATTGACCCTTTATGTACTGCATGATATATTAATAACCGTCGCTGATGCGGAAACGCAGAGAACGACAAAAAAGAAAATAAAAAACTTAGTTGACATCGAAAAACGAAGATGTTAACATAAGGAAGTCGCAAATGAGCGACCAAGTAGTTCTTTGA
>NZ_MACG01000011.1 GCF_001884035.1 Bacillus tropicus
TATGGAAAAAATCGATGCGTTAAATGAAAATCATCGCGTTGGTCCAGATCCTGATAACTTTGATTTCTAAGATTAAGGTAAGAAAAAAGAGTGCGTAAAAGCACTCTTTTTTTGTGCATAAAAATAGTTTCTAAATAAATACTACTTAGTATTAAGTTTGTTATTAAGGGGCTGTAAACATGAATATAAAGCAATCGTTCAAACTTTTAGCTATGTTTTTAAGTGTTTTATTTGTGTTATTCCCACTTCAAAAAGCATTCGCAGAAGTTATGGACCATACAAAGTATCAAATGGATTGGAGTTATAGTAAGTCCAAAAAGAAGCCAATTCGAACAGAACTTATCAAAACTGCAGATGGCAAAATTGCTTTTTGCTTAAATGTAGATTTGAAATCTCCAAGCGGTCAAGATTTACCGGAAATGGGGAAAGTGGATATTAACGTATACCGTGTATTATTAAATGGATATCCACAAAAGAGTCCACAAGAATTAGGTGTTTCTGATTGGAGAGAAGCACATTATGCAACGCAGCTTGCAGTATGGAATGCGTTAAAGCAAATCGATATTAATGATTTAGATTTCCGCAATAAAAATGTAGAAAAGGTAACGAAAGATATCGTTGCAAAAGCAAGTGCTAGTGATGAGTTACAAGAAATTACGATGAGTGTAACTCCTACAGAAGAACAAGAAGCAGTATTAAAAAATGATTTCTTTGAAACAGGCTTATATACAGTAGAAACAAATGCAAAAAGCGGAACGTACAAAGTGCAAGCAACAGGTGCACCAACGGGAGCCAAATTTGTAAATGAAAAAGGCGAAGCAAAAACAGAATTTAATGTAGGAGAAAAGTTCCGCATTTTAGTTCCGAAACAAACACCAGCTGGTGGATTTAGCTTTAAAGTAATAGGAAAATTAACGAAACTACAAGGGATTGCGCATAAAGGTACACCAACAATTCAAAATGCAGTCGTATTACTTGAGCGCAGTGAAGAAGAAACAAGTCCAGAGTTATCAGTGAGCTGGAAAAAAGGAAATGGTCATGATAATAATAAACCACATACTCCAAACGAACCGCATAAACCGAATCAATATAAAAGGTAAGATAAAAAGCATTGGTGTTAACACCAATGCTTTTTATATATGAAACCTGAAATTATATTAAGATAATTATTAACTAAATAAAATACTGTTTTTATGTTGTAAAAGATATTCAAAAATAACAAAATATAATAAAATCCAAACGTTAAGATTAATAAATTAAATTCACAAAATTGTAACATTATTCTAATTGGGAAGTCTATCAAACAAAGTGTAAAGCGTGTACAATTCAGTTGGAAAAACTACCTATAGATGGTCATATATGAAGAAAATGTAAGATTCTATTGCTTTTTTTAGATGTATAGATGACAATACTAAGTTATGTCTTTTACTATTCTCTTTTTATGTACGAAGAGAACTCATCACAAATAGAGAGAAGTGAGGAGGACATATTACATAAAAATTTTACAATGTAAGAAAGCGAATACATGGAGGGAAATGCGGTAGTAATAGATACAGGTGCGCGAGGCGTTCGTCTATTTATTAAATGTTTTTATAAAGATAATAGGATTTCTTATTAAATGAATATATGATGGTTTTTCTAAATAAAGGAACAGGGGACACAGATTATGTCAAAGAAAAAAAAGAGTAGGGTATTAGTGGCTGGTGTTTGTTTAGCTACGTTGTTAACGCCATATGGACTTGAATTACCTAAGGTGTATGCAGAGATGGCAGTTGAAGATAAGGAGAAACAGGAAGAAGAGCGAGTGTATCAATTGCTCCCAAAAGGTGATGTAGAAGGGATGCGTGAGTTGCATCAGCGTCGAATGAGTTTTTCTCCTTATGAACCAACGGGCATTTATGTAAAGCCAGGTGAAGAAGTAGTTATTCAAGTGGAAGGGACTCAACAAATTAAAGCTTATATTGGTACATATTCTTATGAAAAGGAAGAACCTAAACAATTCAATTTACATCCTGGTGAGAATAAAATTTCTTCTTTAAATGGGGGACTATTATACTTTTACAATTATCACAACACAGGAGAAGTAGTCGCTAAAGTGAAAAAAGGTGGTACACCAAATCCTTTATTTATTTTAGGAAAGCATACGACAAAAGATTGGAAGCGTATGTTGGCAGAGAATCCTGATCCATATGCAATAGAAATGAAGGGAGAAAATAGTTTATTAACTATGCATCCTGAAACTGTGGCGGAACATTTGAAGCAAGAAGATCCAACTGCGTTATTAAAGAAACACGATGAAATAATTAATATAGAACATAAGATATCAGGTTTATCAAAAGATGGTGTGGGGGTTGCGAATCAAGGTAAACATTCCATTCATTTTGTTGAAGACTGGTATACGGACAATTATATGTATGCGACTTATTATCGAACAGCTTATAGTAAAGGCAATTTAGAGTCAGTACTGAATCTAGAAGAGTTAACTAATGATGGATGGGGGCCTTGGCATGAAGTAGGACATCAACATCAACAAGACACTTGGTTATGGGATGGACTTGGAGAAGTAACCGTTAATATTTATTCTTTGGCAGTTCAAACTACATTCGGGCATAAAACAAGGTTAGAGCAAGAGGGGCGCTATGAAGCTGCATTTGCTTATTTAGGTAAACCGGATGCACAAGAGAAGATGAATGAATTCGAGAAGTTAGTTATGTTTTGGCAATTGCATTTAGCGTATGGGGATCAATTCTACCCACGTCTTCATCAAATGTATCGTATGTTACAAAATACAGAAATGCCTAAATCTGATGAAGAGAAAAAGCAGATGTTTATTTATATGACGTCAAAAGTGGCAGGACAAAATTTAATTCCTTTCTTTAAAGAATGGGGATTAACTCCAAGCGATGAGACTAGAGAAAAAATAGAAAAATTAAATTTACCTAAATTAGAAAAAGAAATATGGAAAGCTACAGATAGTAATGATATTCGTGAAAAGCAAGTTGATGCGTACGTAATTCCATACGGTGAACCATCAAGTGAGGTACAAAACCTTTTAGTTGGTACGGATTTTGATGAAGAGCAAGCGGGGAAACTTGTTCAAAATTTAGGTGAGAATGTAAAAGTAACAGGTAAGATTATATGGCCTAAATTAGAGAATGGAAAACAGGAAGTATTAGTAGAAATTGAGGATAATAAAGGAAATAAGAATGTCATAATTGTTCCAGTCAACGCTCGTTATGAGGATGCTATGGTAGTTAAAGGTTTTGGTAATGAAGTGAATTCTGTTATAACGCTTCTTCATAATGAAAAGAAAATCGATGTTGATTTCAGTGTTAATGCGCTCCATCATCGATTTAAAAATGAAAAGTATGTAGAGGTTACAGTATACGATAAAGAAGGTAATCAAAAGAAAAATGTTTCTGTAGAGGGGCAAGAAAGTTCAAAAAAAATTGCTGCGGAATTGAAAGAGATGGAATTCCAATATGGAGACATTGTGAAAGTATTTCATGCGGAACCGGATCGTTTTGGTTGGTATCAAAACGATAAGCTGGTAAACCCTGCAGAGTATAGAAATAAAAAAGAAAAGTTTTTCAAAATCACTCCACAAGGTTTTGAATTGAAAAATAGTTTGCATGAAGTAACAGCAAAGCCACAAACAGTAGTAGTCGGAACAGAAGTAGAAAAGCTGGAAGCGAAAAACTTTGTTGAAGTGAAAGACGGAGCAGTAATTGGCTTTGTAGAAAAACCAACTACTTCAAAAGTCGGAAAACAAACAGTAAAAGTAGAAACGAAAGATCGTTTTGGAAATAAGCAAGTAACAGAAGTACCATTAGAAGTGGTTTATGGAGATAGTATTGCATATGTAGGATATGGCGATGATATTGCTTCAATTGTAACTTTAAAGCACGAAGAGAAGAAATTCCATGCAACTGATATGGATAGCGAGATTCATGAGTATTTTAATAAAGAGCTATACATGGGAATCACGTTATACGATCGAGACGGAAACGAGAAAAAACATGTAACAGCAGAGGGACAAGAAACATCAGAGAACTTTGCGAAGCAAGTGAATGGTATGCAGTTCGAGTATGGAGATGTAGTAAAAGTATTCCACGCAGAACCGGTTCGTTTGAAATGGTATCAAAATAATACCCTTACTGGTCAAGGTGAGAAAAAAGGAGCAAAAGAACTATTCTTCAAAGTGACAGAAAAAGGCTTTGAGAGAATGGATATGTTGCAAGAAGTAACAGTGAAACCGCAACAAGTAGTAGTCGGAACAGATGTTGAAAAGTTAGATCCAAAAGCTTTTGTTGAAGTGAAAGATGGAGAAGTAATTGGCTTTGTAGAGAAACCAAATACAACAAAAATCGGTGAACAAAAAGTAAAAGTAGAGACGAAGGATCGTTTTGGAAATAAGAAAGTGACAGAAGTACCATTAGAAGTGGTTTATGGAGATAGTATTGCATATGTAGGATATGGCGATGATATTGCTTCAATTGTAACTTTAAAGCACGAAGAGAAGAAATTCCATGCAACTGATATGGATAGCGAGATTCATGAGTATTTTAATAAAGAGCTATACATGGGAATCACGTTATACGATCGAGACGGAAACGAGAAAAAACATGTAACAGCAGAGGGACAAGAAACATCAGAGAACTTTGCGAAGCAAGTGAATGGTATGCAGTTCGAGTATGGAGATGTAGTGAAAGTATTTCATGCGGAACCAGATCGTTTGAAATGGTATCAAAATAACAATCTTACTGGTCAAGGTGAGAAACAAGGAACGAAAGAACTATTCTTCAAAGTAACAGAAAAAGGTTTTGAGAGAATGGACATGCTACAAGAAGTAACAGCAAAACCACAAACAGTAGTAGTCGGAACAGAAATTGAAAAGCTAGATGCGAAAAACTTTGTTGAAGTAAAAGGCGGAGAAGTAGTTGGATTTGCGGAGAAACCAAATACAACGAAAATCGGAAAACAAACAGTAAAAGTAGAAACGAAAGATCGTTTCGGAAATAAGCAAATAACAGAAGTGCCAGTAGAAGTGATTTACGGAGATAGTATTATGTTCTTCGGTACAAGTTATGGCGGAAGTAATATTAAGTCAATTGTCACATTAAAGCATGAAGAAAAGAAATTTAGTACAACAGATTCAGAAGGTCCGATGCATACTTCATTTAAAGATGAAAAGTATATGGCGATGGCTGTATATGATAAAGATGGGCAAGAGAAAAAAGAAGTAACAGTAAAAGCATCTGAAAATACAAAAGAATTTGCAGTACAATTCAACGGTATGAGTTTTGAATATGGTGATATAGTAAAAATTTATCAAAAAGAATTTGATCGTTTTAAAGTGTATAAAAAGAATAAATTTGTTGATGCGAAGTATGGTGTTAACGAAGTGTTCTTTAAAGTGACAGCGCAAGGTTTTGAACAAATGGGAGCGCAGCAAGAAGTAAAAGCAAAACCGCAAAAAATAGTAATCGGAACAAATAGTGAAACATTAGATGCGAAAAACTTTGTTGAAGTAAAGGATGGAGAAGTAATTGGTTTTGTAGAAAAACTAGATACATCAAGAATCGGAAAACAAACAGTAAAAGTAGAAACGAAAGACCGTTTTGGAAACAAGAAAGTGACAGAAGTGCCAGTAGAAGTAACATATGGAGACAGTCTAGTGTATCAGGGATTAAGTAATAGTATTCGTTCAATTGTAACGTTTAATCATGATGAAAAGAAATTGCATGTGACACATACAAATGAACAAATTCATAGCTACTTTAAAAACGAGCTATACATGGGAATTACGTTATATGACCAAAAAGGAAACGAGAAAAAACATGTAACAGCAGAAGGACAAGAAACTTCACAGAATTTTGCAGAGCAAGTAAACGGTACTTCATTCCAGTATGGGGATATAGTGAAAGTATATCATGCAGAATCTGATCGTTTAAGTTGGTATAAAACTGGTGAATTAATTGGAAAAGGGGATGCGAAAAAATTTAAAGAGATTTCCTTCAAGATTACTCCGAATGGTTTAGAACAAGTACAATAATAAAAAGCTCGTAAAACACTATGTTTTACGAGCTTTTCTTTATTATTCAGCCTCAGAAACAACTGTGAAGCGTTCGTTTACGTGTTTTGGATTTTCGATTTCATCAAGTGCTGCTACTGCGAAGTCTTCATAACTTACATAGCTATCACCTTTTGCGTTCACAAGAAGGTTGTCTTTACCAGCTGTATAAGAACCAGTGCGTTTTCCTAATGCGAATAGTGCAGAAGGGCTGATGAATGTCCAAGTGATGTCATTTGTTTGTTGTAAGATTTCTAAGTTTTTACCTTGGTTTTGAGCAGTTGCAAGGTATTCTTTCGGGAAACCTGGTGTCTCAAATACACGTGTTGTTTTCTCTTCGTCTACAAATAAGCTTCCAGCGCCGCCAACTACAAGTAATTTTGTGTTAGGTGCCCCTTTCATCGCTTCAATTAGTACATTTCCTGCATCTACGTGAAGGTGTTCTTCGCCTGCTGGAGCACCGAATGCATTTACAACTACATCAAACGCTTGTAAGTCGTTAGATGTAAGAGAGAATACATCTTTCTCTAAAACTTTTACATTCTCTTCTGTAATTTTTGCAGCGTTTCTTACGATTGCAGTTACTTCATGTCCGCGATCTAATGCTTCTTTTAAAATACGACTTCCTGCTTTACCAGTTGCTCCGATAATTCCGATTTTCATAATAAATCCCTCCAAAGTGTTTTATTAAAGTGTATATCTGAAAGTGAATGAATGCATTGTAATTAGGTTTGTTACAACCTGATGTAATCATTATAGTTACAGGTAGGTGTTTTTGTCAATGGGGTTGTTTGTGAATTTATTTTTTGTTTTAGTATGCACAGTTAGAGGGAGGGTAGTCATAACGATATTGTTACTGCGAGCCTGTCTAATATTTGGAAATTGCAAATTGTCGAAAAATGTTGATTTTTGAATGTTTTTTAAATATAATTCGTTTTATGGAGAAAAGGAGGGGGTAATTGTATGAATATTTTAGAGCAATTTATTTCATCAACAAATACAATTCTTTGGTCATATATTCTTATTGCAATGTTAATTGGTTTAGGTCTTTATTTTTCTATTAAATTGAAATTCGTACAAATCACTCATTTAGGGGAAATGATTCGATTAATGAGTGATGGATTAACTGGAAAGACGCGCAAAAAAGGTAGTGTATCTTCTTTCCAAGCGTTCTGTATGAGTTCAGCAGCTCGTATTGGTATCGGGAACTTAGCCGGTGTAGCGTTAGCTATTTCTATGGGAGGACCTGGCGCAGTATTTTGGATGTGGGTGATTGCGATTATCGGAGCGTCTTCAAGTTTTGTAGAAAGTACGCTTGCCCAAATTTATAAAGTAAAAGATGGCAGTGGCTTCCGTGGTGGTCCTGCTTATTATATGGAAAAAGGTTTAAATAAACGTTGGATGGGAATTTGGTTCTCTATCCTTATTACAGTTAGTTACGGTTTAATTTTCAACTCAGTACAAGCAAATACAGTAACATTGGCGTTTGAAAATGCATTTGGTTTAGAGCGTTATATTGTTGGTATTGTATTGGCTGCATTAGTTGCGGTTATTATTTTCGGTGGTGTAAAAAGTATTGCACGTATGTCGGAAATGATTGTTCCGCCAATGGCGCTTATTTATATTGCGGTAGCTATTTTTGTTGTCATTAAAAACTTCTATTTAATACCAGATGTGTTTACGGAAATCTTTAAAGGTGCATTCGGTTTAGATTCAGCTGTAGGTGGCGGTATCGGCGCTGCGATGAAATATGGTATTCAGCGCGGATTATTTGCGAACGAAGCAGGTATGGGTAGTGCTCCGAATGCGGCAGCAACAGCTGATGTAACGCATCCAGCAAAACAAGGTTTTATTCAAACAATCGGTGTTTTAGTAGATACATTTTTAGTGTGTACATCAACAGCGTTTATCGTACTATGTTCTGGTGCATATAAAGCAACAAATTTAGAAGGTATTGAACTAACGCAAAATGCATTAAGTTCACAAATTGGCCCATGGGCAAGTAGCTTCTTAGCGATTATTATTTTCTTATTTGCATTTAGTTCTCTTCTAGGAAACTATTATTATGGTGAGACGAATATTGAATTCATTAAACAAAGTAAAACGTGGTTAACAATTTACCGTATTGCGGTAGTGGGAATGGTATTATTCGGTTCTGTTGCGACGCTTCAAGTTGTATGGAATATGGCAGACTTATTTATGGGTCTAATGGTAATCACGAACTTAATTGCGATTACACTTCTTGGCCGATTTGCGTATGCGGCATTGGCAGACTATGTAAGGCAAAAGAAACAAGGAAAAGATCCAGTCTTCAGTGCAGATTCTATTCCTGGTTTAACGAATACAGAGTGTTGGGATAAGTCAGCGGTAACGGATAAAGAAAAAGCAGTGTAAATGAAAAGGCGAGCATCGAGTTGAATTCGATGCTCGCCTTTTTTGTT
>NZ_MACG01000012.1 GCF_001884035.1 Bacillus tropicus
TTTTCAAACGTATACTTCCAGTTTGTTTCTGCTGTTACTTCTTTTGTATCTACTACTTTACCGTTTTGTAGTAAGTCTACTTTAATCGTGCTTGGACGATCCGTTGCATTGTTATCGTTCCACGTTTTTGTTCCTTCTACTTTCGTTTCGCCTACTTTTGTATTTGCAATATCAGTACCTTTTACTTCGGATTTATATCCAGCTATTGGTTGTTCCTTCACTTCATACTTGTACGCTACTCCGTTTG
>NZ_MACG01000013.1 GCF_001884035.1 Bacillus tropicus
TAGTAAAGGATGAAAAGGGTGAGAGGTAATTATTAATATAACTTTTTTGTTTGTTTCTCTCGTTATGTGTGGGGAACGTACTGTTTTAAAAGTATGACTGGTTGAAGAGGATAAGTGATTGAGTATTGGATAAATGCATGTAATGGCTATATTTTTATGTGAAAAAACACTTGTGTCATGATAATTAACATACTCATGTCATAAAACCTTACATAAAGTTCTTGATTACTTAAAGTTTTTAGAATATAATTTTCTTATTGTTAGGAAGAGGGGGCAATGCAATTATGGATTTTTTAGCTAAGGTAATTGGGGATATAAATAATGTCCTTTGGTCATATGTCATTATTGCGATGTTAATTGGGTTAGGACTTTACTTTTCGTTTCGTGTGAAATTTGTCCAAGTTCGTTACTTCGGTGAAATGATTCGATTGCTTGGGGATGGGGCAAGTTCGAAAACGAGGAAAGCACAAAAAGAGAAGAGCGGTGTATCATCGTTTCAGGCTTTTTGTATGAGTACAGCTTCTCGTGTAGGTACTGGTAACTTAGCTGGTGTAGCTATCGCAATTTCAGCAGGTGGGCCAGGAGCAGTATTTTGGATGTGGTTAATTGCGGTAATTGGGGGTGCTTCTGCATTTGTAGAGAGCACATTAGCGCAAATTTATAAAGTAAAAGATGGGAATGCGTTCCGTGGTGGCCCAGCTTATTATATGGAAAAGGGTTTAAATAAGCGCTGGCTTGGAGCTATTTTCTCTGTTCTAATAACAGTAAGTTTCGGATTAATTTTTAACGCTGTACAGTCTAATACTGTAGCGGCTGCTTTTGATGGGGCATTCAAAACAGATAGTAGATTAGTAGGTCTTGTAATGGCTGGTTTACTAGCAGTTATTATTTTTGGTGGGGTAAAGCGAATTGCGCGCGCGGTTGAAATGATTGTTCCAGTAATGGCAATTATTTATGTAGCAGTAGCATTATTCGTTGTTGTAACAAACATTACGGCAATTCCGTATGTATTTAAAGAAATTTTCTTACATGCTTTCGGAATTAAAGAAGTAGTAGGCGGAGGATTAGGAGCTGCGATTTTATTAGGGGTAAAACGCGGATTATTCTCAAATGAAGCAGGTATGGGGAGTGCGCCGAACGCAGCTGCGACTGCAAACGTAACGCACCCAGTTAAACAAGGTTTCATTCAAACTTTAGGGGTATTTACAGATACATTATTAATTTGTAGTTGTACAGCATTTATCATTCTTTTATCAGATGTGCATAATGCAGCTGATTTAAATGGTATTCAATTAACGCAGCAAGCGTTAAGTCAACATATCGGACCGTGGGCATCTATATTTGTAGCAGTTGCAATCTTCTTGTTTGCATTTAGTTCATTAGTAGGTAACTACTACTACGGTGAAACGAATATTGAATTCTTAAATGGAAGTAAAGTGTTATTAACAGCGTACCGCATTGCTGTACTTGGTATGGTTATGTTAGGGTCTGTAGCAACAATTCAAATCGTTTGGGATTTAGCAGATCTATTCATGGGTATTATGGCTGTTATTAACTTAGTTGCAATCGTATTCCTTTCTAAATATGCCTTTGCAGCATTATCAGATTACGTAAAGCAAAAGAAACAAGGGAAAGACCCAGTCTTCTATGCGAATTCAATTCCAGGTCTGAAAAATACAGAGTGCTGGGAAGAGCAAGTAGCAGATAAAGAAAAAGCGGTATAATGGAATGGGCATCAAGTGAAACTTGATGCTCATTTTTTTGTTTTATTCAGCTATTTGCAGATAGTAAAAGACGAACATTAATAGATGTTTTATAATAAAATGTAATTTTTTAAAGAAAAGTGCGGATATGAATTGTGATTTATGTTAGAATGGAAAATGCCTTTGAAACAAGAGGTTTTATGATTTTTCCTATCCGATTGAAGGTTTTGAAGGAGAAATGGAAAGTTCGGATTATTTCTCGTTTTGAGTGGTCAGACGTTCAACGTTAATGAAGAGTTAAATGGAGGATTTTATTAATGAAGTTTGTTATGTTTCTTGTAGGATTACTCGTTGTATTTGTACTCGGTTTTCTTATAAGTGCCGATCGAAAGAAGATTAAGTACAAACCAATCGCAATTATGCTTGTTATTCAGTTAGCGTTATCTTATTTCTTATTAAATACACAAGTTGGTTATATTTTAGTAAAAGGAATTTCAGATGGATTTGGCGCACTTCTTGGATATGCGGAAGCTGGAATCGTTTTCGTATTTGGTGGTCTTGTTAATAAAGGAGAGGTTTCATTCTTCTTAACAGCGTTATTACCAATCGTATTCTTTGCCGTTTTAATCGGAATTCTGCAACACTTTAAAATTTTACCGATATTTATTCGTGCTATTGGTACTTTGTTAAGTAAAGTAAATGGTCTAGGAAAACTAGAATCATATAACGCAGTAGCAGCTGCTATTGTTGGGCAAGCGGAAGTATTTATTACAGTAAAAGATCAATTAAGTAAAATCCCAAAACATCGTTTATATACATTATGTGCATCTTCCATGTCGACAGTATCGATGTCAATTGTCGGTTCTTACATGAAAATGATCGAACCAAAATATGTAGTAACAGCACTTGTATTAAATTTATTTAGTGGTTTCATTATTATTCATATTATTAACCCGTACGATATTACAGAAGAAGAAGATACACTGAAATTAGAAAATAAGAAAAAACAATCATTCTTTGAAATGTTAAGTGAATATATTATGCTTGGTTTCACAATCGCGATAACAGTAGCAGCGATGTTACTTGGTTTCGTAGCATTAATTACAGCAATCAATAGCTTGTTTGACTCAATGTTCGGTATTACATTCCAAGCTATTTTAGGATATATTTTCTCACCATTAGCATTCGTAATGGGTATCCCGCAAGCAGAGATGGTAACAGCAGGACAAATTATGGCAACGAAATTAGTATCAAACGAATTTGTTGCGATGCTTGATCTTGGAAAAGTAGCTGGTGATTTATCAGCTCGTACAGTTGGTATTCTTTCTGTATTCCTTGTATCATTTGCGAACTTCTCATCAATCGGAATTATCGCAGGTGCAACGAAAGGTATCGATGAAAATCAATCAAATGTAGTATCATCATTCGGCCTACGCCTTGTGTACGGTGCGACATTAGTAAGTATTTTATCAGCGATTATCGTTGGTGTTATGTTGTAAAAAAGGATGGTCCTAGCTCATAGCTAGGGCTATTTTTTTATGGTAAATTTGCATAGAAAAACCAATTAATTAGGAATATATTAACATATAAAAATCTTTTTAAATTTATATTGCTTTTCAGTTAGATAACGCTTACAATTTGATTTGTAGGTGGTATCAATTTCAGACTTTCAAGTATGGTAGGAGAGAAGAGGCTACCTTTTATAAATTGCAATTTATGTAAACGCTTACTGATTTTAGATAACAGTTGAATAGTATTTAGGGGTTTTAAATTTTTTTAACATCAATGGTCAGACGTCATTCGTTATACGTTATACGACCAATAACTCGTGGGAGAAGTGGAGGATTCACATATGAAAATAGTAATGTTTCTAGTCGGCTTACTTGTAGTATTTGTACTAGGATTCCTTATCAGTTCAGATCGTAAGAAGATTAAATATAAACCAATTGCACTTATGCTTGTCATTCAATTGGTACTTGCATATTTCTTACTAAATACAAAGGTCGGATTTGTATTAGTAAAAGGGATTGCAGATGGATTTGGCTCTATTTTAAAATTTGCGGAAGCTGGGGTTAATTTCGTATTTGGTGGTCTAGCAAACGATGGACAAGCACCATTCTTCTTAACAGTATTATTACCAATTATTTTCTTAGCGGTACTAATCGGGATCTTACAACATATTAAAATATTACCGATTATCATTCGTGCAGTCGGTTTCCTATTAAGTAAAGTTAACGGTTTAGGAAAACTAGAATCATATAATGCGGTAGCAGCTGCAATTGTTGGTCAAGGGGAAGTATTCATTACAGTAAAAGATCAATTAAGCAAATTACCGAAAAATCGTTTATACACACTTTGTGCATCTTCGATGTCTACAGTATCGATGTCAATCGTCGGTTCTTATATGAAAATGATTGATCCAAAATATGTAGTAACAGCACTTGTACTAAACTTATTCAGTGGATTCATTATCGTTCATATTATTAATCCATATGAAGTAAAAGAAGAAGACGACATTTTAGAATTACAAGAAGATAAAAAACAAACATTCTTTGAAATGTTAGGCGAATATATTATGCTTGGTTTCTCTATCGCTGTAACAGTAGCGGCGATGTTAATCGGTTTCGTAGCATTAATTACAGCAATTAACGGTGTATTCGATTCAATTTTCGGAATCACATTCCAAAGCATTTTAGGATACATTTTCTCACCATTAGCATTCGTAATGGGTATCCCAACATCAGAGATGCTAACAGCAGGACAAATTATGGCAACGAAATTAGTAACAAACGAATTCGTTGCAATGCTTGACCTTGGTAAAGTAGCTGGAGATTTATCAGCTCGTACAGTAGGTATTTTATCTATCTTCCTTGTATCATTTGCGAACTTCTCATCTATTGGAATTATCGCAGGGGCAACGAAGAGTATCGATGGCAAACAAGCAAACGTTGTATCATCATTCGGACTAAAACTTGTATACGGTGCAACGTTAGTAAGTATATTATCAGCGATTATCGTTGGGGTTATGCTTTAATAAATAGTAAAGAAGTCGTTTATCTCTCGCTTAGAGGGATGAACGGCTTTTTTGTTTTGGTATGATAAATAATACAGAGTGGGGGAATTAGGTTGAAAGAACGAGATAGTTTAGGGGAATTTGATGAGATTATAGAGAACATTGATCAATTAACTGGAGAAGATGCTAGGGCGTTTTTGAAATTTATACATGGATATTTAAGTAGAGTAGGGGTGGGGGATGGGACGTTTACTGAGAGTGATTTTGTTGAAAAGGTTGCAGGGCTTTATAAGAAGGATATGGCTAAGGTTATTGAGCTTAGAAAAGAACAAATTAAAAAATCACCTTAATCCATTCATTAAGGTGATTGAAATATTACTCAGCTGGAGCTGTAAATGTACGTTTCTCTAATTCAGCATCTAGCATAAATAGTGCGTTTGAATCGCTTGTAATACGTTTTAATTTTTGGATGATGCTATCGAATGAAGCTTCTTCTTCTACTTGCTCATCGACGAACCATTTTAAGAATGTAATTGTTGCGTGTTCACGCTCATCCCAAGCGATATCAGATAGGTTGTAAATACGTTTTGTTACTTCACGCTCGTGCTCAAGTGCCACTTCAAAAGCGTTCAGTACAGAGTCATATTCGTTATTTGGATTATCAAATCCAGTAATAATAGCGCGCTCACCGCGGTCATTAATGTAGTTATAAAGCTTCATTGCGTGGAAACGTTCTTCTTCAGCTTGTACAAGGAAAAAGTTAGCGAATCCATCATAGCTTTCGGCTGTACAGTAAGCAGCCATTGCCATATAAGCGTGGGCAGAGTAAAACTCAAAGTTCATTTGATCGTTTAGTGCGTCGTGCAATTTTTTAGATAACATAAAATCCCCCTTAGTATTGTGACAAGAATATTATACCATAATTGATAATATTCTCATTTGGATGTCTCGAACCTTTTCGAAAGCTTTGTGACGTGTGCGTCCATAATGTCTTGTAAGTCCAAATCATATTTTTGTGAAAGAATAATAAGATTAGATAGTACATCACCAAGTTCTTCCTTTAGTTCTTGTTTTAGCTCTTCTTCTGTTTTCGCATCTTCATCAGGGCGATCGCGGCCGATTTCAATAGCGCGAACGACTCGTGAAACTTCCCCAACTTCCTCGGTTAAGAAATTTAAGCGAATAAAGGCATTATACTGTGACCAGCTTCGTTTTTCGTAAAATTCCTCAACCCATCTTTGAAATGCAACGATATCCATTTCTTCCTCATCCCCTCAATATGTTGTACAATGTTCATTGTATCATAACAATATATAGTTTCGGGGTGTAAGGATGAGAAAGATTTGTGTGTTTGCAGGTTCCAACTTAGGGGAGAGACCAGAATTTAAAGAGCAGGCAATAGCGTTAGGGAAAATGTTTGTTGAGAACGACTATGAGCTTGTATACGGTGGTTCTTGCGTTGGATTAATGGGAGAAGTAGCAAATGAGGTTCTTCGTTTAGGCGGGCGTGTAACAGGTGTTATGCCGCGCGGTCTATTCCGAGGAGAAATCGTTCATACAGGGTTAACAGAATTAATTGAAGTGGAAACGATGCATGAACGTAAAGCGAAAATGGCAGAGCTTGCCGATGCTTTTATTGCGCTTCCAGGCGGATATGGAACGTTTGAAGAGCTATTTGAAGTAGTATGTTGGTCACAAATTGGTATACATAATAAGCCAGTTGGTTTATTGAACATAAAAGACTTCTACGGACCAATTCTGCAAATGGTTGAACGTGCAGCAGAAGAAGGATTTATGAATCCATCAAATAAAGAGTTAATCGTTTCAGCTGAGACGGCCGATAAATTAATTTATGAAATACAAAATTACGAGCGTCCTGTTTTAGGAACGAAGTGGAAGCAATTATCATAATACAATTTTATAGAGATTTTTGGAAACACATGTCATTTTATCTTCAAAAGACATGTGTTTTTAATTTGGTTAAATATGTTAATGTTGAGATATAATGTTTTTGAAAAAGGAGAAATAGATGGAAGAATTCGTATTTTTAAGGCCGGTTTTTAAATGTATTTTAGCAGCATCTATTCTTGTTATGCTAATTGTTTCAACACAGAAGAAAGAGCTAATTAATGAATTTTCGCTTTGGTTTATTTCGATATTGTGTATCGGTGTTTCGGCGATCACGTTGTTTATGTCTGGGTTTATTGTTGATGAGTATAATCTAGCCGGAGATTCGGTGTCGTTTGATATGTTTATTGGGATAGTTTGTATTAGCGGTTTGAATTTTATTATTTATTATAGACGGAAATAAAAA
This sequence comes from Bacillus tropicus, assembly GCF_001884035.1. Lineage (GTDB taxonomy): Bacteria > Bacillota > Bacilli > Bacillales > Bacillaceae_G > Bacillus_A > Bacillus_A tropicus. The sequence goes on from NZ_MACG01000013.1 coordinate 7,031, forward strand.
GAAGGCATTCCGTATTACTTTGGAATGCCTTTATCACTTTGATTACTTTGTTTTTTATACAGGTACCAGCCACCCCAGCCGCCACCAATTGCTACAACAACGAGGAAAGCGTAGTCTTTCACCTCGATACGTATATTGAAAATATTAGCTATAAGTAAGACAATCCCAACTGTTAATAACGCAAAAAATGCTCTAATTAAGTAGTCTTTCAACTGAACCACTCCCGCCATTTAAGTAGTAAATGATGAATATGGAAAAGCTTTTTTGGATCTAGTTTACTAAAGGGTGTTTCCTATATCTTAACATAAAAGAAATTGTAAAATATTGGTAAAAATAACAGGGAGAGGTGCTGATATTGTCTTGATTTGTCGGTAAGTCGATATAATTGAAAAATCGCTAATATAAATTTTATGTACCAGCATGCGCGACCAATCTATAGAAAAAAGCGACTCTGAACGAGCCGCTTCCGCTTTTAGGTGATATCCAGCTCCAGCGGCTAGAACAGTCGGTTGTTTCACTCCTTCATTCGAGGCAAAAAGCGCCTCGGAATCAGGAGTTCCAACACCCTCATGTTCTGAACGAGCCGCTTCCGCTTTTAATGATATCCAGCTCCGGTGACTAGAACAGTCGGTCATTTCGCGCCTTCCTGTGAGGCAAAAAACGCCTCTTCGTCAGGAGCTCCAATGCCCTCCTGTTCTGAGCAAGTCACCTCCGCTTTAAAGTCTATTATTGATTCAAGAACGCACGTAGCATCCAAGCGTGTTTTTCTAGTTCTGTGTAGATTCCTAGTAGTAGGTCAGATGTCATTTCGTCGTCAGAGTTTTGAGCGATTTCCATGCCTTTTTTCAGTTCGACTAGCATCATTTCGTAGTCTTTCATGATTGCTTCGACCATCCCTTCTGCAGTTTCTCCGTATGCTGCTTCTTGAATAGAAGATATTTCTAGGTATTCTTTCATTGTTGCTACTGGTTTGCCGCCAATTGCTAAAATACGTTCTGCAATTTCATCGATGTGAGTAGCTGATTCTGTGTAAAGTTCTTCGAATTTCTCGTGTAATGTGAAGAATTGAGGTCCTTTTACGTACCAATGGAAGTTGTGTAGTTTTGTGAATAAAACGCTCCAGTCTGCTACTTGTTTGTTTAATACTTCGATTACTTGTTTGTTCATTATGATCAATCTCCTTTTGAGTTGTTATGTTATATCAATTACTAATTTATAATTATTATAATCTAGTAATTCGTATAAATCAACCCTTTTGCTGGAATTAATTTGAACAAATTATGAACTGTTGTAAATAAAAATCCCTATTACTTCAACGTAATAGGGATTTTGTTTGCTATATAGCTCTTGTTATAAACGCTCCGCTTCTGCTTTTAATGATATCCAGCTCCGGTGACTAGACCAGTCGGTCATTTCGCGCCTTCCTGTTCTGAGCAAGTCACCTCCGCTTTTAATTATTACACAGCCTTCTGTTTTTCTTCTACATCTTGTCCATCCCAGCACTCTGTATTCTGTAAGCCAGGGATAGAACTTGCAATGAAAACAGGATCTTTTCCTTGTTTCTTTTGCTTCATATAGTCTACTAATGCTGCGTAGGCGAACTTGCTTAGGAATGAGATGGCAATTAAGTTTGTGAATACCATTAGTCCCATGAATAAATCAGCTAGGCTCCAAACTGTTTTAAGGGCAGCGATTGATCCGAAGAATACCATTCCGACAACTGCAACGCGATAAATCATTAACCATGTTTTGCTTTCTTTAATGAATGCGATATTTGTTTCACCATAATAGTAGTTTCCTAGTAAAGAACTGAAAGCGAATAGGAAAATAATAATCGCTAAGAAAGTGCTTGCCCACGGTCCGATTTGTGAACTTAATGCTTGTTGTGTTAATTCAATACCTTCTAAATTTGTTCCTTTGTAAAGTCCAGAACATAATACGATAAATGCTGTTGATGTACATACTAAGAATGTATCTACGAAAACACCTAATGCTTGAACAAGTCCTTGTTTTACAGGATGAGATACATCTGATGTTGCTGCTGCGTTAGGAGAGCTACCCATACCTGCTTCTGTCGCGAATAAACCGCGCTGAATTCCGAACTTGATTGCTGCTCCAATACCACCAGCGACGGCTTGGTCTAAACCAAATGCGCTGTTAAATATTTCTGTGAAAATGCTTGGTAGCATAGTGAAGTTGTTAATCACGACAAAAATAGCGACACCGATATAAATGATTGCCATTGGAGGAACAATCATTTCTGTAATACGTGAAATGCTCTTAATACCACCAAAAATAATAACTGCAACTAATAAAGCTAATAGAGCTCCTACGATCGTTCGCTCTAGTCCAAAAGCATTTTCAAATGCTATTGTTACCGTGTTTGCTTGTACAGAATTGAAAATTAATCCGTACGCAACTGTAATAAGAAGTGAGAACCAAACACCCATCCAGCGTTTGTTTAATCCTTTTTCCATGTAATATGCTGGTCCGCCACGGAATCTACTTCCATCTTTTACTTTATAAATTTGCGCGAGCGTACATTCTACGAAACTAGTAGCTGCTCCAAGGATGGCGATAAACCACATCCAAAATACTGCACCAGGTCCACCCATTGAAATGGCTAATGCTACACCAGCTAAGTTTCCGATACCGATACGTGCTGCTGCACTTAAGCAAAATGCTTGGAACGGTGAGATGCTATCTTTCTTTTTTTCTTTTCGATTAAATCCTTTACTAATTAATCCGACCATCTCACCGAAATGAGTAATTTGGACAAATTTCAATTTAAAAGAGAAATAAAGACCGAAGCCGATTAGCATTGCAATAAGAATATATGACCATAAAATATTATTCGTTACCTCAAGGAATCTGCTAAAGATATCAACCATATAATACACTTCCTTTTTTCCGTAATAAGAAAATTATATGCAAAAAATATACGAGAATCAATTTTTCTAAAAAATTATGTTACTTAAACTCTTTTTATGTTATGATTATGTTACATCGTAATATTTTTAGAATTATTTACATTTTAAAAAACTAAATGTAAAGCGAGAAAGAGGGGATAATTTGAAAGAAGAAACTTTATTGAAAGTAAGCCTTAAGAGTCTGAAAATGAGAAGTAATATATTTTTTATCATTACATCTTTAAGTATCTTTTTAGGAGCCACTTATTATTACAATAAAAGATTTCCAAATCACAGGTATCCTGAATGGTTAGAGTTTCTAAAGTTGATTGGATGAATAAAAGACAGAAAACCAGAAAATTTAAATAAAACTTGTTGTGGAGGAGCTAAATATGAATATTAGAGAAAGTGAACTTCCGGGTATTGGTTATAAGTTTCAAATCGTGACGAAAGGTAACGAAAAGATGGTGATTGTTATTCATGATGACGGGCGTAGAGAAATGTATCATTTTGATTCAGACCATGAAGAAAGTATCTCAAGTATTTCATTACGTGACTCAGAGGCAAGACAAATTGCAGCCATATTAGGTGGAATGGTATATAAGCCAAGAGCATTAGAAAATGTTGAAATGGTTTTTGAAGGGTTGGCGATTGAGTGGTTTAAAGTGGAGAAGGAAGCTCCAGCAATCGGAAAAACAATCGGCGATCTTGAAATAAGAAAAACATATAGCGTAACGATCATTGCAGTTATGAAAAAGAATATGAAAAAGCTATTTAATCCAGGACCAGAAACAGTAATTGAAGAAGGCGATATGCTTGTAGTTTCAGGTGAGAGAGAAGAAATTAAAAAAATTATTAATGAGTTACTTTCGAATAGGGGGACTGACTAGATGGATACGTTAATTTTTGAAGTTGGTACAGCGTTAGTATTAGTTGCAATTGCGGCAGTAATTGCTGGAAAGTTTAAATTCTCAGTAATTCCGTTTCTAATTGTTCTTGGGATGTTAGTAGGACCACACGCGCCGACAATAGGTGTGATCGATTTCAAGTTTATTGAAAGTGCAAGTGTCATTTCCTTCCTTGGACGGATTGGGGTTCTGTTCCTTCTGTTCTATCTAGGACTAGAATTTTCAATGAAAAAACTAATTAAATCTGGACGTTCTATTGCGATTGGTGGAACGATCTATATTTTAATTAACTTTTCACTTGGGTTATTATACGGATTTATCATGGGATTCCCTTTACTAGAAATCTTAATTATTGCGGGTATTATTACGATTTCTTCTAGCGCTATCGTTGCAAAGGTGTTAGTGGATTTAAGAAGAACTGGTAATAATGAGACCGAATTAATTTTAGGAATTATCATGTTCGAAGATATATTCCTTGCCGTATATTTATCAGTCGTTTCAGGCTTAGTTCTAGGGGATCACGCTTCATTCTTAGGTGCCCTTACTTCAATTGGAATTGCTTTAGGATACATGCTTCTATTCTTTATTGTCGCTAGAAAGGCTACGCCTTTATTAAATAAATTGCTTAATATTAGTTCAGATGAAATCTTTATTATTGTAGTATTTGCTTCATTATTCTTTATTGCAGGTTTCTCAGAAACAATTCACGTAGCCGAAGCAATTGGAGCACTTCTTTTAGGATTAGTCTTCTCTGAGACAGAGCATAGTGATCGAATTGAGCATCTTGTTGTTCCATTTAGAGATTTCTTCGGAGCCATTTTCTTCTTCAGCTTCGGATTAAGTATTGATCCGTTCTCATTGGGCGGGGCGATATGGTTAACGTTAGGTGCTGTCCTTCTTACAATCATCGGAAACTTTGTAGCAGGGATGATTGCAGGACGACAAGCTGGATTATCTCATAAAGCGTCAACAAATATTGGATTAACAATTGTTTCAAGAGGAGAATTCTCCATTATCATGGCCAATATTGGTATCGCTGGTGGTTTAATGTCAGTCTTGAAACCATTCTCAGCACTATACGTGCTTATACTATCTATCTTAGGTCCACTTTTGACGAAAGAGTCAAAGAATGTATATAAATTTTTAAATAAAATCTTTAAGTGGGATACGAAAACTAGCTAATTTAAAAAAATAAAAGTACAAGATATTTCCTGCTTGTACTTTTATTTTTTGTAATGAAAACAGTAAAGAGAGGTACATGATGTTAGGAGAGTTGATTCATTCCGTTTTAGTTTTTCTAGAAGGACTTGGGTATTGGGGAATTATGCTTGGATTGATGTTAGAGGTTATTCCAAGTGAAATCGTATTGTCTTATGCAGGTTATTTAGTATCAACAGGAAGCATTACGTTTTGGGGCGCTGTTGCGTTCGGGACAATTGGCGGTGTAATCGCACAACTATTCATTTATTGGATCGGTCGATACGGAGGAAGACCCGTCCTTGAGCGATATGGAAAATATATTTTAATTCAAAAGAAGCATATTGATTATGCTGAAGATTGGTTTAATCGTTACGGAACGGGTGTTATCTTTACAGCACGTTTTATTCCTGTTGTACGTCATGCTATTTCGATACCAGCGGGAATTGCAAAAATGTCACATGCTAAGTTTATTACACTAACTACGCTAGCTGTTATTCCATGGTCAATTGTGTTTGTATATTTAGGCTTTAAGTTAGGAACAGAGTGGGAAAGTATTAATAAAGTAGCTGGACCATATGTGAAATATTTTGCACTTGCTGCTATTGTTTGTGCAATTGGTTACTTTGTATTAAAAAAAATGATGAAAAAAAAGTGATTACGGAAAAGGGATCCATGTCAACATAGATCCCTTTTTTTATTGGCATTTTTTCAAGGATGAAAGAATACGTTTAATATTTACCATATTGTGGCATACATATAGAAAAAGGGTGCTTGGAAAGGGGAATAAAGAGAAATGGAACTCCAGTTTCAAAATGTATATCAACAGGTGGAGAATTGGTATGTGTTGGATTCGGAGCTTCCTTGGGATGTCAAAAGGCTTAGAGATGATTTATTTTCACTGATTGAGGTATGCAAAACACCGGTTATTTTTTGTGATACGTGTGATGCGAATCATGTGCTTTTATCATTAGGAGAAGAAGAAGAGGAGTTCTTATTCCCAGTAGGTGGTTTTTATCATAAAGAAAAACAATTAATTTTTGTTTGTATGTGGGAAGAGTATGAGCAAGTGCTTAAAACACTACTGCATGAATTTCGTCATGCGATGCAGCATAAAAGCGAAGTATTGTATGTCGGAAGTGAATTGTACGAAGATAGATGGATTGAAAAAGATGCGAGAAAGTTCGCAGAGAGGAAGTTAGATGAATATAAAAATAGAAAGTTAATGTAAAGCATAGTGGAAAAATGGCGCTGTGCTTTCTTTGTTTCTTACTAAAAATAAGTAATTGACTTTTATAAAGTTTAGTTCTAAACTAATGGTATAAAACGAGCGAGGTGATGAAATGAAAACAGAAGATAGACTAGGTTTACTACTATGGTTTCGTTTATCACGTTTTTATAACAAAAGTATTCGTGAGACGAATCAGCATTTGAAAGAATGGAAAGTATCTGCTGCTCAGTTTGATGTACTAGCTCAAGTTGGAGGGCATGATCGTTTAACGCAACAAGAGCTTGGAAATAAGCTATTTGTTACGAAGGGAAATATCACGCAGCTTTTAAATAAAATGGAGCAGCTCGAGTGGGTTCGTCGTGAACAAGAAGGTACTACAAAATATATTTCGTTAACAGAAAAGGGCAGAGCTTTATATGAAGAAATTGTCCCGCCTCAAGAAACATTCCAAGCGGAGCAGTTTCAAAATTTAAATGTAGAAGAACAACATCACTTATTACAATTACTAAAAAAGTTACAGTGAGAAAAATTTTAAAATAAATCTTGAATTCGAGATAATATGAGGTGAACGGTATGTTTAAAAAAGTTGATCATAAAAATATGGGAAGAGCAAATCACGGTTGGTTAAATACACATTTTCATTTTTCCTTTGCCAATTACTATAATCCAAATAACATGAGCTTTGGAGCATTACGTGTTATTAATGATGACTTAGTAGCACCACAAACTGGTTTTGATATGCATCCCCATCGCGATATGGAAATCATTTCTTACGTTGTAGATGGTGCTTTAACACATGAAGATAGCATGGGGAACCGCGGAACAATTGAGCGTGGGCATGTTCAATATATGAGTGCTGGCACAGGTGTATTTCATAGTGAGCATAATTTAGGAAATGAAACACTACGTTTATTACAAATTTGGATTTTACCAGATCGTGCGGATCATAAACCAAACTATGGTGAGTTTACATTTGATTGGAGCAAGCGTGAAAACGAATGGTTTCATATGGTATCGCCAATAGAAGGCGGGGCACCAATTCAAATTCACCAAGATGCGAATTTATATTCTTTATCGTTAGATGCTGGAAAAGAAATTCATTTTCCAGTGAAAGAAGGTCGTCAATTGTATCTTGTACAAATTGAAGGAAGTAGTGTAATAAATGGTGAGACACTTGTTATGCGTGATGCGGCAGAAGCGATAGAAGAAGATATTCATATTGTAGCGAAAGAGCAATCACACTATTTAGCAATTGAATTAAAAAAGTAATAAAGTGTTTATAGAAAAGAGGACATCCGATAGATGTCCTCTTTTTTGAGTGGAATTGTCAGAAAAAACTTTCTCAAATTTTCAGTAAAGGTATCACCTTGAAAAACAAGAATTGTATAAAAGTGTCAAAAATCTTTATGGGAATGGGGAATGTTATAGTGAAAAAGCAAGTCATTTCATCAGCATTAGCGTTAACTGTTATCGCCGGGGGATTTGGAACATTTGGAGCAACGACAACGAAAGCGGAAGAACAAAAAATTCAATACCATCAAGAATTTAAAACGCCTGCATACATAGGTGAAGAATGGAAAGCACCGGAAGGACTAGATAAAAAAGAGACGGTCTTTCAATATTTAGAGAGTAAGAAAGATATGTTCAAATTAGCAGGAAATATTGATAAACATTTCAATGTCGTTGGGGAAGAAAAAGATGCTGAATCTGGCACAACACACGTGAAGCTAGTTGAGAAACATAATAACATCCCTGTGTATGGTTCAGATCAAACTGTTACACTAGATAAAGAAAATAATGTAAAAGCATTCTTTGGACAAGTTATTCCGAATTTACAGGATAAAAATATTCCTGCAGCTGCAAGTATTAGTGCAGAACAAGCAGAAACAATTGCAAAAGCAGATATTGAAAAAGAAGTTGGTAAAGTAAAAAGTTATGACGGTGTGAAAAAAGATTTATTTGTGTATGAAAAAGACGGAAATTACTATCTTGCATATTTAGTGAAAGCGTCAATTTCAAAGCCAGCTCCAGGATATTGGCATTATTTTGTTGATGCGACAAATGGAAATGTGATTGAGAAATATAATGCTGTAGATAACATTACTGGATTCGGTTACGGTGTATTAGGTGCTAGACAATCATTTGAAATTGCTCAAGATACGAAAACAGGACAATTCAACTTGTTTGATGGTAAACGAGGACAAGGTATTCATACATTTGATGCAGAAAATATGGACGAGAACTGGTTTAATTTATTCTCACAATGGCTTGGATATACAGGAGAAGAAGTTGAAAGTAAATCTAAGTTCTTCGAAGATAAAGCTGCAGTTGATGCGCATGTAAATGCAGGAAAAGTATATGATTACTACAAAAAGACATTTAATCGTAATTCTTTCGATGATAAAGGCGCGAAGCTTATTTCTACTGTTCACGTAGGTACAGCTTGGAATAACGCAGCTTGGAATGGTGTGCAAATGATGTATGGTGATGGCGATGGAAAAACATTCATTCCATTATCTGCTGGATTAGATGTTATCGGTCACGAATTAACGCATGCTGTAACGGAACATACAGCAAATCTTGTTTATAAAAATGAGTCAGGTGCGTTAAATGAATCGTTATCTGATATTATGGGTGTCATGGTTGAGAAAAAGAGCTGGGATTTAGGTGCTGACATTTATACACCTGGAAAACCTGGTGATGCACTTCGTTCTCTGAAAGATCCAGCGTCTATTCCAAATCCATTAAAACCAGGTGAAGGTTACCCAGATCATTATAATAAGCGCTACACTGGAACAGCTGATAATGGTGGCGTTCATATTAACAGTAGTATCAACAATAAAGCAGCATATTTAGTATCTGATGGTGGAGAGCATTACGGCGTGAAAGTAATTGGAGTAGGCCGTGAAGCGACAGAAAAAATTTATTACCGTGCTCTTACGAAATATTTAACTGCAAACTCTGACTTTAAGATGATGCGTCAAGCTGCTCTTCAGTCAGCTGAAGATTTATATGGTAAAAACTCTAAAGCTGTACAAGCTGTAACGAAAGCTTACGATGCAGTAGGCGTAAAATAATAAGAGAAAAAGACCTGACTAGGATGTCAGGTCTTTCTTTATCCCGCTTTAATGGGCAGTAAGACCACCACCTCAAAATTCAGCGAAAGCAAAGAATTTAGATGGGGAGCGGGCTGCCCATAAAAGCCCGATTGGTGAGGGCTGATAATCAGTGGGGGATGAAGCCCCCCACTGATTAAAGTTTCACTTTATTTAGTCGCGAATACCTAATGCAATTTTCGCCATACGTGACATGCGTTCTTTAGACCATGGTGGATTCCAAACGACATTTACTTCTATTTCATTGACTTCAGGTACGTTCGTTGATAATACTTTTTTTACATCTGATACAATTTGCCCAGCCATTGGACAACCGATAGAAGTCATCGTCATCGTAATGACAGCATTATTATTTTCATCTGCTGTAACGTCATAAACTAATCCAAGATTAATAATATCAACACCTAGTTCAGGGTCAATAACAGCTTCTAAATTGGCATATAATTTATTTTCAAATGCTTCTTGTGACATAAGTAGCACCCCCTGCATTTTAATGATATCGATTCTCATTATAACGGAAATGTGTATAATATGCAGGAAATGAGCTCAAAAAAATATCCCTTTTGGAAGAGGGATATTTTTTAAAGGCTATTCAGTTTTGAAGTGTGATACGAGTTGATCTAATTCTCCAACTGTTTGTTTCATTTGTTTAGCTGTTTGTGTCATCTCATTCATCGTAATGACTTTTTGCTCAGCAGATTGTGCTGTTGCTGCTGTTTCACTAGATACTTCAGTCGAAATAGAAGCGATGTTATTCAGTGAAGCGTTCATTTCTTCAGCACTTGCAGCCATTTCTTCAGCAGTTGCTGAGATGTCTTGCATTTGAGTAGATACTTTATTTACTTGCTCCACAATCGTTGTGAAAGAATTACCAGCTTCACGAATGACATGAATGCCTTCAAATGCCTCAGAACGACCTTGTGACATCATAGAGCTCGCAGTTTCAGTGTCTTGTTGAATTTGATGTAGTAATTGGTTAATATCTGTTGCAGCAGTTTTAGATTGTTCAGCAAGTTTTCGAACTTCGTCAGCTACGACAGCGAAACCTTTGCCTTGTTCGCCAGCACGAGCTGCTTCGATAGATGCATTTAAAGCAAGTAAGTTTGTTTGTTCCGCGATATTAGAAATAGATTGTACAGCTGTATCAATATATTTCGTGTGTGTGATTAGACGTTCGACCACTTCTGACGTAGCATTTACAGCGTCGTGTATCGTTGTCATTTGTGAAACGGATTTTTGAATAACCGAACTTCCGTCGTTAGCTTGTTCAGATGTAGCTACAGCAAGTTCAGTTACAGATGAAGCAGATTCAGCAATGCGCTGAACACTTACTGCCATATCGTCCATTGCAGTTGAGCTTTCTTCCATGCTAGATGCTTGCGATTGAATACTTTCATTTAAGTTGGACATCGAGCTTTGAACTTTTATTGTTGCCTCGCGTGATATATTCGTCTTTTCTAGCATATTTTCAGAAGCGTTTTGTACTTCTACAGATGTTTTTTGAACACGATTAATAATATGTTGTAGGTTTTCTAACATTTTATTAAATGATGTTGCAATCGTACCAATTTCATCATTACTATTTACTTGTAGACGGGCTGTTAAATCACCTTCTTGAGATGATAATTCCTTTAGTTTACTATCAATTTGTTGAATTGGTTTTACAAGTTTACCAGAGAACCACCATGCAAGAATCATAGCTACGATAATACAAATAACAAGTGATAAGAAGACAACATATTCAATTTGTAGTGAAGATTGATCGATTTTTTCGATAGATTGATCACGTAATTTAGCTTGTTCATTACTATAATTTGTGAAGTCACCAATTACTTTATAAACGGTACCATTTTCTGCATAAGCTACTTGCAGGGCCTCTTCCCACTTTTGTTCTTTTGCAAGAGGGAAAACTTTTTCTTCAATAAATTTTCTCCAAGTGGAACCTGATTCCATTGTATTTTTCATGGACTCAGAAACATTTGGATTAGAAAGAAGCTTATCTTTTGTATTCTCAAGCTCTTTACTCATCGAATTAAACTTATCAAATTCAACTTGATCATGTTGTAATAAATACCCTCTTAAAGCAGAGAGCTGTACTTGATAAGCATCCCCGCGCTCTTTTAATTGTGTTGCAAGGGGAGAAATCTCTTTTTGTAATGCTTCAGCTTGACGAGATTGATCAATAGCAAAAAATAAAATAAAAGCTAAGGCGATGCCAAATAAAGCGCAAATCGTTCCCATCATAAACATTAGTTTTTTTCGAATGCTAATAAAACTCATATGATAAAAGCCTCCTTTGTGAAATCATAGTATTAGAATTAATTAATGTAAAAAATTGAAAGAAAGCTTTACTCCATTTGGAATAAAGCTTTCTTCTTTCCTTTAGGAATTATAGCAGACGTAATGAGAGATAGAAAGAGATATTTTAAGGTGAAAAAAGAGAGACTGTAAATCTCCCTTTTTAATAATTTGGAACTTATAGAAGGATAAATGAAAATTTTGCTTTAAACGTTTGTTTTGAAATGAGAAACGAGAACTTCAAGTTCTTGCACAGTTGTTTTCATTTCAGACGCTTTTTTAGCAACGACACTCATTTTGTTTACTTGGTCACCAGCTGAAGTTGCTGTTTGTGATGTTTCGGCGGCAACCTCATTTGAAATAGAAGCGATGTTATTTAAAGCTGCATTCATTTCTTCAGAACTTGCGGCCATTTCTTCAGCAGTTGCAGACATTTCCTGCATTTGTGTAGAGACTTTGTTAATGTGGTTAACAATTTCTGAGAATGAAGATCCAGCGGTACGAATGACTGTAATGCCTTCAGAAGCCTCTGACTGACCCTGCGTCATCATTTCATTTGCTATTTTTGTATCTTCTTGAATTTGATGAAGTAAATGGTTAATATCAGTTGCTGCTAGCTGAGATTGTTCAGCAAGTTTTCGTACTTCATCGGCAACAACAGCGAAGCCTTTTCCGTGTTCGCCGGCACGAGCTGCTTCAATGGAAGCATTTAAAGCGAGCAAATTCGTTTGTTCCGCGATATTAGAAATGGATTGAAGTGCAGTATCAATATGATTTGTATGTGTAATAAGTCGTTCTACTACTTGTGATGTAGCGTTAACAGCTTCATTAATGGTATGCATTTGTGTAATAGATTTCTCAATGACTTTATTCCCACTATCAGCTTTTTCTGAAGTTGTAACAGCTAGGCTAGCAACAGAAGAGGCGGATTCTGCAATACGCTGAACACTCGTTGCCATATCGTCCATTGCAGTTGAACTTTCTTCGATGCTGGAAACTTGCGAACGAATATTATGCTCAAGAGCATTCATAGTCTCTTCGGTTTTTGCGGTATTTTCCATAGAAACGGTTGTTTCGATAAACACATTTTCAGATGCTTCTTTTACACTTGTGGATGTTTGTTGCACTTGTTTTATTATATGTTGTAAATTAGCGAGCATTTGATTAAAGGAATTGGCAATATCACCAATTTCATCTTTACTTGCTACGTGCAATCTAGCGGTTAAATCACCATCTTGAGAAGCTAATTCTTTTAATTTCTCATCAATTTGTCGTATCGGTCTAACGAGTTTACCAGAGAACCACCATGCTAATAAAATAGACGTTACTGTACATGTAATAAGTGAGAAGAAAATAATATATTGAATAAGCGATGAAGAAGACTCCACGTCAGCAATTAATGCGTCACGCTTATCATTTTCTTCGTTTGCATATTTCGTAAAACGACTTAAAAGGTCATTTACGTAATCGGTTTGAGCTAAAGCGATTTTGGATGCTTCGTCCCATTTTCCTTCGCGAGCGAGAGGGAGGACTTCATTATCTATGACGCTTCGCCATTTTCCTCCCATTAAAATCGCTTCTTTCATTCCTTCTGAAAGTTTTTTATCACTTGTTACTTTTTCTCTAGTATCAGCTAGTTTTTTTCCTTCTCGGTTGAATTTATCCAATCCTTTTTGATCATGTGACAGTAAATATTCTTGTAAACCAGCAACTTGTGCTTGGAACCAATCACCGCGTTCTTTTAAAATCGTTGCTCTTTTTGATACATCATTTTTTAACATTTCAATTTCACTTGCTTGGCTCATAGCGAATGAAAGTATAACAATAAGAGCAATGCTAAATAAAGAAGAAATGCTTAAGAGTGTGAACAGTAGTTTTTTTCGAATACTAACATATTTCATCGTTACCCCTACCTTTAAAAACTATTTATTATAATTTATAAATATTTAGAACGAAATTAATAAAAACATTATTATGAAGTTATTAATCTGTTCAATAAAAATTATAGCAGATAATGGAATATGGCAGATTCATATGAGTAAATGTTCTTAAAATGTATACATTTGTATATCAAAAAATTCATAAATAAAAATGAGAAATGCTATTGTAATTTAAAATAACATCATGTATACTTCTAATTAGTTGATAACGATTATCAGTATCAACCGAAAACATTACTCTTCGTTATGTTGGTCATACCCCTTTTTGACGACGTAAGTCAGAGACGAAATGTTGAAATATCTTGTGTCCTATTCTACAGAATTATGGTAATCTCCAACCTCAACTTATATGCGTGAGCATGCAAAAAGGATCCTATCCGTGAAGGGATCCTTTTTTGCATGCTGTTGCAATTAATGTATATAGACCTGGCACACGTTCTTCCATTCCTTCCGGTGCAGTAGAAGAGAAGACCCACCTTTGATGGGGCCCATGTTCTTCAACTAGTTTTTCAATTTTAAAATGTTCTTCGGCAAGTGTTGTAATGATTTCTCCTAGCGTCCAGCGACGGATAGTTGTTTTAGGTAACGATTTTTTCTGTGCTTCTGTAAGAAGAATGCTATAAGCAACATCATCTTCAATCAATTCTTCATCAAAATAATTTCCATTTGCTCGAAATGATGGGTGGTCGACTGCTAATAATTTGGTGTAAACAGGATGATAGTCACGAAGGATAAGCATTCCATCTCGCTTAAGTAAAGTAGCAATTTTTTGAAAGAGTGGTTTTAAATCTAGAAAGTAATGCAGTACACCAAGTTCTAGCAATACGATATTGAATGATTCGGAGAGCTGTACATGTAATACATCAGAAACGATATACTGGATAGAGACACCTGCTGCTTCTGCAAGTTCATTTGCATATTTTGCATTACTTGCTGAAATATCAACAACCGTTACGTCAGCTCCTAAAAGAGCGAGAGCAACAGCTTTATTCCCTTTTGACCCGAGTAAATTAATAATACGTTTTCCTTTCGGGGATTGTATGTAAGGTAAATAGTGATCTACCTCGTGCATAGGATCTTCCATGATTTTTTTCGCATAAGCAGCTGGCGTCCCGTGGCGATTTGTCCAAGCTTCATAAGCAGCTGCATTCCAGCTTTTTTCATTACGTGTGCTTAGTTGTTTTTGATTCAATCATATCACTCCTTTTGTGAACGTATAGATATTCGGCGGGAAGGTGAGATTTCCTGTTTTTCTTGAATTAAAGTTTGATTTTTCTGTTATTAAGTCGTAAAATACGTGTTATACGTAAAAGCGTTGAAAAGGAAAAGTAGGATGAACACATTCTTTCCAGAGAGCTTCGGTAGCTGAGAAGAAGCAAGAATATTCATTTGAACAATGGCCTTTGAGCTTCGTCCTGAACTTATCACATGATAATAGTAGGCGGCGACGAGAGTTGGTACTCGTTATCAAAACCACAGTATAAGAGCGTATAGCTCCGTACTTGTTAAGGCTAATTATGTGAGTAATTGGCGAAATAAGGTGGTACCGCGACTGTTTATACAGCCCCGCCCTTATCTTTTTTAAGATAAGGGCGGGGCTTTTTATATTTTA
>NZ_MACG01000014.1 GCF_001884035.1 Bacillus tropicus
TGAGTATTTTTATTGGAGGAGCTTGGCCGTATGCAAATGGTTCGTTACATCTTGGACATATTGCGAGTTTGTTACCTGGAGATATTTTAGCACGTTATTACCGAGCAAAAGGTGAGAATGTGTTGTATGTTTCGGGAAGTGATTGTAATGGAACACCAATTGCAATTCGGGCAAAACAAGAAGGTGTGACGGCGAAAGAAATTGCTAATAAGTATCATGAAGAGTTTGAGCGATGTTTTCGTAGCCTTGGTTTTACGTATGATTGCTATACACGTACAGATAGTGAGCACCATCATGAAACGGTTCAAAAAGTTTTTTTACGTTTATTAGAAAAGGGACATATTTATAAAAAAACAGTGGAACAAGCATATTGTGAAACGTGTACGCAGTTTTTACCTGATCGTTATGTAGAAGGAATTTGTCCGCACTGCCATGAAGCAGCAAGAGGAGATCAATGCGATGCGTGTTCAGCTATTTTAGATCCACTCGATTTGTTAGAAAAGAAATGTAAGTTATGTGGTAGTACACCATCCGTACAGGAAACAGAGCATTTCTATTTCGCGTTGCATACATTTCAGGAGCAAATTAAAAGGGCTGTAGAAATCGCCAAACAAACAGGGACATGGCGCGACAATGCGATTCAATTAACAGAGAGATATGTAAAGGAAGGATTACTAGATAGGGCCGTATCACGTGATTTACCAATTGGGGTGCCAATTCCAGTAGAAGGGTATGAAGATAAGAAAATTTACGTATGGATTGAAGCGGTGACAGGGTATTATTCGGCGAGTAAACATTGGGCTGAAGAAACAGGGAAAGATGATCAAGAGTTTTGGGATAGCGAAGCGAAAACATATTATGTGCACGGAAAGGATAATATTCCGTTTCATTCCGTTATTTGGCCAGCGGTATTACTTGGAATAGGAGAGGAAGCAATCCCGCGTCATATCGTTTCGAATGAATATTTAACAGTGGAAAAAAGAAAATTATCTACAAGTAAAAACTGGGCGGTATGGGTGCCTGACATATTAGCAAGCTACAATCCAGATTCTATTCGTTACTTTTTAACCGTCAACGCACCAGAAAATCGCGATACTGATTTTTCATGGCGGGAATTTATTTACAGTCATAATAGTGAATTATTAGGTGCATACGGGAACTTTGTGAACCGGACATTAAAGTTTATTGAAAAATATTATGGTGGTATCGTGCCGAAGGGAAGTATTGATGTAGAGCTGAAAGATAAAGTAGAAGGATTATATAAACATGTAGGAGAGGCGATTGAGCAAACTAAATTTAAGGTGGCGCTAGAATCAATATTTGATGCAGTACGTTTTGCAAATAAATACTTTGATGAGAGGCAGCCTTGGAAACAAAGGGAGGATGATCCAGTTTTATGCGAAGAAACGATTTATAACTGTGTGTATCTCATCGCTAATTTCGCAAATCTCCTTGAACCATTTTTACCATTTTCAAGTGAAAGAGTTAGAAACACATTATCGATTTTGAACCGAAATTGGGAGCCTCAACATACGTTGCCAAGTAGAATTGATAGCGTGCAGCCACTATTTGAAAGAATCGATGTAAAGCAAATTGAGCATGAGGTAGAGAAATTATATGGAGCGGTAAAGTGAGATAGAGAAAAAGACCTTTCAAATACATGAAAGGTCTTTTGTTATGCAGTAGGATTCTCTTTCTTATCCTTTAAGAAGAAAAGTACAGCAAGGATTACGAGAATAATAGCTGCAATATCATATGTTATTTTGAATGTGGTATTAAAGTTTAAGTACTCCACTAAAGGGGTTTTGACTGCCCCAGCATATATGCAAATGGGAATGAGCAGCAAATCGTAAAATTTCTTTTCTTTCATATATCTTATTAGGAAGAAGATACACATAATGGCAAAAAAGGCTACGCTTAAAATAGTCATTTATACCTCCAAATAGATTTGAAATTATACCACATTGTAACTGTATTTACATTTATCCCGCTTTAATGGGCAGTAAGATCCCCACCTCAAAATGCAGTGAAAGCAAAGAAGTTAGGTGGGGGATCAACTGCCCATTAAAGTCCGATTGGTTCAACTAATAATCAGTGGGGGATGAAGAAAACCCCCACTGATTAAAGTTTCACTTTATATGCAAGGTTCTATTTTCATGCACTATGCACGCTACTATGTTTCTTTTCTTTCCTAGCGGTAAGTAGCTGAGGAATAAAAATCCCAAGTAGTATAAAGATGATCCCAATCCACTGCATAAACGTTACGACTTCATGTACAAGTGTAATAGAAGCGATAATGGCTGTTGGTAATTCAGCTGCTCCTAGTATTGTACCAAGTCCTGTTCCTACTTTCGGTACGCCAATTGAAAAACAAATGACAGGTACGACAACACCGAACAAACCGAGGAAGAAGGCATATTTCCATAGGCCAGCTTGCAAAGCACCGTCTGTTAAAAAGGTTGGCGGGAAGAATAGGCATACGATCAGAGTAGCGCTTGTTGTCATAAGAAAACTTTTCGTATAAGGCGGAACTTCTGTAGCGACACGCCCGCTTGCAAAAACATAGAATGAAAAAGAGACAGCAGCTAATAGTCCAAAGATAATCCCTTTTGTAGAAAAACTTTGTCCGAGGCCTTCAAATACACCACCTGCAAACAATGTTCCAGTAAATAAAATAATGATAGATATGACCTTTTCACGGCTTGGAAATGTTCGATTTGCAATTGCTTCAATAACGACACCAATCCATGTGAATTGGAAAAGTAGGACGACAGCGATAGATGCTGGTAGTTCTTCTACAGAAATAGCGTAGAAGATACCGGTCATACTCATCGTTGTACCAACTGTTAGTAAGGAAAAGAATTGCTTTTTTGTTACTTTATGACGTGAAACGAAAAGAACGAGCAGGAGAAGACCAATCCATCCGAAGACATATTGTCCTCCTAATAGTTGATGTGCTGAAAATCCATCAATGAATCCGAGTTTGAAAATAGTTGAAAGTACGCCGTAGCTACAAGCTCCGAATAAAACGAGTAATGAATACTTAAATTTCTCCATGAAAATCCTCCTTTTAAATAATAAAAAACGCCCGCTATCCAAATAAGGATAACGGGCGAACGAAACAGAGTCATATACTCTACAAAATTCCGCCACTCATACGAAGTATGAATTTGGGGTATGAAATTGTAGTAGGTTTTTACATTGCTTTTGGGAATACAATAGAACATTTTACACCTTGAGGCGTGTTTTGTATCCCATAAGGAAACTGATGTTTATCTAGTATTTGTTTTACAATGTATAACCCAAGACCACTACCTTGTACTAAGCCATGTTTGTCAGGGTTTGCGCGATAGAATGGCTCAAATAAATGGGCAAGTTTATCCTCATCTATTTGTGAACCTGTATTTAATACTTCTAATGCGTAACCGTTTGGTTTTTCATAAAGCTTTATATATACATGCTGATGGTCAATTGTATAATGAATTGCATTTGAAATAATGTTAAAAATGGCAGTTTGAATAAATTTAGGATCAGCTAAAACTTGTACATCTTGTTTAATGTTAGATTGAACATTTAACTGCTTTACAGATACGAAATAATCTACTTTCTTCATAACATCCTCAATAATATTAGTTAATGAGATAACTTTTAAATTAGGTTTAAATTGAGGGTTTTGTATTTTGGATAATTCCGACATTTTTTCCGTTAATATGTTAATGTCTTGCATCATTTCATAGGAACGTTTTAAATATTTATCTCTATCTTTATAAGCTCCAATTCCGTGAATCATGCCATCTAGTTGTCCCATAACGGCTGCGATTGGTGTTTTTAATTCATGGGAAACCATAGACATAAATTCTTTACGAGATTGTTCTAATTGTTGTTCCTTTTTGAGTTCATTTCTTAAATCTTGATTGCTTGCATGTAAATTCTTCACTATATTTGGTACTTGTGAAGCAGCTACTTGTAAATTAAAATCTGTTTGATTCGTATTTTTGTTGAGTAGCTTTTTATCTGAGAAATCAAGATTCATAATATCTTTTAAAGCATCACTCATATATTGAAAAGGTTTAGCAATTAGTTTTGCATAAATTAAAGATCCGAGCAGAGATAATGCAAGCATTGTCGCGCCAATATGTGGAGCTAATTGCTGCAGTACATCTGTTAATTTTGGATTATCTTGTGCATCATTTGCTTTACTTGCTGCATTTTGTTTATGTAAGGCATCATTAGTAGCGACTTGCTTTTCCATTTCTGTAGATGGAGCAGAAGCGCTATTTTTCCCCGAAATATTTTGAGTATGTTCTTTTGCTTTTGCAGTTTGGCTAGGCTGCAAAAGATGATTGATAGCTGTAGAGAGAGAGTTATAATCTATAATAGAAGATTGAAAATTAAATATGTCTCCCTGTGATACAGCTTTATTTTGATTTGCTTTACTTTGGTCGTTTTGTTTATCTGAATCCGCTTGTTCTGTAGTAGGCGTTCCATTTTCCTTCGCAAAACGTTCTTTATCGTAGTTTGAAGCTAAGAAGTAAATAGCTTGATAAAGACAAAGTGATAAAAGAATACAAAATAATAAGGTTTTGATGAAAATATTTTTGGTGATGTTGCCTTTGCTACGATTCGATTTTGTAGCCAATGCCTTTCACCGTTTTAATATAAGGAATTCCTAATTTTTTTCGTAAGTTTTTAATATGTGTATCTATAACTCTTACATCACCATAATGTTCATAGCCCCATACCTTATTCAACAAATCACTTCTTGATAATACTTTTCCTCGATTTTGCAGTAAAGTATAAATAATTTCAAATTCTTTTGTTGTCAATTCAATTTGATTACCATGAACATAAGCGGCATATGCTGTAGAATTTAACATCAATTCATGGAATTGTAGTATAGTTGCAGCTTCGGCTTCCTTCGTTGCTGCCCTTCTTAATACAGCTTCTACACGTTTAATAAATACAGTGTAATGGAACGGTTTCGTAATATAGTCATCAATACCTAATTCAAATCCTTTAATTTCACTTTCTTCATTATGTAAGCCTGTTAACATAATGATTGGTACATCAGATTGTCCTCGCATAATTTTACAAATACTATAGCCATCTATATCTGGTAACATCACATCAAGGAGGACAAGATCGTATGAATTTTTTTGGAAAAGAAGTATACCTTCTGTCCCAGCACCAACGACATCAACGGTAAAGTTTTGTGCCATTAGAAATTCACGAATCAGTTCTTGTATATCTGGGTTGTCTTCAATCACCAGTATATGCGTCATAGTAACACCTCCTAAATAACGCTTTTAACTGCAATATTCGAATTCATCATTTTTCCGATGACTCAGATTGTTTATACATATAATAAGCCCCCGCTATAAAATAATCATGAAAGTAGCAAGGGGAGTTGTTTAGTGAAACTGAATATTTAAGAATTACAGTAATTCTATTATAGTATGTATTATAAAATTTATAAAATATTATAACTGTATAATTTTAATATCCATGTTTATAAATGTTTGGATGTTATTTAATATAATCTATTCCTATTATATATGTAAATACAGTTGTTTTGCTACTGTAAATGAAGAAATAAAATAAGCCAAGACATAAAATTCTTGGCTACACACAAATCTTGTTCTTAAGTTATTTTACAGTGACAGTAGCTTGCTGCTGAATACGCTCAAATAACCAGTGTATATCATTATTATACATACGAATACAACCAAGTGTTGTCCATTTGCCGATTGCTTGATTATTGTTAGTTCCATGAATCGCATAAGTTGTTCCGTAAGTTCCCGCCATATTTAATCCAAGCCAACGGTCACCAAGTGGATTACGTGGGTCGCCGCCTTTAATTTTACCTGTATAGTAAGGACGGTTTTTAATTTTATTTACGATTTGAAAAGTACCTTTAGGTGTAGGAGTGGCTGCTTTTCCAGTAGCGACAGTAAAACTTTTTATGAATTTTCCGTTTTGATAATAATCCATTTTATTTAACTGCGTGTTTACAATCAGTTGATCTTTCGTTGTAGCTGCCTCAGCATTTGTGAATGGAATAGTTAAAAATCCTAATGATAATAGTGCGCTTAATAATAGTTTTTTCATTATATTCTCCTTTTTACTATTGTAGTAGTCTTACATACAATGAATTTGCAATCCTCGTAATACTTTATTTACATTTTCATCTAATGTTTCAAAGAAAGTAGTAATTTTGGCATTGTATTTGTTGTTTTTATCAATAAGTAATCTTTCATTTAATAAAAGTTCCCCATGTAGTCCAAAGCTTTGAACTTGAATATTTAATTCATCTTCAGTTTCAGAAATAATTGGTAAGAAGTAGTGAAAAGCTTTCGTTGGAATGATATAGCTTTTGCCAATCATGCTTTCTTGATTTGAATTAATCCATTTTTTCGTGACAATTTTAATGTTCTTTTTTGAAACGATAAAAGATAGTGTAGTAGATTTTGTTAAACTTACGTCAAATTCACTTGTTTCACATATGTGTAAATTAAAAACGGTTTCATTTTGATGAGATTCAACATTTGTATTAATAAAATCTTGCATTTTATAAGCTTCCATTTCTTATTCACCCTTTTTTCAATTTCGAAAAGCTATTCATATTTATTCAAATTAATGCTTAGTCATTTATTGGTTAAATTTTTCAACAAATTCCGATATAATCTTACAATACGTATATGAAGCTAATATGAAGTTCGTATGAGTTTGTAGTGGTTTTTTATTAAGAACAAAATATAACGATTTTTAAGTGTTAAAAAATGGATAAAAAATGCATATTAAGGCTCTGTTTTCTCACAGTATATACTTGTTAAATTGTCTTGAAACGAAAGTAAATAAAGAACGTAAAATTTTAGTGAGAGCCTTACAAAAATGTAATAAAAATGTAAGCTATTGTGATAGTTATTTCGACATTTTTTTTATACAATATTAGTAAGAAGTTGCACGTGATTGAAAGGAGAGATGACATGGAATGGATTCATGAATTATTTCAGCAATACGGGTACTATGTTGTACTTGTCGGTTTGCTGTTAGAATATATTGCCCTTCCGTTTCCGGGAGAGCCAACGTTAGCATATGCGGGATTTTTAGCACATAAGGGTGATTTAAGCTTACCGATTTTAATCATTCTATCCTTTATTGGGACAAGTGTAGGAATGACGATTCAATACTTTTTAGGAAATAAATTAGGTATGCCCTTTATTCAAAAGTATGGGAAATACGTATTTTTAACGCAAAGAAAAATCGACTTAACAAGAATGTGGTTTGATAAGTATGGATATTTCCTAATCTTTATTGGTTTCTTTATTCCTGGTGTACGTCATTTTACAGGGTACTTTGCAGGGATTATTAACTTACCATTCCGCCGCTTTGCAATTACAATTTACTCAGGTGCTCTATTTTGGGTATCATTCTTCTTAATCGGTGGTTACTGGTTAGGTGGCAACTTACATGATATTTTTGGAGCGCTAGAAGGTCACATCGGTAAAATCATTTTTGGAGTGATTGCGATTGTTGCAATTACGTTAGGAGTTCGTTTCCGCAAACAGTTAAAACGAGCATTATTACAAAACGCAAGTTAATATGGAATCCATTCTATGTCAGAATTTAGGAAGGCAGTGCAAAAGCACTGCCTTTTTTATTTTAATAAGTTTTTGTTTACCTGTTTAAAAATTTATAGATTATCTTGTCAATTATTAACGTCAAAATGACAATTATAATTGACAAAAATAAGGATATTATTTACAATTTTATTTAAATAAATGAAAAAGAGGGAAGACATGAAGCTTCAAAATCGAGTGAGGGAATTGCGAGCAAAGCATCGTTTATCACAAGGGGATTTAGGGAAAGCGATTGGCTCATCACGGCAAACGATTAGTTTAATCGAGCGTGGGGATTATGCACCATCTATCGTATTGTCGTTAAAAATCGCACACATTTTCAATGTACCGGTGGAGGAAATATTCACGTTAGTGGAGGGGGAAGAGGACGATGAAGAGTAAACGAAAAAAACAATTTGATTTTGTCGGGAAAATGGCATTAAGTATGATGGGTGGCTTTTTAACATCTTATATAGCTTTAGATTTACTCTCGGATGAACCGAGAAAATTATCATCTAATACATTTATAGGTATATGTACTATTTTTGGAATTTTAATGATGTACTATACTTGGAAGAATACACGTATGTTAGCGGAGGCACGAGATGAAGAAGAGAGCGTACAAGGCAGAAAATTAGGCATTATAAGTATATATTTACGTGTAGGTGATATAGTTACGCAGGCATGGTTTGTATATGCAGTTATTGCATGTAGACGTGCACTGTTGCAGGATACAAATGTTTCATTTGCAGTGTGGAATCTAGTAGCTTCTATTGTTTGTTTAACTATTGTAGTGATTAGCGGGTTCATAACAAAAAATCGTTATAATAAGCTATATCCTGAACAAGGTGTAACATATATGGAATCTATGAAAATGTGGACGAAAAACGCAGATGAAGGGTTAAAGCACATTGTGCATGAGGCTGGATATAAAGCGTATGAATTTACGAATACAATATTGGCATATGTATGGTGGGCTGCCGTTATATATACGGCGGCTAGTGATATCGACTTTGTATTAATTGGCTTAATCTCATTTATTTGGATATTGCATCTTGGAAAATTCATGTACGAAATGCAGAGAAAAATGATTTATTAAGGGGAGAAAAAGGTGGATATTTTAAGAAGGCCAGCTGGTTCTATGACGGCGGCGTTAGTTTTGTCCATTTTATACGGAGTAATCCGAACCGAGAAGTTAGAAGTAATGTTGGATATATGGGCATTATTTGGGATTTTTTTGTTAGTGCTAGCTATTCATGAACTAGGACATGTAATATTTGGTTTGATAGGTGGTTTAAACTTTAAATTTATGACAGTAGGGCCCATTACTTTTCAAAAAGAGAAGGGGAAAGTACGCATTCGAGAAAATAAATTGTGGATGTACTTTGGAGGCGTGGCGATGTTAGTGCCCCCTTCCATAGAGACACCAAATCTTTCGAAAAAATGGGCGTGGCTCACTTTAGGTGGACCGATTGTGAGTTTACTATTTGGTATTACTTCTGGTTACATATACATGGTGAGTTATTATCAATATCTTTTATATTTTTCTGTTTTACACTTTGTCATTTTTGCAGCTACAATCGTACCGATAAAAGGAACGTTTTTGAGTGATGGTATGCAATTTCTCATTTTAATTAAAGATGATGAAAAAGCGAAGCAGCATTTATATAATATTCAAGTATCAAGTGAGTTATTTAGTTATAAAAGGCCGAAAGATTGGGATAAGAAATTAATAGAGCTTAGCGAGGAAAAATTAAAAGAGGATAAAAGTATAAGAGATATAATGAGCGGACTTATGCTCGTCTTTTGTGCCAGAGCTGATCAAAAGGGAATGGAAAGAGCGATACCATATATAGAAACAGTTGTTCAACTACCTGTAACGAAGGAAAATAAATATTTCGTTAGTAGTTTTCATAGTTGGTATCTTTTATATAAAGCTCTTTATGAGGTGGATAGTCTTTCTCTGCAAGAAGCGAAGGAACATGGGAAGGCTATTACGAAAATAGACTTACATGGGTATTATCGCACACAAGGAATTATTAAATATTTAGAGGGCGATATGGAAGCATCTCGCACTTATATGAGGAAAGCTGATAAAGAATTGAAGAGCGCTGAGAAGAGTGAGATGGGATATTTACAATTAGAGAGAGAATGGTTTGAGCAGCTGAAAGAGAGGGTATCTTACGATGGGTGAGGTATCCTCTTTTTTCTATGTCGTCTTATGCCGTTCCATAAAAAGTGTGGGGCGAGTAAAATAAGATGTGAGGAGCAAAGCTTGGAGGAATTCTAGATGGAAATTTTAACGATTATTTTAATAGTCTTGCTCATTTATGCTGTTTTTAAAGTGGCATATGTAGCATTAAAGATACTGGCGATCTTATTAGTTATCTTTTTAATCGTAGAGTTCGGCAGTAAATTGCTTGGGGGATAGGGTATGTTGTACGTCTTTAGTATCGAAGGATGTCGGTAAATCGATATCCTGTGTCGAAACGTCGATATAATGAAAAAATCGCTGATATAAGTGGAGAAATCGTCGATATATTTGAAACATCGTTGATATATTCCAGTAAGTACTGGATGGGGTATATGAAAAAGAAGTTGCCGTGAGGGTAGCTTCTTTTTATTGTGGTGATGGGTATAGAGGAGGAATGGCTTGCCGAAAAATGTCGGTAAGTCGATATCCTGTGTCGAATCGCCGATATAATGAAAAAATCGCTGATATAAGTGGAGGAATCGCCGATATATTTGAAAAATGGCTGATATATTTTAAGTAATACCAATAGGGGTATGAGAACTAATCGAAAAAAGCTGGAAGATATTCTTCCAGCTTACGAGTTACTTTCAATGTGGCGACCGTTTTCTTCTTCGTTGTCTTGTAATAGGTTGAATACATCTGCTAGACAGAATGCAATGAACCAAGTCCATAGACCGTGGAAGAAAGCTGAGCTTAATTGAAGTGGTAATGTATAGTTAGTCATTGAGTAGGAAATACATCCGCCAACGATTCCGATCATTGTTAATAACATTGTTTTTTGCGCATTTTCTTCTGGGTTGAAGAGGAAGTAAATGTATCCACCTAAAATTGAAGCGCTTACAAGTGTTTCGATTCCATTAAAAATGATATTCTCCCCAAGCTGAGTGTTTGTCCAGAAGCAGATTGTTCCGCCGATAATAGCAAACAGGACAGCTATTGTATATCGTATATATTGATTCATATGTTCATCTCCTTATGTAATAAGATGATTTGGAAGTCAAAAAGGTAGGTATAGTATATTGAAGTGAATTTTAGTTGTACGTATCTTTTTATAAAAAGATCATTGAAGAGCGATCGGTTTTTTTAAACCGTTACGTGTATGGTGATTGAA
Organism: Bacillus tropicus; assembly: GCF_001884035.1. Taxonomy (GTDB): domain Bacteria; phylum Bacillota; class Bacilli; order Bacillales; family Bacillaceae_G; genus Bacillus_A; species Bacillus_A tropicus. The sequence continues at coordinate 10,985 of NZ_MACG01000014.1, forward strand.
ATATACCCGACTTCTCGTTTCTTTTTGTTTGTAAAATATGAGAAACTTCCAAGTCTATATACTCTTTTTTTGTGAGTCTGTTTTCATTATAACACATTTATAGGCATAATAATAGAATTATCTGATTTTGTAATAAGTGTAAAAAATAAAAATCGTAAGGAAATACCATTGACCGCGCAGTTTAGCGGAAGGAGGATTTTCATTTACTATGATGAAATATGTAATCAAGGTGGGATATAAGAAGGGGAATTATATACTATAAAAATGTTTTGTAGCATAAAGGAAAGGGAGGGGAACTAACTTGGAGATCACAACAGAAAGATTGATAATTAGACCTTTTAAAAGTACTGATTTACAGGATGTATTTGCTATTTATAATAGTGATGATACATGTAAGTTCCTATTACATAATAAGTGGACTCATGAAGACATGCAGGAAAGATTTAATAAAAAGCTAGCAAACAATGTACTTACTAAAGAATCAGTATTAAGTTTGGCGGTTATATACAAAACGAAAGTAGTTGGTGATTTATCTGTATGGTACACAAATATGAAAGACACTGTTGAGATTGGTTATAGTTTTTCAAGTGAAGTAGCTGGGAGAGGTTTGGCAACAGAAGCAGTAAGTAGTTTGGTATTTAAATTATTTAATGAATGTAATGTACATCGTATACAAGCTAATCTTGATGCACGTAATACAGCTTCACAAAAATTGTGTGAACGAGTAGGTATGAGAAAGGAAGCCCATTTCATACAAGATTTTTGGAATAAAGATGAATGGACAGATAGTATTGTATATGGAATGCTATCCTCCGATTTGAAGTAATAAACTGAGTGATTTTATTATGCTAAAGGGTGCGTGAGTTGAATAACAAAGGGCATAACATATTATATATGACTAATATGTTATGCCCTTTAATGTATTGACCTTCTTTATATACGTTTGAAACGGCCGACAATTTCAACTGTTTCAGTAATATTCATAAATGCTTTGTTATCCACTTGACGGATAATACGTTTCATTTCGCCTAACTCATAGCGAGTCACGACAGTGTAAATCATTTTTTTCTTATGGTTTGTATAGCCGCCGACAGCATCTACCATTGTCACGCCACGTATGCCGTGATGTAGTAGGGCGCTTTTTATTTCCTCGCCTTTTTCTGTAATTGTCATTATCGTTAATTTAATATGTTTCGTATGCACAGCATCGATTACTTTGCTGACTACAAATCGACTAATTAACGTATAAAGTGTAATATCCCATCCGAAAATAAATCCTGCTACAACAAGTAAGATTAAGTTGAATACAAATATGATTGCTCCAATTGAAACATCTCGATATTTCGCTACAATCAATCCAACAACATCAAAACCACCTGTTGAAGAAGCAAATCGGAATATGATTCCTGAGGCTGCTCCGCAGATTACACCGCCGAATACAGAAGATAGTAAAATATCGTCTGAAACTTGGTGTACAGGGATAATGTTCATCGCTAACGATGATACAGCTACAAAGTACGCTGTTAAAAAGGTTGTCTTCTTGCCTAAGTAAAAGTGACTTAAAATAAGAAGAGGAATGTTTAGTAAAAAGATAAGTGCACCGATATTGTAGTGCATTAAATAACCGATAATCATCCCTACACCAGCGAATCCACCGCTAATCATGTTATGCGGGATAAAGAACATATTCATAGAAATTGCATACAAAATAGAAGCTACGAAAATAACAACCAACTGTATGATAAATTCTAAGTGAAATGTTTTAGCTGCTGGGAAGGATAAAAAGGCGGTGTCGGGAACGTAATCGGCGTCTCCTAGTTGACCCATAGTATGTTTCATCTCCATATTCATTTTTGATTACAAGAAGAGAATAAAGGTTTTTTCAAAAACTGGCAATAGTTTTATTATAATGCAAAAATTTTATAAATTTCTAATAAATCAAGCCTATTCATTGATGTGTGTGAATATACTAAAGAAAGCGAATACAATGTTTCTTAATTATTATTTTCTTGAGAAAATATGCAAAATACTTTTTTTGACGATAAAAGGAAATAGAGAATGTTTGCCGAATGTGCTAAAATGACCTTATTAAGGATGTGAAGCGATGGAATTTTTCTTGCAGGATGCAATTCTATATATATCGTTTGTAACGACAGCACTTTGTTTATTAGAAGTTTTCTTCCTTGCTAACGTTTCTCGCTTTGTGCGTCAGCAAGCATCGAGCGGTAGACAAAGAGCATTTGCGTTAGTTGATACATGTGAAGATAGTGCGGGGAATGTACCGCTATTTTCTATTTTTTATAAATATGGAATGATTCGTTCTGTACGCAGACAAGAATCAAGTGAAGAGAATGACGAGGTCGGTCCGTATACACCAATGTTTCGCTAAATAATTACGAAACATTGGAGGAATGAACATGTTAAAATCATACCGAGCTGTGCTCGTTAGTTTATCATTATTACTTGTTTTTGTTTTATCTGGTTGCAGTAATGCAGCCCCAATTGATGCACATAGTACGGGAATTTGGGATCATTATTTTGTATATCCAATCTCGTTTATGATTCAATTTGTTGCTCATCATATACCGGGAGCTAGCTTCGGGATTGCTATCATTATTATGACGCTCGTTATTCGTTCAGCAATGATTCCATTAGCTGTTTCACAATATCGTAGCCAAGCGAAAATGAAGAAAATGCAACCGGAATTGCAAAAGCTAAAGAAGAAATACGGTGATGTAAGTAAAGATCTTGAAAAACAAAAACAGTATCAAAAAGAAATGTCAGAACTAATGAAATCAGGCGGGTGGAATCCACTTGCTGGTTGCTGGCCACTATTAATACAAATGCCGATTTTCTCTGCTTTGTATTATGCGATTAGCCGAACAGAAGAGATTCGAACATCTTCGTTTTTATGGGTGAACTTAGGACATGCAGATCCTTATCATATATTACCGATTATTGCAGCGTTAACGACATTTATTCAGATGAAAGTTTTCCAATCGAATATTACACCTGGAGAACAAGTACAGATGCTGAAGATGCAGCAAATTATGATGCCCGCAATGATTTTATTTATGGGATTTGCGGCGCCATCAGGACTTGTGTTGTATTGGATAACAGGTAACTTATTTACAATGACACAAACAATCGTATTAAGAAAAATAATGGAACGTGAAGAATTACAATTACAAAAGGCTTAGAGAAACACCGCTCATCACGAGCGGTGTTTTTTTGTTAAGTCGTTAAGGAAATGTTAAGAAACCGACATTACTATAGGCATTGTATACGAAAGTGTACATGCATTAGAAATATGAAGGAGGAAATTTCCTATGAAGAAGAAAACAGTTGGGTATTTAGCGATTGCAGGTGCGTTATCATTCGGAATCATTGGAGGAGTCGGCATTCCGGCATTCGCGGCAACGAATACTCCAGCAGCTGAACAATCTACAAAAACGGCGAAAAAAGATTTAGATGACGCTACAAAACAAAAAGTAAAAACGATTATGAACGATACAAAGAAACAGTTAGAGGAGCTAGGTGTAAAGCTTCCAGAGAAAGAAAAACGTAAAGAAATGTTCGCGGGATTAGATGAAGCAACAAAAGAAAAAGCAAAATCAATTTTAGAGCAAGAAAAGTCCGGGAAATTAACACGTGAACAAGCAAAAGAGGAATTAACAAAATTAGGCGTGAAGTTCCCGGAAAAGGGTAAACATGGAGACATGTTTGCTAACTTAGACGAAGCAACAAAAGAAAAAGCAAAATCAATTTTAGATCAAGAGAAATCAGGCAAATTAACACGTGAACAAGCAAAAGAGGAATTAACGAAGTTAGGCGTGAAAATGCCAGAGAAGGGTAAGCATAAAGACATACTTGCTAACTTAGATGAAGCAACAAAGGAAAAAGCAAAGTCTATTTTTGAACAGGAAAAGTCCGGGAAATTAACGCATGAGCAAGCAAAAGAAGAATTAACAAAACTAGGTGTGAAACTCCCAGAGAAAGAGAAGCATGAAGATATCTTTGCGGGATTAGATGAAGCAACAAAAACAAAAGCAAAAGCGATTTTAGACAATGAAAAGAAACAATTAGAGGCATTAAATGTGGATCTTCCGCATCATAAGTTTTTTATGAACAAAGAAGATAAATAATTGAATTACGTATCTTTCGTGTGGGCAACCGGAAGATACGTGCGAGGACCGATTTCTGTCAGCAGAAATCGGTCCCTTTTAATGATTCAATGAAATTTTTTTCATTGTTAGTATGTATCCAAAGACGCAGTAGAAGATTGCAAAACCGATAAACACTTCCGTATATTGATATTTACCTAATACATAGAAGGAAACAGCTGGTATAATAGCTACCGCTAAAATGCTATAACCAGGATACTTGTGCCGATGCATGATAGCGAATAGAACAGAAAGAAATGTAGCGATGATACAAAAAACAGCAATCATTATTGGTGCACCTCCTATATGGATTATACCATTTTTAGGGAATTAGAGAAGTGGCGTAACTTCTGTTATAATATAAGAAGAGAAATATTTCGTATGTTATATAAAAAATATATTGATTTTTTCTAACAATTCAATATAATGAACAATAACTACAAAATTCGACATCAAGAAGTGATGATGAGGACACGATCAATTTTTTACGATTCTCAGAGAGGGAGGCCTTTGGCTGTGAGCTTCCTAATACGGAAAAATAGATTACCACCTCTGAACTGCAGCAGTGAACGAACATCTAGTAATTGCTTGCCGGCAAAAACCGTTATTTTAGACTTGAGAAATTGGTGAAGTGTGTTACTTTGCGAATTGAAACAAGGGTGGAACCACGAATATAACACTCGTCCCTTTTTTAGGGAGGAGTGTTTTTTTATTTCATTTTTGCATCACACTAGGATTGGAAGGAGGATACGCAGCATGCATCATGATGAGAAGAACAAAATTGGTTTAACGGTAGCACTTTCTATCGTAGTAGGAACGATTATTGGGTCTGGTGTGTTTATGAAACCAGGCAGCGTATTAGATTACTCGGGGAGTTCTAATATGGCGATTCTTGCTTGGATAATTGGTGGTCTGTTGACGTTAGCAAGTGGTTTGACAGTAGCTGAAATTGGAGCGCAAATCCCGAAAAATGGTGGGTTGTATACGTATTTAGAGGAGATTTACGGAAGTTTTTGGGGATATTTATCAGGCTGGATGCAAACGATTGTTTATGGGCCAGCTATTATTGGAACATTAGGGTTATACTTTAGTTCTTTAATGATTAATTTTTTCTATTTAGATAAAGTATGGAATTTACCAATCGCAATTGGAACAGTTGTGTTCCTTGGCGTTGTAAATAGTATGGGAACAAAATACGGAGGTATCGTTCAAACGATCACGACAATCGGGAAGATGATTCCAATCGTATTAATTGTTGTGTTAGGTTTTTGGAAAGGAAATAGCGATATCTTTAACGTAGTTGTGCCAATATCAGAAAATCAAAGTATCGGGATGGCAATTTTAGCAACGTTATTTGCTTATGATGGCTGGATTTTACTTGCTTCAATTGGTGGAGAAATGAAGAATCCAACAAAGTTATTACCGAAAGCAATGACAGTTGGGATTTTAATTGTAACAGCTGCTTACGTATTAATTAATTTGGCGTTACTGAATGTATTACCAGCAACACAAATTGTAGACCTTGGAGAAAATGCAACAGCGACAGCTGCGGGCATGCTACTTGGAGAATATGGCGGGAAAATTATTAGTATCGGTATTATCGTTTCTATTTTCGGTTGTTTAAATGGAAAGATTTTAACGTTCCCACGTATCCCGATGTCGATGGCAGAACGTGGACAACTTCCATTTGCTAAGTTTATTGCAAAGGAAAGCCCAAGATTTAAAACACCAGCAAATGCGATTACTGTTGAAATCATTTTAGGAATTATTTTAATGATTATTAGTGATCCGAATAAGCTATCTGAGATTTCCGTATTCATTATTTATATTTTCTATGTAATGACGTTTATTGGTGTCTTCATTTTAAGAAAACGTAATAAAAATAAAGAGCGTGCATACAGTGTACCGTTATTCCCAATCGTACCAATCGTTGCGATTTTAGGTTCGTTCTTTGTAATTGGTAGTGCAATTATCAACGATCCGATAAGTTGTTTCTTATCAATTGGAATTGTATTTACGGGGCTTCCGGTATATTGGTATTTAAATAAGAGGAATAAAAATGAAGTATCATGATTGAAGGGTAGGCGTATCATACGCCTACCTTTTTTACTGTAAAAAAATTGTACTTGTGTTCAACTTCTATTTTGGTTACTATAATCGTAGTAACCAAAATAGAAAGCGTGGGGAAAGACTTGAATTTTCGTGTGTATATTTTAGCTATCGCGGCTTTCGTAGTCGGAACGGTTGAGCTAATTATAGGAGGAACGCTTGATTTAGTTGCCAATGATTTAGGAGTATCTATTAGTGCAGCTGGTCAGCTTATAACAATATTTTCAGTAGTATTTGCTTTATCAGGTCCTGTTTTATTAGCATTAACAGGGAAATTTGAAAGAAAAACATTGTATGTTGGGGCATTATCAATTTTCTTAATCGGAAATATTATTTCAGCATGTAGTGTGAATTACGGGATGTTAATGTTCTCAAGGGTGATTTGTGCGGCAAGTGGTTCGCTTATTATTGCACTGTCAGTAACACTTGCTTCTAGCGTTGTAGAACCGCATTTTCGTGCGCGTGCAATTGGAATCATTTTCATGGGGATTAGTGGATCACTTGTACTTGGAGTACCGCTTGGTCTTGTACTCGGAAATGCATATGGATGGCGTGCACCATTTGTACTCATTTCAATCTTAACAGTGATGGCAATCGCTTGTATTTCATTATTCTTAACGAAAGTACCACCGACATCGGTATTATCAATAAGAGAGCAAATTGCTACGTTAAAAGATAAAAAAATCGTCAGTGCACAGTTAACGTCATTCTTATTTTTAACGGGTCATTTAACACTATATGCATATTTAACACCATTTTTAAAAGATGTTATGCATGTGGAAGCGAATTGGATTAGTGTATTTTACTTCATTTTCGGAATCGCAGCGGTACTTGGAGGCGGCCTTGGGGGCTTTCTTGCTGATAAATGGGGATCGAAGAAAAGTATTATCTCAATTATTATCGTATTTGCGTGTGCGATCTTCCTATTGCCGATGATGACATTCTCATTCCCGCTGTTCATTATGATGATGGGACTTTGGAGTATGCTGAGCTGGGCTATTTCGCCAGCACAACAAAATTATTTAATTGAAATTGCACCGGAATCAGCTGGTATTCAGCAAAGTTTAAATAACTCTGCACTTCACTTAGGAATTGCGCTCGGTTCAACAGTAGGCGGAGTTGTTATTGAGAAATCGTCTGTTATATATAATGCTTGGGTAGGAGGCGGCTTTATTATATTAGCGCTGCTTTGTGCGATTTTCTCGATTACGAGAGGACGTTCTACTCAGTTTGCAAAAGAAGAATCTATCGTTTGATAGGTTCTTTTTTATTTGTAAAAAATGGAAGGGTTTGGTGGGTAGATGGAGAAAGGTGTATATAGCGAGGTGATGGAAAATGATGTCTAATTTCTCGGTATTCGGCATGATAATTGCGCTACTACCGATATTGATAGTTGTTTTTGTATTAAGATGGGTTCGTTTCATCTATCAAAATTCAGAGAAACAAGTGGAGCAAAATGAGAAAATTATTGAGCTGTTGATGGAGATAAAGGAAAAAGATAAGTAATATGTATTCGTTTGAAAGTTGTTTCTCGTAAGTTAAAAAGGCACTTATAAAGTGTCTTTTTTATTATGTTTGAAAATTGGAAACATGTAATATTTATTTGTCAATAGCAGCATGACAACAAACTGTTTTAAAGTTGCTTATTACTATGAAACTTTCTCAACAATTCGACAAGATACTACAAAAAAACCACCTATTCTCTTTTTTTCACTATAAGTACAATGAAACAGTAAGATTGATTCATGTAGAAATTTATATATGGTGGTGGAGAGAATGAAACGAAAGATGGTAGGAAAATGGTTTAGTTTTTTAAGTGCTCTTATTATTTTATTAGGAATTGCAATGCCACAAGTAAAGGCAGAAGTAATGAACAGAGAAACATATAAGATGGATTGGAGCTATAGTAATTCGAAACAGCGTGAAATAAAGACAGAAATAATTAAAACAGCTTCAGGTAGTATTGCGTATTGTTTAACGCCTGATTTACGTTCACCCAATGGGGATGATTTGCCAGAGATGGGGAAAACATCTGATGCCGTATATCGTATTTTATTAAATGGATATCCTCAAAAAAGCCCATCTGAATTAGGTGTAGCGACAACGGAAGAAGCGCATTATGCCACACAATTAGCAGTATGGATTGCAGCAAATGAATTAACGGAAGAAGATTTAGTTGCGAAAAATGAACGTATACATAATCTTATGAAGCGTTTAGTAGAGACTTCAAAAAAAGAATCTGGATCACAAGATGTATTCTTTAAAGTTAATCCTGTAGATTCACAAACTGCTACACAAAAAGGTGATTATTTAGAAACAGGGTTTTATGCAGTGCAAACAAATGCGGTTTCTGGATCTTATACAATTCTTCCTGAAAATACTCCTAAAGGGCTTCGAATTGTAAATGAAAATGGAGAAGAGAAAAGCACGTTATCAATTAACGAAAAATTCAAAATCTTAATCCCAAAAGATACGAGTAGTGGTAACTTTAAAATAAAAGTGAAGTCTACTTTAACAAATTTACAAGCGATAGCTTTTAAAGGATCAGAAAAAGTTCAAAATACAACGGTATTGTTACAAAGAAATAGTGAGAAAATCAGTACAGATTTAGTTGTAAATTGGGAATCAGTAGGCTCTTTAAAGATTATGAAATTAGGAGAAAAAAAGGAAGTATTAAAAGGAGCGGTGTTTGAAGTTTCTAATGAAAACTTTAAACAAAATGTTACGACTAATGATAAGGGGATTGCGGAGTTAGGTAATCTTCCAATCGGTATATATAGCGTCAAAGAAATTCAAGCACCAGCTGGATATGTGTTAGACGGAAGCGTCAAAAAAATTGAAGTGAAAACTGGTGAAACTGCTGTATTAGAGTTGAAAAATGAAAATGTAAAAGGTGAATTAGAAATAACGAAAGTAGATGTAGCGGATGGGAATACAAAATTACCGAATGCAGAATTTACAATCTACAACGAACAAGGGAAAGAAGTAGTAAAAGGGAAAACGGATGAAAAAGGTGTAGCGAAATTTAAACTACCATACGGAAAGTACACGTATAAAGAAACAATAGCGCCAAATGGATATGTAATAAATGAAGAGACATTCGTATTTGAAATAAAAGAGAATGGAGAAATTATTAAACATATCGTTCAAGATAAGAAAGTAGAAGGCGAGTTAGAAATAACGAAAGTAGATGTAGCGGATGGGAATACAAAATTACCGAATGCAGA
>NZ_MACG01000015.1 GCF_001884035.1 Bacillus tropicus
GCAAGGGAAAGAAGTAGTAAAAGGGAAAACAAATGAGCAAGGTATAGCGAAATTCAAACTACCATACGGAAAGTACACGTATAAAGAAACAATAGCGCCAAATGGATATGTAATAAATGAAGAGACATTCGCATTTGAAATAAAAGAGGATGGAGAAATTATTAAACATATTGTGAAAAATAAGAAAGAAGAAAAGGTATCGCTTCCTTCTAAGCCAAATAAGCCAACACCGAATGGAGAAGTGAAACCTTCTGCTGATGTGAAGCCGATGCAACAACCTAATACTCATAATGAAGTACGTTTGCCAGCTACTGGCGGCGTCGGCAATGAATTTACGGTTTTATTTGTTCTAGGACTTGGCTTTATTATTGCAGGAGCTTATGTGTTAAAGATGAAAAATAGAAAAGAAATGTAGAAAAAAAACGCCTTGTAATAGAGGCGTTTTTTTAGTATCTCAACTTCATCAACAAACTCTTAATTTCCTCATCTTCCATAAAGAGATCATGGTGTTTCTGGGTAATCTTTGCAAGTGCAACGTCATGGTAGAAAAATTCTGTAAAGAACTTTACGAAAGGTTGTGACATTGTTTTCATTGCTTGCCATGACTCTTGCTCTACACCAGCAAATAAAATTTCGCGGTCGTCAACGATGAGCAGTAAGTATCGCTCTAGCGCGTTAGGCTCTTCCGCTGGGATTAGAAAATGCATGTTTTCTAAGTCTGTTTTTACTTTTCCAACTATAAGGGATTCGGTTTTGACGCCTTGTTTTGCTTTTTCTTCTAATAACGGAAGATATTCTAAAAGAGTATCATTCCAAGCTGAAATGCGAATCGATTCTTTTGCACTTTCGATGAGCTCTTTACTTTGAACGCGAATAGAAGATTGCATTTTTAAGCTCCACACACGGTCATCTGTAAATGATTTTTTCGATATAGTTGTCTCTAATTCTTTAATGTTGGATTGAAATTCTGTCGTTAATTTTTCAATTGCTAGCTTGAGTGGTAATGCTGTATACATCTTTTTCTTCTCCGAAACAGAATCCATTACCATTCCTTTATCGATTAGGCGTGCAAGCACTTCATATATTTTGGCTTTTGGTACACCAGAATGCTTCACAATCGTTGTAGCATCTAATGGTTCGTTGCTTGATACGACAACTTCGTAAGCTTGGCTTTCATATTGTGAGAAACCGAATTTTTGTAACATAGTTACCTCCGAACGAATGAGATTATATTTTAAGGATAATGAACTATTTGTTTTTGCACAAGTGGTAGTCAGTTTTCTAATTGTATTAAGGTGAGAATTAATTTCAATTTTTTAATTTTATCTATTATACTTAATATAATGATTAATAAGATTTGAATTCAATACGAAGGGGATGCTTGGGGGAAGATGTTAAGAAGTTTACGTTTAAAAATTGCGGTAGTATTTTCGGTACTTATTTCTATGATGTTCGTAATATTAGGTACAGCTATGTATCAATTACAGAAAGAGAAGGAAGTGCGCTCCTTAGACCAGTATTCTCAAAATACGATGGATCTTGTGACAGAGCAACTTACGACATTTGTTCAAAGAACGGATGAAGATATGGGGTATTATGCGAACAGTGAGATGATTCGTAATATGCTTCAAGACGGAGTTACTCCAGAAGAGGAAGCATTTTTGACGAAAGAGTTTTCGGAGTATAAAAAGAATCATCCTGGCATTTTAGACTTATATATTGGTACGAAAGATAAAAAAACATTAAGTGCCAATCTTGCTGAAGGTGGAAAAGTGCCAGAAGGATATGACCCAACGACAAGACCTTGGTATAAAGACTCAGAAGCTGATGTAAAAAAGGTTCACTGGGGACAACCTATGTATGAAATTGCAACAGGTAAGCTAAGTGTGGGAGTTTCTAAAGCAATCACAGCTCAAGATGGATCTGTATTAGGTGTTGTAGCGATGGATGTATCGCTCGGAACAATTCAGAAATTACTTCATAATATTCAATACAATAACGGCGGAGAAATGTTTATTATAAATGATAAAAATATGGCTCTTGTTTACCCAGAAAAGATAGGGAAAGATGTTTCGAAAGAGCCACTTGTGAAGAGTTTAAATAAAGATGTAACAAAATATGCTGTCACTACATTAAAAGGTGAAGATGTAGTTGCATATAGTCAGTCATTTGATTTGATGAAATGGAAGATAGGAATTTTTTATCCGAAAGAAACGATTGATGGGCTATTAAATAGTATGAGAAATACAGTCATTATAATGGCATGTATTAGCTTATTCGTTGCAATCGTAGCTTCATACTTGTTCTCAAGAAGATTAGCAAGACCACTGCAATTATTAACGAATCACGTTCAAAAAGTAGCAGAAGGTGATTTAACGTTGCAAATGAAAGTGACAAGTAAGGATGAAGTTGGAGAACTGACGAACCATTTTAATCATATGGTTGAGCAAATGAATGAAATGGTAAGCAAAATTAAAAATAGTGTATCAACCGTGCAACAATCAACGAATAATCTACATTATTTAACGAATGAAACTGTAGCAGCTAGTAGAGAAGTGTCAGGTGCAATGGATGATGTAAGCGGAGGAGCATCCACTCTTGCAAATAGTGTAGATGAAGTTTCAGAGCAGCTTGAGAATATGATACAGTCAGTGGAACAAATGAATAGCTCCGTTGGTGAAATAAAAGGAGTAGCTGGTAAAGCAGAAGAGGCATCTAAGCAAGGATTGAATACGATGCGAAATTTAGTTCGTACAAGAGAACAATCCTCTTCAATTGTCGTTCATACAGAGGAAGCATCTGGAAAGTTAGAGCAACGAGTTGGATCGATTCAAAATGTTGTAGAGCTTATAAAAGGTATTTCGGATCAAACGAATTTACTTGCTTTAAATGCTTCAATCGAGGCGGCACGTGCGGGTGAACAAGGTAAAGGCTTTGCTGTTGTTGCTGAAGAGGTTCGAAAATTAGCGGAACAATCAAAAGAAGCAACAGTAGAAATTGCGACGATGATTGGTGATGTACAAGTAGAGGTAAGACGAGTTGTAGAAGTTGTAAGTAAATTGAAAGACATTGCGGATATACAAAATAATGTTACGACAGAGGCAGAAACGGAATTCCGCACAATTATGTCAGTTGTCAATACGATTAGTACTTCAGTGGAACAAATTGTAGAAGAGGTACATAACATCGGTCACGAGCAAGGAGAAATTACAGCGGTAATGCATACAATTGCTGGTACGAGTCAAGAAAGCGCAGCTGTTTCTGAAGAAGTAAATGCTGCAACTGAATCACAAGTGAATCATCTAGAAAAGGTAGCTCATACGATGGAAAGCTTGACGGAGCACATGAGAGACTTGGAAAGATTGGTTGAGCAGTTTAAAATAGAGGAATAACAAATTAGTAAAATGATGAGTATTTCGGTAAAATAGACAATGGATATATAAGAAGCAATTATAGGAGGAAGACTACTATGGCAATTGTTGACGTATCGATTATTCCAGTAGGAACAGGTAATCCAAGTGTTAGTGAGTATGTAGCAGAAGTACAAAAGGTGCTAGAGAAAAATGCAGATCGCGTGAAGTATCAATTAACACCAATGAATACAGTTATTGAAGGAGATCTTCCTGTCATTCTAGAAGTAATTCAACAAATGCATGAAGTTCCATATACGAAAGGTGCACAGCGCGTTGCAACAACAATTCGTATTGATGATCGTCGTGATAAAGTAAGCACAATGGAGAAAAAATTAAACTCTGTTCGATCAAAATTATAAAGAAAAGCAGCGATTTTCGCTGCTTTTTTCATATAGGAGGTAAATAAAATGAGTGAAAAGTTTAACGAGCAGTTTGATGGTTTACTGGAGAAATACACTGAGCTGTTACTTGGAGAGAGCAATGAAGAGAGAAAAGAACAGGTACAGAAGTGGGCACTGTATTCTTACATAGCGAAGACGATGCCAGCTTTAGTGAAGCACTGGAATGAGACGTATCCCGATGCGAAAGAAGAGATGGTGCAGTTAATTACTGATATTAAAAGGCTGAATGAAGAGAAGAGGAATGAGCAATAAAAAAACTTGGGGTAAATATAATCTCAAGTTTTCTGTATTAATATCCTTATATAATTTACATGGAATATAAAGGGTTTTATAGGCATGTCGAATATTTTCGACATGCCTATTTTGTACCTAGTAAACTCCATTTTTCTAAATGTCGAAAAATATTTCAGACATATTTATAAGCGAGAATATAGGGTTTTAAATGTTTTTATAGTATTTTATAAATTATCTAAATAATTATTTGTATCCAATAATTTTAAACAATGATATAATTTTGAAGAGGGGTAAAAAACAGATAAATCAAGTCATAGGGGTGAATTACATGGAACAATTAATGCGAAATTCGTTTCTTTTCTTATCTAAAAATAAAGCGCTAACAAAACTGGCTAAAAAGTACGGTTTACGCTTTGGAGCAGGTCGCTTTGTCGCAGGGGAGACAATTGAATTAGCGACAGCAGCTATTAAACAATTAAACAAGCAAGGACTTTGCGTAACAATCGATTATTTAGGGGAATTCGTTGATAATGAAGCGGAAGCAAATGAAATGGCTAACCAATCGATTGAAGCAATCCGTGCAATTGGAAGAGAAGGTCTTGATTCGCAACTTTCTTTAAAGATGACTTCTATGGGGTTGGATATTTCTGATGAAATCGTAATGAACAATATGCGCCGCATTTTAGAAGCTGCAAAAGAAAATGGTGTGTTCGTTACAATTGATATGGAAGATTATACACGCTGCGGAAAGACAATTGATATCTTTAAACAGTTAAAGTCTGAGTACGATAATATTGGTACTGTTATTCAAGCTTACCTATATCGTACAGAGAAAGATATTGAGGACTTAAATGCTTATAATCCTAATTTACGTCTTGTAAAAGGGGCTTATAAAGAACCTGAAGAAGTGGCGTTCCCGGACAAGAAAGATGTAGATGACAATTATAAAAAGATTATTAAAATGCACTTATTAAATGGAAATTATACTGCAATTGCTTCACATGACGAAGCGATTATTGAATATACGAAAAAACTTGCCGAAGAACACAACATTCCAAGGGATCAATTTGAATTCCAGATGTTATATGGTATTCGTAATGAGCGTCAACTTGAGCTAGTAAAAGAAGGTTACAAAATGCGTGTTTACGTACCTTATGGAAACGACTGGTATGGCTACTTCATGCGTCGTCTAGCAGAGCGTCCAGCAAACGTTGCGTTCGTATTAAAAGGTATGGTTAAAAAATAACCAAGGAGAAAATACTCCTTGGTTATTTTAATTGCTGGAATGCGTAATGTGCCATTTTCTTCGTATCAGGATACAGTTGCTTGCGAGTAGAAGATAATACAACATTAATGACGCGTTTACCGTCTTTCTCATCCACTGTTACGACCGTATATTTTCCGAGTGCTGATAGGCCGCTTTTACTTCCAATTGCGTATGGATCGTCATATAGTTCTTCTCGTCCATAGTTTGCGATGTTTGGAGAGCGTTCTGAAGTATGTAGAGTTGTACGCGTTGAATTCATATATTCTAAAACAACTGGGTACTTTAATGCTTCTTTCGTAATCATAGCAATGTCATATGGTGATACTTTGTTTCCTAGTGCATCAGCACCACTTGCGTTTTTGAAAGTCGCATGCTTTGTACCAAGTTCCTTCGCTCTAGCATTCATCATTTTTACAAATTCATTTTTTGATCCTGCGATATGTTCTGCGATGGATTCAGCTATTGGATCTGCACTAATGATAAGCATCAGTTTTAATGCCTCATCACGTTTTAACTTTTCCCCAGCACGAAGTTTAATTTTCTTACTTTGACTTTCTGTTTTAATTGCGTTCTCTGTAACTGTAATTTCTTCATCCTCTTTTACATTCTCTAGTAAAAGAAGGGTTGTCATCATTTTGGCTATACTAGCCGGATAAGAGCGTTCGTCTTCTCGTTTTCCATACAAAATTTCACCTGTGTCTGCATCGATTGTAATCCCGTATTGCCCAGTGATGCTAGGTTGATCGGCTCTTACAGCTTGTTGTCTTTGTGCGTAAGAGAAGAAAATCATCCCTGTAAATAGTGTGGCAATCATTACAATCATAACTATTGTTCGTTTCATTATAATTCCCTCATTTGTTACAAATAAATTGGGCAGAAAAAGCAGCCATTACCCATTATGCCACGTTCTCTGCCCAAAAATATAGCGTTATTTTTCGCCCATATTATGCTTCTTATATTGTTGGTTATTACCTTGACGTCCTTTTTCCACGCCTCGATCAGTTGGTCCAGCGTTTCCTGTCACACTTGCGGCGCTAATTCCAGCCTTTGAAGGGTTCTTCTTAAGTTTTGCCATATATATTCCTCCAGTTTCGTCAGATTATAAAAAGGGAAAGTGTATTTTAGTGAAGAAAATACATATATAGCATGAGCAAATAAAAGAAAAATATTTATTTCAGAAAATTTTATCAATAAATATATTGCGAAAATTTAAACAGTATCATATATTTATTAGTAGAGGCTCACTCATTGATTGCGACTTATGTCGAAAAATTGAATGAGCATTCATTCAAGAATAGGGGGAGAATTGGATGTTCCAAATTAAAAAGGCTGCTGTTCTAGGGTCAGGCGTAATGGGTTCAGGAATTGCGGCACACTTAGCTAATATTGGTATTCCGACATTATTGCTTGATATTGTACCACCTGCGCTTACGAAAGAAGAAGAAGCGAAGGGACTTACATTAGAACATAAAAGTGTGAGAAATCGTTTTAGTAATACGGCTGTGCAAAAACTATTAAAGCAAAAACCAGCTCCTCTGACAGTGAAAGGAAATTTAGCACTGATTGAAGCAGGTAACTTAGAAGATGATCTTGAGCGTCTAGCTGATGTAGATTGGATTATTGAAGTAGTAGTTGAAAACTTAGATATTAAAAAGAAACTATTTGAAAAAGTAGATGCTGTTCGTAAACCGGGTTCTATCGTAAGCTCGAATACGTCAGGCATTTCAGTTGAAAAAATGGCAGAAGGTCGTTCAGACGACTTCCAGAAACACTTCTTAGGCACACACTTTTTTAACCCACCACGATATTTAAAACTTCTAGAGGTAATACCGACGAAAGAAACTGATCCACAAGTATTAAGCTTCATGAAACTATTTGGCGAAGACGTTCTTGGAAAAGGCGTTGTTATCGCGAAAGACACACCAAACTTTATTGGAAACCGCATCGGTACGTACGGTTTATTAGTAACTCTTCAAGAGATGATAAAACGCGGCTATAGCATTGGGGAAGTTGATTCTGTAACAGGCCCACTTATTGGTCGTCCGAAGAGTGCAACGTTCCGTACATTAGATGTTGTCGGTTTAGATACATTTGTACACGTTGCAAATAACGTATATGAAAACGTACAAGAAGAAGAGCGTGATGTATTTAAAGTACCAGCTTTCATGCATGACATGCTTGATAAAAAATGGCTTGGAAGCAAAACAGGTCAAGGCTTCTTCTTAAAACAAGGAAAAGAAATTCTAGAATTAAATCCAGAAACAATGGAGTACGAAGCTCGCAAAAAATTAAAAGCTGCATCGATCGAGTTAAGTAAACAAGAAAAAGGTTTATCGAATAAATTGAAAGCGCTTGTATACGCGAAAGACCGCGCAGGAGAGTTGTTATGGAACATCATTACACCAACTCTTTTATACTCTGCAAAACTTCATAAAGAAATTGCTGACGATATCGTTGCAATTGACCAAGCGATGAAGTGGGGCTTCGGCTGGGAGCAAGGACCGTTTGAAGTTTGGGATGCAATTGGCGTTGAAAAGTCCGTTCAAAAGATGGAAGAAAACGGCGTAGTTGTTCCTACTTGGGTGAAAGAAATGTTAGAGAAAGGTTTCACTACTTTCTATAAACATGATAACGGCGATAGCTACTATTACGATAATGGCGAATATAAGCTAATCGAACGTAATAAAAAAGCAATTTCTCTTAAGCAATTAAAAGCGAAAAATGGTGTATTAAAGAAAAATAGCGGAGCGAGCTTAATCGATTTAGGCGACGGCATCCTTTGTTTAGAGTTCCATTCGAAGAGCAATGCAATCGGTATGGATATTACGCAAATGATTAACTACGCTGTTGATGAAGTAGAAAAGAATTATAAAGGTCTTGTTATCGGTAACCAATCGAAGAACTTCTGCGTTGGTGCGAATCTAGCAATGATCTTAATGGAAGCACAAGACGACAATTACTTTGAAATTGAGTTGGTTGTGAAAAACTTCCAAGATGCAATGACGAAAATTAAGTACTCTTCTAAGCCAGTTGTAGCAGCACCATACGGTATGACGCTTGGCGGAGGTACAGAAGTTTGCTTACCGGCTGCTAGCATTCAAGCTTCTAGTGAAACGTATATGGGCTTAGTAGAAGTTGGTGTTGGCTTAATCCCTGGCGGAGGCGGTAATAAAGAGCTATACATTAAACACTTAAATAAAATGCCCAACGGTGTAGAGTTTGATCTGCAAAAAGTTGCGAATAAAGTGTTCGAATCTGTAGCGATGGCGAAAGTTTCTACATCAGCACAAGAAGCTGTATCGAACAACTTCTTAGGCGATAAAGACGGTATTAGTGTGAATGGTGATCACTTA
Organism: Bacillus tropicus; assembly: GCF_001884035.1. Classification (GTDB taxonomy): domain Bacteria; phylum Bacillota; class Bacilli; order Bacillales; family Bacillaceae_G; genus Bacillus_A; species Bacillus_A tropicus. Next base: position 8,669 of record NZ_MACG01000015.1, read on the forward strand.
CTATATGATGCGAAACAGAAAGCACTTGCTTTATATGAAGCTGGCTATAAAGCGCCAATCCGCAAAAAGATACCAGTTGTTGGCGAAACAGGATATGCAACTCTTGTACTTGGTGCAGAAGCGATGCATTTATCAGGTTACATTTCTGAACATGATCTTCACATTGCGAAGAAACTTGCATATGTCATTGCGGGCGGAAAAGTACCGTACGGAACAGAAGTTGATGAGCAATATTTATTAGATGTAGAACGTGAAGCATTTATTAGCTTAGTAAGTGAGATGAAATCACAAGCAAGAATGCAGCACATGCTTGTAAAAGGAAAGCCATTACGTAACTAATAACGAGGGGAGATATCGTTCATGAGAGAAGCTGTCATTGTTGCGGGAGCAAGAACACCAATTGGAAAAGCAAAGAGGGGTTCATTAAAAACAGTGCGTCCTGACGATCTAGGGGCGTTAGTAGTAAAGGAAACGTTAAAGCGTGCGAATTATGAAGGACCAATCGATGATTTAATTTTCGGTTGTGCGATGCCAGAAGCAGAGCAAGGTTTAAATATGGCTCGTAATATCGGTGGATTAGCAGGACTTTCTTACGATGTTCCAGCTATTACAATTAACCGTTACTGTTCTTCAGGTTTACAAAGTATCGCTTACGGAGCAGAGCGCATTATGCTTGGTCACTCGGAAGCGGTATTATCAGGCGGAGCGGAATCAATGAGTTTAGTTCCAATGATGGGACACGTTGTTCGTCCAAATAGTCGCCTTGTAGAAGCGGCTCCAGAATATTATATGGGTATGGGACATACAGCAGAGCAAGTTGCTGTGAAATATGGAATTTCTCGTGAAGAGCAAGATGCATTTGCAGTAAGAAGTCATCAACGCGCTGCGAAAGCATTAGCTGCAGGTAACTTCGCTGATGAAACAGTATCTGTAGATGTGACGTTACGTACTGTTGGATCAAATAACAAACTGCAAGAAGAAACAATCATTTTCGCACAAGACGAAGGTGTAAGAGCAGAAACGACGCTAGACATTTTAGGTAAATTACGTCCAGCATTTAACGTTCGCGGTTCTGTAACAGCTGGTAACTCTTCACAAATGAGTGACGGTGCAGCATCTGTACTATTAATGGATCGTGAAAAAGCAGTGAGCGACGGCATGAAGCCACTTGCGAAATTCCGTTCATTTGCAGTAGCTGGCGTACCACCAGAAGTAATGGGAATCGGCCCAATCGCTGCAATTCCAAAAGCGTTAAAACTAGCTGGCTTAGAGCTATCTGATATTGGCTTATTCGAACTAAATGAAGCATTCGCTTCGCAATCAATCCAAGTTATTCGTGAACTTGGTTTAGATGAAGAAAAAGTAAACGTAAACGGCGGTGCAATCGCACTTGGACATCCACTTGGCTGTACAGGAGCAAAACTAACGCTATCTCTTATTCACGAAATGAAACGCCGCAACGAACAATTCGGTATCGTAACAATGTGTATCGGCGGCGGAATGGGAGCTGCGGGAGTGTTTGAATTACTATAAAAAAAGTGCAGGTGGCTCGTTCAGAACGAGACGCTGCCAATGCAAAGAATGGAAGCAACAAAGGTTTATAAAAAATAAACGGGAGAGCCAGCTTCTTTCAAAATGAGAGAAGCGGCTCATGAAAATATGAAGGAGGAAATTTTCATGGAAAAAACAGTAGGAAGTGCGGTTAAAGGCGGTAGCTTTTTAGTTGATGAGATTACGATTGATCAAGTGTTTACGCCAGAAGATTTTTCATCTGAGCATAAAATGATTGCAAAAACGACAGAGGACTTTATCGTAAATGAAGTTCTTCCAGAGCTTGAATATTTAGAGCAACATGAGTTTGATCGTTCTGTTCGTCTTTTAAAAGAAGCTGGGGAACTTGGTTTATTAGGCGCTGACGTACCAGAAGAGTATGGCGGAATTGGCCTTGATAAAGTAAGCTCAGCGTTAATCGCAGAGAAATTCTCTCGTGCTGGTGGCTTTGCAATTACTCACGGTGCTCACGTAGGTATCGGATCTTTACCAATCGTATTATTCGGTAACGAAGAGCAAAAGAAAAAGTATTTACCATTACTTGCAACTGGTGAAAAATTAGCTGCATACGCATTAACTGAGCCAGGTTCAGGATCTGATGCATTAGGTGCAAAAACAACTGCACGTTTAAATGCAGAAGGTACACATTACGTATTAAATGGTGAAAAACAGTGGATTACAAACTCTGCATTCGCTGATGTATTTATCGTATACGCAAAAATTGATGGAGAGCACTTCTCAGCATTTATCGTAGAGAAAGAATATGCTGGTGTATCTACAAGCCCAGAAGAGAAGAAAATGGGTATTAAATGTTCTTCAACTCGTACGTTAATTTTAGAAGATGCGTTAGTACCGAAAGAAAACTTACTTGGTGAAATCGGTAAAGGTCATATTATCGCATTCAACATTTTAAATATCGGTCGTTATAAATTAGGTGTTGGTACAGTTGGGTCTGCGAAACGTGCAGTAGAAATTTCAGCACAATATGCAAACCAACGTCAACAGTTCAAACAACCAATCGCTCGCTTCCCATTAATTCAAGAGAAACTTGCGAATATGGCAGCAAAAACATATGCAGCTGAAAGCTCTGTATATCGTACAGTAGGCTTATTCGAAAGCCGCATGAGCACATTATCTGAAGAAGAAGTAAAAGACGGTAAAGCAGTAGCAGCTTCTATCGCTGAATATGCAATCGAGTGCTCTTTAAATAAAGTATTCGGTTCTGAAGTACTAGATTATACAGTAGATGAAGGTGTTCAAATTCACGGTGGTTACGGATTTATGGCAGAGTACGAGATTGAAAGAATGTACCGTGATTCTCGTATTAACCGTATTTTCGAAGGAACGAATGAAATTAACCGCCTAATCGTACCAGGTACGTTCTTACGTAAAGCGATGAAAGGTGAATTACCACTTCTTCAGAAAGCACAAAAATTACAAGAAGAGTTAATGATGATGATGCCAGAAGAAGTAGGCGATGAGCCATTAGCACTTCAAAAATATTTAGTAACTAACGCGAAGAAAATCGGCTTAATGGTAGCTGGATTAGCTGCTCAAAAATACGGTAAAGCATTAGATAAAGAGCAAGAAATTCTTGTCAATATCGCTGACATCGTAAGCAATCTATACGCAATGGAATCAGCTGTTCTTCGTACAGAAAAAGCAATCAAAACAACTGGTCTTGAAAAGAATAAACAAAAAGTGTTATACACTGAAGTATTCTGCCAAGAAGCATTTAACGAAATCGAAGCAGATGCGAAAGAAACACTTATCGCAGTTGAAAACGGCGACATGCTGCGTATGATGTTATCATCATTACGTAAATTAACTCGCCACACACCACTTAACGTAATTCCGAAGAAACGTGAAATCGCTGCGAAAATTTTAGAAGATGAGCGTTACACAGTTTAATATCTTTAAATAACAGTAGTCGTATAAACGACTACTGTTATTTTTTTTGAAAAAAAGAAATTTTTAGTGACATAAAACTAATGCCATTAGTATAATAAAACTAATAGTATTAGTTTTCGTGAAAAGGGAGATGGGAATATGAGAATGATGCATGAAAAAACGGTATATCAATTGTCATTTTTGCCAAGAGTGTTTCCTGTGAATTGTTACTTTGTGGAGGAAGAAGATGGTTTAACTTTAATTGATGCTGCTTTGCCATATAGCGCAAAAGGAATTTTACAGGCGGCTGAGAAAATAGGAAAACCAATTACGAATATTGTATTAACACATGCGCATGATGATCACATCGGTGCATTAGACGCATTAAAGGAAGTACTTCCTTATGTTCCAGTCTATATTTCTAAGCGGGACGCAAAGCTGTTAGAAGGAGATACGACGTTACAAAAGGATGAACCAAATACGCCAATAAAAGGCGGTGTACCTAAAAAGATAAAAACGGTACCTGATGTTTTATTAGAAGATGGCGACCGAGTTGGATCGCTTCTTGCGATTATGACACCGGGACATACGCCAGGCTCCATGTCGTTTCTTGATGTAAGAAATAAAGCTCTGATTGTCGGGGATGCATTCCAAACAAGAGGAGGTATGGCTGTTTCAGGACAAATGAAATTTTGGTTTCCGTTTCCGGCGATGGCAACGTGGAGCAAAGACATATCATTACAAAGTGCAGAGAAGTTAAGAGAATATGAGCCTTCCTTGCTTGCGGCAGGGCATGGAAAAATGATAAACGATCCAGTGGCTTTCATAGAGCTTGCTATTGAGGAAGCGAAGCGAAATATAGAAAGTAGAAAAGAGGGTTAATCTATGTCACCGAGAATCGGACTTACATTACCGAAAATTGTAGAAACAGCAGCAGAAATTGCAGATACAAATGGAATACAAGAAGTAACGTTAGCTTCATTAGCGCAAACATTAGGGATACGTTCTCCCTCACTATATAATCATGTAAAAGGGTTACAAGATGTACGGAAACATCTTGGTATTTACGGAATACAACAGCTGCATAAAAAGCTGGAAGAAGCGGCCGAGGATAAACGTATGGATGAAGCAATTCATGCATTAGGAGAAGCATATGTAGCATTTGTCCGAAAACATTCTGGACTGTATGAAGCAACCTTTTTACGAGATGAAGAAGTAAGAAAAGCAGGTGACGGAATTGTAAAGCTTTGTCTTCAGGTTTTACAACAGTACGGCTTAGAAGGAGAGAATGCACTTCATGCAACACGCGGATTCAGAAGTATTTGTCATGGATTTGCGTCGATTGAACAGCAAGGGGGATTTGGTTTGCCGTTAGATCTGGATACAAGTTTACATGTATTGTTGGAAACGTTTATCAAAGGGTTACATGGAATGAGAGAGTGAATAAGAAGCGAGAAAACATGAATTTGTTATTAATCATGCTTTTTGTATAGTAGGCTGCGATTTACTGGAGGCAAAATTGCAAAAGGATGTGATATGAAATGTTTGCAGGGCATTTTGGTTTAGCAGCAGTAGTGAAAACAAAGTCACCGAAACTACCACTTTGGGTTCTCATGTTAAGCATACAATTGTTGGATGTCATTTTTTTGCCGCTTTATGTTTTAGGAGTAGAGACAATTGAGTCTATTTATAGTAATGGTTATGGTGAAGCTATCATTCATGCGGATTATTCACACTCTTTAATAGGGGCACTGTTTATTGCTTTTGTTGCAGGGATAGTAGGTATGAGGTTTTGGGGCAAGCGGAGTGGTTTTGTTGTTGGTGCTGTAGTTTTTAGTCATTGGATTCTTGATTTACTTGTGCATCGTGCTGATTTGCCGTTACTTCCGGGGAATTACGGAGACTTACCTATGCTCGGTTTTGGATTGTGGCGATTTCCGGCTATTAGTATCATATTGGAATGTATTCTTATTGCAGTAGGTGGTATATTATACTTCCGATATATTGTTTCAAGTGCGGGCGCACAAAAGAAATTTATAGCACAAGTAACTGGTGGATTGGTAGTTGGATTATTAATTCTTTCGTTACTTATCAGTATAGTGTCTTGAATATGAATAGCCGGGAACCTTAGAAATGATTCTAAGGTTTTTTTAGTGCATATGATTCCAAAAGAATGGTAGTTTTTTCCTCATTAAATAATATTATTTAGCAGGTTTGAAAAATGTGTATATGGCTAAGAAAAAGCAAACGAAACTGAATACGATAGGATCTTGATATGGACTAGGCTCAGATCCTTTCTGGATTTCTGTAAGGAAGTTGTGTGTTTTCATGTTCATTGCTCCTTTAACTAATAAGTTTTATATGATGCGAGGGTTATGGTGGATAGGAATTGTTTTTTGAAATTTCATATAATAATTATTGCATAGCAATTCTATTCTTAAAACTATAAAATATAAAGTTTTTATAATATGTAAAATTGCATATTATTCTTTTAGTAAAATTTGTTATATTATCTTTATATTTCAATTAAAGGATTTTAATAAGATAAATGAGAATAACTGGAGGGATACTGTGAGTGAAACAGTGTTAGAATCGTATAGTGTGGAAAGAAAAATAGAGAATATAACATATAAAAATCTATTTGTAATGATAGCAATGATTATAGGGATTTCACTCCTAGGAGGATTATTCCTTGGTTTAGCCTTTGGGATTTATGGAGAAGAAGCATTAAGTACTAAATTAGAAGGATATTATTTGCTCTTATTCGATGCATCTGTTGTTGCTATCGTTTTATTAGCTTATAAACCGGTTCTTCATTTTATTAAATCTATTTGGGATTTATCCGTTTTGAAGAGTGGGAAGACATATTTATATCTATTAATTGGTTTTACTATCATTGCAGTATCACAATATTTAATGTTGCATGTGTTTAGTTTTGAAAGTGCAGTAGAACAAAAGGAACAATTAGGGAGTTTAAGCCTTCAAAATAGCATACAAAGTATTATATATGTTTTAAGTGTTGCTATCATTACACCGGTTAAAGAAGAAATTCTATTTCGAGGTATTTTATATCGATTTTTAGAAAAGAGATATAATTTTTTAGTTAGTATCATTATTTCTTCCTTCATTTTTGGAATTCTTCATGGAGGTCTTCTAATTACGGCAACGATTATGGGAATGGTATTTGCAATGTTATACAAAAAGACACAATCTATTATACCTAGTATTATTTTACATATTGTATGGAACTTACTTGTGAGTATAAGTATGATTGTATCTATATAAAAATAAATACATAACCAGTATAAAAGATGAATGGCTTAGCTATTCATCTTTTATTTTGTATGCACGTGAAAAGGTTAATTCATGTATACAATCAAAAAATAGCTAAATACTAACAGTGAACGAATAAAGAAAGGTAGGAGTATTCTATGCAAAATTTAACAGAGCTTGAAGTAGAAAACTTACGTCATTTAATTGGTGGACACGCAACAATTATTAACAAGTTGGAGCAGTATGCACAGACGTGTACAGATCCACAACTGAAACAAATGCTACAAAAAGATGCGCAAGATGCACGAAATACGAAGCAACAATTAATGACTTTTCTAGGATAGGAGGAAGCAGAACATGAATGAAAAAGATATGGTAAATGATTATTTAGCAGGATTAAATGCAAGTTTAACAAGTTATGCAAATTATATTGCTCAGTCTGATAATGAACAGTTACACCAAACGTTAATTCAAATTCGTAATCAAGATGAAATGCGCCAACGTAATATGTATGAGTACGCAAAGCAAAAGAGTTATTACAAGCCGGCAGCACCTGCAAATCCGATGATTGTACAACAATTAAAAAGCCAATTAAGTGCGGAATAACAGGGAAAAGAAAACGAGCGAATCTATTCGCTCGTTTTCTTTTTGTATATGTCAATAAATACATAATAAATATTTTTCCAGTTGTAACAAATATGACGAAAATGGAATATGACAATTCACAAAAAGGTCAAAAACTTTGTTCAATATTTCACAAAGTATCCATGGTTTCTATCGTGGGAATCTCTATAATTAGGGGTGTAAAGAACAAAAGAAATAGATTATATGATCAATTAGGAGAGATTGCTATGAAAAGACATACAAGAAAAATTGCAATTATCGGTACTGGATTAGTTGGATCAAGTTGTGCATATTCCATTGTCAATCAAGGCATTTGCGAAGAGCTATTATTAATTGATATAAATCATGAACGTGCAGTTGGGGAAGCAATGGATTTATCACACTGCATTAACTTTACAAATACAAGAACAAAAGTATATGCAGGAAGTTATGAAGACTGCAAAGATATGGACATTGTTATTATTACAGCAGGACCAGCGCCAAAACCAGGGCAAAGTCGCTTAGATACTTTAGGAGCAAGCGCAAAGATTATGGAAAGTGTTGTTAGCGGCGTAATGGAAAGTGGATTTGATGGTATTTTCTTACTTGCATCGAACCCAGTTGATATTATTACATATGAAGTGTGGAAATTATCTGGATTACCTAGAAATCGTGTAATCGGTACTGGTACATCACTAGATTCTTCTCGCTTAAGAACAATTTTATCTGAAATGTTACATGTAGATCCTCGCAGTATTCACGGGTATTCATTAGGGGAACATGGTGATTCTCAAATGGTTGCTTGGTCACACGTAACTGTTGGTGGAAAACCAATTCTGCAAATCTTAGAAGAACAAAAAGAACGATTTGGTGAAATAGATTTAGATGAAATCGTTGAGAAGACTGCAAAAGCCGGATGGGAAATTTATAAACGAAAAGGTACTACTTATTACGGAATCGGAAACTCTCTAGCATATATTGCAAACTCAATCTTTAACGATGATCATCGTGTCATTGCTGTATCAGCTATTTTAGATGGTGAGTATGGTGAATATGATATTTGTACAGGAGTGCCAGCTATTATTACTAGAGATGGTATAAGAGAAATTGTAGAACTAAATTTAACAGAGGATGAAGAATCTCGATTCGCAAAATCAAACGACATTTTACGTGATTATATGAAAACAATTGGCTACTAACTTATAGGAGAAGGTGAAACAAATGAAGGAATATATAATGTCTCGTGTATTTAAAGCATCAGCTGGAATCGCACAAGGTATTTTCGTATCCCTTGGAATTGGTTTACTAATCGAAAATATAGGAAGAATTGTTGATATTCCGTTGCTTATTACAATCGGAGTTGTTGCAAAATCACTTATGGCACCAGCCATTGGTGCCGGAATTGCTTTTATGCTCGGTGCAAATGGACTTGTAATCTTCTCAGCTATGGTAGCTGGAGCGATTGGTGCCGGATCCATTTCAATTACTGAAGCAGGTCTAATTATTAAAACAGGTGAGCCAATCGGTGCATTATTAACAGCGACTTTAGCTGTATATATTGGTAAACGTTTAAGTGGAAAAACTGCGTTAGATATGATGCTCGTTCCATTTGCGGCAATATTAGGTTCTGGTTTAGTCGGCATTTGGTTATCTCATAATATTACTCCTGTTTTAAATGCAGTTGGAGCATTCATTAAAGATAGTTCAGCTGGTAGCCCGTTTATCGCTTCTATCGTCATTGCAGTCGTTTGGGGACTATTACTTATCTCGCCAGCTTCATCAGCTGCGTTAGCGATCGCACTTAGCTTAGACGGTGTTGCAGGTGGTGCTGCTCTTGCAGGCTGCGTTGCTCAGTTTATCGGGTTCTCTGTCATCTCAGCGAAAGAAAATAATTTAGGTGGTATATTAGCTCAAGCTCTGTGTACTCCGAAAGTACAGTTGCCAAATATCACTAAAAATCCAATGATTCTCGTCCCAACTGTCGTCGCCAGTGCAATAGTTGGTCCAGTATCAGCATTAATTTTCCAACTGGAAGCAGGAAAAGAAATTGCAGGTCTTGGATTAAGTTCTCTTATCGCACCAATTAATTTAATTTCCAGCGAAGGATGGGAAGTTGTCCCAGCGATGGTAATCACTTATATCGTCATTCCAGTAGCTGTTTCTTATATACTTTACATTGCTCTTAAAAAAGCAGGTCGTATTCACTCTGGTGATATGACTGTACCGCAATCTTAACTTGAAAATCTCCTTTTATATAGAGAAAAGCAGACTGAGAAGCCACAGTCTGCTTTTTACATTTTATGATTTTGTTTTACTGGAACACGTACAGTTTCTTTTGCTAACAATAACTGAACGCCGAAGTAAAGTATGCTTGCAAGAGTCATTCCAGAAATGGCGTCTACAAATGCATGTTGCTTCGTAAATAGCGTTGATAAAATAATAAGCGTACCGAAGAAGGTAAGGATGTAATATTCAAAAGCATGTTGTTCTCTACGTTTAAAGGCAGCTAGCATAATGACAAATGTAGTAAGAACGTGAATGCTTGGGAAACAGTTTACCGGTTGATCGATACTATAAATATAGCGGACTAGTTCGGAAAACACGTCTGATCCAACAACGGTTGGACGTGGTACAGTTGTCTGCCAAAAATAATAAATAGAAAAACAAGCAAGTTTTCCAAGAATGACACTACTTAAAGTGACATAATATTGCTTTCGATCTGCAAAGCAGTAATAAATAAGTGCGCCGTATAAGTAAGGAAACCAAAGTAAATAAGGGATAATAAATGCTTTCACAAATGGAATCCAATCATCTACTACAGTTGTGACATCTACTGCGTGTACAGCCGATTTATTTAATACATCGTAAAGGGGACTTACGAGTACGAGTAGAAGTATATAACTTAACGGAAGAAAAGATGAAAGTTTAAATTTCTTCATAATAATCTCCTATGTTTAGTAATGTAAGTAAATTCAATTGATTATAATATAGAAACGCAATTTGGGCTATCGATTTTGCTTACATTTTCTTGAATTCACCTTACGTTTTTGTCACTTGACTGAAAAGAAGGGGAGGGTGCTAAATGAAGCGTTTATCGTATTTCTTAGTTTTTATATTGATATGCCTAGCGAGTGCTGGGTGTGCAAAGGATAAAGAAGGAGAGAAATTAGAATATAACGGAAGAGCACTCGTAATTGGAGTTGTTGGAGAAAAACCGAAAGATAAGTTTAGGAATGTAAAGTTTGAGGAAATGAAGTTAGGGGAACTGGAAAAGAAATCTAAGGAAGTAGATGGTTTTCTAATAATGAAAGCTCACTTTCAAGAAGCCTCAACAGATCAGTATAAAAATGTATTTTCATCGCTAAAGAAACCAGTGTTTTTTATCGGTTTACAAGATAAATCATATTCGATTTTTATTACAAAAGGGATAGAGTATAACAGTGCCCGAAAAGATGTAAATGCTATGTATACGCAAGGGTTTGCCAATATCGGAAGTGGTGAAGGACAACAATGGGCAGTCGGTTTATCGAATGGTGGAAATACTGAAGAAAGTATTCATAATATGTATATCGTCGTATTTCAAACAATTGCAGATTATTTGAATAGATGATGAGGGAGCCTGTAAATTAGGCTTCTTATTTTTTATGCAGAAGCAAATATAACAATATGATTGAGAAGCTCACGAAAGCTTTACAACGTATGCAAGAGTAATGATACCAATTTATAGTTTTTTATCAGCTATTGCGGATTTAATTATAAAGTTTTAATGAAGCGCATCCAGAAATCGATTATATAGTGGTTCAAATGATGCCGTTATTTATACGATTACTTGTAAAGCGATTTTGTCCTACCATTGTAGGGGTTTTTTATTAACAGTACTTCCTCAATATTCACGAAATATGCAAATATGCATATTGTATTTATTTGGATATTTTGTATGTTAAAATTAAATATAGGGATTTTTGTATATAAAGAACTGAAAACAGAAATATCCAATGAATTTTGAGAGGTGTTACATGTTTAAAAACAAGAAATTAATTCGATTCGGTCTAACATTACTTGTATGTTTATTTGTAATTGATTTTACAATCAGTTATTTTCAAGCATATCTTGAATCAGCAGGTATTAAATGGATAGTATCAGAAACTTGGAGAACTATTTTGTTAGATGCCCCTGAAAGTATATTGGTTATTTTAGGCGCAATTGCTTTATATGATTTCACAAAAGAAACATCGCCAAAAGACGCATCTATTTAAATGCGTCTTTTTTATTTCATGCAATTAGCAATTTCGTGGATGGTAGTCTTGCTATCAATAATAGAGCATTATGCCATACAATGAAGATAATATTAGAAATTTATGGGGATGATTACATTGAGGAAATTTTTAATTAGTTATGCTGCAAGCCTGCTTACTTTTACTATCATATGGTTCTTAATACCGTATATTTCTGATCCTAGTTATTCTAACGAGAATGGTTTACCTAACATAGTTGGATTTATTGTAATTCTCATCATATTTGGTAGTGTATTAGATCTTGTAGCTTGTCTAATTGGAGAAGTGTTATACAGGAACATAAAACAATGTAGGAAGTTTCGATTTGGAATTCCTGTATTTATTGGACTAGCTCTTATCTATATATTTATACTCTCTCTTTTTACTATTACTAGTGCATATGCTTCTAGTTTAGTTGCACCTATTATTATGGGTTCCTTAGTTTTTTATGTAGTACGTAGAAAAATATAATTAACCTTAGCTAACGATAATGATGTAAATGAGCTAGTGGCGGTTCCGCAAAGATTTTGAATAAATTACGAAAAAGTAGAGAACTATACATTTTTACTTTAATGAAGGATACGTTTACCTTCAGATTGATGATAAAAAAGAAGTACCCTGTTTCTAAGCAAGGGCACTTCTTTTTATATTTCAGTCTGTAATTTGAATTTCATATTCTCAGGAGCAGTTACTTTTGCTTTATTGATGATAGGCTTAATAACTTTTTTATGGGCTCACTACTATGGCCAAAATCGTTATTTCCTTTTATCTGTACGCCTTGGTCATGTGAATTATTTCTAGGTTTTGTGACTAGGCTGAACTGGTTAAATAAACGTTTGTTTAAGATGTATGTTCGATAGGAAGAAATCGATGGAGCACAGGGGGTGAACAAAGAAAAATAGTGAGTTAATCAAACGTTTGTTTAAGGTATATGTTCGGTAGGGAGAAATTGTTGCAGCTCAAGGGTGAACAAAGAAAAATAGTGAGTTAATCAAACGTTTGTTTAAGATATATGTTCGGCGAGGAATTGGGAAAGGATCTAAAAAATTTATATATTTATTTTTTCTTAACAAATGGCGGAAAAATAAGAAAAATTTGCAGGATTATTAAAAATTATCACGAAATAAGTAAAAGTTTAGCGAATAATCGTTTGAAATAATAAAACGTTTTCTATATGATAAAGGTAAAGGTTAGTAAAAAAGTAGGTGAATTTATGACAGTAACATTTTATTCATATCCAAAGTGTGGCACATGTCAAAAAGCAAAGAAATGGTTTGAGGCAAACGATGTAGCATATGAGATGATTCATATTGTTGAAAATCCACCATCAAAAGAAGATTTACGTAATTTACATGAAAAAAGTGAATTACCATTAAAAAAATTCTTTAATACAAGTGGAATGCGTTACCGTGAACTTGGTCTGAAAGATAAGTTGAAAGATGCAAGTGAAGACGAAATGTACGAGCTTTTAGCATCTGATGGCATGTTGATTAAACGTCCAATTGTAACAGATGGAACGAAGGTAACACTTGGTTTTAACGAAGAGCAGTTTGAAAGTGTGTGGAAAAAGTACCAATAAGGTATTTTTACATAATTAATACATTCACTGGAGGTACAGTCATGAGCATTCCAAATAATTTACGTTACTCTGAAGAACACGAATGGGTAAAAACTGAAGGTAATGAAGTTGTTATCGGTATTACTCACTTTGCACAAGGTGAGCTAGGCGATATCGTATTCGTTGAACTTCCTGAAGTAGGTGCAACAATCGAAGCTGACGAGCCATTCGGCAGCGTAGAATCTGTTAAAACAGTTTCTGAGTTATACGCACCTGTAAGCGGTAAAGTTGTAGCAGTAAACGAAGAATTAAGTGACCAACCAGAACTTGTTAACGAATCTCCATACGAGGGTGCATGGATGGTTAAAGTTGAACTTTCTGATGCAAGCCAAGTTGAAAAGTTATTAACTGCTGAAAAATATGCAGAAATGACAAACCAAGACTAATTATAGTCGACTGAAGGACAGCCTTTGTGCTGTCCTTTTTTATTTTGTGTTACATAATGCATTTAAAAACGAGCGCAAATGAATAAGCTATTATGGGAATGAATGTTTTTCGATAAGGTTTCATGGGGCTTTGTAATCTGAACGAGCCGCTTGCGCTTTTCATTATGATCCAGCTCCAGCAGCTAGATTGTTCGGTGGCTTCGCTTCTTCCTGCAAGGCAAAAAGCGCCTTTACATCAGAAGCTCCATCTCCCTCACAATCTAAACGGGCCGCTTGCGCTTTTCATTATGATCCAGCTCCAGCGGCTAGAACAGTCGGTCATTTCACTCCTTCACTTGAGGCAGAAGGCGCCTCTAGTTCAGGAGTTCGGGTGTCCTCCTGTTCTGAACGAGCCGCTTCCGCTTTTCTTTTGCAAAAATAAACAGGAAACAACATGAAAATAACGAATATACTATATACTAAGTTAAAGGTTGTATAGTATATGGTGATCGGGTGATGACATATGATTTATGTAGAAAAAGTCATTATTGTAGAAGGTACATCAGATAGAAGAAAGATTGAATCTATTATTCGTGAACCGGTGGAAATTGTTTGTACAAATGGTACAATTGGTTTGTCGAAAATGGATGAGCTCGTTGATCAGTTTTTTGATAAGGAAGTGTATGTGCTAGTGGATGCTGATGATGCTGGAGAAAAGTTAAGGAAACAGTTTCGAAAAGAATTTCCGCAAGCAGAGCATATTTATATTGATCGCTCGTACCGAGAAGTGGCAACTGCGCCATCTTCACACTTAGCAAATGTATTATGGGGAGCTGACATTGACGTTTATACAGAATATTTACGGTAAGGAATGATAGAAGTGATTGACTGGACAGGAGCCGAAGCAACAGCCCTAATAGAGAACGAAGAAAAAACAGTGTTATATGTATATACTCCAATGTGTGGAACATGCCAATTAGCAAAAAAGATGTTAACAGTCGTTGAGATGACAATTGAAGGCCTCAAAATTGGAATGTTAGATTTAAATTATGCTCCGCATTTAGCGAAAGAGTATGGAATCGAAAGTGTACCGTGTTTACTTGTTTTTGAAAATGGGACACTGATGAAGAAGATATATGCATTTCATTCGGTTGAATATTTATATACGGAATTAAAGTAGGCGGCAAAGTTTTTGCCGCCTCGACATATTTCTCGGGAAATATGTCGAGATGCAGGGTGGTTACAGTATTTGTCGAGCGAAAGTAACAGGATTGCTCTTTAGTGAGAGGGAATGGTATGTAATAGAAAGTGATATGAAGGATGTGATTTAGAGTGGAATTATATTCTTTGCTTCAATCATTTGTAAATTACGCTAATGGTCAATATCATTTAGAGCCGCTTTTAAGACAAGGAGAAAAAACTGTTAATTTCCGCTTTAGAGATGAAAGTTGTTCGTTACAAATTTCAAGAGATTATATAGAACTGTTGAAAGAAGAAAGAGGAACGGAGCAAATCGTTTGTGTAGATGAAGAAGATGTAAAACAATTGGTGAATGGCAATGTACGATTGCAAACGTTAATGAACGATGGACGTATACAATATTCGGGAACGTATCGAACGATGTTATTAATTGAATCGATGTTTCATATATGTAAACCGATGTCAGTGGGCGCTTAAAATTCTGAAGTTTCGTTTTTTACAAAAATTTCTGTTGACATGGTGTGTGGATATTGATACAATTCAATTCATAAAATATAGACAATTTCATAAATTACAAATCAGACGAAAATGTAATCTGATTTCTCTTATCAAGAGAGGTGGAGGGACTGTGCCCTGTGAAGCCCGGCAACCGTCAACTTATGTTGAAATGGTGCCAATTCCTGCAAAGCAAATGCTTTGAGAGATGAGAGAGAGGGATAATGTTGTTATATACGCATATAAACCTTTCTGCTTCTCTAAAGCGGAAAGGTTTTTTTGTTGTTTGAATGTGGAGGACATTCAAATAATAAAAGTAATGAGAACGGTGGACTACACGCATCAAAAATAAAAAATTGCGGAGTCGACCTAAACAAAAAAGGGGTGATACACCATGATTCTATTAGAGAATGTAAAGAAAATATATAAAGCAAAAAGCGGTGATGTCACTGCTGTAGATAATGCCAATTTAAAAATAGATAAAGGTGAAATATTTGGTGTTATCGGATATAGTGGCGCTGGAAAAAGTTCTTTAATTCGATTGTTCAATCAGTTGGAGAAACCAACTTCTGGCCAAATTACAATTGCAAATCGTGTCATTTCAGCAATTACAGGAAGCGAACTTCGTAAGGCAAGGCAAGAAATCGGAATGATTTTTCAGCACTTCAACTTACTTTGGTCACGAACTGTACGTGAAAATATCGAGTTCCCACTTGAAATTGCAGGCGTTGATAAGGCGAAGAGAAGAAAACGCGTTGATGAGCTAATTCATCTTGTTGGATTAGAAGGAAGAGGAGACGCGTATCCATCTCAGCTGAGCGGAGGGCAAAAGCAACGCGTTGGGATTGCAAGAGCATTAGCTAACAATCCACAAGTACTTTTATGTGATGAAGCAACGTCAGCTCTTGATCCAGAAACGACAGATCAAATTTTAGATTTACTATTAGATATTAATAAGCGTCTCGGTTTAACAATTGTACTCATTACACATGAGATGCACGTAATTCGAAAGATTTGTAATCGTGTTGCGGTAATGGAGAAAGGGAAAATTGTAGAAACAGGTCCAGTACTTGATGTGTTCCGTAATCCACAGCAAGACATTACGAAACGATTTGTACAGCAGTTAACGGATTCTGAAGATACAAATGAAACGATTGAAAGTTTAATTGAAAAATATCCAGATGGAAAAGTAATTCGTTTGCAGTTTATCGGTGAAGCGGTAGAAAGACCAGTACTTCAAAGATTAATGCAACGCAGTGATATAGAAGTTAGCATTTTGCAAGGAAATATCGCACAAACGAATAACGGCTCTTACGGTAGTTTAGTTGTTCATTTAAATGGTGAGGAAACAGCGATTCAGCAAGCAATAGAGAGAATACATCAAGATCAAGTAGAGCTGGAGGTGATTGCACATGGATAAGTTACTCACAAATGTTGATTGGAATCAAATGTTAGAAGCAACTGGTGAAACGTTATATATGACGGCAATCGCAGCTCTTGCCACATTTGTTTTAGGACTCATTTTAGGATTGTTACTCTTTATGACAGCGAAAGATAATTTATGGGAAAACAAAGCGGTTAACACGGCGATTGGAGCGTTCGTAAACATTTTCCGCTCGATACCGTTCATTATTTTAATCATTTTATTAATCCCATTCACAAAGATTCTGCTTGGAACAATTCTTGGAGCGAGTGCTGCACTTCCAGCTTTAATTATTGGAGCGGCACCGTTTTACGCAAGAATGGTTGAAATTGCACTTCGTGAAATTGATAAAGGGGTAATTGAAGCTTCAAAAGCGATGGGAGCAAAAACAAGCACAATTATTTTGAAGGTGTTAATTCCAGAATCGTTACCAGCATTAGTATCTGGTATTACGGTTACGACAATTGCTTTAGTAGGCTATACAGCAATGGCGGGAGTTGTTGGTGCTGGTGGCCTTGGAACACTTGCTTACTTAGAAGGATTCCAAAGAGGGAATAACGATGTAACAATCGTTGCGACAATTTGTGTATTACTAGTTGTATTTTTAATTCAATGGATTGGTGATCGTGTAACGACTCGAATAGATAAACGATAATAAAAAACGGGAGGATGTTTCAAATGAAAAAATTATTACTTACAGCACTTATTTCAACTTCAATTTTTGGGTTAGCTGCCTGTGGCGGGAAAGATAAAGATGAAAAGAAACTTGTTGTTGGTGCTTCTAACGTACCGCACGCTGAAATTTTAGAAAAGGCAAAACCGTTACTTGAGAAAAAAGGAATTGAATTAGAAGTGAAAAAATTCCAGGATTACGTGTTGCCAAATAAATCGTTAGCGGATAAGGATTTAGACGCTAACTACTTCCAGCACATTCCGTATTTAGAAAAAGAAATAAAAGATAAAAAATATGATTTTGAAGTAGCAGGGAAAATTCATTTAGAACCAATTGGCGTATATTCTCAAAAATATAAGAGCTTAAAAGAGCTTCCAGACGGAGCGACAATTATTATGAGTAATTCAGTGGCTGACCATGGACGTGGTTTAGCAATTTTACAAAAAGAAGGCATTTTAAAAATTAAAGATGGGGTAGATCCAGTTAAAGCAACTCCAAAAGATATCACGGATAACCCGAAACACTTAAAGTTCAAAACAGATATTGAGCCTGGTTTATTGCCACAGGTGTATAACAATAAAGAGGGCGACGCTGTTCTAATTAACTCAAACTATGCAATTGATGCGAAGTTAAATCCAGAAAAAGATGCAATTGCAATTGAAAGTAATGATTCACCGTATGCAAACGTAGTAGCTGTTCGTAAAGGCGATAAAGATAAGAAAGAGATTAAAGCACTTGTAGAAGTATTACATTCTAAAGAGATTGAAGACTTCATTAACAAAGAATATAAAGGGGCAGTTGTTCCTGTAAAAGAATAATTGCTGCGGAAGGGCTGGTGTATGCCGGCCCTTTTTATAACTACATAATTATACGGGAGAAGGGGACATCATATGAAAAAGATTCTATTGTCAGTTGTTACAGCGTTGTCTGTATTTACATTAGCTGCTTGCGGAGGGAAAGAGGAGAATAAGCTTGTTGTGGGGGCTTCTAACGTGCCGCACGCTGTTATTTTAGAAAAGGCACAGCCAATATTAGAGAAAAAGGGTATTAAATTAGAAATTAAAAAATTCCAAGATTATGTGTTGCCGAATAAAGCGTTAGCGGATAAGGAAATTGATGCGAACTACTTCCAGCACATTCCTTACTTAGATAAAGAAATCCAAGAAAAAGGATATAAAATTGTAAACGCAGGAAAAATCCATTTAGAGCCAATGGGTATTTATTCTAAGAAATATAAAAGCTTAAAAGACTTACCAGATGGCGGGACAGTGATTATGAGTAATAACGTAGCGGAGCGTGGCCGTATGCTAGCATTATTACAAAAAGGCGGCGTTATTAAACTAAAAGATGGAGTAGATGTTGTGAAAGCAACAGTAAAAGATGTTGTAGAAAACCCGAAAAACTTAAAGTTTAAAACAGATGTTGAGCCTGGACTTTCACCGAAGCTATATGAAAATAATGAAGGCGATGCTTTATTTATTAATTCAAACTATGCAATTGATGCAAAATTAAATCCAACAAAGGATGCAATTGCCATTGAAGGATCAGACTCTCCGTATGCAAATATTATTGCAGTTCGTAAAGGTGACGAGAAGAAAAAAGAAATTAAAGAGCTAGTAGAAGTACTGCATTCAAAAGAAATTCAAGATTTTATTAATAAAGAATATAAAGGTGCTGTACTTCCAGTAAGTGAATAAATATAAGGAAAGGACTGGAAAATTACCAGTCCTTTTTTCTTTATATAAATAAGAAGAAAGGTGTATCATAGAAAGATGTGAAGGAAATACTTATATACATTTGTGAAAAAATTGTTACTTTTTTTCGTCGTTTGCGATATCATTTTATTTGATATAAAATTAGAATGAGAATAAAATGAGAATATGAACGTTTTAGGAATTTTTAAAATGTATATATAGGATTAATGGAGGTATTGAGATGGCTGGTTCTACATTAACGGTTAAAGACTTACACGTATCAATTGATGGCAAAGAAATTTTAAAAGGTGTAAACCTTGAAGTAAAAGGTGGAGAAATCCACGCAATTATGGGACCTAACGGAACAGGTAAATCAACTTTATCTTCTGCAATTATGGGTCACCCAAAATATGAAGTAACAGAAGGTAGCATCATCATCGACGGTGAAGATGTATTAGAAATGGAAGTAGACGAGCGCGCACAAGCAGGTCTATTCCTAGCAATGCAATATCCAAGTGAAATTAGCGGAGTAACAAACGCTGACTTCTTACGTTCTGCAATTAACGCACGTCGTGAAGAAGGCGATGAAATTTCTCTTATGAAATTTATCCGTACATTAGATAAAAACATGGAATTCCTAGAAATGGATCCAGAAATGGCACAACGTTACTTAAACGAAGGTTTCTCTGGTGGAGAGAAAAAACGTAACGAAATTCTTCAATTAATGATGATTGAGCCAAAAATCGCAATCTTAGACGAAATCGACTCAGGTCTTGATATCGATGCATTAAAAGTTGTATCTAAAGGTATTAACGAAATGCGCGGCGAAGAGTTCGGTTGCCTAATGATTACGCATTACCAACGTTTATTAAACTACATCACTCCAGACTTCGTTCACGTTATGATGAACGGTCGTATCGTTAAATCTGGTGGCCCTGAGCTTGCACAACGTCTAGAAGCTGAAGGTTACGACTGGATTAAAAAAGAATTAGGTATTGAAGACGAAACAACAGAGCAAGAAGCGTAAGAGAGGAGCATAAACATGACAATCGGTACATTACCTTTCGATCAAGAAACAATCCGTCAACGCGCAAGCGAAGTAAACGAAGCAGCTTGGTTGACTGAGTTCCGCTTACAAGCTCTTGCACAAGCAACTGAACTTCCAATGCCAACGCCTGATAAAACGAAAATTGAAAAATGGGACTTTATCGGAAAAGGCGACGCTGCTAAGCAAGAGCCTGTAAGTTCTTTAACAGAGCTTCCAGAAGCAGTGAAAAACTTAATCGATGAAAATAACAGCGTATTAGTGCAACGTACTGGTACAACTGCATTCGTTTCTTTAGCAGACGAAGCAAAAGAAAAAGGTGTTATTTTTACAGATATCGTAACAGCTGCAACTGAGCATGCTGAACTAGTACAAAAGTACTTAATGAAAGACGGCGTGAAGGTAGACGAGCATCGTCTAACTGCACTTCATGCTGCATTAATCAACGGCGGTGCATTTGTATATGTTCCGAAAAACGTTGTTCTTGAAACTCCACTTCAAGCTGTATTCTTAGTAGACGGCGAAGAAGCTAACGTATATAACCACGTATTATTCGTAGCTGATGCGAACAGTACTGCAACTTATGTAGAAAACTACGTTGCAAATGAAAATGCTAAAGGTATTGCAAATATCGTAGCAGAAGTAATCGTGGAACAAGGCGCACAAGTGAAATTCGGTGCGGTTGATCTATTAGCAAAAGACGTAACAACTTACGTGAACCGCCGCGGAGTAGTAGGACGTGACGGCCGCATTGATTGGGCTCTAGGTCTTATGAATGACGGAAACACAATTTCAGAGAACGTTACAAACTTAATGGGCGACGGTTCATATGCTGATACGAAAACAGTAACAATTGGCCGTGGTAACCAAACACAAAACTTTACAACTAAAGTTGTTCACTTCGGTAAACATTCTGAAGGTTGGATTTTAAAACACGGTGTACAAAAAGATAGTGCAACATCTATCTTTAACGGAATTGGTAAGATTGAGCACGGTGCATCTAAATCAAATGCACAACAATCTTCTCGCGTTCTTATGTTAGATGAGAAAGCACGCGGTGATGCAAATCCAATTCTTTTAATCGACGAAGATGATGTAATGGCAGGTCACGCAGCTTCAGTAGGTCGCGTAGATCCAGTCCAACTATACTACCTAATGAGCCGTGGTATTCCAAAACGCGAAGCAGAACGTTTAGTCATCCATGGATTCTTAGCACCTGTAGTTAATGAGCTTCCAATTGAAGGAGTAAAGGCACAGCTTGTTGAGGTAATTGAAAGGAAAGTTCGCTAATGAATATTCATGAAATACGCAAACAGTTTCCAATTCTTGATCAAAAAGTGAACGGCAAACAACTTGTTTATTTCGATAGTGCAGCAACTTCTCAAAAACCAATTCAAGTCATTGAAACGTTAGAACGTTACTATAAAGAATATAACTCTAACGTGCATCGCGGTGTTCATACGCTCGGTACGAAAGCTACCGACGCGTATGAAGGTGCACGCGAGAAAGTTCGCAAGTTTATTAATGCGAAATCAATGGAAGAGATTATTTTCACGCGCGGAACGACAACTGCATTAAATACAGTAGCGGCTAGCTATGGTCTTGAAAATGTAAAAGAAGGCGATGAAATCGTTATTTCTTACATGGAGCACCATAGTAACATCATTCCGTGGCAGCAAGTTGCGAAGAAAACAGGCGCAACTTTAAAATACCTTCCGCTTCAACCAGACGGTACAATTTCTTTAGAAGATGTTCGTCAAACAGTTACACCGAATACAAAAATCGTTTCTATTATGCAAGTATCAAACGTACTTGGAACGATTAACCCTGTAAAAGAAATCGGAGCAATTGCACACGAAAATGGCGCAATTATGGTCGTTGACGGTGCACAAAGTACACCTCATATGAAAGTGGATGTACAAGATTTAAATTGTGATTTCTACGCATTATCTGCTCATAAGATGTGCGGACCTACAGGTATCGGCGTATTATATGGTAAAAAAGAATTGCTAAACAATATGGAGCCAATTGAATTTGGCGGTGAAATGATTGATTTCGTAGATTTACAAGAATCTACTTGGAAAGAGCTTCCATGGAAGTTCGAAGCAGGTACACCGATTATCGGTAATGCAATCGGACTTGGTGCGGCAATTGATTTCTTAGAAGAAATCGGTCTTCATAATATTGAAAAGCATGAGCATGAATTAGCGCAATACGCTTTAGAAAGACTATCAGAAGTAGATGGCGTTACAATTTATGGTCCAAAGCATCGCGCTGGTCTTGTTACATTTAATATTGAAGACGTACATCCTCACGATGTAGCGACAGTATTAGATGTAGAAGGTATTGCAGTTCGCGCAGGACACCACTGTGCACAACCGCTTATGAAGTGGCTGAAAGCTTCTTCAACAGCACGTGCGAGCTTCTATTTATATAATACAAAAGAAGAAATTGATACATTTGTTGAATCGCTAATCAAGACAAAGGAGTATTTCACAAATGTCATTTAATAATTTAGATACGTTATATCGCCAAGTTATTATGGATCATTACAAAAATCCTCGTAACCATGGCGTGTTAGAAGATAGTGTTACAGTTAACTTGAACAATCCAACTTGCGGTGATCGTATTCAACTTACGATGAAAGTAGAAGAAGGTATTGTGCAAGAAGCGAAGTTTGAAGGAGAAGGATGTTCTATCTCAATGTCTTCAGCTTCAATGATGACACAAGCAGTAAAAGGTAAGAAAATTGAAGAGGCACTTCAGCTTTCTAAAATTTTCTCTGACATGATGCTAGGAAAAGAGTACGATGACAGCATCGATTTAGGAGATATTGAAGCATTACAAGGCGTATGCAAGTTCCCTGCACGTATTAAATGTGCAACATTAGCGTGGAAAGCGTTAGAAAAGGGCTTAAACGAAGATAAGTAATGTTAAAGGTTCCTAAAAACGAGGTTATCTAAGGAGGGACACACCAACATGGCGAAGCAACTGCCAGATATCGGCGATTATAAATATGGTTTCAAAGACAAAGACGTTTCGATTTTCCGTGCTGGACGCGGTTTAACAAAAGAGATCGTTGAAGAGATTTCACGTATGAAAGAAGAACCACAGTGGATGTTAGACTTCCGTTTAAAATCACTGGATAAGTTCTATGAAATGCCAATGCCACAATGGGGCGGCGACTTAAACGACTTAGATTTCGATGAAATTACGTACTACGTAAAACCATCTGAGAAATCTGAGAAGTCTTGGGATGAAGTACCTGATGAAATTAAAGCAACATTTGATAAATTAGGTATTCCAGAAGCTGAGCAAAAATATTTAGCTGGTGTATCTGCACAGTACGAATCTGAAGTTGTATACCACAACATGAAAGAAGACCTAGAAGCTCTAGGAATCGTCTTCAAAGATACAGATAGCGCATTAAAAGAGAACGAAGATATTTTCCGTGAGCATTTCGGAAAAGTAATCCCACCAACAGACAACAAATTCTCTGCATTAAACTCTGCAGTTTGGTCTGGTGGATCTTTCATCTACGTTCCAAAAGGTGTGAAAGTTGATACACCACTTCAAGCGTATTTCCGTATTAACTCTGAAAATATGGGACAATTCGAGCGTACGCTTATCATCGTAGACGAAGGCGCACACGTACACTACGTAGAAGGTTGTACAGCACCTGTTTACACGACTAACTCACTTCACAGTGCGGTAGTAGAAATCATCATTAAGAAAGATGCATATTGCCGTTATACAACAATCCAAAACTGGGCAAACAACGTATACAACCTAGTTACAAAACGTGCGGTTTGTGAAGAAAACGCAACGATGGAATGGATTGACGGTAACATCGGATCTAAATTAACGATGAAATACCCAGCAGTTATCTTAAAAGGCGAAGGCGCTCGTGGTTTAACATTATCTATCGCGATTGCTGGTAAAGGCCAACACCAAGATGCTGGTGCGAAAATGATTCACTTAGCACCAAACACGTCTTCAACAATCGTTTCTAAATCGATTGCGAAGCATGGTGGTAAAGTAACTTACCGTGGTATCGTACACTTCGGACCAAAAGCGAAAAACTCTCGCTCTAACATCGAGTGTGACACGTTAATCATGGATAACCAATCTACATCTGATACAATTCCTTACAACGAAATCAAAAACGATTACGTTTCACTTGAGCACGAAGCGAAAGTATCAAAAGTATCAGAAGAACAATTATTCTACCTAATGAGCCGCGGTATTTCTGAGCAAGAAGCTACAGAAATGATCGTAATGGGCTTCATCGAGCCATTCACTCGCGAACTTCCAATGGAATACGCAGTTGAAATGAACCGCCTAATCAAGTTTGAGATGGAAGGTTCTATTGGTTAATATATGTATGAAGAAAGCGCCCTGCTGTGCAGGGC
>NZ_MACG01000016.1 GCF_001884035.1 Bacillus tropicus
GCTAAATATATCAGCGATTTTTCAAATATATCGACGATAACTCCGAATATATCAGCGATTATTTCAATATATCGACGATTCGACAAGGAATATCGACCTATCAACAAATTACGACAAGAAGAACAGGCCGTATACCCCGAACCTAAATCGTATCCACCTTATCCACAGACTTAACACGTTCCCAAATATACTTCATCCCAACAAAAGAACCATACCCAATTAAAGCCCCTAGCATATTCAATATGATGTCATCAATATCGAAAACACCAGTAAAGGTAAGGAGTTGTAACGATTCAATTAATAAAATAAACTTAATGAAAATTTTTGATGCCATTTTAACGTTGTTTATTTGTTTAAATAATAAAGGTAGCAGGAATCCGAATGGGATGAATATGATGACGTTTCCTAATGTATTCATAAGTACGATTTCTATATTATAAGGATCTAGTAAATGGGTAGTATCGAATCCACTTAAATAGTTGATTGTACTTCTGAAAGGAACTAAGTTTATTAACCCACCGTGTATAGCATGCCAGTCACCTGTTTCAAAGAAGTACGTCAGATTACCAAAGTAAAAAGCTGACCTCCCGAGCAATAGTTTAAATAATAAAACAAATGAATACGGTAAAAACAATCCCCAGCCAATCCACTGTACATATTTTTGCGTAGAAGATTGCATCGCTTTTTCAATTTCAGCTCCTAAAGTAGAGGCTTCTCCAAAATTTTGAATGGCTAATGTAGTAGCTTCTTCTTCAGATTTTCCTTGATCGAGAAATTCTTGTTTTAAGCTTGTGAGATGATCGTAAATTTCCAAGTATAGTTCCTCTCTATCGGATTGTGATAGGTTTGTTTTTTGAACAATACTCTTTATGTATTCTTCAATCTGCATTAATTTAAAGCTCCTTTCTGACAAGTTTTAATAAGAGCTGTAACTGAATCCCAAGCTGTTAGTTTTTCTTCTAAAATTTTCTTTCCGTTCGTAGTAATGCGATAAAATTTTCGTTTCATACCCGTTTCAGATTCACCCCAATAGGAATTGATTAAATCCTTTTGTTCCAGACGTTTGAGTGCTGGGTAGAGTGTACCTTGGCTCATTGTGTATAAATCATTGCTGTTTTCTTTTAGTTTTTGAATAATTTCATATCCGTACGTATCGTGCTGTTTAATGATGGAGAGAAGTAAAATATCAATACTTCCTTTTAATATCTCTTTATCCATTTTATGGTTCACCACCTTATGGTGAGATTGTAACACGACATATGTCGTGTTACAAGGTATATTTTTCATGGTTATACCCCAGCTAGTATACATTGAAATATATCAGCGATTTTTCAAATTTATCGACCATAACTCCGAATATATCGGCGATTATTTCAATATATCGACGATTCGACAAGGAATATCGACTTATCAACAAATTATGACATGGCAGAGTGGGGCATATACCCCTCAATATTTAGATGGCAGAGGAGCACCTATCCATAAAGCGGCCGAATGGAAGTAGTTGAGGCTAAGATACTGACAAACCCACACGGAAACCCACACAGAAATCCACAAGAAAATCCACCAAAATCCTCGTAAAACCACTCAACAAACTTTCTGACAAACCCCCGCTTTATCAATTAATCCCCACACTGGCAAAAGTAAAGTTTCTCATATAAAAAGGGCAATCTTTTGCTTTTTCTCACAATGCGAGTACAATGTAAAATAGCAAGAAAAGACGAAAAGTATTTACAGGATTATTGCATACGGGTAGCGTAAATGGCAGTAAGGAACTGAGAGGAGGTTTTTTCTCTGAATATAAATAAAGAAACAATCATCCATCTTTATCATACAAACGATATACATAGTCATTTTGAAAATTGGCCGCAAATTTCTCGGTTTGTACAAGGAGAGAAAAAGCGAAGACAGGAAGCGGGAGAGACCGTTTTGACTGTAGATATCGGCGATCATGTGGATCGTTTTCATAGTATTTCGGAAGCGACGAATGGGCTTGGCAATACGAAGCTTTTAAATGAGGCTTTATATGATTATGTAACGATCGGAAATAATGAAGGAATTACGTTAGCGAAGGAGCATTTGAATCGTCTATATGGTGATGCTGGATTTGAGGTGCTTGTCGCGAATTTATTTGAAAAAGAAGGGATACGTCCAGAGTGGGCAAAGCCTTATAAATTACATACAACGACAGATGGGATTACGATTGCCTTTATCGGGTTAACGGTAGCTTATCCAGAGTTTTATCATATGCTCAATTGGCATATTGAAGATCCGCTTATCCATTTAGAGTCTATTTTAGAAGAAGTGAGAGATGAGGCTCATATAACGGTTGTCCTTTCTCACCTTGGAAAAAGCATGGATGAGCATATGGCGGAGCATTATGATATAGATGTTATTTTAGGGGCACATACGCATCATTTATTTGAGCGCGGTGTTCTTATGAATAATACGTTACTTTGTTGTTGTGAAAAGTGGGGACGTTACGTTGGGCACGTTCAGCTTACTGTGGATAAAGAGACGAAGAAGTTATTGAAAAAAGACGGTAGAGCGATTAAGACAGAACGTTTAGGTGCTTATAGCAAACCGTTATCCACAATTGAAGCGCTGCAGGAAGAAAGTGAACATATTATGGAAGAGCCTGTCGTTCATTTAAAGGAATCATTACCGGTTGATTGGTTTCATGAGACAGCATTTTCGCACATGTTAGCAAATGCGCTAAAAACGTGGTGCAGTGCAGAGATTGGCATGGTGAACGCTGGTGTACTTCTTGAAGGATTAGAAGAAGGCGTTGTGACGCGTGGAGATATTCACAGAATTTGTCCACATCCAATTAATCCATGCTTATTAAAAGTGCCGGGGAAAACGTTAAGAGAAGTGATTTTGAAAGCACGTCGCCCGAATATGGAGAACCTTGAGGTAAAAGGATTCGGATTCCGCGGGAAAGTGATGGGGAAAATGATTTACGCTGGTGTAGAAGTCATTCCAGATACGATTCCTGGGAATAAAATTTTACTCGAAGATGTATTAATTAACGGGGAATCGCTGGAATTAGAACGTATATATACGGTAGGAACGATTGATATGTTTACATTTGGCTACTTATACCCAGAGCTATCCACACTTTCTGACAAACAATATTATATGCCAGAACTACTTAGAGATGTGTTAACAGACATGTTAATAACTCATACATCTTCCGTCAAACTATAGGCTAGTTAACTTGTAACACTCATTTTTCTCTTGTCATACAGATAAGAAAGAGAGGAGTGTGAACTATGGTTAATGTGGAGCCAATTATAATCGATAATTATACGTTTATTGCGGTTAGCGTCAAACTTCCAAAGACAAATTTGCTAGCTGTAATGAGCGATAAAGGATATATTATGTGCGGTGCATTAGATGTAGGTCTTTTAAATGAGAAGTTAGGGGATCGAGGTATTATTGCTGGCCGCGCGGTTGGTGTAAGAACGATTGAACAACTTCTTGAAGCACCGCTAGAATCAGTAACGATTGAAGCAGAAGCTTTAGGTATTACGGCTGGTACAATCGGAAAAGAAGCATTATTAAAAATGAGATAAGCATATATCGTCCCTCCTTCTTGCATAGAAATGATATAAGAAGGAGGGTTTTTTATGAGTATATTTCGTTCGAAAAATTCGCGGTTTCGAAGGGGACCTATTTCCTTTCGGCACATACTGCTTATGTCGTTTATTCTTTTTATCATATTACTCGTGCAAGGATTATGGATTGTGAATAGCAGCATTCAGCCGACATTAATGAAATATGGAGAAGTAGAGACGCATAAAATGGCGACAGCGGTTATGATGAAGGCGCTAAAAGATAGAATCAATGAAGGATTCGATGTCGATTCATTAATGAAAGTACAAAATGATAAAAACGGGAAAGTATCCACAATTAATTTAAATACGAAGCAAGTAAATGAAATCGTAACGTCAACGACCACATACATAGAAAAATATTTACAGCAAGTAGAACAAGGGAATTTGAAGGGAATTGGTATTTCTGAAAAAAATGGGGCAACGATGGCAGTTCCTTTTGGTCGTGTAACAAATAATGCGCTTCTTGGAAATATAGGACCTGATATTCCGATTGATTTCACGACGATTGGTCATGTAAATACGGATATTAAACAAAAAATTGAACCGCATGGGATTAATACGACAGCGATTCAAATTGTTATGGAGATGGAAGTAACATTGCAGGTGATTATTCCATTTCATACGAAAGAAATAAAGGTGAAACAAGATGTCCCGATTGCAACGCGTATCGTTCAAGGAGAAGTGCCTACTTATTATGGAAGCGGAAGTGTTGTTGTACCGGATAAGAAGAAAACGGATAGTTAGAAAAGAATAACCGTAGCAATGTGCTACGGTTATCGTTTTGTATTCGCTCGTTCTTTTCGCTCCCAAAGGCTTAAATGCATGTATGGATCGAAAGCCCATTCTGTATAACCATTGTCTTTATAGATACCGAAATGTAGGTGGGGCGGGAATTTTCCAGCTGTGCCGGGAGGTCCGTAACCGGTGCTACCAACAAATCCGATTACTTTTCCGGGCTCGACAATTTGTCCAAGCTGTATTTCTTTTGAGAATCCTCCTAAGTGAGCGTAATAATGATAGTTGTTATGAAGGTCGCGAATACCGATGCGCCATCCGCCAAGACGGTTCCAGCCTTTTGTTTCAATAATGCCATAGCAAGTGGATCTTACTGGTACGCCATAGCCTGCAAAAATATCGGTTCCTTCATGAACTCTTCTTCCTCCAAAACTTCTTCCAGCGCCGAAAGTACTTCGGTAGCTATGGTCACTTCGAATAGGGAGAGGAAAAGCATTTCCTTCTAAATTAATACGTCCATAATGTTTATAAATTTGGGCGTATTCAGTAATTAAATCAACTGTTTTTGCACGTCTATAATATTCCCAGAGCATGATTTTAATACGTTCTTCTGACGTTCCTTGTTTCTTTAAAATTGTTGCTGCTGTATGCAAAAGATCACGGTCGTTATTTGCATTTGCAAATCCATCCTTGTCACCATCTAAACCCAATCCGCCAAATAGAGCAATTGTATGGGGGAGAGTGTCGTTACCATTAACAGGTCCAGCCCATATTTCTGGTTTGAAATAAAGGGAAATGATGGCATCTGGTTTTTTCGGAATATCTTTTCTTACGCTCCGTATATTTCTTTCATATTGATCCATTGCAGCTAAGTAATACCATGGAATGCCTGAAGATTGCTCGGTTTCTTTATATAGTGCCATGCGCTTTTCATATATGCTTTGCTGATTATCTTCACCGTAAGCGATGTTTTGGTGGAGAAGAAAGCAAATTGAAAGCAAAAGAGAAATTTTTCGAAGCATGAAATAGACTCCTTTCACATCATCACTCTTTTTAGTGTGGGATATACGGAGTATTTCATTATAGGGAACGATTGGAAAAAATCTTAGAATCTTCATTTGAGCAAATCGCTTTCATACGTTAGAATAGATATGTTACATTGAAAGAAGCGAACACGGTAAACTATTTCATATTGTGCGGAGTTGATAACCATGACAAAACAAACAGAATATAAGCGCAAGCCCGAATGGTTGAAAATTAAGTTAAACACGAATGAAAACTATACAGGCTTAAAGAAAATGATGCGTTCTAAAAATCTTCATACAGTTTGTGAAGAAGCAAAATGTCCGAATATTCATGAATGCTGGGCTGTAAGAAAAACAGCAACATTCATGATTTTAGGTGCAGTATGTACACGTGCTTGTCGTTTCTGTGCGGTTAAAACAGGCTTACCAACTGAGCTTGATTTACAAGAGCCAGAACGCGTAGCAGATTCTGTAGTACAAATGGGCTTAAAGCACGTTGTTATAACAGCGGTTGCACGTGATGATTTAAAAGACGGGGGAGCAGCTGTTTTTGCTGAAACAGTACGCGCTGTTCGTCGTAAAAATCCATTTACGTCAATTGAAGTATTACCATCTGATATGGGTGGAGTAGAAGAAAACTTAAAAATGTTAATGGATGCAAAACCAGATATTTTAAACCATAACATTGAAACAGTACGTCGATTATCTGACCGAGTTCGCGCTAGAGCAAAATATGACCGTTCATTAGAGTTTTTACGTCGAGCGAAAGAAATGCAGCCTGATATTCCAACTAAATCGAGCATTATGGTGGGCTTAGGTGAAACGAGAGAAGATTTAATTGAAGCAATGGATGACTTACGTGCAAACAATGTGGATATTTTAACTCTTGGACAATACCTACAACCATCTAAGAAGCATTTACCAGTTCTTAAATATTACCCACCAGCAGAATTTGCAGAGCTTAAAGAAATTGCACTTAGCAAAGGCTTTAGTCACTGTGAAGCTGGCCCACTTGTGCGTTCTTCTTATCATGCGGACGAGCAAGTTCGTTCTGCAAAAGAAAAAACAGCAGAAGCAAAATAATGAAAAAAGGGAGCTAACGATTAGCTCTCTTTTTATTTATACTCTAAAACGGTATTTGAACATGTTAATAAAATCTTTTTTAATTCTTCTGTGGATAATTCAATTGTAAATTCAGGTACACCAGGTGTAATTAAAATTTTATCGTACGTATAAATAGCGCAGTCCACAATAATCGTTACATGTTGTGAATAACCGAAAGGAGCTACACATCCTGGCGTACAACCAGTCTCTTCTCTTAGCTCATTAGGTGAACAGAGAGATAAGCTTTCTCCCGTTATTTCTTTCATCTCTCCTCGGTTGAGCCGAGTTCCTTCTAACGTAAAAAACACGTAATAATTTCCGGATTTTGATTTTAAAAATAAGCTTTTACTTGGAGTACCTTGTAAGCCAAGCCTTTCACGTACGATACGATCTGTTTCATAATCGAGTACCGGTTCGTGTTCGAATTTTTCATAAGAAGCATTTGTTTTATGTAGTAAAGCAAGTACATCTTCGTACATATGGAGTGATACCCCTTTCTATTGTTAGTACAGTTTCTTCTCGTGGCGTCAACTGAATGTGTTGGAAAGAGATATTACTTGGACGGTGCTTTCCATAGTCGTTTTAGGATACATTGTTCATCGATTGTAATTTCGTACATATCAGGATTCGTTAAAGCTTTCCATTCATGAAAGCCAATCGTATGATCAAAGTGCTTTAAAATGAGTGTAAGCAAGTTTCCATGTGTAACGAGTAATGTTGTAGTATGGTTTAATTTTAAAAAGTCTTCGATAAGCGATATAGCACGGTCCATTGCTTGTTGTGTTGACTCTCCGCCTGAAAAGGCAATATCTATATTTGTAAAAGTAGATTCTAATTTTTGCATCCAATTGTCCATTGGAGCGTTGCTTAATATGCGTTCAGCTAGTCGCTCATCTTTTTGAATAGACAAGTTAGCTTGGATTGCATAGGGCCGAATAGAATCGATAGCTCGCACAAATGGGCTTGAAATAATATGATCTATTTGTAGTTGGTTTTCTAAGAGGAATGTAGCAAGGGTGTTTGCTTGGTTTTTTCCATCGGTCGTTAATTCGGCATCACGTTCTTGACCAGTTGCTGAACAATGTCTTATTACAATAATTTTCTTCATAATTCATCCCCATCTTTCAAGTTGACGCTATATACTTCGACAAATGCGAAAAAAATTCCTTTTTATTGGAAACGGCATATTGATTTATATATGTGGAAAAGTAATGTAGATAATGAAAATTGAGGTGCCAGTATGAAAAAAATGATATGTCTCGTATTCATGATTTGTTTTCTTACGCAAATGTCCACAACATATGCACAATCAAATCAAAAGTTAGATTATCCGAGCAATCGAAATAAGCCATTTGTTAGTGAGGATGTTTTTTATAAACAATTAGATAAGAAAATCTATAAAGAATACAACAATGCAGCGTATAGTGTTCGGAAAAAGGTTTTATTTAAAGAAGTGCCTGACGAAGAATTTTCTTTTTTACAAAAAACAGCCGCGGGTTGTCGGAGTGAAGTAGTGCTTCAAGAGTCTTTTATTCACCCTGATCGCCAAGTTTATTTTTTCGCTTCCTTTTCTCAAAATGAAGTAGAAGAGTTACATAAGTACATTGTTATAGATGCAGAAACAAAGAGGGAGTTGCAAGCAGGTAAAAGTTATCATCACTATGATAATCCTTATAAAAAATAACCCACCAATTGGTGGGTTATTTTTTATTCCGGCACACTCATTAATTTCTCTTTCATTTTTCGAATAAGAATAACAGCACCAATTGTGAAGAGAAGGGTAATTCCTTCTGCAACAAAGATGTTGATTGTTTTCGTTTGGTAAAGTGCCGCGAAGAAGTCTACAAGTGCGTGGAATAGTATAGCGTACACAAGGAAGATATACTTCTTCTGTTTTACTGCGTATAAAACAAGCATTGTAAAGGCGATTTGTAGCACGAGTGCCATAATTCTTTCTAAGCTACCAAGGAAGTATAAGTAGGCAGGTTGCTGGATTAACATGTCCTGTAGGCGGCTTAGTTCTGGCATTTTTTCGACCATTTGAGCGAAGCTACCGTTGTTAATTGAGTTCGCAAATATAAGTGCTTGAAATGCAGAGAATCCGCCAACTAAAATGGATTCTATCCCGCCGTGACCAATTCCGTAAGCGAAGCCATCTTTATATTCTTGATATTTTTTTAGTAGGAAGAAGAAGGCAACGAAGCGCCCTAATTCTTCAAAAATACCAGCAGTGAGTCCGCCATAAAGTGCGAAGACAAATGGATTTTCTAAAATTGGAGCGATTGCTGGATTACCGCGCATAAATAGGTGGAATGGTGTTTCAAGAATTTGGGTAAATCCGATAAAGATAAGAACACCAACGCCGACCACTTTCCAATTAATATTATATTTTTTACGGAAATAAACGAGTACAATAATTGGGACCAGAATCGAGACAATGAGTTGAAAAGTGATGCTGGCAATTACAGTATTTGAAACCATATTTTCACCGCTTTCTAATATATGTACATATCTATTATGCATGAAATATTTTATAAAGAAAATGAATTTACTTATTGACTCTAACGTTGCGTCATACTTTATCGTATGTACTAAGGGGGAGATACACATGACAATGAAGGTAAAAGAGGTAGCTAATTTAGTTGGAATTAGTGTGCGCACACTGCATCATTACGATGAAATTGGGTTGTTAACCCCAGATGAGACGACAGAGTCTGGATATCGTCTGTATTCCAATGAAAATTTAGAGACATTGCAGCAAATTTTATTTTTTAAAGAACTAGGCTTCCCTTTGAAGAAAATTAAAGAAATTATCATGAGTCCGTCATTTGACCGCGAAGAAGCACTACAGCTTCATAAGAAGATGCTTCTTGAAAAGCGTGCTAGGTTAGATAAAGTGATTGCGACGATTGATAAAACAATTCAGCATACAAAAGGAGAGATTGAAATGACGAATAAAGAGAAATTTGAAGGATTCGATTTTAGCCATAATCCGTACGAAGAAGAAGCGCGTGAAAGATGGGGAGATGTAGCTGTAGATAAAGCGAATGAATATGCGAAAGGTATGTCAAAGGATAATCAAGAAGAGTTTAATACGATTTACAGAAATTTAGCGGCGCTTAGACACGGTGCACCAGATTCTAAAGAGGCACAAGAAGCAATTGGAGTATGGTACGATTACTTGCAAAACTTCGGTGAATATTCATTAGATGCTTTTAAAGGACTTGGCCAAATGTACGTCGCTGATGAGCGATTCACGAAAAATATCGATAAGTTTGGCGAAGGGTTAGCGCAGTTTATGTGTGATGCGATGGAGGTTTATGCGAATCGTAAGAAATAGTAAAAAATAAAGAAGGTGGAGGTTTTCTCCACCTTCTTTATTTTTTTATCATATCATTCAAAGTCTGATTCTCTGTATTGTTCAAATGAGGATTTTTACTCATTTCACGTTTTAACATATCGAGGCTTTGCGTATATTCTGTATCATTTAATGCCCCAGATTGAAGCCCTTGAATTTGAGAAATCAACTTTGGGTCTGTTGATACATATGCTTTATAATAGCGAGGGACGATGGATAAAGCAGCTTTATATACTTGATCCGCTACGAGTTTTGGATCCGTTGTGTTTGCACGGTAAACAACAAATACTTCATCATCGGTAACGAGCGTAGCAGCGTTTGTAACGTCAGGAAGTTTGACTGTCATACTTGTAATCATTTCAGCGACTTTCTCACGGTTAATGGCTCCTACTTGTTTGTTAGATACTTCATGTTTTTGTTTAGATGAATAGCCGACTCTCGTTAATCGTGTATTTGTATTTTCCGTATGATACATGTCGTTTTTATTGGAAACAAGAACACGACTTCCTTCTTCACGTTCCATTTCGGCTTTATTCGTTGATTGACAGCCCGCAAATAAGGAAAGAGTGAGGAGAGAAAGTATAATTTGTTTTTTCACGATGTATCACCTCCTTCTCCATAGCATGCACTAATTTTCAATTTTTTGTATTTGAAATTGTTGGTTGGTATGCTTTGTGATACGATAAAAAGAAGAATGCTTAGAGAGGAAGTTAATGATGGAGCAAAAGCAAGAGATTCATGCTACGGTGAGCATTAATAATGTTCAGTACGAAGTAATTAAAAACTTTCGTGACGGTTTTAGTGAAGAAGCATTTAAAGAGCGCTATGCAGAAATTTTAAATAAATATGATTACATCGTTGGGGACTGGGGTTATGAGCAACTTAGATTGCGCGGATTCTTTGATGATAGTAACCAGCGTGCGACATATGATACGAAAATTAGTACGTTAACGGAGTATTTATACGAGTACTGTAACTTCGGTTGTGCACACTTCGTATTACGAAAAGTGAAGAAGTAAAAAAATCCTCTTACAATTGTAAGAGGATTTTTTTACTTGCTCACAAACAAATTGAAATAGAATCGCCTTCAGAAAGTATTGCGTTTGGTTTCATTTGTTGTCCATTCAATTGAATATCCCCATTTTAAATTTTATCCACAATGCGTGTACGGCTCCAGTCGGAAATATATGTGGATAAGGCTTTATCGATTCGGTGTGAACCGAAAACGATATCTAGTACGATCGTGATTTCGGCTATGCCGTTTTCTTTATGTTGTGTAATGGAAATGGTAGTAGTTGTTTCTATTTGATCTTGCTGGGTCATGTCGACCGTTTCAACATGATCAGTAAATGCTTTATAAATACGAAGTTTTTGGTTCCACGTATGATCTTTCGGGCATTTATAAATAGCAAAGCGGTATATGTTTTTTCCGTTGGCGTTATGCCTACGAATATTCGTGTCAGTAAATAGGGTAGTGCGTCTGCAATTTTTACAATATTTTTCGATTGTGTTTTGCTGATTTTCATATAAACTCCAAGAAAGTTGTACTTTCTGCATTTTTCTTCACCTCTTATAGTAGTGGCAAAGAAACGTAATACAGCTATTTGGATGTCTTGTAGTATGAAGACATGAGGAAAAGACAAAAATAAAAGGAGGTTCCCTTAGGAACCTCCGTAAACATCATACTACAGATGCAATACGTTCCTTTGTAATGGGAATGGGCAGACTACTCCCTTGAAAAAGCGTGGTGCTTTTTTGAGAGTAATGCTATCCAATTGCTGGTCCATTACAAAGTAAATGTTGGCATACGTAGATAACGTCCTTTCTATCCAAATAGATTTATTCTTCATTATAACACAAGAGTTTGAAAATTCAAAATACTCAAAACGAAAAAACACCAGCTAAAATAGCTGGTGTTTGAGATAAATTATATAAGTTCAAATAAAAATGAGCGTAGTTCTTCTGCAATTTCTTCAGTCATAGAAAATGCATGCTCTAAGTAGCCTGGTTCGTTTAAATCGTCAGCGCCGATGATTGCAAATTTATTACGCTGCATATCAAGGACAATTGTTTTACCGTAATGACGATCGGAGTATAGTAGCGCTAAATCATGACGCTCATTTTCTCCCATAAAGCTTACGAAACGAGTTTTTGTAGCGACAGTGTCGTCGTACAGAAAGAAACGTTCTTCCATACACATGGCTCCTTTTATTAAATATCTAAGTTTAAGTGTGGCTTATGATCTAAATGATGATGCGTTTTAATGAATCGTACTGTTCTTGTTTTGTAACGCATTACGATAGAGTATGTTTCAGCTAAATCTCCGCCTAGGAATTTCACGCCGTCTAATAACTCACCAGCAGATACACCAGTTGCTGAGAAGATTGCATCATCACCAGATACTAAATCGTCTAACATAAGAAGTTGACGAGGATCTTCTAATCCCATTTCACGACAACGAGCTTCTTCTTCTTCGTTCATTGGAACTAAGCGAGCTTGCATTTCACCTTCAAGGCATTTTAATGCTGCTGCAGAAATAACGCCTTCTGGAGCTCCGCCAATACCTACGAATAAATCAATACCAGTTCCAGGTAGTGCTGTTGCGATTGACGCACCAACATCACCGTCACCAAATAATTTTACGCGTGCACCTTTTGCACGAACACGATCAATAATATCTTGATGACGTTCACGTTCTTGAACGATAACTGTTAGATCGCGAATCTTTTTATTGTTAGCTTCCGCTACAATTTCAATTGTTTTTTCAATTGGATCATCTAAGCTAATTTTACCAGCTGCTTTTGGACCAACCGCGATTTTTTCCATGTACATATCAGGAGCATGAAGAAGGTTTCCTTTATCTGCGATTGCGATAACTGCCATTGCATTTGCAAGACCTTTTGCAACGATGTTTGTACCTTCTAATGGGTCAACGGCGATATCTACTTCTGGACCGTTACCTGTTCCTAGTTCTTCACCAATATATAACATCGGTGCTTCATCAAGTTCTCCTTCACCAATTACAACTGTACCTGCCATGTTTACTGAATCGAACATATCACGCATTGCTGTAGTTGCTGCATCATCTGCTTCGTTTTTCTTTCCGCGGCCCATCCACTGTGCGGATGCTAATGCTGCTGCTTCTGTTACACGGACAATTTCTAGTGCGAGTTCACGTTCCAAGATTCCATTCCTCCAATTTCAAAAATCATACAAATATAACTATAACAAATAACGGGGAAAAGGTGAATTCGAAAAATTGTCGATTTTTTCAGAAGAAAGCGTTACAATTAAAATGTAAATGCTTTAATTTCCAGGTAGGTGACATTCATGTATTTTGTAGACAGAAAGAAAATAGAACAAATGCTAGTATGTTTAGAACGAGCAACAAGTACATTTCAAGAGAAAAAGATATATGAAACCGAGTTTGAATTTTACGCATTAGAACGCATAGCGCATCTTATTATTGATTCTGTATTAGATGTAGGAAATGCGATGATTGATGGATTTATTATGCGCGATCCAGGAAGCTATGAAGATATTATTGATATTTTAATGGACGAGCGAGTGATAAGTGCAGAGGATGGACAAGGGATGAAAGAAATTATCCTTCTTCGAAAAATGCTTACGCAAGATTATATTCAAATGAATCATGATGAATTATATAAGACGATTCAAAAACATATTGCAGTGGTAGAAAAATACCCAGCAAATATTCGCAGTTATTTAGAGAAGGAATTAGGGCCTGTATCTGCATTTGTACCAGAATAATTATGCTTATAAGATCCCCAGAGAATGCCTTTTGGGGGTCTTATATTGTATGTGAGGGAGAAGGGTGAATCATGGGGGAAGCACGTACGACGAAAGATGAAATTGTGCAGTTGTTGAAAGTAAAGGGAGAGCACACGGTAGCGGAACTAGCTGACGTTTTAGAGATTACAGAAATGGCGATTCGAAGACATTTAAGTAATCTTGAGAAAGATGGTTTCATCTATTCCAAGATGGTAAGGCAACATGTCGGAAGACCAACTTATTTGTATGGATTAAGCGAAAAGGGAGAAGATACATTCCCGAAGGAGTATAAGCAATTTGCGATTGATATGCTAGAAGATTTAGCGCGAATGGGCGATGAAAAAATACTTCGTTACGTTTTAAAAGAAAGAACGAAGCGTATGGAAGAACAGTTACAAAAGCGCGTAAGTAATCAAAAGAATTTAGCATATAAAGTGCAAGAGATAGCAGCTATGCAAGAGAAAAATGGTTATATGGTTCAAATTAAGAGAGACGGAGAGAACTCTTTCGTAATTGAAAAACAAAACTGTCCGTTAAAGGAAATCGCTGAGAGATTCCCGCAAGTGTGTGAAGATGAAAAAGAGATGTATAAGCGTTTATTTGCGAACGCAGATGTGAAAACGCTAGCAAACATGTGCGAGGGCGATTGTAGTTGTTCTTACCAAATAAAAGAGAAAAAATGAACGTTATGGGGCGCTTTAAGGTAAAGCGTTTTTTTCTTTTGGAAAAGCGGGTAATATAAGAGTAGTATGATAAGGTGAGAACGTTAGCATAGAAGGAGAGACATAATCGATGTATAAAGGTTACTTAATTGACTTAGACGGTACAATGTATCGCGGGGAAGAACAAATTGAAGAAGCGAGCGACTTCGTAAAAGCGTTAGGAGAGCGCGGTATTCCATATTTATTCGTTACGAATAACTCAACTCGTAAACCAGAACAAGTGGCAGAAAAACTTGTTCGTTTCGATATTCCAGCAAAAGCAGAGCAAGTATTCACAACGAGTATGGCAACAGCAAACTTCATTTACGAACGTAAACAAGACGCAACTGTATATATGATTGGTGAAGAAGGCTTACATGATGCGCTTGTGGAAAAAGGATTTGAACTTGTGGATGAAAATCCTGATTTCGTTGTTGTTGGTTTAGATCGTGACATCACATATGAAAAATTAGCAAAAGCTTGTCTTGCTGTGCGTAACGGCGCAACGTTTATTTCTACAAATGGAGACATTGCCATTCCGACTGAGCGCGGATTATTACCAGGTAACGGTTCATTAACATCAGTTGTAGCAGTATCAACAGGTGTGGATCCAATCTTTATCGGAAAACCAGAATCAATCATTATGGAACAAGCTTTGAAAGTACTTGGCATAGAAAAGAATGAAGCACTAATGGTTGGGGATAACTACG
Organism: Bacillus tropicus; assembly: GCF_001884035.1. GTDB lineage: Bacteria > Bacillota > Bacilli > Bacillales > Bacillaceae_G > Bacillus_A > Bacillus_A tropicus. The sequence goes on from NZ_MACG01000016.1 coordinate 15,046, forward strand.
ATACAGACATTTTAGCAGGAATAAATGCTGGCATGCATACGCTTCTTGTCCACACTGGAGTAACAACTGTGGAGAAGTTAACAGAATATGAAGTACAACCGACGCAAGTTGTGCATAACTTGACGGAGTGGATTGAGAAGATGTAATGGAACACAGGTAACCGGAATAGGTTACCTGTTTTTTTTATGCATAATTGCATATTCGCTGTGGTTATATAAAATGTAAAATTTAAATGTAATGATGTAAGGGGGAGAGAATAAGAGTGTACTGGATGTCATGTATTATGTTTGTTTTTACATTATGTGTTTTGTTTTTTGTTCTATGGAAGATATATAAAATAAATGAAATGAAAAAAAGCGCAGGAAAACGCATTGCAATGTATCCTCGGGTAAAAAGACGTTGGATTGTATTACTTGGACCAGCATATTTCATTGGACAATGTATGTATATATATGCTCGGTACGTAAGTGGCGATATTCATACAGTTGAACAGTTTCTCATTCAGCTAGGTATTCATGCTGTAGCAAGTTGTTTTATGACTTTAATAGCCATCCATCTTATTAAAAGTGTACAAATATATGAAAAAGGTGTAGTAGACGGATTAAACTTTTATTCATACGAAGAATTAAAAGGCTATAAAACATCAACATGGGAAAATCCAAAAGAAAATATATTTTTATATCGCGGGCGAGAGAAAATGAATGACAATGTGAATTTACTTATTAGACAGGAAGATATGAATGAATTAGAAAGCATTCTTCAAAGATATATTCCGAAATTAATGATGAAATAAAAAACTCCGGTTTTAACAACCGGAGTTTTTTTAGAATGCACGATTCACAACATCTTTAACTTCTTCAAGATATTGTTTACGCACACTATCATCCACAGAAGGAACACTCGTATAGAATGTATGCTCAATTGTTTCAATTCCTGTAAATTCAAAAATACCAACATCAGCTGTTTTCTTCATTGCATCAAACATACCACCCGCTGTATATGCCTCTTTCGTATTTCCCATTGTAGATAATAATAAGCCTTTTTTACCGCTTAATAACTTCTCGATACCATTTTCACCGTAAGCATAAGCAAATCCGTGGCTAAATACACGGTCAACGTATCCTTTTAAAATAGCAGGAAGTCCCGCCCACCAAACTGGATAAATGAATGTAATGCTATCAGCCCAAGAGATATGCTCTTGCTCTTCTTTAATATCTTCTGGTGTGTTTCCTTGAGAAAATGAGATGAAATCGGAAGCGCCTAATACTGGGTTGAAGTTTAATTCGTATAGATCGCGAACGCGTACTTCATGACCTTTTTCTTCTAATTCACTTTTTACCGTTTCTAAAATCGCATGGTTGAAGCTTTCTGTATTTGGGTGTGCATAAACGATTACATGTTTCATTGTTCTTCCTCCTATTTGTGGATATGTGAATGTTTTATTTGTAACCATTATTGTTACTTCTTTTGCGAAAGTCAAGTAATACATATGTATGTATAAAAAGACGCCTCAAATCGTCTTTCTATACCCCGCTCATACAAAGAACAAAGAAGACGAATAAAATAATGATAATACCAATGCCGAAATTAAATACGAGAGTACTATCCATAAATGTAACCTCCTGATTTGAAAGTAAAAAGCACTCTAGCCAAGAGTGCTTTTTTATTTTGAGTTTACTTCAAAACTTTGAGAAAAGAATTCATGCATGTAAAGAGTTACATTATTTTATGTATTTATGCTTTGAAATGAGTAAGTCCTTGTAAGGTATAGAAAAAAAGACACTCTTTCGAGTGTCTTTCAAGATGACAAAATGTGCCAATTGCTTGAGTTTGATAAGGCGCTAATATCCGTTTTAACGCCTTTTCTTTGATCAAGAAGTGTAGCAACAGCGATTCAAATAAATTGTACCATCTGTTTCATAGGTGTGCGTATGCAATTGTGCATATTTTAATTATGAGGTAGGTAATGAACTATGAATAATTTGAAGTGATTTACTTACGATTTCTTCTGCGGCATATATGCCGATTGCATCTGTTTTTACAATATGGGGTTGTAAATGATTATATGTTGCCCCTAATTCACCATGAAGTGGTGCGAAGGCATGGTTCGCCTTTTCAAGCATGCATAAATCAAGTAAAGAATCCCCAGCTGTAATAATAGTATCTATTTGTAGTATTTCTTTTATATATTGCACGGCGTCCCATTTGTTAATTGGTTTTGGTACAAAGTATAGTTTCCTACCTTGAAGTGAATGATTCCAGCCCTGTTTGTCTAACCAGGAAGTGAAGGATGATAATTCATCATAAGGAATGTTCTCCCGTTTAATGATGCAATAGTGGAATAAATCATCAGCAGTTTTTTGGGATATAATCCAATCTTTATGAGCTATTTGTTCAAATTCCTTTAGTATATCGTTTCTTTCTATACATTCTACTGAAAGTCTTTTTTTTATTTCTTTATTCCAAGTAATATCTTGCTTGCCATTATGAAGGATATTACCGCCGTTACTTGTAATGGCATATTCAGAAATGATTTCATTTTGGAATAAAGCAATACGCTGAAACTGTTCAATTGTTCTTGTTGTAACTGGGATGAAGTATGAGTGCAGTTGCAATTTTTTTAGTAGTGAAATGGTTTTATGTGATATGAAAGAAATTTCTTTTCCGTCTAAAGTTTCAATGAGCTGAATTGATTCATCTTCTATATGAGCACGAAATGATTTGCGGGAATAAATAAGCGTTTGATCAAGATCACTGGCGAAAATCATATCGTTTTCCTCCTAAGAGGCTTAATGAGCCCGCAACATGAATAAGCCATATTCTCATATATTTCAATAGGGACATTCTTTTCTTTAGAAAGAAGTAAAATATGTTTTAAATCGGGATTGTTTTGCTTACGTATTAAAATTTTCCACGGTATTCTCCGGAGTAGTACGCGAGTTGTTTCACCGACTCCTGGCTTAATTAGGTTAATATCGTCAATTCCAAAGTGATCTTGGATAGACTGTATATTTTTTAATCCTTGCCAAGATGGATCGGTGTATGTTGAAGTGATATAACGTAATTGATCATCTACATGAGAATGAACAGACGGGAATAAAGCTGTTACTTCATCGATAAAGAAATTTGATAAATCGTCTTGTTCTAGCTCTTTATAATATTTAACACCATGAAAATCATTTGGACGAATATAGGTGTCATTTAGTACAGTGCGGCTAATTAGTCCAGAGACGGTTGCATTTAAGCAAGCACTAGGGATAAGAAAATCTTCGCGTGTACCGTAAATTGAAGTACAGTAACCGGGATCAGCAAGTACAGCCATACAATGAGAAAGGTGTGTATTATTTCTCTCGTTAAATGTATGTACTGCATGTTCCAATTCTTTTTTTATTGCACCCTTTCCAGTCCACCCATCAATGAATTGAATTGTTTCTTTAGGATGATGTTCTAAAATATAGTGAAGTGCATTTTCATCGATACCGCGTCCACGAATAATAGAAATACAATAGTGAGGTACATTAAGGTTATAGTGATAGCGTATGTAGCGTTTTATAAGAATACCGATAGGTGTACCAGCACGAGCTAATGAGACGAGGACAAGATTCGTTCCTTTAGTCTGTATAATTTGTTCGGCGACAACTCCAACTGCAATTGCTAGTTTTTGCTTGTATTGTTGCAGGGAAGAAAAGAATAAATCCATATACGCTTTAGATGGTTTATATTCTACGGGTAACATTTCAGAATAATGTGTGCCAGCTTGAATGGCTTGTTCTCTAGTTTCTGTGGAACTTTCTTTCATTAAATCACTAATATCTTTTAATAGAAAAATAGCATCATTTGGATCGTAACTACTAATATGGGAATTTACTTTTACCATAATTATCAACCTTCCTTTTCTATGCTATTTGAAAATGAGACGATATGAATAAAGGGAATAACTGTTTGTAACTGCTGTAGAAGAGGAGATAAGGATTCTTCTCCTAAATCACGTTCCATAAAAACAAATACTTCATCGTAATCATGAGGTGAAATATTATAAAAGTAATTTGTAATAGTAGAATCTTCGGGACTTGGATATGAGAAATGATTATGAATGGCGTAGTTCACATCATTTGAAACAGGGTGGATAGGGCTTCGTGTTGTAGATTGATATAAAATATTTCCCCCCATTTCAGCAGCAATTTTCATTGGAATATATATAAATTCACCCGTTCCGAGGCAGAGTGTACGTTTTCCAATTCTTTTTCTTTGTAACATTTTTCCTGCTTCTTGAGTAAAAGAATGAATGTGCTTTTGTTCATATGATGAAATGCCAAAGCGCCCAGTATATTTTATATAATTTGATGTATAGGACAATGCTGGACAAGTAATGGTATGTTTTTTGAAATAAGGTTTTGTTTCTTCAATGTGAATATCTGTTTTTGTAATATTTAATGGTTGGCCAGCTGCGTGAATGCTACCTTCTAATAAAGAAATAACATGAATCTTAATTTGAAGTTCTTCTTCTAGTTGTTTAAATTGTGTTCTATTAGTATTAGAACGCCAGTCTAATAAAGAAGCAATGGTATACTCTTCTCGTGGAAATTGCTGTTGAATGGACCTGATAATATTTAGTGCGGTTTTCCCGGTTGTCATCTCATCATCTACGAGAACGATCGGATTGTTGTTTTGAAAAAAGCTTTTATCGACATAACAACGGTGTGATGTTGCATGTGAATGTTCTTCCTCAAATGTAATGACAGATTCGAGATTGGGTATCGATTCCCTAGTTGTATGTACATAATTTGCATTTTGAAAGCATTGAAACATAGAATGACCAAGTGCTGTTGCTGTTTCAGCAAATCCGATAAATAATACTTCTTCTTGCAAGGGATATTGATAACGAAATACTTCTTCTGGGATTTCATCAACTTCTAATGAAATAAGATTAAAAATTTCTTTTTGAAATGGATGAGAAGTATTATGTAGTATTTCCATATATCTTGCAGCGAGAGCGAGCCCACTTGTTAAAGAGACTGCAGGTTTAATAGGAAGATGCTTTCCAAGTATTGTACTCACAAATAAAAAACTCCGCTTCTTATTTATCCTCGCTGCCATTTGAAAAAGATTATCTAATTCTAAATTATATGGATTATCACGTACTTCTACATGAACCTTTATATTATTCAAAACGTTATACGTGTTGTTTTGCGTTTGTAATAAGGAGATCGGTGAATTGTTTGTTTTCATGTAGCACCCCGTAAATATTAGATTTTAAAATGATTTTGCGAGCCCAGTTATAATGAGGCTTTACTTCATTCATTTTGTTAGCAAAACTGCTTTTTAACACTCCGTTATACGTATCTGCATGTTGTAAAATTGACCTTGCGTCTAAATAATCTTCCATTGTAACAATGTGCATTGCTTGTACAACTTTAATATGAGATGGGTGAATGACTGTCTTTCCGATTAATCCATTTGCATGGTCAAGCGATACCTCTTGAATGAGCCCTTCTTCGTAATCATTAGAAAAATATTCCCATACACATCCTGAAATAACATATCCATTTGTCGCTCTGGAGAAAATATTAATAATGTCGGAAATACAATCACGAACAACAGTAACATGATAGATAGGGGTGTATTTATTGCGCCGAATACCAAATATACTTGAAAAATCAGTAGCACCAATACGTACATTTAAGATGTAATCACGATAGGAATCTAGTAGATCTTTTATTTGTAATAATGATTCTACACGTGTTTCTTTATACATAATTTCTGGTGATTCTAAAATCGGCATTCCATAAAGGGATAATGAATATAGCTTGTTTATATAGGCAAGCTGATCGATATAAGTCTTTCCATTAACGGGTGTGAATTTTGGAAAGACAAAACCACATAAGCACTGAACCGCACTACCTAATTCAGTAACAATTGTCTTCATTTGACTTGGCTGTCGAACTCTAATAAAAAGAAGTGGGATGTCTGCTTGATTTAGTATGTTAGCACTGACCAAGTTGGCGATTTGCTGTATTTGAAAAACGATGTTTTGCTCTGCAAACTTTACTTCCTTATCGCTGATAGAGTCTTCTAGGCAAAGAATAATTGAGGTAGCTTCCACATGTTTTTTTCTAATTATATCTTCTGCGATCGTTTCTTTCGTACCAGGAGTATACAGTGTAGCACCTAATGCGTACGCTAATTGCTCTTTCCCTATACTTTTTGAAAAACTAAGAGGTTCTTTATAGAAAAAATTTTGACGTTCTTCTAAGGAGAGATAAGAAAAGTAATTCAAATTGTCACCACCTTATTTCAAATGATTCTGTTTAATCGTAACATAATAAGAAAAATCTTCCATAAAAATAAGGCGATAAATGTAAGAAATATATTGAGAAAGATGAATTATAAGATGAATATCGAATATTGTTAGTAGAAATATAATAGGGGAAAGAGAAAGGTGGATATACATAAGTTAACAGTAGAAGAAGCAAATGAGATAAATACGTGGACGTACGAAGAACCTTATAATTCATATAGTTTTTCAGGCGAGGAAGAAGTAATAGAAGAATTATTAGATGGGACGTATTACGGCTGTTGTGACGATAAAGGAGAGTTCATCGGCTATTTTTGTTTTGGAAAAAATGCACAAGTTCCAGGTGGAAGAGATGCTCATTTATATGGTGGAGAAGATGTAATGGATATCGGACTTGGCATGAAGCCGGCGTTAACAGGGAAAGGGCTGGGGAAAATGTTTTTTCAAGCTGGGATAGCCTTTGCTGTTAAAGAATGTAAGCCGAAAACGTTTCGACTTAGTGTAGCGACATTTAATACAAGAGCGATTACGCTATATAAAAATATAGGTTTTCAGCAGGGCCATATTTTTTTGAGCCGCGGAAGAGAATTTATGCTCATGGAATACAAAAGACCGTCAGTATGACACTGACGGTCTTTTGTATTTCACTCCGAATGCTCAGCTCTGTGCGCTAAACGGCTTGAAGCAGCGGCAGCGATTCCGCCAACGATATCATCAAGGAATGTATGCACCTTTCCAGTTGATTTATCATTTAAGTATTCTAAAATACCAGGTTTTAATTTATCGATATATCCAAAGTTCGTGAAACCGATAGAGCCGTACACGTTAACGATAGAAAGTGCGATCACTTCATCAATTCCGTATAAGCCTTCATCACGTTTTACGATATCTTGTAACGGCTCACTTAACATTCCTTTTTCAGCGAGAACATCGAGTTCGATACCTGTAATCAGTGCGTTTTGTACTTCACGTTTTGATAATACACGCTCAACGTTATAACGGCATTCTGACATCTCTAAATTTGGATGATATTTTTTTTGAAGAAAATGAACAAGTTCAGCAATATCGTCAATTGTTACACCGCGTTCTTGTAATAGTTGTAATGCTCTTTCTTGTAGTTGATTTGATTCTTTCATGTTTATCACCTTTTTTTCTTTTTAGTATTTGTATACGTTTCGTTGCTTTATCATGTGCATAGGAATGAAAGGCGAGCACAAGCTCATATATATAAAGAAAAACCATAGGTGGCGACTGCGATGATTCATCATATTTATGAGCATTATCACATGCATGTTAAAGAATTAATCCCCCTTGGCCCCTATAAAAGCTTTTGGATTCGCAACAAAATTTATGTACTTGTTCCAATTGGAGAAATGGAGGAAGAAGTACTTGTAGAGATGAAAAAGCTCAGTGACTATATGAACCAGCAAGGGGATATAACTGTAGCGACTTTCGTTCCGACTATACACGGCTACTATGTAAGTGAGATAGAAGAACAAAATTACTGCTTATTAAAAGGTATGCGCGCGTTAGAACGACATGCTATATCATTAGGAAGTGAGCTTTCTATATTCCATAAACGAGGTGCATTCTTTCCAGAAGAAATTGAGCAATTAAGCCGCATAGGCGAATGGAAAGCGTTATGGGAAAAAAGGCTCGATCAGTTAGAAAAGTTTTGGCAATCACAAGTGATGAACCACCCTACAGACGTATTCGATCAATTGTTTATTGAATCCTTCCCGTATTACTTAGGAGTTGCAGAAAATGCCATTCAATATGTTGTTGATACAGAAATGGATGATACGCCGCAACTAACGGATGCAGCAACAATTTGCCAAGAACGATTCACACCTTTATTATGGCATCAAACGAAGCGTCTCAAACTTCCTTTTGACTGGGTTTATGATCACCCAACTCGAGATATAGCAGAATTAATCCGTTATATGATGATTGAAAAAAAGAAAGACTGGGAGCAAACAATCGTTCAATTTGTTACAGATTACGAACGAAATTATTCACTATCCTCATTTGGTTGGCGCCTATTATTTGCAAGGCTCCTGTTCCCGCTTCACTATTTTGAAACAGTTGAACGATATTACCAAACAGGAAACGAAGAACAAAAAAGTATATATAGAGATCGCTTAGAAGCCATTTTACACGATGTGAACCGCTCAGAGCAATTTATGAAGCACTTTTATGGCTCACTTCGTTTACCAGTTGATAAGCTCGGGATTAGAAAATTAGATTGGCTGTCTTAAAAATATAAAAAAGAGACCGAGTGAGGTCTCTTTTTTATATACCACAATTGTATGTAATACATTATGCCCCTACTTGTTGCTCTGCACATATATTTAAAACGAATTGATGTCTTTCGAGTTTTTCATTTACTTTACCCAATAATTCCTGCTGGATTTCTTTAAATAAAAATTGATAGCTCGCATTCCATGTCGGTATAACGGATGAAAGGCCTAATAAATACTCTTTTTTCTTCTCTAGTTCTTGAATTGTTAAAAAAGTGTTCCCCATTTTTGGCATGTGTCGTCCCCCTATGTTTTTTACTTTATATGTGTGAACGATTCACTATATAGTATCAATTATCGCATTTTTTGAGAAGGATTTCCAATTTTGCTTTATGATGTTAACAGATAAATGTGATTTGTATAAAAAAAGGAGACCAAATTTGGTCTCCTTTTAGAAGGCGATTCTGAACGAGCCGCTTCCGCTTTTAGATTAAAATACTTGTTCTACTTCGATAACGCCTGGTACTTCTTCAAGTAATGCGCGTTCGATACCAGCTTTTAGTGTGATTGTAGAACTTGGGCAGCTTCCGCATGCACCCATAAGGCGTAATTTTACGATACCTTCTTCAATGTCTACTAACTCAACGTCTCCGCCATCGCGAAGTAAGAATGGACGTAATTTATCTAATACTTCTAGTACTTGTTCTTGCATATGTGGGTTTTCCATTTTTATCGACTCCTTTCATCAGTTTTATTATAATCAAGATAGAGGGGAAAATCTATTTTTTCTGTTCTTGTTTTATTGCCGAAATTTTTTATCATGTTTACAACGTGTTTTTTCAGTATAGGGGTATGGAATAAGTTTGTAAAATGATGTGCTTATGTGCTAAGGCATCTGAATATACTGTTAGAACAAGAAGTGGGGGAGAAGAAATGGTTAATGTGCAAGTGTATGGGACGAAAGTAATTTGTGCGAGCTGCGTTGGAATGCCATCTTCAACAGAAACGTTTGAGTGGTTACAAGCGGCGATTGGTCGTAAATATGAAGGACAAGAAAATAAATTTAATTTCGAGTATATTGATTTTCAAGAAGAACAAAAAGATGAAGAGAAAAAAGCATTCGCAGAGCGCGTAGTAGAGGAAGATTTATTTTATCCGGTCGTTCTTGTAAATGGAGAAGTTGTTGGAGAAGGAAATCCTCGTTTGAAGGATGTTTACGAAGAAATCGAGAAATATTTATAAAGCAGGAAGTCTTTGCGAATTTGCAAAGGCTTTTTTTATTGGAGGGATAGATGTGGAGAATGTAGTAAAGCATGCGTTACCAAAAGAAGTAGAGCAGTTGATGGAGCAGTACATAGTAGGATTAAAAGAAATTTTTTTAGATGAAAAAATAGTTGGCGTATATATTTACGGATCCATTGCACTCGGTGCATTTCATACAGAAACGAGTGATGTTGATTTTGTTACGGTAATAAGTGATTCTGTGAATGAAGCTGAAAAACAGAAACTGGTAGAACTTCATAAGAAACTTGGCGGTAGTACGTTAGGTAAAAGAATGGATGGTATGTATATTCCACTAGCTGATTTAGGAAAATACAATGATGAAATGAATGAGTACGTGTATTGTGCAGATGGTAAGGCGAATATAGGTCATTGGGACATTAATGCAGTCACATGGTGGACATTGAAAAATCAAGGTATTACAGTTATCGGGAAAGAAGCAGAGGATCTCCCGTTTCAAATAAGGTGGGATGATGTAGTAAATACGATGAAATACAACGTAGAACAGTACTGGAGTGGAAAGGCGAAGCAGCCATATTTATTCTTTATAGAAGAATGGGTAGAATCAGCGGTCGTTACGATGGGGCGTATTTTATATACACTAGATCATAAAACAATCGTTTCAAAAGATAGAGGATTGCAATACTTGTTAGAACATTCATCGGAAGAGTGGGAGCTTTTATTAAAAGAAGTAGCAAGAATACGGCAGAATCCAAAAGAAAAGCGAATGCTCTCAAGGTGGAGAAGGGCAGATATGACAAAGAAGTACTTACTGCATTTAATTAAAACATGTAGAGAGAAATGGTAGGGAAGAAAATGGGCAATACATTGTGGTGTATTGTCTTTTTTTACATCAAATTTGGTATATAATGGTTAAAAAGGTTTAATTATACTGGAGGGGATATGATGGACACGGAATTAGTTACATATAAAGAAAAGAATGTACAAATGAGTATGCTAGAAGTAATCAGTATGATAATAATTATTTTTGGGGTAATGTATGGAATTGGTTATTTGAACTTTTTATATGACTTCTCATTATATCCGTGGTATGTAAATCATCTTATTCCGTCTTTAACATTTCTCACTATTATTTTAATATATTCACCAGCAAGAAATTACTGTTTGGAGCTATTAAAATCAATACAGTTCAATCATTTTAAACATTATGTAACAATAGTAATGACGATAATCGTACTGCTTATATATCTTGCGGTGTTAAATTTAGTTTTATCAAATGGGCTTCGTGTGGGTGAATCTAATATAGTGATAGAGCCTACTTCAAGTGAAATCATTCTATACGTAGTTGTGCTCACAATTTTTGTGCCTATTTGGGAGGAAATTGTATTTCGAGGTATGTTTTTTATGAAATTATCTCAGCGCTTCTCTACACTTAGTAGTGCCGTTATAAGTGCTTTCATATTTACTTTAGGGCATCCCCTTACAGTAGGGAGTATTTTATATATTTTTGGTATAGGGATATGTTTAGCCTACACCTATAAGAAAACAAACAATTTACTCGTTCCAATTGGAATTCATGTATTAAACAATTCATTTTATTTATTAGTAAATTTTCAACTATAAAAAGAAGCCTCTTTGAAAAGGGCGTCTTTTTGTAGTGTCTTTACACACATTGTGTAGGGACAAGGTAATACAAAATATAGATAGTTTCATGTGAAACATTTTTATTATCAAATATGTAAAATGCTTAACTTAGTGTATTGAACGTATCATTCATAAGTATTCTAATATATTTAAGTGAAGGCTATTTTGAATGGCAAGAAGTATATGAGAATAATAAGAAGTTAAGTGAAGATGAGATAGAAGAGTATCGATTTTACATTGAGGAAAATGGTTGGGGGCTCTAGTGAGAACTCGTTCATTTTGAAAAGGAGAATCTTGTGAAGGTTCTTCTTTTTTACTTGGAAACACCATACGGATTGAAATTTTGTAAAATACAATAAAAAATGAGAATTTGAGGTAGGCTTGTCAATAACGTGAGACTATGGCACTATATAGAAATGCTATACAAATTTTATTTATCGAGATGTAAACATCAAATTTGATTTTTACGTATAAATAATGAACGGAGGAAATGATTTTATGGCTACTTTACCAAATTGTCCAAAATGTAATTCAGAATATACGTATGAGGATGGCGTTCTTTTCGTATGTCCAGAATGTGCTCATGAGTGGGGCCAAGAAGCAGAAGCTGAAAATAATGATGGTGCAAAAGTTGTGAAAGATGCGAACGGAAACGTTCTTCAAGACGGCGATGCTGTTACTGTCATTAAAGATTTAAAAGTAAAAGGAACTTCTTCAGTTGTGAAGATCGGTACGAAAGTAAAGAGCATCCGTCTAGTTGATGGCGATCACGATATTGATTGCAAAATCGACGGTTTCGGAGCTATGAAGTTAAAATCACAATTTGTTAAGAAGGCGTAAGTAAAAAGAGGAGGCGACTAGCCTCCTCTTTTTATTATGTCATTTTTTGTCGGTAAGTCGATATTCCTTGTCGAATCGCCGATATAATTTAAGTTACGATCGATATATTTCAAAAATCGCCGATATAATTTGAGTTACAGTCGATATATTCAAAAAATCGTCGATATAATTTTACTCACCGAGAAAGGTGCATCATTTGCTGAGTGAGAGTTACGATTCACTTCGCAGCATAGTCAACTTCTTTCAACTGACAGCGTTTATTAAAGAATGTTTTATAACCAAGCTGTAAAAAGATAATGACAGCAAAAGCGGTACTTCCTGAAATACCAAGTATAATTGCGATTTGATATTGAATGGCTGTAAATGGTGATACACCAGATAAGATTTGACCGGTCATCATGCCCGGTAAGCTTATAATCCCCATTCCGACCATAGAATTGATCGTTGGTAAAATAGCGGAGTCAAAAGCATCGCGTATGAGCGGAGCAGCGGCTTCTTTTGGTGTTGCACCGAGCATAAGTGCTCCCTCTATTTGACCTCTTTGCGATTTCATATTGTTTAAGAACGTATTTGCACCGAGAGAAACACCTGTCATCGCATTTCCAACTAACATTCCGGTAATAGGAACGATATATTGCGGTGCATACCAAGGGTCATGTCCGATAATAACAAAGATAAATAGTAGAAGTGGTCCAATTGATCCAGCGACCATGGAAAGGGCGGCTACTCGTTTTAATTCTTTAGACATTGGGATATTCACTCGTTTATAAATATTAAAAATTGCAAAGGTAGTAATAGAAGTAATGAGAGCTATTGTATAAAATGGATTACTATTTTCAAATACGTATGTAAGTACATAGGCAACAAGTACGAGCTGAATCGTCATACGGAACGTTGCGAGAGCAATTTGTTTTTCGCGTGGTATTCTTTTTAATTTCACGAGCCCGATTAAAATAAGAATGAAAATATATGCAGCGGCAAGTTGCCAAATTTGGAGTTCAATAACGCCCTTCAACTGAGATCACTTCCTTTCTAGTTGCACCGTTTGCTTTACTAATCTCAATAATATCGTCTGCAATTTCTTCTGGAAGTTGTTGTGAGTGTGTGATGAAGATAACTGTTTTGCTCTTTTCTCTTGCTAGCGTAGTAAATTGCTTCATAACACGGCGTTCTGTATCACTATCTAGTGCCGAAGTTGGTTCATCTAATAAATAAACAGGTGGGTCCATAAGTACGATACGTGCAAAAGCGAGTCGTTGTTTTTCTCCGCCTGATAATGAATCGGCGTTATCTTCTAAATTTTTTTCTAAGCTAACAATCTTTAATGTCCTTTGCAAAATATCATCATTTGGAAATGGTTTTTCAGAAAGACGAAGTCCCATTAATAGATTGTCTTTAATGGTTCCATCGAAAATAGGTGGTGTTTGCCCAAGCATGACTACGTCACGTCGTAATTGAATAGGGGGATAATCAGAAATTAGTTTTCCGTTATATTCAATGGTGCCAGATGTTGGAGATTGTAGATCATTTAACATACGGAGCAATGTGCTTTTTCCGCTCCCACTCTCACCGATAATACATGTGATTTTTTCTTTTTGAATCTGTAAATAAGGAATGTGCAGTATATCTTTATATGTAACGTTTTTTAATATAAACATAGATGGCTCCTTTCTGATTCTAGTTATATCGTATCAAAAAAGAGAAGGTAACGGTTATAAAGAGCAACGTTTTTTCTTCGTCTTGAGTTTTATTAATAAGTTAAGTAAACGATCTAATTCTTGACTGAAAGAAATTACTTTATTATGAGTGAATCCGTACTTTTCAACGAGATAGATCAATTCTTTCTTCTTTGCTTCTATTCGATCGTTTAGTTTCGTTACGTTCATAAATGAAATGGAATACCTCCTATAAAAGTATTTACAACATAAAAAATAAGACCGAATGACTTCGGTCTTAAAGGAAATAATAAACAACTTATAAATAGCATACACTGTTTATCACTAGTTTTTAATATGAAAATGAAAAATAAATCATTATTTATATTGAGAAAGATGTGTCTGATAATTATAGTTTAACAAATAAAAGAGACTGCCTACTTAGGAGACAGCCTGTAAAGTATTAACCGTTATGATATTTGTACATCCAGAGGATACCGGATTTTAATAACCTCGGTACACGTCCCATTAATGGCTGGTTTGCTAGTAAACCAAAACCATGCTTTTTACCAAGAGAGCCGAGAACACCTTTTAATTTAATTACAGGTAGTTCGTCAGGGAGTGGTTCATTATTCCAACGTTTTAATAATATTTGGACAATTTGTTCTCCTTGTCCTTCAGCAAGTTGTGCAGATGGTGCGTGTGGAAGTGCTGCGCAATCTCCTACAACATACACGTGCTCGTTATTTGGAATATTGTGATATTTTGTTAAAACAACCCGTCCGCTACCATCTTGTTCAACTGGAAGGTTTCGAACAACTTCATTTGCTTGAATACCAGCTGTCCAGACGATTGCATCACATTCAAGTGGTTCATCGTGGTTGTACACAATATTTGGCTCTACTTTTGTAATGTTAGAGTTTCGTATGATAGTAACTTTATGTTTTACGAACCATTCTTCTACATATCTACTTAATTTCTCTGGATATGGGAATAGAATTCTATCTTTTCGATCAAATAAATAGATTTTTAAATCAGAACGGCTTTCGCGAAGTTCACTTGCAACTTCAACGCCACTTAATCCAGCACCAACGACAGCTACCGTTGCATTTGGTTCTAGACTATTTAATTGTTCATATGTCTTACGTGTTTGTTCAATCGATTGTAGGCTATGTGTATATTCCTTCGCCCCAGGAACGTTATGGTATTTATCCTCACAGCCAAGTCCAATAATTAAATCATCATATTGGATCGCTTCGCCGCCATCGAGATGAACAGCTTTTTCTTCGAGATCAATATTTGTTACTGTGCCGTATTGAATATTGAGGCGTGGGTGTTCAGGAAACGGTATACGAATATGCGTTTCTGAAATAGTACCCGCAACTAATGCATAATATTCAGTTTTGAAGCAATGATATGGTACTTTGTCGATTAATGTCACTTGTACATCATCTGGAAGTTGGTTGCTTGGAAGTAGCCGCTGCAGAATTCTCATTCCACCGTAGCCGCCACCTAATATTACGAGGTGTTTCATGATGGATTACCCCTTTTCTGTTGAAATATCCCCTAATCATAAAATTTTATATTAATAAAATATTTTGACTTTACTCAATCAAATTATATCGAATTTGTGAACAAATAACAATGCATGAATGAATACTCTGTTGTACAATAAGAAGAAAAGTAGAGTAAACTGTTTTTCTTATTTAGTTACCATTTCACCGCAAGTAGCATGTTATATAAAATAAAACCATCTACTTTGAAGTGAAATAGTGAAGTAACTAAATAGTTTAGAATGTATAACGAAAACAACAAGAGACAGCTTAGTTTTCTTCTTATAGATGAAGTCAGAAGGTAATTTGTTTTGTAGTACAGGGGGGAGAATTTTGATTAAACCATTAATTGAATTTTGTGTAGGTAACCTTGCGAGTGGTTCACAAGCAGCTTTAGAGAAATTAGAAAAAGATCCGAATTTAGATGTAATGGAGTATGGTTGTTTAGGATATTGTGGTATTTGTTTTGAAGGACCGTTTGCACTTGTAAATGGTGAAGTTGTACAAGGTGCTACAGTAGAAGAACTTGTTAATAATGTATATGAGTATTTGGATGAAAATCCAATGTTTTAAGGTGTTGCAATTGGCAGCACCTTTTTCTTTTTCTATTAGATAAATTCTTCTTTCGCGGGGGAGGGTAATATTGTATATAAATAAAAAAGGCCCTTTTTAGAAGGGCTTTTTTCTTACACCATTTGTGCAAGAATGGCTCATCGCCAAATGTTGTCAAATATGAGAAACGGGGGACATTCATATTGTGTTCTAAAAGCGTGCATTTTATACTTAACATAACAAATTATTTTTGGAGTGAATACAAATGAGCCAATTTTCTTTTACAAAAATGCATGGTCTTGGCAATAGTTATATATATGTAAATATGTTTGAAGAACAAATTCCTGAAGAAGATTTAGCTCTTGTGGCGGAAAAGGTTTCAAATATTAATACTGGTATTGGAGCAGATGGAATGATTTTAATTTGTCCATCTGACGTAGCGCCGGTGAAAATGCGCATGTTTAATAATGATGGTTCAGAAGGAAAGAGCTGTGGTAACGGTTTACGCTGCGTAGCGAAATATGCGTATGAGCATAAACTAGTAGAAGATACAGTCTTCACAATTGAAACGTTAGCTGGCATCGTAACGGCGGAAGTAACGGTAGAAGAAGGGAAAGTTACATTAGCGAAAATCGATATGGGAGCACCGCGTTTAACACGTGCAGAAATACCGATGCTTGGCGAAGGTGAAACGCCATTTATTCGTGAAAACTTCTTATACAACAATCATCGTTATGCATTTACAGCTGTTTCAATGGGGAACCCGCATGCAGTTATTTTTGTTGATGATGTAGAACAAGCACCTCTTACAACACTTGGACCAGTTCTTGAGACACATGAAATGTTCCCGGAACGAGTAAATGTTGAATTTATCGAGATTTTGAATGAGGAAGAGATGAATTTCCGTGTTTGGGAACGTGGATCTGGTGTAACACAAGCTTGCGGAACAGGGGCGTGTGCAGCAGTTGTAGCCTCTATTTTAAATGGAAAGATGGAACGTGGTAAGGAAATTACAGTTCATTTAGCTGGCGGCGATTTAATGATTGCATGGACAGAAGAAGGCAACGTGTTAATGAAAGGACCAGCGGAAGTAATTTGCCGCGGAGTGTATGAGTACAAGATAGAAGCGTAAAGATGTATAATAGAATGAGAACAGAAAGGATGGTGTATTTCATGATTGAAGTAACAGAACAAGCAGCTTTTCAAATTAAAGATATGTTAAAAGATGCTGAAGATGGAGAGAAGTACGTGCGCCTTGCTGTACATGGCGGCGGATGTAGTGGTCTTTCTTACGGCTTAGGATTTGAAGTAGAACCAAAAGAAGACGACACAGTTCTTGAGTTTTTCGGTGTCGAATTTGTTATCGATAAAGAAAGTGCTCCCATTGTTAAAGGAGTAAAAATTGATTATAAACAATCTATGCTTGGCGGCGGATTTACAATCGATAATCCAAACGCAATCGCATCATGCGGATGTGGATCATCTTTCCGTACAGCGACGAATGCTGGTAAGCCAGAAGAGTGCTAAGTTTTTAGCCGAAATAGAGAAAGACCTTTTTAGCGATGGAATAAAATCGCTAAAAAGGTCTTTTCTTTTGCCGTAAAAGCCTGATTGGTACGGACTAATTAAAGTTTCACTTTATCTTTGCATAGATGCATGTATCAGCTAGTTGTTTACCGTCAGCTGAAAAATCTTCATTACGTAATATTCCTTCAAGTTCAAAGCCTAGTTTTTCAGGGATCGCACGACTTTTCATGTTATTAGATTCACATTGTATTTCGATCCTTCTAAATTTGAATAACTGAAATCCAAGGTTTGTTAACGCACTTACTGTTTCTGTCATATATCCACTGCCACTAAATTGCGTGTTAATCCAATATCCAATTTCGCATTTAGAAACCTTCCAATTAATTCGATGAAGGCTAGCCGTTCCAACAAAATCATTCGTCTCCTTATGGTAGATAAGATAGCGAAAGCTTTCTCTTTTCAAAAAATCTATATGCGCATTTCTCAGGAGGATTTCCGTTTCTTCAACAGTAGGAATGGACTGGAATAAAGACAACCATTGCTTTAATTCACGAATTGAATCTTTAATAGCTTCGTGTACTACATTCCCTTCACCTGCTTGAAGTGGCGCTCGAAGAATGAGTCTGTTTGTTTCTATTTGTAACGGAACATCTAATAAAATAGGGTTCATATCATTTCTCCTCTCGAAACCTTTAAATTAGGACAGAATGAAACTTATATAATAAAAAAACTTTCATCCAAAAGAAATAATTCTGGAGGACGAGAGTTGCAATTTCATGTTACGTTACTATAATAAATGAATTGAAAAATACTTTATCTCACTAATAAAAAAGCCCGTAACAGCATCACTATTAGTTATTATAGAACTGTGCGAAGTACAGGAATATAGTAAAGCTTATCTCGCATAAAAGAACCTCTTTAAAAATGAGCAAATAATAAATATATATTCAATTCATCACTTAGAAATCCCTTTTCACATATTGAAAACTAATCTATCAGTTGTTACAAAAAAATGACTATAAAAGCAGCTTAGGTTTTTAAACTAATGCATATGTTAATTGAATAAGGAATTATTATTTTTTAACCTGCTTTAAATTGAACGCATAATTCACGATTGATTATCCAAACGCAATCGCATCATGCGGATGTGGATCATCTTTCCGTACAGCATCGAATGCTGGTAAGCCGGAAGAGTGCTAAGGTTTTAGCAGAAATAGAGAAAGACCTTTTTAGCGATAGAATAAAATCGTTAGAAAGGTCTTTTCTTTTGGCGTTAAAACAGAAAATGCATGTAAAGCTACTTTAGAATTTAATTTAAATGTTATTATATATAGGATATGTGATTTGTATTGTGAATTCCAGTTTCATATTGCTCGTTTTAAGATAAGATTATGCAACAGAAATGTAAATGAATAGCAGAAATATACTATTTATTAGTTATATTTAATGTTAATATTTGTAACGAAGATGAGTGGTGATCGTGTTCGGACTAGCTGTAGTTGCATCGGTTATTACTGATAGGTAGATTTATCCCATAAAAGCCCGATTGGTGAGGGATGATTAAAGGTGCATGAGGGAGAAGACTATAGCAAATTGTATAGAACTGAATAGTTCCGTATTAATTAAAATACGTTGATTACTAGATATTAAAAAACACCAGGGGGATTAGAATGAAGTCATTTAAGAAAGTACTTATAGTAGGGGTGGCGTTGACTACAGTATCGATTTTGGGAGCTTGTTCTAGCGATACAGACGTATTAACAAAAGTAGGAGTAAAGCAACCAGCGAAGGCGGAAGGTGACGTATTAAAAGATCAGAAGAAAACACCTATGACCACGAGCAAACGTGAAAGTATTAAAAATGAGGACGCTCCATCATCAAAGAAGCGTTATATTTCTCATGACGAATCTCAAAAGATTGAGGAAGGTATGACGTATACGGATATTCTTAATACGATTGACTACGGTGGTGAGAATATAAAACATTACAATAACAATGAGAAACGCGTATTTTATACTGAAAAAGATACGGATGGTACATATGAAATTATGGTTGAATTAAATACATATGGTTACGTTGTGAATATTGAACGTACTGCTATAAAGGATACAGATAAAGATAAAGAGAATCGGGTATATACGAAACGTATTGAAGAGCCTGTAAAGGAATATGAAGAAAAAAACGATCGTGTACCGTGGTATAAAGATGTAAATAACAATTCGGCAGCAGTAAGTTACAATCACTATTTGAAAATAAAAAAAGGTATGCCCGCGAATCAGGTAAAAGCTGCAATTGGACAGCCACATGTGATTGAGAAATATAAATCTTATTCAGTATATGACTATACTGGTTATGGTGGAGAAGGATCATTACGTGTAATCTTTGAACCGAATGGAACTGTTACGGATGTAGTGGAAGATGGTTTACCACGATAATAAATTAGTGACGGGAAGAATTGTAGTAAAGTTGTCTTTGATTTTATAAAGTTTTTAGGAGCATCTCCGAATATAGGTGAAAAAATAATTCTCTTAGCCATGTTATAGTATTAGTATTTACCGAAGTTTCTTCCAAATTCAATAGCGTTATTGTGGATGTTGTTGACGTATTATTTTTGTTGATATATACCGCAGTAGGGCGGCAATTGTAACTGGACGTAAAGGGACGCGGAGGAGTAGCAGCTTCCTTTTGAAAAAAGGAGGGAAATATGATGGAGGATATTCTTGAATTTATAAGGAGATACGTAATTAAACCTATTATTAATTTAGTAAGATATCTTGTAATAGAGATTATAATTGAGGGCATAATAGAAGGCGTAATAAAGTGAAACTTTAATCAGTGGGGGTTTTGTTCATCCCCCACTGATTATTAGTTGAACCAATCGGACTTTTACGGACAGTTGATCCCCCACCTAACTTCTTTGCTTCCGCTGAATTTTGAGGTGGGGGTCTTACTGCCCGTTAAAGCGGGATAAATGGTATAAGGAAATTACGTGATAAGTGGAGAAATTGGCGTGAAAGACGTTATTGGCGGTAGTGTAGCTGATGAGCGTGCGAAACCAAAACGTTATACAGAAGTTTAATGAAATGATAGCAAACGACCCGCATTTACAATCTGTACTCATTCCAATTGGTGACGGGATGACGGTTTCCTAAGTGAAGTAATAATTATTATCTTACAAAAGTGTAATGTTCATGTCATGTTTTTGAATTTCTTCTTTAAGCTTTGGGCTTTAAGATAAGACTATAAGAAAAAACATATGAGGTGAAGGAAATGAAAAGATACATTGCACTATTTAGTATTTTAGTTGTATTTGCAAGTTTGTTAGTTGGTTGTGATATTAACCGTATGGGTAAAGATGAGTATTACGTTCAAATTACAGTAGATGGAAAAGAAGTTCATAGTAAAGCTGATAATGGTCAAAAATTTAAAGATTATGAGTATAAACTAACTGGCTTTGATAAAGAAGGTAAAGAGAAAGAATTAGAATTTATGGCACAAAAGAACTTACGTAAAGATGCATTCCTACGTGTGTATCACTCAGATAAAAAAGGTGTAACAGCATGGGAAGAAGTGAAAAAAGACGAGCTTCCAGCGAAAGTGAAAGAAAAATTAGGTGCAAAATAAGAAAGAAAAAAGGAATTGACGAACAGGGTCAATTCCTTTTTATATTTTCAAAATCATCTTCTGAAATGACTGTAAATCCATGTCTTTTGAATAAAGCAGTTGTTACCCCATAACCAGTTTGTTTATTCCCGTTAAATTCTCCAGTGTAAATCGTAGAACTACCACAAGATGGACTACGTTCTTTCAAAATAATATATTCTGGGTGTAAATTTTTAATTTGTTCTAGCGCTTTATAAGCACCGCTCACGAAAGCTTCTGTAACATCTTCGCCATCTTTTGTCATCACTTTCGCTTTTCCATCTAAAACGTCATCGCCATTCCCGCCAATAATCTCAGCTGAGGGACGAGGCGTTGGCAATCCTCCTAATACTTCAGGACAAATGAGGACTGTATCTTCTTGTTGCAGCAAATCCCCTATTTTTGAAACGAGATTGTCATTTCCATCATACCGACAAGCAATACCACCTAAACAAGCGCTAATTACAATCATATTTTCATCTCCACTAAAAAATATTAAATAGCACGCCAAATTCCTTTCCTGCCTCTTACTTATAAATGAGGTGATAAAAATGGGAAGCTTATATAACTTAATGAAACCATATAGTGAATTTCGAAGTAAAGAAGAGTTTAATACATATCAAAAACAAGTTTTGAAACATTATCGATTTCAATTAAATAAAACGGATGCTACCATTATTCATTTTTTAGGAAAGTATGCAGTGAATGAGAAACAGAAAACGGTGGGGGTTGCTTGTCCATTAATGGAGACGATTGCTACAAATGTTGAAAAAAGTATTCGTACAGTACGCCGCTCCATTGCAAAGTTAGAGGAACTAGGAATTATAAAGCGTGTTGCGACAAAAGAAAGACATAAGCGCGGCGGATATAGTGCGAACTTATATGTTTTTCTTATATCTGCAATTGACCGTATGGATGACCGTATGAAAATGTCCGCATGTGAAAGTGAGGATTATGCAGCTGGCTGTAGTAAAAATGAGCAAAAATATGAGGGGGAAACAATTCTTTCTAAAAACATTCCACAAATAAAAGAGAATAGAAAAGGAACGTACGAGCTTGATGAGACGTATTGCCGTCACGATATACCAAAGCCTTTTATATACGCACTTCTGCCGATGACGAGTAATCCGAAGAAGATCAATATATTTTGGAGTAAGGTGGAACTTGCATATAAAAAGAGTGGATTACTAGAGCAAGGTGTTTTACTGGAGCAAATATTAGCTGATGAAGAAGTGTATGGAAACTTCATTTGGCGCGTGAAAAGTGTTGTGAGAGCGTATAAATACGGGGAAATCCGTAAAAATGTTAAGGCGCTTTTATATAGTACAGTGCGGGATCTATTT
Organism: Bacillus tropicus; assembly: GCF_001884035.1. Classification (GTDB taxonomy): domain Bacteria; phylum Bacillota; class Bacilli; order Bacillales; family Bacillaceae_G; genus Bacillus_A; species Bacillus_A tropicus. The sequence continues at coordinate 37,579 of NZ_MACG01000016.1, forward strand.
TTAGAGGTTGGATTAGAATGGGGAGCAGCTGTGAGAAGAAGTAAGGGGATACCGTTATTTGATCCGTTTAAAAAGGAGCCATGCGTATAATACATGACTCCAAGTAGTTAATCAAACTTTCTTACAACTGGAACACGAATCGCTACAAATAGTACGAAGACGATAACGGCAATTGCACCGCTTTTCATAACGGTTACGATTGGAATTCCTATTGCAAGCGCGATTGATGTGAATGCATAAGAAAGCGGGATAAAGCCCATTGATGATAGCATAAGTAAACTCATTACGCGCCCCATCATTTCTTCTTTTACTGTCGATTGAATCATCGCCATCAGCGGAACGATAGCCATTGCGATTGTAATACCGTAAAACATGCCAGCTAATAATGCTTGCCATAGTACAGTGCTAAAGTTGATGGATAAGAAGAATACACCAGACAGTAGCATCATGATAATGCAAAATAGACCGCGTCTACGATTAATATTTTTTAAACCGACAATGACTGCGCCTATTGCCATTCCGCCGCCGACAGACGCTTCTAAGTAACTAAACTGAAGCGAATCACCGTGCAGAACATTTTTAACGAAAAGCGGGAAACCGACTTGCATCGGACCGATTAAAAATAAGTTTAGAAAGGCGCTACAAATAAGGAAAGTTGAAAGGAATGGAGATTCCTTTACATATAAAATTCCTTCTTTAATAGAAGTGAACATGCCTTTGTCTGTATTTTGCTGCGTTGGCATCGTAAATTGTATTTTTTGAACGAGTATGGCTGCGACAATGAGTAATAAAATTGTAATCGAGAAAATCGTTTCATAGTTCGTAAATTTGATAAGAATGCCGCCAAGTACAGGGCCTAAGATGACCGATGCTTGGTTTGTCATTTGTGTAAGTGAGTTTGCTTGTGTTAAACGGCTTTTTTCTACAAGTTCAGGCAAGATAGATCCATCAGCTGACCAGAAAAAAGCATCAGCAAGTCCAAAGAATAAAGCGAATAAAGCAAATGTATATAGTGTTACATCACCTACGATGAACCATGTAAGGATGGTTGCGACAAGAATAGCACGAATAATATTAGAATAAAACATAATGTTTTTTTTCGGGAATTTATCAGCTACAGCGCCGCCGATAATCATAAAGATAAGCCTTGGAACACTAAGAGCTACGAAAACAACACCGAGTGATGCCTCAAGGTTTAATGTTTTTGCTATGTACCACGTTTGTGAAAAAGTAAAAAAGGCTAAAGCGAAACTTGAAAAAAGAGTAGCTGCCCAAAGAAAAAGGAAATTCGTATTTTTTAATAACGGTTTTCCGCTTTCTTCTAAAGCAGATTTATTTTGTTGTAGTTCCTCCATATTGCTTCCTTTCTATGTGACAAATTTAAACTAAAAAACTTGTTAACAATCACTTTATACAGTTTCTAATATTTCTATACTGCACTTTCTCATTGTAGACAATAATAATGAATTTGCACAGTGGCTATTTAACGACAAAAAAGAAGATACCAAATGGTATCTTCTTTTTTGTCGTTCAGGCTAATGCAATATAAATATCCAATTGTACGTTGGTTGGATCTAACGCTCTTTCGTCATAAAGCTCAAAGTCTGTTGTAAAAGCACGCTTTTTTTCTTTTGACCATTTCCAAATATATTCCCAAGCTTCGCAAACGACTTCAGCAACTGGTCCTTTTCTCGTTGTAAATACCGCATATGTAGCGGCAGGTATTGTTAAAGTTGTCATATTTTCAGGCACGTCTTCTAATGAAGAAACGGGCATACCGATCGTAAATTGATATGTACCAGTTTCATCTGATTCGTAATTTGAGTAGAAAGCGAATGTTTCTTTCGTTTGTTGATTTGGGATGTGCTGTATGATTTGTTCTTGAAAGTATTGGTTCCAAAGCCCTGGAATTTTTCCTTCAGTAGATGCCTCTATTTTATTTGTCGTCGTAACCGAAACGCCGATTGCTTGGAAAGCTTCTTTTTTTACGATAATAGGTTCTTTCATTTTAAAATATCCCCCTTATTATACAGAACGTTTGTTCTTGTTTATTGAAATATATTTTGGAAGGGGACGGTAGCACAATAAAAAAAGAACTCCTTCGCATAAAAGGAGTTCTTTTCATTTCTATATTAAAACATACTAGAGCTATGCATCGGTTGAAGTTTTGCGTTTGGATCGAAGTAAGCTTTCGCATTGTTTACTGCTGTCGGTGCTTCACCGAAGCCACAAGCAATGAGTTTTACTTTTCCTTCATATGTACAAATGTCACCAGCAGCGTAAATGCCAGGAATATTTGTTTCCATTTTCGAGTTCACGAGAATGCTGTTTTTTTGTATATCTAAGCCCCAGTTTTTAATTGGGCCAAGGGAAGAAACGAAGCCATAGTTTACGATTACATCATCAACATCGATGATAATTTTTTCTTCCGTTTTTACATGCTGAAGAACGACTTGTTCAATTTTGTCATCACCAATGAGTTCTACTGGAACGTATGGTGTGCTTACTTCTGCACGAGAGTTCATTAAGCTTTCTACGCTATGTTCATGCGCACGGAATTTATCACGGCGATGAACGATTGTAACTTTGTCAGCGATCGGCTCTAACATCATTGTCCAATCAACAGCTGAATCGCCGCCGCCAAATACTACGACGCGCTTACCAGCAAATTTATTCATATCATCAACGAAATAATGTAAGTTTTTCTTTTCGTACTTTGCTGTCCCTTCTAATTCTAAGCGGCGTGGTTGGAAAGCACCATTGCCAGCAGTAATAATTACTGTTTTAGAATAGTGAGTTTGCTTATTCGTAACAAGTTTAAATATACCGTCAGCTTGTTTCTCAAGCGTATCAACAGCTTCTTCTAAACAAACGGTTGGATCAAATTTCTTCATTTGCTCTTTTAAGTTATCCACTAATTCTTGTGCGCGCACTTTCGGGAATCCAGCTACATCATAAATGTATTTTTCAGGGTAGAGTGCGGATAATTGTCCTCCAAGCTGAGGTAAGCTTTCAATAATTTTTACACTTGCTTGTCTCATACCGCCATAAAATGCTGTGAATAGTCCTGTTGGACCACCACCAATAATTGTTATGTCGTAAACTTTTTGATTTTCTGCCACTTTCATTCCCCCTATAGATGGAATTTTGATATTGATTTCATATATTGTTCATATGTACACGAAAATCCTGCAAATGATGACACTTTCAAATAAATGATAGCATATTTGAGTTCAGAATACTTCTCAAAACGACTGAATTGTGTGTAAGTTTCCGCATAGATGTTTTTTACATTGTATAAAATATACAGAAAGGAAAATACATGAAAAAAAGGCTGAAAAACCCTTGAAAACGCTATGTTATTTTAAAATATTGATAATTCTCCAGACGCTTGAATTCTGGAATAAAACCGACTAATATAGGGAAGTATTATGTTAAATTTCTATGACAAAATTCGTACGATTTTTTGACTGCGTTTTGTTATGATATAGAATGTGATAAATTCCACATTCTTGACAAATAGAGTTTTTAGTACTTGGTATTATTTTTTATTACTATTATATAAAGAAAAGGGTTGTGATTTGGTGAAGACTCCAAAAATCGTAGTTTTAGGTGCAGGTTATGGCGGGATGATTACGACTGTTCGTCTGCAAAAAGCATTATCTGTAAATGAAGCTGAAATTACGTTAGTAAACAACAACAGCTATCACTACCAAGCGACTTGGTTACACGAGAGCGCAGCTGGTACATTACAAGATGAAAAAATCTGTCTAGATATTCAAGACGTTATTGATACAAATAAAGTGAACTTTGTACAAGACACAGTAGTAGAAATTAAAGCTGCTGAAAAACGCATTATCTTAAAAGACGGCGAGTTAGAGTATGACTACTTAGTAATCGGTCTTGGTTTCGAATCAGAAACATTCGGAATTACAGGATTAAAAGAGCACGCATTCTCAATTGCTAACATTAATGCAACTCGTCAAATTCGTGAGCATATGGAAGCTAGTTTCGCTAAATATGCAGATGAAAAGCGCGATGAGTTAGTAACAATCGTTGTTGGTGGTGCTGGATTTACTGGTATTGAGTACGTAGGTGAGCTTGCGAACCGTGTTCCTGAACTTTGCAAACAATACAATGTACCACGTGAAAAAGCACGTATCATCTGTGTAGAAGCTGCTCCAACAGCACTTCCAGGTTTCGATCCAGCATTAGTAGAATACGCTGTGAAACAACTTGAGAAAAAAGGCGTAGAATTCCGCATTGGTACAGCAATTAAAGAAGCAACTGAAGAAGGGATTATCGTTGCAAATGGCGATGATACTGAATTAATTAAGTCTGAAACAGTAGTTTGGGCTGCAGGTGTTCGCGGTAACGGTATTGTGGAAGAGTCTGGATTTGAAGCAATGCGCGGACGTGTAAAAGTTGATGAGTTCATGCACGCTCCAGGATACGAAGATATATTCATGGTTGGTGACGCAGCGTTAATCATTAATGAAGAAATTAACCGTCCATACCCACCAACAGCACAAATCGCAATTCAACAAGGTTACAACATTGCACACAACTTAACTGTGTTAGTTCGTGGTAAAGGCGAAATGAAGAAATTCGCATTCGATAATAAAGGATCTGTATGTTCTTTAGGTCATGACGATGCAATGGGCGTTGTTATGGGCAAAAAGTTAACAGGTTGGAAAGCTTCCTTCATGAAGAAAGTTATCGATAACCGTTACCTATTCTTATTAGGTGGACCTTTATTAGTTCTTAAAAAAGGTAAATTAAAGTTCTTTTAATATATAGTAGAAAAAGCAGAAACGGCTAAGAGCCGTTTCTGCTTTTTTCGTATAGTACACGCTTTCTATACAGTAATAGGAAGATGGAAAAAATCATAAGACAGATGGGGGTAATACTTTTTTGAAATATTGTTGGATCAGAAAGTGGGCGAGTCCAGTGTCTTAATCCGAAAATCATACCAATTAAGAAGGAAGTATATGAAATGAGATAAAGAATAATTGCTTTTCCAGAGAAAGAAAATGCAGATTCAAGAAGCCAGTGTTTTGTTTTCTTCATAACATATGTCCCCTTATTTACATTTTTTATTAACAATATATCGAAAATATGGAATTTATCATAGTACATTCGAAAGGAAAGGTAACAGCGTATTGAAAAATATAGTATAATACATAGAAAAGAAAGAATATTCTGTTCGTTATAATAGAGGAGGGTATTACATCATGGAGAAGCGCGGAAAAGTATGGTTAGCTGTCAGTGGTCTAGTAGTTACTAAAGATGGCAGGTGGCTATTCGTTAAGAAAAAATATAGTGGATTAAAGGGGAAATGGTCTTTACCGGCTGGTTTTGTAAATGAAGGTGAGACCGTTGATGAAGCTGTGAAACGCGAAGTGTTAGAAGAGACAGGCATTGTGGCTCATGTGAAGGGGATCATTGGTGTTCGATCGGGCGTAATTCGCAATGAGATTAGTGATAATATGATTATTTTCCTTTTGGAACCTGAAGGGGAAAACATTATTGTACAGGAGAAGGAATTGTCTGAAGTAGCGTTTCTACATCCAGATACGATTGCGGACGATCCAAATACGTCTGTGCTTATTAAGTATTTGTTAGAAAGAAAATCAGAATTACATCTTGAAATGGACAAAACATTAAATCCAGGAGACCAATTTGGTTATACAGCCTATCACGTATTTACGACGCATACGAAGGAGAGGGAGAAAGAGTGAGTATACCGGTACTACTTATTTCAATGATGTTATTTTTTATTTTGTTTTTTGGTATTGGATTTTTACTCAATATGATATTGCGAGCAACATGGGTAATGGTTATTGTGTATCCGATTGTTTGTATACTTATTATTAATAAGGCGAGTGTGTGGGATTATTTTTCAAAGCCTAAAGAAACCTTTTCTTCATTTGGGACAAGTGTATCGCATTTAGGACAAGCAGATGTATTTATTTTATCTACTGGATTGGTAGGGGCTGCTTTAGCAGGAATCGTAATTAAGAAACTTCGGAAAAGCGGATATCAAATGTTTTAATCTCCAATGCAATTGGAGATTATTTTTTTGCATATTCCTTCATCGTATAGGGAATGATTAACGATGAAGGAGTGTGGAATATAAAAATGTTAAAACGATATTGTATTCGCATTATGATGACTTGTTTACTTGTATCCGCATTATGCGTAACATGGAATGCTTTCACAGGAGTTTCTTTATTAGAGATTGTAAAGAAGTATGAGGGAACGAGTGCAAAAGAAGTACATGCAGCAGAAGTTAAGAGAAATGTTGCTCCGAGTAAAGAAGTGATAAATGCTTTAGAGCAGGCAAACGACTGGTCTAAATATCGTTCAATTGAAATGACGGCAACAGGTTATACGTCAGGAATTGAGTCAACTGGTAAGAGGCCGGGACATCCGGAGTATGGTATTACATATTCAGGTGTTAAGGCAAAAAGGGATTTATATTCCACAATCGCAGCGGACTTACGCGTATTCCCAATTGGAACAATTTTATTCGTACCAGGTTATGGATATGGTGTAGTAGCTGATAAGGGCGGTGCAATAAAAGGAAACCGTCTTGATTTGTACTATGATACGGTGAAAGATGTTTATAGCCAATGGGGTAAGAAAAAAGTAAATGTGTATGTAGTTAAGGTAGGAAATGGTAAGTTTTCAGAAGAAGAGTTAACGATGTTAAATCAAGATGAAACGATGCAAGTGTTTCGTGGTCAATATTTAAAACAAAGATAGTCTAGTGGTAATTACGCTAGACTTTTTTTATTTTATAAATAGGAAGGGGATTATGTATGAAATAACAGAAGTTAGAATTGTCGCATTTTATCGAAAATAAAGTTATAATAAAGGTAGAGTAGAGAAATTTAGGGGGTCTGAACATGTTTCACGTACAAAAAGAATTAGCAAGCCATGAAGCGGTGATTGTTGCCTTATTTGAAGAAGAGAAAATGAGTAGTTTTGTACAAGAACTGGACAAAGCGTTTGAAGGGCAATTACAAGTTTTATTAGAAGAGAAAGAACTTTCTACGAAGAAGAAAGCTATTTCAAAAGTACATAGTTTAGGAAAAACAGATGTGAAACGTTATTATTTCGTTGGTTTAGGTAAGAAAGAATCTTATACGACAGAAACATTACGTGCGGCTCTTGGTAAGGCATTTAAAACACTGCAAGCAGCAAAAGTACAAGATGCAGCAATCTTACTTGATTCTTTCGTAACAGAGAAATTAGATGCGATTGATGTCGCTCATATTGCAGCAGAGGTACAAGGCCTTGGTACATATGAGTTACAAACGTATAAATCAGATAAAAAGGATCGTGTGGAGCTAGAGAAATTGACGGCTATTACAGCGGAAGATGCACAAGAAATTGAAGCTGCATTAACAGTTGGCTACGTACATGGACGTGCAACAAATTCGGCTCGTACACTTGTAAATATGCCGCCGAACGTATTAACAGCGACAAAGCTTGCTGAGTATGCTGTTGAGTTAGCTGAGAAGTATGATATGGATTATAAAGTTCTTGAGAAAGAAGAGATGGAAGAGCTTGGTATGGGTGCGTTACTTGCAGTAAACCAAGGTAGTGTAGAGCCACCAAAAATGATCGCTCTTATTTATAAAGGAAAAGAAGAGTGGACAGATGTTATTGGATTCGTTGGAAAAGGAATCACATACGATACAGGCGGTTATTCTTTAAAACCACGTGAAGGCATGGTCGGTATGAAAGGTGATATGGGCGGGGCAGCTGCTGTATTAGGTGCGATGGAAATTATCGGTGAACTTCGCCCAGAGCAAAATGTGATCGCTGTTATTCCATCAACAGATAACGTTGTAAGTGGTACAGCATTTAAGCCAGACGATGTAATCACATCTATGAGCGGAAAAACAATTGAAGTATTAAATACAGATGCAGAAGGTCGCTTAGCATTAGCTGACGGTATTACGTATGCGAAAAAATTAGGTGCAAACTATCTTGTTGATGTTGCGACATTAACAGGTGGTGTAATTGTTGCACTTGGAAATCATACGACTGGTGCAATGACAAACAATGAAGAGTTGTTTGAGCAAGTGCTAGAAGCTTCTATGGAAACAGATGAGTCAATTTGGCAATTACCGATTTTTGATCGTGATAAAGAACGCGTGAGAAACAGTAAATTTGCTGATTTAAATAACTCACCAGGACGCGAAGGACATGCGGTTATGGCGGGTACATTCCTAGGTGAATTCGCTGAAGATACACCTTGGGTACACTTAGACATCGCTGGAACATCTGAATCATCAGGAGCACATGATTTAGGACCAGCTGGAGCAACAGGTGCGATGGTACGTACACTTGCAACACTTGTTGAACGTTTCGGAGAAGAATAAGGTAATAAGAGAAGGCTGTTCCTGCATTTTGGAACAGCCTTTTTTATTGACATATGTGGCGTTACGGCCGATGTAAGTTCACTTTATAAAGAAATTGTATATAAAGTCCCGTTTAAAGCAAATGAAGTGCGGCCCGTTTCTTCAGAGACAACTAAAATAAGTGCATCGCTTTTTTCTGATAAGCCAATTGCAGCTCTGTGACGTGTTCCAAGCTCAGGATCAACTTCTGTACTTTTCGTTAATGGAAGAATATTAGCAGCTGAAACAATATGATTATTTTTAACGAGAACGGCTCCGTCATGGAGAGGGTTACCCGGATAAAAAATCGATTCGAGCAGTGGTGCGGTTAAATGAGCATTTAATGTTGTTCCAGTTTGAATGCAAGATTCAAGTGTCTCGTTTCGTTCCACAACAATAAGAGCACCATGTTTTCTGGCACTTAAATGTTGGACAGCTGTTGTAATGAACTGTGAGCTTTCTGTATAAGGTGATAAATAAGCTTGAATATAGTATGTAGCTGCCAGTGTTTGTACATTTGCTAACATATGATGAATATCTTCCATCTTGCACAAAATACATTCATCTTCTTTATCAATTGCTTTTCTCATAATTGATAATTCTTTTTCAGCAATTTCAATCATTTGCTTTGTTTGTATTTTGAGCTCTTCTGACAAGCCCCATTCCTGCATAATCCTCATTCCCTTTAGTGGAGTATTTAGTCATAGTGTATACAAATATTACTAGTAAAATCCTTTTAGATTGTAAAAAATATTGAGATACAGGTTGTTTTTTTCATATAATAAAGGTATGACAAGCGAGAGGAGATAGAAGTATGAACTGGAAACAAGAATTTAGTCGCTGGCTTTCATATGCAGAGTTAGATGCAGAACTAAAAGAACAGTTAGAAAATATGAAGCATGATGAGAAGAAAATCGAGGACAGTTTTTATAAAAATCTAGAATTCGGTACAGGTGGTATGCGTGGTGAACTTGGTGCTGGTACGAACCGTTTGAACGTATATACAGTTCGTAAGGCGACACAAGGATTAGCGAAGTTTATTGAAAAGTTAGGTGAAGAAGCGAAGAAGCGCGGTGTTGTTGTAGCGTATGATTCTCGTCATAAATCACCTGAGTTCGCAATGGAAGTTGCTGCTACACTAGGTGCACACGGCATTACAACATATGTGTTTGAAAGCTTACGTCCAACGCCAGTGCTTTCTTTCGCAGTTCGTCATTTACATACAGTGAGTGGAATCGTTCTTACTGCAAGCCATAATCCACCTGAATATAACGGTTATAAAGTATACGGTGAAGATGGTGGGCAGTTGCCTCCGAAAGAAGCTGATGAATTAATTAGCTACGTAAACGAAGTAGAAGATGAATTAACAGTTGAGGTTGCTGATGTGGAGCAATTAAAAGCTGACGGTTTATTACATATTATTGGACAAGAAGTAGATGATGCATATGCTACAGAATTGAACAATGTCATTATTAATAAAGAAATGGTACAAAAGGTTGGGAAAGACTTAAAAATCGTCTTCACACCACTACACGGAACATCAAATATTTCTGTACGCCGTGGTTTAGAAGAAGTTGGATTTACAGATGTAACAGTTGTAAAAGAGCAAGAGTTACCAGATCCGAACTTCTCTACGGTAAAATCACCGAACCCAGAAGAGCACGCAGCATTTGAATATGCAATTCGTGACGGTGAGAAAATAGGCGCAGATGTGTTAATCGCAACGGATCCTGACGCAGACCGCCTTGGTGTAGCAGTTCGGAATCACGATGGTGAGTTCCAAGTGTTAACTGGTAACCAAACAGGTGCATTAATGCTTGATTACTTATTATCTCAAAAGAAAGAAAACGGAACGCTTCCAGAGAACGGTGTTGTATTAAAAACAATCGTAACGTCTGAAATCGGCCGTACAATTGCAAAAGCATATGGTTTAGATACAGTTGATACGTTAACTGGATTTAAATTTATCGGTGAGAAAATTAAACAGTATGAAGAAAGCGGACAATACGAATTCCAATTCGGTTATGAGGAAAGCTATGGTTATTTAATCCGTCCATTCTGCCGTGATAAAGATGCAGTACAATCTGTTCTATTTGCATGTGAAGTAGCTGCATACTACAAATCACAAGGTAAAACGTTATACGATGGTCTATTAGAAGTATTTGAGAAGTACGGTTTCTTCCGTGAAGATCTTGTATCGTTAACGCTAAAAGGAAAAGATGGAGCGGAACAAATCCAAGCAATGATGGCAACATTCCGTGAAAATCCTCCGAAAGAAGTAGCGGGCTTAACAGTTGTAGCAGTTGAAGACTATAAAGCGAGTATTATTACATCTTTACAAGATGGACATAAAGAAGAGATTCACTTACCGAAATCAAATGTGTTAAAATATCAATTAGAAGATGGTTCTTGGTTCTGCCTACGTCCATCTGGAACTGAACCGAAGATCAAGTTCTACTTTGGTGTTCAAGATAATTCTTTACAAAATAGTGAACAAAAGTTACTTACTATTAAAGAAGATATTATGAATCGTTTATAATATAAAGTAATTTTAAGTAGTAGGGAATAAAAGGGAGTGAAACCTCCCTTTTATTCTATGTAAGGAAATAATCGTTATTGATTCTGACAGAAGAGAGGGTATTTTGTGATGAAAAGAGTAAGAAAAGCGATAATCCCAGCAGCTGGATTAGGAACACGTTTTTTACCAGCTACAAAAGCAATGCCAAAAGAAATGTTACCGATTGTTGATAAACCAACTATCCAATATATTGTAGAAGAAGCAGTAAAATCAGGAATCGAAGATATTATTATCGTTACTGGCAAAACGAAGCGTTCTATTGAAGATCATTTTGATAATGCATTTGAGTTAGAGCAAAACTTATTAGAAAAGAAAAAGTATGAGTTACTTGAAAAAGTACAGGCTTCTTCAAAAATGGTAGACATTCACTATATTCGTCAAAAAGAACCAAAAGGATTAGGTCACGCTGTTTGGTGTGCACGTAAATTCATCGGTGATGAGCCATTCGCTGTTTTATTAGGTGATGATATCGTTCAAGCTGAAAAACCATGTTTACGTCAGTTAATTGAAGAATATGATAAAACGCTTTCTTCTGTTATTGGTGTACAAACGGTTCCAGAAGACGAAACACACCGCTACGGAATTATTGATCCGTTAGAGCAGGAAGGACGTCGTTACCAAGTTCGCAATTTCGTTGAGAAACCAGCAGCAGGTACAGCACCTTCAAACTTAGCAATTATGGGACGTTACGTTTTAACGCCTGAAATCTTCATGTTCTTAGAACAGCAACATGTTGGTGCTGGTGGTGAAATTCAGTTAACAGATGCTATTCAAAGCTTAAATGAAATTCAACGTGTATTCGCTTACGATTTCGAAGGAAAGCGCTACGATGTAGGTGAAAAGTTAGGATTCGTTCAAACGACAATCGAAATGGCACTGCAACACCCTGAATTACGTGATGACATGGTTGTAATGATGAAGAAAATTTTAGAAGAACATACGAATCAAGAGTCTTAATATAAAAAAGGAGTTGTTCCTACTGGAACAACTCCTTTTTCTTATGAAATCGTCGAATGAGAATGTTGATAAGCGGAACGACGTACAGCATAGTATATACGAGGTGCGATAATAGCACCGATAATGGTAAATGCAATATCTTTTACTGCGAACCACATCATAATCATCCAAGCAGCTTTATAGCTCATATTACCACCCATGAAGAGATTGACTGCCCCGTACATGTAAGTAGTACCGATAATATACGTTAAAATGATTCCTGTGAACGAAGCAATTGCAAATGTACGAAATGTTGGTTTTTCCTTTTGTTCTACTAGTTTTCCTGATACGTAAGCAACGATAATAAATGCGATAATAAAACCACCAGTAGGATCTAAAAGTGCTCCAAATCCAGCTTTGAAGTTAGCGAAGATTGGTGCACCTGCTACTCCAACGAGCATGTAAACAGTCATTGATAATGCACCAAGTCTACTTCCAAGAAGAAGCCCTGCTAAAATTGCGAAAAATGGTTGCATAGATAGTGGGACGCCCGCTATTTGTAAGAATGGTGCCCAAGATACAATATTTGCACCAATAGCCATAAGAGCAACGAACATGGCAGCTAATGCTAAATCTAAAACATGAAATCTTCTCATAATGTTAACCTCCTGTTGTTTTTAGGTTAACATTATCGTAGCGAAACTATTTACTTGTTGTCAATTAAAATATTTTGATAAGAAGGCTTCAAATACTCTCTTAGCAACGTATACGGAATACGAAATTGTGGAATGCCGCTTGAATAAGGCGCAATTTCATATAAAGGGAAATAAATGACGAGATTGTTCGGTTCTAAAAAGAAGTGGAATTTTTTTGTGCTCATGACCTTTTCAGTCGCATCAGGAAAATAAATACCTTCATTTTGTTTAATTTGTCTTACAATCTCAGCACGGATTACCTCTTTATATGTATCTTTTTGTTGAAATAAATCGTCTAAGTGTAGTAACTTTTTTTCGTTTAAATCAAATGTGTTTGCCTTCCACGTATAAAGACCGTGTGCTCCGCCTGTATATTGATAGTAATTCAAATATAGGCTAAGAAACGGTGGTTTATTTAAAGAGACTTTATAATCAACATTCGCCACGTATGGATGAAATGGTGTACTAGATCCTTCCGTTTCTTTATAATATTTTTTTGCGTCTTTTTCTAATTTGGTTTTAAATTTGTCAGTAGATTTTTTGTAATAGAAATTGAGCTTATTTTGAAATTTAGAATCGGAAAAGTTATGAAAAGAAGGTCTGTTAATTTGATATTCTATATAAGGTTTCTTACCTTTTTGCGTGACAGTCTGAACATCGATTGTCAGGTTGGATGCTTTGGCTGCTAGTGCACAATTTGGTACAATAGTCAGCAAGGAGAACATAAGCAGTAATATACAAAATTTCTGTTTCATTTAGGTGAAACCTCCTTATATGAGTGTTATAAGTAGTTTGAAAATAAATAGGTAAAATTATACATTTTATTAAAGTAAGAGAAGGGGGAAACGACATGGCAAAAACTTTAATGGATTCACTTGGAATTGAGTTGTTAGAGATGACAGAAGATAAGGTGGTTGCTACGATGCCTGTTGATGAGCGTACGCATCAGCCTTTTGGCTTTTTACACGGTGGTGCATCTCTTGCATTAGCGGAAACAGTAGCAAGCGTTGGTTCATACAATTTAATTGATCAAGAGAAATGCATCTGTTTCGGTCTAGAAATTAATGCAAACCACATTCGCTCAAAGAAAGATGGAATTGTAACAGCGATTGGGACACCGATACATAGAGGACATTCAACGATGGTTTGGGATGTGCGTATTATTGATGAGAATGACGATTTATTATGTATTTCAAGATGTACAGTTGCAATTAAAGAAAAACGTGAAAAGTAAAAAAGGCAGCTCTCATGAGCTGCCTCTTTTTCTTATAATTAGAACTGGATTTTCTTCTCTAAGAAACCTTTTAGTTCGCTAATTGGCATACGAACTTGTTCCATTGTGTCACGGTCACGTACTGTAACAGCTTTGTCTTCAACTGAGTCGAAGTCATAAGTGATACAGAATGGTGTACCGATTTCGTCTTGACGACGGTAACGTTTACCGATAGAACCAGTTTCGTCGAAGTCTACCATGAAGTCTTTAGCTAATTCTGCGAATACTTCAGTAGCACCTTCAGATAGCTTTTTAGATAATGGTAAGATAGCTGCTTTGTATGGTGCTAAAGCAGGGTGGAAACGAAGGACTGTACGAGAATCGTTTTCTAATTGCTCTTCTTCATATGCATCACATAAGAATGCTAATGTTACGCGGTCAGCACCTAAAGATGGCTCGATGCAGTATGGTACGTAACGCTCATTCGTTTGTGGATCGATATAGTTAAAGTCTTCATTAGAATGTTCCATGTGACGTTTTAAATCGAAGTCTGTACGAGATGCAACGCCCCATAGTTCGCCCCAACCGAATGGGAATTTGAATTCAATATCAGTTGTTGCGTTACTGTAGTGAGATAACTCCTCTTCACCGTGGTCACGAAGACGCATGCTTTCTTCAGTCATACCAAGTGAAAGTAACCAGTTCTTACAAGTTTCACGCCAGAATGCGAACCACTCTAAATCTTCACCAGGCTTACAGAAGAATTCAAGTTCCATTTGTTCAAATTCACGTGTACGGAATGTGAAGTTACCAGGCGTGATTTCGTTACGGAAGCTCTTACCGATTTGGCCAATACCAAATGGAAGTTTTTTACGCATAGAGCGTTGTACGTTTTTGAAGTTTACGAAAATACCTTGTGCTGTTTCCGGACGAAGGAAGATTTCGTTTGTGCTAGACTCTGTAACACCTTGGAATGTTTTGAACATTAAGTTGAACTGACGGATTTCAGTGAATTCTTCACTACCGCAATCAGGACATTTTACTTCATGTTCTTTCATTAAGTCAGCCATTTGGTCGAAAGTAAGACCATCAACAACCATTTCGATGCCTTTTGCATCTAATGCATCTTCAATTAATTTGTCAGCACGGTGACGCGCTTTACATTTTTTACAGTCGATCATTGGATCGTTGAAGTTACCAACGTGACCAGAAGCGATCCAAGTTTTTGGGTTCATTAAAATAGCTGCGTCTAAACCAACGTTGTATGGAGATTCTTGAATGAATTTTTTCCACCAAGCTTTTTTAACGTTATTTTTTAATTCGATTCCAAGTGGACCGTAATCCCAAGTGTTTGCAAGACCACCGTAAATTTCAGAACCAGGGAAAACAAAACCGCGATGTTTCGCTAAGTTTACTACTTGTTCCATTGAATACATAATAAAATCCTCCTTTTGAAAGTTAACGTATTGGCGATGACGTGCTCAAGTAACTCGTGAAACGAGCAGTATATGCTTTAAAAAACATAAAAAAACGCTCATCCCAAGGCTTAATTGCCTAGGGACGAGCGTTTGCCCGCGGTTCCACCCTAGTTGATACACAAAAGGTGCATCCACTTTATCACGTATTGCTCGAGACTGCCGTTTCCTTGCGGCTTCAGGCTTTCACTATCCCTGAATCGCTTTTGTGCAAGTACTTATAAGTCCGTCATCGCTACTTATATTAATAATAATGAACATATTCTAACACGTTCTTTTTTAAATCTCAATAGAGGAACGCGTCTATCTATGATAGAGTCTCGCCTATTTTTTCGTTATTTATTCCGTAATTTTCTTTAATGTGCTTAATTGCTTCACGCTTGCTGAGCGGGGCAAGCTCGTTATTTTGCACGTATTCCCAAACTACATCGGGCTTTGTTTTTGCATATTCGCGAAGCACCCATCCAATCGCTTTTTGAATGAAAAATTCTTTTGAAGAATGTAGTTGTCCAATAATCCAGAAAAGAAGTTCTTCATCCATCTTTTGTTTATATTTTAGCTGGAATAAAATAGCGGCGCGTTGTAACCATATGTTATCTGATGCAATCCATTTTGGGATATAGGCAGAAATCAATTCTGGATGTTGTAAAAAGATAGTACCTAAAAATGTAGGAACGATGCTATCGACAGTGTCCCACCAAGATTTTGTTACAATCAGTTCTTCTAAGAAGGGGATATGTGTTTCATTTATATGTTTTTTATATTTTTGCATCATATCGAGTGCGGCTGCCTGAAATTCTCGTTCTGATAAATCCCAAAGCTCACGTACGATAATTTGGAAGTCTTTTTGATCTGGGAGGTTATGTATTTGAATGACATCTTTCAATAATTGTCTTCTCTCGGGAGTTTGAATACCGAGAAACGGGAAGTGATTTTTCATATAACGTGCCATCGGTTCTGCTTTTTCTGGATTTTTATGAGCTATGAAATGCTCTTGTAATGTTTTTACAAATGGGTGCATAAGTACGTTCTCCTCTCTTATTATCTTGCTTATTTTATTATACAGAGAGTTTGGTTGAATTTTAAAACATAACTTGCAATGTAACGAAATATGTTGAGAGTAGAGAGGAGAGGATAAGATGGAAGATCAGGGGTTACTAGCAGGTTTCTTTGCTCTTAGTTTTGCGTTTATTCTTGTTATCATAATTTGGGCAATTATTGCGTATTTGTTAACGGCTTTTGCACTGTATACGATGGCGAAAAATGATGGTGCAACGGATGGTGTTCTCGCTTTTATTCCTTTTTTAAATAGTAAGATATGGGGAGATTTAGCGAAAGATAAATTACCAGATTTTTTGAAAGAAGAAGCGGGATGGAAAGTATTCGGTATATATGTCGCATGTTTCATTTTTAATTTCGTACCAATTCTATATTTAATAGCAACAGCTGTATCGATTGTGTTGTCCATTTATCTCATCTACGCTATCTTAGACAGATATGGAACGAACTCTATATTATTTACGATTATTCATACCATCACATTTTCGGTGTTCTTGCCGATTCACTTGTTCATTATTCGAAATGAGCCGGTGAGGTATAAAGAGTAGTATATGTAATATTTGAGATAGAAAAAGCGCCCTGAAAGCAGGGCGCTTTTTGTACTACATAAGGTAGCGTACATAAATATAAATATGAGAAATGATTAATGAAACGATCATAATTGGGAAACCGACTTTAAGGAAGTCCATGTAGCTAAACTTATGTCCTTCGCGGCTTGCGATACCTGCCACAATTACGTTAGCTGAAGCTCCAATTAATGTTCCGTTTCCGCCTAGACAAGCACCTAATGCTAATGCCCACCATAATACGTCGATTTGTGCGTCAGAAGGTGATAAACCTAGCCCAACAGCCATATCGTTAATAAGTGGGATCATTGTTGCAACGAATGGAATGTTATCGATTGTTGCAGAGGCGATACCAGATACCCATAAAATAAGGATAGATGCGTAAGAAATATCTCCGCCTGTTATGCCAATTACTTTTTGAGCTAGCATTTTGATAAGACCGATATCGATAAGTCCTCCAACGAGTACGAATAGTCCTGCGAAGAAGAAGATTGTTACCCATTCTACACTTGCGAATACATCTTCAATTTCATGCTCTTTCACACCGATTAGCATAAGAACAGTAGCACCAGTTAAAGCGATGATAGCTGCATCAACATGGAAAATCGAATGAGTCATGAAACCTACAATTGTAAGTCCAAGTACTGTTAAAGATTTTTTCATTAATAATGGATCTTTAATGTATTGTTTTTCATCTAAACTCATTAATTTTTTAACTTGTACAGGATCAGCGATTAATTGTTTGCGGTACATGAAGTAGAGTATTGTCGCTGTCACACCAATAATAATGATTACGATAGGTGCTAAGTTGAATAAGAACGCATTGAAATCTAAATGCTTATTCGCAGAACCAATCATAATGTTAGGTGGATCACCAATTAATGTTGCTGTTCCTCCAATGTTTGAAAAAATAATTTCAGAAAGTAAATAAGGAACAGGATTTACTTGCAGTATGCGCGTAATAGATAAAGTAACTGGAACAACAAGAAGTACAGTTGTAACGTTATCTAAAAATGCGGAACCAAGCGCAGTAAGTAAGGAAAGGGAAATTAAAATTTTAATTGGATTTCCTTGCGCTCCTTTTGCTGCTTTAATGGCAACGTATTGGAAGACACCCGATTTACTCGTAATGTTCACCAAAATCATCATACCGATGAGTAGTGTAATCGTCCCCCATTCAATATGTTTCGTAAAGGCGTTGTGTAAATCAACGACCCCCATAATTACCATGAGTGCTGCGCCAAGAAGTGCGATGACAGCGCGATTAATTTTTTCAGAAATAATAATGGCATATGTAATTAAAAAGACTGCGATAGCAAAATAATACTGCCAGTTTGCGAGCTCTTGCGTTGTTTCGTGCAAAACTCTCATCTCCTTTCATTCACTTTTCTTAGTGTGTCAAAAATTAACTAGATGAAACACACATAACGTCATTATAAATTAGAAAAATGTCGGATGTAAATGAAAGGGCATATTTTGTTATATTTTCTGCAACTGTTACTTTTTCTTATTTTTAAAAATATTTGCGGGCATTTGACATATATATAAGATACATCCAATCTGAATATTTAAAATGGAATTAGCATTCGAGCTTGTTCGTGTAGGAGTGTCAAATAGAAAGGAATGACAAAGATGATAAGGAAGGGATCGTATGGATGAACAACGATTTTTATTTTTGGATTTTGAGTTTACGATGCCCCAGCACAGAAAAAAACCAAAAGGATTTTTCCCGGAGATTATTGAGGTAGGACTCGTTTCGGTTGTTGGCTGTAAGGTAGAAGATACGTATTCAGCTCATGTTAGGCCGAAGACTTTTCCTTCTTTAACGGATCGATGTAAGAAATTTTTAGGAATTAAACAAGAAGTCGTAGATAAAGGAATTTCGTTTCCAGAACTCGTTGAAAAACTTGCAGAATATGAAAAGAGATGTAAACCGACCATTGTTACGTGGGGAAATATGGATATGAAAGTGTTGAAGCATAATTGTGAAAAAGCGGGAGTAGATTTTCCGTTCCTAGGGCAGTGCCGTGATCTATCGCTTGAGTATAAGAAGTTTTTTGGTGAGAGAAATCAAACAGGATTGTGGAAAGCAATTGAGGCATATGGAAAAGTAGGGACGGGTAAGCATCATTGTGCGCTAGATGATGCGATGACGACGTATAATATTTTTAAGTTAGTAGAAAAAGATAAAGAGTATTTAGTGAAACCAGCACCTCCAACATTAGGGGAACTCGTTGATTTTTCAAAAGTGTTAAAGAAAGTGAGTACACAGTAACGACCAAATTGCACAGTATGTAATTTGGTCGTTTTGTTTTTTAAAGTTTGTAGTCCTTTTTTAATTGCTCTAATGTTTCTAGACTACGAACCGCAAAAGGTGAATCATCTTCAGAAAATGAATTCATTTGAGTTTCTAATGCTAATTTGAGTGAATCTGTATAATCTGGAATTTCTCCTTCATATTTCTTCACCATTTGCTCTGGAATGTTCGTCTGTTCACGAAAAGCTAAAGCACGTCTTTCATGGAAAAATGGTACGTCAGCTTGTTTTACGTTATGTAAGTCACCTTGCACCGGATGTTTTAAAACAGCTAATACTTTTACGACGTAACTGCCAGGGCGGCTATTTGTAACCTCGCCAATGTATTTTCCCGTTTTATAAATACCAGTAACGATTTCGCCAATTTCAAATGTTTCTCTCATATTTTTCACCTCAAGTTTATAGTAAGGAAAGTAGGAGAAGGAGTCAAAGAAATCATTTGCTTTCGGAACGACCCTTGAGAATATGAATCGGTTCAACTATAATTTAAAGTAATGTAACAGAAAATTCTGATGTTTTATAAATCCTCTAATGAAGGAGTGTTCTATCCTATATGATGCCTTTATATTTTCCGGAAGATAAAACAGAATATATTATTCCAGGGATTGTTTGTGTTCTATTTATTATCGGTGCGATTGCTACGTGGCGCATGTTTATTCGCGTTTCAAAACGAGAAGCGGAGCGATTACAGAAAGTTGAAGAAAAACTTTTAGCTGAAAAGAAACAGTAATGCATTTTTGTATGTTTCCCTCTATGCTCGGACAATCTAAGGGCAGAATGTATTTTGGAGGGAATAGAATGAAAAGACGGCTTTTTTTCAGTTGTTGTTTATTATTTCTGATGGCAGGTTGTGACCAAGGAAAGCCGAAAGAAATTGACGTGAAATTACATAATGCTTCAGGTGATGAAGTGGGGACTGCGAAAGTAACTCAGCAAACAAGCGGAGTGAAAATTACGATTAAAGGGGAAGGTTTCGCGCCCGGCCCGCACGGACTACATGTACACGAAATTGGAGAGTGTAAGGCACCTCGTTTTGAATCAGCTGGAAATCATTTTAATCCGGATGATAAAAAGCATGGACTACTCAATCCGAAGGGTGCAGAAAACGGAGATTTACCGAACGTAATTGCAGACGGTTCTGGAAAGATTAAAGCCGAAATTGATGCGCCGCATATAACGCTTGAAGAAGGAAAAACGACGATTCATAGAAAAGATGGAGCGTCTATTATTATTACAGAAAACGCTGATGATGGTATGACACAGCCGACAGGTAAATCCGGTGATCGAATTGCTTGTGGTGTCATTGTAAAAAAAGCGTCGGATATGAAGAAAAAGTAAAGGCTACCGTGCGCGGTAGCTTTTTTGTGAAGCGTAATTGAAAATATATCAACCGTAACTCGAAATATATCAGCGATTATTGGAATATATCGACCGTAACTCGAAATATATCGGCGATTATTGGAATATATCGACCGTAACTCGAAATATATCGGCGATTTTTAAAATATATCGACTTACCGACAAAATATGACAAAGGAGGCTGTCCCGGATGATTCTAGGACAGCCTCCCCTATTATTATGAAAACGTATGGCGCAGTCTATTTAAAATTTCCTCTAAAACAGATCTTGGACAGCCGATATTAATTCGAATATGTTCTTGGCCACCTAATCCGTATTTCTCACCAGGTTCAACGATAATTTTTCCTTTTTCCTCAAGCAGTTTAGTGCGCTCACTTTGAGAAAGCTGGAGGCGAGAGCAATCAATCCATAATAAAAAGCTACCTTCTGGCTTCGTTACGGAAAGAGTAGGGATATGATTTTTAATATATTCACAAGCGAACTTAGCGTTATCTTCTATATATAATCGAATTTCATTTAGCCAATCGTTACATTCTGTATAGGCACTTTGCATCGCTGTATAGGCAAATATATTTAATCCGTGGAAGCCTTGTCTATATTGGATAGATGTAAAGGCTTGACGGAGTTGTTCATTTGGAATGATAATAATCGATGCTTGTAATCCAGCGATATTAAATGTTTTACTTGGAGCCATACAAGTTATCGTGCGCGCTGCTAATTCTTCGGATAAAGAAGCGAACGGTGTATGTGTATGATCTGCGTAAATAATATCGGAATGAATTTCATCTGCGACAACGATTACATTATATTTTGTACATAACGTTCCAAGCTTTGTTAGTTCCTCTTTCGTCCAAACACGCCCTATCGGATTGTGAGGACTGCAAAGGAGCATGAGTTTGATGCCTTGTTGAAATTGCTTTTCTAAATGCTCAAAGTCTATCGCATATGTATCATTTTGTTTCTGTAATGGACTGACGCATAATTGTCTGTTGTTTGTTGTGACCATTTCGAAAAACGGGGGATAAATAGGTGGTTGTACGAGAACGGATTCGTTTTCCTTTGAGAAGGCCTGTATGCTCGTACTAAGAGCTGGAACGATTCCAGCGCTAAAGACAATCCATTCTTTTTGAATATCCCAGTTGTACTGTTTTTTTGTCCAGTTACAAATAATATCGCCAATATTTTCGGGAGGAAGTGTATAGCCGAAAATAGGATGCTCGATACGTTTCTTTAAAGCAGCTTGAATTGGTTGTGGTACTTCAAAATCCATATCAGCAATCCAAGCATGGATAAGTTCTTCGTTTTTATATGTATCCCATTTTATACTATGCGTTCCACGTCGATTGACTGCTTTATGAAATAGTTGCATAAGTTTGCCCCCTTCTTCTGTAAAACCGTTAAGTTATGAAAGTTCTCTCTCTTCTTATAGAATAGCTGATGTGATAGGATAAAGAAAAGTATTAAAAAGTGAAAAGGCGGGAAGCGAATGGGTACATATGAAAAGATGATAGAGGTTGTGAAGAATTGGGATCCGTTTCAAATGGGACCGGAGTTTTATGAAACAGAAGCGAGCGATGTTGTGAACGTCGCAAGTGTGTTTGATGATTCAAAATACATCGCAAAGAAGATTCAACATATATACTTTATGTCTTTTGAAGAAGTACCTGCGCTTGAAAAATGTGAGAAGTTAGCTATGGAATTACTTGTAATAAAAGAAGGCGGAAGTTGTTCATTGTAGGCTGTCGGAATTTCCGACAGCCTTTTTATATTATTGTGCAGAAAACGCGATAATTTCTTCATAAACATGTTCCGGTTTTTCTTCAGGTAGTAAATGTCCTGTGTTTTCATAAGAAATAAATTTCGAATTCGGTAAATCTTTGTGCAGACGATGGCCTACATGTACAGGGACGACCCGATCTTTTTCACCCCAAATGAGTAGCGTAGGTGTTTTGATTTTTTGTAATTCAGTTGAAGATAAGTCACCTTCACGATCTCGTATCATACGAGTTAAAGCGGGGAATATACGGTTGTCATAAAAAGGAGCGGAGTAACCTTTCTTCATTTCATCGTCAATTAATGAATGGTCATGAACGACATTCATTAAGTTATGAACGATTCCGCGCCTTATAATCCAGTTCTTTACGTATAAATGAAAGAACGGTAAATAAGAAGAGTACAGTAAAGGTAAAGTTGCGCGTGCTAAATAACTAGAGCTACATAGTAAAATTGTCTTTGAAATTAATTCAGGACGTATACGGTTTACATAAAGAGAAATTTGTCCACCCATTGAATGTCCAACTAACACAATGTTTGAGAGGGATAAGTGTTCAATTAAATCGATTATAATCGTTGCTAAATTATGATAAGAGTACTTAAATAGATGAGACTTATCACTCTTTCCGAACGGTGGCAAATCAAGAGCAATGACAGTTCCTTCTTTCGATAATAAAGGAATAAGACGGCGGTAACTGAATGAGGAAGATAAAAAACCGTGAACGAGCACGAAAGTCGGGCGTGTTGTTTTATTATCGTGTTCATACAATTCGTAATGAATAGTAGTGCCGCGAGTGGAAAAAGTGAAATAAGGACAAGTATATTGGTGATTCATTTTTTGTCACTCCATTGATTTTTGTTCATATCATCTCCAAGGAAGAAAAAAATATGTTAACAAAAAAAGGCAAGATGACGATGTCATCTTGCCTTTCGTTTACTCAATATTATCCGCGAACAATATTAGGCGGTGTTTTTCCTTGTAACCCTGCAACTAAATTTTCAGCGGCGGTCATAGCCATTTGCTGCCTAGTTTTTAATGTTGCAGATCCGATGTGTGGTAAAGTCACAACATTTTGTAATGATAAGAGCGGATTATCTTTTTGAATGGGCTCTTGTGTAAAAGTATCGATGCCTGCTGCAAAGATTCTCTTTTCAGTTAACGCTTGGATTAACGCTTCTTCATCTACTGTTTTCCCGCGAGAAGCATTAATGAAGATGGCTGTTTCTTTCATTAATGAAAATTCCTTTTCTCCGATAAGGTGATATGTTTCGTCTGTTAATGGAGTAAGAAGAACGATAAAGTCAGACTGTTTGAGTAGCGTCTGTAAATCACAATATGTAGCATCGAATTTTTGTTCAGCTTCTTCTTTTCGGCGACGGTTATAATAAAGAACATCCATATCAAATCCGAATTTCGCTCGTTTTGCAACGGCTTCTCCAATTCGGCCCATACCTATAATGCCGATTGTACTATGGTGTACATCTAGCCCAAAGTGCTCTTTTCCAATTTCGGCATTCCATTCACCGTTTTTTACGTAGGAGTCGAGTTCACAAACACGACGACCAGCAGATAACATAAGAGCGAAAACGAGGTCAGCTACTGTATCATCTAGTACGTATGGTGTATTTGTTCCGATGACATTGCGCTTTTCCATCGCTTGTAAATCAAAATTATCGTAACCGACAGAAATGTTGCTTACTACTTTTAAGTTAGGAGCCGCTTCCAATAATTCTTCATTAATAGCAGATCCAAAATTTAATAAACCATCTTTATCTTGTATTTTCTCTAGTAGAACATCACGAGGTACCTTCTCATTTTGCTCCCATTTTTCATAATCACAGTGTTCTGATAAATAGTCTTCTACAAATGTTGGAACTGGTTCAGCAATATAAACTTTTGGTTTCACGGTTCCATCCCCTTTCGCTTTATCACGCATTTTTCCGCTGATTAAAGTTTCACCTTATTTTGACATAATTCACTAAAAAAATCTTCTTTTCAAACTGGAAAATGTATTTGTATAATTTAGACACAAACGAAAAGGAAGGATGATTTATATGGTGACAGAAAAAGAATTAGAATTATTAGCTTGTCTTGAAAAAAGTAGTCGATTATCTGTAGATACATTAGCGAAGCTGTTAAATATAGAAGTAGAAGAAGTAAAGAAAATGGTTGAAAAATTAGAAGCAGAAAAGATTATCGTGGATTATGTCACACATATCGATTGGACGAAGGTGAAAGAACATACAGGTTTAACGGCAATGATTGATGTGAAAGTTACGCCAAAGCGCGGTGTTGGGTTCGATGCGGTTGCTGAGCAAATTTATCGTTATTCAGAAGTGAAATCTGTGTATTTAATGTCAGGGACATATGATCTTTCTATTACATTAGAAGGAAAGACAATGGGAGAAGTAGCGATGTTTGTTTCTGAGAAATTGGCAACAATTGAATCTGTCGTTTCTACGACAACGCATTTTATTTTGAAGAAGTATAAACATGAGGGAATTATTTATGAAAAAAACGATGATGATAAGCGAATTGTGGTGACACCATGAAGCAATTTGAACTATCTAGAGCGGCAGAATCTTTACAACCATCTGGTATTCGAAAGTTTTTCGATTTAGCAGCAAATATGAAAGGAGTTATTTCTCTTGGAGTAGGAGAACCAGATTTCGTTACGCCGTGGAATGTAAGGCAAGCATGTATCCGTTCTTTAGAACAAGGATATACGTCATATACAGCAAATGCAGGATTATTGGAGCTTCGTCAAGAAATAGCAAAGTATCTAAAAAAACAATTTGCAGTATCTTATAATCCAAACGATGAAATCATTGTTACAGTTGGAGCGAGTCAGGCATTAGATGTAGCGATGCGCGCCATTATAAATCCTGATGATGAGGTACTTATTATTGAACCAAGCTTTGTTTCTTATGCACCGCTCGTAACTTTAGCTGGAGGAGTTCCGGTTCCTGTGGCGACTACTTTAGAAAATGAGTTTAAAGTACAGCCAGAACAAATTGAAGCAGCTATTACAGCGAAAACAAAGGCAATTTTACTCTGTTCACCAAATAACCCAACAGGTGCAATGTTGAATAAGTCCGAGCTTGAAGAAATAGCAGTGATTGTTGAGGAAAACAATTTAATCGTATTATCTGATGAAATTTATGCAGAACTTGTATACGACGAAGCATATACAAGTTTCGCGAGTATTAAAAATATGCGCGAGCATACGATTTTAATTTCAGGGTTTTCAAAAGGATTTGCGATGACAGGGTGGCGCCTTGGTATGATTGCAGCTCCTGTTCATTTTTCAGAATTGATGCTCAAAATTCACCAATATTCCATGATGTGTGCACCGACGATGTCTCAGTTCGCAGCACTTGAAGCGTTACGTGCGGGGAATGATGAAGTAATTCGGATGAGAGATAGTTATAAGAAGCGTCGTAACTTCATGACGACATCTTTCAATGAAATGGGATTAACATGTCATGTACCGGGCGGAGCATTTTATGTCTTTCCTTCAATCTTTTCAACTGGACTATCTTCGGCGGAATTTGCAGAACAGTTATTATTAGAAGAAAAAGTGGCTGTTGTACCTGGAAGTGTATTTGGGGAAAGTGGTGAAGGATTTATTCGTTGTTCATATGCAACATCGCTTGAACAACTTATGGAAGCAATGAAGAGAATGGAACGGTTCATAGAGAATAAAAAAAGGACAAAACACAATACGTTTTGTCCATAAAAGGGGGGGAATACTAGAAAGCCATGTGTTAGTATTCTATCCTAATATTGGAGAATTATACTTACTTAAGGAAATTTTTTCATGAATTTTGAATGAGTTCTGTCATAGTGGTATAATTTACTAATATAAGGTGTACGTATCCTGAGTAGCTTTACTTAAGGTACGTACTAACTAATCGGATATTTAACAATAAATCATCTGCTTTGCTATCTACAATTGTAGAGAAAATGGTAAACGTATGGGAGTGTTTCATATGTCAGAACAATATACAACAGGAGTGGTTGTAACAGGGAAAGTGACTGGGATTCAAGATTACGGAGCATTTGTAGCGTTAGATGCAGAAACACAAGGACTTGTGCATATATCTGAAATTACAAATGGATATGTAAAGGATATTCATGACTTTTTAAAAGTCGGCGATACAGTAGAAGTAAAAGTACTTTCAATTGATGAAGAACACAGAAAAATGAGTTTATCGTTAAAAGCGGCGAAAAGAAAACAAGGACGGATTCTTATACCGAATCCATCTGAGAACGGATTTAATACGCTGCGAGAAAAGCTAACAGAATGGATTGAAGAGTCCGAGTTAACAAAGTAAAAGAGGAACGCATATGAGCGTTCCTCTTTTACTTTTTCTTATGATATATATTTGCAAATATGATTGCATGCAACCATATTCGTATGTCGGAGGTGAAGTAAGGACATACTGACTAGCGAATTTCGTTTGTTTCTGGGTGAGTGCCAAGATTTTCTGATGGTTTAAAGAGTAAACCAAGATTGATAAGCCCAGAAATACCGACGATGCCGTAAATAATGCGTGCAAGAGCTGAGTTTTGTCCACCGAAAATGGCTGCCACTAAGTCAAACTGGAAGAACCCAATTAATCCCCAGTTTACAGCGCCAATTACAGTAAAGACTAATGCGATACGTTGTAAAGTACTCATGAAAAAGCCCCCCTTAATTGTGAAGCATGAGCAAGCGATGAGTTAATTAACTCTTTTATAGAATGGTGTAGTTATGTTGTTTTTATACATAAAAAATGTTCGAAATAGGATGTATATACATCTATACCGAAAAATGCGAATTTTTATGCAAAAAATGAACTTTTTCTAAAAAATATATATTGGTTACGTTTACAAGGGGTGAATCGCTTGATTTACAACTTCAGTTTCGCTAAAGTGAATACAGAAATACATATCCATAATTGGAGGGAAAAAGATGAGTACACATGTAACGTTCGACTATTCTAAAGCGTTATCCTTCATCGGTGAACATGAAATCACTTATTTACGTGATGCAGTGAAAGTAACACATCACGCAATCCACGAAAAAACTGGAGCTGGGAACGATTTCCTTGGGTGGGTAGACCTTCCGCTTCAATATGACAAAGAAGAATTTACTCGCATTCAAAAATGCGCAGAAAAAATTAAAAATGACTCTGACATTTTACTTGTTGTAGGTATCGGTGGTTCTTACCTAGGAGCACGTGCAGCAATCGAAATGTTAAACCATTCTTTCTACAACACGCTATCTAAAGAACAACGTAAAACTCCACAAGTGCTATTTGTTGGACAAAACATTAGCTCCACTTACATGAAAGATTTAATGGATGTATTAGAAGGTAAAGACTTCTCTATTAACGTTATTTCCAAATCAGGTACAACGACAGAGCCTGCACTAGCATTCCGTATTTTCCGTAAGTTATTAGAAGAAAAATATGGAAAAGAAGAAGCTCGCAAACGTATTTATGCAACGACAGATAAAGCACGTGGTGCATTAAAAACATTAGCTGATAACGAAGGTTACGAAACATTCGTTATTCCAGATGATGTTGGAGGACGTTTCTCTGTATTAACGCCAGTTGGTTTATTACCAATCGCAGTAAGTGGCTTAAATATTGAAGAGATGATGAAAGGTGCAGCTGCTGGTCGTGATGACTTCGGAACATCAGAACTAGAAGAAAACCCAGCTTACCAATATGCAGTAGTTCGTAACGCTTTATACAATAAAGGAAAAACAATTGAAATGCTTGTTAACTATGAGCCAGCACTTCAATACTTCGCTGAGTGGTGGAAACAGTTATTTGGTGAAAGTGAAGGAAAAGATCAAAAAGGTATTTTCCCATCTTCAGCAAACTTCTCAACTGACTTACACTCATTAGGTCAATACGTTCAAGAAGGTCGTCGTGACTTATTTGAAACAGTTCTAAAAGTAGGTAAATCTACACATGAACTAACAATCGAATCAGAAGAGAACGATTTAGATGGATTAAACTACCTTGCTGGTGAAACTGTAGACTTCGTAAACACAAAAGCATACGAAGGTACATTACTTGCACATAGCGATGGCGGAGTACCAAACTTAATCGTAAATATTCCTGAATTAAATGAGTACACATTCGGTTACCTTGTGTACTTCTTCGAAAAAGCATGTGCGATGAGCGGCTACTTATTAGGCGTAAATCCATTTGACCAACCAGGGGTAGAAGCATACAAGAAAAACATGTTTGCTTTACTTGGTAAACCAGGATTTGAAGAATTAAAAGCAGAATTAGAAGAGCGTTTAAAATAATAAAAAGCGGCCGGATTCCGGCCGCTTTTTATTATTTCATTGAAAAGTCCATCAGTATATTCAAACTAGAGTGGGTATGCTAAAGAAAAAGTCTAGGAGGGATGGGCTTGATTCCGATTCAATCAAATTTAGAAGGACGTACATATGCGTTATATAAGTTAGAAGAAATAATGAAGCCACTTGGATATAGTATTGGTGGCAATTGGGATTATGATAAAGGATGCTTTGATTATAAAATCGATGAAGAAGACGGCTACCAATTTTTACGAGTGCCATTTACAGCCATTGATGGAGAACTGGATGTACCAGGCGTAATAGTTCGTCTTGGAACGCCGTATATTCTTTCGCACGTATATCAAGACGAACTAGATGATCATGTTAATACTTTAACAGCTGGAACGAGTGGAATGGATCAATTTGCTGAGCCGAAAGATCCAGATGGGGATGTGAAAAGAAAATACATCAATATTGGTAAAGTGCTCATGCAAGAATTAGAGCGTCATTTTACTAATGGTGAATAACAATGAGTATGTCGCTTTCAATGAGAACAAAGGAATGAACTGGATTAATCATATATTGTTCGTCGCGCTTTATACCTAGTAAGAGAATGTTTTGCTTTAAAAGAGTATAGCTACAATTTGCAAAAGTTTGTCCGGTGCAGGACGTGGGAAGTTCCATCAGTTGTAATTTATTATCAGAGATTTCGTCGTAAAGTGAAAATAGTACACCTGAAATGGAAGGGAATAAAAGAGAAGCGGTGAATACATAGCTTGTTAATTTATTTCCTTCTATAATTTCTGACACGCCAGCTCTTGTTGCATTTTGTATTTGTTCAGAAGTAAGAAGTTCAGCGATGCAGTGAATGTTTGGGTTAAGCCCTTTTGCAGTTAAAATATTTAAAATGGATTGTGTATCCGCTAAGCTTTCGTTTTTTTCTTTATCAGCTGTTATTAATATGGTGTGTGCTGTTGTAATATTAGCTTTTAATAACGTTTGATCGTGATGGGGGCACCCCTTTATAAATTCTAAATGATGAAATGGTTTTGGCAGTAAAGAAAGTGTTTCATCAATTAAAACGATATCAAGGTTTGGTTGTAATACGTGCATTTGTTTTACAACATGTTTTGCTCGTTCATTCCAGCCCACAATAATCATATGACCGTTAGAAGTCGCAGCTTCTTCTCCTTTAATTTTCATATATTGTTTATTAATCATTTCAGTAGCAAACAGCACCATATAATAAGAACAAAATCCGGTTCCTAGTAAAATAATACCCATACCGATAAGTTTCCCTATTAGTGTATGAGGGGCAAAGTCACCGTAGCCAACAGTGAAAATTGTAACAATTGACCACCAAATTCCATCAAACCATGTGGTAAAGTGTGATGGCTCTAATCTATGTATAAGAAAGCCGGAAAAAGCAGTAAGTACAACAATAAAGCAAATTAAACGAAAAATAATGGAATCACGAAATGTATCTACTAAATTGGGACGGGATTTCAATTGCCTATTCCTCCTTACTTTGCAGGACTACATTCATTGTTGCCATTATAGAAAAAAGAAAAACTCTCTAATTTAAAAGAGAGTTTGTTTTACGTTACATACTTTCCACTTCAGTTTGTTGAACACTTTCGAGATGCTGGAGAGCATAGTAAACATCGGCAGTATGTCTTTTTTGATCGATACATAATTTAAGATGCAAATAGTGCGAGCCATTCTCCAATGTTTTAAGCTTCATATTCTTCACTTTTATATCCATTTCTTTTATTTCTTCAATTACAACTGGGATATTGTCCATATTTCGCACAACAAGTTTTACTGCGATATCACGTTGACGAAATGATCTAGGTCCTACAAATTTCATTGTTAACGGTATAAGTTCAACGCTAATCATAAGGAAACACATCCCGAAAATCGCTTCGATATAGAATCCAGCTCCAACGGCAATACCAATACCAGATGCGCCCCAGATCATAGCAGCAGTCGTTAGTCCTGCAATACTATCGTTTCCTCTTCTTAAAATAACACCAGCACCTAAAAAACCAATCCCTGATACAATTTGAGCGGCAAGTCGAAGTGGATCCATATTCATATGATCAGTATGTGGTAAATTGTAAGCTGCTTTAATAGAAACAATGGTCAGGAGGCAACTAATTATAGAAATAACTAAACATGTTTTTAAACCAAGTGGTTTACGTTTTAATTCGCGCTCTAAACCGATAGCGAATCCTAAAATAGCCGAGAGACCTAGTTTGATTAATAAATCGGTATAGTCCATATATATTCCTCCTTGTATGGTATCGTATATAAATAAAACGTTTATTATAGAAAGAAACGTTTTGGGATAGAGTGACTTTATATAGAATATATGTAGGAATGTCTTAGAAATGAAAGAGATATTTCGTTTAAGTATATGATATTAAAAAAGAAATGTAGTTAATTTAAAAAAAGTTTATAAAAGGTGTTGCATTTCATTTTTGTGCATGATATATTAATAACCGTCGCTGATGCGGAAATGCAGAAAACGACAAAAAAGAAATTGAAAAACTTAGTTGACATCGAA
Source organism: Bacillus tropicus (assembly GCF_001884035.1). Classification (GTDB taxonomy): domain Bacteria; phylum Bacillota; class Bacilli; order Bacillales; family Bacillaceae_G; genus Bacillus_A; species Bacillus_A tropicus. The sequence continues at coordinate 68,837 of NZ_MACG01000016.1, forward strand.
AAACGAAGATGTTAACATAAGGAAGTCGCAAATGAGCGACCAAGTAGTTCTTTGA
>NZ_MACG01000017.1 GCF_001884035.1 Bacillus tropicus
CCGCGAGGTCCGGTAGCGCCAGTAGCCCCCGTATTACCTTGAGATCCGGTAGCGCCAGTAGCCCCTGTATTACCTTGAGGTCCGGTAGCGCCAGTAGCGCCCGTGTTACCGCGAGGTCCGGTAGCACCAGTAGCGCCAGTAGCCCCAGCTGGCCCAGTAGGCCCGGTAGGTCCTTGAATAAATGAAGCAGAATTAACTAGAGCGGTTTGTAATGCTGCTATTAATTTAAGGAGCTCTTGAAGTGTGCAAGGGTCAATTCGGAATAATTTTGTAATGTATAGTAAATAATTAATTAAATTTTGAAGTTCGATAAATACGGCGCTTGCTACGAAAGTTGGATTTTTTAATATAGTTATTAAGTTTTTAATAATAGCTAACCCTTGTGCTTTCAGGGAGGAAGTAGCATCTAGTGAACAAATGAATTTACTTAGTAGGTTCAATGTATCAATTAGATCTTCAATGTTTTGGGGAGATGGATTTGCGAAAAGTTTTGGGATTATTTTTGTTAAGTCGATAATGATTGCGCGAAATGTTCTAAGTTGTGCCTTAGTAACTGGGATTGATGGGGTGTTGGGGATTCGTCCAGCGCTACTTGGAAAGCATGGTTTGGAGAATTTGTTCTGACTGTCGTTATAATGAGACATTAAATCTCTCCTTTCTAATGAGGATATGAACGAAACTCATCATAGTAGATGCAAAAATTAGTTAAATGGTCATAGTAAAATCGTTTGTTTGAAGAAAAAATAGAAAAAACGCCTTATGATAAGGCGTTTTTTCTATTTTCTGCGTATTGATAATATCGTTTTAGTGAAATCTTTGATTTGAACCCAGCTAGCTTTATAATTTCTGATTCCGGAGTTTCTTTTTTTATTAAGTTTAAAATATAGGTGTTACGAAAGTGTTGCCCGGAGATTCCTTTGCGTAAATTAGCTCTAGACACTTCAAGGCGAATCATTTTTTGGATAGCGATTTCTGTTAATCCCTTTGGTGCATCATTTTCGTATACCCATCTGTATGTTCCTCGATTAAAATCGAATGCGACAAATAATGGATCATTACTATGGTATTTTGGACGAACGGGTTCAGGGATACTTTTGTAATAAGTATATAGTTGTTTTTTGTCTTCATGGGTTAATGTAATTGTTCTTTCTACTCCTGCGGTTGCAGGTATAGATAAAGTGTTAGTTTCAAAGTGGACGTGATGCATAGTTAATGCTGTAAGTTCCTGTAAGGATAATCCATAGTCAATTAGCAAATTTAAAATAGCGATATTACGATCCATCAATAAGGGGCGTACAGGACGTTGTTTTTCTGAAAGTCCTTCTAGTGAAGTGACTATATGTTTTAATCTTTTTTCTTCATCAGATGAAATGAAATCTTCATTGCGGAGTGTGCGGTCTGGTTGAATAGAAATTTCCATGTTCTTTAATGGGTTAGGAATGTTTAGAAAGTGATGCATTCTATTTAATACAATAAATACACGGTGCATCGTTTTTTCTGAGTAATGTCGATTCATTTTTAAGTCGGAAAAGTAATCTTCGTAGTCTTTTGTACAAAGTGTAGCCCATATATTACTGGAAGGGAGCTTTTTGTTTTTTTCTAACCAATGTCCGAAATCTTCAATGTCATAAACATAACGTTTAATGGTTGAAGGTTTTCGGCCTTTATTCAATAAAAAAATAGAAAAGGCTTGTATTGTATCATGGAATTCCGTTGTCTCCATAGTCCCACCACCTTCATTATTTCTTTTATTATAGCAAACTTTTCTGAAAATAGTCATTTGCAAGGGAGACAAGAATAATAATATTTGGTGAGTGGATAAAATGAGGTGATTGTATGGAACAATCGATGCGAAAGAAGAATAATAATCAAATTAACATTGTGTTAAATCATCGAAAGAAAATTTCTTTACCGGCCGCAGAAAATAAAACAGTAATTTCGAGTGAAACTACTACGAAACACGAGATGTTGCAAAGAATTGAAGAAGAGATGGGGAAGCTCGTTGGGATGGATGATATAAAAAAGATAATAAAAGAAATATACGCTTGGATTTATGTAAATAAAAAAAGACAAGAAATAGGATTGAAGTCTGAGAAGCAAGTACTCCATATGTTGTTTAAAGGGAATCCAGGTACAGGGAAGACAACTGTTGCTAGAATGATAGGGAAATTGTTATTTGAGATGAATATTCTATCAAAAGGGCACTTAGTTGAAGCTGAACGTGCAGATCTTGTAGGAGAGTACATCGGTCATACGGCTCAAAAAACAAGAGATTTAATAAAAAAAGCAATGGGGGGAATTTTGTTTATTGATGAGGCGTATTCATTAGCGCGAGGGGGAGAAAAAGATTTTGGAAAAGAAGCAATTGATACGCTCGTAAAACATATGGAAGATAAACAACACGGTTTTGTATTGATTTTAGCTGGATATTCCAGAGAGATGAATCACTTTCTTTCATTGAATCCAGGACTGCAATCTCGTTTTCCGTTTATAATTGAGTTTGCGGATTACTCAGTAAATCAGCTGTTAGAAATAGGGAAGAGGATGTATGAAGAACGTGAATATCAGTTATCGAAAGAGGCTGAATGGAAATTTAGAGATCATTTACATGCTGTAAAGTACTCATCGCAAATTACATCCTTTAGTAATGGGCGATACGTCCGGAATATTGTTGAAAAATCAATTCGTACACAAGCTATGCGGTTGTTACAAGAGGATGCGTATGATAAATATGATTTGATTGGAATATCAAGTAGTGATTTGATGCTTGAAGAGGAGACGCACAGTACGTAAACTGTGCGTCTGTTTTTTCATATAAGTGCTTTACTATTTTTTTGCTTTTTCTTGATAAGACTTATGGAAACGTTCCATTTTAGCGCTTTTTTCGTGTGCAGAATTAGGATCATGTCCAATTTGATCTACTGAGCTTTTTTGAGCCCCTTTATTCACATGGTTTGTCATTTGTGTTCACCTCGCTTTGAGAATTAGTATAAACATTATGTAAGGAAAAACTCGTTAGAAAAGAAAAACCTCTTTACGACCTGTAAAGAGGTTGGATTGCTATTTGTGCATTGAACGTTCGTTTGTGTCGATGCGTCTATGCGGTAAATGCCATTTGTAATGAATAGAAACCATGCGGAAGCAAACAATTAAAATGAATAAGGTGTATAATGCCCAATCACTAACAATAATTTGAGCGCCGATTAAGAAACCTGCTAAAATCGTCCAAAAAGCATATACATCAGCTCGAAGAACGAGAGGTTTTCTGCGGGCTAAAAGATCGCGGATGATACCACCGCCAATGCCAGTTAAAACAGCTGCTACGATTGTAGCGCTAATTGGTAAATTTAATTTCTGGGCATATAATGCTCCTTGTACGGCAAATGCTGATAAGCCGATAGCATCAGTGATATTTTCCCACTTTTTCCAGTGTCTAATTAATTTATTTGGAAAAAGAAAAATAATCGTCATTGATAAAAGTGCGATTTGGAATAACATGTCTTGTTGCCAAAACGCGACAATCGGATAGCCGATTAATAAATTACGAAGGGCACCTCCCCCAAATGCGGTTGCCATTCCTAAAATATACACCCCGAAAATATCATAATCCTCTTCCATTGCAACAATGGCTCCGCTTAATGCGAAAGCGATTGTGCCTATGATGCTAAAAATCTCCCATGCCATGAATTTTCTCCCCCGCTAACTAGATGAAATGTGCTTCCTCTGCTATTATATTAGAAGGTTTAAATTTCGAAAAGGATGAGTGAACATATTTGATGGAAGAAAAAGAAAAAGTCATATTAGTGGGCTGTCAATTGCCGCAAGATGATGATGAAAAATTTATGCATTCCATGAAAGAACTTGCATCATTAGCGAAGACTGCGCAAGCAGAATTGTTAGTGTCTACAACGCAAAAACGACCGAAGTTTCATCCGGCGACTTATATAGGTAAAGGTAAATTAGAAGAGCTTACGATGTTAACTGAAGAATTAGAACCGGATGTTATCGTTTTTAATAACGAATTAACGCCGAGTCAAATTCGGAATTTATCCGCAGTGTTAGATGCGAGGGTAATTGATCGAACGCAACTCATATTAGATATTTTTGCGCAACGTGCGAAGTCGAGAGAAGGAAAGCTTCAAGTAGAATTAGCCCAATTGCAATATACAATGCCGCGTCTTATGGGACAAGGATTGTCTTTATCACGTCTTGGTGGTGGTATTGGAACGAGAGGACCGGGTGAGACGAAACTTGAGACTGATCGTCGTCATATTCGATCGCGCGTTGATGAAATAAAGAAGCAACTTGCAGTTGTTGTTGAGCATCGAAAAAGATATCGTGAAAGAAGAAAAGATAATAAAGTATTCCAAGTTTCATTAATAGGATATACGAATGCGGGAAAATCTACACTGTTTAATAGATTAACGGAAGCTGATACGTTTGAAGAGAACTTGTTGTTTGCAACGCTAGACCCGACGACAAGGAAGATGCCGTTACCTTCTGGTTATACAGTATTACTAACTGATACGGTTGGTTTTATACAAGATTTACCTACGTCATTAATTGCTGCATTCCGTTCAACATTAGAAGAAGCTGGTGAAGCGGATGTTATTTTACATGTTGTGGATTCTGCAGATCCTAATTATGTAGGACATGAGAAAACAGTAAAACAATTATTGTCAGAACTCGAAATCAATCATATTCCTATTATTACGTTATATAATAAAAAAGATGAATTACATCAAAACTTTATTCCGTTTCCGAAAAGTGACTTCTTAATGACTAGTGCTTTTGAAGAAAATGATCTATTACATATAAAAGAAGCGATAGAAACGAAAATGAAGGAGGAAATGAATCGTTATCAAGTGGAAATTCCTCCGAGTGAAGGTAAGTTATTAACTCTATTAAAGACGGAGACACTATTAACAAAAATGGAGTTTTTGGAAGATAAATTTGTATATGATTGCGCGGGGTATATTTTTGCTCATTCGTCGCTTAATGTACAATTAAAGAGATTTTTAGTGGAAGAAGGAGAAAATAAAAATGTTTGATCGTTTGAAAAATGGAGAAAAAATTGCTCCAATCGTAAAAGAAGTAGAGAGCCAAATTACAGAAGTACATAAACGTGCGGATGAAGTAATTGAAAGTAATCAGTTTCGTGTGTTAGAAAGTTTTCGTAAACATAAAATTAGCGATTCACATTTTATTCCAACGACAGGTTACGGTTATGACGATATTGGCCGTGATACGTTAGAGAAAGTGTATGCGGATGTATTTGGAGCGGAAGCTGGTCTTGTTCGTCCGCAAATTATTTCAGGTACTCATGCAATTTCAACAGCGTTATTCGGTATTTTACGTCCAGGAGATGAGTTATTGTACATCACGGGTAAGCCGTATGATACATTAGAGGAAATTGTTGGTGTGCGCGGAAAAGGTGTAGGGTCATTCAAAGAATATAATATTGGTTATAATGCAGTTCCGCTTACTGAAGAGGGGTTTGTTGATTTTGGAGCTGTTGCAGCTGCCATTCATAGTAATACGAAGATGATTGGAATTCAGCGTTCAAAAGGTTATGCTACTCGTCCATCGTTTACTATTGCTCAAATTAAAGAGATGATAGCGTTTGTTAAGGAAATTAAACCGGATGTCATCGTATTTGTAGATAACTGTTATGGCGAGTTTATTGAAGAGCAAGAGCCATGCCATGTTGGTGCAGATTTAATGGCAGGTTCGCTTATTAAAAACCCGGGCGGAGGAATTGTTAAAACTGGTGGTTACATTGTTGGTAAAGAACAGTATGTTGAAGCGTGTGCATATCGTTTAACATCTCCAGGAATTGGTGCGGAAGCAGGAGCATCTTTATACAGTCTGCAAGAAATGTATCAAGGTTTCTTCTTAGCGCCGCACGTAGCAGGACAAGCGCTAAAAGGTGCGATTTTTACAGCTGCATTTTTAGAGAAGTTAGGAATGAATACATCACCAGCATGGAATGCACCAAGAACGGATTTAATTCAGTCTGTTCAATTTGATGATAAAGATCGTATGATTGCATTCTGCCAAGCGATTCAATATGCATCCCCGATTAATTCTCACTTCACTCCATATGCTAATTATATGCCGGGGTATGAAGATGATGTAATTATGGCTGCGGGAACTTTTATTCAAGGTGCAAGTATTGAATTGTCAGCTGATGGTCCAATTCGTCCGCCTTATGTTGCTTACGTACAAGGTGGGCTAACTTATTCGCATGTGAAGATTGCGATCTGTTCTGCAATTGATGCATTAATTGAAAAAGAATTATTAACAATTTCTTAAAGGGAAGCTGTCGATTTCGACAGCTTTTTTTCGTGTGAAAGTAATGATTTATTGCATTAGAAAAAAGAATGAAAAAATTTTTAAAAAAATCATGTAAGAAAAGCTAACATCTATTGACACTAAACATAACATGGTATAAAATGAGAAGCAGTTAAGGCGAAGGAGGAACTGAAACAATGAAAGAGGATAGACGTTCTGCCCCGCTGTTTCCTATTGGTATTGTTATGGATTTAACACAATTATCTGCACGTCAAATTCGCTACTATGAAGAGCATAATCTTGTTTCTCCAACCCGTACAAAGGGGAATCGTAGATTATTTTCATTTAACGATGTAGATAAGTTGTTAGAGATTAAAGATTTATTAGATCAAGGCTTGAATATGGCTGGTATTAAACAAGTGTTACTAATGAAAGAAAATCAAACAGAAGCAGTGAAAGTAAAAGAAGAAACGAAAGAAATTTCAAAAACTGAGCTTCGCAAAATACTTCGAGATGAACTACAACATACAGGTAGATTTAATCGAACTTCATTGCGACAAGGTGATATTTCAAGGTTTTTTCACTAAAGAGAACTGATTCTGAAGGTGTTTAGAGGGACTAAGGAGGAATTTATAATGGCTAGGTACACAAAAGAAGATATTTTCCGTTTGGCGAAAGAAGAGAATGTAAAGTATATCCGTTTACAATTTACGGACCTTTTAGGAGTAATTAAAAACGTAGAAATTCCAGTGAGCCAATTAACAAAAGCTCTTGATAACAAAATGATGTTTGATGGATCTTCTATTGAAGGTTTCGTACGTATTGAAGAATCTGATATGTACTTATATCCAGACTTAGATACTTGGGTGATTTTCCCTTGGACAGCTGAAAAAGGTAAAGTAGCTCGATTAATCTGTGATATTTACAATGCAGATGGCACTCCATTTGAAGGAGATCCACGTAACAACTTAAAACGTGTATTAAAAGAAATGGAAGCTTTAGGATTCTCAGATTTCAATCTTGGACCAGAGCCAGAATTCTTCCTATTCAAAGTAGATGAAAAAGGAAATCCAACATTAGAATTAAACGATAACGGTGGATACTTCGACCTTGCGCCGATGGATCTAGGGGAAAACTGTCGTCGTGATATCGTTCTTGAACTTGAAGAAATGGGCTTTGAAATTGAAGCGTCTCACCATGAGGTTGCTCCGGGGCAGCACGAAATTGACTTTAAATATGCAAATGCAATTCGTTCATGTGATGACATTCAAACATTCAAACTTGTTGTAAAAACAATTGCTCGTAAACACGGTTTACACGCAACATTTATGCCAAAACCATTATACGGTGTGAACGGTTCAGGTATGCACTGTAACTTATCACTATTCAAAAATGGTGAGAACGTATTCTATGATCAAAACGGTGACTTACAATTAAGTGATGATGCTCGTCATTTCATCGCAGGTATTTTAAAACACGCACCAGCATTTACAGCGGTAGCAAACCCAACTGTAAACTCTTACAAGCGTTTAGTACCTGGATACGAAGCTCCTTGTTACGTAGCATGGTCTGCACAAAACCGTAGTCCATTAGTACGTATCCCTGCATCTCGTGGTATTAGTACACGCGTAGAAGTACGTAGTGTTGACCCAGCTGCAAACCCATATTTAGTAATGGCTACATTATTAGCAGCAGGTCTTGATGGAATTAAAAACAAATTAACTCCACCAGCTGCAGTAGACCGTAACATCTACGTAATGACAAAAGAAGAGCGCGAAGAAGCAGGTATCGTTGATTTACCAGCAACATTAGCGCAAGCTTTAGTTACATTACAATCGAATGAAGTAGTATGTGGTGCACTAGGTGACCATTTACTTGAGCACTTCATCGAAGCGAAGGAAATTGAGTGGGATATCTTCCGCACGCAAGTTCACCAATGGGAACGCGACCAATATATGTCTCTATACTAAGAGGCTTGAACCCTTGACACATAATGTGTTGAGGGTTTTTTTATGTGGGCAAAATAATTATAATTTGAGCGCTTAAAATCGCTGCCCACAAACATCTTAAAAATTACTCTAAGATATTTCGCATATGTTCCTCGAATTTGGCCATTGCTTCTTGATCTAGCTTTTTACTAATGTGGGAATATACATCAGCAGTAATTTGCATACTGCCTTATTACAAGGTGATAAAACGTTAGGTTGGTATATTAACCATGTTCAAGAAGTACAAGCAACTAAACAAAATATCATCCAATCAGGAGCTTTTTCAAGAGAGCACGTTCCTGATGTTATGGGAGCATTAACGTCACTAAAAATGACAGCTAATTTCACCTTGAAACCTGATGGACAAGCATTTTTTATTTCCGAACCAACATCAGATGCACAATTAAAAGGTATGAAGGAATATCTTGACCGTAAAGGTTGGTGGTATGAGGATAAATAAAATAGGGCCGGCTCTTATGAGTCGGCTTTTATAATAATAGGAGTAGTCTGCATAGAAACTTTTCTTTTTTTATTGTTGATTACAAAAGCTGTAACTTCGTATGTACCCGGGCTTTTGTACGTAACTGTAAAAGTATTTTCTGTTGAATAATTTTGTACTCGTATTCTTTCTTTGTCGTGGTAAAGATACCAAGCGATTTTATTATCTTTAGAGTCTGTTTCAACAGTAAACGTTTGTATCCCATTTAATATGTGTTCATCTGTTTTTGGTTCTAAACTTTTAACAAGAGGATAATCAAAAGTGCCAGATATTTTCTCCTTTAATATTGGAGGATAGAATACTCCAATATCACTATGCTTGCTATAATCGCCTAAGTCAAGAGTATAATTAATATCTCTTTTTTCAAGAAGTTGCATTAAAGGTTTTACATGAACTTCATAATGAGGTTCACCAGCACCTAAATGAATGAAGATACTAGGTTTATGATTAGTTTCCTAAATCATATTAGACATAATATGATTTAGGAAGTTATAATCATCTTCTGTAACATCTCCTGACATAAACGAAGCGATGTTTTGTGAATTAGTTTGGTTCATCAAATACTCACACCTATCAAAAACTGTGGAGATGCAGCAACGATATGATCGAATCCATATTTTAATCCATAATATAATGAAGCATATCCGCCTTTACTAGATCCACAAGCAAGGATAGTATCAATTTCGTTTTCATATACCCCTTTGTATATTATTTGTTTTTACTTAGTTCTTTTGTTGCTTTGTCTACTATCTCAGAAGCTTCGTCTAAATTCTTTTTAGCGAATTCAATTGAATCTTCGTCATTCTCTTCTAAACCGGTTTGCATTTTTTCTAACCCTGATTTCGAGTATATCATTGCTTTACTTACTTTTATTGGTGTTTTATTGTCTTCAGCTAACTGATAATCTAGTTTATCAATCTTATCAATTAATTCAAAATAAGGTTTTGATAACTCTTTTAACTTTTCAGCCTTCTTCTTATTAGATTTTCTGCTATCTACAAGGTCTTTTATTTCTTCTGTTTGTTCCGTGTAATCTTTAAGTAAGTATGTTGCATTCTTACCATAGTCTTCTTTCTTATTTGCTTTAACAGAAGCTTCCATTACTTCGTCTTTCTTTTTATCGTTTGACTCACAACCTACCCCAGTTATTAACAACATCGGAATCGCTAAAGTTAATAGTTTGCGTTTCATTTTCACATACCTCTTTTTGTTAGTTTTATTGCTCTAGCTTTTCTATCTCGTTTAATGTTGATTTAAAATAATCTAAACCATCGTTTAGAGAAGACTTACTAGATTCAGTTTTCGCTTCATCATTTGTGTCTAGACCTATAAATAGCCCATTTAGAGATGGTACAATTATTTTCATTTCATCAATTAGTTCATCTTTGAAGTAGCTATAGTCAGTAGGTGCTTTGATTCCCGTTACCTTACCAGCTTGTTCTTTTACAACTTCATACTGTTTTCTTAACTCTTCTTTGTTCGTCTTTAATGTCTTATCTTTTTCGATTATTGTTTTAGTACCCTCTACTGCATCCATAAACTTCTTAGATTGTGTTCTAATCTCTTCTTTAAACTGACTAATAGTTACTGGAGGTTTAACATCTGAAAATACTTGATTGCCCTCATACTCACGTAACTCAGCTAATGTTAAATGTGCCTTTTCTTCTTCACTTAATACTGGTTTACCCTTGTCTTGCTTGATTTCTTCTTGCTTAACTTCTTGTTTAACTTCTTCTTTTACTTCTTCCTTAACTTCTTGCTTACCCTCTTCTTTAGCTAATTGGTTTTTATCTTTTGTTTCTGTTTCTAATACCTTTTGTTCCTTATTCTTTTCTACATCTATAGTTTCTTGTGTCTTAACTTTATCCTTTGACTCTGCATCTTGTACACTGTCAGTTTTTTTATGATCTTCAACTTTTACATTATCAGTCTTCTTCTCTTCTGCATTGTCCTTAGAACATCCTACCCATGTTACTAACATAAGTGGTAATGCTAAAAAACATATTAGTTTCTTTGCTTTCATTATGTATACTCCTTTTTGAAATAATTGTAATTAATATATGGAAAATATAACATAAATTACGTAAATAAGATATGTGAATATTTCATCCTTAAGAGGGGTTTTGAGCGTTTTAACAATATGGAAACATGTATTACGCTTGTAGAGAATCCCGCTCCGTATGCTTTTTGAAAAATTCCCCTTATTGGTTTCTTAGTGTTTTGGAGTTTTTATGCTCCCATAAACTCCTTATCAAAGTAGAACTTGTCCATTAAGTTATTTACAATCCCGTTGAAATAAGCGAAATTACCTTTCTTCATTTTTACTTCGGATTTAATTTTCATAACCAATTCTTTAATAGCATTTAAGCCAATAGTAAGCTCCTGGTCTTTAGTAAATGCTTTATCACCTGTAGAGAAGTTAATAGTTTTATTACACTGTCTTACGACCTTTCACAGTTCTTGAATTGTTTTAGATTCACTGTAAAAAGAGCTAACTAAAGAAACAAAACGTTTTGGTACCCAATGAGCAACGAAATCAGCTTGTTCAATGTTCTCTTCTGAAGTACTGCTATTCTCATTACTATTACGTTTGTTTATATCTTTTATATTTTGTTTTAATGGTAGGACACTTTGTAGGACTTTTTGTATCTACCTTGTTGGACACTTCTTCCACAATCTGTTGGATGATAACGGCATTAGAAGTTTGGAGCATATCTTTTGTACGTTTCATTGCTACTTGCTTAATCATCCCTAGATCCACAAGTTTCTTCATTAAACGTTGTACAGTCTTATATGAAACTTCCATCTTTTCGGCGATTTTATTTTTGCATAGGAAACTAACACCTATATATTTACAACTGTGGCGCTTTAAAATTTCAAGTAATGTAATAAGTTTTGATTGTACGTCAATACGTTTAATAGACATACGGATAGTGTCTCTGTATGTACGTACAGTTTTGTTTAATTCTTCTACTTCTTTAAATGTAGAAAGGTTGTGAAAGGCTTCTTTAGCTGCGATAACATCGATACGTTTCTTTTCCATATTATATAGGCCCCTTTGTATAAAACAAAAAAGCAACAGAATGTCGAGTGTAAGCAAACTGTTGCTAAGGAGCCCTTACGTATTGTAGAATAGTCCGTAAGAGTACAAGCAAGTGTTTGCCTATCTAGAGTAGGCGGACGGTATATAGAGTGTTGGTAGCACTTTATATACACGCTGTGCTCTTTTGTTTTTTGATTAATAGATGCCCACAAAAGTACCCATAAAATGCCCACGAAATAATGAAACAATATTATTTGTTTTGAGTTTCAAATTTTTAAGATTCCCTATAAATAGGGGTTTCGTGATTGTTTTGATATGTTATTAGGGTGTGAAGCTTGATCCGTACGCAAGTTCACCAATGGGAACGCGATCAATATATGTCTCTGTACTAAGAGGTAAGGAAGCCCTGATACTACGGTATCAGGGCTTTTTTTATTTGTGGATAATATAAAGGTTTGCGAAATGAATCTGATGGGTGCCCGCAAAACGCTCGAACAAAATCAGGAGGATTATTTAAAATGTGGAGATTGAAATATATGTTGTACTCATTGTTTCGTGGAGCGGATGTATGTAATGAGAAAATTGAGTATTGAAAAATACAGTACCTTGCAATAAATAATACTAAGTGGTATATTATGGATATGTTAGGTACCGTGTATTGAACAGTACTGGAATGAGAAAGGGGGATTGCACTTGAACGTTCAGTTTAAAAAAGGTGTGTTAGAACTGTGTGTATTGGCACTTGTGAAACGTAAGGATTGTTACGGTTATGAACTTGTTCAGCAAATCTCAAATAAATTTTTAATATCGGAAGGGTCAGTGTATCCTTTATTACGTCGTTTAACGAAAGAAGGATATTTTCAAACGTATTTAAAAGAATCCACGGAGGGGCCGCCTCGTAAATATTATCAACTAACTGAGCAAGGGGAAACGCAACTGAATTTGTTAGTAACAGAGTGGCGTGATTTTGCAAAAGGCGTACAAGAAATTATTGAAGGGGTGGAATGGGATGAGTAAAGAACAGTTTCTTAAAGAATTATCAAGTCATCTTAGAAAGTTACCGGACGAAGAGAGAAAAGATATTTTATTTGATTATGAAGAGCATTTTCAATTTGGGATGGAAGAGGGGAAAACTGAATCGGAAATAATCAAGGGTCTTGGCTCTCCGAAAGTGATTGCAAAAGAATTGCTTGCGATGTATCGTTTCGATGAAATGAAAAAAGATCCATCAACTTCAAATGTAACAAGAGCTGTTATGGCAGCGATTGGACTTAGTTTGTTTAATTTCATTATTGTGTTAGGCCCATTAGTTGCAATTATTGCTTTTATATTTTCTTTTTGGGTCGGTGGGATTGCTAGTGTAGTGACACCATTTTTCGTAATTGGAAAAGTATTTATGGGTACTTTTATATGGTTAGATTTATTCGTTAGTATAACTTTTGTTGGAGTAGGTTTGCTGTTATGTATTATCGCTTATTATAGTACGAAGTGGTTTAAAAGGCTTTGCGTACGTTATGTAATATGGAACTTCAAAATGATAAAAGGGGAGTAGATGATGAAAAAAATATTGTTAGTAGCAATCGCTTGTATCATTATTGGAGTAATTGGGATTTCACAAACATATGAAAAAGCAGTGCAAACTGCAGAAGCAGGAAACAAAGAAGATGTAATTAAAAACGAAACATTAAAAAATATAGAAGTTAAGTTAGATGCCAGGGATATTGTTGTTCAAAAATCTCCGGACTCTTCTTTTTATGTAAAGCAATCAGGAGATGCACGTAAACAAGAGATTCGTATTACTGAAGATGGTGACACATTAAAAATCATTGGGGAAAGAGAAAAAGGTGCTTCATTTGATTTTTCCTTTTACGATTTTAGGTTTCAAACGTCTACATTGACTCTCCTTGTGCCTGAACGCTCTTACCAAGATGTAAAAGTAAGTTCATCTGCTGGACAAATCGAAATAAGTGATGTGAAAAGTGACCGTGTAAGTGTTGAGACACTTGCTGGAGAAGTGGATTTGAAACATGTAACGGCTAAGAATGTGGAGGGGTCTACAAAAGCTGGTGAGGTGAACTTTAAAAAAGTAATAGGGAAAGTGACCGCAAAAACGACCAGTGGGGAAATAAATATTCTAGATCATGATTCTAAGTATAATCTAGAAGCGAGTTCAACTGCGGGAGATATAGATATTACTTTATCGGAGAAACCACAAGATGCGATAATTACTGGGCAAAGTGCTGCCGGGGATGTAACGATTTTTAATGAAGAAAATAAAAACGTAACAATTGGTAATGGGAGTAAAAAGATTAGTGGTAAAACAGCCGCGGGCGATGTGACGATTGAAACGCGTTCATAAGAAATAGAATGTATGAAAATCTATCAAAATACAAAAAGAAGATAATTACCGTATATAAATAAGGTAATTATCTTCTTTTATATTCTTAATGTAAATCACGATATACGCCAATTACTTTTCCAATAACTGACACTTGTTTTAAAATGATAGGTTCTAATGAAGAGTTTTCCGGTTGTAGACGGAAATGGTCTTTTTCTTTATAGAAACGTTTAACAGTTGCTTCATTATCTTCTGTTAAAGCGACTACAATTTCACCATTATATGCAGACTGTTGTTGGCGAACAACAACTAAATCTCCATCGAAAATACCAGCTTCAATCATACTATCTCCAGAAATGCGTAACATAAACACTTGATCTGCTCCTGCGACAATACTAGCTGGAAGAGGGAAGTGTTCCTCAACGCTTTCGACCGCTGTAATTGGTATACCGGCAGTAACTTTTCCGACAATTGGAACTTGAATAACAGATTGAGTTTCTGTATCCATTCGGTCTTCACCTAAAATTTCGATTGCACGTGGTTTTGTTGGATCGCGTCGAATGTATCCTTTTTCTTCTAATCTTGATAAATGTCCGTGCACTGTAGAACTAGAAGCGAGGCCGACTGCTTGACCGATTTCACGTACGGAAGGTGGATACCCTTTTTCTTGTACTTTTAGCTTAATAAAGTCGAGAATGTCTTGCTGGCGTTTCGTTAACTTTTCCATGTTTTCTAACACCTCGTTTTCTTTCATTTTTCTTATTAACAAGTATAACATGTGAAAAAACATTCTACAAACATAAGTTCGAACAAAAGGCGGATTTATGTTACACTGGAGGGAAATAATAGTGAGAAAGAGGGGTTCATAATGAATGCAATTATTTATGCGCGTGTGAGTACAACAAAAGAAGCGCAAGAAACATCATTATTACGTCAAAAAGATGAATTATTGCATTTAGCGGAGCGCTATCAAATGAATGTTACTAAGGTGATTGAAGAGCAGGCTAGTGGTTATACAATTGAACGTGACGGCATATTAGAAGTGCTAGATACGATTCGAGACGAACAAATTGATGTGCTACTTATACAAGATGAAACGCGCCTTGGTAGGGGGAATGCAAAGATTGCATTAATGCACTGTTTACATAAAGAGGGAATAAAAGTATACACGCATACGCATAATGGAGAATTACAATTGTCAGATTCTGATTCAATGGTATTAGATATTATTGGTATTGTTGAAGAGTATCAAAGAAAGATTCATAATTTAAAAATTAAACGTGGTATGCAACGAGCAGTAGAAAAAGGTTATCGTCCAGAAAATAATTTAAAGAATCGTCATTTAAGTGTAGGACGAGAGAAGAAAGAAGTGCCGATTGAGGAAATTGTACGCTTGCGTAAGAGTGAACTTACTTTCGAAGAAATTGCAGCAACGCTTCGTGGCTTTGGTCATAATGTTTCAAAAGCGACGGTACATCGTAGATATGTAGAGTATACAAAGCAATTGCTTGATAAAGAAGAGTAACTATTGTATGATAATAATCAGTTTTGATTAGAAGGGGGATTCGAGATGCTTAGTCACGAACTCGTTGAACGCATTAACTTCTTAGCGAAAAAAGCAAAAGCTGAAGGTTTAACTGAAGAAGAACAACGTGAGCGTCAATCGCTACGTGAACAATATTTAAAAGGATTTCGTCAAAATATGTTAAACGAACTAAAAGGAATTAAAGTCGTTAACGAACAAGGTACTGATGTTACACCGGCGAAATTAAAAGCTTTAAAAAAGCAAGATAATGCAAAATTAAACTAAAAGATGGGCGAAGCCCATCTTTTTTATTTATTATAATCGTGAGTTAATAACTTTCCAGTTGTTATTGACTGTTGCTTCTATCTTTTTGTGCTTCAATATATAGTTAGCGATAAGTTCAGACATATCTGTTGGTATATCTTTTATTACGGGCTTATTTTGAAACATAAAGAAGTTCCCTCCGCCGCTTGCTCGATAATTATTCATAACGACGTCATATTCTTCACTCATATTAAGAGGAGTGCCTTTATGCTGTAAAGATTCTACTCTTGCGCCAATTGGTTTGGAAATGTTTAATACGTACGAAATTCCTTCCCACATATCGTAATTATAGTGTTGCGGTTTTGGTTCTATGTAGCTAGGGTTTACGATGATGGTTCCATCTTCTTTTAATGTGAAATAAGAAGCAGAGAGTTCGAGAGCATCTTTTATATCCGTTCCAGTTATTCTAATTACTTTTAATGTATTTGGATAAATATAATTAGAAACGATGTCACGCATTGTTACATATTTCGGGAAACCTGGAGATGTATTATGGAATAAGCTTGTACAAGAAATAGAAACATTAGCTATATCCATCTGTATTTTGTTTATGAATTCAATAAAAGGATGGTCTTGCAAACGAGTTTGCATAGCATCTGAAATTTGCATGTCACCGTGGATGGTTCCAATAGGTTGATCAAGCCATTTTTGTGTTTTCTCTTCATAATTGCCTACCAAATACAGAACATCTGGATCTGCCTCGACTTCTTGCACAGTCAATAGTTCTGAATATCTCTCTTTTTTTACCCACTCTTGTTTCATTTTTTCAAATGTTACAGTTACTTTTCCAACTGAATGTCCATTACATCCAGTCTGTAAAATTGTTACACCATTACCCACTGTTTGAGCAATTTCTCGGTGCTGATGGCCTGTTAATAAAATATCTATGCCCTCAATTTCATGACACATAGCATACCCTTGGTTTTCACCTGTTAAAACTTCAGTCGGTACTCCGGTTTGTAAATCCCGTTCAAATCCCCCATGATACGCTACGACTAGTAAATCTGGTTTCTCGTGTTCACGAATGTAAGAAACCCAATTTTGTGTTGTTTCTAATGCATCTTCAAATTGTAAGTCTTTAATGTGATGGGGTTGTTCCCAATTTGGAATATAATGCGTTGTTACCCCTAAAATAGCAATTTTTATATTTGATTCAATATGTTTTATTACATATGGTTTCCCGAAATAAGGTTTTTTACTGTTTTTATCTAAAATATTTGCTGATAAATACGGGAATTTTGCAGTAGAAATAGCATTATTTAAGACATCAATTCCGTAATTAAATTCATGATTTCCAATCACTGCAGCATCATAACGTAAATAGTTCGCCAATAAAGACATTGGATTTTTCTTATCTTTTTCATAAGTAGCGTAATGATAAGTGAATGGTGTTCCTTGTATGAAGTCACCGTTATCAATTAAAAGAACGTTTCTATTTTTGGAACGTTCTTTTTTTATAAGAGTAGAAATTTTAGCTAAACCAATTTCAGCTTTGGAGTTATCTTGGTAGTGAATTGGATAAACAGTACCATGTATATCACTTGTTAATAAGATGTTTAAAGTCACAATTTGATTTTGATTCAATATCATTCACCTTTTCTATTATTATCTACCGATTAAGCATATCAAATATATGGAGAGAATTTTAATGTGAGTGTATAGAATGTGTAAAGATTCTGTAAATAATCAATTATTTGTAAAAATGTGTGATATATTTCTTCATGTTTATGAAAGGTTATTTTATAACAATGAAAAATGGAGGCATTAACATGTTGAAAAAAGTTTTTGCAATGAGCACAACAGTTGTACTAGCAGCGGGTTTATTAAGTGGCTGTGGAACGAAGGAATCAAGTGCAAGTAAAAATGAAGATACGAAAAAAGGGTATGTACCGAAGACTTTAAATGTTCAATTTGTTCCTTCTCAAAATGCAGATACGTTAGAGGCGAAGGCAAAACCATTAGAAAAGCTATTAAGTGATAAATTAAATATTCCGGTAAAAGTTAGTATTTCAACGAATTACAATACAATTGTAGAAGCGATGGCATCTAAGCAAGTAGACGTAGGATTTTTACCCCCAACAGCGTATGTGCTAGCACATGAGAAAAAGGCTGCAAACGTAATTTTACAAGCACAACGTTTTGGAGTAGATGATGAAACGGGAGCTCCTACAAAGGATTTGGTAGACTTTTATAAATCTGAGTTTGTTGTTAAGAAAGATTCAAATATTAATAGTGTAAAAGATTTAAAAGGTAAAAAAATTGGTTATCAAGATGTAACATCATCAGCGGGATATGTGTGGCCTGCGGCTGTACTATTAAAAGAGGGTGTTGATCCGTTAAAAGATGTAAAACCTGTTACATTAAAAGGTCACGATCAGTCGCTTATTGCTCTTTTAAATGGTGATGTAGATGCGGCTGTTGTATTCCAAGATGCTCGTAATATTGTAAAAAAAGATTATCCGAATATATTTGATCAAACGAAAATAGTGAAATTTACGGAGAAGATTCCAAACGATACGATTTCGGTACGTTCTGATTTAGATGAAGAGTGGAGCAAGAAATTACAGGATGCTTTCATTGAAATTGGAAAGAATGAGGAAGGTCACAAAATCATTAAAGAAGTATATTCACATGAGGGATATGTTAAATCTGATGATAGTAAATTTGATATCGTTCGTGAATATGGGAAGAAAGTAAAAACGCAATAATACATATGGAAATAGCAGCTAGCTGGAAAGGTATGTTTTCAGTTAGTTTGCCGTTTTGAATTCATAGAAGGTAGGTAAGATGTGTGATAGAGTTTCGAAATGTTTCCAAAGTGTATCCGAATGGTACAAAAGGATTGAATAATATAAACTTGAAAATTCAAAAAGGTGAGTTTGTTGTAATGGTAGGGTTGTCCGGAGCTGGAAAGTCTACACTTTTAAGATCGATAAATCGTCTTCATGAGATTACAGAAGGTGAAATCATGATTGAAGGTGAGTCTATTACGGCTGCAAAAGGAAAAGGATTACGCCGCATGCGCCGGGATATTGGTATGATTTTTCAAAGTTTTAACCTTGTGAAGCGATCAACGGTATTGAAAAATGTATTAGCTGGCCGTGTTGGGTATCATTCGACATTGCGTACAACGTTAGGTCTATTTCCAAAGGAGGATTTGGAGCTCGCCTTTCAATCGTTAAAAAGGGTAAATATTTTAGAGAAAGCATATGAGCGGGCTGATGAATTATCAGGAGGACAACAGCAACGTGTATCGATTGCTAGAGCATTGGCGCAAGAAGCGAAAATCATATTGGCAGATGAACCTGTTGCGTCGTTAGATCCGCTAACAACAAAGCAAGTATTAGATGACTTGAAAAAAATTAATGAAGATTTTGGAATTACAACAATTGTAAACTTACATTCTATTGATTTAGCTAGGCAATATGCGACACGTATTATTGGATTACATGCAGGCGAAATTGTTTTTGATGGCCTAGTAGAAGAGGCAACGGATGAAAAATTTGCTGAAATTTATGGTGACGTAGCACAGAAAAGTGAATTGTTAGAGGTGGCAGTTAAATGAATGACGTGACGATATATTCGAAATCGATACCGAAGCCGCCGAGTAAGTTAAAACATATGTTAACATTAATTCTAGTCATTTTACTGTTGTGGGGAAGTAGTATACAGGTCGACGCATCATTTTCAAAATTAGTAGCTGGTTTTCCTAATATGATGGATTTGTTAAAAGAGATGGTGCCACCAGATTGGAGTTATTTTCAAGTTATTACAACAGCAATGTTAGATACAATACGTATGGCGATTATTGGGACGACTTTAGGAGCAATTTTAGCTATTCCACTGTCACTGTTTGCGGCAAGTAATGTATTTACTAGTACAATTTTATACATCCCAGCTCGAATGATATTAAATTTTATTCGAACGATACCAGATTTATTATTAGCGGCAATTTTCGTAGCGATTTTTGGAATCGGGCCACTTCCAGGTATTTTGGCTCTTACTTTTTTCTCAATTGGGCTCGTGGCGAAATTGCTTTATGAGTCAATTGAATCAATTGATCCAGGTCCGTTAGAGGCGATGACAGCGGTAGGAGCAAATAAAGTGCAATGGATTGTTTATGGAGTAATTCCGCAAGTGAAAGCACATTTTGTCTCCTATGTTCTGTATACATTTGAGGTGAACGTACGTGCAGCAGCTGTTTTAGGTTTAGTAGGAGCAGGTGGTATTGGATTATACTATGATCGTACACTTGGATTTTTACAATATCAGCAAACTGCATCTATTATTATCTATACCCTTGTTGTTGTATTGTTAATTGATTATGTAAGTACATTGTTGCGGGAGAAATTATAATGAGTAAAACGACGATAATCGTACCAAAACCGAAGAAACCGAGTGTGTATCGTTGGTTTGTTTTTATAGCACTTACACTTGTTTACGTATGGGCTTTTTCAGGAGTACCGTTAGAAGGAATCAAGGATACGGCAGGAGAAATTACAAAAGCAATTATGACAGGTGTATTGAATCCAGATTGGGCGTATGTATCTTTGCCAGAGGGTGAAGATTTATTACATGGTTTAATTGATACGTTGGCAATTGCGATATTAGGTACATTTATTTCTGCCTTTTTATCTGTTCCATTTGCTTTTTGGGCGGCGACGAATATGAGTAGTGGAAAATTAACTTCGGGAACTGGGAAATTTGTACTTAGTTTTGTCCGTACATTTCCTGAATTAGTTATGGCTCTTTTATTTATAAAAGCTGTTGGACCAGGCTCTTTTGCCGGCGTTCTAGCTTTAGGATTACACTCTATCGGAATGTTAGGAAAACTATATTCAGAAGGAATTGAAAATATAGATAAAGGACCGACGGAAGCGTTAATGGCAACAGGTGCTAATCGCTTTCAAATACTTTGGTATGCAGTATTGCCACAAGTATTACCAGATTTTCTATCCTATACATTATACAGGTTCGAAATTAATGTACGATCTGCAGCCATTCTAGGTGTTATTGGAGCAGGTGGTATTGGTACGCCTCTAATTTTTGCGCTGAGTTCACGTAATTGGTCTCGCGTGGGAATTATTTTATTGGGTATCATTTTAATGGTCATTATCATTGATTTTATTTCAAGTTCGATTCGGAAACGGATTGTTTAACTGATTTGAAAAGCATCGAATGTAGATGCTTTTTTGTATTTTTAAAAGTGGGCTAAACAAGTTAGTGTAGAAGAATTTTGTGTATCTGTATAAATATACAGATAATTCTCTTTCTTTTTAAAATAAAAATAATGAAAAAGTATGTCATATTGAATACCCATACATTCCCGGAATCATTGATTTTTTTATAAAAAATCAAAAAAACATCAACATATTTGTCGATACATGTTGTATAATCTTGCGTGGGAAGCTATCATATAAATGTATAAAACGTTTACTAATATAAGCGAAGGGAAGAATAGCATGTCACATTCAATCGAACAACTTTCTATCAACACGATTCGCACATTATCCATCGATGCGATTGAAAAAGCAAACTCTGGTCACCCAGGAATGCCAATGGGTGCAGCACCAATGGCTTATACATTATGGACTCAATTTATGAAACACAATCCAAATAACCCAACGTGGTTTAACCGTGATCGTTTCGTATTATCTGCAGGTCATGGTTCAATGTTATTATACAGCCTACTTCACCTATCTGGTTATGATGTAACAATGGATGACTTAAAGAACTTCCGTCAATGGGGAAGCAAAACTCCAGGACATCCTGAGTACGGTCATACAGCTGGTGTAGATGCAACTACTGGTCCACTTGGACAAGGTATTGCAACTGCTGTAGGTATGGCAATGGCAGAAAGACATTTAGCTGCTAAATATAACCGTGATGCGTATAATGTAGTAGATCATTATACATACGCTATTTGTGGTGATGGAGATTTAATGGAAGGCGTTTCTGCTGAAGCATCTTCATTAGCTGCTCATTTACAATTAGGTCGTCTTGTTGTTCTTTACGATTCAAACGATATTTCATTAGATGGCGATTTAAATCGTTCATTCTCTGAAAGTGTAGAAGATCGTTACAAAGCATACGGATGGCAAGTAATCCGTGTTGAGGATGGAAACGATATTGAAGCTATCGCGAAAGCAATCGAAGAAGCGAAAGCTGACGAAAAACGCCCAACGCTAATTGAAGTAAGAACGACAATTGGTTTCGGTTCTCCAAACAAATCAGGAAAATCAGCTTCACATGGTTCTCCACTTGGTGTAGAAGAAACAAAGTTAACGAAAGAAGCATACGCTTGGACTGCTGAGCAAGACTTCCATGTAGCAGAAGAAGTATATGACAACTTCCGTAAAACAGTACAAGATGTTGGTGAAACTGCACAAGCTGAGTGGAATACTATGCTAGGTGAATATGCACAAGCATATCCAGAATTAGCAAACGAACTGCAAGCAGCAATGAACGGTCTTCTTCCAGAAGGTTGGGAGCAAAACTTACCAACTTATGAATTAGGATCAAAAGCAGCAACTCGTAATTCTTCAGGTGCTGTAATTAATGCAATTGCAGAGTCTGTACCATCATTCTTCGGTGGATCTGCTGACCTTGCTGGTTCTAACAAAACATACATGAATAACGAAAAAGACTTTACAAGAGATGATTACAGCGGTAAAAACATTTGGTACGGTGTACGTGAGTTCGCAATGGGTGCAGCAATGAACGGTATTGCACTACATGGTGGTTTAAAAACTTACGGTGGTACGTTCTTCGTATTCTCTGACTACTTACGTCCAGCAATTCGTCTTGCAGCATTAATGCAATTGCCGGTAACGTATGTATTCACACACGACAGTATCGCTGTTGGTGAAGATGGTCCAACACATGAACCAATTGAGCAATTAGCAGCGCTACGTGCGATGCCAAATGTATCTGTTATTCGTCCAGCTGACGGTAACGAGTCTGTTGCAGCTTGGAGACTAGCTCTTGAATCTACAAACAAACCAACTGCTTTAGTATTAACTCGTCAAGATCTTCCAACATTAGAAGGTGCAAAAGATGATACGTATGAAAAAGTAGCAAAAGGTGCATATGTAGTTTCTGCAAGCAAGAAAGAAACAGCTGATGTAATCTTACTTGCAACTGGATCAGAAGTAAGTCTAGCTGTTGAAGCTCAAAAAGCATTAGCAGTAGACGGTGTTGACGCATCTGTTGTCAGCATGCCATCTATGGATCGCTTTGAAGCTCAAACTGCTGAGTACAAAGAATCTGTATTACCAAAAGCAGTAACAAAACGTTTCGCAATCGAAATGGGTGCTACATTCGGATGGCACCGTTACGTAGGTCTTGAAGGAGATGTGTTAGGTATCGATACATTCGGTGCTTCTGCTCCTGGTGAGAAGATTATGGAAGAGTATGGATTTACTGTAGAGAACGTTGTTCGTAAAGTAAAAGAAATGCTTTAATGATTTTAGAAAAATCTCTCCGGCATGGAGAGGTTTTTCTATGTAAATGAGTTTTTTCGACAGAAAAAGTTTTTTCTCTCTCCGCAGTCAGACAATCATTGCAAAATTTCTTCTATATAATGAAGAGAAAAGGTTGTCCAGATTGGGAGGCGAAAGATGAAAACGTATGAATTGTATTTAATTCAAGAGGATATTGCGAAAGCTTACTTTGGTCGTGAATATTTGTTTTTTGATTTATTTGCTCGATTTTCAGAATCTGGGTCCCTTTCGGAGAAAAAAGTGCTATATAAACAAATGATGTATATAACGATGCCATTACAAGTAATGAAAATTCATCATAAATTAGAACAAGCTTTGCGCGTTCTTGGTAAATATGATCGAACACATCATACACATACACTTTATACAGGGGCGGAATATGGCGAAATAATGGTGAAACCACACTATATTCGCATGAATACCTCTGGAAATGTTTCTATGGAAACGACTTTCTTTGAGGTGCTCCGGAAGTGTGAATTAACATTTTTAGCTATGGATTATGAAAATACAAAGTACGGATGGCTGAATCCTCTAAAACAAGTACGAACATATGTGTAAAAAATGTCGAATTGTATCTTGTCTTATTGAAAAGGTTTTAGTACACTGTAAGGTAGACAACATGAAGGAGGAAAATATATGCCAATTTGGTTAGGTATTCTAGTGGGCGTAGTAGCACTAGTAGCAGGCGTGGCGTTAGGATTTTTCATTGCCCGCAAATACATGATGAATTACTTACAAAAAAATCCACCAATTAACGAACAAATGTTAAAAATGATGATGATGCAAATGGGACAAAAACCTTCCCAAAAGAAAATCAATCAAATGATGAGCGCGATGAACAAGCAACAAATGAAATAAGCGCTAAAAGACACTCGCTAAGAGTGTCTTTTCTTTTTGATATGGACAGAGTTTAAAACTTTTAAAAATTCTGTATTTTTGGTAAACTGAAAACATCGCTCATTTTAAGGGAGGAGGAAAAATATGAAAGTATTTATGAATTTAGCGTGGTTTTTTAAACAAGAAAAACGAGCGTACATAACCGGAATTATTTTATTATTTGGCGTCGCACTTTTAGAACTTGTAGCACCAAAAGTGATTGGGATTGTTGTAGATGAAATTAACGATGGAACATTAACGACTGATAAGTTACTAAAATGGGTTGTACTTTTAGTACTTGTAGGGATTACGATGTACATATTACGTTACGTGTGGCGTATTATGATTTTCGGATCTTCATTAAAGTTAGCTCGCCAATTACGTAAAAATTTGTATGAACATTTTACAAAGATGAGCCCATCTTTCTATCAGTCAAATCGCACAGGTGATTTAATGGCGCACGCGACCAATGATATTCAAGCGATTCAGCAAACTGCTGGGGCGGGTGTTTTAACACTTGTTGATTCATTGGCTGTTGGGGGATGTGTACTCGTAGCGATGGGCTTTACAATTAGTTGGAAGTTAACATTGCTAAGCTTAATTCCAATGCCGATTGTAGCAATATCGACAAACTATTACGGTACTTTATTACATAAAAGGTTTCATAAAGCACAGCAATCGTTTTCGGAAATCAATGATAAAGTGCAAGAGAGTATGAGTGGGATGAAGGTAATTCGATCGCTTGGACAAGAGAAAGAAGATTTACAAGCGTTCCGAAGAAAATCAGAAGATGTCGTACATAAAAATATGTTAGTTGCACGTATTGATTCGTTATTTGATCCGACAATCTCTCTTATCGTTGGATTTTCTTTTTTAATTGCAGTATGTTACGGTTCCGTATTAGTTGTGAGAAGTGAATTAACTGTAGGTGACCTTGTTACATTTACAACATATTTAGGTACACTAGTTTGGCCAATGTTAGCGTTTGGATGGCTGTTTAATATTATGGAGCGTGGACGTGCTTCGTATGACCGTGTAGAGAAAATTCTCTCTCAAAAATCAGATGTAGTAAATAGAGAAAATGCTGTCCATACAATAGCGAGTGGTAATGTTTCGTTTGCGGTTAATTCGTTTTCGTATAAGAAAAATGAACTGTTACATTTAACAGATATTCACTTTGACTTAAAGAAAGGGGAAACGTTAGGGATTGTAGGACGTACAGGTGCAGGGAAAACGACTTTATTAAAATGTTTAATCCGTGAGTATGATCATTTTAATGGTGAATTAAAAGTTGGAGAGCGGGATATTCGCGATATAACACTTTACGGTGTTCGTTCTGCCATTTCATACGTACCGCAAGATCATTTTTTATTTTCAGCGAGTATTGGGGAGAATATTGCCTTTGGAAAGGCGGATGCTACATATAATGAAATTACCCGTGCTGCGGAGATTGCTTGTATTCATAATGATATTCTTCAATTTTCGGAAGGATATGAGACGGTAGTAGGAGAAAGAGGCGTTTCGTTATCAGGGGGGCAAAAACAGAGAATTTCTATTGCGCGTGCTTTATTAACCGATGCTGAAATTTTAATTTTAGATGATTGTTTATCAGCGGTAGATGCAAAAACAGAAGAAACAATTTTAAATGCTTTAAAGAGGGAAAGAGCAGGGAAAACGACGATTATTACTGCCCATCGTTTAAGTTCAATTCAGCATGCCAATCTCATTCTTGTTGTGGATGAAGGTAGAATTGTACAACGAGGTACACATGAACAACTAATGAAAGAACATGGTTGGTATAAAGAAATGTATGAGAGCCAGCAGTTAGAAGCATTAGTTGAGAAAGGAGGCGTATGATGGCTAAGAAAAAACAGAGCGATTTAAGAAGATTATTGTCTTATATGAGGCCATATAAAGGACTATTAGCATTAGCATTTTTATTTTTAGTTGGTGCAACTGTAACGGAAATGATGGGTCCTTTTTTAATTAAACAATTTCTTGATGAACACTTAGTACCACGTAACTTTGATCAATCAGCACTTGTTACTCTATTTGTAGTGTATATTGTTGCTCACTTATTAAAAGTATTATTTACTTATTTAGACTTGTTATATTTTCAAAATATCGCTTTTAAAATTGTTCAAGATATGCGTGTTGAAGTATATGAGCATGTTCAAAAGTTGTCATTAAGTTTCTTTGATCGTACGCCGATTGGTACGCTCGTATCGCGCATAACGAATGATACAGAAGCAATTAAAGATTTTTATGTCAGTGTATTATCAACATTTGTTAAAAATATCGTGTTTTTAGTAGGGATTTTAGTAGCGATGTTTTTATTAAATGTAAAATTAGCGCTATTTTCTCTCGTGTTAATTCCGATAATGTTTACGATTATGGTGCTATATCGTCGGAA
This sequence comes from Bacillus tropicus, assembly GCF_001884035.1. Classification (GTDB taxonomy): domain Bacteria; phylum Bacillota; class Bacilli; order Bacillales; family Bacillaceae_G; genus Bacillus_A; species Bacillus_A tropicus. The sequence continues at coordinate 26,803 of NZ_MACG01000017.1, forward strand.
AAGTGCAGCTTTTTATTTAGAAGTCCGTAATCAATTAAGTGTGTTAAATGCAAAGCTAAACGAGTCCATTCAAGGGATGAATATTGTTCAAGTATTCAGACAAGAAAAGCGTATGAGAAAAGAGTTTGAAGAAGTAAACAATAAACATTTTAGTGCAGGGCGACGTACGTTAAAGTTAGATGCATTACTTTTACGTCCGGCAACGGATTTAGTTCATATTGTAGCCATTGCGTTAGTACTTGGTTTATTTGGAATTGATGCTTTGAAGAGTCCTGTTGAAGTAGGCGTTTTATATGCGTTTGTTAACTATATACATCGTTTCTTCCAACCGGTAAATGAGATGATGATGAAGTTGTCATTTTTCCAACAAGCACTTGTTTCGTCATCACGTGTATTTCATTTAATAGATGAGAAAGATTTAGCACCAGTTCAAAAAGGGGATGGAAATCCTCAAGTCGTTAACGGAGATATTGAATTTAAAAATGTTACTTTTTCGTATGATGGAAAACGTGATGTTTTAAAAAATGTATCTTTTCACGTGAAACATGGGCAAACGGTTGCTTTCGTTGGGCACACTGGTAGCGGAAAAAGTACCATTATGAATTTGTTAATGCGATTTTATAATATTAATTCCGGAAATATAGTGATAGATGGTGTAGATTTAGAGAAATTTGAAGAACGAGAAATTAGAAAAAAAATAGGGCTCGTATTGCAAGATGCATTTTTATTTGCAGGAAATGTAAAACAAAATATTCGTATGTATAATGAAGAAATTACGGATGAAGAAGTAAAAGAAGCCGCACAATTTGTGCAAGCGAATACGTTTATTGAAAAATTACCAGAGCAGTATGAAACGGAAGTAGTAGAAAGAGGAGCTGCATTTTCTAGTGGTCAACGACAATTAATTGCTTTTGCTAGAACGATAGCAACGAATCCGAAAGTGTTAGTATTGGATGAAGCAACAGCAAATATTGATACAGAAACTGAAGATGCAATCCAAACAGCGTTACAGCAAATGCGAAAAGGACGGACGACGATAGCAATTGCACACAGATTATCTACCATACAAGATGCAGATCAAATTTTTGTTATGCATGATGGAGAGATAGTAGAAAGAGGGACACATCAAGAATTACTGAGTGAGCAAGGGTTGTATTATAATATGTATTTACTACAAAATAAAGGAAGTTTACAAAAGGCCTTGTAATTACAAGGCTTTTTTACTTTGTTTATAAAATATGTTTGCTCTTTATGTCTATAGTATAAACGTCGTCACCCTTTAATAAAGTTGTACATATTGTATGTATACGAAATGAAAAAATTGATAGGAGCTTTTATATGCAAGATAGATCTAGTTCAAATATTACGTTTATTGATGTGTCCCATTGGGAAGGGAATATCGATTGGAATGCAGTGAAGGGATCCGGTATTTCAGCGGCGTATGCAAAAGCGACAGAAGGTGTAAATTACATTGATCCTACTTTTACTAAGAATGTACAAGCAGCACGAAATGCGAATGTATTAATTGGTGCATACCATTTTGCACGCCCAGAACAAAATGATGCAATTTCAGAGGCGAAATATTTTGTGAGTATATTACAAAGTAACCACACAGACTTAATGCCAGTTCTGGATTTAGAATCACCAACAGATCCGAGCAACAGTAATTTAACTGGTAACGCTATATCGAATTGGGCAAGAAGCTTCATAAATTATGTGAAACAGGCTACTGGAAAAGATGTAATGTTATATACAGGAGTTTGGTATATTAATGAGTTCGGAATTAGCGGATTAAGTGATATTCCGCTTTGGATTGCTAGATACTCGAGTACACCGCCTGCTGATGCTGGTGGATGGACAGAGTGGACAGCATGGCAATACACAGATTCTGGACAAATTTCAGGCGTAGGAAATTGTGATGTATCAGCAGCGGTTTCATTAGAAGCTTTGCAAGGAAATGGAACAAATGGTGGTGGAAATGTTTCCCCACCTAGTACTGCTACTGCAGTCTACGGTGTTGCTGTAATTAATGGCGATAATGTAAATTTACGGAGTGGACCATCTTTACAATCTAGTGTAATCCGCCAGCTAAATAGAGGAGAATCGTATGAAGTTTTGAACGAACAAGGTAGCTGGCTTGCTTTAGGTGGAAACGAATGGATATACTATGATCCAAGTTACATTCAGTATAAACATTATGTGTCGACTATTACTGGTGATAATGTGAATCTGCGGGATGCTCCATCATTAAATGGAAATGTTATAAGACAGTTATATCATGGTGAATCGTATCGAGTATGGAGTAAGCAAGATGGATGGCTTTGCTTAGGGACAAATCAATGGATATACTACGATTCAAGTTATATTCAGTATGGTGTACAATAGAGTGGAAATAAAAGGTATCTCTTCAGAGGTACCTTTTATTAAAAATATACAACTTTTACAAAGTCTATATCGAAACCATAGTATACTATAATAGATATAGTTATAAAAAATAATCGAAAATGAAATAAAGGAGTAAAAATATGAATTATGTGCTAATAGGTGCGATTTTAATATTATTAGCTGTAGCATTTGTGCTGTTTTATAAAAATAAACAGCTAGAATCAGAGAGTCAGCAAGTAGAATTTGAAAAGAAACAAGCAATTGAAACGTACGAAAATGAAATTGCAGCTACGGTTACAGAACATAAAGAGCAGCAAAATACATTAAAAAATATGGAACAGAAAAAATACAATGATTTACAAATAAGTGCAGCTAGAGAACTTGAAAATATGCGTATGATGAAAAATCAATTAGCTGTGCAACATAGTAAAGAACGCAGTGAAATGCAAGAAAAACATAGTAATGAAATACATATGTTTCAAAAGTTAATTGCAGATTTGCGAGAGTATACGAAAAATGGAGCTGAAATGAGTACACACGAAACATTACAATATATGAAGCGTGGTTTCGTAGAGCAAGGCATAATACAAGATCATGAATTTCATATTATGCCGAATGTTTTTATTAAAAATCAACAAGGTGGAAATGATTTTCGAATTCATCATCTTGTTTTAAGTAAAACGGGTATGTATGTACTTGAGACGAAAGAATGGACAGGGAAATTAATTCATGGCTTAACGAAAGAAAATGCTAGTACATATTCATTTATGATTGATGAAATTGGCAAGTATCAACAAGAGATAGAGAAAGAAGAGACGTTTGAATATATTACAGGTGAAGATTCATTAACGATACAAGTGAAAAATGAAGGGAACCCAGTATATAGAGCGAAGAAACTATCTCATATTCTATACAATTGTTTGAAAGAAATGCAAGTTGATATTGTAAAGGAAAACATAAAACCGATTGTATATTTTTATAATGAGAATGGGAAAGAAGTGCTAGATCTTTCTAAAGAAAAAACGCCGAGATTAAAAGATAGAGAGCAAATTGTATCGTTCTTCAGAAATGAGATCTTAACAGGGAAAGTAATATATACAGATCAAGAGTTAGAAAAACTTCGAGAAACCATTAATCGAATGAATTATATAATGAATTAAAAAGAGGTGGGCTTTCTGAGTGCTATATTAAGGGGTATTTTGTATGTTTATATTTGTTTGTATATACTCATGTATCTTGCTTTTATGTTTATTATTGGTATGGCTCATACGTCATTAAGTGTAACGAGCATTTTTATAATAGTCATGCCATTTGTTTTATTAGTTATGATTCAAAAGTCGATCTTATATGTTGCTAAAAATCGTAATGAAGAAAAGAAGCAAATGTCGGGAGTGTTAATAGTAGCACTTATTCCATTAGTAGTATGTACTGCACAATTAAGTATGAATACGTACACTTCCAAGTTTAACCAAGATCGGTGGTTACATGCTGAAGATAAACGGGTACATATGGTAGATGATCTATTGCAAAAATATAAATTAACAGGGAAATCAAATGAAGAAATTACAAAATTGTTAGGAACTCCTACAGAAATGAGAAATGAGGAAGGTGGGGTTAGCACTGTGTACTATCTTGGGAATGAACGTGGTTTTATTTCCATAGATAGTGAACAGCTTGTTTTACAATTTGATAGAGAGGGTAAAGTTGTGGAATATAAGGTGCATACCGATTAAAGAAACGTGGAGAGAAGCTATATATTATAGCTTCTTTTTCATATTCCAATATAGTAAATGTAGGCAAATAGTAGTCATTCCTATCTATACGAATTGGAATGAGTCTGTTATATTGTAAATGGTTATGTTGCTTAATAGTTTAGTAGATAACCTATATTTTGGTTGAGGAGGGGAATTTTAACACGAATTTAATGATATGCGTGTTAAGTATTATGATGAAAAAAGGATTTTATAATGTTTTAGCTGCATCAATGGTATTTAGTATGGTAATTATTCCAAATTATTCCTATGCTAATGAGCTTGAAAAAACTGTTACAGTTTCATCTGATGAACAAGCTTTAAAAAGTATTGAAAACCATATGAAAGATGAAGATGGTCGAGGGGAAGATAAAGGAGTAAGAAATGAAGTGCAAGGTGAGTTTCTTGTACATATAGTGAAAGAAGTACCTTTATACGATTCTAGTAATTTTCAAAAAGAGACAGGGGTTCGTATTTCGAATCAAGTTGTAAAAGCTGAGAAGAGAATAGGAAACGCTTACTATGTTCAAACTTCGTCAGGAACTGGGTGGATACAAAATAGCGATGGGAATGTAGAAGTTAAAGAAATTCACCCGTTATTAAGTGAGAAATTAGTTGTAAATGAAGAAACCTCTACATACACTGAACCATTTGCTTCATACAAAGAAGAATATGTACTGAAGCCACAAACTATTCAAGCAATTGGACAGGCAGGAGAATGGTTCCAAGTCAAAATAAATAATGAGATGAGATGGATTCATTCACCTTCAGCAAAATTTGAAGGAACAAAAGCTTCGCTTATACAAGGCGCAGCACCAACACGTACAAAACGTGCAGCAGCTATGTATGCTGCGCCAATAGAAGAGAAAACAACAGATATTTATGGCGTACCTTTAAAAGAAATGATTGTACCGAAAGGAAATGAAAATATTCGTCCAGGTTATGCGATGAACCCGAAGTATATTACGATTCATGAGACCGATAATTATAGTGTTGGGGCAAATGCTAGAAACCATGCAATATATTTATATAACCAAGCAACGGGAACGGAAGATCGTTCAGCGTCGTGGCATTTTACGGTAGACGATAAAGAAATTTATCAACACCTTCCATTAAATGAAAACGCTTGGCATGCAGGAGATGGGGCAGAAGGAACTGGAAATCGAGAATCAATTGCGATTGAAATTGCTGTAAACGAAGATGGTGATTATAATAAAGCTGTTGAAAATGCTCGTAAACTAGCAGCTTATTTAATGGGGGAATTAAATATCCCTTTAGAAAATGTGAAGAAGCATCAATTTTGGAGCGGGAAGATTTGTCCGGCTATTATGATTAAAAATAATGGGTGGGAACCATTCTTACAAGGAACAAAAATGTATTATGATGCGAACCATAAAGATGATATAACGGGTGGTTGGTACGAAGCAGACATTCGTGAATTAGATAAGCGCGGCATTATGGTTGGAGATGGAAAAGGTTCTTATTGGCCAGAGCGTCTCGTAACACGTGGTGAATTTGCAAATTTAATATCAAGATCGTTGCAGTTACCTGAAGGATCATCGAACTTTAGTGATTTAAATACAGCACATCCATCGCTAATAGATGGTATTAATCGTGCAGCAAGTGCTGGGATAATAAATGGTAGAGGAAATGGGACATTTGCTCCAAACGATACGATTAAACGAGATGAAGCTGTTATCATGATTGACCGTGCACTGCAATATAAAAAAATTAAAGGTAACTTAGTCTCGTTACCATTCTCGGATCAAGATTTAGCATATGATAAACAAGCTGTACAACGTGTTTATGGATTAGGCATTGTAAAAGGAAATGAAAATAATGAATTTATGCCGAAAGGTTCTGCAACGCGTGGAGAATCGGCAGCATTTATTAATAGAATGTTAAAAGTAATAGAGAGTAAATAATGAAGGGCATTCGCTTTTGCGAGTGCTTTTTTATTTTTCAATATGTTATGGCAGGGAGGGAAGGCTAGTGAGTGGAATAAGGAATGAAAGCGGAGGTGATGCATATATATAGATGCGTTAAGGTGTTTTTTGCATATTGTATAAATGAAAAGGAGGTAAGACGGTGAAAGCTATACCGACTGATGTCCTGAGTAAAGAATTGATGGAAAGAGAAGGCGTTATATCTATTACAGTAAAGGAATTTGAAAAAATAGAAGTAGCTGGAGTAGTAGTCGCTGGCCCCGCGGTTATTTTAATTAATCAAGATTAAGTACATAGTGCTGAAATAAAAAGTATCCTAGACGGATGCTTTTTATTTATATGCTTTTGAAGTTTTCAATGATTATGACACCAGTTTTCGCTGGATGTATGTTATTAATGGAATGAAAATAATATAGCAAACTAATATGTTTTACGAATGAATTATGTAAGTAATTCATATTTCCCCTATAAAAGGATTTGCTTTAATATAATGAGTGTAAAGTTCGAGTATTCGAAGTACTACTTGAATTATATCCCTATCCCTTTTCTAAAAATGCGAACAAGTTTTGCCCTATTCTATTCAATATTTAATTGTATAGAAATATATTGTTCGATGACCATTATGGAACGTACATAATGGGAAAATCCCGATCCTTAAAGAGGATGCCCCTAATCTTCATGTGAAAATATGATCGGATACGAAAGCTGGCCAATTTATGGTCAGCTTTCTTTTTGTTCAAAAACAATTTCTTCTTTAATTTCTATTCGTAATAATAAAGCTTTTCCGAAACGACGTTTACATTCCGCACGCACTTTTTCAATGGCTAGTAGCTGAGTCGTAGCGGGAACTGTTACGATAGCTTGGCGAGGTTTTCGATTTTCTTCACAAAAGACACATTCCACAACATATTTAGAAATCATATTTTCATCCTTCCGCTTTTAATTTCTAAGAAGGGACTGCCTATGAAGTTGATGTGAATTTTCGTCATTGTTTTCCTTTTTTCCTCTTTTTTCAAGGAGAAAATAAAAAAGGAGACGAATAGTAGTGGGGGAGGGATGTATATGGAAAGATGGATAGGTTGTGCAGCAGTATGTGTAAATGAAAGAAATGAAGTTTTAATGGTATTGCAAGGGCAAAAGGGTGAAGAAAAAAGGTGGTCCGTCCCAAGTGGGGGACTTGAAAAAGGAGAAACACTAGAGGAATGTTGTATCCGAGAAGTTTGGGAAGAAACAGGTTACAATGTGGAGGTTGTAAGTAAAATATACGAAAAAGAAGGGGTTACATATGGGGTTCCTGTATACGTTCATTATTATGTCGTAAAAAAAATAGGCGGTAGTATGAAAATCCAAGATCCTGATGAGTTAATATATGAAATTGCTTGGAAGAGGATAGATGAAATAAAGGAATTAACGTTATCTTTCCCAGAGGATTATGAGATTTTAAACAAATACATAAATAAAAAAGCGAGTGTTTAAACACTTGCTTTTTCAATGTATCCACGATAAGAAAAGCGGAACGATAACTAAACTAGCTCCTGCAGTTAAAAGCATAGATAAACTTGCGATTGTTCCTTCTACAGGACCGATTTCGAAAGCTTTTGATGTACCGGTTCCATTTGCGCTCGTTCCTAACATAATACCTTTTGCAATTGCTGTTTTAATACGGCATATACGAATGAGAGAAGGTCCGAGCAATGCTCCTGTTAACGCAGTTAAAACAACAAATACTGCTGTTAATTGTGACATACCACCAATCATTTCTGAAATGGCCATTGCAATTGGCGTCGTTACAATATGAGGTGCTAAACTATGTTCTAACGATGAATCAATTTGAAAATAATTTGCTAGTAGTGCTGAAGTAATAACTGATAGAAACGAACCGACAATGACATTAAGTAAAATAGCCATTCCGTGTTTCTTGAGTAAATCAAAGTATTTATAGATTGGCCATGCAAAAGCAACTGTTGCAGGCTTTAATAATTCTGTTAACCATTGGCCTCCAGTTTCATACGTTTCATAAGATGTGTCTAGTCCGAGTAATAAAGCGATTAAAATAATAGGACAGACGAGAAGAGGAGAAAGTAAGCTCCAATTCCAGCGTTGATACATTTTCTTCGATATCCAATATGTGAATAGTGTTAATAGTAAACAAAGAAAGCCGATCATTGCACGGATCCTTTCCGCTTTAGTAGCAATTCTGTTAAGAGTCCTGTAACGAGAGTGACACAAAGTGTACTAATCATAATAATTAAGATGAGATCGATTCCATATTGTGATAGTGTATCTTTGTAGCGTATGACAGCGACTGCAGAAGGAATGAAAAATAAAATAAGTTCTTTTAATAAAAAGTCTGCACCGTCCTGTATCCACTCTTTTTTCACTAGGTTAAATTTTAACGAAATTAATAATAAAAAAATACCGATAATACTTCCTGGAACTGGGAGGTGTGCCTGTTTTGCAATCCATTCACCTGTCCAAGCGAAACAAAATAATAGTAAAATTTGTCCGCTTAATTTCCACCATTTCATACAGTAACCACCTCTTTCTTTTTTTACATAAAAATTGTAAAAAAGAATTAACAATTTCTACTATACGTTCATTCAAAAAATTTGTCTAATATATAAATTATATGTTATTAATATATTAGACATATTAATTGAAATGGAAAAGGGTGTCCAAAATGGAATTACGGCATTTGCAATATTTTGTTGTAGTGGCAGAGGAGTTACACTTTGGACGAGCGGCTGCTCGTTTACAAATGACACAACCACCGCTTAGTCAACAAATTCAGCAATTAGAAAAAGAAATGGGAGTTATGTTATTTTCAAGAACGAAGAGAAAGGTTGAATTAACAGAAGCTGGAGAAATGTTTTTGAAAGAAGTAAAAAAAGCGTTCGAACAAATTGAAAAAGCGGTAGAGATTGCACAAAGTGCCCAAAGGGGAGAAGTGGGCTCACTTTCAATTGGTTTTGTAGGTGCGGCGATATATGATATTTTACCATCTATTGTAAGGGAGTATAGAAAGAAATTTCCGAGGGTGTCTGTTGCATTACATGAATTATCTACTCCAGATCAAGTGCATGCACTTCATGATAATCGTATTGATATTGGATTTTTGCGTCCACCAATTCCAACACAATTATTAGAATTAGAGCCAATTCAAAAACTATCTTGTACGTTATGTTTACCGAAGGCTCATCCACTTGCAGAAAAAGATGAAATACATATAGAAGATTTACGGGACGAACCGTTTGTATTTATTACGAGACCAGTATGGCCAGCTTTGTATGATACAATATTATCCCTTTGTAGAGAAGTTGGATTTAGCCCGCGTATTGTGCAAGAAGCAACGGAGTATCAAACAGTTATGGGACTTGTAGCAGCAGGGATTGGAATTACAGTGATACCCGTATCGGCAAATAAATTATATAAAACAGAAGTTGTATATAAAGAGCTATATGATTCTAATTTTGTTGCAGAAATGTCAGTAGCTTACAAAAAAATGAATAGCAATCCAGAGCTTTTAGAGTTTTTAAAAATTGCAAGAGAGAAGAAAAGAATAGAAGTTGAGGATGAGATTAATTAAATTATTAAAAAGTACACCTCATTAAACACTAAAGCGGAAATGCAATATAATTACATTTCCGCTTTAGTGTTCTTTTTTAGTTCTATACTAAAGAGATAAACATGTTCATTTTTGTTTTCTAGGACTAAAGGCTTAGAAGAAACTCCGATTGTAGTGCGATGTTAATAATGTCATATTTTTATACACTAGTAGTATAGAATGAGTATGTTATGAAGTAAGGTAGGGGAAAGAATGTATGTCTTTATGTCGGTTGGTGAGAAAAAATATAAGAACATTTGCTGCCAAAAGGATGAAGCAATTTATGTGGGTTGCTATGAGTACTATGGTTTTGTTTTTTATGATATCGTTACAATTTAATGAAGGAGCTACTGGGGAATTAGGGGCTACACTTTTATTTCAAATGTGTTTTTACATGTTGTTTATCGTAGTCATTTTCATATGTATGTTTATTACATATAAAATGACGTATTCTCTTCTGCAAGTGAGGAAAGAAGAAATGAAATCTTATGTAGCAGAGAATAGGAAGAGAAATGATGTACTATGTTTATTATGTCAGGAGCAATTATTTATTTATGGAGCAGCGTTTGTTTTTGGGTTAGTTAATGGAATGTTATTTTTAAAGTTATTTACGATTATCTTTATGAAAATAGTAGGAATACAAGGGGTAAATAGTGCACCGATTACAATATATGCAATAGTAGTAGTGAGTATAATTATAATCGTTATCCTTCTATTATCGATGGTGCAATGTTTTCGATTTGTTCAAAGTTTACAAGATAAAAATTCGTTTCATTTCAAGGAAAAGGCATGAGGAATCATGCCTTTTTCTATTTTACACAGAAAAATAATCATGTTACAGTGTAAAGACCTGACAAAGAATGGGAAGGAAAGGTTGTATAGAATGACAAATGAACAATCAATTGTAAAGGTCGAGCGGTTAACGAAGCGAATCGGTTCAAAGACACTTGTAGAAAATATTAGTTTTGAAGTTAAAAAGGGTGAAGTAGTTGGTTTGCTCGGACCAAATGGCGCTGGAAAAACGACTTTAATGAGAATGATGGTCGGCATGATTCGTATGACAGAGGGCGAAGTTTGGATTGATGGTCAATCTGTAAAACAACAATTTGAAAGTACTGCTTCGAAAATTGGAGCAGTAATTGAGACACCGGAATTTTATCCTTTCTTGAGTGGCTATGAAAATTTAACATATTTCGGACGAATGAATGGGAACGTGACAGAAGAACGTATCGATGAAGTAGTGAAATTGCTAGGGATGGGACAAGTAATTGATCGCAAAGTAAAAGCATATTCACTCGGCATGAGACAACGTTTAGGAATTGCTCAAGCGCTTATTCACGATCCAGATGTATTGATATTAGACGAACCAACGAATGGATTAGACCCTAGTGGAATACATGAAATGAGAATGTACATAAAGAAAATTGCACATGAACAAGGAAAAGCGGTACTAGTATCTAGTCATTTACTTTCAGAAGTTGAATTAATGTGTGACAGAGTTATCATTATTCAGCACGGAGAGTATGTGGCGACGCAAAATATTCAGCATAATCAAAGTGAAGAGCTGGAGACAATCCGTATACGTGTAGATGATGCGAATAAAGCGGCAGAAATGTTAGATCAAGATGTTTTAATAAAAGGTAATGATTTACTTATTCATGTAAAAGATGAAGAAATCCCAAATGTTATTCGTACATTGCTTGAGAAAAATATTCAAGTGTATCGTGTATATGAAGAAAGAAAAACGTTAGAAGAGCAATTTTTAGAATTAACAGGGGGAAAAGATATTGTTTAATTTAGTGTATAACGAACTGTACAAAATATTTAAGCGAAAGCGAACAATCATTCCATTCGCAGTTATTGCAGTATTAATAATCGGATTAGGTTGGGTTACGGTAAAGTATTTAGAGCCGGAAACAAAAGGATGGAAAGCTGATTATACAGAACGAACTGTAGAAATTGAGAAAAAGCTAGGCATGAACAAAGAAGCTATCTTAGTGGAACGATCTGGGGATGAGCTAGTCAAGGAATATCAGCTCAAGATGAAGCATTTAGATACAGATACAGCACCGGCAAGCAGTTCGCCGCTTTCTTTTATGAGAGATACAGGTTTTATCGTATTTCCAATATTACTTCCGTTTATCCTCGTGTATGCAAGTACAATTTTTGCGAATGAATATAGCTGGGGAACATATAAATTTTTAACGATACGACCAGCGAGTCGGTTTAAAATTTTGACAGCGAAATTTTTAGCAATTGTGATATTTGCAGCGTTATTGTTTATGTTTAATATGATTTTCTCCACTTTATGTGGACTTGTTATTTATAAATTCCAGCAGCCTGCATGGAGCGAGTTTATTTTCCAAGATGGAAATATTATAAAACAAAATATTTTTGTAGAAGCTAGTAAGTATTATATTTTATCGTGGTTGCCGACGATTGTGTACGCAGCGTTTGCATTTATGATTTCTGTGCTAACAAGATCTAGCGGAGGCGCGATTGGTATTTCACTATTTCTTGCTTTGTCAGGAAATATTGCATTACTAGCAGCAACTAGATATGATTGGGCGAAATATTTATTACCAGCAAACACAGATTTATACAGTATTTCAAAGAATGGAAGTTTTATTGATGGAGTAACGTTCCCGTTTGCATCATGTATGTTATTACTGTATTTATTTGTATTTTTAAGCATTTCCTATACAGTATTTTTAAAACGTGATTTAACTTAAAAAAAGGAGCCGTTAAGCATTTCTTAACGGCTCCTTTTTTAGGAAAAGTGTTTAAGTGCTTTTTCAGCTAACAAAGCGAAGTATTCTGCACTTATAGGTAACGCTCGCTCATCTACTGTAAAGCTTGGATGATGCCATTCATGTGTACCACTCGTTCCCATAAAGACGAATGACCCAGGTATTTCTTGTTGATAAAAAGAAAAATCTTCTCCGGCCATTGAAGGGGTAGGGGAGATGATATTTAAATTCATTGTTTCTGCAACTTGAGTCGATAAGTTTGTTAGAGAGGTATCGTTATGAACGGCAGGAGGACCTGCATAAAAACGAAATTCTGTTTTTACACCTAATGCATCAGAAACTCCTTGAATAATACGTTTCATGAGTGCAGGAATCTTTTCACGTGTTTCCGTTTGGAACGTACGTACAGTTCCTTCCAACGTTGCTTTTTCAGGAATAACATTCCACGTATTTCCTGAATGGATGTTTGTGACACTAACGACGGCATTATGAGAGGAACTTATATTTCGGCTTACAATTGTTTGGAGTGCCATAACAATTTGAGAGGACGCGACAATAGGGTCTACCCCAGCATCTGGTACAGCTGCATGTGTACCAACTCCGTGAATTTCAATTTCAAATCGATCAACTCCGGCCATCAGTGGACCATCTTTAATACCGATTGTACCTACTGGTAAATCAGGTTTATTATGCATACCGAAAATAGCTTGCACACCATGTAGATGCCCGGCTTCGATGACTTTGCAAGCACCATTACTACTTTCTTCAGCTGGCTGGAATATAAAGCGTACAGTTCCGCTAAGAGAAGACTCTTTTTCCTTTAATAAATAAGCGGCACCTATAATAGCAGCTGTATGAAAATCATGCCCACAAGCATGCATTTTACCGTGAATTTTTGAAGCGTATGGCAAATTTGTTTCTTCTTGAATAGGAAGGGCATCAATATCAGCACGAATTGCTATAAGCGGTCCGTTACGATTCCCCGAAATTTCAGCAATAACGCCCGTTTCTAAATTAGAATTTATAATCGTAATGTTTTTCTCTTCCAACCAATTCTTTATAGATTTCGTCGTTTCAAATTCTTCGTATGATAGTTCTGGATGCTCATGTAAATTTCGACGAATAGAAATTAGCGTTTCAGTTAATTGCTTTAGATTTGCTACCACTTATAATGCCTTCTTTCTTAAATAAAGTATTTACATTAAGTATACAATATTAAAAGAGAGGATTCTCAAATGAAAATCCTCTCTCGTTTATGCTGCCAATTTTTTGTGTGTATGATGTTTACGATAACGTCCACGCATTGCATAAGCAATTTGCGGGATTGCAATCCCGATTAAAATAAGTGATACACCGAACCATTGTGAAGATAGTACAGCTTCTTTTAAAACGAATACAGACATAATTGTTGTAACTGGTAATTCCGCAGCGCCAAGAATAGTCGCTAAGCCAGAACCAATCTTTGGAATACCAATTGTAAAGGCGATAGAAGGAATGACGATACTGAATGTTCCTAAACCTAAACCGTATTTCCAAAGTCCTTCAGAAATTGCACCGTTAAAAATAAATGTTGGAGGGAATACGATCATTACTAAAGTTAAAGCACCAGCCATTAAAAGAACACCACGTGGTAATGAAGGTACTTCAACAGCAACTTTTCCGCTCACGAAAATGTATGTTGCAAATGTAACAGCGGATAATAAACCTAATATGATTCCAGTCGTATCGAAATCACCTGCTGATTTTTCTAGTAAACCACTTGATAAAAATGTACCTGCAAGTAAGAAAATAACAGAAATAACTTTTTCTCTTGAAGGTAAAGTTTTTGTTGCGACTGCTTCAATAATAATTCCGACCCAAACGAACTGGAATAAAAGTATAATGGCGATAGATGCTGGTACAGTTTTTAATGAAGCATAGTAAAAAATTCCAGTGAAACTTGCAGATGTACCTGCAACGAATAAAATTAATGCTTGTTTTAATGGAACACGATGTCTAGAAAATAGAAGTGTAATGGCAAGCAAAATAATCCAACCGAACAAATATTGGCTGCCAATTACCTCTCCGAGTGAAAATCCTTCTGCATATGCAAGTTTAACGAAAATAGCTAAAATCCCATAACTACACGCTCCTAATAAAACTAAAAGAGAATAACGAAGCATGAAAAATTCCTCCCATCTATATGAAATTGTTCCGTAACGGACATATATAACTAGAGGGAAGTATACAAAATTAAAAATAAAGGGTCAAATAAAAGAAAAGTATGACATTTTATAGAATAATAATAAAAGTATGATATTTATGCATAATCTTGAAATTAGTAATAATAGAAGTATTGTAAAATCAGCTTTGTATTGCATAAAGACAGCATTTGAAAAAAATATTTTTTTAATAATATGTATATAAGGCATACGAATAACATGCTAATCATTTGAGAAACGATGTTAGCTTTGTTATGTTAATAACAATTAGAGTAGTTATATAATCAAATTGAGATTTTTCTATATAATAGAAGGAAATGAAAACGTTTTTTTAGAAAAAGTGTGAAAGGGTAGTTTTTCTTATTATCACGTTGGAAAAGTGATTTCACGAATTGTTCATAGTATTTTTATATGTTTTTGCTACAATATGTAAGGAGAGGAGTGGAATAATGCAAGATATTAGTATTTTTTTAGCGTTTGGTGCTGGGTTTTTATCATTTATTTCCCCATGTTGCTTACCGCTTTATCCGGCATTTTTATCGTACATAACAGGTATGTCGGTTTCTGAGTTGAAAGAAGAAAATGCAATGCTTCGCAAAAGAAGTATGATACATACAGCGTTTTTCTTACTTGGATTTTCAATTATATTTATTGCAATTGGATTTGGTACAAGCTTTATCGGGGGCATTTTTACAAATTATAAAGATTTAATTAGACAGTTAGGTGGTATATTTATCATCGTGTTCGGTTTAATTATTATCGGTGTATTTAAGCCGAAGTTTTTAATGCAAGACCGTAAATTTACATTTAAGAATCGTCCGAGTGGTTATTTTGGATCAGTATTAATTGGATTGGCGTTTGCCGCAGGATGGACTCCTTGTACTGGACCTATTTTAGTATCAGTAATTGGATTAGCAGCAACGAATCCAGAGTCTGCAATGATTTATATGATTGCATACATACTTGGATTCGCTATCCCGTTTTTCGTACTATCATTCTTTATTACGAAAATGTCTTGGATTAAAAGAAATAGTATGAAGTTCATGAAAATTGGGGGATACGTTATGATTATCATGGGTATTTTCTTATACTTTAACTGGATGACGAAAATTATCGTATATTTCTCAAGTTTATTTGGTGGTTTTACGGGTTTTTAGTATTATTCTGTGAAAATGTTGGAAATACTAACGGAAAAGCATATAATGAAAGTATATTTTGCATATAGCCACAAAAAAGGATGAGAAAATATGAACATAGTTGTTTTATCCAGTATCGTTGCTGTTTGTATGGCTGTTGGTGCGATGTTTATTCGTTTAAAAGCAGCTAAGAAACCTGCAACATTGAAAAAAATTATACTTCCACCATTTTTTATGAGTACGGGAGCATTGATGTATGTTTTTCCTGAATTTCGATTGACTCCAGCAGAGATGTTAGAAGCAATTGGCGTAGGTTTGTTTTTCTCTATTTTTCTTATTAAAACATCTAAATTTGAAATTAGAGGGCAAGAGATTTATTTGAAGCGTTCCAAAGCATTTGTTTTTATATTAATTGGATTACTTGTCGTGCGGATTGTATTTAAAACATATTTAAGCCAATCCCTTGATTTAGGACAACTTAGTGGTATGTTCTTCTTACTGGCATTTGCGATGATTGTGTCATGGAGAATTGCAATGTACCGTTCCTTTACGAAATTACAAAAGGAAATGAAAAAAGAAGATGGTTTTTATAATGAAAAAGATATGAAACTAACGTGAAGTATATATCTGTACAGAAAAAACAGCGTCAAAGACGCTGTTTTTTTATTGATATTATTAATTATTTTTTGTTCCAATTGCAACTTATAAATTGTTTAGTCGTGTGGTTAGCTTGTTTTAAAAATGAAGATTATTTTGCTAATAATTTTTTGTAATTTGAATAATCAATTTCTTTTTCTTGTAGTTTTTTTACTAAAAATTTATGATCACGTTTCGGTGTAGCGATAATATACCCTTTAATAATTAAATCTTGTGTAATTTGAGAGGCTTTTTCTTGTAATGCAAGTTCTCCGATTTTGCCAGCAATTTTTGATTTAGCGACATCGCGAAATAGTTCTGGAACAGGACTTACGAGCTCTTCTAACAATTGTTTTTGTTCATCATTCCATAAATGTCTAGTTCTATTAATATAGTGCTCTTCCCAATCTAAAATGGACATACCATCTTCTTTTGGTAATCGTTTTAAAAATTTTCTGAACATAAAGTATCCACCGATAGACATAAGTCCTAATAAAATAACAGTCCATAGCACAATAAACCAACTGAACCATCCTTCGAGCAAGCGTATCCCCCCTTAATGATTGCGGTTTTCTTTTATTCATATTATAAACAGTGAGATTCATAGAAAGCAAGAACGCTTGGTCATTTTGACCAAGCGTTATCATTTAAACGAAGTATAGTTGTTCAACACATAAATTATTATTATCATCTTCTACATATTCAATGATTAATGTGCCAACTTTACGATCTTTATCTTCAGTTGTGAAAATAGAGTAAGAAGTAAAACGTGCTGTTGATAGGCCGCTAATATGTGTAGGTAAAGAAATGTAGTCGTTATCGCGGAAGAATTCCATCAGTTCAATATCCTCAAATTCTTTTCGGTCAACTTGTTTGTTTGTATAGCGGCGTTGAAGTTGTTTTAAAGACTCATTCCAAGAAATTGCTTTTGTGTCGTATACCATTGTTCTATCTCCTTACTGTATGTAATCATTAAGAACATACGTTCTAATCTAGTATACTCTTTTTATTAGAAAAGGGAAAGCAAAAAATAATGTAAGCTTGGATTTCCAAGCTTACATTATTGATGCGTCCGTCATAATCTCTATTTTTTATTATAAGTTAGATAAGAATAAGAAACAAGATGATATATATTTTGTTGATAGTTTTCAAAATTCTGTATATTATAGTTTTACTAAAGTGCAAGGGAATGAGAGGAATGGCATATGTAATTTCACTTCAAGGACCGATGGCAAGCGGAAAAACGACATTGGCTAAAAGGTTAGAGCGATGTGGGTTTTCAGTTATATATGAAAATCCTTATCCAATTGTAGAAAAGCGAAGAGTATTAAATTTGGATATGAATTCAAAAGAAGGGTTTATTATGAATCAAAAAATGTTTATGGAAGCAAAAATAAAGGAGTTTCAAAATGTAAAAGATGCAGTTGTGATTTTTGATCGCGGGCCAGAAGACATTGAGTTTTTTACACTCTTTTATCCAACGATTATAGGAGAAGAGTGGGATATAGAAACTGAATTAAGAGATGAATTATATAAATTAAGAGAATGTCGTTCAGATGCTATTTTTTATTTAGATAGCTCGGAAAGTAATTTATATAATAGAAAAAATAATGATAGAACAAGAAACAGAAGTACATTTGAGGAGCAATTTAAATTAGTAGAAACTGAAAAAGATTGGTATAAACAATTTCCTGTAACTTATGTGGACACGAATAGATTAACAGCAGATGCATTAGAGGTATATTTTATGAAGTGGTTAAAGGGGAGAGGGCTATGAAAAAAATACTATTATTCGTATATCCAACATTTGCTGAGTTTGAAATTACGGTAGCAACGGCATTGTTGAAAAACAAATATGAAATCATTATAGCGAGTTTAAAGAAAGAATTGATTATAAGTGAAACAGGTTTGCAAGTGCAACCACATATAGAATTAAGGGAAGTGCGTGTAGAAGAATATGAGGGGATTATTATTCCGGGCGGAGATGCGATACATATGAAGGAGGCAGATGGACTCTTTTCAATTATCCGTCAATTTCACGAACAAGAAAAATTAATAGCTGCTATTTGTGCTGGACCGTATGCGTTAGCAAAAGCAGGCTTATTCAAAGAAAACTCGTATACAGTAACTATGGATTATAGAAAATTAGATTGTTTTCCAGTAGAAAATTTTGTGTATGAAGAAGTTGTGAAACATTCAAACCTTATTACAGCACAGGGGCATGCATTTGTACCATTTGGGATAGCGATTGCCTCTTATTTTGGAGTAGCAAACGAACATAATATAAATTTTTACGGTGGTAAAGGGAATGTGATGATGGAGAAGCTTTTGCCTGAGAATGTATAAAAGCTAGCTAATGCTAGCTTTTTTCTTTTTGACATCGATAAATGGCTAATGTTTTCGGATCGCGCCATATACCGTTATGAAGTGACAATTCATTTTCTACTTCTTCTTTTAGCCATTCCTTCATTTCCTCGTGAAGAAGTATATTATCAGGTATATTTAGCGACGGAAACATGCTAGAAATATAGTTTACAATTGGAGTAGCATGATGAAAAACGAGAGCATTATGAATAACTGCTTCTTCAACAGTTGGAAAAGCAGACTGTAATATCTCTTTACCATTTTCCAAACAAAATGGCGTGACTGAAGATGTTGTTTTCGGTAAATTAAATGCGTCTAACATGCGGTTACACATTTCAACTATACGAGGTAATGTAACGTCAGAATTTGTTGTAGCTAAAAGTGAGCCACCAGGACGTATTACTTTATAGAATCCTTGGACTGTTTTTTCGACGTCTTTCATGTGGTATAACATATGTCTTGCGACGATCCAGTCGTAGCAATTAGTTTCGAAAGGAAGTTTACCAGCATCACCTAGCCTCCATTCAATTATGCCATTTTTTATTGTAGCTTCAGAAAGCATCGTTTTTGATTGATCTAAACCTGTTAAATGTCCTGTATGACCGTTAGTTTGTAAAAGGGAAAGAAAATTTCCATTAGCGCACCCAACCTCTAATATTTTTTCGTCTCCTTGAAGTTGTAAATGTTCCATGACGACTTTATCTAAATTCACTTGTTTTTCTTCGTAATGTTTATGCGTATCAATACGTGTTTGTAAATGGTTACTTACGTTGTATTGGCGTTTTACATCATTCATTTTTTCACATTCCACCTTCGTGCAAAATTGCTGAATCGCATGTGTTAATACGTCGGTTTTCTTTAAGCCTTCGTAATGGAGTGCAGATTCAAACCTTTCAAGTAATTTTTCTTCAATTCGAAAATGAATATCTTTTCGCTTTGTCATTGAAATCTCGCCCCTTTGTATCTGTTAGTGAGACTATAGCATGCCTAAAAAATTTGTGTAAATCATTTGTGTACACAAATGGAGGGGATAAAAAAATTATTTGAATGTGAGTTTAAACTATTGACGATTTAACCGTTTTCATATATTCTTAAATTAAGAAATATTCAAATAATTAAAAGAAATGAGAGAGTCACATGCTTCTTCAAGGAACACATCGAATTGGTCGTATGGCCATGCTGTTGGCACTTGCGGATGAGAATGAAAGCCCTGTATTATCTATCCCAAAAGGTTGGAAGTATTGTACGGGGAAAGTGGGTTCAATGAATTCGCAAAAGGTTGTCGCAGCAATGGAAACAGCGGCTAAGAGCAACCAAGTTATTGAAACAGACGTTTACAGAGAAACACATGCACTTTATCACGCAATTATGGAAGCTTTGTACGGAGTGACGAGAGGTCAAATTCAGTTAGCAGACGTTCTTCGTACAGTAGGACTTCGCTTTGCGATTGTGCGCGGTACACCATACGACGGAAAAAAAGAAGGCGAATGGGTTGCTGTTGCATTATATGGAACGATTGGTGCACCTGTAAAAGGATCTGAGCATGAGGCGATTGGTTTAGGAATTAATCACATATGATTTGCCCATAGTCTATTAGTTAGAAGGGGGCCTTACTTTTTTTAGGACAGAAGTCTGTCTTAAAAAGATAAGGCCCCCTTTTGCCTTTTTAAGGAGGAAAAAGAATGATTACATTAACGGGACATACATTGACAATTGAAGAAATGAAGAGGTTGTTACTTGAAGGGGAAGGTGTAACAGCTTGTCCAACTAGTATGCAAAAGGTGGCAGAGTGCCGCGAAG
This sequence comes from Bacillus tropicus, assembly GCF_001884035.1. Taxonomy (GTDB): domain Bacteria; phylum Bacillota; class Bacilli; order Bacillales; family Bacillaceae_G; genus Bacillus_A; species Bacillus_A tropicus. The sequence goes on from NZ_MACG01000017.1 coordinate 47,376, forward strand.
TAGTTGAAAAAATTGTAGAGGACGGAAAAGTCGTTTACGGTATTACAACTGGATTTGGAAAGTTCAGTGACGTGCTAATTCAAAAAGATGATGTAAAGGCACTTCAGCACAATTTAATTCAGTCACATGCATGTGGGATAGGTGAGCCATTTCCTGAAGAAGTATCACGAGGTATGTTAATTTTAAGAGCGAATACGATGCTTAAAGGAGTATCTGGTGTTAGACCGCTCGTTGTAAATATGCTTCTTGAGTTTGTAAACCGTAAGATTCACCCAGTCGTTCCACAACAAGGTTCACTTGGTGCAAGTGGTGATTTAGCACCTTTATCTCATCTTGCACTCGTATTATTAGGAGAAGGTGAAGTGTTCTATAAAGGGAAACGCGTTCATGCGATGGTGGCTCTTACAGAAGAAGGTCTTGAGCCAATTGAACTTGAAGCAAAAGAAGGTCTGGCGTTAATTAATGGTACGCAGGCGATGACAGCGCAAGGAGTTCTTTCTTATATAGAAGCAGAAGCAACGGCTTATCAAGCTGAATTAATTGCATCTATGACAATTGAAGGTTTACAAGGCATTATTGATGCATTTGATGAAAATGTTCATAAAGCACGTGGTTATAAAGAACAAGTGGAAGTAGCGAGCAGAATTCGTGACATCCTTCATGATAGTAAATTAACAACAAAACAAGGAGAACTACGTGTGCAGGATGCATATTCACTTCGCTGTATTCCGCAAGTACACGGTGCTTCTTGGCAAGTTTTAAATTATGTGAAAGAAAAATTAGAAATTGAAATGAATGCGGCGACAGATAATCCACTTATTTTTGATGGCGGGGAAAAAGTAATTTCAGGTGGTAATTTCCACGGTCAACCAATTGCATTTGCGATGGATTTCTTAAAAGTAGGGATGGCAGAACTTGCAAATATTTCAGAGCGTCGTATTGAACGTTTAGTGAATCCGCAGTTAAACGATTTACCACCATTTTTAAGTCCAGAACCAGGACTTCAGTCTGGTGCAATGATTATGCAATATGCTGCAGCGTCACTAGTTTCTGAAAATAAAACGTTAGCACATCCGGCGAGTGTTGATTCAATTCCGTCATCAGCTAACCAAGAAGATCACGTAAGTATGGGAACAATTGCTTCACGCCATGCACATCAAATTATTCAAAATGTAAGACGTGTTCTTTCAATTGAGATGATTTGTGCGATGCAAGCAGCAGAATATCGCGGTATTGAAAACATGAGTACAGTGACAAAGAGCTTCTACCATCAAGGTCGTCAGCAGGTACCTTCTATTACTAATGACCGTATATTCTCAACGGATATTGAAAATATTGCGTATTGGTTAAAAACGAATTATTCGATAAAAGAAAGATTAGATGTAAACGCAGCACTATAAAATGAGAAAAGGGAGAGATTGAAATGGAAAAAGTAAAACAAACAATTCGCGCGCCAAGAGGTACTGAGTTACAAACGAAAGGGTGGGTGCAAGAAGCTGCACTTCGTATGTTAATGAACAATTTAGATCCTGAAGTTGCTGAAAAACCAGAAGAATTAGTTGTATATGGCGGAATTGGTCGTGCAGCTCGTAACTGGGAAAGTTATCAGGCGATTGTAGATTCATTAAAAACGTTAGAAAGCGATGAAACGTTACTTGTTCAATCAGGAAAACCAGTTGCTATTTTTAAATCACATGAAGATGCACCTCGCGTTTTGTTAGCGAACTCAAACTTAGTACCGAAGTGGGCGAACTGGGATCACTTCCGTGAACTAGAGAAAAAAGGTCTTATGATGTATGGACAAATGACAGCAGGTAGCTGGATTTACATCGGGACACAAGGTATTTTACAAGGGACATATGAAACGTTTGGTGAAGCGGCACGTCAACATTTCGGTGGTTCGTTAAAAGGTACATTAACACTTACTGCTGGTTTAGGTGGTATGGGTGGTGCACAACCTCTTGCTGTAACGATGAACGGCGGTGTTGTCATTGCTATTGATGTTGATAAGCGCAGCATTGATCGTCGTATTGAGAAGAGATACTGTGATATGTATACAGAATCATTAGAAGAAGCGTTAACTGTTGCGAACGAGTATAAAGAGAAGAAAGAACCGATTTCTATTGGTTTATTAGGAAATGCGGCAGAAATTTTACCAGAGCTAGTGAAGCGTAATATTACGCCAGATTTAGTTACGGATCAAACATCTGCTCATGATCCATTAAACGGCTATATTCCAGTAGGTTACACGTTAGAAGAAGCGGCAAAACTTCGTGAAGAAGATCCAGAACGTTACGTACAATTATCAAAAGAAAGCATGACAAAACATGTGGAAGCAATGCTTGCTATGCAAGAAAAGGGCGCAATTACATTTGATTATGGAAATAACATTCGCCAAGTTGCTTTCGATGAAGGTTTGAAAAATGCATTCGATTTCCCTGGATTCGTTCCAGCATTTATCCGTCCATTATTCTGCGAAGGAAAAGGACCATTCCGCTGGGTAGCACTTTCTGGTGATCCAGAAGATATTTATAAAACAGACGAAGTAATTTTACGTGAGTTCGCGGATAATGAGCATTTATGTAACTGGATTCGTATGGCTCGTCAGCAAGTTGAATTCCAAGGTCTTCCATCACGTATTTGCTGGCTTGGCTATGGTGAACGTGCGAAGTTTGGACGCATCATTAATGAGATGGTGGCTAACGGTGAATTATCAGCACCGATTGTTATCGGCCGTGACCATTTAGATTGCGGATCAGTAGCATCTCCAAACCGTGAAACAGAAGCGATGAAAGATGGCAGTGATGCAGTAGCTGACTGGCCAATTTTAAACGCATTAATTAATAGTGTAAACGGTGCGAGCTGGGTGTCTGTTCACCACGGTGGCGGCGTTGGTATGGGTTATTCACTTCACGCTGGAATGGTTATTGTTGCAGATGGAACAGAAGCGGCAGCAAAACGTATTGAGCGCGTATTAACTTCTGACCCTGGTATGGGTGTAGTTCGTCACGTTGATGCAGGATATGACTTAGCTGTAGAAACTGCGAAAGAAAAAGGCGTTAACATTCCGATGATGAAATAAGGAGGAGAAAACATGCTGGACACTTTACTAATAAATATAGGTCAATTACTAACAATGGATCAAGAAGATGGCTTGTTAAGACGGGAAGCGATGAACACGCTTCCCGTTATCGAAAACGGTGCGGTTGGAATCGAAAATGGTGTAATTACATTCGTTGGAACAGCAGAAGAAGCGAAAGGATTACAAGCGAAAGAAGTTATTGATTGCGGCGGGAAAATGGTTTCTCCTGGTCTTGTTGACCCACATACTCACCTTGTATTTGGTGGATCTCGTGAAAATGAAATCGCACTAAAACTACAAGGAGTTCCGTACTTAGAAATTTTAGAACAAGGCGGAGGCATCCTTTCAACTGTAAATGCAACGAAGCAAGCGTCGAAAGAAGAACTTGTTCAAAAAGCGAAATTCCATTTAGACCGTATGCTATCTTTCGGAGTTACAACTGTAGAAGCGAAGAGTGGTTACGGATTGGATGATGAGACAGAATGGAAACAATTAGAGGCAACTGCGCAATTACAAAAAGAGCATCCAATCGATTTAGTTTCTACATTTTTAGGAGCTCATGCAGTTCCGAAAGAGTATAAAGGTAGATCGAAAGAGTTTTTACAATGGATGTTAGACCTACTACCAGAAATGAAGGAGAAACAATTAGCGGAATTCGTTGATATTTTCTGCGAAACAGGCGTGTTCTCTGTCGAAGAGTCGAAAGAATTTTTATTAAAAGCGAAAGAGTTTGGATTTGACGTGAAAATTCATGCAGATGAAATCGACCCTCTTGGTGGTGCAGAAGCAGCGGCGGAAATCGGTGCAGCATCAGCAGACCATTTAGTTGGTGCTTCTGATAAAGGAATTGAAATGCTTGCAAACTCTAATACAGTAGCCACTTTATTACCAGGAACAACTTTCTATTTAAATAAAGAAAGCTTTGCTCGTGGACGTAAAATGATTGACGAAGGTGTTGCAGTTGCGTTAGCTACAGACTTTAACCCGGGCAGCTGTCCAACGGAAAATATTCAGCTTATTATGAGCATCGCAATGCTAAAACTGAAAATGACACCAGAAGAAGTTTGGAACGCCGTAACAGTTAACTCTTCTTACGCAATTAATCGTGGTGATGTAGCTGGGAAAATTAGAGTAGGTCGCAAGGCAGATTTAGTGTTATGGGATGCTTACAACTATGCTTACGTACCGTATCATTACGGCGTAAGTCATGTGAATACAGTATGGAAGAATGGTAATATCGCATATACAAGAGGTGAACAATCGTGGAGCACGGCCACTATTTAAAGAAAAATGCCAAGTTTATTGATCGTGAAGTGACGAAATGGAGTGAGATGATTAAAGATTGGGAGGAAGGTGTGGAAATATTCGGTGCTGCCTTAATTGGAGCCCCCCTTTCTAAACCGTCTATTAGTCATTCAGGAGCGAATTTTGCGCCAAAAACAATTCGTGCGATGTTAGATGCATATAGCACGTACGCAATTACAGAAGAACACGATATGAAAGAAAGTGTCTTATATGATTGCGGCGATATTACGATGCATGTAACGGATATAAAAGAAAGTCATAACCGAATTGTGAAAACAGTAAGTCATGTAACGAAAGTAAATCCGAACATGATACCAATCGTTCTTGGCGGTGATCACTCAATTAGTTTCCCGAGTATCACAGGATTTGCAAATAGTAAAGGGAAGGTCGGTATTATTCAATTTGATGCCCATCATGATTTGCGTAATTTAGAAGATGGTGGTCCATCAAATGGTACGCCGTTCCGTAGTTTACTAGAAAATGGTGTCATTACAGGAAAACAACTTGTTCAAATCGGTATTCGTAATTTTTCAAACGCACGTGCGTACCATGAATATGCAAAAGAACATGGCGTGACAGTGTATACAATGAAAGATGTACGAGAGCGAGAAATAAAAGATATTATGACGGAAAGTATTAAAGTATTAAGAAAACAAGGTGTAACTTCTATTTATATTTCTCTTGATATGGATGTACTAGACCAAGCGTTTGCGCCAGGTTGTCCAGCAATTGGGCCTGGTGGAATGGATAGTACGACTTTACTAGATGCGATTGAATTCCTTGGTAAAGAACCGCTTGTTCAAGGGATGGATATAGTAGAGATTGATCCAACTCTTGACTTCAGGGATATGACGAGTAGAGTAGCAGCGCAAGTGATTATGAGTTTTCTTTTAGCGAGGGAAACAGTTAGTAAGCAGGTTAGTATATAGACGGAAAAGTAGATTTTTATTTATGCCTTATCAAAAACACATTACTACTCAAACGTAGTGATGTGTTTTTATGTTAAAAGAGAATAAATGTGTGTGGAAATGTTAATAAAATTGCGGTTTTTTATAGTGTATTGTGTGAATTTAAATTCTTGCTTCTGAAGTATTGACGTGTAAAATAATTTTATGATAAAATAAAAATTTTGCTAAAAAACTAAAAGTGTGTTAAGCTTGAGAAGGTTACCATATATGGAGGTGGATTATTTGTTTCAAATTGGCGATAACATTGTTTATCCAATGCAAGGAGCAGGTATAATTAAAGCCATAGAAGAGAAGGAAATCGCAGGGAAAAAACAACAGTATTATGTTATAAAAATGTCGGCTAGTAATATGGAAATAATGATTCCTGAAGGGAAAATATTGAATTCAAATATACGACCAGTTACAGATATCACGGCATTAATACACATAATAGATATTTTTCAGCATGGAGAATCAGATAGATTACTTACGTGGAAACAAAGGTACAAAGTGAACACTGATAAAATAAAAACAGGTAAAATGCAAGAAGGTGCTGAGGTTGTGCGTGATTTAATGCGTATACAGAAAGAAAAGGCACTTAATGCAAGCGAAAAGAAAATGTTAGATAACGCACATGAATTTTTGATTAGTGAACTGGGATTAATTGAAGGTATCACAGAAAATCAAATAAAAACCTTTTGTTAAGGTTCATTATAAATAAGGTATTGCATCCCAAAAAAGATTTTGAATTTTTTGGGAACGTAATTATAGACAATCAATCATTTCAAAGACATTCAACTCTTTCAAACCACTTTTAGAGCATTAACCTCTTTTGTTATTACTACAATCAAATCCATTTTTATTTTTTAATTCTTTTACGAATGTTAGAAGTTTAATTAAATAGTTCGATAAAATAGTTACTTGATTTTTGCAATCCTGATTCACACTGGCACGGACAAGGAGCCGTAAGGATGAAAGAGAGGTAGGGCTTTCATTGTTTTAGGTTTATAAGTTATTATTTTTAGAAGAATATTGAACCATTCCCGTTTCTATTGATAAAAGATTTTTTATATGTGAAGAGATTATAATTTTTTTATATAAGAGAGATAAACAAATTGACAGCCATATATGGTCAACAAAAAAAGGCTTCCTAGTTAAGGAAACCTTTTTTTGTTCATTTATAATATTTTATTTTTAAATATTCCAATATTTTGTGGTTAAAGCGTATAAATTGACGTTACTATCTAAAAGTAAGTATGATTCGATTGTAGTAAGAATTTTTTTTAGGGGGAAGAAACATGACAAGTTCGAACAAGAAAGCGGCAAGTATTTATGAAGGAACAAATGTAAACGCTTGGGGATCTTTTGAAAATATTGAAGAAACGAAGTTGTTTAATCCAATTCAAATTGGATCGTGGTCTCTTCGTAACCGTATAGCAATGGCACCAATGACAAGATGCTTTGCAGACAATGAAACTGGAGTAGTTGGTGCTGATGTAGTGGAGTACTATAGAAAACGTGCAGCTGATGGAGTTGGATTAATTATTACAGAAGGAATCGTCATTAGTTCAAGAGCAAAAGGAAACCCAGGAGTACCAGGAATTTATACACAAGAACAAATCGATTCTTGGAAACCTGTTACAGAGGCAGTACATAAAGAAGGCGGGACGATTATTGCTCAAATATGGCATGTTGGACGTATGAGTCATCACGAAATAATTGGTGGGCAAATGCCGCAAGCGCCTTCTGCAATCGCTGCAGAAGGGAATGTTCCACGTTTTCGTAAACCATTTGATACACCAGAAGCAATGACGTTAGAAGAAATACAAGAAGTTATCAGTCAATATGCACAAGCTGCGAAAAACGCAATCGAAGCTGGGTTCGATGGGGTAGAAATTCACGGTGCACACGGATATTTAATTGATCAATTTACTTATGAGTTTGCAAATAAGCGTACTGATAAATATGGCGGTGACTTAAAGCAAAGGTTAACGTTTATGAAAGAAGTAACTGAGGCTGTAATAGAAGCAGTTGGAGCTGATAAAACACTTCTTCGTTTCTCTGCTTTTAAAGGGGATAATCCTACTTATATGTGGGAAAACCCTGAGCTGGCAATTGAAACATTTGTAAATATGTTTAAAGAAGTTGGATTAACGATGATTCACCCTTCAACGATGAATTATACGCAAGTGATTGCTGAAGGAAAGAATTTTCATCAATTAGTAAGAAAATATTGGGATGGTACGATTATTGGGGTTGGTAATTTGAATCCGAAAGAGGCAGAAGAATCACTACAAGAAGGAACAATTGACGTAGCTGCATTCGGAAGACCGTTAATTGCTAATCCAGATTTTGTTCATCGAATTAAACATGCTGAAAGTTTAGTTGAATATGACGCGAAAGAGCATCTTGCTACATTAATTTGAATAAAGATAAAAGGAGAACACATAGGTGTTCTCCTTTTATTATGGAATTTTATAGGGGGAAGCGAGATGAGTGAAACGCTACTCGTTATTATTAGTATATTACTATTATTAATGTTGCTTTTAATCGTCTTTTTTATTATCACATTTTTTATAAAAAAACGGACGCATCATTCTATTTTAAAACTACATCCATACTTAGGAAGAATGCGTTATTTACTGGAAAAGATAGGGCCGGAATTCCGGCAATATTGGTTTGATCATGATACAGATGGAAAACCTTTTTCACGTTATGACTTTCAAAGTGTTATGTTTTTAGCGAAGTATCGCTCTGAAATACTTGGTTTTGGATCAAAACGAGATTTTGAAGCATCTGGTTATTATATTGCTAATACGTTGTTTCCGGTATTAACAGAAGAATTAAGTGTGAATGTAACGCAAGAGCGTGAAGGGAAAAAGTATGTGATTCATAAAGAAGGATTATTTTCACGGAGAGAAAAATTGACAGCGGATACAACGAATCTTTGGTTATACGAAGAAGACGATGCAATTATCGTCGGCGAAAAACGTAAATATCCATGGAAACTGTATGGCATGTTTGGAGCATCAGCAACTTCTTACGGTGCGATTGGCGAAAATTATATTTTAGCGAGCGGCTTTGGAGCGAAAATGGCAGGCGGATCGTGGATTAATACTGGTGAAGGTGGCGTTATTCCAGAACATTTACATACAGGTGCGAATATCGTTGCGCAAATTGGTCCAGGGTTATTTGGATACCGTGATGAAGACGGGAATTTTTCAATGGAGAAATTTATGGAGAAAGTGAAAGAAAGTAATATTAAAGCATTTGAATTGAAGTTTGGGCAAGGTGCTAAAATACGTGGTGGTCATTTAGAGGGACAAAAAGTAAATGAGAAAATTGCTTCTGTTCGGAATGTACGAGTAGGAGAGACAATTAATTCTCCAAATCGATTTTCATTTTTGAACAATGCAGCAGATACACTTTATTTTATTCAGCGTTTGCAAGAAACTGGCGGTAAACCAATCGGTATGAAAATTGTAATCGGACAGCAGCAGCCGTTGGAAGATTTATTTAAAACGATGAAAGAATTAAATATCTATCCAGATTTTATTACAATTGACGGTTCAGAAGGTGGATCAGGAGCAACATATAAATCGATGGCAGATAGTATGGGGATGCCGCTTATTCCAGCGTTACTGACATGTATTGATACAGCGAATTATTATAATGTTCGGGACAAATTCAAAGTGTTTGCCTCGGGAAAATTAATTACACCAGATAAAGTAGCAATTGCTTTAGCAATTGGTGCAGATGCTGTAAATTCAGCACGTGGTTTTATGATGGCAAGTGGCTGTATAATGGCGCTTCAATGTAATTCCGGACAATGTCCATCTGGAGTTGCCACGACGAATCCACATTATCAAAAAGCGCTAGATCCGTATGAGAAGAAATGGCGTGTAATGAATTATGTTGTTAGTATGAGATATAGTTTATTCTCACTTGCAGCAGCAGCGGGAGTAAAGAGTCCACGTCATTTAACGAGAGAGCATATTGTATTTAAAGATGAGGTGGGACGGGTGGTGCCTCTTTCGGAATTGTTTCCTATAATAAATCAAACCTAAAAATATATTTTATATGTAAGATTTTTTGAAGGAATAATCATATTATTTAGGAAATATTAGGAGTATAATGGGAAAGGCTTTCAAAAATGAATATTTTTAGGGAGAGATTCACTTGCAGCAAGGTTCGTACAGTATTACAATTTTTTTACTCGTCATAGGGCTCGTTATATTTAGACGTATGCGTTCTATGAATCGACCAATTAAAAATAAAGGAAGACGACTATTATTGCCATTATTCTTTTTATTACCAGGTTTTTCTTTATATGCGGCACCGATACAACTTGCTGGTTGGCAAATTGGGATAGCTGCTGGGATCGGATTTTTATTATCAATTCCACTTATTATTTTAAGTGGGTATGAAGTGAGAGAAGATGGTCAAATTTATGCAAAAAAAAGTATCGCTTTTATTGCTACATTTTTAGTTATCGTTCTTTTACGTGCTTATTTTAGAAGACATTTACAAGGCTTAGATCCAAAGTCAATCGGCATTCTTTTCTACACCCTTGCGGTTTGTTATATAGTACCTTGGCGTATTGGCTGCTATATAAAATTTCGTAAAGTATACGTAGAGAAAGGGAAAATTACGATGCCAGTAAGCTAAAAGTCATACATTTGTATGGCTTTTTCTTTTGGAAATTTGTCGGATAAATAAATGAAAATAAGCAGTGAAAAAATATTTTCGATTTCTGAATATTTTTACTTTAATTTCTTTTGAAAACCGGGTAATCCACTGGGATAAAGGCGTTTATAGAGGTTTTCACCTGTAGTAAAAAGCACCTGTTCACTTGAAAGAACAAAAAATGTTTGTTAAGGTAGGGAACCATAAGCGAAAACAAGAAAATAGAAAAAGTCATTTTTCGAAATTTTGAATGGCTTATGTAACTAAGGGAGAGATTTGGTGAAGATTGAGATTATGGTTTCTCTTGCTATTTATATGGCAGGTATGTTGTATATCGGGTATTGGTCTTATAAGAAGACATCCGATTTATCAGATTATATGTTAGGCGGAAGAGGACTTGGTCCAGCAGTTACAGCTTTATCAGCAGGTGCTTCTGACATGAGTGGTTGGATGCTAATGGGATTACCTGGTGCGATGTATGCAACAGGATTATCAAGTGTATGGATTGCGATAGGTTTATTAATAGGTGCTTATGCAAACTATTTAATTCTTGCCCCGCGTTTGCGAACGTATACAGAAGTGGCAAATGATTCAATTACGATTCCGGATTTTTTAGAAAATCGGTTTAAGGATCGTACGAAAATACTTCGTTTTGTCTCCGCTATCGTCATTTTAGTATTTTTCACATTTTATGCGTCGGCTGGTTTAGTTTCAGGTGGACGTTTGTTTGAAAATTCTTTTAACCTTGATTATAAAATAGGTTTATTTGTAACTGTGGGTGTCGTTGTTGCTTATACATTATTCGGTGGCTTTTTAGCAGTAAGTTGGACTGACTTTGTGCAAGGGTGTATTATGTTTATTGCTCTCGTATTAGTGCCCATTGTTGCTTTTACAGATGTTGGTGGTGTAACAGAAACATTCAATACGATTAAGCAAGTTGATGCATAGCATTTGGATATGTTTAAAGGGACTACAGTATTAGGGATTATTTCCTTTTTAGCATGGGGTCTTGGGTATTTTGGTCAACCACATATTATTGTCCGCTTTATGGCAATTACCTCTATTAAAGATTTGAAAACTTCTCGTAGAATCGGTATCGGTTGGATGGCGATTTCGATTATAGGTGCAATGCTTACTGGTCTAGTTGGTATCGCCTATTACGCTAAGAATAATGAGACATTACAAGATCCAGAAATGGTCTTTGTAACATTCTCAAATATTTTATTCCATCCGTACATTACTGGATTTTTATTATCAGCTATTTTGGCTTCAATTATGAGTAGTATTTCCTCGCAATTACTTGTTATTTCAAGTGCAGTAACGGAAGATTTCTATAAAACATTTTTCCGTCGTAACGCAAGTGATAAAGAACTTGTATTTATCGGTAGACTGTCAGTATTAGTAGTAGCGATGATCGCAGTTGTTTTAGCGTATCATCCAAGTGATACAATTTTAACACTTGTCGGTTATGCTTGGGCAGGATTTGGTTCAGCATTTGGCCCCGCTATTTTATTAAGTTTATATTGGAAGAGAACGAACAAATGGGGCGTTCTTGCTGGTATGATTGTCGGTGCGATAGTTGTTATTACTTGGGTAAAAATTCCAATTTTAAAAGCAACTATGTATGAAATGGTACTTGGATTCTTCTGCAGTTTATTAGCTGTTATTGTCGTGAGTTTATTAACGAAAGAACCAATTAAAGCAATTCATCGTGAATTTAATGAGATGGAAGCAGTGCTGGAAGAAGAAACGAAATGATTTGAAAAGAGAGTAAACGGTGAATAACGTTTACTCTCTTTTCTTTTTAAATGAAATAAGTAATTGATTGATTGACAAAGAAAAGTAAGTAACTTATAATAAGTATTGAGGTTGGGGTAAATGACATTCTAAATCAAGTTTTATTATGATTATAGAATGAGTAAATGTTTTTTGGAAACTATCTTGGAATCGAGATAATCCCGATAAGTTAGACGCTAATGTGTAATTTTGTAATTAATATCTCGAATTCGAGATAAAATTATTATGACGGATTTTACTTTGCAGTATGGACAAAATGAATAATGAATTTGAATGTAAAGCAATTTTTATAATGGAATAAAAAAGGAGTGGACGAAATGGAAAAGAAAACAATGGGCATACATCACATTACAGCAATCGTAGGACACCCACAAGAAAATGTAGATTTTTACGCTGGTGTGTTAGGTTTACGTTTAGTGAAACAAACAGTGAATTTTGATGATCCAGGTACGTACCATCTTTATTTTGGTAATGAAGGAGGAAAACCGGGAACAATCATTACGTTTTTCCCATGGGCAGGTGCTCGTCAAGGAGTTATTGGTGACGGTCAAGTCGGGATCACTTCTTATGTTGTACCAAAAGGGGCAATGGAGTTTTGGGAAAATAGATTAGAAAAATTCGATGTTTCATATACAAAAATGACTCGATTTGGAGAGCAGTATTTAGAATTTGATGATCCACATGGTTTGCATATAGAATTAGTAGAAAGAGAAGAGGGCGAATTAAATAATTGGACTTTTGGAGAAGTTACGCCAGAAGTAGCAATTAAAGGATTTGGTGGTGCAGTTCTTTTATCAGCACAGCCTCAAAAAACAGCTGAACTGTTAGAGCATATCATGGGTCTTGAGAAAATTGGAGAAGAGGGTGAATTTATTCGATTCCGTTCTTCTGCTGATATTGGAAATATTATCGATTTGAGGTTATCGACAATTGGTCGTGGCCAAATGGGCGTTGGTACAGTGCATCATATTGCTTGGAGAGCGAGTGACGATGCTGATCAGTTAGACTGGAAAGAGCATGTGTCCCGTTTTGGATACCACGTAACTCCTGTACAAGATCGAAATTATTTTAACGCAATTTATTTTAGAGAACACGGTGAAATTTTATTTGAGATTGCAACAGATCCTCCTGGTTTCGCTCATGATGAATCGTTAGAGACGATGGGTGAGGAATTAAAGTTACCGGAACAATATGAACAACATAGAAAACAGATTAAACAAACGCTTTTACCATTTGAAGTGAGAAATTTAGATTAAAGTGATTGAAAGGGGAAAAGGATTATGATGAAACATGTTTTTCAAAAAGGAAAAGATATGTCAAAACCAGTGTTATTATTACTTCATGGCACAGGTGGTAATGAATTAGATTTATTACCACTTGCAGAAATAATTGATCCAGAAGCGTCGGTATTAAGCGTTAGGGGAAATGTGTTAGAGAATGGGATGCCACGTTTCTTCCGTCGATTAGCAGAAGGTATTTTTGATGAAGAGGATCTTATTTTCCGTACGAAGGAATTAAATGAGTTTTTAGATGAAGCTGCAAAAACATATGAATTTGATAGAAACAACATTGTAGCTATCGGTTATTCAAATGGAGCAAACATTGCGGCAAGCTTATTATTCCACTACGAAAATGCGTTAAAAGGTGCTGTGCTTCATCACCCAATGGTGCCTAGAAGAGGAACACAATTGCCTAATTTAGCTGGGAAATCTGTGTTTATTGCTGCTGGGACAAATGACCCAATTTGTTCATCTTCTGAGTCAGAGGAATTGAAGCTACTATTAGAAAATGCAAACGCTAATGTAACAATGCATTGGGAAAATAGAGGGCATCAATTAACGATGGGTGAAGTAGAAAAAGCAAAAGAATGGTATGGAAAAACAGTTCTATAAGTACAAATAATAAAAGAAGCATCTGCTAATTGTTAGCAGATGCTTCTTTTATTATTTAAGACTGGATTGTAAGGTGAGATGAAGAAAGTGGTAGCTGAATATCAACGATCGTACCTTTATTTAATTCACTTGAAATGTGTAATTTACCATGATGTTCTTCAATTATTTTGTAACACATCATTAATCCTAGCCCTGTGCCTTTTTCTTTTAAACTATAAAATGGTTCGCCTAAACGGGAGATACGATCTTCCGGGATACCGCAACCTTCATCGATAATCCGTATTAAGATGAAATTATCTTCTAATGGTTTTGTTTGGATGAAAATATTTCCGCCATTTGGCATTGCTTCTATCGCATTTTTTAATATATTTATAAAAACTTGTTTTAATTGGTTACCGTCACATTGAATATCATATACGTAATCAAAATGGTCCATAATGATATGAACGCTGTGCATAATAGCAGTCGGTAAAATAAATGTAACTACCTCTTCAATTAACGTTTGTATGTTACAAGTTTGGATTGCTAACACTTGTGGTTTAGACATCGCCATAAATTGACTCGTGATAGATTCCATTTGTGAAATTTCACTTAACATAACATCGATATACCACTTCTGCTCCTTATTTATTTCAGGGAGTAGCAATGTTAGAAAACCTTTTAGAGAAGTGAGTGGATTTCGAATTTCATGGGCAATTCCAGCTGTCAGTTGTCCGACTACTGCGAGCTTTTCTGATTTTCGTAATAACTTTTCCGTTTCTTTTAACTCAGTAACGTCTCTTCCCATTACGATAAGACCTTTACGAGAGCCGTCAGGATGATAGAGAGGAACTTTTGATATACTTAAGATTAAGTCGAAATCATCTCTATGAATAATAAATTCTTCACCATGAAGAATTTGTCTTTGTTGCCATGCTAGTTCATCGACTTCTTCACAATGTAAAAAAGCTTCTCGGTATGCTTCATTATATTGAATGAGTTCACTATCTTTTTTCCCACGGTAAGGTACATGATGGAAATTGAAGCAAGAAAGTGCGTAGTCATTTGCCTCAAGCCAGCGCCCTTCATGATCTTTAAATATAACAAACGCAGGCATGGAGTTTACTAATGTACGCAACCTCTTCTCACTTTCTTTAAGCATTTTCTCAATTCTTTCTGATTTTTCAAGAGGCTTCATAATGGCATATACGCCACTTAGGCGATTTTGGACAAAAATAGGAACTAGTTTTGTCACGACGTCTAATAAAAATCCATTTTTATGATAAATAGATAAAATATACTCTTGTTGATTATCCGCTTTAGTAGTTTTTATATTTTGTAATACTTGCTCAGAAATATGAGCTTCTAAAATAGAGGTAATGCTTTTTCGCTCTAATTCTGAAGAAGTGTAACCTAGTATTCTTTCGGCAGAAGGATTAGTGTGGATAATAATTCCCTCTAAATTTAATGAAATAATACCATCAGGATTGTGTTCGAACAGAGATGCGTACATTTCGGTTAATGAACGATCCTGTGTATGGTTTCGCAAACGTCTAGAAATGTTCGGATGACGTTTTCTTTGAGTTGATGAATATTTTTTACGACTCATAATAGTTCCTCCGTACAAATAGCATCTAAAAAGATTTGTCTATTCATAACTATAATATAGATGTAATGTGTATTTCTATAAAAAATGGAAGTTATATAATAAATTTTGTTTTCTTTATTTTGGAAAAGTGCATATAGGGTGTTAATAAGGGGAGCTTATATTGTTTTATAAATCATTTGTAAGTTACAGGAGTAGGTTTTCCTTATAACATTAGGGTAGAAGAGGGGGAGAGAAAATGAGAAATTATATTCAAGGTATCGATCATGTACAAGTAGCTGCGCCTGTAGGGTGTGAAGAAGAAGCGCGAGAGTTTTATAGTAATAAAATTGGTATGGAGGAAATCCCAAAGCCAGAGGAATTAAAGAAGCGCGGTGGGTGCTGGTTTAAGTGTGGAAATCAAGAGATTCATATCGGAGTTGAGCAAAACTTTAATCCAGCTAAAAAGGCGCATCCAGCTTTTTATGTTTTAAAAATAGATGAATTTAAACAAGAGTTAATAAAGCAAGGTATTGAAGTAATAGATGATCATGCACGACCAGATGTAATTAGATTTTATGTGTCAGATCCGTTCGGAAATCGAATTGAATTTATGGAAAATAAAAACTAGGTGGAAATCCACCTAGTTTTTTAACCTTTTCTAAACAATCCTAATACTTCAACCGTTTCTGTAATGTTAACGAATGCATGAGGGTCAATTTCAGAAATTGTTAATTTCATACTTGCTAATTCTTCACGAGAAACAACTGTCATAAGTACACGTTTCTTTTCGCTAGAATAAGCACCTTCGCCATCAAGTAATGTAATTCCACGTACAACAGTTGAAAGAAGTTGTTTTTTCATTTTTTCTGCTTCATTTGTTACAATCATAAGTGTAACCTTCCGATGTTTCGTATGAATAGCATCAATAACTTTACCAGTTACATAAATCGAAAGTAAGCTTGTTAGAGCAACATCCCAAGTGAAGAAGAATCCTGCAATGATTACAACGACTGCATTTAAAACAATAAGGAACCCGCCAAGTTTAATATCTCTTTTACGAGACAACAACATACCGATAATATCAAATCCACCAGTTGATCCATTACAGTTAAAAACAAGACCGATACCAGCTCCGGCAATGACGCCACCAAAGATAGATGATAAAAGTGGATCTGTTGCTACGACTTTCACTGGAACATAGTATAATGCAACAGATAATACAATAACAGAGATAATCGTGTTAAAAATGACTTTTTTTCCAAGACCTATGTATCCTAAAATAAGGATAGGTAAGTTTAATACAAAGTTAATAATACCTGTGTTTACAGGAGTTACAATCCCTAAAATAATAGCAATTCCGCCAATTCCACTACTTAAAATTTTGTGGGGGATAAGGAAAAGATTAAAGGCAATCGCAATAATAATAGAACCAATAATAACACCAAGAAATCTGACCATCTCTTTCCCGTCCTTCACTGAAAAATTCATATTATTTCAAGATTATATATGATATTGAAAGTTTTGGGTAAAAACAGTTTATTTCGGAAAATTAGATTAATCAAAAGAGTTTTAGTATTTCATCATTTGAAAGGGGATACAGTTGTGAAGATAAAAACATATCAACAGAAAAGCCCGTTGAAGCAAGAATGTGAGGATTCTTATTTTTGTAATGAAGAAAAAAAGATTTATGGTGTATGTGACGGGGCAACACCACTTGTCCCGTTTCGTGATGAAAAGGGACATAATGGAGCATACATCGCTTCACATTTATTTGCAAGTTATTTTAATTCATTCCGCGAAAATCATAGTTTACAAGTTGCTGTTGCAAAAGCAAATGAAGCATTGCAAAGAAAAATGTTAGAATATGAAGTAGACACGAGAAAAAAAGAGCATTTGTGGTGCACATGTATCGCGGCAGTCCAAATAGTTGGTGAGAAAATTGAATATGCGCAGCTTGGGGACTGTATGATTGTCGCAACTTTTCAAAATGGAACGATGCAAGTATTAACGAAAGACACAGTTGAAGGAATTAGTAAAAGAGCAAAAAAGAAGAGGGAAGAAGATCGTAAAAAAGGGTTATCTGTACCAGAAGAATATGTTTTTCAAGATGTGCGAGAACAGTTAAAATACAATCGTTATCTTGCAAATATGCCAAATGGTTATTCAGTTGCAAATGGAATGAAAGAAGCGATACATTATTTACAACATGGTGAATTACATACAGATGAAGTGAGTGGGATTTTTATTTGTTCAGACGGGTTATTTCACCCGGATTGGTCATTAGAACAAACTGTTGCATATATAAGAAAGAATGGTATAAACGAATATATAGCAATTATTGAAGAGCTAGAAGCGGAAAAGAGAATAAGGCCAGATGATAAAACGATTATTATGATTGATTTTTAAGAGGAGGCAGTTCAAATGGAAATTAAACGTGTCAATCTAACATTTCAAGATGAATTAGTTCCTTTAGAAAAAGTAAACAAACTGATTATTCACCATACAGCTGAAGATGGATGGGACGTGTATAAAACGCATGAATTTCATCAAACTGTAAGGGGGTGGAGCGGAATTGGTTACAACTATTTTATCGAAAAGGATGGAACTGTAGTGGAAGGACGAGGTTTACATATTGGAGCGCACGCGAAAGACCATAACCGTCATACAATTGGAATATGTATGACGGGAAATTTCGATAAATACGATCCAACTCCTGCACAAGTGAATGCATTATATTCTTTATGCAAAATGTTTATGAAGCAATTTGCTATAAAGAAAGAAAATATACTCGGTCATAGAGAGTTAGAAGGAGTTACAAAAAGCTGTCCTGGTAATCGTTTTTCTATGGTAGAGTTAAGGAAGATACTATCTTAAATATAGAGGAGTAACAACGATGATGAATATAAAAATACCAAATGCTAAACAAGAAGAACTTGTAGCAGAAATTCAGCAATTTTTTATGGAAGAAGATTTAGATGAAATTGGACGTTTCCAAGCAGAGCGTTTAATAGAAGAAATGATTAAATTAGTTGGACCATTTGCATATAATCAAGCAATTGGAGATGCAAGAAAGCTTGTAAGTGAGAAATTAACGAATATCGAAGAAGATTTATACGTGCTAGAGAAGAATGAAGGAAAATAAAAAAAGAGCCGATGGGCTCTTTTTTTATTTGATTGATAGCAAAAAAACATGGAGAAAACACGGAAAGGACATTGAAAATACACCTTTTATTTTTAGAATATTCTTAGTTTTAAAATACTTCAGAAAGGAAGATTGTAATGAGATTAACGCCAAGAGAAATTGATAAACTGCTAGTAGTTGTTGCGGCTGATTTAGCTTATCGACGAAAGGAGAGGGGGCTTAAGTTAAACTATCCAGAAAGTATCGCTATTATTACGTATGAAATTTTGGAAGGAGCAAGAGATGGTAAAAATGTAGCGGAATTAATGGAGCTTGGAAAAACCATTTTAAGTGCTGAAGATGTTATGGATGGTATTGCAGACATGATATCAGATATTCAAGTTGAGGCAACTTTTCCTGATGGAACAAAATTAGTAACTATTCATCAACCAATTCATTAAAGGAAGTGAATGTTATGATTCCAGGGCAATATATCCTTGCGAAAGAAGACATAGTATGTAATGGAAATAAAAAAGCAACGAAAGTCAAAGTGCTAAATCAGGGAGATAGACCTATTCAAATTGGATCTCATTACCACTTTTATGAAGTGAATGAGGCGTTAAAATTCAATCGAAGTGTAGCAATTGGACGACATTTAAATATTCCAGCAGGTACAGCGGTAAGATTTGAGCCTGGAGATGAAAAAACGATTGAATTAGTTCCATATTCAGGGGAACAAGAAGTATATGGATTTAAAAATAAAGTGGATGGCGATATTCAATCTTACACAAAAAGAGGGAGATAGCATGAGTTTTAAGATGTCACGTAAACAATATGCTGATTTATATGGTCCAACTACAGGAGATTCTATTCGTTTAGCGGATACACAATTGTTCGCACATGTTGATCGAAATGCCACTGTATATGGTGATGAAGCTGTCTTTGGAGGAGGAAAATCAATTAGGGATGGTATGGGACAAAATTCACAACTTACAAGAGAACAGGGGGTTGTGGATGTTGTTATTACCAATGTAATTATTATTGATTATACAGGAATATATAAAGCGGATGTTGGTATAAAAGATGGAAAGATTTCAGCAATAGGTAAGAGTGGTAATCCTTCAGTTATGGATAACATTGATATCATCATTGGAACATCAACGGAAGTAATTTCTGGTGAGCGGAAAATCGTTACAGCTGGAGGTATTGATACACATGTGCATTTCATATCCCCACAACAAATTGATACAGCATTAGCTTCAGGTATAACAACTTTAATTGGTGGGGGAACAGGACCGGCAGAAGGGACTAAGGCAACTACAATAACACCTGGATCTTGGAACTTAAGAAAAATGCTAGAAGCAGCAGAAGCTTTTCCTGTAAACCTTGGGTTTTTAGGGAAAGGAAATAGTTCAAGTCTACCTGCTCTGGAAGAACAAATATTTGCGGGGGCTATCGGATTGAAAATCCATGAAGATTGGGGAGCGACTTCTTCAGCAATTAATCACTCGTTACAGATTGCTGATAAATATGATATTCAAGTCGCTATTCATACGGATACTTTAAATGAATGTGGTTTTGTGGAAGAAACGATAAAAGCTATTGATAATCGTGTTATTCATACGTACCACACTGAAGGAGCTGGAGGTGGGCATGCACCAGATATTATAAAGATTGCTGCGCTGAATAATATTTTACCATCTTCAACGAACCCGACCTTGCCATATACAGTGAATACGCTGGATGAACATTTAGATATGCTCATGGTATGTCATCATTTAAAAGCGAATATTCCAGAAGATGTAATGTTTGCAGATTCAAGGATTCGAAAAGAAACAATCGCGGCAGAGGATATTTTGCAAGATCTAGGGGTTTTCAGCATGATTAGCTCTGACTCACAGGCGATGGGAAGGGTTGGCGAGGTTATTATTCGCAATTGGCAAACTGCTGATAAAATGAAAAAGCAGATTGGTAGTTTAGAGGGAGATAAAGAATATAACGATAATAATAGAATTCAACGTTATATAGCTAAGTATACAATTAATCCAGCTATTACACATGGGATTTCAGAATATGTTGGCTCTATTGAAGTAGGAAAGTATGCAGACCTTGTAATATGGGATCCACAATTTTTCGGTGTTAAGCCAGATATGGTTTTGAAAAACGGGATGGTAGTGATGGCATTAATGGGAGACGAGAATGCTTCGATTCCTACCCCACAACCATATTATGAAAAAAAGATGTTTGGTGCATATGGAAAAGCAGTACAGTCAAGTTCGATTACATTTGTATCGAAAGTAGCTTATGAGAATAATATTAAAGAAAAATTAGGTTTAAATAAAGTTGTATTACCTGTTAAAAATACGAGAGAGATTTCGAAGCGAGATATGAAACTAAATAATGCAACACCAAAAATTGAAGTAGATCCGCAGACATATGAAGTTAAAGTTGATGGACAAGTAATCACGTGTGAAGCAGTAGATATACTACCTATGGCTCAAAGGTATTTTTTATTTTGATATAACGGGGGAGATAAAATGATTATTGAAAAAATTAATAACAACGTATGTAATATGAATGATTTCTCAAATACAAAAAAGCATCTTGATAAAATATCGATTTCTAGTGAGCTTTTACTGAAGAGGGTTCAGAAATTATATTCAGAATCTGGTTTTGAAATTGGGGTGTCTTTAGATAGTGGAGAAACATTAAAGAACGGTGATATTTTATATGAAGATGAAAATCGAATTGTATATATTGAAGTATTACCAGAAGAGGTGATTGTAATTACTCCAACATCAATAAAAGAAATGGGAATTATTGCTCATAACTTAGGAAATAGACATTTACCGGCACAATTCGATGAAGGGTGCATGATTTTGGCAAATGACTACTTAGTAGAAGATTTACTTAAAAAGGAAGGTGTTCCTTATCAAAAAGAAAATAGAGTATTACCAAAACCATTCAAGCATGCTTCACACAAACATATTTAACTTACTTAACCTACTCCAAATTAGTGATTCGAACTTCCCAACAGGAAGTTTTAGTCACTCTTTTGGATTAGAAACGTTTATTCAAGAGGGACAAGTTACAAATAAAGCCGAATTTTTCAAATGGGTTAATCGATATATAAAAGTCCAATTAACATACACGGATGGCTTAATTTGCAAATATACTTACGAAGCAATTAAGACTAATGAGGGAGAACAAATTACATTTTTAGATGATTTAATAACAGCACAAACACTGCCTTTTGAATGTAGAAAAGCAAATAGAATGATTAGTAAAAGTACTTCTAAATTATTGTGTGAATTGTTCTCATTTGTAAATTTAAATATATATAAAGAAAATATTATGGGTAATAAATTACAAGGTCATCCGAGTATCGTATACGGAATATTAGGGGCGGAATTGAAAATGACAATAGAAGAAACGCTCTTAGTTTTCTTATACTCAAGTGTTGGAAGTATAATTCAAAACGGTGTGAGAGCCATTCCTCTTGGACAAACAGATGGTCAAAAACTATTACAAGAATGCCATGAATTAATCTGTGAATCTATTGATAGAATTCAAATACTTTCATTAGAGGATTTTGGATTGAATGATCCTGAATTCGAAATAAATCAAATGCAACATGAAGATGTAAATGTAAGGGTCTTCATGTCATAGGGAGGAAAAAATAAAATGATAAAGCCTATTAGAATTGGTATCGGTGGCCCAGTAGGTGCTGGGAAAACAATGTTAGTTGAAAAGTTAACAAAACATCTAAATACAGATTATGAAATTGCAGCAATTACAAACGATATTTATACGAAAGAAGATGCAAAAATTTTATTGAAAACAGGTGTTTTACCAGAAGATAGAATTATTGGTGTAGAGACAGGAGGGTGCCCGCATACAGCAATTCGAGAGGACGCTTCTATGAATTTTGAAGCAATTGAAGAACTCATGATTAGACATAATAATTTAGATATTATTTTTATTGAAAGTGGGGGTGATAATTTAGCTGCCACATTTAGTCCGGAGCTAGTGGATTTTTCAATTTATATTATTGATGTGGCGCAGGGAGAAAAGATTCCACGGAAAGGTGGGCAAGGAATGATTAAATCTGATGTATTTGTAATTAATAAAACGGATTTGGCACCTTATGTAGGGGCAGATCTTGGAGTTATGGAGCAGGATACAAAACATTACCGACATAATAAACCATACTTTTTTACAAATTTGAAGGATGAGGAAGGTTTACAAGAATTAATAAATTGGATGCGACAAAACATTATGTTAGAAGGATTGAAAAAATGAAATCTCCTACAGGTGTCTTAAACATTGATGTGATGGAAAAGAGAGATAAAACCGTACCTATTAAGGTTTATCATAAAGATGCCTTAAAAGTAACGCAGCCGATATATTTGGACAAGTATGGTAGAGCATATTACTATATTATGAATTCTGGTGGAGGCTATTTAAAAG
Source organism: Bacillus tropicus (assembly GCF_001884035.1). GTDB lineage: Bacteria > Bacillota > Bacilli > Bacillales > Bacillaceae_G > Bacillus_A > Bacillus_A tropicus. Next base: position 70,243 of record NZ_MACG01000017.1, read on the forward strand.
GAGATTTCTATTCTATAAATATAAATGTTGGTAAAGATGCGAAAACATATATAACAAGCCAATCGGCAACGAAAGTTTACAAGACTCCAAATAGTTATGCTTTGCAAGAATTGAATTTTTATATTGGTCAGAATGCTGCTATGGAATATCTACCAGATCCGTTAATTATGTACAAGGACGCAGCATATAAGCAAAAAACAAATATATATATGCAAAATAATTCTACATTGATTTTATGTGATTCAGTTACGCCTGGCTGGTCGCCGAATATGGAGAAGTTCACATACCAATATTTTGATTCGCTAACAAAAATATATATGGAAAATAAACTTGTAGTATATGATCATTTATTGCTAAACCCTTTTAAAGAGTCATTAGATCAAATGGGAATATTAAATCAATATTCCCATTATGGTACTTTCATAGTTATTAATGAGAACGTTACAAATGACTTAATTGCAGCATTAAAAACATCGTTTTCTAACACTAACAATATGAAGATTGGAATAGCTTCTACGACATGTAAAGGCTTTGTCATACGCATACTTAGTCATAATACAGAGGATATGGAGTCTATATTTTTTCAGTGTCATCGTTTTGTTAGAGAAAATTGTCTGCATGAAGAATTAACATCCTATCGAAAATATTAAGTAGGAGAAGGGGATACTATGACTAATGTGGGATTATTATTTGTTGGTGCAGTTCTATTTATGAATTCACTAGCAGCTTTTAAACTCATTGATAGCAAAAGTGTAGGGTACTTTAATTTATTTGTAGGGGCACTACAAACTTTGACACCATTATATTTATTATTTACAGGAAGTCAATCCGATGAGTGGACTATCCTATCTAATGGAACTATCTTTTTATTTGGTTTTACTTATTTATATGTTGGTCTTACAAATATACTAAAACTTGATTCTTCAGGTGTAGGTTACTATTCTCTTTGGGTTGCTATCATTGCAACGGTTATGGGAATAGTGAATCAATTACATGAGAGTGGAGGCCTACAAAGTACAATAATTTGGTTCTTTTGGGCATTCCTTTGGTTTTTATTTTTCCTGCAAGATGGGTTGAAAAAGAAGATTCATATTTATGTAGGAATTGTATGCTTCGTTGAATCTTGGATTACTGCAACAGTACCAGCTCTGTTAACACTTACAAATCATACAGATGTGTTAAATAATTTTGTAATTATTTTAGCGACTATTATAACGATCGTAGTTTTTATTATGGCACTTTTCGTTTTCAAAAGTATTCAATTTAAAGTAGAAAGGGCTAGTAACTATGTGGAAAAGTGAACTGAAGAAGGCAACTAAATTTTTTGTTATTATTATATTTCTTCATGTGCTTGGGATTCTCTTATTATTACCAGCACTGTATAAAGGTAATAGCATAATTGGAATGGCTATTATTGCATATTCTTTAGGATTGCGTCATGCGTTTGATAGTGATCATATTGTCGCAATTGATAATACTGTTCGGAAATTAATTGAAAAAGGTAAAAACTCACAGGGGGTGGGATTTTACTTCTCATTAGGACACTCTACAGTAGTATTTGTGATGATTGTATTAATTGCTTTAATTGGAAAAACGGCAAAACATGGAATGGAGAGTTTTTCTACTATAGGCGGTATTATTGGTACGATCGTTTCTAGCACATTCCTTATTATTATCGGTCTTACCAATCTGTTGTATCTTATTAAAGTGTTACGGAGCCAAGAAGATAAGCAACCAGAAAACTTAGGGTTTATATATCGTTTCGCACAACGTTTATTTAGTTTTATTAATAGTCAGAAGCAATTGTATATGATCGGTTTTTTATTTGGGCTCGGTTTTGATACAGCAAGTGAAATTGGATTAATTGCTCTTTCTACAGTAACTGCAACAAGTCAATCTATTCCACTTGTAAGTATATTTGCTTTCCCCATTTTATTTGCTGCAGGAATGTCATTGATGGATACATTAGATAGTACATTCATGAATACGAATTATAAGTGGGCAATGGAAAATAATCGAATAAGAAATTCGTATAATGTATTAATTACCTTAATATCTGTTATAACGGCTTTTTTAATAGGGGGATATCAACTATTATCTTTGCTTATTGAAAGCTATAATTTACAGGGACCGTTTTGGAATCTCATACAGGTAGTTAATTTTGATTATCTGGGTATATGTCTTGTTGTATTCTTTATTATTTCTCTTATTATTTTTGCTGTATGGAATAGAAATGTCTTTAAAGAACCACTTACAAAGAGTATAGAGAAATAAAAATATATCGTATGTTATTTGGTTCATTATATATAAAGTAAAATAAAAAACACGTTAGATGAAAATGCATCTAACGTGTTTTTTGTTATTAATGTTCCTTATATTCATGTACTTTTTCTTTCACATTACCGACTGTATCTTTAGCAGTGCCTTTTACCTTATCCCATTTTCCTTCAGCTTGTAATTTCTTATTGTCAGTTACTTTCCCAACAACTTCTTTTACTTCGCCTTTTACTTTATCAATAGCACCTTCTACTTTTTCTTTTAAACCATGATCATGTTTAGTCATACATTTCTCCTCCTTGTAGTTTGATTAGAATTCTCTTTTCATATTGCAAGTTGAATGATGTATCTAGTAATATCGTAACAAATCTAGTTTGAATATTCAAATGATTAATGGTGTAGAAAAGGAATTGTCATAGAATGTATAAGATTGTAATGCAAGGAGAAGGAATGTTAATTATATGTCTTTTGCAATCCATATTGATTTTGTATAAGCAATTTTCATATGGGCACGTTCCATATTATTTTGACTGCCGCTACCGAATCTTGCTTGTCCGACTATTAAATGACAATTGGATTCAATAGCTGTCTCAATTCGTTTTTGAATTATGGCAGTATGACAGCCTTTACGCTGAAATTCTGGTAAAGTAGCAGAAGCAGCTAATGAAGCAATCCCCTCATTTATATACAAGACACCAATGCTCGCAGGAGTATTTTGAATCTCTGCTATGAAAAAATGCCATTCTGGTTTATTGTAAAGAATTTCGTTATTTTGGCGCACGCCATCTTTTGTAAAGGACGGCATGTTAAAACCACGTACATATATATCTGCAAAAATATCAAACTCATTTTCTTTTAGTTTGCGTACTGAAATGTTAGAAGGAAGAAGAGAAGGATCTTCTTTCGGTTTACTATATAAAGCGGTATGGAAGCTAGATTGGTAAAATCCTTTTTGAGATAAGTATTGAAATAATTCATTGGTGCCTTGAGCTGGCGTAATTTCAAAACGGCAAGGGATTTGTAGTGATTGATAATAAGAAATAATCTCATCTATCTCATCTGTATTTGTAAAGGTAACGCCTTTGACTGTGTTAAAAGCAGGACCAGCGATTACTTTTGATGAAAAAGCAGTGGCACTACCGAACTTTTTCACTTGTACTTGCATCGGATTTCCGTTTATTGCTTGCAGTAGCGCTAATCTAGAAGAGAGCATATGTATTTCTGCGTTTTCAATTTCTTGAGCTGTATTAAGCGTCATAATCGTACTCATAAAATTCCTCCGTCAATAAATATATTTCATAGTACATATACGATGTTTGTTCTAAGATTCCTGTTGAAATGTAAGAGAATAAGAGGTTTTTTGGAAGGGAAATGGAAGTGAACTGTCGAAGGGAGTAGAAACAGATTAAAGGTGGTGCTCTCATGAAACAGAAAGACGTGCAGACATGCTCTAATTGTGGTTCTCAAAACATAGGAGAAGGTGAGTTTGTCGGTTATGCACAAATACGGAAAAAGGAAACGATGTTCACATCTTCACCGGTGGATGCTTATATTTGTACAGATTGCGGGAATATCCTTCTATTAAAAGTACGACATTATGAAAAGTTTAAACAGAAGCCGTTATAATTATTGAAAAGTGTTTTTATTAGGGAAGTTAATAGGAGTAATATTTTACATATATATGAATATACCTTATATAAAGAGATGACAACATATACTGTGTGGGATGCTTATTAAACGTTGCACAATGTACAAAAATGTATAGAAGAAATTGTGAATTAATATGAGAAAGAAAAATTAGCTCATCTTGGAATATTTCATATCGAAAACTCCTTTATAAATAAAGGAGTTTTTATTTTTTTATAACAATAATTACCTTTAATTGTTATAATTGGATGTCGAGGTGGATTGTTTTATACACGCCATAATCATAGAAGAAAACTAGCTAAATCTTATAAAAAAACGCTATATAACACATTCGCAACCGTAAGTTGACAAAGTGCAACCGCGGGAAGATAGAGATAAAGGCAATGTTTACATACAATTTAGGTAAGAAAACAAAGGGGGACACACACATATGGGATTTGGTGAAAAGCTTTTTAAATTAAGAAAGGAAAAGGGTCTTTCTCAAGAAGCATTAGCTGAAAAATTAAACACAACAAGGCAAGCGGTTAGTAAATGGGAAAACGGTCAAGTTTTTCCTGAAACTGAAAAGTTAATAATGATTGGAAATGTTTTTGAAGTATCACTCGACTATTTATTAAAAGAAACTGCAGAGAAAAGTAATGAAAATGTGGATGGCTATTACGTAAGTCAGGAAATGGCAGAAGGGTATATAGTGTACGGGCAAAAAATTTCTAAATATATTGCGTTAGGATTTAGTTTGCTTATTTTATCTACAATACCATATTTACTATTTAAAGAAGATGCAACAATGTCGACATTCCTTGTTATTCTTATTGCTGTCCTTGGTATTGGAGCAATGATGGTACCTGTAACGATAGAAGAGAGTCGATATAATGTATTGAAAAAAGAAGAACTGCTATTTGATCAAAAATTTCTAAAAGAATTGAAAAAAAGATATGCGATTATTAAGAAAAAGTATGCGGCAGTAGTGATTGTTGGATTTTGTTTCATAGCAGCAGGAGCGATCCCATTTTTATTTGAGAAAAAACGAATTACTTCTGGAGAGCTCGTGCAGTACTATCCTTATTGTGTTGTACTGATTGCTCTTGGAGTTTATCTTTTTGTTCGTGTGTTAGGGGTATTAGAGGTGTATCGAATTTTGGTAGAAAATAAGGAATATAGTAATCGTCTTATTTTTAAATTGAAAAAGAAAGTGAGAGAAAAAGTGGATAATTTTTAATAGGAGAAAACATACTTTTATGAAAAGTTAAGATAGGAGTGAAATGATGTCAAACATTCTAGAAATTAAAAATTTAAGTAAATCATTTGGAAACAAAATTGTTTTAAAAGATGTTACATTCAATGTGCCATCAGGCTCAATAGTGGGATTCATTGGTGACAATGGGGCAGGTAAATCAACAACATTTAAAACAGTACTAGAATTAATTTCTAAAGATAGCGGTACAGTAAAAATATTTGGTGAAGAAAATATAAATAAAGATACCAAGAATAAGGAGAAGATTGGAGTCGTATTTGATACTATGAATCTCCCGGCTTATCTTACAATAAAACAACTAAATAAGGTTTTTGAAAAGATGTTTGAATCTTGGGATAGAGAAAATTTTTACCGATTAGTTCATTCTTTCTCTTTACCTACTAATGAAAAAGTAGGTAGGTTTTCCCGTGGAATGTCGATGAAACTATCTATAGCTGTTGCATTGTCACATAATGCCAAATTATTAATCCTAGATGAAGCGACGGGAGGTCTTGATCCTTCATCTAGGGAGGAGGTATTAGAGGAATTAAAAAGTTTTGTGAATAAAAGTAATGGTGGTATATTACTTTCTTCACATATTATGAGTGATGTAGAAAAAATAGCTAGTCACCTTATTGTGATAAAAGATGGAGAAATTTTATTGAATGAAGAAAAGGATAAGGTTTTGGACAATTATGCAATTGTAGATGTTGATGAGGAACAACTAACTTTAATCAACAAAGATATAGTTGTAGTGAAAAGGAATAATAGTTCTTATTTCAATGTACTTGTATCAGATGTACATAAACTACCAAATGGGATTGCTCATAGAACTATTTCGATTGAAGAAATAAGTGTTTTATTAACAAGGAGTGAAAAATAAATGAAAGGTTTATTATTGACGAACTATTATCTAGTGTATCGAACTTTTTTTATGTTCATGGGAATAGCGATATTAGGATCGGGTTTTGTTTTTTATTTTGGTAATGCTTCAATGTACCGTTTAATTGCTACATTTATTATCTTATTTGCTGCGATTCCTGCACTTGAAGTTATTAAGTATGAGAGTAAGTCGGGTTATGAAAAATATGTACTTACTTTACCAGTTACTAGAAATAACATTGTGCAAAGTCACTACCTTTTCTATTTTTTAGTTGTAATTATTGGTACTTTATTATCGTATGGTATATTTTATGTACATGCTTTATTTTCAGACACGCCAATTGATGATGATATATTTAAGAGTGTTTCTTTAGGGACGTTCATCATCCTTAATGCGGGAGCAATAGCCTATCCACTCCTCTATATTTTTGGAGCAGAAAAATCTGATGCTATTACAATTGGAGGCGCATGCGGGGGACTTGTTACTTATTTTGGACTACAAAGTGTTATTGGCTATCTAATAGAACAATTTCCAATATCAAATTTAAATTCATCTATATATGTTTCAATGCTATATACAATATTTGGTGTTATCATATATATCTTTTCTTTTGTTATTTCGGTATTTATATATCGTAAGAAAGAATTTTAGTGTGTTTTCTCTTAGTATTTTCTGAATTATTTCCAAGGAAATAATTCAGAAAATACAGAAAAATGTCGTAATTATTTGTGGGAGTCTGTTATAATAAACAAAAAATGAAAACGCTTTAAAGGGGGATATAACCAATATGATGATGAATGTACCGCTAACAATTAGTTCTATGATGGAAAGAGCAGAAAAACTGTTTTCAAAAAAAGAAATTGTTTCACGGACACATGATACAGTTACGACGTTAACGTATAAGCAGTTAGGTGAAAGAACGAGAAGGCTTTCCAGTGCGTTAAAAAAATTAGGAATTAAAGAAGGCGAGCGTATAGGAACGTTAGCGTGGAATCATCATCGACATGTGGAAGCGTATTTTGCTATTCCTGGTATTGCTTCCGTTTTACACACAATTAATATTCGTTTATCTCCTCAACATATTTCATATATTATTCAGCACGCAGAAGATCGCATTCTACTTATAGATGAAGATCTCGTACCGCTCGTTGAAAATATTCAATCACAACTATCAGCTGTACAAGCTTACATTATTATGACTGATAAAGATGAACTTCCAAATACTACGCTAGAACCTGTATATCATTATGAAAAGCTATTAGAAGAAGGTGATCCAAATTTCCAATTTGTAAAAGATATTGATGAAAACACACCTGCTGGTATGTGTTATACGTCGGCGACTACAGGAAATCCAAAAGGTGTTGTATATACGCATCGTAGTACTGTATTGCATTGTATGGCACTCGGTTTAGCAGATACAGCTGCTTTATCGGAAAGTGATGCAGCAATGGCGATTGTACCGATGTTCCATGTGAATGCTTGGGGACTTCCTTTCGCTGCTACTTGGTTTGGATCAAAACAAGTTCTTCCAGGACCGATGTTTACGCCGAAAATTTTATTAGAAATGATCCAATCTGAAAAAGTGACGTTAGCTGCTGGTGTGCCGACAATTTGGCTTGGTGTATTACAAGAGTTAGAAAATAATAGTTACGATTTATCTAGTATGACGAGAATACTATGTGGTGGTGCAGCTGCACCGAAAAGTGTTATTAAAGCATTTGAACAGAAACACAATGTTCCTTTCATCCATGCATATGGTATGACCGAAACAAGCCCACTCGTAACACTTGCGCGTTTAAAAAGTTATGAAACAGAATTATCGTATGAAGAGCAACTAGAAATTCGATCAAAACAAGGATATCTTGTACCTGGTGTAGAGATGAAAGTAGTCGGTACAAATGGTGAAGTGAAGTGGGATGGTACGGAGATGGGAGAACTATGTTTACGAGCGCCGTGGATTGCTGAAAGCTATTATAACGATGAGCGTACTGTCGAAGGTTTTCGCAATGGATGGTTATATACTGGTGATGTTGTCACAGTGGACGAGGAAGGCTGTGTGAAAATTGTTGACCGTACGAAAGATGTGATTAAAAGCGGAGGCGAGTGGATTTCTTCAGTAGACCTTGAAAATGCTTTAATGGCACATGATGCTATATTTGAAGCAGCTGTCGTGGCCGTTCCTCATCCGCAGTGGCAAGAGCGACCGGTTGCCTGCGTTGTTCAAAAGAAAAATAGTACAGTTACGAAAGAGGAAATATATGAGTTTTTAAAACCGCAATTTGCAAAGTGGTGGTTACCAGACGATATTGTATTTATGGAAGAAATACCGAAAACATCTGTTGGGAAGTTTTTAAAACAGGCGCTTCGGAAAGAACTTGAGCATTTGCATAAAGAGAAATAATGGAATTTATATTTGTAAACCGATTGTAAAAATAAGTTGACAAAGGGTGGGCAGAAAGATAATATAACTCCTATAATATGTTATCTAAAAAACATTTTAAGTTTACAAATGGGAGAAGCAAATATGAATACAAAAAACTTAGTTTTCGTCGCTTTATTTAGTTCTATTATGGGAGTGTTAGGGTTAATTCCTCCAATTGCTCTTTCTATTACACCAGTTCCAATTACATTACAATCACTTGGTGTTATGCTTGCTGGTGGACTATTAGGATCACGTCTTGGTGCATTAAGTCAGCTAGTTTTCTTACTTATTGTAGGAGTTGGAGCACCATTACTTGCTGGTGGACGCGGTGGCCTTGGTGTATTTGTTGGGCCAAGTGCAGGATATTTACTTGGTTATATCGTTGGAGCGTTTGTCATTGGTTATTTAATTGAGCGTTTACGTGAAGTTTCTATAATAAAGGTATTATGTATTAATATAATTGGTGGTATTTTCGTAGTTTATGTATTTGGTATTATTGTACAAGCTTTCGTAATGGATATTTCTATATGGCAGACGATGAAAGTAAGTGTCGCATTTTTACCAGGGGATTGCATAAAAGCAATTATAGCAGCAATTCTTGTAACAAAATTACATCGTTCATTGAAACATATTATTACGCCTGCTCTAAAGAGAAGCAAATATACAAATGCGGGATAAGAAAGAGAAGAAACACGTTCGTTGCGTGTTTCTTTTTATTATTTTGGAAAGAAAGGACGTCTCATATGGGTATTACAAAAGAATATAAAAAGCATGCCTCTTTACAACCAAATAAAATAGCAATTAAGGAAAATGATAGAGTTTTAACATATGAAGATTGGTACGAGTCAGTATGTAAAGTAGCGAATTGGTTGCACGCAACAGAATCGAAGAATAAAATGATAGCAATTGTATTAGAAAATCGTATCGAGTTTTTACAACTATTTGCAGGTGCTGCTATGGCCGGATGGATTTGTGTACCATTAGATATAAGGTGGAAACAGGATGAGCTTAAAGAAAGGATTGCAATCAGTAATCCGGATGTGATTGTGACAGAGCGATATAAGGTAAATAATCTACCTGGTGAAGAAGGAAGAGTAATAGAAATTGATGAGTGGAAAAGAATGATAGAGCATTATCTTCCTACATATCAGTCCGTAAAAAATGTACAAAATGCTCCTTTTTATATGGGATTCACATCAGGATCAACTGGAAAAGCAAAAGCATTTTTACGTGCACAACAATCGTGGGTTCATAGTTTCGATTGCAATATACATGATTTTCATATGAAAGAAGAAGATTCTATTTTAATAGCTGGGACACTCGTTCATTCTCTTTTTTTATACGGCGCAATAAGTGCATTATATGTAGGAGAAACGGTACATATTATGAGAAAGTTTATTCCAGATCAAGTACTGGATAAGTTAGAAACGGAACGTATTTCGGTCATGTATACAGTTCCTACAATGCTTGAATCTTTATATAAAGAAAACAGAGTAATAGAAAATGAAATGAAAATTATTTCGTCAGGAGCCAAATGGGAAGCTGAAGCGAAAGAAAAAATAAAGAGTATATTCCCTAATGCGAAAAAATACGAATTTTACGGTGCATCGGAGTTAAGCTTTGTAACAGCGCTAGTTGATGAAGAGAGTAATAGAAGGCCAAATTCAGTAGGGAAATCTTGCCACAATGTGCAAGTGCGAATATGTAATGAAGCAGGAGAAGAAGTACAGAAAGGTGAGATAGGAACTGTTTATGTGAAAAGTGATCAGTTTTTTATGGGATACATATTAGATGGGATTTTAGTTCCAGGGTTGACGGCAGATGGCTGGATGACAGTGCGAGATGTAGGTTATGAAGATGAAGAAGGTTTTATTTATATTGTCGGTAGAGAGAAGAATATGATTTTATTTGGAGGAATTAATATTTTCCCAGAAGAAATAGAAAGTGTATTACATGAACATCCAGCTGTTGATGAAATAGTTGTAATTGGTGTGAAAGATAGTTACTGGGGTGAAAAACCTGTCGCCATCGTAAAAGGAAGTGCTACGAAGCAACAATTAAAAAGTTTTTGCTTACAACGATTATCCTCATTTAAAATACCGAAAGATTGGCATTTTGTAGATGAAATACCGTATACAAATAGCGGAAAAATCGCTCGTATTGCAGTGGAAAATATGATTAAAAACCGGGAGAAAATATATGAATAGGGCGGTTATTGTAGAAGCAAAAAGAACACCTATTGGTAAGAAAAATGGGATGCTGAAAGACTATGAAGTTCAGCAATTATTAGCGCCGCTTCTCACATTTTTAAGTAAAGGGATTGAGAGAGAAATAGACGATGTCATATTAGGGAATGTTGTTGGACCAGGAGGGAATGTTGCAAGATTATCTGCTTTAGAGGCAGGACTTGGCTATCATATTCCTGGTGTAACGATTGATCGGCAATGTGGTGCTGGTTTAGAAGCAATTCGCACTGCGTGCCATCTTATTCAAGGCGGTGCAGGTAAGTTCTATATCGCCGGGGGAGTAGAGAGTACAAGTACGTCACCTTTTCAAAAAAGAGCACGATTTTCACCTGAAACAATTGGTGATCCTGATATGGGGGTAGCGGCTGAATATGTTGCGGAGCGTTATAACATAACGAGAGAAATGCAAGATGAGTACGCTTGTCTGAGTTATAAACGGACACTGCAAGCGCTAGAAAAAGGATATATACATGATGAAATATTGTCTTTTAACGGATTATTAGATGAATCTATAAATCCAGAAATGAATTATGAACGAATCATTAAAAGAACAAAACCCGCATTTTTACAAAATGGTACAGTAACGGCAGGTAATTCATGTGGTGTAAATGATGGGGCATGTACTGTTCTTGTAATGGAAGAGGGACAAGCTCGTAAATTAGGTTATAAACCCGTCCTTCGTTTCGTTCATAGTGCTGTAGTGGGAGTGGATCCCAAGCTTCCAGGTACTGGTCCGATATTTGCGGTGAACAAATTATTAAACGAAATGAATGTAAAAGTAGAGGACATCGATTATTTTGAAATAAATGAAGCATTCGCCTCAAAAGTTGTTGCTTGCGCAAAAGAGTTACAAATTCCATATGAAAAATTAAATGTAAATGGTGGTGCAATTGCACTCGGTCATCCGTACGGTGCATCTGGGGCTATGCTTGTAACGCGCTTGTTTTATCAGGCGAAACGAAAGTACATGAAATATGGAATTGCGACGTTAGGAATTGGGGGCGGAATAGGGATTGCACTATTATTTGAGAAAGTAGAAGACTAGCGAGGTAACTAGTTTTCTACTTTTTGAGGAACATAAGCATTGCTACCAGGTTTTGCTTTTATTTCATTCCAAGCAGCGATCGCATCAGCTTTTGATTTCCCTTTGTTATTTGGATCTTCGAAAAAGTCGCGAGTGAAACGATTGTATTCAAACTGAGAGCTGATAGTTGTTTTATAAGTAGGATCTTTTTTTCGTTCGTTTTCTTCATACCAAAACGTTATCGCGTCTTCATATGTTTTTCCAACATTCTCTTTAAAAAACTTTTGAAGAGCTACTGTAAAGCGGAAGTTTGCTCCAATTTTTTCTTTGAAAAAGGCCCGAACCTCTTCGCTACAGCGGTGATTTTCATTAATAACAGTTTGAAGAGAAAGGTCTTTATAAGAGAGAGAAGTTTTACTCGCTTTTGGACCAGAGCTGTTTTTTAATATTTTACCAGTATATAAATAATGTGAGATACGCTCGGTTATTTCAATCTTAGAGCCAATAGCTGGTAAACCATTCTCACGACAAAATGTTTGAAGTTCTGCTTTTAACCAATAATAGTTTTGGAAATCTTCAATTGATATAGACTTTGTTAAAGATGGACGCATGAATGTAACAACTTCTTTCTTCCATAATTTTCTTTAATTATAAAACGTACGTTCTTTTTGTGGAAGGATTTATTTGTAAATTTAATAGGAAGAGGAAATTGTATATGGAAAATGTAATGCAAGTTCGTGTTACTGGAATTTTAATTGAAGATGAAAAAGTATTGCTAGTAAAGCAAAAAGTGGCTAATCGGAATTGGTCTTTACCTGGAGGAAGAGCAGAGAATGGCGAAACGTTAGAGGAAGCAATGATTCGAGAAATGAGAGAAGAGACAGGGTTAGAAGTTAACATTCAGAAGCTACTCTATGTTTGTGATAAACCAGATGCTCGCCCGTCTTTATTACATATAACGTTTTTGCTTGAAAAGATTGAAGGTGAAATTATGCTACCTTCTAACGAGTTTGATCATAATCCGATTCATGATGTGCAAATGGTGCCAATTAAAGATTTAAGTCATTATGGTTTTTCGGAAACTTTTATCAATCTTATAAGTGAAGGTTTTGTAAATGCAGGGAGTTATCAAGGTTTGAAACAAAATATAGGTCTGTAAATATAGGGGAAGGATAGCCGTTTGCTATCCTTCATAACATGTTTTACACTGCTGACTGTAAAGAAGAAATAAGTTGATTTAAAAACTCATTCCCAGTTATAATGGCTTTTCCACCGCCACGAGCACTTTTTTTATTTCCGCCACCTTTTCCTTCAATTGCAGGAAGTGCATCTTTTAAAAGAGCATTCATATCGAGCGTGACTGTTTTTCCGCAAGCAAGAATACATTGTAATTTGTCCTCGTTTTCAATAATGAAATATGTAATGGCATGTTCTTGTTGTTCTGTAATAATAGCGGATAGTTTTGAGATTTCTTGCATAGAACGATTTGTAAACACTTTAGAAATAAGTATGCTAGCATGTATTTTGGCAGGCTGTTGAAGTAGTTCATTTGCCTCTGCATATAATAATTTTTCATTCATTGTTTGTATTGTTTTTTCGTTTTCTTTTTGAGAAGTAAGCAGTTGTGCTACTTTTGCTGGAATATCACTCTCGCTACTGTTTAATTGTTTGGAAACATCCTTCATAATTTGTTGTTGTTGCCCTATTAATTTAAGTGTGCGCCAGCCAGCGATAAACGTTAGTCGTATGCCACCTTTATTGCGTTCCCAGCTAAGAACTTGAATAGGACCTACTTCACCAGTACGTTTCGGGTGTGTTCCGCCACAGCCGTTATAATCAAAGTTTTCGATCATAACAACGCGTATATTTTCTGTCATATTCGGTTCTTTACGAAGAGGTAATGTTTTCGCTTCTTCTAAGTCCATCCACTCTATACGGATTGGATGGTTTTCAAAAACTATATTGTTTGCAATTTGTACTGCTTTTTCAACTGTTTCTGTATGCAGATTTTCTGTTTCTAAATCGATTGTTACCGTTTCTCTACCAAGATGGAATCCAATCGTAGGTATGTTAAAATGATCCCAAAAAGAAGCAGATAAAATATGCTGAGCCGCATGTTGTTGCATATGATCAAAACGGCGCTCCCAATTGATTTTACCTTCTACTTCTTCTGTATGTAATTGTTTTGTAATGAAGTGGCGGATTTCTTCGTTGACTTCTTCAACACCAAATACAGTAATGCCATTTAAAGTTCCAGTATCATGGGGCTGCCCGCCACCTGTTGGGTAAAATGCCGTTTCGTTTAAAACAACGTATAAGTTACCGTCTTTATCATAATCTTGCTTTATAACTTTAGTAGTAAAGTCTTGCTTATAAGCGTCAGTGTAATATAATTTGTGCTCCAATTTTCTTTCTCCTCTCACATTAACTAGTTTCATTGTAAAGCAATTGAAATTAGTTTCCTAATATTTCAGAAGAAAGAAACTATTTTTAGAATTTTCTTGCTATAATAAGAAAAAGAAAATGCGGGGGTGGAATGAATATGTTGTATGAAAACGGCGTAGATAAACTGCTTAGTTTAAGCAAAAATATTTCTGAATTGTATCGAGAATTAAACGAAATGACCCGGATTTTAACGGAGTGTAACCGTGAAAGTGTGAAGTTTGATCGGTTATATGTAAAAGAGGTAATGTGGAAGAAAGAAGATGTAATCGAGAAATATGACCAGTTACTTGTGCAACTTTGTATAAATGAATGCTTTGATCTAAAAAGTGTTATTACAGGGGAATATAAGTATACATATGAAGAAGTAGAGAACATCGTTTTACAATTTAATGAAAAGTATAATGTCGCAATTTTAATTAAAGATGTTTGTAAAGAATTACAGTTTACATATGGCATAGATATGGATATAACGAGAACAGCTCGAGTATCAACAGCTCAAGTATAAAAAGGGAAAAGAAAGCAGATCCTTTGCTTTCTTTTTTTATGTGATAACAGGGAGAGTAGGTTTTTAAGATGAAGGGGAAGTTACAAAATATTCATCCGTTAGGAATGACAATTATAATAGGGACTTTATTTGCGAGGTTTGCCACGTCAATGAGTATTCCTTTTTTAGCAATTTATTTAACGACTGTTAAAGGCGTATCAGCTGGAATGACGGGTGCTATTATTGGAACGAGTGCACTTGTTGGAGTGTTTGCTAGTTTTATCGGAGGGAATTTATCTGATCGATTCGGTCGAAATATGATTCTAATATGGTCCATGATCGTTTGGGTGTTTGTATTCATAGGATTTTCACTTGCAGATCATGTTTTAAGTTTCTTTTTATTAAATGCTTTAAATGGATTATGTAGGTCCTTTTTTGAACCGACGTCAAGAGCGTTATTATCAGATTTAACGAAACCAGAGTATCGTTTACTCGTATATAATTTGCGTTACGGTGCAATAAATGTTGGAGTAGCGATTGGTCCACTTGTTGGATTGCAGATTGGAAGTGCAAAATCAACAATTCCTTTTTTAGTAGCAGCTGGGGTATATATTCTATATACAGCTATATTAGCGTTCCAATTTAAGAAGTACCCAATGAAAAAAAAGAAAGTGAGTACAGAAAAACCTGTTACAATGTTAAATGCAATTCGTATATTGCGAAAGGATGTCGTATTTTTAGTTGCTTTAGTCGGTATTATTTTGAGTAATTGCGGTTTTTCACATTTAACGACGACAGTATCTCAATATTTTGCAAATACACATATATTTGAGGATGGAGTGAAGCTATTCTCATATATGCTCGTTTTAAATGCAATTGTTGTAGTGATTATCCAATATCCTGTTATTCAAATGTGCAAAAAGTATACACCATTAATATCAATTATGATGGGGACTTTATTTGTGAGCGGAGGATTATTTGGCTTTGGAATAGTAGAATCTATGCTAGGTGCTGCCGTTTGTACAATTATTTTTACAATTGGAGAAGTCTTAATGTTTTCAATGACGGATGTATTTATTGATGATATTGCTGTTGCGCATCTAAAAGGAACATACTTCGGAGCGATGGGCTTTTCAGGAATTGGAGCAGTAATTGGTCCGTGGTTTGGGGGCGTACTTCTCGATTATTACGGGTATCAAAATGGGTTTGTAGTATTTTCAGCGCTAGCTATATTTTCAACTGTAGCGTTTCCAGTGCTGTTAGTTACGAAAAGTTTATTGAAAAAAAGATATGATGGGAATTCTAATATGGAAGTACATGCGAAATAAAATAAGCCCCAGTCGACGACTGGAGCTTATTTTTGTATTTATTTTAATTCTCAATTTGAAAAAGAACTTTCTTTTCATGTTTATTAGCTACTTCGTTTTTGGAAATATGAATGGCTAAAAAACCATTCTCTAAGCAGGCTAGCATCTTCTTATAAATAATATTAGCGGGTAAAGGAATGTTCCGCTGCAAAGAAATATTTTTATGAAGTATGCAAATGTTTAGGCCTGTCTCCATCTTTTTAATGACTACATTTTGTTCAGTTACATTTGGTACATCTGTTTCCAAAATATATTCTTGTTCTGTTTCACAAAGGTCAATATGAATTTGATTTGGGAAACTAAAGTTGCTACAAGAATCAGAACAAAACTGATCCATCCATTCTTCGAAACCATCAACATGAAAAAGACAATCCTTCTTTTTCTTGCCCATGTAAGACACCCTCCGTAAAATCTCAATTCATACTATGTTATGCATGAATGAAGTAGGGGTGAAGAATAAATGGAAAAATATAAACATTGTATGTGGAAAAGGTAGCTAGTGTGCATTTTTTGTTTTACATGTCATGATGCGCATGATTTTTTTGGCGTGAATGGTTACGGTTTTTTACTTTATGAGATCCGCTTAATGGTTCAGGTTGTCCCTTTTTTTCTTTCGCTTCACGATTGTTTTTTCCCATTGTATGTGACACCTCCTCTTTCTCTTTAGAATGAGAGAAGTTTGCAAATTTATACGAGAATGTTTTTAGAAAAAAAGGTAAAGATAAATGGGACTAACTATTATGGAAAGGGGATTATATAATGCCATATCATAAAGATAAACAACAAGCGTTTCAAGCAGCTCAGCAAGGTGTTACACAAGCAGAAAATGCATTTAACAACATTGTAAAAAATGATCCAAACTACGGTCATGATTTAAAAGAATTACGCCAAGAGGTTCAGGAAGCGTATGAACAAATTCAAAATGCACTAGAAGTAGCTTCAGAAACACAACGCCCACAACTTGAGCAATACGAAAATAACCTTCAAAATATTATGCAGCATGTAGATCAATTAGAAAAGTAAATGAGGTTGTTGTGTATTCGACAACCTCATTACTTTAACGAATATTATGCTAAAACAGAAAATTTTTCTACTCGTTTTTTCTTTATTATGCGCAGTACATATATTTCAAGTTGAAAAAGTGGAAGCGAAAATGTTGCTCAGAAAAGAGCTAGAACCAACTGGCTATGTAACATGGGAAGTACCTAATAATGAAAAGATTATTGCTATTACATTTGATGATGGACCGGATCCAACTTATACACCACAAATTTTAAATTTATTACGTCAATATAAAGCAGAAGCGACATTTTTTATGATTGGATTTCGGGTTCAGCGTAATCCATATTTAGTGAAACAAGTGTTAAAAGAGGGACATGAAATTGGAAATCATACGATGAATCATTTGTATGCGAGTAATTCATCAGATGAAAAATTAGAAAATGATATTTTAGATGGAAAGAAATTTTTCGAAAAATGGGTGAAAGAACCTTTGCTATTCCGTCCACCGGGTGGATATATTAACGATGCTGTATTTAAAACAGCGAAAGAAGCTGGTTATCAAACTGTTCTATGGTCGTGGCATCAAGATCCACGTGATTGGGCAAATCCAGGGGTTGAATCCATTGTAAATCATGTAGTGAAAAATGCAAAAAGTGGTGATATTGTATTGTTACATGATGGGGGAAATAATCGTAGTCAAACAGTAGCAGCGCTAGCAAAAATTTTACCTGAACTGAAAAAGCAGGGCTATCGATTTGTAACGGTTTCGGAATTGTTACGTTATAAACATTAGAAAAAATCCCAAAAGGTGAATGCTCCTTTTGGGATTTTTCGTTACTGGTTCTTTTTGCGTTTCTTATTATTTTGTCGTTCTGCAGCAGTTAAGTTTTCATTTGCAAACTCTTCGTTATAACCAGCACCTTGTCCTTGTGCAGATGCCGCATTCATTCCTGAAATAGTATGATTTGCTTTTCTTTTACCCATTTTATTTCACCTCTATAACTTTTTTTGTAAGTTGCATGATGAGCAGTTCATAGTATGTATGAACTGTAAAGAAAGCGCTAATAGAGCACTTTACTTTATGGTAATAGTATTCATAAGGAACATGAACACTATTCAAATTTAGAAACATAAAGAAAACTTATGATAATCTATAAGTTTCTTATTATTTACTTATTTAGAAAGTTGTAATAAGATATTATCGTAAGGTATTGAAAAGTTTGTCTACATTTTATATTCAGACAACTTAGTCACGTTTAACAGGGGGGAAACATAATGGTCAAACATAATCCATTTCAATCACGCGCAACTTTTGAAGTAGATGGAAAAACGTATCATTATTATGATTTGAAAGCGCTTGAAAACGCAGGGGTTGGCAACGTATCTCAATTACCATATTCCGTGAAAGTTTTACTTGAATCAGTACTTCGTCAAGTAGACGGACGTGTAATCACAGAAGAGCATGTTACAAATTTAGCGAAATGGGGAACGAAAGATGTGCAAGATATCGATGTTCCATTTAAACCATCTCGTGTAATTTTACAAGATTTCACTGGTGTTCCAGCTGTTGTTGATTTGGCTTCGCTTCGTAAAGCAATGGCAGACATGGGTGGGGATCCTGATAAAATTAATCCGGAAATTACTGTAGACCTTGTAATCGATCACTCTGTACAGGTTGATAGAGCGGGTACGGCAGACGCGCTTGCATTCAACATGGACTTAGAGTTTAAACGTAATGAAGAACGTTATAAATTTTTAAGCTGGGCACAAAAATCATTTGATAACTACCGCGCAGTTCCACCAGCTACAGGTATTGTACACCAAGTAAATCTTGAATATTTAGCACCAGTTGTTCACGCGGTGAAAAATGCTGAAGGTGACTTAGTTGCATACCCAGATTCATTAGTTGGAACAGACTCACATACAACAATGATTAACGGTATCGGCGTTCTTGGTTGGGGCGTTGGTGGTATTGAAGCAGAAGCAGGAATGCTTGGACAGCCTTCATACTTCCCAGTACCTGAAGTAATCGGTGTAAAATTAACTGGTACACTTCCAAGTGGTACTACAGCAACTGACGTTGCATTAAAAGTAACACAAGTATTACGTCAAAAAGGTGTAGTTGGTAAATTCGTTGAGTTCTTCGGTAATGGACTAAAGAGCATGCCTTTAGCTGACCGTGCAACAATTTCAAACATGGCACCAGAATATGGCGCAACTTGTGGATTCTTCCCAATCGATGATATTTCATTAGAATACTTACGTTTAACAGGTAGAGATGAAGAACAAATTCGCGTTGTTGAAGAATACTGTAAAGCGAACGGCTTATTCTATACAGCAGACAGCAAAGATCCAATTTACACTGATCTTGTTGAAATTGATTTAAATACAATTGAATCTAACCTTTCTGGACCGAAACGCCCACAAGATTTAATTCCACTTTCAGATATGAAAGATGCGTTCCACAAAGCTGTTGTAGCACCAGTTGGAACACAAGGACTTGGATTTAATGAGCAAGAGTTCGATAAAGAAGTGAAGGTTACATTAGAAGATAAAGAAGTAACGATGAAAACAGGTGCAATTGCAATCGCTGCAATTACAAGCTGTACAAATACATCAAACCCATACGTATTAATTGGAGCAGGTCTAGTTGCAAAGAAAGCAATTGAAAAAGGACTTGTAGTACCTGAGTACGTAAAAACATCATTAGCACCAGGATCTAAAGTTGTTACAGAGTACTTAGATAAATCTGGTTTAACAATATATTTAGATCAATTAGGTTTCCAAACAGTTGGTTACGGCTGTACGACTTGTATCGGTAACTCTGGTCCATTAGCGCCAGAATTAGAAGAAGCAATCGCAGCAAATGACTTATTAGTAACATCTGTTTTATCTGGTAACCGTAACTTTGAAGGTCGTATTCATCCACTTGTAAAAGCAAACTACTTAGCATCACCACCACTTGTTGTGGCATATGCACTTGCAGGTACTGTTGATATTGACCTGAAAAATGATGAAATCGGTAAAGATGCAAATGGCAATGCTGTTTACTTCAATGACATTTGGCCATCGGCTCAAGAAATTGAAGATGTAGTCCAAAGTGTTGTTACATCTGAACTGTTCAAGAAAGAATATGCACAAGTATTTAATAGCAATGAGCGTTGGAATGAAATCCAAACTTCAAACGAAGCTTTATATACTTGGGATAATGATTCAACATACATTCAAAATCCACCATTCTTTGAAGGCTTATCTAAAGAACCAGGTGAAGTTGAAACGTTATCAGGCTTACGCATAGTTGGTAAATTTGGTGACTCTGTAACGACAGACCACATTTCACCAGCAGGTTCAATCGGTAAGCACACACCAGCTGGACGCTACTTATTAGAAAACGGCGTACAACCAGTTGACTTCAACTCTTACGGTTCTCGTCGTGGTAACCATGAAGTTATGATGCGTGGTACATTCGCGAACATCCGTATTAAAAACCAAATCGCACCAGGAACAGAAGGCGGATATACAACATACTGGCCAACTGGTGAAGTAACATCAATCTATGATGCTGCTATGAAATATAAAGAAGATGGCACAGGTCTTCTAGTTATTGCAGGTAAAGATTACGGTATGGGAAGTTCTCGTGACTGGGCTGCAAAAGGTACAAATTTATTAGGTATTAAGGCAGTAATCGCAGAAAGCTTCGAACGTATTCACCGCAGTAACTTAGTGTTAATGGGCGTATTACCACTTCAATTTAAAGATGGTGAAAGCGCTGAAACATTAGGTCTTGTTGGTAACGAGTCATTTGAAATTCAAATTGACAAAACAGTTAGACCACGCGATCTTGTAAAAGTAGTTGCAACTGATGCAGATGGCAACGAAAAACAATTTGAAGTAGTAGCTCGTTTCGATAGTGAAGTTGAAATTGACTACTACCGTCACGGTGGTATCTTACAAATGGTTCTTCGTGAAAAAATTGAAGAATCTAAAGTGTCGAACTAAATAATTGAAATGAACGAGAAGGAAGCTAACAACTGTTAGCTTCCTTCTTTTATGGAAAGGGATGAAACCATTTGGTTTCATCCCTTTCTTTTTACTGTGAAAAAATGGAGGAAACGTCATGAAAGAATATAAAAGAATTTTGTTACCGTTACAGAAAGAAAAAATATTGGTAATCGCAGCTATATGCAGTGGATCCTTTGCGGCTATTTTAAATCTATTCCGTCCACTATTCATGGGGCTAATTGTAGATAATCTCATTCAACAAGAGCTGAAAGGAGCGTATCTTTACATTACTTTGTTTACAGCTAGCCGCTTGTTGATGTGGGTGAACAATCTTTCATTTGATTATGTAAGCTCAAAAGCGAGTGAGCGAATATTACGAGAGAAGCGTTTAGATGTATTGCGCCATTTTTTCCTATTACCGTTTGAAGAGAGTGAGAAAATCAAACAAGGCGAGTTAGAAACTTTAGTCGTATCTGATATTCCGAACTGGGTCAGGTTATATGGTTCTATATTAATAGAATATATACACGCCATTGCGCAATTTATCGGTGCGATCATAGCGCTGCAACATATAGATACACAGTTCATCTGGTGGATAACTCCGTTTTTATTTCTAAGTGCAGTTGTTCCAATGATTATGGGCAAAAAGGTAAGAAATATCGCAAATATTGCTCAAAAAAATCAATCAAGTGTCGTAGAGATGGTTTCACAGTTTGTAAAAGGAGCACAAGATTTACGTAGTTTGCAAAAAGAAAAATGGGCTATTCGCTTATTTAAAGGAGTAACGGTACAATCTTATAAAACAGAAGTAAAGAAGACGATGATGCAACATTGCATTGGAGTAGTTGGAACGGTGATTGAAACAGGAGCGTATATCGTTGTTCTCATTATAGGTGCACAAAAAATAATGAGGGGAGAAATAGAAGTTGGTTCACTTGTTGCAGTGTTAGCGACAATTGAGATGCTCTTTTTCCCTGTCCGTTATGTCGGCGATTTATTAATGATGACACAAGTTGCAGTCGCTTCGGCAAATAGAGTTTTTTCCTTTTTAGATAAAAGAGTGGCAGATAGTAATGTAGAAAGAGCGATGGGGATGACAATAACAAATGTTTCATTTCAGGAGAATGATGAAGAAAAATGCAGAATTCATAATATTGATTTGCAAATTAAACCTGGTGAACTCATTATGATTGTAGGAGAAAGTGGTGCAGGAAAAACAACACTTTTAAAATTAATGACAGGCTTGTATAAACCATCGAACGGTAGCGTTGCTTATTATGGAAATGAGGCTCGATTGACTACAGTGTGGCAAGAACCTCGTTTTTTTCGGACGACAGTAAAAGAGAATATGTATTTCGGGGAGGAGTATTTAGAAAACGAGTTAGAAAAAAATATTGAACTGATAAATGTGAAGCAGATAATTAGAGATTTACCTAAAGGTCTTCAAACTGTACTACATAAAAGCGGTGAAGAGTTTTCGGGAGGAGAAAGAAAACGGCTTGCATTATTGCGAGCAATTATTTCAAATCCGAATCTTATTATTTTAGATGAACCGACTGCGGGATTAGATCCGAGCAATCAAGAAGTTGTTTGGAATATGATAGAAGGGCTAGGAAGCGATGTAACGAGAATTGTGGCAACGCATGATGTAGAGAAAGTTATACTAGCAGATCGCGTTGTCATCATGAAAGAAGGAAGTATTGTAGCATGTGGAAGTCCTGAAAAATTAATAAATAGTCATTCATTTTTTAAGAGATGTGAATAAAGATAAGAGCAATGCTCTTATCTTTATTCAGCGTCATTTATTTGATACTCGATAGATTCTGAATGATTCAGATCGACGTTAAAAGTAGCTGTCATAAGGAAAGTTGCAATTCCAAGAATTAAGAAAAGGACGAATGAGACTAGAGAAACGTAGAGACAAATACGCCCTACTTTCTTTTTTTCAAGATCGTTACTAAAGAGTGAAATGATCCATGTAATAATACCGATTGGGTATAAAAGAAAACTAAGAATATATAATGTTATTTTTTCGAATGAATTCATAAAAAATCCCCCTTTTGTTGAAGTTTATATAACTACGAAAGTAAAAAGGTGAATAGGTCCATAAGAAAATAAACAACACTTCGTTTATTTTTCTAATTATATGATAAAAAGGAAAAAAATGCACTTTGAATAAGAATATTCTAATTATTTCGACTGTGAATATTTCCAAGCTTGTCCGTATAAGCTAAAATAAGGTATATAGTATTTTGATGAATATGTTAAAAGAAGATAAACACGTTAGGGTGATATAAAATGTGGCGGAAGCTTACGATTATTGTAGTGTTACTTTGTTTAGCGGGATATGCAGCTTATGAACAGTTTGGCAAAAACGATCAGGCGGTACAAGGAAAGCAAGCAAAAAGTGAAGCTGCTATGAAAGAGATGATTGCAAGTAATGGTATTGAAATAGGGAAGAGTGCGCCAGACTTTGAATTAACGAAGTTAGATGGAACGAATGTAAAATTATCGGATTTAAAAGGAAAGAAAGTGATTTTAAACTTTTGGGCAACGTGGTGTGGACCTTGCCAGCAAGAAATGCCGAATATGGAAGCTTTCTATAAAAAACATAAAGATAACGTAGAAATTTTAGCAATAAATTATACGCCTTCCGAAAAAGGTGGAGGAGTAGAAAAGGTAAGTAATTTTGCGAAGGAAAAAGGAATTACATTTCCTATCTTATTGGACAAGAACATTGATGTAACAACAGCCTATAAAGTCATTACGA
The DNA here is from genome assembly GCF_001884035.1 of Bacillus tropicus. Lineage (GTDB taxonomy): Bacteria > Bacillota > Bacilli > Bacillales > Bacillaceae_G > Bacillus_A > Bacillus_A tropicus. The sequence goes on from NZ_MACG01000017.1 coordinate 94,046, forward strand.
TCCCAACTTCGTATTTTATAGATACGAAAGGTGTCATTCAAGATAAGTTTATTGGGCCGATGACGCAAAAAGAGATGGAGAAACGGATTGCTAAATTAAAATAACAGTGAAAAGGTAGAGATGGAATATAATCATTTCTGCCTTTTCTTTTTCACGTTGTGAAAGCTTCATGATATGATAAAAGAAATATAAACGTTGAGAGATAAAGGAGTGTATTTGGAGTGGGGAATATATCCTTACCGTTAGATTATGTTGTAATTGACTTTGAAACAACAGGATTTAACCCTTATAATGATAAAATCATTCAAGTGGCAGCAGTGAAATATCGTAATCATGAACTAGTAGATCAATTTGTTTCCTATGTGAATCCAGAACGTTCAATTCCGGACAGAATAACGAGTTTAACAGGTATTACAAATTATCGTGTTTCAGATGCACCAACGATTGAAGAAGTGTTACCTTTATTTTTAGCATTTTTACATACGAATGTAATTGTCGCTCATAACGCTTCTTTTGATATGCGCTTTTTGAAAAGCAACGTCAATATGCTTGGGTTACCGGAACCTCAAAATAAAGTGATTGATACTGTATTTTTAGCGAAGAAATATATGAAGCACGCACCTAATCATAAACTTGAAACGTTAAAGAGAATGCTCGGAATTCGTTTAAGTTCTCATAATGCATTTGATGATTGTATTACTTGTGCAGCAGTTTATCAAAAATGTGCCTCTATTGAAGAAGAGGCGAAAAGGAAATCGAATACAGAAGTACTTGATGAGACAGCAGTATATGAAGCGGTAAAAGAGATACTTGTACGAAATAAACGTGATATTGAATGGATTCGTTGCATGAATGTAGGAAGCTATTTAGATATAAAAGCTTTTTATCCAGTTATGAGATTAAAGGTAAAAGGGCGAAAGAAATACGTATTAACAGACATATTAGAAGATGATGTGAAAGAAATATGTACGAGTTTAGCCTGTGAACCGGCGTTAAAAAGTGAAGTTGGTAACACGAGAATTATGCTTAATTGCTTAGAGGACGTCCTGAAATTAGAAAGTTATATTTTAGAACAGTATGATTTCGTATTGCAAGCGCTGCATGATTATAAACAAAGTGAAATGAATGCAGATGAAAAGTTAAAAGAGTATTTAAACGTTATGGTATAAAAACTCCGTGTGCTATTTTGAAGTGAACCCGAATCGAAGTATAGGAAAAACATCTCCTGAATCCGCATACTAAGTATGTAAATTTGACGTAGGTGTTTTTCATTTGAAGGGCAGAGTGCATTACTGAGAAGAAATATTGTGATTGGTTTGATATTGAAAGCCCCCATCATTTTAGGCATATCTAAAATGATGGGGGCTAATTTGTTTTCTAGTTAGTCACTTATTCAAAGAAAATTTGTTTAGTTACCTTACAAATTTTCTTTGAAAAGTTCTGGTAAAAAATTACTGAATTCACTCATTTCTTCTACGTTGTGTTTATATAAACCACTTAGATTAATAAATGGTGGTAATCCTTTCGGGAAAATGAATGTAGAAGTCATTACTGTACCGTTATCGGATTTTTCATATTGATGTATTACTTGCGAAATTACATCGTCATTATCATCTAAACATGAACCCATTAAAACATGGCTGTAATGTGTATTTATAGGACAATTTTTAGGATCTTCCCATCTAATTCTTAGAGGGAATTCTAGTCCGCCCCCAGCAGATTCAATTGAAGCTGATATCGCTCCTACATGCCCATGTACTTTAGGATCAACTAACCATTTAAAATCAACATGTTCTTCTGGGTGCCATAGTTTATATCGTTCAGAGTTATCAATATTGTCCCACCACCAGTCAATCATTTCTGGTGTTACGTTATTTAATTCATGTTCAACTACTATTGATACTTGGTTTTTCATTTTAGTGCCTCCTATTTCTAACCAACATAGTGTTGGTTATTTATATTTGTTATTATAATTTGTATATTTCATGTGTTCAATAAACAGAAATAGCCGATCTGTTGTATTTTGAACACTTTATAAAAATATGTCTAAAAAAATTTATGAGGTAAAAATTGGGGGGAGAAGACACTAAGTTACGTATAGCTCGTACTAAAGAAGAAATACGTAATGCACGAGCTAAATTAATATATGAAAAAGGAGTGGATTGCATACGGTAAAGGATATTACAACTAAAGCTAATTTTAATCTAGGGACATTTGCTTGGGAGTCAAAATATTTTTCGAATTAAGATATGGATTAATCAAGTTTATCGTTTTATATATAAAGAAGGATACCATTCTGGGAATATGTCAAAAGTACTAAGTGAATTGCAGCGGATGGTTTAGGTGTTTTGATATGTGTCCAGATTTCGTGAGTGTTGCAATTTATTGTACACGGAGTTTTTTTAGGAGTACTAAAACATAAAATTTTCTTGCAAATCTGATTAAAGAGTTTTCGCTTTGCTCATACTATGTATAGTATGAATGCGAAGGAGAGAGGGTGAACAGCATGAGAAGAAGTCGCCGTAAATCATTTGACGAGCTTGTGAAAGAAAATAAACAACAATTATTAAGTGATCGCGATGCAATCGATCGCATTGAAGAGCGTATTGAAAAGCGTTATGAAATGAAACTTTTTAAGCAAGCTGAATAATTCTTAACACTAGTACGATACTAGTGTTAAGGAGGCGATAGTAATGGGTAATCCGAAAAAGAATTCAAAAGACTTTGCACCGAATCATATTGGAACACAATCAAAAAAAGCTGGTGGCAATAAAGGGAAGCAAATGCAAGACCAAACGGGTAAACAACCAATCGTTGATAACGGTTAAAAGGGAGAATGTTGTCATTCTTCTTTTTGTGACGGGTTTTAATAGTAAAAAAGGGCTGACTTTTGTCAGCCCTTTTTTGTAATTGTAAAGTTTTCAACGAGTAAACGCCAATTTTGCGGGAAGGGTAAACCAATTTTCCAATAACTAATACCGCCAATACCTTGTTCTTTCATTAAATTAAACTTACTTTGAACAGACCGTGAATCTTCAAACCAAACTTCGTGTTGTACACCATTTTCATCGAAATAATTAAAATGAGGAGCCTGAGCTGTGAAATCATAACGGATGGGAACATTGTATTTACGAGCTAGTGCAACAGCTGCGACAGAGCTAATTGCTTTTGCAGGCGGATTTCCTTCTTTGAACGGAAGTTTCCAATCGAATCCGTATAAGTTTTGCCCCATCATAATTTTTTGTGGAGGCATTTGAGATTTTGCGTATTGAAGTACTTCTTTTACAGGACCGATAGGAGAGATTGCCATCGGTGGTCCGCCTTGCCAACCCCAGTCATATGTCATAATGACGACGAAATCAACAATTTGTCCTTGTGCTTTATAATCGTGAGCTTCGAAAAATTTTCCCTTTTGATTGGAACTTGTTTTCGGTACAAGTGTTGTACTTAATGTGTATCCGTTAGGTAAGCGTGTTTTCACATTTCGTAAAAAACGATTATACGCTTCGCGATCTTCAGGTGCAACACTCTCGAAATCAAAATGAATATCTCGCATACCGTACTTCTCAGCAGTTTGCAAAATGTTTGTAATAAATTTGTTTTGGATTGTTGCGTCCCGTAAAATAACGGATGTTAGATCAGCACTGAAGTTTCCATTTTCGATGTTCGTAATAACGAGCATAGGGATGGTATTACCTTGCGTTGCAATATTAGCGATTTTAGCAGTTTCCGTTGGCTCTTTTAACGTACCATCTCTTTTTGCCTCGAAACTGAAATAAGCTAAATATGTTAAAAATGGATTAATAGCACGTGTAGCATTAACTAAACTTTCTTTGATAGGTATAGTTGAAGGTTGTAAATAAGCGATGGATTCTACTGCTCGTTTCGTCCCTTTCGGTATATATAATTGCTGTCCAACATGGAGAATGGATTTTAAAGATAAGTTATTCACTTTAGCTAAACTAGCGAGAGGAACGTTATATGTTTGAGAGATTCGATATAGGCTGTCGCCAGGCTGTACATAATAATTATTCCCTTTCGTATTCACAATTAGTGCCTGACCAACAACGAGTGTTTCAGCTGGATTGAGTCCGTTGTCTTTTACTATCTCGTCAGGTGTTGATCCATATTTAGATGCCAAGCTATATACGCTATCACCGCTACGAACCGTTACAATTTGAATCATATGCTTGCTCCTTTCGGGAAAAGATTCACTGTTTTTATTTTATTTTTGATGTCACTGTATTATGATTAAATGTATGCAAGGTAGCAGAATTGAAAGAAGGCGAATATACATATGTTTGTAGCAGAACATGAAGTTGAAATCCGTTATGCGGAAACAGATCAAATGGGTGTTGTTTACCATTCAAACTATTTGGTGTGGCTGGAATTAGGTCGCACGAAACTTATACAAGATTTAGGGTTTTCATATGTTGAAATGGAGAAAGAGGGAATTATTTCTCCTGTGTTAGACTTGCAAATTTCATATCGTAAAGCGATGCGTTACGGTGAAAAAGCAATTGTGAAAACGTGGGTGGACACTGTGAGCCCGCTTCGCGTTGTATATGGTTATGAAATATATAATGGTGAAGGTGAACTTTGTATTACGGCAAGTACGACAAATATTTGTGCGAAAAAAGAAGGGTTCAGACCTGTATCATTTAAAAAGTTATATCCAGAGTGGTATGCGAAATATGAGGAAATTAAGAAAAAATAAAAAAACGTGGCAGATGCCACGTTTTTTTATTTTTCATAATTAAATTGCGGGAAATCATCACCGTCGTTAAATGTAACAGATAAATTATGTCCATCGAAGAACCACTCATCATCGCCTTCAATAAAGAAGTTAATACCTTCTTCTTGAGTTTGCACAGCAGGATGTGCAGGATCATCTTTACGAATACCTAAAGAAAGTCCTTTTTGCACAGTACTGCAACCGCCGTATTGTACGAAAAGGCGCAGTGTTTCACCCGATTGTAAGTTTAATTCGTTTTTATACCATTGTGCTGCTTCTTTTGTTACGGAAAGATTCATGTATAGTTCCTCCAAATTATGTTGCTTTTTCTTTAGTATAAAAAATAACGCAAAAAGACGCTATTAATATGCTTCACGTTTTCTTTTTGCGTTATGTGGGTTACGACCTTATTTTTGCTTTTTTGAAAAGTTTGCTTTCGGTTCAGTTTTATTTATAATTCGTCCAATATTTGCACGGTGTTTATAAATAACCATACCTGCTAATAAACACATGGCAATAATGAAGATTTTATCCCCGCTAACAATTGATGTGATAACGGCAACGACAGCTGTTACCATAGAAGAAAGTGATACGTATCTTGTTGTAAATAAAAGGCTGAAAAAGACAACAGCTAATATTGCAAAAACAACTGGTGAGTAGCATAATAGCACGCCAGCAGAAGTTGCAACTGCTTTACCACCACGGAATTTCGCGAAAATCGGATACACATGTCCAAGAACAGCTGCTAATCCGAACCATAGTGGATGAACATCTAACGCGAAAATAATCGGTAGACTCGTTGCTAATGTACCTTTTAAAATGTCAGCAATTGTAACGATAAAACCTGCTTTTTTCCCTAATGTGCGGAATGTATTTGTTCCGCCTAAATTACCGCTTCCGTGCTCACGAATGTCAATTCCATAACCAATCTTTCCAACGACTAGTGCAAATGGAATCGAGCCAAGTAAGTAGGCAACGATAAATAAAAGATATGTAGTAACCATAAGTTCAGTCTCCTTTATTCAAATGTGTTGATAAAGGGTAAAAAGAGTTTTTCCCGTATATTGTACCATACATTTGTAAAGAGCACATTGCTTTTTTGTAAATGAAAAATTCATTATTTCGTGCAAAAAATTTCACAGGAATGTTACATTTCTCACAGAAACAATAAGACTATATGTAGTAACATTTTAATCAAAAGACAACAACATATTGGTGGAGGGTTATAAATGTTACAAAAAAATACACGTGGAGAAGAATTAATGAGAGTGTTTGAGACGATTGTCCACGGGAATGAGCAAGATTTAATGCAAGAAAATGCAAATGTAGATGGCCGCTCTCCGATGGGAGTAATGGGAACGTTCGCATCAGAGAGTGCGAAATATTATGCTGTTGAAAATTTATTGTCAGATCAAGTGAAAAAAGCGATAAATCAAAATATATTATATCCGCATGACTTAGATTTTTATGCGACTGGAACAACGACTTGTTCGCAAATTCCGTTAGCGCAAATGCTTGCGAACGGTTTTCATACCGGACATGGACATATGAGACAACCACAAGACATTAAAAGTGCATTGGCTCTTTCGTCTATTATTTTTCAAGCGAATCAAAATATGCAGCACGGTGGTCAATCGTTTGCACTCTTTGATGTTGATTTAGCACCATATGTGAGAAAAACAGTAGAGAGACATAAGAAACGATTACAGTCATATCCGCTTACGAAAGAACAAATAGAAGAATTTGCGTGGAAAGAAACAGAAAATGATACGTATCAGGCTTGTGAAGCTTTCATTCATAATTCAAATAGTATGCATAGTCGGGGCGGGGGGCAAGTACCGTTTATTTCTATTAATTATGGAACAGACACAACAAAAGAGGGACGATTATTAGTTAGACAGCTTTTAAAAGCGACACAAGCTGGTCTTGGTAAAGGGGAAACACCCATTTTTCCTATTCAAATTTTTAAAATGAAAAAAGGTGTGAACTTTGAAGAAAGTGATCCGAACTATGATTTATTTGAATTAGCGTTAGAGACAACGGCTGAACGATTATTCCCTAACTTTTCATTTTTAGATGTGCCATTTAATGCTGTGCATTATGATGGACGACCGGAAAGTGAAGTATGTTACATGGGATGCCGTACCCGTGTTATGTCTAACATACATGGAGAAGAAACGGCGATTGGAAGAGGGAATTTATCATTTACGTCTATTAACTTAGTAAAATTAGCGTTAATTAGTGGTTCAAAAGAAGCGTTTTTTGAAGCATTAAATTATTACTTAGATTTAGGAATTAAGCAATTATTAGAGCGATTTGAGTATCAATGTACGAAGCGAGCAAGAGATTTTCGATTTTTATATTCACAAGGTGTATGGCGCGGTGGAGAAAAGTTACAGCCTGAAGATTCTGTAGCATCCATTTTAAAGCAAGGGACGTTAAGCCTTGGTTTTATCGGTCTTGCGGAGTGTTTAGTAGCTTTAACAGGAAAGCATCATGGAGAAGATGAAGAATCATGGAAACTTGGGTATGAAATTATTTCCTTTATGAGAGATAGAATGGATAAAGCGACAGAAGAACATGAACTGAATTTCTCGGTAATTGCAACTCCGGCAGAAGGATTATCAGGGAAGTTCGTGAAAAAAGATAGAGAAGAATTTGGCGTGATTAGCGGTATAACGAATCATAATTACTATACGAATTCATTCCACATTCCAGTTTACTATAACATGCAAGCGATAAATAAAATTCGTTTAGAAGGCCCGTTCCACGCTCTATGTAACGGGGGACATATTACGTATATTGAACTAGACGGAGCAGCAATGCATAACAAAAAGGCATTGAAACAAATTGTACAAGCGATGGCAGAGAATGGCGTTGGATACGGTTCAATTAATCACCCTGTTGACCGTTGTAAGTGCTGTAGTTATCACGGAGTTATTGGAAATGAATGTCCGAGCTGCGGAAATGAAGATGAGGCTAACATAGAAAGAATTCGCCGCATAACAGGTTATCTTGTAGGAGATATGTCGAAGTGGAATAGTGCGAAACGTAGTGAAGAGATGGATCGGGTGAAACATAAATGAAAGTGATGAACATCATTCATGATAGTGTAGTAGATGGAGAAGGGTTGCGGACAGTCTTGTTTTTTGCGGGCTGTCCGCATCGTTGTTTCGGTTGCCATAATCCGAAATCGTGGAATATTTGTAATGGAACTGAAATGACAGTAGAAGAAATTGTGAAAGAGATTGCAAGTAATCCATTAACTGATGTAACATTTTCAGGTGGAGATCCATTTTTCCAAGCTGCTGAAGTGAAAAAAGTAGCAAAAATCGTGAAAGATTTGAAAAAAAATCTATGGATGTATACAGGTTATACGTTAGAAGAGATACAGAGTTCTCAAAATAATGATATGATAGAGTTGTTACATTATGGGGATGTTTTAGTCGATGGAAGATTTGAAATCGAGAAAAAAGATTTAACACTTCCATTTCGCGGAAGCTCCAATCAACGTATTATTCGATTGAAAGAGTAAAAAGGCGGGATAGATTATTATGAATAAAACAGTATTACTTGTTGAAGATGAAAGAAGATTACGTGAAATTGTTAGCGATTATTTTCGCAATGAAGGCTTTGAAGTAATCGAAGCAGAAGACGGAAAAAAAGCGTTAGAATTATTTGCAGAGCATGAAATTGATTTAATTATGTTAGATATTATGTTACCAGAAATAGATGGATGGTCTGTTTGTAGACGAATTAGAAAAGAATCAGCAGTGCCAATTATTATGCTAACAGCACGTTCGGATGAGGATGATACATTACTAGGGTTCGAATTAGGTGCAGATGAGTATGTAACGAAACCTTTCAGCCCGAAAGTGTTAGTAGCTCGCGCGAAGACGTTATTGAAACGTGCGGATGGCGTGGTAGGAGTAGCAGAAGAAAATGCTATGTCATTGGCTGGAATAGAAGTGAATCGTCTATCTAGAACTGTTTTAGTAGATGGAGAAGAAATTATATTGACACATAAAGAATTTGAACTTCTCGTTTATTTAATGGAGAACAAAGGAATTGTGTTGTCACGACAACATTTATTAGATCAGTTATGGGGATATGACTATTACGGCGATGACCGAACGGTTGATACTCATATTAAAAAGCTAAGAAATAAGCTAGGAGATAAAGCGAAGCATATCGGTACTGTTATTCGAGTGGGTTATAAGTTTGAAGAATAATTGTAACGGATTGTGTACTTTAGCCTAGGGAAATGTCGATTTTATGTCCTCTTTGGCAGGTAGAATGTACAAAAAATACATTTTTTGTCTACAATGTTAGATGAGAGTATTTTTTTAATTGGATTTCACGATGAGTTCACAAGAAGGACACAAAACGTGACTATACTGAAAATACGAATTCACCAGAGAGGGGAAATAAAACATGGGATATTACGACGGACCAAATTTAAATGAAGAGCATAGTGAAACGAGAGAAGTGAGAAAATCAGGTAGTAAAAAAGGTTATTTTTTCACAGGTTTAGTCGGAGCTGTAGTTGGGGCTGTTTCAATTAGTTTTGCGGCACCTTATATGCCATGGGCTCAAAATAATGGAGTGACTGTATCATCATTCAGTTCGGATTCAAAAGTTGAAGGTACTGTAGTTCCTGTTGTCAATAAAGCAAAAAATGAAACTGATTTACCTGGTATGATTGAAGGCGCGAAAGATGTTGTTGTAGGTGTTATTAATATGCAACAAAGTATTGATCCATTTGCAATGCAACCGACAGGTCAAGAACAACAAGCTGGTTCAGGATCAGGTGTTATTTATAAAAAAGCAGGAAATAAAGCATATATTGTAACAAACAACCATGTAGTAGATGGGGCCAATAAACTTGCTGTAAAATTAAGTGATGGTAAAAAGGTAGATGCAAAGCTTGTAGGAAAAGACCCTTGGTTAGATTTAGCGGTTGTAGAAATTGATGGATCTAATGTAAATAAAGTTGCTACTTTAGGTGATTCTAGTAAAATCCGTGCGGGTGAAAAAGCAATTGCGATTGGTAACCCACTAGGGTTTGATGGAAGTGTAACGGAAGGTATTATTAGTAGTAAAGAACGTGAAATTCCAGTTGATATTGATGGGGATAAACGACCAGATTGGCAAGCACAAGTTATTCAAACAGATGCAGCAATTAACCCAGGTAACAGTGGTGGTGCGTTATTTAACCAAAACGGCGAAATAATTGGAATTAATTCAAGTAAAATTGCACAACAAGAAGTTGAAGGGATTGGATTTGCTATTCCAATTAACATCGCAAAGCCAGTTATTGAATCACTTGAAAAAGACGGAGTAGTAAAACGTCCAGCTCTTGGAGTAGGTGTCGTTTCATTAGAAGATGTGCAAGCTTATGCAGTAAATCAATTGAAAGTACCGAAAGACGTAACAAACGGCGTTGTATTAGGTAAAATTTACCCAATATCACCTGCTGAAAAAGCTGGTTTAGAACAATATGATATTGTAGTAGCATTAGATAATCAAAAAGTAGAAAATTCACTTCAATTCCGTAAATATTTATATGAAAAGAAAAAAGTAGGCGAGAAAGTAGAAGTTACATTCTATCGTAACGGTCAAAAAATGACGAAAACAGCTACTTTAGCAGATAACTCAGCTACAAAGAATCAATAATCGGAATAAAAGAAAGTCTCTTTCATATTGAAAGAGACTTTCTTTATCGGCTATACTAAAGGAATAGGAGGGATAAATTATGACAATTGAAAACCCAACTCGTACGGAAATTGGTGAAGTATTAAAGAAAAGCAAAACGATTGCAGTTGTTGGTTTATCGGATAAGCCAGAACGTACATCGTATATGGTTTCAAAAGCAATGCAAGATGCTGGGTATCGCATTATTCCAGTAAACCCAACAGTAGATGAGGTGCTTGGAGAAAAAGCAGTTGCTTCACTAAAGGATATTAAGGAACATGTTGACATTGTAAATGTATTCCGCCGTTCAGAATTTTTAATGGATGTTGCAAAAGAGTTTGTAGAGATTGATGCAGATGTTTTTTGGGCACAATTAGGAGTACAAGATGAAGATACATACAAACTTTTAAAAGAAAAAGACTATACTGTAATAATGGATCGTTGTATAAAAGTAGAACATGCGATGACAAAATAGTATAGATTGTAAAGGTAGGAAGATTGCTTCAGCCCTAGTTACATATATAGGGGACGATGAACGAGGTGTTCATCATGAGATTTTTTAAAGGCTGTTTGTGGGGATTGTTACTCATAATCCCGTTTTGGATATTGATCATTTGGATCATAAAAAAGGTTTGGAATGTGTAATCTTGGCATACATATCCATTTCTCGTTGACAAACGATTATTTTTCTGAAATAGTAGCCTAGAGGAATCCTTGTGAAAAAACAAGGATTTTTCTATTGAAAATGGTATATAAAAGAGATAAGATAACTTGCCAAAACGATAGTCGAGGCGTTATTCTATAATAGAAACATATGTTCTGATTTTGGATTAGGAAAGGGGCAAGGAGTTTGGCGAAGCATCAGTTCCAATATAATGAAGATGCGATTCAAGTGTTAGAAGGACTTGAAGCCGTTCGAAAACGCCCGGGTATGTATATCGGGAGCACGGACAGCCGTGGATTGCATCATTTAGTATACGAAATAGTAGATAACTCCGTTGATGAAGCGTTAGCGGGATTTGGCGACGAAATTTCTGTCGTAATACATAAAGATAATAGTATTAGCGTTATAGATAAAGGGCGAGGAATGCCTACGGGAATGCATAAACTTGGGAAACCTACACCCGAAGTTATTTTAACTGTACTTCATGCCGGTGGTAAGTTTGGTCAAGGTGGTTACAAAACGAGTGGTGGTTTACACGGTGTTGGGGCGTCAGTTGTAAACGCCTTATCTGAATGGTTAGTCGTAACGATTAAGCGTGACGGAAATATTTATGAACAACGCTTTGAAAATGGTGGTGTTCCTGTAACGACGCTTGAGAAAATCGGAAAGACGAAAGAATCTGGTACAACAATGCATTTCAAACCAGATACAACGATCTTCAGCACAACAAATTACAATTATGAAACATTATGTGAGAGATTACGCGAATCTGCATTCTTATTAAAAGGGATGAAAATCTCAATAAAAGATGAAAGAAATGATTTAGAAGATGTCTTTCATTATGAAACAGGAATTGAAGCTTTCGTTTCCTATTTAAACGAAGAAAAAGATTCAATTCACCCAGTTGTATACTTCACTGGTGAACAAAATGGGATTGAAGCAGAACTAGCATTTCAATTTAACGATGGCTACTCAGAAAACATTTTATCGTTTGTAAATAACGTACGTACAAAAGATGGTGGAACACACGAAGCTGGATTTAAAACAGCGATGACGCGTGTGTTTAACGAGTATGCTCGTAAAGTTTCACTATTAAAAGAAAAAGATAAAAACTTAGAAGGTACAGATATTCGTGAAGGTGTAGCGGCTATCGTTTCTGTACGTGTACCAGAAGAAGTACTTCAGTTTGAAGGACAAACGAAAGGGAAACTAGGTACAAGTGAAGCTCGTTCTTCAATTGATGCCATTGTATCAGAGCATTTAGCTTACTTTTTAGAAGAAAACCCGGACGTAGCTACACTTCTTGTGAGAAAAGCAATTAAAGCAGCACAAGCACGTGAAGCGGCTCGTAAAGCGAGAGAGGAAGCGCGTACTGGTAAAAAGAAAAAGAAATCAGAAGGTACATTAAGTGGCAAGTTAACACCCGCACAATCACGTAATCCGCAGAAAAATGAACTGTACCTAGTAGAGGGTGACTCTGCTGGTGGTTCTGCGAAACAAGGACGAGATCGACGTTTCCAAGCGGTATTACCATTACGTGGTAAAGTAATTAATACAGAAAAAGCAAAGCTTGCTGATATCTTTAAAAACGAAGAGATTAATACAATCATTTATGCGATTGGCGGCGGCGTAGGCAATGAATTCGATGTGGAAGACATTAACTACGATAAAGTTGTCATTATGACCGATGCTGATACAGACGGGGCGCATATTCAAGTATTGTTATTAACATTCTTCTACAGATATATGAAACCACTTATCGAAGCTGGTAAAGTGTTTATCGCACTTCCGCCTTTATACAAAGTAAGTAAAGGAAAAGGGAAAAGTGAAGTAATTGAATATGCATGGTCAGATGAAGAATTAGATAGTGTAACAAAAAAAGTCGGAAAAGGCTATATGTTGCAGCGTTATAAAGGACTTGGCGAAATGAATGCAGATCAATTATGGGAAACAACGATGAATCCTGAAACACGTACACTAATTCGTGTGAAAATTGATGATGCAGCAAGAGCGGAGCGCCGCGTAACAACATTAATGGGCGATAAAGTAGAACCGCGCCGTAAATGGATTGAGCGTAATGTACAGTTCGGTATGCAAGAAGAAGGAAATATTTTAGAAAATGAAATGATTATGGAGACGGAGGTGGAATAACATGCAAGCAGAGAAGTTTCATGACCTCCCGCTTGAAGACGTGTTAGGTGATCGCTTTGCACGTTATAGTAAATATATTATTCAAGATCGCGCACTTCCAGATGCGCGTGACGGCTTAAAACCGGTACAAAGACGTATTTTATATTCTATGTATGTAGAAGGAAACGTACATGATAAAGCATTCCGTAAGTCAGCTAAAACAGTCGGTAACGTTATTGGTAATTATCATCCGCATGGTGATTCCTCTGTATATGAGGCGATGGTACGTTTAAGCCAAACTTGGAAAGTACGTAATGTTTTAGTTGAAATGCACGGTAATAACGGCAGTGTTGACGGGGATCCGGCAGCAGCAATGCGTTATACGGAAGCCCGATTATCACCAATTGCATCTGAGTTATTACGTGATCTTGATAAAGAAACAGTAGAATTCGTATCAAACTTTGATGATACGAGTGAAGAACCGGTTGTTTTACCAGCAGCGTTCCCGAACTTATTAGTGAACGGATCTACAGGGATTTCCGCTGGTTATGCAACAGAAATTCCTCCGCATCATCTTGGAGAAGTTATTGACGCTACAATGATGCGTATTGATAAGCCGAATAGTACTGTTGATGATTTATTAACAGTTATGAAAGGACCAGATTTCCCAACAGGTGGTATTATTCAAGGGATTGATGGTATTAAAAAGGCGTATGAAACAGGTAAAGGTAAAATTATTATTCGCGGGAAAGCAGAAGTTGAAACGGTTCGTGGTGGAAAACAGCAAATCGTAATTACTGAAATTCCATACGAAGTAAATAAAGCAAACCTTGTTAAGAAAATGGATGAGTTACGTCTAGATAAAAAATTAGATGGCATTGCTGAAGTGCGTGATGAGACAGATCGTACAGGTCTTCGTATTGTCGTAGAATTAAAAAAAGAAGCAAATTCTGAAGGTATTTTAAATTATTTATATAAAAATACAGATTTGCAAATACCATATAACTTTAATATGGTAGCGATTAATAATCGTCGTCCAACGCTTATGACATTACCGAAAATTTTAGATGCTTATATTGGCCATCAAAAAGAAGTTGTTACGAGACGTTCACAATATGAATTACGAAAGGCAGAAAATCGTCAACATATTGTAGAAGGTTTAAAGAAAGCATTATCGATTTTAGACCAAGTTATTGAAACGATTCGAGCTTCAAAAGATAAGCGTAATGCAAAAGATAATTTAAGTGCGAAATTTGGTTTTACAGAAGCACAAGCGGAAGCAATTGTATCCTTGCAATTATATCGTTTAACGAATACAGATATTACCGCACTACAACAAGAGGCAGATGAGCTTAATAAGAAAATTATTGAGCTACAGGCAATTTTACAAAGTGAAAAAAGATTACTTCAAGTCATTAAAACAGATTTAAAGAGAGTTAAGAAAACATATAGTGATGATCGACGCGCGATTATTGAAGATCAAATCGAGGAAATTAAAATCGATGTAGAAGTGATGATCCCACAAGAAGATGTCATCGTTACTGTAACGAAAGAAGGATATGTGAAACGTACTGGATGGCGCTCACATAATGCCTCAAACGGCAAAGACTTCGGTATGAAAGAGGGTGACATCTTACTTGAACGATTCGATACGAATACGACAGAGACAGTCCTCTTATTTACAAATAAAGGGAATTATATATATCTGCCAGTATACGAAATGCCAGATATTCGTTGGAAAGATTTAGGTCAGCACGTTGCTAATATTGTTTCACTCGACCGGGATGAAACCATTATTTGGGCAACTGTCGTACCGAACTTTGAGGAAGAAAAGCGATTTATCGTATTTGTAACAAAGAATGGTATGATTAAGAAGACAGAATTAAACCAATATAAAGTACAGCGTTACTCAAGAGCGTTCGTTGCTGTAAACTTGAAAAAAGATGATGAAGTTGTTGATATATTTGCGACAGATGGAACGAGTGATATCGTTCTTGCTACACACGGTGCATATGCACTTATTTTCCATGAAGATGAAGTAAGTCCAGTCGGTGTAAGAGCCGCTGGTGTGAAAGCAATTAATTTAAAAGAAGATGACTATGTCGCTTCTGGTAAACCATTAAATGGTGACAAAGATCAACTTATTCTCGTAACGCAGCGCGGTGCTGTAAAACGCCTAAAAGCATCAGAAATTGAGAAATCAACGAGGGCGAAGCGGGGACTTGTTATTTTCAAAGAGTTAAAACGTAATCCATACCGCATTGTCGGTATTGAAGTCGTTAGAGACGATGAACTAGTTTACATGAAGACAGAGAAACATATCGTAGAAGAAATTGATCCGAAAGCGTATCGAAATAAGGACAGGTATAGTAACGGTAGTTTAGTACTAGATGTTAACGATACTGGTGAAGTTATTGAAACGTGGACAAAAAAACGACCGGAATAAAAAAAGCATCTTGCCATAAATAATGGCAAGATGCTTTTTTCTAGGCAATTTATTATGTAAATAATAATAATCTTGTTATAATAACTGAATGAAATCGTTCTCATGAAGTGAAACTTTAATCAGTGGGGGTCTTACTGCCAACAAATAGCGGGATAAATGGAGGGGCAACATGAAAAAAATAGGTGTAGGGATTGTAGGGTTTGGATTTTCTAGTACAACATTTCACATCCCATTATTACAAACGATAGAAGAATACGATATTCGTGCCGTATTATCTTCAAAAGAAGAGGTAGTAAAAGAAACATTACCGAATGCTAACGTCGTTAATACAATTGATGAATTGGTGAAGCGAGATGATATTGACTTAGTGATCATTACTTCACCAAATACAACTCATTTTCCATATGTAAAAGAAGCAATATTAAACGGTAAGCATGTTGTTGTAGAGAAACCATTTGTTGTTTCAATTGAAGAAGGAGAAGAGCTTATTTCATTAGCAGAGCAGCATAATGTCGTATTAAGTGTATATCATAATCGTCGTTTTGATAATGATTTCTTAACGATTAAGAAATTGTTAGAAGAAAATAGAATAGGGAATCTATACGCATATGAAGCGCATTTTGATCGTTTCCGTCCACATGTACGTGATCGCTGGAGAGAAAAGAACTTACCAGGATCAGGAATATTATATGATTTAGGATCGCATTTAATTGACCAAGCATTATCATTATTCGGGAAACCAAATGCGATAAGTGCAGATGTAATCAAACAACGACCAGGTGCAGAAATTGATGATTATTTCCACATAGTACTTCATTACGGAGTTAAACGTGTCATTTTACGTAGTAGCAGTTATGTGAAAAAGGCAGGTCCACACTTTACACTGCATGGAGATAAAGGCTCTATCGTGAAATACGGTATGGATTCACAGGAAGAACAATTAAAAAAGGGAATGAAGCCAGGCGATAACGGTTATGGAGTAGACATTGAAGAGAATTTTGCTACTCTAGAAACAGAAGAAGAGTCAGTACGTATTCCAACAGAAGTCGGCTGTTATGACATGTACTATAAAGGTGTAAGAGATAGTATTATAAGTGGTGAGAAATTACCTGTAACAGCGCAAGAAGGTTTAGAAGTAATTAAGCTGATTCAATTAGCGGTTGAAAGTAGTGAAAAGGGTAGAGTTATCACTGTAAAATAAAAAGACACGAATTTCGTGTCTTTTTTATTAGGAATATGGCAAATTATTTAGTTTAATCGTTTATCATACATTAACTGGATTTGGATGCCGTAAGGATCTTCAATAATACCATATGCTTCACTAAATATATTTTTTTCTAGTGGAGAGATTACCTTCACATCTTTATCGGCAATTAAATTATTATAAAATCTTTGTATTTCTTCTAAATTAGCGCTTTGAATGCAAAGTGACATGTTATTTCCAACGTTATAACGTTCATTAGGATTCATTGTATCTTCCGCTATCATTAGCTTTGTATTCCCAACTTGTAAAACAGAGTGAGCAATATGGTCTTTATTTTCACTTGTAATTTTGAAAGAACTATCTCTTTTCGCCAGTTCTTCATACGTAACAATCATTAACTTTTTGGCTTCTAAATTACGTATATAAAAATGAATTGCCTCCTTTGCTTGCCCATTCATTGAAAGAAAAATCGCTATTTCTAATGTCATAAATTTATAACTCCTTTATTAGTTAATAATTATAATATAGACTAAAAAGGTTTCAATACATGACACCTTTCGAGGAGGGAAATATGAAAAAAACGGAACGAATAAATGATATGCTTATTTTCTTAAATAATAAAAGATATTTTAATTTAAAAGATTTAATGGTTAGATATGATATTTCTAAAAGTACCGCGTTGCGAGATATTCAATCATTGGAAGAAATAGGTGTACCAATATATTCTGAACTAGGTAGAAATGGAAGTTATAAAATTATAGAAAATAGTGTGTTGTCACCAATTTATTTTAGTGTGGATGAAATGTATGCGTTATACTTTTCGATTCTTACATTAAATGGATACAAGACAAAACCATTCAATATAGAAAGTATTGCGCTTGAAAATAAATTTAAACATGTCTTACCTGATAATGTGCGTAAAAATATTTCAATTATGGAACGAACGCTTTCTTTTGAAGTAACAAATCATAGTAATTTTAGTCCGTTCTTAAAAGAAATTTTGCAGGGGATTTTTGCTGAGCGAGTTTATTATGTAACATATTTAAAAAAAGATGTGGAGAAAGCCTTGATTGCACAATTTATTCGAATAGAATCTAAATTTGGCCAGTGGTATGCTAAAATCTTTAATTTTGAGACAAATCATGTTCAAATAATTAGATGTGATAAAATTCTTTCTATTGTGGAAACAAGCAATACGAATTCAAAAAATCTTGAAGAATTATTAAATTATCTTACTACTTTTCACAGAAAGCTTGATGCAATTGATTTTAATGTCATTGTTAATCAAAGAGGAAAAGACATTTTTGATAAAGAGAATTATCCTTCCATGAGGATACAAAAAGAAAATCAAAATTATATTATAACAGGCTATTTTAATAAACAAGAAATTGATTTTATCGCGAACTATTTTCTGAATTTCGGTGAAACGATTATCTCAATTCAGCCTGTTATGCTAAAAGAGTTAATTTATAATAAGGTGTTATCTATAAAGCAGCATTTAACTTCTTTAAGATAAAGTTAGTTTTAATCATTTTTTTGACATGAAAAAGCCCTTGGATTTAAATGTCCACAGGGCTTTTTTGTAATGGTATTTGTTATTTAGAAACATTATTTTTTTGGTACGGACAGTCCATAAAAGAACATTGTAACGATATCTTGTATATGTTTTTCACGATCACCTTCAAGAAGCTGTGCCCCGAAATCATCACCTAATTTAGTGAACATTTGAATGTATAGCAACATCATTTCTTTAGTAAGGTGAGGATTAAT
This sequence comes from Bacillus tropicus, assembly GCF_001884035.1. Classification (GTDB taxonomy): domain Bacteria; phylum Bacillota; class Bacilli; order Bacillales; family Bacillaceae_G; genus Bacillus_A; species Bacillus_A tropicus. Next base: position 112,689 of record NZ_MACG01000017.1, read on the forward strand.
TTCATTTTTTTGCTGTGCTTGTTCTAATATTTCTAAATACCAAGGCAAGATTTTTTCATTTTGATAACTAAAAATAAACTCTCGGAAAATTTCATCTCTTTGCATCATTTGTAGCAACATGTCAGGCTGAAATAATCCGCCAGTATTCATTTTTCTTACAATCATTTTTTGCATCATATCATGAAAAGGTAATTTCTCTTCAGCAAGCTCTTTATAATATTGAAATTCAGATGTTATAAATTCTTGTATAAGTTCTCTAAATAACGCGTCTTTACTTCCGAAATGATTATAAATGGTAACTTGAGAAACGTTTGCTTCTTTTGCAATATGTTCTATTTTCACTTCATTAAATCCACGTTCTGAAAATAATAAGAAGGCTGCCTCTTTTATGGCACGTCTTTTCTTTTCTTTCACTTTTTCAAAGCCGTTCAATGCAATCACCTCAATTAAAATATACAAGAAAAAATAATGGAAAACAATATTTTTGAAATATGGACATATAAATATTTCAAAAAGTTGTTGCGAATATGAAAGATGAGGAGTACAATAATTTTGAAATATCACAAGAAAAATATTTCAAAAAATGAGGTGGAATTATGATTTCAGTTCAAAATGTTACAAAACAGTTTTCAAATGGAAAAGGCTTGTTTCATATTACATTTGAAGTGAAAGAAGGAGAAGTATTCGGTTACCTAGGACCAAATGGTGCCGGGAAATCCACAACGATTCGTAATTTAATGGGATTTATAAAACCGAAAGCTGGAAAATCTTCCATTTTCGGATTAGATTGTTGGAATGATGCCGCGAAGATTCAAAGGGAAGTTGGTTATTTACCAGGAGAAATTTCTTTTATTGAAGGAATGAATGGATTAGAATTTTTAAAGTTAATGCAAGGAATGCGTGGTTTAAAGGATACGAAAAAAAGAGATGAATTAATAGAACGTCTACAATTCGATGTGAAAACACCGATTCGAAAAATGTCTAAAGGAATGAAACAAAAAGTAGGGATAGTCGCTGCTTTTATGCATGACCCAGAAGTGTTAATTTTGGATGAACCGACTTCAGGACTCGATCCACTTATGCAGCAAGTATTTATAGATTTAATAGTAGAGGAAAAGCAAAGAGGGAAAACAATTCTTATGTCGTCGCATATTTTTACTGAAATTGAACGTACATGTGACCGAGTAGCGATTATTAAAGATGGTCGCCTTGTAACGGTTGAAAATATTCATGATTTACAAAGTATGAGACGACAAGTGATAGATGTAACCGTATCATCAGAGGAAGAGATTGAATCTCTCACGCAATGTAATTTGCAATTTGAAGCGGTGAAAGGTAGAGAAGCTTCGATTATCGTACAAGGAAACTATCAAACTGTTTTACAAATACTTTCAAACTATAATGTAACGGCACTTCAAACGAGAGCAATGGATTTAGAACATTTATTTATGCATTATTACGATAAGGAAGAAGGGGTAAAGCATGAATAAGCAATTGTTTTTAGCTAGTTTGAAAGAAACCCAAAAAAGTATTTGGAGTTATGCTACGGGTGCAGCTTTATATTTATGGTTGTTAATTTGGATCTTCCCTTCAATGGTATCAGCGAAAGGTTTAAATGAATTAATAAGCGCTATGCCTGATAGTGTGAAAAAAATTGTTGGCATGGAAAGTCCGATTCAAAACGTAATGGATTTTTTAGCTGGCGAGTATTATAGTCTATTGTTTATTATTATTTTAACGATTTTTTGCGTAACAGTTGCAACACATTTAATTGCCCGGCATGTAGATAAAGGGGCGATGGCGTATTTGCTCGCAACACCTGTATCTAGAGTTCAAATTGCTATTACACAAGCGGCTATTCTTGTATTAGGACTACTGATTATTGTAGCTGTTACGTATGTAGCTGGTATAGTAGGTGCAGAATGGTTTTTAGAAGATAATAACTTAAATAAAGAATTATTCCTGAAGATAAACGTAGTGGGAGGATTAATATTTTTAGTCGTTAGTGCTTATTCATTTTTCTTTTCTTGTATATGCAATGACGAAAGAAAGGCACTTAGCTACTCAGCGAGTTTAACTATTTTATTTTTCGTAACAGATATGGTAGGTAAATTAAGCGATAAGTTAGATTGGATGAGAAATATATCATTATTTACGCTATTTCGTCCGAAAGAAATTGCTGAAGGAACGTATAATATATGGCCGGTAAGTATAGGTTTAACTGTTGGAGCCCTTTGTATTTTCATAGTAGCAATTGTAGTGTTTAGGAAGAGGGATTTACCGTTGTAAAGTAGAAAGTCCACTGAGAAAGTGGACTTTTTTTGATGAGGAGGAAACGAATGAATCATTTGTTCCGGGTGCAGCTATATGTAAATGATATAGAAAAGTCATTATTATTCTATGAAGAAGTAATTGGTTTAAAGCTGTATAAAAGAAGTATGTATGCAGCACGTTTTAATCATGACCAGTTTTCTTTATTATTAGTTAGTGATTCAAGATTGAATGAAAGTCACTATTTTTACAATCGAAAAGAAATGAAGGGGAATGGCTTTGAATTAATTATTGTTGTCAATCGAATTGAAGAAGTATATGAACGTTGTAAAGAGCAGCGGTGCACAATACAAGAAGAAATTCAAACTTATCCATGGGAGATGAGGGGATTTAAAGTTCTAGATCCAGATGGGTATTTCCTTAGAATTACATCTGAGTAAAGGTAAACATGAAGAATGTTTACCTTTTTTATGAAAATATTCAAAAAAATGAACCTTTTTCTAGGCCCATCCGTCTAATACATGTAAAGTTTAATTTGAAGTGAGGATGAAACAGGAGGAGCAATTGTGAAAGTAATCCCTTTATATAAAATGATTGTAAAAGAAGAAACAGATGTTTCCTTAGCGAAAAAAGGTGATCATGAAGCGTTTATGGCGCTTATACATACAGAAAAAGTGAAGATGTATCGTATTGCAAAGGCTATGTTACGTGATGAGACAAATATAGAGGATGCGATACAAACAACAATTTTAAAAGCCTATGAAAATATAAAAAAATTAAAGAAGGAAGAGTTTTTTCAAACTTGGTTAATTCGAATTTTAATGAATGAATGTAATAACATTATTAGAACGTATAAAAAGATAATTGTGACAGAAGAAAATGATTACAATATGAGTGCATGCGATCAGTATGAAGATATAGATTTGTGTAAAGCGATTCAATCGTTACATGAAGAGTTAAGAGCTGTTACGGTACTTTATTATTATGAAGATATGAATCAAGAGAGTATAGCGAAGCTTTTAGAAGTTCCAAAAGGAACAGTGAAATCGAGATTGTCACGTGCGAGGGAACAACTACAGAAACGATTAAAGATGGAATAGGGGGTGCAAAGGATGGATGATGAAAAGTTATTTGATGAGAAATTAAAAAAGAGAATAAAAGAAGAGAATGTTATAGTGCCGCCAGAGTTAAATGAAAAGATTAATCGTACACTACATAATCTTCCGGTAAAAAAGAAAGGTTACAGAGTTTATATGATGGTTATAAGTGCTACTGTTCTAGCACTTTCCATTGTGTCTGTGTCGGAGTTTTCTGATCAAATTTTTGCTCAAAACGGCGGAGTATTTGAATATGTAAAGAAAAAGGCGTTTTCTGATTATGAAAATGAAGAGGAAATAAAATCGAACGTAAATTATCCAGATAAAGAAGAGATTCATGAAAAGATGCTGGATTCCATTGATCATTTTAAAAATATTTCAGGACAATTTGAGGAATATTCTAGTTCGTCAAGAATTGCTACAACATATAAATATGCGATTGATACGGAGCAACAAAGAGGTATCTCTTCGAAAGAAGATAAACTAGCGAAAAAACGAACAATTATATATAACGAGGGCAAGAAAAAAGAGTTTGATGACGAGAAGTATACATACAAAGAGACAAAATGGAACCAAAAAGAAAGAAACAATGAATTATTAAAATTAAATCCTACGGAAAGGGTATTGAGAAAATCAGGCGAGAAAAAAAGATATGATGATGAATATGTGGGATTCGCGAAGTATAGTATTCAATCAGAATTTGCTGATCTATTAATTCGATATAAAGATTGGAATTATAAAGAAACGAAGTATCTTGGACTTGATTGCTACAAAATAGAAGGGACAATAAATATAGAAATGCCTGTAAGTACATCTGAAGATTTAAGAGGGAAATTTGAAATGGTTGTAGAGAAAAATACAGGGATTATGCTAAAATTTCTTAGTTTCCACGAAGGTATGATTCAATATTCGATTACGACCGAATGGATACAGATAAACAAAGGATTGAAAGAAAATACATTTCAAAAGGAAAGCGCTAATTATGAGAAATCGAAAAATATATTAGATGAATAGAAAACGGAGGAAACTATATGGAGAATCATTCTTCTTCAAGAGAAAAGAAAAATAAACGAAAATATAAAAAGACAACGATAATAAGTGTATTGTTAGCAATATTACTATTTGGCGGATTTGGATATGGTACTTACGTATATATGAAAACTTCTAATCTCGTACAAAAATCAAATGTTAATTTAGCACGTGGTGAAAAATCCAATTTACGTGAGGAAACTGTAAAACCGATTACTAATAATGTTTCACTTTTAATTATGGGAATTGATGAAAATCAAGAACGACAAAAGGAGTATAATGGTGCATTTCATACAGATGCACTACTGTTAGCTACTTTTAATAAAGATGATAAGACTGTAAAATTAACGAGCATACCACGTGATACATACACATATGTTCCGGTAGAAAAGAAAAAAGATAAAATAACGCATGCATATGGAAGTGGTTTCGTTAAAAATGGTAAAGATGGAGGGCCGCAAGCTTCAGTGGAAGCGGTAGAAAAGTTATTACAAGTGCCTGTTGATTATTTTGTAAAGTTTAATTTTAATTCATTTACTAAAATTGTTGATGGGCTAGATGGGATTGAAGTAGATGTCCCAGTTGAATTTACGGAACAAAATAGTAAAGATGAACCTGACGCGATCCATTTGAAAAAAGGACTACAAAAATTAACAGGGGAAGAAGCACTGGCCTTAGCAAGAACGCGTCATATTGATAGTGATGCAATGAGGGGACAGCGCCAACAACTTGTTATGGAAGCGATTTTAAGTAAATTAAAAAGTGTGGGATCGATTACGAAGCTAGAAAAAATAGTTGAGGCGGTTGACGGTGATTTTAAAACAAACTTAGTAATGGATGATATTTTATCTTTTTATAAATACGGTTTAAACGGTTCAGTTGAAAAAATACAATTAGCTGGTGATGATTTATATTTACCTAATGGTCCAAATGGGCAACGTGTATATTATTATAATCCTAATAAAAAAGATTTGCAGAGTTTGAGTAATACTCTTAGAACACATCTAGGATTAAGTGAAAAGCAGATTGAGGAGAATTAAAGCAGATGTAATGTCTGCTTTTTTATTATGTTAAATAGTATGTACTTTATTGTTGAATGTTATATGCTATTTCCGAATTTACGATAATAGTGTAACATAAAGTTATAGTTTAAGTTAAATAACAGGGGGCTATTACGTAGAATATATCATTAGCAATTATTGAAATAGTAGGGGAGAAATGAAAGAAATAGGGGAGTATCAAAAATGAGAATCGTAAAGAATTTAACATTTCAAGTTATTGTGGCCATTATTTGTGGTATTGCAGTAGGAGCAATTTGGCCGAGTGTTGGACAAGAGATGAAGCCAATTGGTGAAACGTTCATCAATATGATTAAAATGGTTATTGCACCGATTATCTTTTTAACGATTGTGCTTGGTATTGCAAGTATGGGAAGTATGAAAAAGGTTGGTCGTGTTGGCGGAAAGGCACTATTATATTTTGAAATTGTTACAACAGCGGCTTTAATTATTGGTATCATCGTAGCGAATGTTGTACGTCCTGGAGATGGATTAGATCCCTCAAAACTAAAGGGCGGAGATGTTTCGCAATATGTACAAAGCGGGCAAGAAATGAAGTGGATGGATTTCTTTTTACATATTGTGCCGTCCAACATGTTTGAAGCATTTGCAAAAGGTGATATTTTACAAGTTCTGTTCTTCTCCATTTTATTCGGTGCAGGGTTAACGATGCTAGGAAAAAATGGACAACCGGTTATCGACTTTTTTGAAAGATTATCAAAAGTATTTTTTAATATTTTATCTATTGTTATGAAGTTAGCACCGGTTGGAGCATTCGGCGGGATGGCGTTTACAATTGGGAAGTATGGTTTAAGCACGCTCATACCACTTGGTAAATTAATGATTTGTGTGTATGCAACAATGGCATTATTTGTTTTTATTATTTTGAATTTTATTTGTAAACTGTACAAATTTAGTTTGTGGAAATATTTAGCTCATATTAAAGAAGAATTACTCATTGTTCTCGGGACATCGTCATCAGAATCAGTATTGCCGCGAATGATGACAAAGATGGAAGACTTCGGATGTTCGAAGCCAGTAGTAGGTTTAGTCATTCCAACAGGATACTCTTTTAATTTAGATGGAACGACAATTTATTTATCGATGGCTACTATATTTTTAGCTCAAGTCTTTCACATTGATCTTTCACTAGGTCAACAATTAACTATAATAGCTATTTTGTTAGTTACATCTAAAGGAGCTGCCGCAGTAACAGGTGGAGGTTTTATTGTACTAGCATCTACTTTATCTGCGATGAATGTTATTCCATTAGAAGGGTTAGCACTATTACTTGGTGTAGATCGTTTCATGTCAGAGGCACGTGCTATCGTCAATTCAATTGGTAATGGTATTGCGACTGTAGTTGTTGCAAAAAGTGAAAATGAATTTGATGATGAGAAGTATACGAGAGTAATAGAGGAAATGAAAAAAGAGAAAATGGTCGGATAAAAAAGTCAGCAAGGCTGACTTTTTATTTTTGTAGAAAAGAGGTTTGTTACGATATACATTATTTATTAACAATAATTTACAGGCGACTTATAGTGGAGGGATATAAAGACCATTAAATCAATACCTAAGATTCAATGAGGTATAGTGTTTAGAAAGATTATGGAATTTTTATGAATATTACTGTAAGAAAATAATTTTTTAAAAATTTTCAATAATAACACTTTACAAAACTCGAAAAATTAGTAGAATAATAGTTAATAAGAATCTTCTGATAAATATATAAAGAAAAACAGAATTATCAGAAAATTCTTAAATGAGAGCGTTAAGAATTAGGGAGGGTACAGAAAGTGAAAAAGAAAAAAATGAAAAAACTAACAGCAGTTGTAGCACCAGTTTTAGCAATGAGTATGGCATTGACAGCATGTTCTACATCAGGCGGAGATAAGAAGACAAGCACAAATTCTAACTCTGGCGGAGATAGCAAATCAGAAGAAAAATTAGCAGCGAAACAAGTGCTAAATCGTACTGAAACAAATGAGATCCCAACAATGGATACTTCTAAAAATACAGATACATTAGGTTCTCAAATTTTAGGGAACACAATGGAAGGTTTATATCGATTAGATAAAGATAACAAACCAATCCCAGCTGCGGCAGAGTCAAGCACGAAGAGTGAGGATGGTAAAAAATATACATTCAAATTACGTAAAGACGCAAAATGGTCAAATGGTGATCCTGTAACAGCGAAAGACTTCGTATTTGGATGGCAACGTTTATTAGATCCAAAAACAGCTGCTGAGTATGCGTTTATCGCATTCCCAATTAAAAATGCAGAAGCGGTTAATAAAGGTGAAAAACCTGTAGCAGAATTAGGAGTAAAGGCAGTAGACGACCTTACTTTAGAAGTTGAATTAGAACAAGCAGTACCATATTTCTTAAACTTAGTAGCATTCCCATCGTACTATCCATTAAATGAGAAGTTCGTGAAGGAAAAAGGGGATAAATACGGTTTAGAGTCAGATACGACAGTATATAACGGACCGTTCGTTCTTACTGATTGGAAGCATGAGCAAGGATGGAAACTAAAGAAAAATGATCAATATTGGGATAAAAAGACTGTAAAACTAGATGAAATTAACTATAGTGTAGTAAAAGAAGTAGCAACAAGAGTAAATTTATATGATACAAATGCAATTGATTTTGCACTTCTATCAGGTGAATTCGTTGATAAGTATAGAAATAATAAAGAAGAGTTTGGGACTTATTCACAAGTAAGTACTTACTTTATTCGTATGAACCAAAAACGTGGTGGACAAGATACACCATTAAAGAGTCAAAAACTACGTGAAGCCATTGCCTACTCTATTGATAAGAAGAATTTAGCAAATGTTATTTTAAATGATGGATCTAAACCAGCAGACTTCTTAGTGCCGAAAGGATTAGCAACTGGACCAGACGGTAAAGACTTCCAAGAAACATTTAAAAACGGTATTAAACCAGATGCGAAAAAAGCAGCTGCTGCATGGGAAGCTGCGAAAAAAGAACTTGGAAAAGATCAAGTTACAATTGAGCTATTAAACTATGATACTGGTAATGCGAAAAAAGTTGGGGAATATGTAAAAGATCAAATTGAGAAAAACTTAAAAGGTGTAACTGTTAATATTAAACTTCAACCATTCAAACAAAAGCTGAAATTAGAAACAGAGCAAGATTATGATATTTCATATGGTGGTTGGAATCCAGATTATGCGGATCCGATGACATTCTTAGATATGTTCGAGTCTAAGCATTCTCATAACCAAATGAGCTTCTCTGATCCGAAATATGATGATATGATCAAAAAAGCCGGCGGTGAATTAATGGGTGATGCGAAGAAACGTTGGGATGAGCTAGGAAAAGCTGAGAAATTATTACTTCAAGAAGATGTAGCAATTGTTCCGTTATACCAACGTGGTGACGCTTATGTTAAAAAACCAAATGTAGAAGGTATTGTTCACCATAACATTAGTCCAGAGTACAGCTTCAAATGGGCATATATCACTGAAAAAGATGGAAAATAATTTTAAACAGTAATACTAGATTTAGGTGGATATATACAAGATTCTTAGTTGATTTTGTAGTGAGAATCTCATCGTCCACAATAGTAAGATAAAATGAAAGAGCATTCCAAAAGTAGACTATTTACTTTTGGAATGCTCTTTTATTATGAGATTAAATGTAAATGAATAGATAGATATAAATAATTTGTATAGTAACAAAAAATACCTTTCACTATCACAAAAAATAATTTTTAGAATATTTTAAAAATAACTTTACAAAAATAGAAAAGTTAGTAGAATATTAATTAATAAGAATTTTCTGATAACTGGTTATTAGAAAATCTCGCAAAATTAGTTTCGTACATATAATTGGGGAGGGTACAAAAATGAAGAAAAAGATGAAAAAGTTCACGGCGGTTGTAGCGCCAGTTTTAGCGATGAGTATGGCGTTGACAGCGTGTTCTGGATCTGGTGGGGAGAAGAAATCAAGTACGACGTCTAGTGGTAGTGGAGAAGAGAACAAATCCGAAATTAAATACGCAGCAAAACAAGTATTAAATCGTACAGAGAATCAAGAAATTCCGACGATGGATACGTCTAAATCTACTGATACGTTAGGGTCACAAATTTTAGGGAACACGATGGAAGGATTATATCGTCTTGATAAAGATAATAAGCCAATCCCAGCTGCGGCAGAATCTAGTACGAAAAGCGAGGATGGCAAAAAATATACATTTAAATTACGTAAAGATGCAAAATGGTCGAACGGTGATCCTGTAACAGCGAAAGATTTCGTATTTGCATGGCAGCGCTTACTTGATAAAAATACAGCGTCAGAATACGCATTTATTGCTTACTATATTAAAAACGCAGAAGCAATTAATAAAGGTGAAAAACCTCTAACAGATTTGGGGGCAAAAGCAGTAGATGATTATACACTAGAGGTAGAATTGGAAAAGCCAGTACCATATTTCTTGAATTTACTAGCATTCCCGTCATACTATCCGTTAAATGAAAAATTCGTAAAAGAAAAAGGCGATAAGTACGGTTTAGAAGCAGATACAACGGTGTATAACGGGCCGTTCGTGATGTCTTCATGGAAACATGAACAAGGATGGCAGCTAAAGAAAAATGATAAGTATTGGGATAAGAAGACTGTAAAATTAGAAGAAATTAACTATAGTGTAGTGAAAGAAGTTGCGACGAAAGTAAACTTATATGATACAGGGTCAATTGATTTCACACTACTATCAGGAGAGTTTGTAGATAAATATAAATCGAACAAAGAAGAATATGGCGAGTATGCAGAATCAAGTACATTCTTCTTACGTTTAAATCAAAAGCGTAACGGACAAGATACGCCGTTAAAGAGCAAAAAGCTTCGTGAAGCAATTGCATTATCGGTTGATAAAAAAGGACTGGCAAACGTTATTTTAAATAATGGTTCAAAAGCAACAGATCAATTAGTACCAAAAGGACTTGCGACAGGACCAGACGGTAAAGATTACCAAGATACATTTAAAAATGGTCTGAAATATGATCCGAAAAAAGGTGCAGCAGCTTGGGAAGCAGCGAAAAAAGAACTTGGAAAAGATCAAGTTACAATTGAATTACTAAGCTATGATGATGGAACTGCGAAAAAGATTGCTGATTATGTTAAAGATCAAATTGAGAAGAATTTAAAAGGTGTAACAATTAATACAAAAATTCAGCCTTTCAAACAAAAATTAAAATTAGAGACTGCACAAGATTATGAAATTTCTTATGCAGGTTGGAGTCCAGACTATGCGGATCCAATGACATTTATTGATATGTTTGAATCGAAGAGCCCATATAACCAAATGAGTTATTCAAATGCAAAATACGACGAAATGGTACAAAAAGCAGGTAATGAATTAATGGGTGATGCGAAGAAGCGTTGGGAAACGTTAGGGAAAGCAGAAAAATTATTCCTTGAAGAAGATGCTGGACTAGTTCCTTTATATCAAACAGGAAGAGCGTATGTAATGAAATCGAATGTAAAAGGAATTGTGAAACATAACATTAGTCCAGAATATAGCTTTAAGTGGGCGTATGTAACGGAAGGGAAATAAGAAAAAAGAAAAAAGAAAAAAGAGCGTTTAAAAAATATATTATTTATTTTTTAAAACGCTCTTTTACTATTCAATTAAATTTAAATAAATAGAAAAGAATAAGAAAAGTGGTACTTACATATAGTAGATGGGGGAGAATTCGTATAGTAGTAATAGATTGTTATTGAATAAAATAAATTAATTATTATGAATATTTTTAAAAATACTTTACAATTCAAGGAAAATTAGTAGAATGATAATTAGTAATAATTTTCTGATAATTTAATTTAGAAATCTCTCAAAGTTAGTTTCGTACATATAAATTGGGGAGGGTACAAGAATGAAGAAAAAGATGAAAAAGTTTACGGCGGTTGTAGCGCCAGTTTTAGCAATGAGTATGGCTTTAACAGCGTGTTCTGGATCTTCTGGTGGGGAGAAGAAAACGACAACGACATCTAATAATAGTGGGGAAGAGAAGAAGTCTGATATTAAATATGCGGCAAAGCAAGTGTTAAATCGTACAGAAACGAATGAAATTCCGACGATGGATACTTCCAAAAATACAGATACACTTGGCTCACAAATTTTAGGGAATACGATGGAAGGTTTATATCGCCTTGATAAAGACAATAAGCCAATCCCAGCTGTAGCAGAATCTAGCACAAAAAGCGAGGATGGTAAAAAATATACATTTAAACTACGTAAAGATGCAAAATGGTCAAATGGTGATCCTGTAACAGCGAAAGATTTCGTATTTGCATGGCAACGTCTAGTAGATCCAAAAACAGCTGCTGAGTATGCATTTATTGCTTACTATCTTAAAAATGCAGAAGCGATTAATCAAGGAAAAGGAGAAGTTTCGACATTAGGTGTAAAAGCGGTAGATGATTATACACTTGAAGTAGAACTAGAAAGACCTGTACCATATTTCTTGAACTTAATGGCATTTGCGTCATACTATCCATTAAATGAAAAGTTCGTAAAAGAAAAAGGAAATAAATTCGGTTTAGAGTCTGATACAACACTGTATAATGGTCCGTTTGTGCTTACAGACTGGAAACATGAGCAAGGCTGGAAATTAAAGAAAAATGATCAATATTGGGACAAAAAGACTGTAAAGCTAGAAGAAATCAATTATAGTGTAGTAAAAGAACCGGCTACTAGAGTGAATTTATATGATACAGGTGCAATTGATTTCGCGCTTTTATCAGGTGAATTTGTTGATAAGTATAGAAATAATAAAGAAGAGTTTGGTGCATATTCGGAAACAAGTACGTTTTACTTACGTCTAAACCAAAAGCGTGGTGGGCAAGATACACCGTTAAAAAGCAAAAAATTACGTGAAGCAATTGCGTTATCAATTGATAAGAAAGCTTTAACGAATGTTATTTTAAATGATGGTTCAAAACCAGTGGATTACTTAGTACCAAAAGGTTTAGCGAGTGGACCAGACGGTAAAGATTTCGCAGAAACGTTCAAGAATGGTTTAAAACAAGATTCCAAAAAGGCAGCGGCAGCTTGGGAAGAAGCAAAAAAAGAACTTGGAAAAGATCAAGTGACAATTGAACTGTTAAATTATGATACTGGTAATGCGAAAAAAGTTGGGGAGTATGTAAAAGATCAAGTTGAAAAGAATTTAAAAGGTGTGACAGTAAATATTAAACTGCAACCATTTAAGCAAAAACTAAAATTAGAATCAGACCAAGATTATGATTTTTCATATGGTGGCTGGAATCCAGATTATGCGGATCCGATGACATATCTTGATATGTTTGAGACAAAGAATTCGCAGAACCAGATGAGCTACTCAAATTCAAAATATGATGACATTATTACTAAAAGTAAGACGGAATGGATGGCTGACGCAAAAAAACGTTGGACAGAGTTAGGAAAGGCTGAAAAAATATTACTTGAAGATGATGTAGCGCTTGTACCTTTATATCAAAATGCTAGATCATATGTAATGAAACCAAATATAAAGGGAATTGTGAAACACAATATTAGTCCGGAATATAGTTTCAAATGGGCGTATGTAGAAGAGAAATAAAAAAGATAAGAGCATTTTCAAGTTGCGGTATAGCACTTGGAAATGCTTTTTTCTGTGCACGATTTTTTTCTGGATGAATATATGTATTATAGAAAATTTAAAGGAGAATCCCATGAAACGAAACACATACATCGATTTCTTAGCTTATTACGGAATAGGGAGTGCTCATCCTGGTGGTTTTACGTTAACAAAACAATTGCTAGCACAACTGCCTTTTAGATTTGGAGCAAATGTCCTTGAGATAGGCTGCGGTACAGGGAAAACAGCGGCGTATATGACAAAAGAATGTGGTTATAAAGTAACGGCGGTTGAACAGAATGAGATTATGATTCAAAAGGCGAAAGATAGATGGTCGTTTGAAGGAATAGACATTCAATTAATTGAAGGGAAGGCAGAGCAATTACCTTGTTTGCATGAATCATTTGAATTCGTACTTGGAGAATCGATACTTGCTTTTACAGAGAAAGAAAGGGTTATATCGGAGTGCTATCGTGTATTACAGAAGGATGGAAAGCTAGTTGTAATTGAAATGATTATTAATGCTCACATTGGCAGGGAAGAGGAAGAGAAAATTGCCCAATTATATGGCATGAAAGAACTATTAACTGAGAGTGAGTGGGTACAATTATTTCAGAAAGCAAACTTTAAGCGGATTACAATTGCTGGCGGTGGAACAATTGCAGAAACGATTTCTGGCTATATAGAAGAGCCGGAATGGAATGTATCACAATTTATTCCGAATGAGTTATATGAAGCATGGGTACAGCATGAAAATGTACGACTTATGTACCAACATATTTTAGGTCATCGTATTTTTATATGTGAAAAATAAAGGAAAAGAGTTGGCTAAATATAGTCAACTCTTTACTTATGTTAAATGAAAAATAATGCAGCCAATGTAATTCCGAAGATGAAACCAAATCCGAGTTCAACACCCCAGCCACAACCGCCGCCTCCCCAGCCGCCGCAACTACCACAACCACGACCGCCACATCCACAGCCGCT
>NZ_MACG01000018.1 GCF_001884035.1 Bacillus tropicus
TTGCATAAGCGTCATAGTATCCAAATCCTGAATCAAAAGATGAGCGCTGTTGCACCGGTTCAATCCATACAGAGTTTTGTGTCACATCGATTATTTTACCTAAATGTATACGGCCATCACGGTCTTCAATCCGAACAACTTTTCCGAAATAACGTCGGCACGTATCATAACATTTTTGTCTATGCATATTCATTCCTCCTTCCCCATTACAGTAATACGATATGTAAGGGGGACAAGTGCGGCTTGTACGAATGCCCTAACTATCATAATTGTTATAGGAAAGGGGAAATATAGGAAGAGGATATATAAGGAGGAAAAGGCATGAAATCTACAGACCAGTTTCAGACATACGAAGTACCGTGGGAAGAATTTATTGAAGCATTGCGGGAGGAAATGAGGAAGCAAGTAGGGGCAGATATTATCGATACAGTAGTTTGCAATTTAGAAGATGGTTTTGAGGTGTATACATATGTGCAGGGGGACGTGGATTTTGAGTATAAGGAAACGCTGGAAAGGAAATACGGGAGCGATGCAAAAACTCCTAACGTGTTAACAATTATGTTATTAGCTAGCATTTATAGTACAAGTGAAGAGAATATACGCTTGCATGCGGATCATAAAGATAATCCGATTGTTGAAGTGTATGTGAAGAAATGAAACACGCTGTGAAAGGCGTGTTTTTTATTTGTCCCGCTATTTGTGGGCAGTAAGACCCTCACCTCAAAATTCAGCGGAAGCAAAGAAGTTAGGTAGAGGATTAACTGCCCGTAAAAGCCCGATTGGTTCAACTAATAATCAGTGGGGATGAACAAAATCCCCACTGATTAAAGTTTCACTTTATATAATGAAATATTAGAAAATTAAGAAAGATGGTGATAATTTGAAAATTAAACATCTTAATTTAACAGTTTCAGATGTAGTAGCTGCGAGAGAGTTTTTAGAAAAATATTTTGGTTTAACTTGTAGCGGAACAAAGGGAAATGGCTTTGCAGTTATGCGTGATAGTGATGGATTTATACTAACTTTAATGAAAGGAAACGAAGTTCAGTATCCAAAAACATTTCATGTAGGATTTCCACAAGAAAGTGAAGAACAAGTAGATAAGATAAATCAAAGATTGAAGGAAGATGGATTTTTGGTTGAGGCTCCTAAACGTGCACATGCGTATACGTTTTACGTTGAAGCACCTGGTGGATTTACAATAGAAGTGATGTGTTAAGTCAAAAATCAAACTTTTTGTTATTTGTTTTTAAAATAAAAAGTAGGAAAAGTCTGTTTGAAGTGTAGAGCTTAAACAGGCTTTTTTACTAATAGTATCGGATAGAAAACGTTAGAAGGAATCATATTCAGTTTTTATAACTGTTTACATAATAAAGTTATGCTGTGTTCGTTGTCCTAAAATACAAGTCATATATCTTGTATCCTCTCATAAATTTAAACATAGGAATTTGTCTACAAAGGTGGCGAAGCCTCATCATGAAAATTCGAATTTGTGCCACATTCATGTTGTTTCTATTTATATGGTTACATCCTTTTTGGACTTTTGCAAAAGGAGAGGAGGCAAAGGAAAGGGTCGTTTCACTTGTATATGATGATTCGGGCAGCATGAGAAATAACGATCGCTGGAAATATGCCAATTACGCTTTGCAAAGTTTAGTTGCGCTATTAGATGAAAAAGATAAATTTTCTTACGTTCCAATGAGCAAGCCGAATGATCCATTAAACATTTCGTTAACGAAAGATAAGAGACAAACGGAAATTGAGGGAATTGGAGCATGGAAAACGTATTTAAATACTCCGTTTAGCGCAGTAGAAACGGCGATGCAATCTATAAAAAAGGAAGCAGATATAGATGGAAAACGTGAATTTTGGCTTATTGTCTTAACTGACGGGGCATTTAATGATTTAGAAAAAGATAAGGTTGGCGGAAAAGAACAAATTACACAGAAGTTAGCACAGTTTAAGAAAGAAATGGATGTAAAAAAGATATCATTACATCCGGTTTTAATTACGATGGAAGAGGATTTAGGACAGCAAGAAAAGGCACAACTAAATACGTTTAAAGAAATATGGAAAAAAGAGATAAATGGAGTTACGATGCCATCTAGTGGAGAGGATGGTATTGTAAAAAGCGTCAATCAAGTGGCAGCATTAGTTGCAAATCGTGATCCATTCTCCTCTGTGGAATCGATTGTAAAAACGAAAGTAGTAGGGAAGAAAGTAGAGATTACAACACCATTTCCGTTAAAACGTATGACGCTTGTACGACAATCACCTTCTTTATCTAATTATCAGGTCACACAAATTTCTAAACCATTACAATTACAATCTTCTTTTTCCATACATGCACCAGGCGAAGCGAAATTGTTCGGAAATATAGTTCATATAAGTACGGAAAATAAGGAAGTTATTAAACCAGGAACTTATACGATAGAAGTGGACCGAGATATTGAGAAAGAAGGATTACAAGTACTAGTCGAACCGGCACTTAATTATACTGTTTCTACTTATGACAAAGAGGATAAGGATAGAAAAAATGTTGAGGAAATGTATGAAGATGTGACAGCTGTTATTGAAGCAAAACCTACTGAGCTGCCAGTTCAGTCTTCTTACTTTCAGGCAGAAGTAGAAATAGACGGGAAGCAACATGCGATGAAGTGGGACGATAAAAGACATGTATTTTATTACGAAACGAAGCTTACTAAAGGATTAGTACGCGGGAAAGTTCATATGAACATAAAGGGGTTTTACAGACAGACGAAAGAATTTAAAATCGAAACAACGAAAAAGCCTAAATTATCACTTCAAACTGTCACGAAAGATTATGAAGAAAAAGTAACAAATTTAGAGAATAGTAAATCATTTATTATACAACCACAGTTAGATGATAAGCCGATGACAGAAGAGGCTGTAAAAAAACTATTAAAATCTACTGGTGTCACATCTAAACAATCCATCAACTATGAAATAAAACAACATGGTAATCAAATTTATATTTATCCTCGACCTCATTACTCCGACACGTTCAATTTTACAGATACCGGCACCGTAGAAGCTACCATCGTAGTGCAGGATTCAAAGTTACAAGAAGTAAAGAAAAACATAAAACTCCACATTCAAGATGCACCGTTTTATGAAAAGTATGCGCTTATTTTTAAGTTTGTTATTCCTATCACTTTATTACTGTTAATAGTAGGAATAATCGTTTTAGGATGGATAGTCCGTCCGAGATTTCACCGTAAAGCACTATTGTATTACGAATGGGATCAAGAGGTAGCGAAAGATTGGTTATATCAATCTGAGCCAGAATTACTTAAAAATAAATGGTGGAAGCACTATTTTGGTATTCCGTTTAGGGCAGAAAGAAAGACTGTGCAATCCGTTACGTTTATAGCGAAGAAAGGATCAAAATCGATATTTGTAGCGAAAGAGTCACAAGTAGTAGGAATGATTATTGATGGAATGTTTATAACAGAGGATGAGGTTGGAATGGAACATAAGACCCTATATCCAAATGAACTTTTAGTAATTGATAGAGGATATGGTAAGGAGATTTACAAATACGAGTGCGAATAGTAGATGGGGAGAAGAGGAGAATATTATCTTTCCCCCCTCTTTTCAAACAAGCAAGAATAGGAAGGTGATTCACATGACATTACAAGTTCCAACGATATTAATTGGTTTAGGTGGAATCGGTAGTACTGTGACACATCAAATATATGAAAGGCTACCTGAGGAGCGCCGGAAAAAAGTAGCAATGCACGTATTTGATACAGATGTGAATACATTAAGTAAATTTGATCATATTCGAAAGTTTAAGACGCAAACGAGTTCGAGCAAAACGCCTAGGGAGTATATTGCAGGAGATCCAACGATTCCAGAATGGTTTCCAATGGACCCGACTATACTTGATAAACCATTAACAGAAGGAGCAGGACAGTTACGCGTCATTTCCCGTTTAGCGTTACGTGCTGCAATGAAAGAAGATAAACTCACGTCCTTTTGGCAAGAAATTGAGAAGATTTTTCCGGTTACAAGCGATCAAACAGAATATGGAGTGCGTGTCATTATCGTAACATCACTAGCGGGTGGAACAGGTTCAGGGATGTTTCTACAAATTGCATTATATTTACGTGAAATGCTTCGAAAAAAACTGCAGCATCACAACATTTTAATACGCGGTGCGTTTTTAATGCCGGATGTGTTAGTGAAGACGAGAACAGTTAGTGCGAAAGAGTTTGAAACGGTGCAAGCAAATGGCTATGCCTCGTTAAAAGAATTGCATGCTATTACGCTCGGTTCTACTGGAGAATTATCAAAACGCGGTGGCGTTACGATTGAATTAGAGTATCGACCGGATCAAGTAGATGAAGACGGCAGAACGAATCATACAATTAAACAACATCATTTACCGTACAATTATTGTTTTTTATATGATTACGAAAATTTACATGGACACCATCTGCACAATTTATCAGATTATATGGAGCAAATGGCAAATACGATTTATTTACAGTTATTTAGTCCGATGTCTGCCAATCATTTTGCACAGGAAGATAATCAAATTCAGCAATTGGCAGAATCAAGCGGGAAAGGGCGATATTGTGGGGCAGGAACGGCAAAAATTATTTATCCATATGAGCATGTGTTAAAATATTGTGCTTTGAAATGGGCAGTGCAAGGCTTAGACGAATCGTGGCTTCATTTAGATCAATTGTTTCAAGAAAAGAAACAAAGATACGATCAAGATGTAAAACGTGGTATGCAGCGTGAAAAGCCAGAGCGTGGGAAAAGTTATTTAGAAGATTTAGAACATCTTGCTACTCGTCCAGAGCAGGCTCATATTTTCTATAGACAAATGTATAATGAAACGCGTGAAGGAGCAGAGGGTGGTAAGGTCGGTGTTGCGAAATCTAAACTGTTTTTAGAAGCTGTAGAAAGCTATGTACAGCGTACAGTGCAAAAAGACGAAGAATTAAATCGTCTGCAGCATGAGTGTAAAATTTCGGCTGCGAAGCTGAAAATGATGGAACAAATGAAAGGTGAAGTAGCAAGGGTGGATCATGCGGTTCGTTTATATGCGTATGCGATTCCGAGCCGCGTACATGAACATGTAACGACACTTTTATATGACATGATTGAATCCGACCGTTTTTCACCAAGTGGTTCTGAAGGACAGTCATATCAACTAAATACATGGTTTTTAAAGAAAACGGACTCTGTTCATCCAGTAGCAGCTCGTTTTATGTTGTATGAAATTCGAAAGCAGTTAGTAGAGAAAATGAATCGTTTACATGAAAATAATGAACAAAAGCGTAATTTAATTCAAAACTACGATAAGAAATTTAATGTGAGTAACATTGATGGAACGGTAACAGCTGTACGCCGAGTAGAAATTGCGCAACAACAAGGTTGGTTTGGAAAAATGATTAATAACCAGCAGCGTTTATTTAAAAAGGAATTTGAAGATATTGTAACGCAGTACGTACACAAATTAAACGAATACCGTAAAGAAATGCTATTAGAACTCGTTTATCAATCACTATATCAAGCAGTTAATAAAATGATTCAATATTGGGAAAGGTTTTTTGATAATTTACATGAAACACGTGAAAATTTATTGTTCGAAATTCAAAAACGAAGCAAAGAATTTGAAGGGAAAACAAATCCAACGAATGTATACGTATTAGCGGAAGAGAAGTTACAAGAAAAGATATGGCAAGATATGCAACAACATTTAAATTTAGGTGTATTACCGAAAGATATATGTGCGGAAATTTATATGAGCTTATACGGGGAATATTGCCGGGATGCGAAAACAGAAGAGATTCAATCGAAAAAGGTAGAAGACTTTTATCGTGAGCACATACTAAGCTATTGCTATGATGAATTACAAATACGCTATCGCGATAAATTAGAGCTGAATATCGTTGAGGCATTACGAAAAGAAGCGGATTATAAGAATCGTGATCGTGATGAATATGTTCGTGAAAAAATTGAAGACTTGTTCCATTTAGCAAGTCCATTTGTACCGAAAGTTTCTCATCATAGGGAATTACAATATTGGGGCATACATCCATCTTTAAAGAAAGAACTGCAAGAGGAATTAATGCAAGAAATGTTTAAAGAAAAAGATACAGTAAATGAAGCTTTTTCACCATTTGAGGTCATTTGTTATCGTGCGCATTACGGTTTGTCATTGCAAGACTTTCCTAAGCTTTCGTCTGGACATATTGCAAATGGATTTATGAATGATAAAGGTGATTATTTTCAGTCGTACTATCGCCGAGTAAATAAGTTGAATAGTAAAAAATCTAGTTTAACGCCGCATTTAGATAAGTATTGGCACTTACCGGCATTCATGCCAGACTTAAATGCAACGCAAACGAAGTTAGATTATGATAAATGTAATCGAGCTCTTCTATACGCGTATATGTATCGCTGGATAAGTTTAGTTGCTGTTGATGGCCAGTTCGTGTACCAATATAACGGCGTTGGTCGTAGCTTCTTAATTCAGTCGATGGGGAAAAATATTTCAAGCGAAAGTTATAAATTACACAGAGCGTTGCTTCATAATCCGTTCATTTATGAAAACATCTTATCCAGATTTGAAGAAGAACAGGAAAAGGCGATGATACAAGGTGGGCATTTATATACACATCCATTTGTATTAGGGGCTCAAGATATTAGATGGCTTCGTAAAGAGCATGTCCATAATATTTTAGATATGATTTTAATGTATGATCGTGAAGCGAAATATGATCCAACGTTAGAAGAAACTTCTGATGAGTTATTAAGGCTATTCCTTGATGAAATTGAGTTATATTTCCAAAACTATTACGGTACAGGTGCGGATATGGTTGCAAAGAAAGAGAAAGAAATGTTTATTAAACAATTATGGGATCGTTCGTACGCGAAAGGATACGTAGATCCAAATAGTGCGCCTTATAAAAAGTGGCAAAATTTATTAAGCGTTCATGATGAAGAAGAAACGCCAAAAACGAATGTATAATGAATGAAAAGGGAATCCTTAAAAGTGGCAATACAACTTTAGAAAAGAGGGATTCCGATGCCGTTTTTAGGAAGTGTATATCAAATATTTGGATTGTATCCAGAAATTTATTATGGGATGATTTCAGCTGAGCTACAAGAAGAGGCTCAGAAGGAACAACTTAAAAATAGTAGTGTAGAAACTGAAGTGGAAGAATAAAAAAGTGCAGATGAAAATCTGCGCTTTTTTATTAGCTTTAAAATAGTTACATATCCTTAATCGAATTGTTATTTAAAGATAATAATTTAATTAAGGGTCTGATGCCGTTGCTTAAATGCTATCTAATGAAAAATGTATAAAAATCAATATAAAAAAATGGATGTAAATATAAATATGGGAAATAACAATGTTTTCAGGAAAATAATTATGTTTAAAAATAACATTCGATACATAATTAACCGTTCTTATATAATTAATTTTATTGTTGACAATATAATTAATTATATGATAAATTCATTCAGCATTCGTAGTGGTGTGTTGCCGAATGAATTGTTTTAAAATTCACTACAGTTAAAAGAGATTGATTTTTCTGTTTTTTGTTAAATTATTTAGTTCATGGGGAGTGGATCATGTATATTTTTATTTTCTAAACAGAACAGTAATAAAGATTGTAATAAGTAAGAGATAAACTTGAAAAAGAGGTTTCAATGAATGAGTCTTTTAATAAAGAAAACAATGGATGAAGAAAAGAAAAAAGTATTGAATCAAACTTTAGGTGCCATTGACCTAACTCTTTTAGGGATTGGAGCAATTATTGGTACAGGAATTTTCGTATTAACAGGTATTGTAGCGGCAAAACATGCTGGACCAGCCATTGTATTATCGTTTATATTAGCGTCCATTGTATGTGCGTGCGTAGCTTTCTGCTATGCTGAATTTGCATCTACAGTTCCAGTTTCGGGAAGTGTATATTCATATACATATATGACACTAGGTGAGATTTTTGCATTTATAGTCGGTTGGTGTGTTATGTTGGAGTACTTACTAGCGACTTCTGCGGTAGCAGCAGGATGGTCAGCGTATTTTCAGTCATTGCTACTAGGATTTAATATTCACATTCCTACAATTTTTGCTTCGGCACCTGGTATGGGGAAGGGTGGAATTATTGATTTACCAGCAGTTCTCATTATTTTAGTTGTTACATTTTTATTAAGTCGTGGTGCAAAAGAAAGTGCACGAATAAATAATATAATGGTTATTATTAAGCTGGCTGTTATTGTAGGATTTATTGTTGTAGGAACACAATATGTAAAGCCAGAGAATTGGCAACCATTTCTACCGTTCGGTTTTCACGGTGTGGTAGGAGGCGCTGCTACTGTATTTTTTGCTTTTTTAGGATTTGATGCAGTTGCAACAGCCGCAGAGGAAGTGAAGCGTCCACAACGTAACGTGCCAATTGGGTTACTTGTTTCCTTATTCATTTGTACCGTTCTATATGTAGGTGTTTCATTTGTGTTAACTGGAATGGTTCCGTTTACGGAATTAAATGTTGCTGATCCGGTTGCATATGCGTTGCGCACTGTAGGAGAAGATAGAATTGCTGGATTGTTATCGGTGGGAGCAATAGCAGGGCTAACAACAGTTCTGTTAGTAGCTATGTTTGCGTTTGTTCGTGTATCTTACTCGATGAGTCGAGATGGATTGTTACCAAAAAGACTTTCAAGTGTGCATAAACGTTTACAAACTCCATTTTTTAATACGTGGGTTACAGGTATATTAGCAGCTTTATTAGCGGGATTAGTGGATTTGAATTTACTAGCTAACTTAGTGAATATGGGAACGATAACAGCATTTGTGTTTGTATCTATAGCTGTCATTGTATTAAGAAAGACACACCCTAATATGAAGAGGCCATTCCGTGCGCCCCTAGTACCTTTTTTACCTATCGTTTCAATAGTAAGTTGTATATATTTAGCTTTGAACCTTTCTAAGCTTACTTTAATTAGTTTTGTGGCATGGATTATAATAGGTGTTTTCATATATTTTGTATATGCTAAAAAACATAGTAATGTTAGAAATGGAAATAGAGTATAGTCTGTTGCAATACTATTTGTAATGGAAATGATAACACGCTACTTGTTCTTTAAACGTATAAGAACAAGTAGCGTGTTTTTGCTATTTAATAATCCCATTTTCTAAAATTTTAATAGTAGGTGCTACTTTCACGTTAGCTTTTGAAAAGACACTCGGCCAATCGTCTTCAACTTTTTCCCATTCTTTATATTGAAACGCTCTCACATAATCACCAAATCCGAATGGATCAAGCTGCTGTTTTTGAATGTTGTGGATTAAATCGTTCAAATCTTTGTTTAGTTGTTTTGTAATAAGAGAAGTTAATTTCTTTCTATCTTTGTCTATATCCATATTGAATGTAAGTTCAGATACAGCAATTTTTAAATCCATTTTAACATTAAATTTGAAGTGGTTATCGCTATAGTCTGTATGGATATCACGATTCATGCTAAGAACATTTATTGTTACGAAATCGCCGCCATCGGTATCTTTTAAATCACTATTACTTTCAACTGAAGTAGAAGGGATTTTCAATGTAAGCGAAACCGGTGTATTCGCTTTCTTTTGTAACAAAAGAAGAAGGGCGCTTTCATAACGATTTAATGACATTTTATAAATTCCGCGAGAAGTTAATAGCGCGGAACCGGTAACGATAACATCTTTTTTACCTTTTTTTATTTCTGAAATAGCAGGTGTGATACCCTTATTAAAAGTTTGCCTGTGAAATTCATGGAATGTCGTAAAAACGGTCCGATTGTACAGTTTGTTCGTATTAATTAAATCTGTTAAATACTCGGGAAGGGCAGGCTTATCTTTAAAGTTATTATATATAACTGAAGAAATTGGACCGTCTACTGCAACCATACGCATGTTTCCGGTGTTTTTAGGATCACGATACCAAACATCAAGGTAAGGCATAGCCCCTTCTTGTTTTAAAAAATTTGTGCTAAATAAAATGAGCTGTAACTTTTCTGTAGATACTAAACCGCCACTTGAACTATTAAACGTTGCTTTTGCTTCTCGAGGTGTACGTACTTTCGCTTCATGTGTTTCGTACTTTTTTTCTACGTCTTCATTAAAAATAGGGTTTACGTGGTACACAATTAATTTTCCTTTTGCTTTTGCGTCAAAGCCGTAAATTAATGAAATCGATTGTTTTTCTAAGTCTAGCCGATCTCCACAGCCTGTTAAAAAGGTTATGAGAAAGTAAAGTATAGTGAAATGAATAAAGCGTCTCATTTAAATTTTTCTCCTTTTCCAATGCTGATAAAGTGTCATGTATGAGAGAAATATGACTGGGAATAGAAAAACGATAAAATAACTGGCAGTTCCCCAAAAGTCTCGCAGCGCACTTATTTGGTAAGAGGAAGGGATATAAAAGAATAGAACGAAAATACACCCGAATAATAAAAACCAAATAGGTAATGAGCTCCCTTTTTTGTTAAGTAATTGATTGATTCCATCTGAAGCAGTAAATATGTAAGGAATACAAGAATCAAAAATAATGAAGAGATAAAAAGATAAAAAGATAATTTCAAACCGTTCAAGAAATGAAAAGTGAAATGGTGTAACAAGAGAAAGGGTGGGCCATAAAAACTTTGTTATACCGTCTGGACTAAAATAAACGAAAGAAACGAACGTGACTTGAAGATAAAGAAATAGTGTAATTAAATTTGCGATAACAATCCCTTTTTTGGCAGAGGATTTGTTATTCAAATAAGGATAAAGGACAAATGCAAACTCAAATCCAAGAAATGCAATAATAGTTGATTTTACGGTGTTTAAAACTGGTATCCAGCCCTCTTTAAGAAGAGGGAGAAGGTATATCCAATGCCCATCTTTAAGAGGGATAAACAATAGCAAAGGCATCCACAGTGTGAAAAACACAGTGAAAACAGCGTAGCGACTTATAATAAGAACACCTTTACATGCGAGCATAAGCATCGGAATAGATAGTAAAATCATAATTAAAAACATTGGAGTTCTAGGTAAAATCCAAATGTGAATAACATACAGGAGGGAAAAAACTAAGGAAACAGCTGCAAGTACAGCATATAAAATCCAAAAAATCATTACTACTCTTCCTAGCCATTTCCCAAGATAACGAGTTAGCACATCGAGTAAAGTATATCCAGGATGCTTTTCTATGATTTTTACAATACATAGACTGACTAAAGTAGTGATAGCGCATCCAATAATAATAGACATCCAGCCATCTGTATTCGCCCCTTGTGCAACTTCACGTGGCAGTGTAAGTACACCGAATCCTACTTGAACACCACTAATCGTTAAAATGTATTGAAATAAACTAATCTCCCTCTTTGCACGCTTTGTCACTTCTCTTCCTCCGTTCCTTCTATATCGCTTTGTCGATTCTCTTGTTTTAAGTTAAGGGATAGTGGGCGTTTCTTCATTATTTTCCATGGTAAACGTATAAGAATATCTTTTAAATCCGAAGCAAATAACGGAGAAAACGGACTACCATAAGGAACACCGAGAGATTCCATAGAAAGTATATGAATAATAATGATTGCCATCCCAACCATAATGCCAATGACACCAAATAAAGAGGCAATTATCATCATTGGGAAGCGAAGAAGTCGAATTCCTGCAGACATTTCTAGATTAGGGATGATGAAAGAAGCGACTGCAGTAATAGATACGACGATAACCATGACATTACTTACTATTCCTGCTTGAACTGCAGCTTGTCCGATGACAATCCCTCCTACGACGCCAATGGTTTGTCCAACGGGACCCGGAAGCCGAACTGCAGCTTCGCGGAGCATTTCAAGTACTAATTCCATCAAAAGTGCTTCTAATATAGGAGGAAAAGGAATTTTAGCTCGAGATTCTCCAATCGTTAACAATAATTTAAGTGGAATCACTTCATAATGAAAGGAAATCATAGCAATATAAAGAGCAGGAGCAAAAATTGCAATAAATAATCCAGTGAAACGAAGTAATCGTATAAAAGATGGAATCATTGGTCTGAAACTGTAATCATCTATCGTCTGAAAAAAAGCTGAAAAAGTCATTGGTCCTATTAATACGCCTGGTGAACGATCTACAACAACAGCAATTCGCCCATCTAGAATATGATGTGCTGTTGTATCAGGGCGCTCAGTTATTGATAATTGCGGAAAGAGAGTATAGGAATTATCTTCAACAAATCCTTCTAATTCTCCGGTAGTAAGAATGGCATCTACTTTGATTGATTCGATGCGGCAGGCCATCTCTTGTACAACATCTTCGTTTGCAACGTCTGCTAGGTACAGCAAAAAAACTTTTGAAGTAGCTCGTTCACCAACAGTGAATTCCTTTACTTTCAATTCACGATTTGGAATATATCGACGAATAAGTGCAAGGCTGTCGCTTGCTACTTCATTAAATCCTTCGTGTGAGCTTTTTATGGCGCTCTCTGTTGTAGGTTCTTCAATGCTCCTTTTGGGTGCCGCTTGTGTATCAAGCTCTAAAGCGGATAGTTGCTCGTTTATAAATAAAATACTTTTGCCGTGTAAAAGAGATTGTTCAATGTCTGTCCACTGCTCAATCTTTTTAATATTTCCGATAGAAACAGAGGCTTCCCAAAAATCGTCTTCATTCCACTCTTTAAATAAGAGAGGACGAAGAATGTTTACGTTAATAACAGTTTTATCTACAAGTCCTTCCATATATATAAGTGAAGCTTCCTGTCCGTTTTTTAATGGAAAAGTGCGTGTTATTAATTCTGGAATACCGTTAAACAGTTTGGACAAGTGCTTTAAATTAAGGGAAAGGGAAGAAGAGATAGATTTATTTAATGTGTGATCAGCTTGCTCTTGTGCAGAAAAAGATTTTTCACCACGAATCCATTTATTAAAAGACCCCATTTGTTTGCTTACTCCTTGTTATGTTTTATCCCGATGGGGGAGGGCTGATTAAAGTTTCACTTTATATGGGTTATTATGGATAGTTCCAAGCTGACATATGCGTAGTTTAAATTTTATATTGTATATTTTTAACTTTAACGCTATAATTATAGTGTTAAAGATGGAATCGTGATATGATCTGTTATGAATCTATCGTTTTATTTATGAATAAATGGATTGGTATTTTAGCAAGATGTGCTAATAAACTACTCCACCATGATAATAACGTGCCGAAATGTGGTGCGTATATTTTCGTGGTGGAGTTTTTTTATTCTCAAAAAGGGGGAAAGACCATGAATAACAACATGGTTCATATTACAATTGACGGAAAAAAGTATACAGCGGAGCCCGGTTCAACGATATTGGGTGTTATGAACGAGAACGGGATTGAACATCCGCAAATTTGTTACGTGCCAGAAGTAGATCCTATTCAAACATGTGACACTTGTATTATAGAAGTTGACGGAAAGTTAATGCGCTCTTGTTCGACAGTAGCGACAGAAGGTATGAACATTGAACGTAACTCTACTCGTGCGAAAGAAGCACAAATAGAGGCGATGGATCGGTTATTAGAAAATCATTTATTATACTGTACAGTATGTGACAACAACAATGGGAACTGTAAACTGCATAATACAGCAGAATTAATGGAAATCGAACATCAAAAATATCCTTATGAACCGAAAGTAGATGTAAGTGAAGTTGATATGACGCATCCGTTTTATCGCTATGACCCTAATCAATGTATTGCATGCGGTCAATGTGTTGAGGTATGTCAAAACTTACAAGTAAATGAGACGTTATCAATAGACTGGGAAGCGGAACGCCCACGAGTGATTTGGGATGAAGGCGTAAATATTAATGATTCTTCATGTGTGAGCTGTGGTCAATGTGTAACGATTTGTCCTTGTAACGCTTTAATGGAGAAAACGATGCTCGGTGAAGCTGGATTTATGACGGGATT
The DNA here is from genome assembly GCF_001884035.1 of Bacillus tropicus. GTDB lineage: Bacteria > Bacillota > Bacilli > Bacillales > Bacillaceae_G > Bacillus_A > Bacillus_A tropicus. Next base: position 13,940 of record NZ_MACG01000018.1, read on the forward strand.
AAAACCAGATATTCTTGAACCGATGGTAGATTTAATTAAAGAAGTTGAGCCTGGATATAGCGGTATTTTTGCGGTATCAGAAGTGGAAGCGGCCATGCGTGATACTCGTACGAAGAAAACGAAAACAGTATGTACATTTTGTGGTGTAGGGTGTTCATTTGAAGTGTGGACGAAAGGACGTAAAATTCTTAAAGTACAACCTTCTTCTGATGCACCAGTTAACGCAATTTCTACTTGTGTAAAAGGAAAATTTGGTTGGGATTTCGTAAATTCTAAAGAACGAATTACGAAACCTTTAATTCGTAAAAATGGAACGTTTGTTGAATCAACATGGGAAGAAGCATTGAATGTAGTTGCAAGTAAATTAGGATCGATCAAAGAAGAGTACGGTAAAGATGCTATCGGTTTTATTTCTTCATCTAAAATTACGAATGAAGACAATTATGTGATTCAAAAATTAGCTCGACAAGTATTTGAAACGAATAATATTGATAACTGCTCACGTTATTGTCAATCACCAGCGACAGACGGATTATTCCGTACAATTGGTATGGGCGGAGACGCTGGAACGATTAAAGATATCGCACAATCCGGTCTTGTTATTATAGTAGGATGTAATCCGACAGAAGGTCATCCTGTTTTAGCTACACGTATTAAACGTGCGCATAAATTACATGGACAAAAATTAATTGTGGCTGATCTTCGTAAAACAGAAATGGCAGAGCGTTCAGACGTCTTTATTAGTCCAAAGCAAGGAACAGATCAAGTATGGTTAATGGCTGTTACGAAATATATGATTGATCAAGGCTGGCACGATCAACGATTTATTGATGAGAATGTAAATTTCTTTGAAGATTTCAAAGAGAGTCTTACAGAATATACACTTGAATACGCAGAAGAAATGACTGGTATTTCAAAAGAAACACTTATTCAAATGGCTGAAATGATTCGTGATGCAGATGGTACATGTATCCTTTGGGGTATGGGAGTAACGCAAAATACAGGTGGGTCTGATACTTCCGCTGCGATTTCAAACTTACTTCTTGCAACAGGTAATTATCGTCGTCCAGGTGCTGGTGCATATCCGCTTCGAGGTCATAATAATGTACAAGGTGCTTGTGATATGGGTACTTTACCAGGATGGCTTCCAGGATATCAGCACGTTACGAACGATATGGAACGTGCGAAATTTGAAATGGCTTACGGAGTGAAAATTAATAGTGAACCAGGTCTTAATAATATTGAAATGCTTCACGCAATTGACGAAGGGAAAATGAAAGCTATGTATCTTGTCGGAGAGGATATGGCTCTTGTAGACTCTAATGCGAACCATGTACATGAAGTGTTATCGAGCCTTGATTTCTTCGTTGTACAAGATGTTTTCTTATCTAAAACTGCTCAATATGCAGATGTTGTATTACCAGCAGCGCCATCTCTTGAGAAAGAAGGTACTTTCACAAATACAGAACGCCGTGTACAAAGACTATATCAAGTTCTTCCTACACTTGGAGATGCAAAACCGGACTGGTGGATTGTGCAGGCAGTTGCGAATAAATTAGGTGCGAACTGGAATTATAGTCATCCGAGTGAAATATTTGCTGAAATGGCCAGTTTATCACCACTATTCTCACAAGCAAACTATGAAGTATTGGAAGGATGGAATAGTTTCCATTGGGGAAGTTTTGATGGAACGAATACACCGCTTCTTTTCCAAGATGGATTTAACTTCCCAGATAAAAAAGCTCGTTTTGCGATTGCTGACTGGGTGCGCCCAGCTGAATTCCCAGCTGAGTTCGACCTTCATATTAACAATGGTCGTATGCTTGAGCACTTCCATGAAGGGAATATGACAAATAAATCAACAGGTATTCAAACGAAAGTACCTGGCGTTTTCGTTGAAGTTTCTCCAGCACTTGCGAAAGAACGTGGAGTGAAAACTGGTTCATTAGTCCGTCTTGTCTCTCCGTTTGGAGCGTTAAAATTACATGCACTTGTAACAGATCGTGTAAAAGCGAATGAGTTATATTTACCGATGAACTCTACAGATAATGAAACAGCAATTAATTTCTTAACAGGTCCTGCGGTTGATACGCGTACGAACACACCTGCTTATAAACAGACGAAAGTGCGTATGGAAGTGCTAGAAGTTGATGGTGAAAATCCGATGCCAAAAGCGAATCCGCGTAATAAAAAACGTCATCCTCAAGCTGGTATTGAGGTACATCGTAAGTGGGCACGTCCAGGGTATGTGCATTTAACGGATAAGTAGGAGGAGAAAAATATGGCTGCACCTATAAAAATGATTCAAAAACAAGAATTAACTGAGGAAGAAATAAAACAGAAAAAATTAGATGATTTAAAAGAGCTTCTAACTAATAATGAAGATGCTCTAAATCAAATGTTTAATATAGTAGGGGAATTGAATGATATTGGCATGTTAGAAGCAGCTAATTCTATGCTAAAGGCGAAAGAACCAATCGCAAAAATTGTTCTTGGCCAAGTGACTCGTGAGCCTGTTACAAATTTAATTAATAATATGATGGGGGCTGCAGGTGCTTTAACAGAACTTGATCCGGAACTTACGAAAAAGCTTATAGGTAGCTTATTAGTAGGGCTAGAAGAAGGTAATGAACATCTAGAGAGTAATAAAAAAATAGGGGTATTCGATCTTATGAAAGTATTGAAAGATCCAGACATTAACCGTGCTATCGGATTTGGGCTTCATTTCTTAAAAGGTATGGGTAAAGGGTTAAATGACGAGTAACCTTCACGAAGTGAATCTTTTCGCCCAAATGTTTGTACGAAATAGTTTGGGCAGAAGGCTCATTTTGGTAAAATATATAATAAAGTAAAATGAGGCTTTTTGGGAGGTATAATGGTATGTCAAAAAAAGTACATGAATTTAATGATATGATCCGAAAACTTCGAAAGGAACTTTTCGGAAAAGGGCCAGAACGAATTCATACTGTTTTTGCTGAAAATATGGCGATTGCAACTCTTTACGGAAACTTAACACCTACTGAGAAATTCATTTCAAGTACGATGGACGGTGCGGAAATGGTTCATATGGCTAGAACGAAAATGATTCAAGAAGTGTATGCTGCGAATTCCCGTGAACATTTGGAGGAACTTGTTGGAGCGAAATTGGTGAATTTGTTTTCGGATATGAAAGTAGAAGAAGATATTGCAGTTTCGGTATTTGTTTTTGATAAAAATATAACGTGAGAGAAGGATACTGATCGTGAAACCGATACAGGTAGAAAGAGAAATCTTTCGTTATGAACAAGGGGCGTTTAGGCATATAGAGGACAGCATTGTAACAGAGTTTCCAGTCACGATTAAAATGAACGGACATGAGTTTGTTACAATGGTTAGTACTCCAGAATATATAGAAGACATGGTAATAGGCTTTTTAGCATCTGAGGGAATTATTCGGAAGTATGAAGATATTGACGACATATGGGTACAAGAGAAAGAAGGATTTGTACATGTCACAACGAAAAAAGTGAATCCGTATTACGAACAAATGCAAAATAAACGGTACATTACTTCATGCTGTGGTATGAGTAGACAAGGGTTTGTTTTTGCAAATGATGCACTAAGCGCGAAGAAAATGAATGGCGTACATGTACAGGTTGCTGCAGAAGACTGTTTTCGGTTAATGAAAGAAATGCAGCAATCTGCAGAGACATTTCGTCATACAGGCGGCGTTCATAATGCATCTTTGTGTGATGTGAATGGCATTATTTTAAGTCGAATGGACATCGGTAGACATAATGCATTAGATAAAATTTACGGTTATTGCTTAAAAAATAATATTTCTATAAAAGATAAAATCATTGTTTTTAGTGGTCGTATTTCTTCGGAAATATTATTGAAAGTTGCAAAAATTGGTTGTGAAATTATACTTTCAAAATCAGCTCCAACTGAGTTAGCTTTGCAGCTGGCTGAAGAATTAGGTATTACAACAATAGGGTTTATTCGGAATCAATCCTTAAATGTATATACGCATCCAGAGCGTGTTTTAAATATAAAATAAATAAAAGCGAGGCAATAAATATGAAATCTGTCACATTAGACAAACTACAACGCCCTTTAAAGGATTTACGTATTTCTGTTACTGATCGCTGTAATTTTCGCTGTCGCTATTGTATGCCAGAAGAAATATTTGGTCCTGATTATTCGTTTTTGTCTAATGATAAAATTTTATCTTTTGATGAGATTGAAAGGATAACACGTATTTTTGTTTCTTTAGGTGTAAGAAAGTTACGAATTACGGGCGGAGAACCGTTACTTCGAAGAGGTCTTCCGCAGCTTATTGAGCGCCTTAATAAAATAGATGGTGTGGAGGATATCGGTTTAACAACCAATGGATCGTTACTTAAAAAGTTTGCTCCTGATTTATATAAGGCGGGTTTATCACGTGTGACAGTTAGTTTAGATTCCTTAGAAGAAGAGCGGTTTTTCTATTTGAATGGTAATAGAAGCAAAATACAAAGGGTTCTGGAAGGAATACAGGCTGCAGCTGAAGTTGGTATGAAAATTAAAATAAACATGGTCGTTCAAAAGGGGAAAAACGAACAGGACATCTTGCAGATGGCGCAATACTTTAAGGAAAACAAGCATATTCTTCGTTTTATTGAGTATATGGACGTTGGAAATTATAATGGTTGGGATTTAAAAGAGGTTGTCTCTAAACAAGAAATAGTAGATACGATTCATCAAGTTATGCCATTAGAACGGATAGAAGCGAATTATGCAGGTGAGGTTGCGACTCGCTATCATTATATTGGAAGTGATGAAGAAATAGGTATTATTTCATCAGTAACAGATTCCTTCTGCTCCTCATGTACGAGAGCCCGTATTTCTGCAGAAGGAAAGTTATATACTTGTTTGTTCGCTTCTAAAGGAAATGATTTGAGAGAACTGCTTCGATCTGAATACAATGATGAGGAAATAGCAGATATCGTAAGCAATATATGGAACAACCGAGAAGATCGTTATTCAGATGAACGCTTAAATAATACAAGTAAAAAAAGAATACCTAAAATTGAAATGTCACATATTGGTGGTTGATATATAAGAGTGACACTATGATGAGGTATATACAAAATGGAAAATGTGCAACGGTTGTAGATTTTCTATTTTATAGTAAAAGTGATGATTGATATCTCTGTAAAAGATGTGCAGAGAAATTAAGCAGCATTCAAAAACCTTTATTTTGATGAGGTTTTTTGAAGCTGCTTTTTTATTTGGAGAAAATGGAGGAATTAGTAATGGCATTTCATAAACCGGAACAAATTGCTGAGCTTGTAATTGAGGCCGGTGTTCAAAAAGTAAGTCAGACCTTGCCAGCAATGCTTATTCTCGGTTTTTTAGGAGGAGCGTTTATTTCGCTCGGTTTTTTACTTAACATTCGCGTTTTAGGTAATTTGCCTGAGCGCTGGGGGAGTTTAGTAAATGTTTTAGGAGGAGCGGTTTTTCCTGTTGGACTCATGCTCGTTGTATTAGCGGGAGGAGAATTAATTACCGGAAATATGATGTCACTGTCTATGGCGCTATATGCAAAGAAAATTACATTGGTTAGTGTGCTAAATAACTGGATTTGGATTACTTTCATGAATTTTGTAGGAGCTATTTTCGTAGCGTATTGTTTCGGTCATCTTGGCGGATTAACAGAGGGAGATTATTTAAATAAAACGGTAGCAATAGCAGAAGGAAAGTTACATGAATCATTTGGGAGAACATTAATTTTAGCAATTGGTTGTAATTGGCTCGTTTGTTTGGCGCTTTGGCTCGCTTATGGGACGAGTGATTTTGTCGGAAAAATAATCGGAATTTGGATTCCCATTATGGCATTTGTAGTGATTGGATTTCAGCAAGTGGTAGCAAATATGTTTGTCATCTCAGCAGTTATTTTTGCAGGTCATCTGACATGGATGGATCTTGCTAGAAATTTTGTTCCTGTCTTTATCGGAAATGTAATTGGAGGAGCTGGCTTTGTTGGATTTGCGTACTTTGCTTGTTATCAAAAACAACATTCTAATATGAAATAGAGTTCGTGAGAGGAAGGGTATGTAATGGCTGATCGGTATTCACGACAACAGTTGTTCAAACCAATTGGGAATAGAGGGCAAGAAAAAATTCGAAATAAACATGTGTTAATTGTAGGAGCAGGTGCATTAGGAAGTGCAAGTGCCGAAAGTTTCGTACGTGCAGGTATTGGCAAGTTGACGATTATAGATCGTGATTACGTTGAATGGAGTAATTTACAAAGACAACAATTGTACTGTGAGCAAGATGCAAGAGAGAAATTGCCAAAAGCAATCGCTGCTAAAAATCGACTAGAAAAACTTAATTCGGAAGTACAAATACATGCCTTCGTAATGGATGCATGTGTAGAAAACTTGAAAGGGCTATTAGAAAATGTCGATGTAATAATGGATGCAACAGATAATTTCGATATCCGATTTATAATAAATGACTTATCACAAAAACATAATATCCCGTGGATATATGGTTCTTGCGTTGGCTCGTACGGTATGAGTTATACAATTATTCCGCAAGAGACACCGTGTTTACATTGTGTGCTGAAGAACATTCCAGTTATAGGTGTGACGTGTGATACAGCTGGAATAATTAGCCCGACCGTTCAAATCGTCGCAGCATATCAAGTGGCAGAAGCACTCAAAATTTTAGTAGAAGATTTTGCAGCAATTAGAAAAACATTTTTCATGTTTGATATATGGAGTAATCAAAACCATTTTATAAAACTAGGAAAAATCAAGACAGACGATTGCCCTTCGTGCGGTTTGAATCGCATTTACCCTTATTTATCATACGAAAACCAAACGAAGGTAGCTGCTTTATGCGGAAGAAATACAGTTCAAATTAGACCAGTAGAAAATAGAAAGTACAATTTTGATGATATAGAAACAGTATTAAAAAAACTTGGGAAAGTAGATCGGAATCCGTATTTACTATCTTGCCAACTAGACAATTATCGCGTCGTTATTTTTCAAGATGGTCGTGTTTTCATTCATGGTACAAATGATATTTCGAAAGCGAAACAATTATATTATCGTGTATTCGGTTAATAGAAAGGGTTGTTAATAATGGAAAGAAGAGTGCCAATTACGGTTGAAGAAGCTGTTCGTAAAGTAATGAGATATGCTCATAACGGCTTAAAGGAGCTACTACCTATTGAATTAGCTTACGGACGTGTATTAGCAGAGGATTTAGTAGCCGACCATGATGTGCCTTCATTCAATCGTTCGCCGTATGACGGATTTGCTATTCGAGCAGAAGATACGAATTTAGCAAGTTATGAAATGCCAATTGTATTTGAAGTAGTGGGTGAAATCGGTGCAGGATCGCTATTCGATGAGAAAGTAGGTCCATTTCAAGCAGTTCGAATTATGACAGGAGCGCAAATTCCGAATGGGTGTGATGTGGTTGTTATGTTAGAGCTAACTCGTCAATATGAGGAGGATGGCAACAAATATATGGAAGTGAAGCGATCATTCAAAACGGGCGACAATATTTCTTTTCAAGGCGAAGATGCTTGTAAAGGAACGGTTCTTGCAAAGAAAGGGTCATACATTCATCCAGGCATTTCAGCTCTTCTTGCTACGTTTGGGTATAGCGAGGTACCGGTGGCGAGAAAGCCTGTAATTGGACTATTAGCGACTGGAAGTGAATTACTGGACGTAAACGATTCATTACAGCCAGGGAAAATCCGAAACAGTAATACGTATATGATATTGTCTCAAATTCGAAGAGCGGGCGGAAGAGTAAAATATTTTGGGAAGTTTAGCGATGATTTTCATACATGTTTCAAAGCTGTAAAAGAAGCGCTTGGCCAAGTAGATATGCTCATTACAACAGGCGGTGTATCAGTAGGGGATTACGATTATTTACCAGCTATATATGAAAAGTTAGGTGCATCAGTTCTTTTCAATAAAGTTGCAATGAGGCCAGGAAGTGTTACGACTGTAGCACAATTAAATGGCAAGTTATTATTTGGTTTATCAGGAAATCCATCTGCTTGTTATGTAGGGTTTGAATTATTTGTAAGACCGTGTATTCGGACGTATATGTTTAGTGAAAAAGCACATTTAAAGAGAGAAAAAGCGTTATTAGGAGAAGACTTTCTAAAGCCAAATCCATTTACAAGATTTGTACGAGCAAAACTGACATATAACGAAGGTCAGTTAATTGCTTATCCGTCAGGGTTTGATAAATCTAGCTCAGTTTCTTCTCTAGCAGAGACAAATATATTTATTGTACTTCCAGGTGGTACGAGAGGTTATAAAAAAGGTATGTTCGTAGACATTCTCTTGCTGGAAGATAACGAAGGTAGTGAATGGCCTTGGACATTTTGTAAAGTGAGAGGTGGTTCTAATGAGACAAGCGCTATTTGAAATTGTAGATATACCGATTGTAGTTGAAGAAGTAACGAATAAGGTTGCAAGAAGAGAAGCAGGTGCAACTACAACATTTATTGGTACGGTGAGAGAATTAACAAAAGGAAAACGAACGCTTTATTTAGAGTATGAAGCATATAAACCGATGGCAGTAAAACAGCTTACGAGAATTGGGGAAGAAATAAATGAAAAGTGGCCGGACGCAAAAATAGCAATTACGCACCGAGTAGGACGGCTAGAAATAATGGATATTGCGGTAGTCATTGCAGTTTCATCACCCCATCGTAAAGTAGCTTATGAAGCGAATGAATACGCAATTGAACGTATAAAGCGAATCGTCCCAATATGGAAAAAAGAGTTTTGGGAAGATGGGACGATGTGGATTGGAGATCAACTTGAAAATACATCATATCCAGCAGGAAAACCGAAGAAGGAAGAATGAGAAAATGATTACAATTTTACTATTTGCAAATTTACGTGAGGAAGTCGGATTAGATAGATTCGTAATTTCAGAAAAACAAGAAATGACAGTGCAGCAATTAAAAGAATGGCTCAAAGCAAGCTATGGTTTACAATCGCTTGATAAAGTGATGGTGGCTGTTAATGAAGAGTTTGTAACGAATAAAGAGATGATAAAAGCTGGAGATATCGTCGCATTCATCCCGCCTGTTAGTGGTGGATAATAAGTGTTTCTTGCAACGGCAAGAAGATGTTGTATATAAAGTGAAACTTTAATCAGTGGGGGTTTTCTTCATCCCCCACTGATTATTAGTTAAAGTCGGATAAATTCGAATACGAGAAGGGATGAGTTCTATGATTACTCAAGAACAAATAATGAACGCATTAAAGCATGTAGAGGATCCAGAATTACACAAAAGTATTGTAGAGTTAAACATGGTTAGAAATATACAAATGAATGGAACAGAGGTTAAACTTGAAGTAGTGCTAACGATTCAAGGGTGTCCGTTAAAAGCAAAAATTCAACAAGATGTAGAAGAGTCTCTGCAGGCAATTGGTGCATCTAAAGTAGATTTGACGTTTGGTTCTATGACACAAGAAGAACGAGCTGCGCTAACAGAAAAGTTAAAGAAAAATAGTAGAACAGAAACTGGTATGCCGAGCATGCTTCGTCCTGATTCAGGGGTACGATTTATTACTGTAACGAGCGGAAAAGGTGGAGTCGGAAAATCAACTGTAACAATTAATCTTGCAACGGCTTTAGCTCGTATGGGCAAAAAAGTGGGGATATTAGATGCAGATATATATGGTTTTAGCATTCCAGCTATGATGGAAACGAATCAAAAACCAACGATGATTGATCAAACAGCAATTCCAGTTATTAGTCACGGTGTTAAAATCATGTCGATGGGATTTTTTACAGAAGGAAATAATCCGGTTATGTGGCGCGGACCGATGTTAAATAAATGGATTCAAAATTTTCTTGCGAATACGCACTGGGGAGAATTAGATTATTTACTGCTTGATTTACCACCTGGTACAGGAGATGTTGCCATTGATGTTGCAGCAATGATTCCGCAGGCGAAAGAAATTATTGTTACAACACCACATAATGTAGCATCATTCGTAGCATCTAGAGTAGGCGTAATGGCAAAACATACGAAACACGAGATTTTAGGTATTGTGGAAAACATGGCTTATTATGAAGAACAAGATGGATCGAAAAATTATCTGTTTGGAAAAGGCGGCGGCGAAATGTTAGCAGAACAATTACAAACAGAAGTAATCGCACAAGTACCTTTTGCAAAACGTGAAGAAAATAGCGGTTCATCTGTATATGATGAAGATTCCCTTGTTGGAGAAGTGTTTACATCGTTAGCAGAAGATATTATTTATAAAGGATAGAGGAGGAATTTTTTATGGCGTGTAATATCGATCATTCTATTGAAGATGTAAGGAATAAACTTGAAAGTCAAAAGAGTTTTTTATCTGAAGAGATTTTTAAAGGGTTAAAAAATTTTTTACAAGGTAATCACTCACAAGAAATGTTAAATGATGTATTTCATCTTTTAAAAAAGTATGACTTAGTAAGTGAAGAAGAAAGAGAGACGAGAAATACTCAATTATTGCTGATTATAAAATAAATACACTTTGACTTTTGTTTTGTAACTGGAGGGGTAAATGTAATGGATATGAAAAAGATGATTGAAATGATAGAAGCAACAAAAGTGACTAAAGAAGAATTATCGATTTCTACTTTACATCAAGAGCTTGTGAAGTTATATAGTCAAAAAAATGTTGCTTATTATACGGAGCTATTAAAGTATATTTTATCATTATCGGTGCAGCTAAACCTACATCTTGTATTGAAATATTTTGGCGTGCGACCGGTTGTTGCGACAGATGAGCGTATGCAATTTCAAGAGATATTTAAATGTTTAGCTAAGAAAGATGATAATGGGGAATGGTTTTTAAATTTCGTTTCTTTATATGTAGGACTAATTGTAGTTCTTCATTTTGATGAAAAAGAGATTGAGAGAAGTTTTTACGATGATATGGTAGTGGGTGAAGGGAATGAAATATAAAGTTCTGCTCATAACATCGTTCTATTTAATCGCTCTAACTGCGATTTTAGTTGGTTATGTAAATATGAAGGTAACGAATTAAACTAGTTTGATAAAAAGTGATCTTCAGTTGTTTCCATCGTTTTTTCATGTTACCATTAAGCGAATTTTTCATAGGGAGCGAAAGCGATGAAATGGATTTATTTTATTATGATTAACGTTATAGCTTTTAGCCTTATGGGGCTTGATAAACGAAAAGCGAAGAAGAAACAGTGGAGAACGCCAGAAAGTACGTTGTTTTTATCAGCGGCAGCTGGGGGCGCAATTGGTGCTTGGATCGGTATGTATATGTTTCACCATAAAACTCATAAAAAGAAATTTGTTTTCGGCATACCGTTACTTATTGTAATAACGGTATGTTTATTATTCGTTGTATGAGAAATGTCGAAAGAAATGCAGATTGATTATTGGTAAAGTGAGCATGTGAGACCGTATAATGGAGAAAAAATGAGAAGAGGAGAAAAAGGAAGATGGGGAGTCAAACAGCAGAGCAAAAAAAAGGGATTATATATGCGGCTGGTGCGTATACGATGTGGGGAATACTACCAATCTATTGGAAATGGGTTGAGGAAGTTCCAGCAGATGAAATATTAGCACACCGCATCGTTTGGGCGTTCGTGTTTATGTTAATCGTATTAGGTGTTACGAAGAGATTTCGTCAGTTTATTGGGGAGTTCGTGAATCTTTTTAAACGACCTAAATTATTAATGTCATTAACAATAGCTTCTGTCTTGATTAGCGGAAACTGGTTTGTTTACATATGGGCCGTTAATCATAATCATGTTATTGAAGCAAGTCTTGGCTATTATATTAATCCGCTTATTAGTATTTTACTTGGTACAGTGGTTTTAAAGGAAAAGTTAAACTTTTGGCAATACGTTGCAGTTGGTTTGGCTGGGGTAGGGGTTATCATTTTAACAGTACGTTTCGGGGCTATCCCGTGGGTTTCTTTATCACTTGCCCTTTCATTTGGATTATATGGATTAACGAAAAAATTGTTAAACTATGATGCGACAATTGGACTTACGATGGAAACGATGTTAGTGACGCCGTTTGCGATTATTTATCTAGTAATGACAGGAGTACATGGTTTCGGCTCATTTGGCTCAATCTCAATGTTATCGACATTACTATTAATAGGGGCGGGCATTGTTACAGCATTGCCACTTTTTTATTTTGCAAAAGGAGCCCAACTTATTCCGCTTTATATGGTAGGGTTTTTACAATATATTGCACCAACAATTAGTTTGATTTTAGGTGTATTCGTATTTGGTGAACATTTCACATCTACTCATATGATTGCATTTTTCTGTATATGGGTTGCATTATTTGTATTCTCGGTGGCAAAAACAAAGTTCTTGGTGCAGAAACAACCGAAATTTATAAAAAATAAATCAGCAAAAGTATCATAATGCGTAGTATTTTCTACGCATTTTTCTTTATACTGATACTATAGGATTTCCATTATAGCTAGTAGGGAGCTGAGAACGTGGAAACGATTTTACATAACGATCCGCTTATGGCCGCTGTAATTTCATGGTTTTTAGCACAATTAACGAAAGTAGTCTTTAAATTATTTAAAACGGGTGAATTTGATTTTGCAAAGTTTTTCGCTTCAGGTGGGATGCCAAGTTCTCATGCTTCAACTGTTACAGCACTTGCGACAGGTGTTGGCGTTGTGGAAGGCGTGGAAAGTTCCATGTTTGCCATTGCTGCTATTTTTGCCATTATAGTTATGTATGACGCTTCAGGAGTAAGGCTTGCAGTAAGTAAACAGGCGAAAATATTGAATGAGTTTTTTCACGGTAGACAAACAGAATATAAGAAGTTAAATGAACTTGTCGGGCATACACCGTATGAAGTAGTAGTTGGTGCTTTATTAGGGATTATTGTCGGAGTAGGATATTGTTTATGAGCAGAACATTTTATATGTTCTGCTTTTCTTTGTATTCATACATATTCAGCTACCTTCTTGAATATCGTTATACGGATTTCGAAAGGGTGGGTGAGTAATTTGTTATTATATGAAAAAGCGAATGAAGAAATAGCGAGAAGAGCAACTGCACTTCAATCGATGCAACGGCAAGATGGTACGTGGCGGTTTTGTTTTGAAGGAGCTCCATTAACAGATTGCCATATGATTTTTTTATTAAAATTATTAGGTAGAGATAAAGAGATAGAACCGTTTGTAAAAAGATTAGCATCACTTCAAACAAATGAAGGAACATGGAAATTGTATGAAGATGAAGTGGGAGGTAATTTATCAGCTACCATTCAATCTTATGCCGCCTTACTTGCATCAGGAAAATATACAAAAGAAGATGCGAATATGAAGCGAGTGGAAAATTTTATTAAGGAACGCGGAGGCGTGGCGCGTGCTCATTTTATGACGAAGTTTTTGTTAGCAATTCATGGAGAATATGAATATCCTTCACTCTTCCATTTACCAACACCAATCATGTTTCTACAGAATGATTCCCCCCTCAGTATATTTGAATTGAGTAGCTCAGCACGTATCCATTTAATTCCGATGATGCTCTGTTTAAATAAAAGGTTTCGAGTAGGGAAAAAGTTATTGCCAAATTTAAATCACATTGCAGGCGGGGGCGGAGAATGGTTTCGGGAGGAGCGGTCTCCGTTGTTTCAAACGTTATTAAGTGATGTAAAACAAATTATCTCGTATCCACTCTCGTTACATCATAAAGGGTATGAGGAAGTCGAACGATTTATGAAAGAGCGTATTGATGAAAATGGAACGTTATATAGTTACGCAACTGCCTCGTTTTATATGATTTATGCTTTACTTGCGTTAGGGCATTCTCTTCAATCATCAATGATTCAAAAGGCTATAGCTGGGATAACATCTTATATATGGAAGATGGAAAGCGGAAATCATGTGCAAAACTCTCCCTCAACTGTATGGGATACGGCCTTACTTAGCTATGCGTTACAAGAAGCCCACGTTCCGAGAGATAATAAAATGCTTCAAAATGCAACAGCATATTTATTAAAAAAACAACATACAAAAAAAGTTGATTGGAGCATACATGCTCCGGCGCTTACTCCAGGTGGTTGGGGCTTTTCGGATGTAAATACGACAGTTCCAGATGTTGATGATACAACAGCTGTACTAAGAGTGTTGGCAAGGAGTAGAGGAAACGAAAAGGTAGATCATGCTTGGCAGAAAGGGATTAATTGGGTTAAAGGATTACAAAATAATGATGGGGGCTGGGGAGCGTTTGAAAAAGGTGTGACGAGCAATATATTAGCAAAATTACCAATTGAAAATGCAAGTGATATGATTACAGATCCTTCTACACCAGATATTACAGGGAGGGTGTTAGAGTTTTTCGGGACATACGCGCAAAATGAATTACCTGAGAAACAAAAACAAAGTGCGATAAATTGGTTAATGAATGTACAAGAGGAGAATGGATCATGGTATGGGAAATGGGGGATTTGTTATATATATGGTACGTGGGCTGTTATGACAGGTTTACGGTCATTTAGAATTCCATCTAGCAATCCATCATTAAAACGTGCAGCTTTATGGCTTGAACATATACAGCATGAAGATGGTGGATGGGGAGAATCATGCCAAAGTAGTGTGGAGAAAAGGTTCATTACTTTACCATTTAGTACACCATCCCAAACAGCATGGGCGCTTGATGCTCTCATTTCTTACTATGATAAAGAAACGCCAATTATTCGAAAAGGTATTTCATATTTGCTTGCGAATCCTTATGTGAATGAAAAATATCCTACTGGAACAGGTTTACCAGGTGGGTTTTATATTCGTTACCATAGCTATGCCCATATATATCCACTACTTACTTTGGCACATTATATAAAAAAATATAGAAAATAAACCGAGAGATGTCTCTCGGTTTATTTTATTGGGTAGTAGGTCCCTGTTGAAAAGAATAAGGTTGTGATGTACCTTATTTTTCAGTTGACTGGCGTTTTTGACGTGCATCAGCGGCATTTGCACGTGCGTTTGCTTCTAAGTCATTGTGATCGGCAAGTTCACGAGAGAACTCTACATCAATGCCATCAGTAGCTTTGTTTTGTTTGAAATTTTTTTTGTTCATTCGACACAATCTCCTTGTACTCTATGCGACGTTGCAAAGTTAGTTTGACACAAATAGACTTTTTTATACAAAGAGGAATTGGAAAGTAAAAAGCCGAAATATACAGTATAAGTAATAGAAATGGGGGATAGGAATGGAGTTTTTAAATGGGAAAACAGCTGTTGTAACAGGAGCTGCACAGGGAATTGGAAGAGAGATTGCAAGGGTGTATGCAAAACTAGGGGCGAAAGTATTAATTAGCGATGTAAATGAAGAGAAGCTACAAAAAACGACACGTGAGTTATCGGACGAAGGATATGAAGTGTGCTCATATCGATGTGATGTGAGTAATCAAAATGAAGCGAAATCGTTGATTGAATATGCAGTTCAAAAATTCGGTACATTACATATTTTGGTGAATAACGCTGGGATTACAAGAGATGCAATGTTACATAAAATGGAGAAGTCTGCTTGGGAACAAGTATTACAAGTGAACTTAACTGGTGTTTTTTATTGTATGCAACCAGCGCTTCTTTACATGAGACAACAAGGGTATGGACGCATTATTAATATATCTTCAATTAGTAGGGAAGGAAACATAGGTCAAGCAAATTATGCGGCTACGAAGGCAGGCGTTGTAGGTTTAACGAAAACGGCAGCGAAAGAAGTTGGGAGTTTCGGTATTACGTGTAATGCGATTTGTCCAGGGTTTATGGATACAGATATGACAAAAACGATACCAGATAAAGTGAAAGAAAAGATGGTTGGTGCGATTCCAGTTGGTAGAATTGGAACCCCAGAAGATATTGCGAATGCAGCAGCCTTTTTAGCATCAGAATACGCATCCTATATTACAGGAGAAGTATTAAATGTGAGCGGAGGACTGCAAGTTTAAAGGAATACATAATGAAAAGAACCTGACCGTATAGGTCAGGTTCTTTCTCATTAATTTAAGTTAAGCCAAACGCTCTTCACTTCTGTATAGTTATTTAATGCATAAGATCCCATTTCACGACCAAGACCAGATTGTTTAAATCCTCCAAATGGAGATGCTGCATCAAAGACGTTATAACAGTTTACCCATACAGTACCAGCACGTACTTTACTTGCAACATAGTGAGCTGTTTTAACATTTTCTGTCCACACACCAGCCGCTAAGCCGAATTGTGATTTATTTGCACGTTCAATTACTTCATCAATATCGTTAAACGGTATTGCAGAAATAACTGGACCGAAAATTTCTTCTTTTGCGATCGTCATTTCATCATTAACGTCAGCGAATACGGTAGGGGCAACGAAGTAGCCTTGATCGAATGGGTTACTTCCTCCGCAAAGTACTTCAGCACCTTCTTCAATTCCTTTTTCAATGTAGCCCATTACACGTTTTTGTTGTTCTTCAGAAACGAGAGGGCCGATTGTTGTTTCAGGGTTAAGACCGACACCTTGATTTAGTTTTTTAGAATAGAGGACGAGATCAGCCATGACATTATCATACATTTTCTTCGGAACAAATAGGCGTGATCCAGCAGAGCATACTTGTCCTTGGTTAAACATAACACCAGAAAGTGCACCAGGAATTGCACGAGATAAGTCGGCATCTGGTAAAATAATGTTTGGTGATTTACCACCAAGCTCTAAAGTAACACGTTTTAATGTTTCAGATGCTTGTCGCATAATTTGTTTACCGACTGGAGTAGAACCGGTAAATGCAATTTTATCAACGAGTGGATGATTAACGAGAGCTTGTCCAGCTGATTCACCGAATCCAGGAACGATATTAATAACACCTTTCGGGAATCCAGCTTCTTCAATTAATTCAGCTAAGTATAGAGCAGATAGTGGAGTTTGTTCTGCAGGTTTTAATACGATTGTACATCCTGTAGCAAGCGCTGCTCCCATTTTCCACATTGCCATAAGAAGCGGGAAGTTCCAAGGGATAATTTGACCAACGACACCAACAGCTTCATGGCGTGTATAGTTAAAGTAATCACCGGAAACAGGGATTGTTTGACCAACGATTTTCGTCGCCCAGCCGGCATAATAGCGCATATGTTCAATTGCGAGTGGTATGTCTGCTGCCATTGTTTCACGGATTGGCTTTCCGTTATCTAACGTTTCAAGCTGTGCAAGCTCTTCTTTATGTTCTTCCATTAAATCAGCTAACTTGTACATAAGCCGGCTTCGCTCAGCTGTGCTCATGCGAGACCAAGGACCTTCGTCAAAAGCCATGCGAGCTGCAACTACAGCTTTATGGATATCTTCGCGACCAGCTTCAGAAACGACGGCAAGTGTTTCGCCAGTTGCTGGGTTAGGTGTGTTAAATGTTTTACCGGAAGCGCTTTCAATGAAAGATCCATTCACATATAACTTTTTTGTACCTTGAAGAAACTTTTCTACCTTTTCATGAAGATTTACAGCTAGTTGACTCATTGTATAACCCCCTTGAAAATATAATGTAAACGCAGTACGAGACGGCGTTTATTCCGAAATCAAGGATGTGGAAACTAGATGGAAAGCCTCTAATTAAAATCATAATTAACAAATACTGAAAATTCAAATTTCATTTGTGTTACAATTGTAAAAAATATGTAATGTAAGAGAATCTTCTACATGATTATAAAAAATCCTGCTTGTTTTTGCTTTCTAGTAGGAAAAACTAGAAGAACAATGGTACAATAATACATCGTGAGAGGAGGGAGAAAAATGAAGAATTATCATGATGATCCACGCTTTCGAATCGCCCATAGAGAAGCGTTAATTGGTCTTGGACTCGCTATTATTAATTTTATAATATGGTACGGATTTGCTTATGGGCTTGGTAGTAAAAATCCTAGTGAATATACATATGTCTTCGGTTTTCCAGCATGGTTTTTTTATAGCTGTATCGTTGGATTTATCGTTATGGTTATTTTACTTAGTTTAGTTGTTCGTTTTGTATTTCAAGATATTTCACTCGATGAGGAAGAAAAAAGTGAGGAATAATAGATGAATTGGTATGTAATCATTCCAATGATAATTTCGTTTATCGTTGTATTTTTAATTGGTGTGTATGCTTCGAGACGCGTGCAAGCGACTGCTCATAATAAATTTTTGCAAGAGTATTTTCTTGGTGGGCGTGAGCTTGGCGGTTTATTATTAGCAATGACAATGATTGCTACGTACGGTAGCGCTAGTAGCTTCATTGGTGGCCCTGGTATAGCATACAATATGGGGCTTGGATGGGTATTGTTATCTGCGATTCAAGTTGTAACAGGGTATATCGTTTTAACGGTTATTGGTAAAAAGTTTGCAATTATCGCTAGGAAGATGGAGGCCATTACTCTTATCGATTATTTAAAGGGAAGATATAATAATAAAGCAGTTGTAATACTTTCTGCGTTATGTATTATTATCTTTTTATTTTCAGCAACAGTAGCCCAGTGGGTCGGCGGTGGCCGATTAATTGAGTCACTAACGGGTCTCTCTTATACAACAGCACTATTTTTATTTACTTTTTCTGTACTTGTGTACGTATTAATTGGTGGATTTCGTGCAGTTGCTTTATCAGATACGTTATTAGGTATCATTATGTTAGTTGGAACGACGATCATTTTAATTGCTACTGTCATTGCCGGTGGTGGAATTGAAAAGATTATGCAGGAACTTGTTCAAATCAATCCGAATTTAATTACACCATTCGGCGCGGATGGTAGTTTAACGAAAACATATGTGACATCATTTTGGATTTTAATTGGAATTGGTGTTGTCGGTTTACCGCAAATTAGTGTGCGCGCCATGTCTTATAAAAATTCAAAAGCGATGCATCAAGCGTTAATAATTGGGACGATTGTTGTGGGTACAATAATGATTGGTATGCATTTAACGGGTGTGTTCGCACGAGTCGTACTTCCGGGTATAACGGTACCAGATAAAGTAATGCCGCTACTCGCGATGGAAGTGTTGCCACCTTGGTTAGCTGGAGTTTTCTTAGCTGCACCAATGGCAGCGATTATGTCTACAGTAAACTCGCTATTGTTACTTGTAAGTTCATCAATCATTAAAGATATATACGTAAATTACATAAACAAAGATGCGGCAGATAGTACGATTAGAAAAGGAAGTTTATGGATTACTGCTATCGTAGGACTGCTCGTTTATGCAGCAGCAATTAAACCACCTGATTTTTTAATATGGTTAAATTTATTTTCTTTCGGTGGATTAGAAGCAGCATTCATTTGGCCGATCGTATTAGGGTTATATTGGAGGAAAGGAAATGCAACAGGAGCGCTTGCGTCTATTTTAGTTGGGGTAAGCTCATATATGTGTATCCATCTTTTCTATCCAAATCCGTTCGGTATACATACAGTTGTCTTCCCAATTTGTTTTGCGTTTATCGCTTATATTGTTGGAAGCATGAGTGCTGTAAAGAAAACAGTATAGGGTAGTGGGAAAACGTAGTCCTTAGAGGACTGCGTTTTTTCGTATGAATTTGTTCTTTTTATTCTGTAATCCTGTGAATATTCATAAATTAATAACAATTGAGGGGATGGAGTTGAGGGTGATGAAAAAAGTATTGTTTTTAGGAGACCCGGGAATTGATGACTCTTTGGCAATAATGTATGGATTGTTACATCCTGATATTGATATTGTTGGTGTAGTAACTGGATATGGAAATGTAACGCAAGAAAAGGCGACAAGTAATGCGGCATATTTATTGCAAATGGCAGGAAGGGAAGATATACCTGTTATTAATGGTGCAAAAATCCCTTTATCCGGAGATGTTACAACGTATTATCCAGAAATTCATGGGGCAGACGGTTTAGGACCGATTAAACCTCCAAAAGCTTTTTCGCCAAATATAAAACCTTTTTGTGCTTTTTTTGATATTCTAGAAAAGTATAAAGGAGAATTAATCATTGTGGATGCTGGTAGGTCAACGACACTAGCGACAGCATTTATTTTAGAAAAGCCGATGATGAAATATGTGAAAGAGTATTATATAATGGGCGGTGCTTTTTTAATGCCCGGCAATGTGACACCAGTCGCAGAGGCGAATTTTCATGGTGATCCGATTGCGTCACAATTAGTTATGCAAAATGCCAAGAATGTGACATTAGTGCCACTTAACGTTACATCTGAAGCGATTATTACGCCGGAAATGGTAAAATATATTACAAAACACTCTAAAACGAGTTTCAATAAGTTATTCGAGCCGATATTTACGTATTATTATAAAGCATATAAAAAGTTAAACCCGAAAATAACAGGTAGTCCAGTACATGACGTCGTTACAATGATGGTTGCGGCAAATCCGTCTATTTTGGATTATGTATATCGCCGAGTCGATGTAGATACAGTTGGAATTGCAAAAGGGGAAAGTATTGCAGATTTCCGTCCTCAACCTGACTCGAAAGCATTAAAGAATTGGGTGCGAATTGGTTGGTCGTTACATTATAAAAAATTCCTCGAAGATTTCGTTAAAATTATGACGTAGACATAATGGGAGAATACAAGTTAAAATAATGGAGATGATTACTAAAATAATCATCTCCATTATTTTGTTTGTAAGAGATAGATAGAGAAGAGTTACACAATAGGAGAGGAATTTTACTTGAAAAAAACTATAGTATGCGCAGTGATTGTGGGTATTTTCGTTTTGCTAATATCGGGTAACTTTTTAGTGAAAAAAGTGTGGAGTTCGAATAATGATGATGCGCAGTATATCGCATCCTTTATTGAAGAACATAAAGATGAAAAAAATAGTGCGCTTCTAGTAAAGAGAAATGATAAAGTTGTTTATTCTGTCAATCCTAACGTTGTATTGCCAGTTGCTAGTACAATGAAGTTAATTGTGGCGCTTGAATATACGAAACAAGTTACGGAAGGGAAAATTGATTCGTCTAGTTTCGTTTCCATAAATGATGTGAATCGGTATTATGTACCGAATACAGATGGTGGTGCGCAAGATAGATGGCAAAGGTATTTGGAGAAGACAGGCAAGATAACTGAAGGAGCGGTTTCTTTAGAAGAAGTGGCGAAAGGAATGGTTAAATTTAGTTCAAATGCGAATGCTGAATATTTAATGGAATTGTTAGGGTTAGATAATATTAATCGGAATTTACAAAGTTTATCACTTCCAGCACATCAGCCGCTATTTCCAATCGTTTCATCTTTATACATTCCAGGATATTTGCATAAAGAATTACACGTTCCGAAATATAAAATAGAGAAAAAGTTAAAAGAAATGTCTCAAGAGCAATATCGTCAATATGCGATGATTATTCATGAGCGCTTAAAAAAGAAGGGACCATTATTACAGAAGGAAATTCCCCTTTATTTAGAGGAGCGTTACGATAAAATTTGGTCAGATCGATTGCCAGCTGCTTCTGCAAACGATTATATGGTACTGCTTCAAAAGGCAAATCATAAGGGTGGGCTGACAGAGGCAGAAGAAAAAGTATGGGCGAATATCGTTGAAACTGATATGAGCGCTAAGAAATACCGTAAAACATTTAGACATGCAGGGCAAAAAAATGGTTATACGCCATGGACAGTTACAAAAGCAGTTTATGCGATGGATAAACGGGGGAACTGTACAGAAATAGTGTTCTTAGCAAATAATTTAAATGAGGACGACAGTGCAGAAATACGGAAACATTTAGCAAATTTACATTTCCAAGTGTTGCAAAGTGATAAGTATGATGCGACTTTTATTAAGTAAACTCGGTGCTTTCTGCATCGAGTTTATTTTTATATACAAGCACTTTTTTCCTATCTCTGGGTATGATGGGTAGTAATACTTAGGTGAAAGGGGAAAAGGTGATGAAACAAAGTAAGGAAGAGTTTATAAAGAGTGAAGGCGCTGATTTCCCTGGGAAAACATACGTGGATTGTGTATTACAACATGTATTTCATTTTCAAAGAAATTACTTATTGAAAGATATGTTTCAAGTGCATAAAGCGCATATTACGATGCTGATGGAAGAAAATTTAATGAAAAAGGAAGAAGCCAAAGTTATACTACAAGCATTAAAAAAGGTAGAGGGAATTCCAAAAGAGCAATTGCTCTATACAGAGCAGCATGAAGATCTCTTTTTTTTAGTGGAACATTTAATTTCTCAAGAAGCAAAAAGCGATTTTGTAAGTAATATGCATATTGGTAGAAGTAGAAATGATATGGGTGTAACGATGTATCGCATGAGTTTAAGGCGGTATGTATTACGATTAATGGAACATCATTTGTTATTGCAAGAGAGTATATTGCAACTTGCTGCTGATCATAAGGAAACGATTATGCCAGCTTATACACATACACAACCAGCGCAGCCAACAACATTTGGTCATTATACGTTAGCGATTTATGATACGATGCAGAGAGATTTAGAACGCATGAAAAAAACGTACCAGCTTTTAAATCAGTCCCCAATGGGAGCCGCTGCGCTTTCTACAACAAGTTTCTCAATCAAACGGGAGCGAGTGGCCTATTTACTTGGATTTACAAATGTAATTGAGAATTCATATGATGCTGTTGCGGGAGCGGATTATTTATTAGAAGTTAGCTCGCTACTTATGGTAATGATGACGAATACAAGCAGATGGATTCATGACTTCTTACTATTAGCAACGAAAGAATATGACGGTATTACTGTTGCGAAGCCATATGTACAAATCAGTAGTATTATGCCGCAAAAACGAAATCCGGTTTCAATTGAACACGCTCGTGCAATTACGAGTAGTGCTTTAGGAGAAGCATTTACAGTATTTCAAATGATTCACAATACACCATTTGGTGATATTGTCGATACGGAAGATGACTTGCAGCCATATTTATATAAAGGGATTGAAAAGGCAATTCGTGTTTTTTGTATGATGAATGCAGTCATTCGAACGATGAAAGTAGAGGAAGAAACGTTGAAAAATCGTTCCTATAAACATGCAATTACGATTACAGATTTCGCAGATGTGTTAACGAAAAACTATGAAATTCCATTTCGGCATGCTCATCATGCAGCAAGTGCTATTGCAAATATGTTATTGGAGCAGAAAAAGGAGCTTCATGAATTACATTTGAAAGATGTGAATATGTACTTACAAGAAGAATTTAATATAAATTTATTAGAAAAGGAGTGGGAAGAAATTATATCGCCGGAAGCTTTTATACAAAAAAGAAAGGTATACGGTGGGCCGAGTAAAAGTGAAATGGAGCGTATGATTAAAAATAGAAAAGAGTCATTTCAGAAAGATGAAGAGGGATTTAAAGAGGAAAAACAGAGAATTTTACAAGCGGAAAATGATTTGAATATGTTAGCTTTGAATATTATTGAATCGTAAAAGAAGGATTTAATGAATTAATCGCCAATACTTAATGAAACTATAAATAGAGAGAAGAGATTGTCGATGATTCAATTACATGTATATGAAGAGATTCTTACTTTTAAAGAAGCGGTTACACCATTTTTAGAAAAGAATGAACAGGAAAATAATCTCATATTAGGTGTATTACAAATGGTCCAACAACCGATATTTATGGGGATAGCAAAACAAGAGGAAGAAATTGTAATTGTATTTCTTCAAACAGAAGAAAAGAAACAAATTATTGTTGCTACGTCTGAAATGGTGGAAGAGGACATCGTGGAACTTGCAAAAAAATTAGCGGAAGTATATCCAAATATTCCTGGATTAATCGGTAATAAGAAAATTGTACAGAGATTAGCCGAAGAGATTGCAGTGTTAGAAAATAAGAAAACTACTGTTGCGATGGAGCAAGGTATATATGAATTAAAACAAGTAAAGAAAAAGTGGAACGGAGATGGAGTCTTTCGAGAAGTAAATAGTGATGAGCTAACATTAATAGAACAGTGGATATATCAATTTTGCGAAGATGTGAAGCTTCCTACTACAAAAGAAGAAGCGAAACAAACTGCACATACATTAATTACTAATCATCGCCTATTTGGTCTAGAAGTGGACGGAAAACTTGTTTCTGTAGCTGCAAAAACACGTCCAACTAAAAATAATATAACAGTTAATTTCGTGTATACGCCGACAGAAGCAAGGAAAAAGGGATACGCATCTAATTGTGTAGCGGCACTTAGTCAACGTATGTTAGATGAAGGGTACAAGACGACTACGTTATATACTGATCTAGCGAATCCGACATCGAATAAAATTTATCAAGAAGTTGGTTATGAGCAAATTGCGGAGTCTGTACTTATATTTTTAGAGAAGTAGAACAAAAAGGCGTGCTAAAATAGCACGCCTTTTTGTTATTCATCAATTCGAATTACTTCACCCTGCGGGAAATTCTCAGTTTCTAGTAAGTTACGAATTGCTTTCGCAACGTATTCAGGTGACAGTAGTTTTCCTTCTTCTTTTAGTGTGATGAAGCGGTCTAAATTTATGAAGTCTTCTTTATTTGTTTCACGAATTTGCGCTTGCATATTTGTATCAACAACACCAGGTGCAAAAGCGACGATTTTTACTGGATATTCTTTTTCCACCTCTTCAGTTGCTACGCACTGTGTAAACATATTTACACCTGCTTTCGTTGTGCAATAAGCACCCCATCCGAAATAAGGATTTTTTCCTGCACCAGATGAAATGTTAATAACGCGTTTATCTACTTTCCATTTTTTCGTATGTTTCATGAAAGTAGATGTAAGAATCATAGGTGCAAGTAAATTAATGTGGACGTTCGTAATGAATTGTTCACTTTCTGCTTTTTCAATTGGCTTCATAGGAGCGACTGTACCCGCATTATTAA
Source organism: Bacillus tropicus (assembly GCF_001884035.1). Lineage (GTDB taxonomy): Bacteria > Bacillota > Bacilli > Bacillales > Bacillaceae_G > Bacillus_A > Bacillus_A tropicus. The sequence continues at coordinate 38,760 of NZ_MACG01000018.1, forward strand.
TTAAATGAATAGAGGATACAGTGTCTTCTTGAATAGATGAAATGATTTTGTTAAAGTTCGTTTCTAAATTATGTACATCTTGAAGATCTAAGGAGTGGAAGACACAATTGCTGTTATATTGCTCTGCAAGTTTAGTAAGCTCTTTATTTTCTCTTCTAGAAATAGAGATGACAGTTGTACTTTCTTCTAACAATTGCGTAGCGATTGCCTCACCTAAACCTTGTGAAGTTCCTGTTATAATAACGTAGCGCATAGTTTTATAAACTCCTCTCATATGTGCGGAATTTTGTTGGACAACGTACATCTCATAGGTTGTCTACATTTTATAGTATAGAGCACTTTTTACTATAAATGAAATGAGATGATTGTGTGCCTTTTATAAATCGTTTTACGACAACAGTACCTGGTGCCGTCACATTCACTGGGAATACGCTGGGGCTTAGCCCTACATCACCTGCACCAGGTAATATTTTTGGTACACTTGCTGTGTTTACGACAGTAAATACAGCGTTGCAAGTACCAGGATTCCCAGCAGGGACAACAGATGAATGGCAATTGAATTCTTCAAGTGCAATTTTAAATCTCCCAGCGGGAAGCAGTGTGTTATATGCAGAATTAGTTTGGGCTGGTACATTCCGGACTGATACGGAAGATGTGTTACCATTTTTAAATGATAACATTACATTTACAACGCCAGCAGGGACGTTTTCTGTTACGCCAGATCCTGCTACCGCGCAGCAAGGTTCAGTAGGAAATCAGTTTTATTATGCTCGCTCTGCCAATGTAACGAATCTTGTTAGTGCCGGTGGAGCAGGCACATATACAACGGGTGCTGTACCAGCTGCAAGAACTTCAGCCGACCCAACAATCAGTCGTTCAGCTGGATGGACGCTTGAGGTTGTGTATCAAAATGCAAGTTTACCACTTCGAAATTTGTCAGTATATGCAGGTCAAGAAATTATCGATGCTTCATCACCACCAGTTGATGCTACCATTTCAGGATTTGCTACGCCGGCAACAGGAGCTGTAACAGGAAGGGTGCTTGTAACTGCTCAAGAAGGCGATTCTAACATTGTCGGAGATCAACTTCGCTTTGGACCGAATGCAAATGCTACAGTTGCATTATTCGGACCGAGAAACCCTGCGAATAATTTCTTCCAGTCTCAAATTTGTAATGACATTGGAGAGTTAGATACAACCGGGACATTTGGAGATTTAAATCAGCCGTTAGGGGTAGCTTTGGCTGTCCGAAGACAGGGGTGGGATATTACAAATGTAGATGCCTCCTCATCTTTAGTAAACAATCAAACGTCAGCAACGGTTCGCTTCGTTACAAATGGAGATGGATACGCTGCAGCTGGTTTTGGTGTTCAAATTGATGCAACAGGTCCAATTATTAATCCTGTTAAATCGGTCAATAGAACAGTCGCAGGGGTAGGGGATACTCTCACTTATACAATTACGGTCCCAAATACAGGAACAGGAAGTGCAGAAAACGTTGTATTACGTGATAGCATTCCGAACGGAACGACGTTTGTTGCAGGTAGTGTAACAGTAGGGGGAGTAACACAGCCGAATGCAAACCCTGCTAATGGAATTAATTTAGGAACAATCCCAAATAACACGCAAAGAGTTGTTACATTTCAAGTACGAATAACATCGTTTCCGAACCCAAACCCTATTCCAAATCGGGCAATGGTGTCATATCAATTCCGTCCTTTTGTCGGTAGTTCTCCTATTACAAGTACATCTTCTTCAAATACAGTACAAACGACAGTGAACCAAGCAACTATAAGTATGCAAAAATCTGTAGATCTACAGACTGCGACACTTAATGATGTATTAACGTACACAGTTAATGTCACAAATAATGGGAATGTTACTGCAAACAATGTAATTTTTGTTGATAGTATTCCTGCAGGAACAACATTTGTCGCAAACAGCGTTACGGTAAATGGAGTAGCACGACCAGGAGCAAATCCAGCAAGTAGTATTAATCTTGGAAGTATTAATGCTTCGCAAACGGCTGTAGTGCGCTTTCAAGTACGAGTAACATCGAACCCTCTTGTCAACCCAATTCCAAATCGTGCAAGTGCAACATTTACCTTTACCCCAGTGCCTGGTCAACAACCAGTTTCAGGGCAAGCGACAAGTAATACTGTAGTTACTACTATTAATATAGCTGATATAAGAACGAGAAAAACAGTGGATAAAGCTTTTGCGACGGTTAACGATATTCTTACGTACACTGTTACAATTGAGAATATCGGAAATGTACTTGCAACAAACGTTATTTTTCAAGATCCAATCCCAATTGGAACGACTTTTATCGCAAATAGTGTAACTGTGGACGGGGTTTCACAACCTGGGGCAAATCCAGCGACTGGGTTTACGGTAGCTAACATATCTCCTGGCGGAAGTAGGACAGTGACTTTTCAAGTACGAGTAACATCTACGCCGTCAGGAGGTACGATTCCGAATCGTGGAAATGTATCTGCTAATTTCGTCGTTATTCCGAATCAGCCACCGATAACGATTAATAGACTAACGAATACAGTTGTGACACAAGTTAATACAGGTGGTTTGAATGTAATAAAAGAAGTGAATACAATGCAAGCAGCAGTAGGGGACACTTTAACATATACGATTGCCGTTCAAAATACAGGAAACGTTCCGTTAACAAATGTATTTTTTCAAGACCCTATTTCTTCGGCTGTTTCATTTGTTGCAAATTCTGTAACAATTAATGGAGTATCGCAAAGTGGATTGAATCCGAATACAGGATTTTCTCTACCGAATATTCCTGCGGCTCAAACTGTTGTGGTCACATTTGACGTATTAATTGTACAGGATCCAGAAAATGAAGATATTTTAAATCAAGCAAATGTAACAGCAAGCTTTCAAGTGAATCCGAATGAACCACCAGTAACAATCAATGTTCCAAGTAATATTGTGAATACGACAGTACAATCAGGGAACTTTGAAGTTGTGAAAGCAGTGAATACGAATGTTGCAACAGTAGGGGATGTTTTAGTATATACAATTGAAGTTATAAATGCAGGTAGTGTATCAGCTACAAATGTATTTTTCCAAGATTCAATTCCGCAAGGGACATTATTTATTGAAAATAGTGTAGTTGTGAATGGTGTTTTACAAGAAGGGGCAGATCCAGAACTTGGATTCCCGTTAAATGATTTGCCTACTGGTGCCAGTGTTATTGTTACGTTTGAAGTATTAATTGATCAAATTCCCCAAGGGAATAATGTCGTAAATAATGCGAATGTAACTGGAGATTTCCTTGTAAATCCAACAGAGCCACCGATTACTGTAACAGTACCAAGTAATACTGTTATGACGATCGTGAATTCTTCAGGGTTAAATGTAATGAAGAGTGTAAGTGCTACTGAAGCTGGTGTAGGAGATACGTTAACGTATACAGTTCGTATACAAAATAGTGGAACAGTAGCAGCGACAAATGTATCATTCCTTGATCCAATTCCAGTCGGAACCACTTTTGTAGCGAATAGTGTAACAATAAACGGGACACCTCAACCAGGTTTGAACCCAACAACTGGATTTCCACTTGTTAATATTCCAGTAGGAGGGATGGTAACAGTTACTTTCCAAGTGACGATCACGAGTGTACCACCAAATAGAGTTCTTCCAAATAATGCGAATGTAACTGCTGATTTCCAAGTAAGCCCTCTCCAGCCACCAATTACAATTGTAACGATTAGTAATATTGTTGTGACGCGAGTGAATGTAGGATCACTTAATGTAATGAAGAGTGTAAATACACCACAAGCAGGAGTAGGAGATACGTTAACGTATACGATTCGCATTCAAAATACAGGCACTGTTCCTGCAACAAATATTGTTTTTCAAGATCCAATTCCGTCTGGTACTGCGTTTGTAGCAAATAGTGTGACGATAAATGGAGTCGTTCAGCAAGGTGCGGATCCTATGGCAGGATTCCCAGTACCAAATATTCCGGTCGGGCAAACGGCCACGGTTACGTTTCAAGTTACAGTGACGAGTATTCCGAGTGGTGGAAATATAAGAAACCAATCAAATGTTACTGCAAGTTTTCTTATAAATCCAGCAAATCCTCCAATAACAACTGTTACAAACAGTAATTTTGTAGTGACGCAAGTAAACACAGCACAGTTAAATATACAAAAGTCCTCGTCTGTACAACAAGCAGCCCTTGGAGAAACGTACACGTATACTGTTGTTATTCGAAATAATGGAACAGTAACAGCAACGAATGTTACTTTTATTGATCCAATTGCTTCTGAAACAACATTTGTAGCAAATAGTGTAATGATAAATGGAACGCCACAACCTGGATTTGACCCAAATGTTGGTTTCCCGCTTCCTAATATTGCAGCTGGAACATCATTGACTGTAACGTTCCAAGTTACTGTAGTTGCACCGTCTACACGCGGAGCAGTATTAAATACAGCATCTGCTACAGCTACTTTCTTATTAAATCCTTTACAACCACCTGTAACAACAACGAACTCAAGTAATACAACGGCAGTTACAATACCGTTACCTCCTCCTGGTGAAGTAACAGCAACAAAAACAGTTGATGTTGCAACTGGGGCTGTTGGAGATGTATTAACGTATACCGTGCTCATTTCAAACGTAGGAATTATCCCTGTTACAGATGTATTCTTCCAAGATGTCATACCAGAAGGAACGACGTTTGTTGACAATAGTGTAACGATAGGTGGAGTGCAGCAACTTGGTTTAAATCCAGAAATAGGATTTACAGTTACGCCATTATTAATCGCTGGTGGAAGTATTGAGGTCACATTCCAAGTGACGATTACAGAAATTCCAGATAATGAAGTTATATTAAATGATGCAGACGTTACATTTACTTCACAACCAAATCCGCAGGAACCACCGATTACAGAAACGATATTAACGAATTTAGTCGTTACGACAATTAATATAGCGTCTATTTTTCCGTTAAAACTAGTAGATAAAGAAGTAGCCACTGTAGGAGAAATTTTAACGTATGATGTATTAATCTTTAATTTCGGAACAGTGCCAGCGACGAATGTTCAATTTATCGATACTACTTCCGCAGGTGTAGCATTTGTACCAGGAAGTGTGAGCATAAACGGGGTACCAGCACCAGGATTAGATCCTTTCATTGGTTTTACAGTTCCAGATATACCTGTTGATGATTTTGTACTTGTCACATATCAGGAAGTGGTTACAAGCATACCAGAAGGTGGAACGATTGTTAATTTTGTAGACGTTACAGCTACATTTGCTGTAAGTGAAACAGAACCGCCTATTACGGAAACGACGACAAGTAATACGACATTAACAGAAATCAATGAGCCTGGTTTGAATGTTTTAAAATCAGTAAGTCAGCCGGTTGTTGCAGTAGGCGATACAATCACATATACAACAGTAGTTCAAAATACAGGAACAGTGCCAGCAACGAATGTTCAATATAGTGATGTATTACCTTCCTCTATAGCATTCGTGCCGAACAGTATAACGATAGGTGGTGTGTTACAACCTGGATTCAATCCGAATAATGGATTCCCGCTTCCAGATATAAATCCAGGTGAAAGTGTAGAAGTCACCTTCCAAGTAACCGTTGTTAGTGTGCCATCAAACGGAACAATTGCCAATACGGCAAATGTAACAGGAAGTTTTGTATTAGTACCAGGAGAACCGCCAGTTATAGTAAACCAACCGAGCAATACAACACTTACAACTGTAAATAGAGGGCAATTTAATGTTATTAAACAAGTAAATAGGGTTGCTACTCTCGTTGGAGATATATTAACGTATACGGTTCAAATAACGAATACAGGAACAGTAACAGCTAATGATGTTCAGTTTGTTGATACCATTTCAGCAGGGGCGTCATTTGTACCAAATAGTGTAACGATAAATGGAGCCTCGCAACCAAACTTAAATCCGATTACTGGATTTGGAGTTGGAGATATACCAGTTGGTGAAACAGTTGTAGTGACGTTTCAAGCGACAGTTACAAACATTCCGTCATCAGGAACAATTACGAACGTTGCAAATATAACAGGAAGCTTTGTATTAGTACCAGGAGAACCACCGGTTGTAGTAACTGAACCGAGTAATACGACAATAACAAGGGTAAATAGAGGACGCTTTAATGTTATAAAAACCGTGAATAAGCAAGCAACACGATTAGGGGATACGTTAACTTATAGTGTGCAAGTTACAAATACGGGAACGGTAACAGCGACGAATGTTCAGTTTATCGATGTTCCATCACCTAGTTTAGAATTCGTTCCTGGAAGTGTACAAATAAATGGGATTCCGCAAGTAGGATTAAATCCATTTGTAGGCTTTTCATTACCGGATCTTGCAGTAGGGGATAGCGTATTAATTACATTTGAAGTAAATGTAATCGCGGTTCCGCCTTCTAGTAGCATTATGAATACAGCTAGAGTAACGGGTGATTTCGAATTGATTCCAGGAGAACCTCCGTCTACAATTACAAATTCAAGTAATACGACGGTTACGCCGGTAAATAGAGGTAGCTTAGATATGCTAAAAGAAGTAGACCATTCAATTGTTGGCGTAGGAGAAACGGTAACGTATACGGTTCGTATATTAAATACTGGTACTGCTGATGCAATGAATGTTCAATTTATCGATGTGCTATCTCAGGAAGCTGATTTCGTCCCAAATAGTGTAACGATAAATGGGGTTCCGCAACCGGGTTTAAATCCGCAAATTGGATTTACGATACCAGATATACCAGTTGGTGAGACGGCACTTATAACATATAAAGCTACGATTACAAGTTTTCCGGATGGTGGAACAGTCGTAAACGTTGCTGGAGCGTTAGCAGAATATATTTTAGTACCAGGAGAGCCGCCAGTTACAGTGATGGATACGAGCAATACAGTTATTGTAACGGTAAATACTGCAATCTTATTTGTTGCAAAAGGAGCAAACTTTGAAGTAGCAATGGTAGGAGATGTTGTCACTTACGGAATTGCCGTTATAAATGACAGTACAGTTCCTGTGACGAATATTGTTTTAACAGATATCATTGATCCGAATACGTTATTTATAAATGGCACGGTAACGGTAAATGATGTACCTCTTCCATTTGCCAATCCGAATACTGGTATCCCGTTAGGTGATTTTCAGCCAAATGATGCAGCAATTATTAATTTCCAAGTTGTAATAACAGGAGGACAAATAAATAATTTAGTTACAAATACTGCTACAGCGGATGGGCTTGCGATTGTAAACCCGAATGAGCCGCCAGTAGTAGTTGAAGGTGATAGCAATACAGTTGTTATCCCGTTTATTCCTCAAAATGTCTCAACGACAGTCGTAAAAACGGCAAATTTACAGGCAGCAACGATTGGAGATGTTATTACGTTTACGACAGTTATTACAAATACGGGTGATACTGTCATGCAAAATATTCGTTTTCAAGATATGTTAGATAGTAGTGTTCGATTTGTCCTTGGAAGTGTAACGGTTGATAATGTGCCAGTGCAAAATGTAAACCCAGTATCGGGATTTCTTATAGGGAATTTAAATCCAGGTGAAGCGCGAACTGTTTCGTTCCAAGTAGTAGTGCAGAGTGCGCCAAGTGGTTCAGGAAATTATATTAATCAAGCGAGTATTCGTTTCGAACATCAAGTAGGTACAGTATTGCCACCTGTTACACAAATAGTAGAAAGTAACATGGTCGTCATTCCGTTCGTTCCAACAATTGAACAAATTTGTGAAACAAACTTTAATTGCTTAGATAAAATTCTATTTCAATGTTCTCCGTGTAATCAGTTGCACGGACATAAAAAATAAAAACCAAAAGAGCATCTAGAAAGAATAGGATGCTCTTTTGGTTTTTATTATATAGATTCATTTTCGGACGAGGTAAAAAACTCGTTAATTTTGTCGGAGAGTAGTAATGGAATAGCTCCTTTTATAACAGAAATGTCCCAGTCCCACCATGCGAGATTCTCTAGTTTGTCAATTGTTTCTTGCGGGAAACGATAGCGAATAAATTTTGCAGGATTACTAGCTACAATTGCATATGGCGGTACGTCCTTTGTAACAACACTCTTTGCACCAATAATGGCACCGTTACCAATTGTAACACCAGATAAAATGCAGGATTGATAACCGATCCATACATCATTGCCGACTACGATATCACCTTTAGAAGAAGGGTGACCAGTAATATGTGCTCCTTCATCAAAAAGTGCATTAAATGGGTAAGTTGTTATCCAGTCTGCGCGATGTTCACCGCCAAGTATGAAAACGACTTCTTCTCCTAATGAACAAAACTTACCTATTTTTAATTTTGTTTCATCGTTCCAAGAAAAAATAGTTGGCCCTACTTTACTATAAGTATAATCACCGATATCATACTTACTATATTCTGGTTTTTGATTTAAATATAATATGATTCTTCAGCCTCCTTTCTCAATTAAGCGATACGTATGGAATATTATATGCAAGATGTAGCAAGGTTAGCTGTGTTAATAGGTGAAATGAACAAAAAGGAGTGGGCTGTATGAGATACGAAATGGGTTTATATAATAAACCGTTTCAGTCAATTCAATCAGGAAAAAAAGTATATGAAGTACGCTTATATGATAAAAAACGTCAACTAATCAACAAAGGCGATGAAATCGTATTTACGAATCTTACGACAAAAGAAATGATGGCGGTAAAAGTAACGGAAATAAAACGATACGAAAACTTTCAAGCAATGTACGAACAAATTGATAAAAAATTATTGGATTGTGAAAATGATCGTTTAGAGGAAATGTTAGAAAGTACATACAAAATATATACGAAAGAACAAGAAAAAAAGTGGGGAACAGTTGCGATTGGTATTGAGGTAATAAAATGATAAGAAATCGCGGCGTGGCAATCATTGTGCAGGAAGGAAAAATTGCTCTTATAAAACGTATTCGAGAAGAGGAAACATATTATGTTTTTCCTGGCGGAAGAATTGAAGAAGGAGAAACACCTGAAGAAGCAACGAAGCGGGAAGCTTATGAAGAGTTAGGTGTACATATAAAAGTAGGGCATCTTATTACGGAGGTCGAGTTTAAAGGGACCGAGTATTATTTTAATGCCCATATTATAGGTGGGGTTTTCGGCAGTGGTAAAGCGGAAGAATTCGAACTGAAAGATAGAGGGAGTTATATTCCTTTATGGTTGCCGATACACGAGTTGGAAAAAGTGAATATAAAACCGTATGAAGTGGTCGGAAATATATTCAATCATTATAAAATATAAGGTCTGACAACATACAAAAAAAACCATTGACATAGTCTTCTGATTTAAGTATTGTATTCGAGTATGTTTATAATCAGGAGGTTTATATGAGCAATCAAACTACTACACATCATGTGAAAATGACAACAGCAGATCCATCTGGAATTGGTCTATTTGGATTAGCGATGGTAACACTTGTAGCATCATCTCAAAAGTTAGGCTTAACAGATGGCGTTTCACTAGTATTACCATGGGCAATCTTTTTAGGAGGATTTGCACAAATCTTTGCTTGCATTCACGATGCAAAGCATAACAATACATTCGGTACAACAGCATTCGGTGCGTACGGTCTATTTTGGCTAGGTGTTGGAATGACTTGGTTAATTCAACTTGGAGTATTTGGCGAAAAATTAGCACAAGCTGCAGATTCAAAACAGCTTGGTGTAGCCTTTATCGGATATTTGATTTTCACAATATTTATGACAATTGGTGCAATGGAAACACATAAAGTATTATTTATGATTTTCGTCCTTATTGATTTCTTATTTATCGGTCTTTCATTAAGTACTTTAGGTGTTATGCCGCATGCAATGCATAATTTAGCAGCATATTCTGAACTTCTTATTTCATTATTATCTTTCTATGGTTCAGCAGCAGCAGTGTTAAACACACACTTCGGAAAAGTTGTTTTACCAGTTGGAAAGCCGTTTGGTATTTTTAAAAAGTAATAAAAAAGCACAGATGATCGTATAGTCATCTGTGCTTTTTTGTATGAAATGAATAAAAATGAAAAATACAATTGAAATTGATTATCATTATTAATATAATGAGAATGAGAATCATTTATTGTAAGAGGGGGATGCCAAGGTGGCGAAAATTTTAATAGCTTATGCGAGTATGTCAGGAAATACAGAGAGTATTGCTGATTTAATTAAAGTTAGTTTAGATGCCTTTGATCATGAAGTAGTATTGCAAGAAATGGAAGGCATGGATGCTGAAGAATTATTAGCCTATGATGGAATCATTTTAGGATCTTATACGTGGGGAGATGGGGAATTACCATTTGAAGCGGAAGATTTTCATGATGACTTAGAAAATATAGATTTATCAGGGAAGAAAGTAGCGGTATTCGGATCAGGTGATACGGCGTATGAACTGTTTTGTGAAGCGGTAACGATATTTGAAGAACGTCTTGTAGAGCGCGGTGCAGAGCTTGTACAAGAAGGATTGAAAATTGAACTAGCTCCAGAAGATGAAGAGGATGTTGAAAAGTGCAGTAATTTTGCAATTGCATTTGCTGAGAAGTTCTAAGAATGGGAGTGTCAATGTGGAGACAATGTTAAGTGCGACCGCTATTACAAAGTTAAGAGATGGAAAGCTTATGTTAGCTACTACATATAATGGCTTATTTATTGAACAAGACGGAGAATGGAAACCGATATTAAATGATTTTCAAAAACGAATTAGGGATTTACATAGCGAAGGTAATGTAGTGTATGGTGTAGGCGACGAAGGAATTTTTATTCGTAGTATGAATGGTGGAGAGAACTGGACGGTTCAGCGTTTTCCAACAAAAGCAACGAGTTGGAATGTGTGTAGTAATGTACAAGGAACTGTCATTGCCCATGGAGATAAAACATTGTATCATTCTAATGATTTTGGTTCGACATGGGAAACCATTCATCCATTTCTTGAGTATGGTGGTGGGGCACCGTCTATTCGATCGTTATTTTTATACAAACATTACTTATTTATCGGTACGAAAATACATGCTAAATATGGTGGTGTTTGGCTCTTTAATTTAGAGACACGTAAATTAAAGAGGATTAAAATTGTGATGAATCAGATGATTTCAGCGTTGACTTTACACAACTCTTATTTAGTAGCAGCCAGTGGATCATGCAAGGGGATTAGCGGTAATATTTCTTTTTGTAAAATAGATGAAAGTATAGAGAGTGAAAAAACATATTGGCACACATGTCAAAGTGAGCAGAAAGCAAGTAGCTATTTAGACTTAAGTGTAGATCAACATGTGCTATATACAACATCAACGCAAAATAAGGCGGGGATTAGTACTGTTTGTCGTGTACTTTTAGAAGAAGGAATTGTTACAGTATGTGACTCAGTTAAAGGGCATGGCTGGCGCATCGTGAACGAAAAAGAAGGCTATGTTGTAGCTGGATCAGGTGAATCAAAAGCGATGCAGTGGAAGAAAAAAGTTGTATAGTAAAAAAAACTTTGCTTTTATTATATTGATATGATATATTATATTTAAACCATTTTACTTTTAATAATATAGAGATTTAAATGAGCTGTAACTTCCGAGGAGGATAGCAATGTTAAATCTCCTCAGAGTTGCAGTTTTTTTAATGTCTGACTTATTTTTGTAAAGTGGTTGAAAATGAATATGTACATATAGGTACATTGTAGGAGGATTTTTTAAATGCAAAACGGTAAAGTAAAATGGTTTAACTCAGAAAAAGGTTTCGGATTCATCGAAGTTGAAGGCGGAGAAGACGTATTCGTTCATTTCTCAGCTATCCAAGGCGAAGGTTTCAAAACTTTAGAAGAAGGTCAAGAAGTTACTTTCGAAGTAGAACAAGGTAACCGTGGACCTCAAGCTACAAACGTTAACAAGAAGTAATTACGGAAAAAAGAAGGGCTTGCCCTTCTTTTTTTTTGCATTTTTTATTGAATGGCCTTCTATGTACATATAATAATGAGATTGAATTTTCGTTTTTAAGAAGAAGTATTACATGCATAAAGTGTATGAATAAATAAATACTGAAAACGAAGTATGTGTGTGAAAAGGAATGTAGAAAGAGGTAAAAAAATTGGAAAACGCTACACATTTTATTGTGTTTGATATAGAGAGAAATTTTAGACCGTATAAATCAGAAGATCCGTCAGAGATAGTTGATATTGGAGCTGTAAAAATAGAAGCAAGTACAATGAAGGTAATTGGAGAATTTTCGGAGTTAGTAAAACCGGGTGCACGACTTACTCGGCATACGACAAAATTAACGGGAATTACAAAGAAAGATTTAATGGGTGTAGAGAAATTTCCGCAAATTATAGAGAAATTTATTCAGTTTATCGGAGAAGATTCTATATTTGTTACATGGGGAAAAGAAGATTATCGGTTTCTATCTCATGATTGTACGTTACATAGTGTAGAATGCCCACGTATGGACAAAGAAAGAAGAATGGATTTGCAAAAATTTGTTTTCCAAGCGTATGAAGACTTATTTGAGCATACACCAAGTTTACAATCTGCAGTAGAACAACTCGGTTTAACATGGGAAGGAATGCAGCACCGTGCTTTAGCGGATGCTGAGAATACAGCGAACATACTTCTTAAAGCATATAGCGAGAGAGATATTACTAAAAGGTATAAAAGGCATGGTGAACTTGAACTTGTAGAGAACGGAAAACTAACAGAAAAAGCGAAAAAAAAGATGCGGAAATGGGTATTTAAAGAAATGAGAAAAAATACAGAGCGTCCTTTCGTTTGGAGTACATTTGAAAGTAGTGACACGTGGGAAAGTATAACGGAAAGATATTATATAAGTGAACCTACAATAGAACTTCTGAAAAAACATTTTCGTACGGCCGTTAGAAAAGCGGAAAGGCAGATTAGGTATTTGGCTGAGATGGAGAAAGTAGTAGAAGAGAGTTAATGACATAGTCTATTTTATTCATATGTACAACTAAACTTCAGAATTAAATTACTGAAGTTTAGTTGGAAAATAATAGTTAGACCCGTATTATTAATGAAATATTTTATTGTTTTTAGTCCGAATATAAATAGAAAAGAGTGTAGTTTAACGGAAGCAATCTTTAACATTTTAACCGTTTTGGCTTTTGGGATAATATTTACCACACTACTAGCACTCATTACACTTCCTTTCATAGCGAAGAGGAAGAATTGGAAAAAGCTTAATATCTCTTTAAATCGTGGTGTATTAAAGATTAAAATAAAAGAGTAAGATAAGAGTTTTGTACAAGGGAGGTGTGATAGTGATAGACTTGGATATTAACGATGTCACCGTACAGATGGAATTAAACGGTGTCTTTTGGAATGAGGATGGGATTGCTGAAATGACGGTGACTACAAAAGAAGAACATTCTCTTATTCTTCGTCTAGTAGTTGATTTAGAAAGTAAAACGATTAGGGCGACGAGTGCTGAAATAGTGAATGGATTCTGTCCTCTGTGCAAACAGAAAAGGAACGAATGTAGTGAACTTAATGACTTACAAAATAAAATGGAAATTTTAGAAGAAGCCTATGATTGGGTGAGAGAGCATCCGGAATATCGTTTTCAGTTATCCTTTTACGAGTACAATAAGTTTGAGGTAGTGAAATTTTAATTTTGAGAACATACATAGTGACTAAAAGGAAAAACACCAAAAACTTATAGAAAGATTTGGTCCATTAGGAATATTGAAGCAAATGTCTCTGATGGAAATACGATTGTATAACAAGAAAGGAATGGACTTGATTCTGCAACAAATGTAAACATAAACATATTTGGTTATAAAGCAGAAAAACCGATTCTTAATGGAATCGGTTTTTAATATAAATGAAAACTATGTTCCAAATAAAAGAGCGCTTATTAAAAGCGCCCAGTAAAAACAGTTAAATGGAAGGTTTTATTCAATCCCGTTCGGATCATAAGAATACTGCTGCTTATTCTCAATCCGCTCAATTACGTCTTGCAACTCGTCTGGCTTCAGAAACTCAATTGGAGAGAAGCCTTTCTCAAATGTAAGTGTATCAGCCTCAATCATTAATACGTATCGGTCATTTACCTTTGCGATATGTATTTGATCCCCGAAATCAGCAAGCAGGGCCTTCACAGAGATATGATCTGCTTTTAGCTTTAATTCCACTTCAGGAGCGTGCTCGACGATTTGAGCGGTGGCTTCCATTACTTCTTCGGTTGAAAATTGTTCCATAATTTCGCGTTTTGGACTGGCAGCCCATACTTCCATCGCTTGGTCGAATTGTTCGCGTTCTTCCGTACCTTCTTCAAATACATCTTCAATTTGGTCATATACCATATCCATTACTTGTGTTTTCATAATTTCAGGCATAGAGCGTTCGTATTCGACGAATTTTAAGAAGTCTTCAAAGTAACGGGCGTGTGATGCTTGGTGGATTTTTAGCTCGCCCACTTCAACCATACCTTCTTCAGGCATGTACGGATATTGGATAGATTTCATATTTTTTGTTGTGATGGCCATTTCAACGTTACGAATCAGTGTGGATTCATCGGAAATGGAAGCGACTTTCGGCTCGAAGTCACATTTCATAACGAAAACGAATGGATCATCAAAGTATTTGCGTAGTTTTGCTTGCGCAATTAAAAATACACCACCGCGTACAGCACTTGTGTCAAGATATGTATAAACGAGAGGTTCGCTCATATCTTTGAAGTTTTCCTTCGTTTCTGCAAAGCGAATGCGATTAAATAGGTTGTAATGAGGGTTTGAATCAAGTTCGTGCCCTTCTTCTACAATAAAGCGACCGATTTTTGTCGGAGCTTGTTCTGTTTTCGCATGACGTTCTACTTTTCGCTTTGAAATTTTTAATAATTCTCCATTCAAAAATTCTTTTAAGGAGCTATCTTCATACTCTTCAGCGTCTAATGTTTGAAAATGTTTGTAGCGTTTATCAACCGCTTCACCTTTTCCTTCTACTTGTACAACATAAAAGGAAAGATAATTTATTTCAAAATCCATATTTATCACCTTGTTTCATTTCATTAACTCTTATCAGTATAGAGATGGAAAAAACTTTCGTCAATTTATATAAGGAAGGGGGAGCCCCTTCCTTCATATATTTTTTATTTTCAAAATTAAAATCCGTCTTCTAATGCTGAAAATGGAATATTTAGTCTGTTTTCTATTGTACGTAAACGTTGGTTTAAGCGGTTTAATCTACGTGTATGACGCTCAACTGTGTTTTCTAATTGACGTACTCTTTGTTCAAGCTCATTTACTCGTCTTTCTAGTTGACGGTTTCCAGCACCAGGAAAAGAGATTGGAAGTTGGAATTGCCGATTTTGATCATATGGATTAACTTGTTCTGCTGGATCTATATATTGTTGGTATTGTGCTTGTAAATCATATTGAGGCTGATAACCATTTTGGTTATATGGATCGTATGGATTGTAGGGGTACATAAAAACATCCTCCATTTCTTTAAAATAGGTTAATTCACCATAATGTATGTGTAAAAGCGGAGTGTGGCACGGCAAATACCTATTTACGTTCACGAGTTGTTTCTTTGTAAATACAAATATGTAGTTTTTGCATTTGTATTTCGTTTGTCGTATGGTATATACTGGATAACAGGTTGGGGTTACATAAAGGTTACAATTCTATCAAGCTCAAACTTTTATGTAAATAAGTGTAGACATTTAGAAAAGAAAAGAGTAATTTATATAGAGTAAAAAATAACTTGTAACAATTTATAAATATATTGTAAAATGATTGTAACAAAACATACATAAAAATGAAATAATACATAAAAGTAGTATTGGGGAAAAGGGGAGAGTATATTGTTCCGTAAAGTAAAGGGTATATTAGTTGGGGTTTTATGTGTAGCTGTAGTAAGTGGTTGTGGTACAAAAGTAAGTGATGTTGCATTAGTAAGTGATATTGGTGGCCACGCAGTAGAGGCTAAAGCAGAAGTGCAGGATTCTATTAGTTTAGTAGATGGACGTACAGGTACTGAAGTGAAAAAGCTAGATTTATCGAGTCTAGGCTATTTTGAAGACGAAGCAAAATTTAAAAAATCGGTAACGAAGGTTGCTAGCGAGGTTGGGAAAAGCGTTGACAAAAAAATGGTTCCATCACGTGTAGCACCTGATGGAAGTTGGCAAGAAGGAAAACCTTCTTATGAATTAATGGAAAAAGAATTAGTAGATAAATTATTAAACGTTGGTATGTGGGATTCTTCCTATCAATTACCTATTATTGAGAAAAAGCCTACTGCAACATTAAGTGATGCGCAAGGAAGTGGTACGGTAATTGGTAGATATGAAACGAATTTAGGTGGCTCAACAGGTGGCCGTATTGAGAATATTCGTTTGTCAGCAGCGAGCATAAATGGAGTTGTATTAGCAAAAGGAGACCGTTTCTCTTTCAATGCATTAATTGGTGATACAACGCCAGATAAAGGATATCAATTAGGAAAAGAAATTGTAGATGGTAAATTAGTAGATGGATATGGCGGTGGTGTTTGTCAAACATCATCAACATTATACAATGCAGCAGATCAAGCTGGTTTGAAAATGGTAGAGAGAACAACACATTCTAAAACGGTAGGTTACGTTCCACAAGGAAGAGATGCTACAATTGCATATCCATACTTAGATTTAGTGTTTGAAAACACGAATGATGCACCTGTGAAGCTTTATATGGGTATTCAGGGCGGAAAGTTAGTTGCTGAAGTACATAAAATGCGATAAGAATAATAATCTATAAAAAATCCATTATTTCTATTAACAATAGAAATAATGGATTTTTCTGTGCAGTTTATCCAGTATTAGTGATACATTTCAAGACTAGGTGAATGTGAGGAACAAGATGTTTGGGAATTTAGCGAATTTAATTCTTAGTTTTCCTATTGACATTATATGTTATTAACTGTATTCTTCATAATAACAACTAAATAAATGGAAAAATTTATTAGTTTTCTTATCAAGAGAGATGGAGGGACTGGCCCAATGAAATCTCAGCAACAGGCTAAACAAGTACTGTGCTAATTCCAGCAAACGCATGAAGCGTTTGGAAGATGAGGGGAAATGGATTAACATTCAACTCTTCTTATATGTGTAAGAAGAGTTTTTTATTTAGAGAGGGGGGATAGAGTGAAGTTTGATGTAACGTATTTTTTAGAAAGTTTTCCGCAATTATTTAAGTATGTATACATAACTTTAGGAATTACTGTAGTTTCAATGATTATTTCTTTTGTTATAGGGATAGGCTTGGCGATCATAACGAAAAACAAAACGAAATTTCTATATTCTATTGCAAGAGTATATATATCTTTCTTTAGAGGAACACCTTTATTAGTTCAATTGTTCGTATTGTATTTCGGATTGCCACAAATATTCCCAACCTTTACAGTACTTACAGCGATGCAAGCGACTTTAATTGGTCTCAGTTTAAATAATGCAGCTTATTTGTCAGAAATTATTCGGGGTTCATTAAATGCTGTGGAATCAGGGCAAATGGATGCTTGTTTATCAGTTGGAATGACAAAGGCGCAAGCTATGCGACAGATTATCTTTCCACAAGCTATTCGTGTTGCAGTACCGTCACTTGGAAATAATTTTGTTGGATTGTTAAAAGAATCTTCGTTATCTTTTGCACTTGGGGTGGCTGAAATTTTAGCGCAAGCGAAAATGTTAGCGGCACAATCGTATCGTTATATGGAAAGTTACTTAGCGGTAGCGATTGTATATTGGATTATTACAATCGTAATTAGCTGGGGACAGAAAAAGTTAGAAAAGAAACTGGATGCACCATACTTGTAACAGAAATGAGGTGATATGTGTGATTGAGGCAAGAGATTTGTATAAGTCTTACAAACAAAATGAAGTACTAAAAGGAATCTCACTTACTGTCGGTAAAGGAGAGGTAGTAGTCATTATTGGACCTTCTGGTTCAGGTAAATCGACGCTATTAAGATGTTTAAATTTATTAGAACAACCAGGGGATGGAAGTATTAGAATTGAAGATTTAGAGATTCATGCGAAGAAGCTTTATAAAAAGGAAATAATAAAATTACGCCAAAAAACAGCAATGGTTTTTCAAAACTATAATTTATTTAAAAATAAAACAGCATTGCAAAATATTACAACGCCATTAACAGTTGTACAGAAAAAAAGTGAAGAAGAAGCAAAAAGAATAGCAAGAGAAATATTAAAACAAGTAGGTTTAGCTGAAAAAGAAAATTTCTACCCAACGATGTTATCAGGTGGGCAACAACAAAGAATAGGTATTGCTAGGGCAATGGCTTTAAATCCCGCTGTATTATTGTTTGATGAACCCACTTCTGCACTTGATCCAGAATTAGTGAACGAGGTATTGCAAGTCATTAAGGATTTGGCAAGGCAGCATATAACGATGGTTATTGTCACACATGAAATGAATTTCGCAAAAGAAGTAGCAGACCGTATTATATTTATGGCTGATGGCATGATTGTAGAGCAGGGAACGCCAGAAGAAATTTTTCGGAATCCACAAAATGAGCGTACGAAAAAGTTTTTACGACAATTGAATGCTTCAGAAGAAGGCAATCATTTCGTTATTTAGGAGGAAAAATTATGAGGAAATCATCATTATTACTAACATTGGCATTAACAGTATCGGTTGGGCTTGTATCGGCTTGTGGCTCAGATACAGCGAGCAAAAAAACAGATGAAAAAGTAGTGAAAGTCGGGACGTCTGCAGGTCGTAGCCCATTTATTTTTAAAGAGGGTGAGAAAGTAAAAGGTTTTGATGCTGAAATTATTGAAGCGGCTGCTAAAAAAGCTGGGTATAAAGTTGAATGGAACGTTTCTGATTTTGAAGGATTATTCGGTTTATTAGACTCAGGTCGTATTGATACGATTGCAAATGAATTATCGGTTTCTCCGGAAAGAAAAAAGAAATATGACTTTTCAATTCCATATGTATATTCAGGATCTGTTTTCGCAGTGAAGAAAGATAATAATACAATGAAATCGTTAGAAGATCTAAAAGGAAAGACTGTAGGTGTTGGGCTTGGTACAGCTGGGGAACAAGAATTAAAAGCTTTAAATAAAAATAATGCTTTTACAATTAAAACGTTCTCAGAGGATCCAACAGCGGAATTGAATGAAGTAGGACTTGGCCGTGTAGATGCTTACTATAATGATAAAGTGCAAGTAGAAACAACAATTAAAAAAGCGGACTTAGATAATGTAAAAGTAGGATTTGGTCCACTTAAATGGGGAGAGATTGCATTTCCATTTGCAAAAAAGAGTGAAAAGTTAGAAGATATAAATAAAGCGTTAAAAGAATTAGAACAAGATGGCACATTAAGCGAAATATCAAAAAAATGGCTGAAAGTTGATGCTACGAAAAAACAAAATTAAGTTATGTTCGTTGAATGTGGCTATTGTCCATCAACTTATATAAAAATAAAAGAGAGCTGGAGAGGAAGTTATTCATGGTACAAATTCATCCGAAAACACGCATTGGTCATGTTGAATTTAAAGTGAAAGATTTAGAGCGTCAAATTGCTTTTTATGAAAATGTAGTAGGACTAGAAGTAATTAAACAAGAGGAAAATAAAGTATATTTAGCTGGAAAAGGTGGCAAGAGTACGCTACTTGTTCTTGAAAAGTTAGAGGGTGGGGTACTGCAAGAACCGCGTACGACTGGTATATATCATGTAGCCTTTTTAGTTCCGACTCGTGAGGCATTTGCTTCGGCGTTATTTGGTGTGATTCGTAATAAGAATGTAATTGATAGTCCGGCTGAGCAAGAGGGACGTTATACATATTCAAATGAAATTTTACCAATTTCAAGGTTTAATAGTGCAAGTGATCATACGTATAGCGAAGCGTTTTATTTACAGGACTTAGAGGGAAATGGTATTGAAATTTATGCGGATCGTCCGCGCGATCAATGGGGAGAAGGGCCAGGAGGAAGTACCCCGCTTGATTTAAAAGACCTAGCAACGCTTGTTGATTATGAGTTTGATGGATTACCTGCTAATACGGTCGTTGGACACGTACATTTACGAATAGCTGATGTAGAGGAGTCAAATGAATTTTATGTAGATACAATAGGGTTTGAAGTGCAACAACGCGAAGATGACTGCTTATTCATTTCTGCAGGAGGATATCATCACCATATAGGTGCAAATACGTGGAACGGATTAAATAATCCGCATCCACCGACACATGCAACTGGATTAAAAGTGTATACGATAGTACTACCGCATAAAGAAGCGTTAGATGAAGTGAAAGAAAGATTAATAGAAAAACAACATAAAGTAAACGAAAGTACAAACGGATTTACAGTAGTAGATCCGAGTGGTATTACAGTACAGTTTGAAATAGAAAAAGTATAAAAGAAGTCGGAAGGTGTATAATCACTTTCCGGCTTCTTTTTGATACGTAATCCAAGTTGCACAAAGGTTAAAAGGAAAGGATTTTAATACTTCCATTGCATATATACTCGTTGAATCGAATTCACCTTGAATGAAAGAATAGCCGTGTTTATTTGCATACATAGCTTGTTCGAAAACGAGCAGTTTCAGTAAGGATAAATCGTCTATCGTGTGAGTTCCGCACCATCCTAGTTCTACCGTATTATCCTTTTCTGATGTATGGAGGAAAGAGTATGCCACAATTTGATACTCTTCATCTATAATGAGAAAGCTCCCATCCAGTAACACATCATCAGCTAAGATCATTTCTTTCCAAGTTTGTAGCGGGAATGAGGCAACTGGATTTGCTAAGTGGGTTTGCTCGTAAATTTCTTTTACTAAGTAGGCTAGTTTTTCTAGTAAATTATTATCGGATAAGATGTTTGATAAAGTTTGTAAATGATAATTTGAATTAGGGACTATATCGATAGAAATTATTTTTCGTACGTCTAATATCGGCATATATGTTCTTCGGATTTCCATAAAATTATTTTGCTCATAATAATTTTTTAAATGAGCTGACGTTTCCCATATAGACGTTTGTAATGGTAGTTTGAAGTTTTCTAGTTTTGGAATTTCGTTTAATAAAAATTCTTCAATGTGTAGCTCTGAATAGAAAGGATTCGTATATATTCGAAAGTATGTGCAGAATGGATGGAAGTTACTGCCCCAGGTAAAAAAGATGCCTACTACATCTTTTTTATAGTAGGCAATATACGCGCATTTTGTTTTAATATTTCGTAATAAGTGATATAGATACGATTCTTCATTATATAAATCAATAAGTTGTTTTACTTGTAGCTCATTACTTCTACTATACTTCTCTATAACAAGGTTATTTTCATTGGAGGACTTCTTCATAGCTCAATCCAAAATCTTCTTACTACATTCCCATCTTCCTCAATAAAATCATCATCACGAACCCCGCCGTTATGTAAAATTGTTTTTTCTGAAGCAGTATTTACTTCATCGCATACGACAAGTGCTCTCGTGATGTTTAATTTCTTAGTTTTTTCTAGGGATAATTCTAATAACTTCGTAGCATAACCTTTTCTTCTTTCAGAAGGGCGAATGCCATAACCGATATGACCGCCAGCGTTAAATAAATGTTCGGTTAAACTATGGCGTATATTAACAGCTCCTACAATTCTATTATTATCTGTAACGAGCCAATATGTAGAGTCTGGTACCCAAGATTGGGGAAGGTTTACTCCGTTATGTGCATCGAGTAGTTCTTGCACCATAGCGGGGAAGTTAGAAGGGTCTTTTGAAATAACCCACGGAATCATCGTTTCACCGCTATCTTTCCATTCGTTATAAAAATCTAAGTATTCGTCTTGTAAATCGGTAGTAGGGGTAAGCAAAGAGACGTTCATTGTGAGTAAGCTCCTTTATTTATGTAGTATGTATAAAAAAATCACGACACAAAATGAAAACGCTTTCTTAATTTTCTCAACATCATTTCATTTCATTCAACTTTGGTTTTTAAAGAAAATGAGTGGAGGTTTAAATCTATTAATTGTTTGTTTTATGTTAATATTTAAAATATTAACATAAAACGGTCGGATTATTAAGTGTATTTTAGTGAAATTCCTTCATATCGATACATGGATGTGTGTGATAATTTTTGTTTTATCTATCTATAATGAATGAAAGGGGGAAGGGCTCGTGAGTGCAAATTTTGATTTCATTATACGAATTGGTGTTGCGGGTTTGTTAGGGGCAATAATCGGTATTGAAAGGGAAATTCGATCAAAAGAGGCGGGATTAAAAACACATTTCCTAGTAGCGGTAGGGAGTGGATTAATAATGGTCGTTTCGAAATATGCTTTTTCAGATATTATGAATGAAGAACATATGGCACTTGATCCAAGCCGTATTGCAGCACAAGTTGTTAGTGGTGTAGGCTTTTTAGGTGCAGGGACAATTATTATTCAAAAGCAGGCGGTGAAAGGATTAACGACAGCAGCTGGTTTATGGGCCACAGCAGGAATTGGATTAGCAATTGGTGCTGGTATGTATGTAGTAGGAATTGGAGCGACGATTCTCGTTTTAATTGGTTTAGAGATTGTAAGTCGTATTTTTAAGGTGCAATTTTTATTTCCACAAAATATAACGGTGCAAATGTGTATAAATAAACATGAAGCAGTACAACAAATATTAGAAACACTACAAGTGAAAGGCATTCCAATACTTTCATATGAAGTGGAAGCTTCACAGCAAGGTATAGAAACTGTTTATAAGGTAGGGATGCAACTGAAAAATATATCGCCAGAAGAAAAGAATGAGTTTATTCAGCATATGCAAACATTACCGGAAGTTACATTCATAAAGTTAAAATCATAGTGTTGAAAACGAGGATAGATGTAGCGGGAATTACGCTATTATCTATCTTTTTTGATATAAAACGCACATAAAGTCAAGTGTTAATTTTGCATGGTATGGATACATGTGTGAACGTTACCTTATTTTTTCTCAATACAGTATAAAAAGTAAAAATAGTAAAATAATGGTGCGGTACACTAAAAATGTAAGGTAGGGGAGAGCATGAAAGGCTATTCAAAAAAAGTGTTAGTAGGGGTAAGTTTTGCTAGTTTAATGTTAGGGAGTTTTCAAGGGGGCGCATTGGCAGAAGGTACAAAGGGAGAGCAAGTTTCATATCGGAATGTGCTCAAAATGGAGCCGGTTGGTGTACAATTACCAGTGCAAGAATTAGCTCATTCATCAAAAGTGTTGGAAAATAAGTCTTTTGAGAAAAGGCTACAATTTGCTGATTTGTCACAAAGACCGCCTGAAGTGAAAAAGGAAAGTAAGCAATTAGCTGTAGCGAAAACGTATACAATTGCTGAATTAAATCAATTGAGCAATCAGCAGTTAGTGGATTTACTTGTAACAATCGATTGGGAGCAAATCAATGGGCTATTTCAGTTTAACAAGGATAGTCTTGCATTCTATCAAAATGATAGTAGGATACAGGCAATTATTGATAAATTGCAGCAACAAGGACAAGCTTATACGAAAGATGATTCAAAAGGGATTGAGACTTTAGTAGAGGTATTACGATCTGGTTTTTATTTAGGATTTTATCATACAGAATTAAGTAAACTAAATGAGCGAAGCTACCATGATAAATGCTTACCTGCATTAAAAACGATTGTGAATAACTCGAATTTCAAGCTCGGTACATTAGAACAAAATAGAGTTGTCTCGTCATACGGAAAATTAATAGGAAATGCTTCGAGTGATGTGGAAACGATCACATCAGCTGCAAAGATTTTTAAACAATATAATGATAATTTTTCTACATTGGTAGATAATCTTTCAGCTGGAAATGCGATTTACGATATTATGCAAGGTGTTGATTATGATATTCAATCGTATTTGTACGATACGAGAAAAGCGCCGAAAGATACAGTATGGTATCAAAAAATTGATAGCTATATTAATGAATTAAGTCGTTTTGCTTTAATTGGAACGGTAACAGCGAAGAATGGATGGTTAATTAATAATGGTATTTATTATACAGGTAGACTTGGTACGTTCCATAGTACAGGAACGAAAGGATTGCAAGTTGTAACAGATGCCATGAAAATCTATCCGTATTTAGGGGAGCAATATTTCGTAGCGGCTGAACAAATTGCGACGAATTATGGCGGGAAAGATGCAAATGGGAACGTTGTTAATTTAGATCAAATACGAGAAGATGGTAAGAAAAAATATTTACCAAAAACGTATACATTTGACGATGGGGCAATTGTTTTAAAAGCTGGAGATAAGGTGACAGAAGAAAAAGTAAAACGTCTATATTGGGCGGCAAAAGAAGTGAAGGCTCAATTCCATCGTACGGTGGAAAGTGATCAACCTTTAGAAAAAGGAAATCCTGATGATGTATTAACGATGGTTATTTATAATAGCCCAGCTGAATATCAATTTAACCGTCAATTGTACGGATATGAAACGAATAACGGCGGTCTTTATATAGAAGGAACAGGTACGTTCTTTACTTATGAACGTACGACAGAAGAAAGTATTTATAGTTTGGAAGAATTGTTCCGACATGAGTTCACGCATTACTTACAAGGTAGATATGAAGTGCCAGGACTTTGGGGCCAAGGTAAGATGTATGAGAATGAGAGATTATCTTGGTTTGAAGAAGGGAATGCAGAGTTTTTTGCAGGGGCAACGAGAACAGATAATGTTGTACCGAGAAAGAGCATTATAGGAGGAATATCTTCAAATCCAGCAGACCGTTATACGGCAGAGCGAACATTAAATGCAAAGTATGGAACGTGGGATTTCTATAATTATTCCTTCGCTTTACAATCGTACATGTACAATAAGAGATATGATATGTTTGACAAAATTCATGATCTTATTAGAAAAAATGATGTAACAGCATATGATGCATACCGATCTGCTTTAAGTAAAGATGCGAATTTAAATAAAGAGTATCAAGACTATATGCAAATGTTAGTAGATAACCGTGAGAAATATAATGTTCCATTAGTATCAGATGATTATTTAGCAACTCACGCACCAAAACCAGTTTCAGATATTGCGGCAGAAATTACAGCAGAAGCAAAATTAAGTAATGTATCAGTTAAGAAAAATAAATCACAGTTCTTTCATACATTTACACTACAAGGGACGTACACAGGTACGACTGCAAAAGGAGAATATGAAGACTGGAAAACAATTACACAAAACGTAAATGATACGTTAAAACGTTTAAGTGCGAAAGAATGGACCGGCTATAAAACAGTAACAGCATACTTCGTAAATTATCGTGTAAATGCAGCAGGACAATTTGAGTATGATGTTATATTCCATGGTATCAATACAGAAGAAGGTGCTGTGAATAAAGCACCAGTTGCGGTTATAAATGGTCCATATAGTGGAAATGTAAATGAAGCAATTTCGTTTAAAAGCGATGGATCAAAAGATGAAGATGGGAAAATTGTTTCTTATAAATGGGAGTTTGGCGATGGTACGGTAAGTAATGAACAAAATCCGACTCACGTGTATACAAAAGAAGGAACGTATACAGCAAAATTAACAGTAACAGATGACAAAGGATTAACGAATACTGTTACAACGAATGTAACTGTTCGGAAGAAAGAAGATAACAGCGTAGAAAAAGAGCCAAATAACTCATTCCAGACAGCAAATAAACTGCAATTCAATCAAGTTTTACGTGCTAGTTTAGGAAATGGTGATACGAGTGATTACTTTGAAATAAATGTGGAAACAGCGAAAAACCTGCAAATTAACGTAACGAATGAAAATAATATCGGAATGAACTGGGTACTTTATTCTGAAGCAGATTTAAATAATTATGTTACGTATGCCCAGCAAGAAGGAAATAAGTTAGTAGGAAGTTACTACACGTATCCAGGGAAATATTATTTACATGTGTATCAGTATGGCGGGGGAACAGGGAATTATACGGTAGAAGTGAAATAGTAAAAGAGAAATAGTCTTTCAATGAATGGAAATCAATTTAAGCTTATATTTAGTAATGCAGGTAACGATATCAGTTACAAAAATAAATACTGGAGTATCGTTATGCATATTAAAAAAATTTATACTTTAAATGAAAAAATAACTGTAGGGAATGTATCTAATGATATGAAGAAATCAAGTATTAAGAGAGCTTATCTTGAAGTTAAGCAGATCTAATCAGTAAATGAGGTACAATCTATAAATTATTATTTCATAGAGATGTGAGCAAAGTAATAAAATTCAAGTATGTTTGATTTAATTAAAGGACCAAATTTTATCCGTAAAAATAGATAAACTTTGGTCCTTATTACTTTTAATTCATTCGCGAAATCAAGATGACTAATGAGTCAAGTAGCGGGATTTTTTAAATTTATTTAATAAGTTAAGTAGTGAAAATTTTATCATTTAAATAATTCCGTCATATTAGCAGGGGATACTAATAGAAAAACGTGTCCCTTTACCTAATTCACTCTCTATCTCTATATCTCCGTTTAATTCTTTAATAATGCTATAAGCAATCATAGTGCCAAGTCCAGTCCCTTTTTCTGTTGTTGAATAGAATGGCAAAGCAATTCGTTTTATTTGTTGAGAGGACATTCCAATCCCTGAATCAATAATATCGATTATAATATTCCCTTTTATTTTCTGTATATTTATTTGTAATACGCCACCATTTATCATGGCTTCAATTCCGTTTTGTATGATGTTGTTTAGACAGATTCTGAATTTTTCGGGGTCTCCATTTATATAAAAGGAATCTGTACTATTTTGTTTTATTTCAACTTTATATGATAGAGCGAGTGGTGAAATAGTGTCTTTCACTTGATTTAAAATATGATTAATATCTATTTTCTCATTTAGGGTGTTCTGTGGTTTTGTTAAGGATAAATAGTTATTAATAGTGGATTGTATTTGCTGCATTTCAATTAACATGATTTCTAAGTACTGATTCTGAGGTAGCTTAGAGGCATGTTTTTCATTTAACAATTGAGTGAATCCATGTACTGTGGTTAGTGGATTATGAATTTCGTGTGCAATGGAAGCGGCTAGTTCGCTAGCTATATAAAATTTTTCAGCCCGTTGCAGCTTTTCTTTCATTTTATATTTCTCAATCATTCCCTCTATTAAATAAACTGATAATAATACTGTGAAAATATTAATGATTATATAATTTAATAAAAATTCTATGAGAGTAGAGTCTATTTTACCACCTGTATTTATTTGAGTTACAAAACCGCAGATAGAAAGTGAAGTTGTACATACTAAAATAAGAAGCAAGCTTAATAATAGTTTTTTTTCTTTAACATACTTAGGTAATACGTAACGAAAGAACATTGTTATAACAGAAATAATAGTAAAGATAATAAATGATGGAAGAACGCCATTTCCGCCTAAGTAAAATCGATAAGAAAGATATAAAATTCCTATAAAAACAATGTTTTTTGTATTTCCGTATAGAAAAACTAATATGATAGGAATAAAACGTAAATCATAAATAAATCCAGCATGTAAATGAAAAGGAAATGTCATGCAAAAAATAATAGCAACGGAGGAAAGGATAGAAATCAATATATGATTACATGATATTTTTTCTTTAAATTCTAACCAAAATACATGGTAGCTAAGGATACAAATTATTATTATAAAGGTATTTAATAAAAGAGTAGAAATTCCCATAGTTTTGCATCTCCGATAGTTTGTATATAGGATTATGTATGAGTTAAACCTAGATGTTTAGTATCAGTAGACTTTCTATCTAAAATAGGAAGAGCACTTGAAAAAGCACTATTATATTATTCGTATTAAAATTGATAAGGAAGTTAGAAGAAATAATAGATAAAAAAATCTACTTAGATATTTATATATAAAACTAGAACTTGATTTTTGTATAGGTGAAATTTGGATTGGGTTACTGATAAAAATGATTTTTTTGATTGTGAATATTCTGTGAAGATGATATATGTGGTGACTTCTGTTTTGTAGCCTTCGTTATATTAACATGGAATATATCAAATTACAAAGTGAAAATTTCAAAATTTTTTATTAGTATATTTTATCTGAAATGGAAACACTATTTATTTGAGTGTCTTGGTATTTAATTGTATGAATTCTTGTGGGAAAAAGACTTTGAAATTTACATGTTCTTTTTTGTGAAGCATAATACTGTAGCCGTATCTATGTTAGTTTCTTAATAACCATTAAGGTGTAAATTTAAGATATATAGGTTTAAAGATATGAATTATTACATAAAAACGCACTTACAAAAGAATGTATCATGGTAATAGAATACAAACATCAAGGGGGAACTTAAAATGAAGTTTAATAAATTAGTGCTTAGTTGTGGAGTCATTTCAGCATTAACACTTGGTGTGTTAGGAAATAATACTTATGCTGAAGAAGTAAACAAAATGAATGATACAATTCATTTTGTTGAATATATTCCTACAGACATATTATTAACTCAAACAATAGATTATAGTGGAGAGGCTATAACTTCTTTTGTATATAGTGGGAGTGAAAATTTAAGCTTCTTTATGAAAAATAATGGCCAAAATACAATGGGATATAGTGTAAAAGGTCCAAATATGGAGCTAATTATTGGTGGTTATATAAAACCTGGAGAACAACAAATTAATGTTACAAATGTACGGAATGCTCTATCTCCATTACCAATTGGAACGTATAGTATTTACGTTTCAAATGATGATGGTTCTAAGGGACAATTCCAAGTTGCAGTAAGATCTATGAATTAAATTTAAAACGTCTTTTTTATAAGTTAATTTAGTCTTTACTTACTGGAAAGAAACTATATTGAAATGAGAATTACACATAAAAGTAAAAACGAGGATGTCGATTTTGAGAAATCTTAAAGTGAAGGTGACTTGAAATTCAGTTAAATTACATAAGAAACTAGAAAAACCACTTATATAAGTGGTTTTTCTAGTTTTAGGCTATACATTTAAAATTAGGCTAAGTTAAAGTAATAGGCATTTTATTTGTTTAGATTATTTTGGTTCTGGATAATGATTGTAGTAAGAAATTCTAATAAATTCTTGGTATACATTTGTTAATTTGGCATCTCTAAGAGCATCATTGAATTTTTGCATACGAACACTACCTTGAGCGTAGCCTCCACCAGGAACATAAGGATTTCTAGCTTCAAAGTCATCCATAAAGGCTTTTAATTTTTTATAGTCCTGAGATTGATAAAAAGTAGCCGCTTCTTCAGGAGTGACATCAAAGTAAGAAGATGATGTTGAGTTATAAGAAGCCGCTTGAGCGGTAGGTGTTTCTAGCATAGTTGCAGCCCCACCAAACATAGTAAGCGCCATAGAAGATACAATGATTTTTTTAAACATAATAAAACCTCCACATAGAATATTTGGATTAAAAGTGACCCTGTAATCATTATAGTTACATTGAAAATGATTATCAAATGCAATATTGCATAATTTATTATTTGAACGAGAAGTCTCCTTTATCTCTACATGGGGAAGTTTAGTAGGAGATTAATAGATTAAAAGAGGTTTACATATCATTGAGGTTAAACAGAAAATGAAATAAAAAGCATATTTTAATTGAGGAAAGTTAAAAGGTTCTGTTATTAAAGACAGTGATATTTTAAAAAGGTATGACAGTTATCAGCTAGAGATACTATTATAGGGGATTTAGCTACGTTTATTGCTGTTGAGAAATACATAATATATCTGTCTGTATAAGATAAAATGAAGAAACATTTCTTTTGGGTTTTACAATATGTGTAAGGGGAATCAAGATTTTAATTTGTACTTTAAGTAAGGGAGAAAAGTATTACTTTTTATGCAACGAAGAATGTTAAGTCTCATTCAAAGTTATAAAATAATCCTTTTAAAACAAAATATAGTTTGGCTAAAAATTAGAGGGCATCAATTCATTGGAACAGTAAAAACTGTTTATAGGATTGATGTCTTTTTTTGTTTAAGAACGAGAATATATTTTCTCAACAGGACAAATGATAAATAGCTATAAGTACTACTTATAAGAATAATTGGAAAATAGAAATTAATAATAAAGGGGAATGCGAAATGACAACATTAATATCTAATAGAGATCTAGCTAAAATCCGAGAGGAAGATGTAGATGTATTAAAGGTAATGGCACATCCCGTTCGATTAAAAATTGTAAATGAATTAATGCATCATCAACTGTGTAATGTTACACAGTTGACAGAAATATTAAGGCTCCCGCAATCCACTGTTTCACAGCATCTATCAAAATTAAGGGGAACCGTGCTCCGTGCAGAAAGACGTGGATTAGAGATGCATTATTATATTGATAATGCTAAGGCTCGTCAGATTGTAGGAATTCTAGGTTTGTAGGTTCATAATTCGTAAAAAGTTTTCTAATAGAATCAGTGGCGTGCAAAGTAAAAAGAGTACTTTTCAAAAGTGCTCTTTTTAAGATGTGCATTAAGGCTGGAAATAGGCATCAATGATAATTTAGAAGGAGTGTGCTTAAAATAAAAGATAATTATTTACATTGTTTAATAATTACTTAATATATTATTAAGTTTGTTACCTTACAAAACTGTAAGGTTATTTCAATTGACACTCATATATATAAGTAACTATACTAGTTACACAACGTTGGTGAATATATTGAATAGTTTCAATCTATAAGTGTATGTCTGAAGATTCTTTTCGGAATAATAGTTCGATTTTAAATTATTCATTTGTAATATAGTGTTAATACCAACTTAATCTATGCTTTATTCTAAGGAGTATTATGTAAAGATTAACTATCAATGATATATTTACTAACTTGTAATAAATTTTTAGAGGTGCTAAATTTTGAAGAACAAATTAATTGCTACAGGAATTCTTGCTGGAAGTCTACTATCTTATTCTTCTAGTATTTTTGCAGATACTCATAAATTCCCAGATGTTCCTGCATGGGCTGACAAATCCGTTACTTATTTAGTTGATAAGCAAGTATTGAATGGTTATCCAGATGGAACTTTTGGTTCAAATGACACATTAGATAGAGCTTCTGCGGCAACCATTATGACAAAGGCTCTTGGTATACACATTGATTTAAATGCAAAACCATCTTTTAAAGATTCACAAAACCACTGGGGAACTCCCTATATTGCCGCAGCTGAAAAGGCAGGAATAATTAAAGGTGAAGGAAATGGAATATTTAACCCTTCTGGAAAAGTTACTCGTGCTGCTATGGCTACTATGCTAGTGAATGCATATAAACTACAAAATAAAAGCACTAACAATGGACAAAGTAAATTTGAAGATTTAAAGGGACATTGGGGTGAAAAGTTCGCAAATATCTTAATTGATTTAAAAATTTCAGTTGGTACAGATAATGGTTGGCAACCAAATAGATTTATAACACGTGCTGAAGCTGCACAACTAACCGCAAAAACAGATATGCTTCAATATAGTCAAAGTAATCCTTTAGAAAATAAAGCAATTATTATTGATCCCGGACATGGCGGCGAAGATCCTGGAAAAAACACAAAGGGATTACCTGAAAGTAAGATTGTACTAGATACTTCTTTACGTCTTCAACAATTGCTTGAAAAACATACTCCATTTACAGTTTTACTAACTCGTGAATCTGATACTAGACCTGGACATGATCAAAAAAGCTCTTTACAGGAACGTGTTAAGTTTGCTAAGCAAAATCAGGGTGATATCTTTATAAGCATTCATGCAAATGCTTTTAACGGTAATGCAAAAGGGACAGAAACATATTACTATAAATCTTCTAAATCTGAAAAAACAAATCCTCATGTGGAAGAAAGTCGTGTTTTAGCTGAAAAAATTCAAGAACGATTAGTAGACGCACTTCAAACACGTGATAGAGGTGTTAAACATGGAGATCTTCATGTTATAAGAGAAAATGACATGCCAGCTGTGTTAACGGAACTTGCTTTTATAGATAATGGTATTGATTACAGTAAGTTATCTACAGAAAATGGAAGACAGATTGCAGCAGAAGCCATTTACGAGGGGATTTTAGATTATTATGAATGGAAGGGGAATAATGTATCTGAATATAGGTTGCAATAGGTAAATGAATATATAGTAATTCTCGAAATAAAGAATTCTATAATTTTTTTGCACTTTTTTAAACAATAATTTTAAATATGTATTTAAAATTATTGTTTAAATCGTTATTCTGTGTTTTAATAATATTGATAATAGTTATCAGTAAAAAGAGATAGAAATTAGCAAAACAAGTGTTGATAGTTATTGTCATAAAGATTAATAAATTTCTACATTGTAACGTTATGAATCTATCTTTAGTATTGAGAGCTAAAAATAATACGTTTATATCTTTTAAATGTTTAAAAAGGAGTGGCTGTCTGTATGAAAAAAGCAAATGGAATAGCTAAAAGTGTTGCGGTAGCATCGGTTATTATGTCTGGATCACTTGGTTTACAAGCAACATCTGCATTTGCAGATTCTAAAGGAACTGTAGAAAATCTTCAAAATGGTGGAAAAGTCTATAATAGTTTTAAAACTACTTATGACATGAAGCAGAATATTAAAAATTCAATAAAGGTTTCTTTTATTGAGGATCCTTACGCAGATAAAAAGATTGCAATTGTTACCACTGATGGTAGTAATATAGATGCGAAATATACAATTAATGGCGGATACTATAACGCGGGTTTAAAATGGCCATCGGCGTATCATACGGAAGCAGAAATAACAAGTGTTGATAGCGCTCAATTTCATAAAGCTGCCCCAGTGAATACAATGACTTCAGCAAAGGTTACTTCTGAAGTAGGATATACACTTGGCGGAAGTGTGAAAGTTGGGGTAAATGATAAAGGGCCAAATGCCGATGCGAGTATTACAGGTAGCTTTGCTTGGAAAGAAAGTGTATCTTACGATCAAGTAGACTATAAAACGGTATTAGAGACTCATACAGATAAAAAATTGAATTGGAAAGTAGGATTCCAATCGTTTAATTATCCGGAGTGGGGAATTTATAATCGTGATTCATTTAATACTTTCTATGGTAATCAACTATTTATGAAATCACGTAGTTATAATGAAGGAACGAATAATTTTGTTTCAAAAGATACAGTACCTGCTTTAACAGGATATGGTTTTTCTCCTAATGTAGTAGCAGTTATTACTGCTGATAAAACAGAATCTACATCTGATTTAAAAATAACAAATCGTAGAATTTCAGACCAGTACAATATCGAATGGGTAAGTTCAAAATGGTGGGGAACAAATAATAAAGATACATATAATGAGTTCTTTACAAACAACTATAAATTAGACTGGAAAAACCATCAAGTTACTCTTGATAACCAAAAAGCCCTTGTAGAACAAATGAGTAGTATCAACAATGTGAATAACCAACTTAACAAAGGAAAAGGGAAATTATCTTTTTCAATGAATGGAAACCAACTCAAAGCGACATCTAGTAATGCTGGTTATGGTATCAGTTACGAAGATAAAAATTGGGGTATCTTTGTAAATGGTGAAAAGGTCTACACGTTTAATGAAAAAACAACTGTAGGTAATATCTCAAATGACATTAACAAATTAAACATCAAAGGACCTTATATTGAGATTAAACAAATCTAATCAGCAAACGAAGTACAATTGATGGATAATTATTTCATCAAGATATGAGTATAAAGGTTTATGTTAAATCTGTATAACATAATCAAAGGACCAGAGTTTATCTGTAAAAACAGATAAACTCTGGTCCTTATTATTGTTTGTTCATTCTTATACTCAATTAGAAAAGAGTGTGAAGTATTGGAAAGCTATTCATGCTATACAGCGGGATATTGTTTTAAGTATGGTGTTTATTTTTATTTCATTTTTAAATGAATTCTTTGTATGATGACATAGGACATGAGAGATTTAGGAGATGTACGTTGTGTGGCCAATAGTTTAAAGTAATCAAGACTTCATCGGTTGTTAAGTTACTACTTTAAATATATAATTAAATTTCATTAAAAAGATACTCTATTCGAAGTCCATATTGGATTTTTGAAGTGAAATATATATTATTTGAGGTGTGTAAAATGGGGAAGTCTCGAGAGCAGACGATGGAAAATATTTTGAAGGCTGCTAAGAAAAAATTTGGAGAGCGTGGCTACGAAGGTACGAGCATACAAGAAATTGCAAAAGAAGCGAAAGTCAATGTTGCTATGGCTTCTTACTATTTTAATGGGAAAGAAAACCTATACTATGAGGTGTTTAAGAAATATGGGCTTGCAAATGAGTTACCTAATTTTCTTGAGAAGAATCAATTTAATCCTATTAATGCTCTAAGAGAATATTTAACAGTTTTTACTACACATATAAAAGAAAATCCTGAAATTGGAACATTGGCCTATGAGGAGATTATTAAGGAAAGTGCAAGATTAGAAAAGATTAAACCGTATTTTATAGGTAGTTTTGAACAGTTAAAAGCAATATTACAGGAGGGTGAAAAACAAGGAGTTTTTCATTTTTTCTCTATAAATCATACGATCCATTGGATCACTTCTATTGTTTTATTTCCAAAGTTTAAAAAGTTCATTGATTCTTTAGGACCAACTGAAACGAATGATACAAATCATGAATGGATGCCAGAAGACTTAGTGAACAGGATTATTTCTGCTTTAACAGATAAGCCTAACATGTAAATTATTCATTGTTGATGAATTTTCATTTTCCTATTAAAAAGCCTAATTTCTCAATGTATTGTAGAAAGATTAGGCTTTTTTGGACATTTCATTTTAAAATTATTTTATTATTTATTATTTATTATTTATTACTTATTGTTTATTACATTTGAAATAACTTTTAATGTGTATAAGCACGTGATAAGTAAATTAAATAAACAAAGGCCCTGTAAAAAATACAGGGCCGGATACAGGGTTAAGGGAACGCATAGTTTCTTAGTAACATATTAGCATAAACTTTTCATGTAACTACATAAGAGTTTTGACAAATTTAAGAACAAGATAGAGGGTTTTTAAGAATAAATACAGTACTGAAAATTAGGGTTGTGATTTAAATGTTAGCGTTGTTATATCGTTAAAAAACAGATGAGTATTTTAACGATATATTGAAGAAATATTTTTTGATTAGGTTAAAAGAGAACGCTGTCAATTTAATATGCGTTATACCCAAATAATTTTAAATCTTCCCCTGAGTCTGAAATGATCTCTTCGAACTGCAATCCTACTTTTTCTAAAAGCTTTCCTGAATGGATGTTATCAATAGTAGTAATTGCTACTATTCGTTTCAGCCCTAGTTTTTGTACACCGTATTCGATTACAGCAGAGGCTGACTCGTAGCCATATCCTTTTGAACGGAATTCTTCTAAAAAGGCAAAGCCGATATCAACATCTTCTAATGAATCCCTTTTAATAAGACCGCACATACCAAGTGAAGTGAAATCTTCTTTTCGTTCTACTAAGTAAAGGCCAAAGCCCATTTTATTATACATATCGATGGGTCCGTTTAAGATGTATTTTTTTGCATCTTCTAAGTTTTTAATCCTTTTATCACCGATATACTGAATCCATGCAGGATCGTTTACTAATTTAAGAATAAATGGAGCATCTTTTATATCAAACCAGCGAAGAACGAGGCGTTCAGTTTCAAGAACTATCAAGCTATTGCACCACCTTTAACATTTATAATAATTAGTATGGATTGTGTAATACAAAATCGCAACATATTTTAAAATAGTCCGGATTGTTCACATAAAGTTCGTTTGTTTTGTATAAAGGGATATTTTATAATTAGAATTGATTGTAAAGAGTGAGATGCTTATACAATGACTCCTAGGTGACTAGGAGTTTTTACTATATAACTATCATTATTACTAAATATGACACACTACACATTCTACTCAAGGAGGTACATAATGAAGAAATTATATAATGCATCGTTTACGTATTTGATTATTGGTTTATTATCAGGGATTTTCGCTAGGGAATATGGAAAGTATAAGGGGATTGTAGGATCTACTTTGTTAAATCTTTTGCATACCCATACACTTGTACTTGGCTTTTTCTTCTTTTTAATTGCTTTAGGATTAGCAAAAGTATTCTCGTTTCATGAAGCGAAAAGTTTTAATAAGTGGTTTGTTGTACATAATATCGCATTAATATTAATGTTAGGTTCATTGGCAGCAAGAGGGCTTCTTCAGTTAAATGGAGCGGATTTTAAAGGGTTAACTTATATTGTTGGTTTTTCTCATTCGTTGATGGCAGTTACCTTAATTTGGTTTATGTTGTTAATAAAGAAGTCGTTTAAAATATAGTTTTATCCCGCTATTCATTGGGCAGTAAGACCCCCATCTCAAATTTCAACGAAAGCAAAGAAGTTAGGTAGGGGTCGGACTGCCCGTAAAAGCCCGATTGGTTCAACTAATAATCAGTGGGGGATGAAACCCCTACTGATTAAAGTTTCACTTTATAGAAAAGAACTTGCCATAATTGTTATCTAGGGTAAAATATTTATAATCAAACTACTAAAAAGGTATTACATTTTAATGATGTAGTGCCTTTTTTTATTATATTACATTTAAATATCTACGGTATTATATGTAATATAATAATCAAAATGTAGGTAAATGAAAAATGAAAAAATACATCCATTATCTCAAAAAAGATTGATTTAATGGATGTATTTTTACATACAGGGGTCACGCCACATTGCCATCAACCTAAGCTTTTGAGATACCCCCATACCGAAATTTTCACCTTTTTACAGTTATTTATGAGAATTCAGCCCATTTTTTCGTTTTGGGGAACAATCAATTTCTTAAGTTGATGGGTATGTGATAATGCTTCCATTTGAACAAATTTTCCTTTTCCATACCGATCACACACCTTTTGTAGAGTAATAGTATCAGCATATCCCAGTTTAAGAGGTTACTTACAAAACATTTAGAATTTTTTTGTGGGAATGCTCCGAAATGTAATATGGACTTTAAATATTTTCATGTATAATTCTCTATTTGTCTATACTTTTCATACCGCTGTTGTATAAGCTCTTCCGAGGATAATAGTATCAATTTTTTCAGAGATGATTCGATTACAGATTCAATCACTTTTGCCTGTGATTTTATATCATTTTGTGCTCCACCTTTAATTTCAGGAATGATTTCATCAATAATTCCTAAATGTTTTAAATCTTTTGCTGAAATTTTCATATGTTCAGCAGCTTCTGGAGCATACTTAGCGTCCTTCCATAGGATAGATGCTGCTCCTTCTGGCGAAATTACCGAGTACCATGAATACTCTAACATATGGATATGGTTACCGACACTAATGCCAAGAGCTCCACCACTTGATGCCTCTCCAATTACAATACAAACAATTGGCACTTTAAGTGTAGCCATTTCAAATAGATTTCGAGCTATCGCTTCAGAAATTCCACGTTCTTCAGACCCTTTCCCTGGATAGGCGCCTATTGTATCAATAAATGTAATAATAGGGCGATTAAATTTATCAGCTTGTTTCATAAGTCTTAGCGCTTTTCTATAACCTTCTGGATGTGCCATTCCAAAATTTCTTTCTATATTTTCCTTTGTATTTCTACCTCTTTGATGACCAATAACCGTAACGGGCATCCCTTTAAATTTTGCAATACCACCTATCATTGCTTTATCATCACCATATAATCGATCACCATGAAGTTCGAGAAAGTCTGTAAACAATAAAGGTATATAGTCCAATGTCGTGGGCCGGTTACGTAGCCTTGCAATTTGAACTCGTTGAAAAGGTGTAATATTAGAATAAATTTTATCTTGCATTTTATTTAAACGTTTTTCTAATACATGAATTTCTGGCGATAAATCTACATTATTTTCTTTCATAATTTTCTTTAATTCATCAAATTTCTCTTTTAATTCAATAATAGGAAGTTCAAAATCCAAACTCATTTTACCCTCCAAATGTTATGATTTACCTCACTCTAATCAAAAGGCTTAGAAATAGAATTAATAAATAATTCAAAACCATCCACAACTATTTTTTGTTCTGATTCTGATAAATTATTGAGAATACTTTGATAAAATGTAATGGATTGCTCTCTTAAGCAATTAACAGTTATGTGACCTTTTTCTGTGAGGTGCAGAAAAAGTTCTCTTCTATTTTTTTCATTTACTTCACGATAAATAAGCCCCTTTTTTACTAACTTATCTACCAATCTACTTACAGTTGAAGTCTCTAATCTAAGTTTATTGGATAGTTGCCAAACAGTTAATTTTTCCACCTCTAGTTCCTCTAACGCCATCATTTGAGAAGTTGGTAAAGGTTTTTCAAATGGTCCATTGGGCAAATTTTGAGATTCAAAAACCCCAGTTATTATAATCATTTTCTTAATATCTGTTCTTAGTTTTAAGGCATCTTCTCTTTTCAAATAGGTCACCCTCCTATAACCAATGTATCATACATCAATTGTATTATACATGAATATGTTTTTTTCATAAGCTTAACGTAAGCCAATATTACAACATGGACGAGATATTTCTTCTTGTTAAAATGGTATAAGTGGATTGTTTTCTACAAATGGCAGAACATCAATTATGTATCAGGGGCCTTTATGGGGTAACGCTCATCGCAACCAAGCTAAGAAAATAAAACTACCAAAAAAACGAAAATTTTGTGATAGCTTGTAACAAAAAACTCATAATTTTTTGGGGGAGTTCTAAATTCTTAAGTTGATGGGCATGGGGTAGCACAAAATTTCGGTCTGGGGGTACTATAAAATTTTAGCTTGATGGGTATGGGGTGCTACCCCATACAAACAAAAAGTTTGATTGTATATAATCAAACTCAAAAACTCTAAATATAAGGTCTGGTTTTGTTTTATTATACTATTTACCCTATATTCAATTAATTGCAAGTTCTTTTTGTTTATTCGATAGTAGGAAACGAATTTCATATATGTAAAACTTGAATTATTTAATTTTTCGGATTATTATGTATAAAACACTTAACATATTTTGTAATTCTAATTTATAGAAAGTAGGAGAATGTACGATGGAGATAACAGTAGAGCGTTTAGTAAATGAATTAAAGGGTGTACTTCCCGGCGATCGAGTAGTTGTGAATACGACAGTAAGAGAGTTACATAGTAAAGATGAATCTTATCATGCTAGTAGTTTACCTGATGTAGTAGTTTTTCCGAAAACGACTGAAGAAGTTAGCACGATAATGAAAGTAGCGAATCAGCACGGAACAGCTGTCGTTCCGTTTGGAGTAGGGTCCAGTTTAGAGGGGCACGTAATTCCTTATGAAAAAGGGATTACAGTTGATTTTTCGTTAATGAACAAAATTCTTGAAATAAGGGAGAAAGATTTTCTAGTGAGAGTACAACCAGGAGTGACTCGCTCTCAGCTTAATAAAGAATTGAAAAAGTATGGATTGTTTTTTAGTGTGGATCCAGGAGCAGATGCAACGTTAGGTGGAATGGCTGCTACAAATGCAAGCGGAACGACAGCGGTTAAGTATGGGGTAATGCGTGATCAAGTTCGTGATTTGGAAGTCGTTCTTGCTGATGGAGAAGTAATACATACGGGGAATTTAGCAGCGAAGTCGTCATCAGGTTATCATTTAAATGGTATTTTCGTAGGTTCAGAAGGGACGCTTGGTTGTTTTACGGAATTAACATTAAAAGTATACGGTATACCAGAGCATGTTATGGCCGCAAGAGCATCGTTTCCGGCTATAAATGATGCAGTAGAAGCTGTTATTAACATATTACAAGCGGGTATTCCGATTGCGAGAATTGAACTCGTTGATGAACTATCTATGAAACAAGTCAATCATTACAGTGAAACAAGTTACAGAGAAGAACCTACATTGTTTTTAGAGTTTCACGGTAATGAAGCAGGGCTAAAGCAAGATATTGATTTTACGAAAGAAATTGTTTTTGATCATAAATGTAAAGAAGTTGCTTTTGAAACGGAAACTGCAGCGAGAAATAAATTATGGGATGCACGGCATAACCTAGCATATGCTTACGTTCATAGCTATCCTGGTAAAAAGCTTATGAGTACAGACGTATGTGTACCAATTTCAGAATTGGCTGGGGCAATTCAACATGCGAAAGATACATTAGATAAGGTTGGTCTTGTTGGTGGTATTCTTGGTCATGTAGGAGATGGGAATTTCCACGTGCTCTTAATGGTTGATCCAAACGATAAAGAAGAAGTGGAAAAGGCAGACGAAATAAATGAAAATATCGTTTTGTATGCTCTTAAACGAGGGGGAACGTGTACAGGAGAACATGGCGTCGGAATCGGAAAAAGGAAGTATCAAGAAGAAGAACATGGGGCGGCATTATTCGTAATGCAAAAAATAAAGAGGGCTCTTGACCCGCAAAATATTTTGAATCCGAATAAGGTGTTTCAATTAAAGGATAGGGGCTGATTGGGTGAAAGTACTAGAGGCGATAAGTAATATAGCTGGAAAGTATTTTGCATTTTGGGTTATTTGTATTGCAGCTATTGCATATTTTATTCCTGCTCCATTTCTGGGGTTAACTAGTTACATAACGATTTTACTTGGGGTTGTCATGTTTGGGATGGGATTAACATTGAAGGCTGTTGATTTCAAAATCATAGCTACAAAACCATTACCAGTTATTATCGGTGTATGTGCTCAGTTTATTATTATGCCACTTGTCGCATACGTACTAGCCTACGTTATGAATCTGCCAGCCGAATTAGCAGCTGGATTAGTGTTGCTCGGTTCAGTACCGGGTGGCACCGCATCAAATGTTATGGTTTATTTAGCAAAAGGGAACTTAGCGTTGTCTATTGCAATGACGTCATTATCAACGTTACTAGCACCAATTGCTACACCTCTTATTTTATTATTACTTGCAGGGCAATGGATGCCAGTGAATGCTATGTCCATGTTTCTTTCTATCGTACAAGTCATTATTATACCGATTATTTTAGGATTAGTAGTGAAGAAGTTATTCCCTAAAACTGTTACGAAAGGAATGACCGTTATCCCTTTCATATCGGTTGTAGCAATTATCATTATCGTTTCTGCAGTTGTTTCAGCGAATGTAAGTAGCATTACTTCTTCAGGCCTTCTTATCTTTATTGCCGTTATGCTTCATAATGCTTTCGGTTTTTTACTCGGATATATAACAGCATTCATACTTAGACTAGACGAAGGGACAAGAAGGGCTATTTCAATAGAAGTAGGAATGCAAAATTCAGGTTTAGGTGTTGCGTTAGCAACTGCACATTTTGGACCAGCTGCCGCACTCCCAAGTGTATTAGCAGCAGTATGGCATAACATTGCAGGACCAATATTAGCAACCATCTGGTCAAAAAATGCAAAGGATACTTTTGGTAATGAAAATATATCGGTAATTATAGAAAAATAGGAGAGCAATTTTTAGTTGGAATTGAGGAATGAAAAAGAATGCAAAAACTCATTGTACATTTTGAAGGCTTAGTTGTATTCGTAGCTGCGATTTATATGTATTCATTAAATGAATTTAGTTGGATTATATTTTTGATATTCCTATTAGCGCCAGATTTATCTATGTTAGCGTATGGGATCAATAATCATGTTGGGGCTAACATTTATAATTTATTTCACACATATATCATATCGATATTAATTGTTATCATTGGTGTTTATTTTAAGATAGATACCGTTATTATGATAGGCCTAATATGGACAGCACATATCGGAATGGATCGAATGTTTGGATATGGGTTGAAATATGAGACGGATTTTAAGGATACCCATATTCAAAGATTATAATTGCTTTTGAGGAGAGGGATACGTTGAAACAGAGAATTACTATCGAAGAATATAACATCAAATGGGAAAGTGAGTTTAATAAGCTACAAACTCTCATTAACGATGTAATGGAAGACAGCATTTTATCCATTGAACATGTTGGGAGTACATCTATTAAAGGGCTTGCAGCAAAACCAATATTAGATATTGATATTGTAATGGAAGATTATAAATTTTTTCCAGAAGTAGTAACAAAGCTTGAAGCAATAGGATACTATCATCAGGCAGAATGGAGTTGCAAAGGGAGAGAGGCGTTTGGCAGAAAGGACGCTTTTGTTCCGTGGGACGGAGAAAATACAGATTGGATGGAACATCATTTGTATGTGTGTGATAAAGAAAGTGAAGAGTTAAGAAGACATATAGCGTTTCGTGATTACCTTCGTGAACATGACGGTGTTGCTGTTGAATATGGACATTTAAAGGAAGAGTTAGCAAGAGAATCAAAAAGTA
The DNA here is from genome assembly GCF_001884035.1 of Bacillus tropicus. Taxonomy (GTDB): domain Bacteria; phylum Bacillota; class Bacilli; order Bacillales; family Bacillaceae_G; genus Bacillus_A; species Bacillus_A tropicus. The sequence goes on from NZ_MACG01000018.1 coordinate 80,984, forward strand.
GAACGAGCTATAGTGAAGGTAAGACGAAATTTATTACAAATATATTAGAAGAAATAAACTAAGGCGGCATGGAATACATGCTGCTTATTTTTTTGAAGTAGAACGCTGCCATTATAAAACAAATACAAACTGGCCCTGTTGAATGCTACGAGATTTAAATATAATGAGAAATAAAAGACCGGAAAAGAGGGAGATTATGTACATACCAAAATACTTTGCAATACAAGATGAAGAGATGAAGTACGAAATAATTGAACAAAATAGCTTTGCGACATTATTTTCTCAACATAATGGGGAACCCTATGCAACGCATTTACCATTATTGCTAAATAGAGAAAAACTCACGTTACATGGTCACTTCGCACGTCCGAATGACCAGTGGAAAGATAGTGGGAATCAACAAGTACTCGCTATATTTCAAGGGCCACATAGTTATATTTCACCGTCATGGTATGAAACAAATAATGCGGTGCCAACGTGGAATTACGTTGCGGTGCATGTATATGGTGAATTAGAAATTGTTGAAGATGAACAGGAATTAATAGACTCTCTTCAAAAATTAGTACATACATATGAAGATTCAAAGAGCATGTACTCATTAAACGATGTAGATCCGAATTATATGGCAGGATTAAGTAAGGGAATAGTTGGGTTCAAAATAAAGATAAATAAAATAGAAGGAAAAGCGAAGTTAAGTCAAAATCATTCTGTGGAAAGAAGAAAATTAGTTGTGGAGAAGCTTGAGAAGGTTGGTAGTGAGGGGAGTAAGGGGATTGCGGAATTGATGAAAGAAACAAAATGAGTTTGGTAAAATAAAGGTGATTTACTAATTTTGTAGAAATATATTTTACTTGCAAGAAAAATGCCTCGGTAGCTCTAGAAGGGAAGAGCGCCGGAAAACATGTCGCACCGGGTCGCAAGGCGAAGGTTTCAGAAGCACCGAAAAGCAAATAAGCTGAGACAGGTGGAATTCCTGTCGGTGAAATTCCGTAGGGAAGCGTGTTCGAATCCCGTCGGAGGCATATGGAAACCTCTGTATGAAGAAGTATTCGATTACATCTAAATAAGCGCATTAAAAAAAGACCCTCTTAAATGAAGGTCTTTCGTTCTTTAAAGTGTTTTTTCAGCTGTGGTTGAGTTGTAGTCTTTACTTACGTCAACAGATTGAACACAGTCAGGTCTTTGTGGTGCAGGGAGATCGGCGTGACTTGCTTGATATGTAAAAGAACTATTTATCCCAATAGAAATAATACCGATAACAGACAGTCCTAGAACGACAGAACTAATTTTTTTAATCATTTTAGAGCTCCTTTCTCAAACGTTTTTTCTTTTGCTTGTAACGCTTTATGAAAATACTCACTCGCTTTCACATGATTATTTTCATCATAAAATTTAGTTGCTAATTTCTCTGAATATTCTTGAGTGTAGTTATATAAAGATTCTTTGTCGAAATACGTAATTCCTTCAAGAATAATCTTTTCTAGATCTTCAGTTGTCTCATTATTGTTAAGGGAATTTAAAATTTTAAAATGAAGTATATATTCAATATTGTTTAGTTCTGTACAAACTCCCAATCCTTTTTTAATAAATTCTTCAGCAATGTTTATTTCACCAAGTTTATAATGCTCTCTGGCTTGTAAAAAGAGTGCTTTAAAGTGTGTAGGCACTTTGGTTGTTACCTCTGATAAATGTCGAATCGCTAGAGAAGACAGGTTTTGACTTGCATAGAGCCAACCTAGATTATTGCGAACGCTTAATACTAAATCCTTTTCGTTTAGTTTTTGTAAAATTGAAAGAGCAGAATTGAACTTTTCCTCTGCTTGTTCATATTGTTTTAGGAATACACATGAGGAACCTATTATATTGTCGCAAAGTGCTAACTTTATCTCAAATCCATTTTCAGTCATGAAGATGTTTCTGGCTTTTGTTGCTTGCTGAATTGCATCAATCGGTTTATAAAAATGTTGATTAAAGATAGCGAATCGGTAATTATACTCAGCTTCCTCTAGTTTATCTGAAACATTAACTAATAGCTTTTCAGCATTTTCGTAATGTTCACTTGCTAAATTATAATTTGTTGTTAAAGTAGCATGAATCGCTTTAAATAAATGATAGTAGTAAGAAAGTTGGTGATTAGGTGAAATCGCGTAAGAATCTATTTTATTGAAACTGTCTTTTGTGATGCTTAAACCATCAGTTAAAACTTTGAAACGAAAATCTAGTAGAGAATAGTATAATGCTAAGTTTTCATCTTCTTCAAAGTTTAGTTCTTTTTCCTCAATTTCATGCTTTAAGTTTGTTGCCTGGGACACATCTTGTTTTAGCATAGCTAAATACCAATCATTAAATAATTTTGTGATTTGTTCATTACCTTGTAGTTGAACGTTCATGAAATCCCCTCGCTTTTTGAATATTCTTATAAAATATAGTATCAAAAATAACAATATTTAGAAATACGATTTTTATTTCTCAATATTTGTTTAACAAACTTTTCAGTAAGCCGATTGGAATAGTATTGATTTGTTTTGGAGTGAAGAAAAGGTGTCGGGGGAGGGGGCATTTTAAATTTCTAGTTGAGAGGTGAAAATATAAAAAAGGGTGCGTTCACACAATTTGTATGAACACACCTTTTTACAGATTAAAGAATCAAGTCCCACAAAAAGTACGATAAGGACGATTCGTAGGCGCAGGTGGAACGCAGTATTCTTCTTGCTCTGTAGCATACGCATAAGGATTTGCTAGAGCTTCAAGAAGTTTTTCCATTACGCTATAGTCGCCATTTGTGACAGCTGCTTCTAGTGCTTCTTCTACGCGATGGTTTCTTGGGATGATGGATGGGTTATTATTTTTCATCATTTCGTAGGCATTTTCTTTCGATTCATCTTGTTTTTCTAATCGAGATTGCCACAGTTTGTACCATTCTTTAAATTCAGGGCTATCGAATAGAGGGGTATTTTCTAACGTATCAAGAGTTAATGAACGGAATGTATTTGTGTAATCCGCTTTATATTTCTCCATCATTTTTAAAAGTTGCTCAATAAGTGAGTGATCTTGTTCTTCATTGCTAAATAGTCCTAATTTCTTTTTCATTCCAAGGAACCACTGGTTTTCATACTGTACACTAAATTTTGAAATTTCATCTTGAGCAATCTTTAATGCTTCTTCTTCATCTTCGTGCAGGATTGGTATTAAAGATTCAGCTAGTCGCGCGAGATCCCATGCGGCCATATATGGCTGATTTCCATATGCGTAGCGACCTTGTGTATCAATAGAGCTAAATACAGTTCCTTGGTCGTAATTGTCCATAAATGCACAAGGGCCGTAATCAATCGTTTCTCCGCTAATTGTTATATTGTCAGTGTTCATTACACCGTGAATAAATCCAACAAGTTGCCATTTAGCGATGAGGCTCGCTTGTTTTTTGATGACTTCTTGTAGCAATGCAGTATATCGGTTTTCATGATCTTCAATTTCTGGATAATGTCTTTTTATTGTATAGTCAGCTAGCGATTGAAGATCTTCGATTGAGCCGCGAGCTGCAGCATATTGAAATGTGCCGACGCGTATATGGCTGCTTGCTACTCTAGTTAAAATAGCTCCAGGTAACTTTGTTTCACGATAGGTTGGTTCACCAGTTGTGACAACTGCTAAACTGCGGGTAGTTGGGATATCAAGTGCATACATTGCTTCGCTAATAATATATTCACGTAGCATCGGACCGAGTGCAGCACGACCATCACCGCGGCGTGAATACGGAGTAGGGCCAGAACCTTTTAGCTGAATGTCAAAACGTTTTCCTGAAGGAGTAATTTGTTCGCCAATTAAAAGAGCACGACCGTCGCCTAACATATTAAAATGTCCGAATTGATGACCAGCATATGCTTGAGCTAATGGATGAGCGTCTTCTGGGAGAGCATTACCGGCGAAAATAGCGATTTCGGCTTCTTTCTTCAGTTCTTCAGGATTAAAGCCAAGAGATATTGCTAGCGAATGGTTTAGTTTAACTAACTCCGGTGAACTTACGGGAGTAGGGGGGATGTCTGTATAAAATGATTTTGGCAAAGTAGCATAACTATTATCTAAATTCCAACCAGCTTCATTATTTTTAGTCATTTTATCTCCTCCTTGTTTATTTTTTTATTATGTATTTGTACGTATGTATTCTTTGTAAAATTAGCTAAAAGTATAATATGATATTTCCCCTTGCAATCTATTGTAAGGACTTCACTACACTATGTCTATTTAACAGCAAATATAAAAACTCCATTTTAAAAAATGGAGTTTTTATTATTACTTAATTTTTACAATTATTTTCCCTTTTGCTCTTCCAGCCTCTGAATATTCCATTGCTTTTTGAGCATCTTCAAAAGGGAAAACGCGATCGATTACCGGTTTGATTTTGCCAGCTTCAATATAGTTTGCAATAGTGCGTAATTGATCGCCGCTTGGCTTCATAAATAAAAATGAATATCGAGCATTATGCTTTTTTTCAAGTGCAGTAAGTTTTTTACTTGCTAATGAAAATAAGAGTGTTTTGAAAAATCCCGAACCGAATTCTTTACCGAATTGAGCATTCGGCATACCTGAAACGGAAACAATGTTGCCGCCGCTTTTTATAATGTTGAATGATTTTTCAAGTGTTGTACCGCCGATTGTATCAAATACTGCATCATAATCTTTTAGTATATCTTCAAATTTTTCTGTTTTGTAATTAATAATTTCATCTGCGCCAAGAGATTTTACTAAATTCGCACCAGCTTCACTTGCAGTCGTTGTAACAGTAGCACCCATTATTTTTGCTAACTGAATTGCGAAAGTACCAACACCACCAGATCCAGCGTGAATTAAAATCTTCTGTCCTTTTTGTAATTGCATGATGTCATGTAAAGCTTGATAAGATGTTAAGCCAACGAGTGGAATCGACGCCGCTTCCTCAAAACTTAAATCTTTTGGTTTTAAAGCTATATCATCTTCATGAATGGCTATATACTCCGCGAAAGTACCAATCTTATTTTTTCTTGGACGAGCATATATTTCATCACCGACTTTAAAACGAGTCACTTTTGATCCAACCTTCGTGATGACACCAGAAAAGTCATTCCCAAGGATTAGAGGCATTTCATATTTCAGTAACATTTTAACTTTTCCATCACGTATTTTAAAATCAATTGGGTTAATACTAGCTGCATGAATTTCTGCGAGCACTTCATACTCATTTATTTCAGGAGTAGGTACCTCGGCCATACGCATTGGAACTTTTCCGTACTTATTGATTATCATCGCTTTCATTTCTTATACCTCCAAATTTCAATAAAGTGAAACTTTAATCAGTGGGGGATTCTTCATCCCCCACTGATTATCAGCCCTCACCAATCGGACTTTTACGGGCAGTTGATCCCCTATCTAAATTCTTTGCTTTCGCTGAATTCTGAGGTGGGGGTCTTACTGCCCGTTAAAGTGGGATAAAAGTTGTGCAATAGCTTTTCAATATCTAATACAAGATTTTTTAATAAACTTAATTTTGTACGTATATCAATATAATAAAAGTTTTTTGTACCTTCTTTTCGCATTAAAATAATACCGGCTTCTCGTAAAATTCTAAGGTGATGTGATACTGCTGGTCGAGAAAGATGTGTTTGTTTCGTAATTTCGCCTACACGTAATCCGGTTTGACATTCTGTTTCCATTAGAACTAACAAAATAGCTTGCCGTGTTTCATCACCAATTGCCAATAACACTTTTTGTGAATCAATAAAATCTCTTTTTATAATATTTAATTGTTCTTGTTTATTCATTTCAATCACTTTACCTCCTGCTAATTAGTCGAAAGGTTTAAGATGATGGACCATTACTTCGATACGATAATGCTACATGATTGTTGTATGAGCTGCAATATTGGGAAAGAAAATCGAGACGAATGAATTTTTTATGTTGAAAATGATAAGGGGGTAGAAAAGAATTACATATTAGAATGGATAAAGTTTTAAAAATAGAAAATGATTTAATAATACGTTGTTTCCAGATGAGGATGGTTAAGCCATTGAACGAAAAATTAAGCGGTCGTAACCCTGGATAATTTTTAGGGTTATGACCGCTTATAATGTTTTCATTATTTTGGCGTCTACTAAAGTGAGTTCTTTCGTTTTACTTTTTCATACACGCATAATACAAGCGGATTATAGTTGTATGAAAAAGTAAAAGTAATTTGGGGCGTAATCTATCTATATGATAATTTAAAATGAAATATAAGTCTATATCTTTGTTGTTTTTTTGATTATATTTATATCACTGAGTTCAGAACAATGATGTGGAGGATAAATATATGAAATCGAATGATGTACCAGTTTTAATTGTTGGAGGGGGATTATCAGGGTTAGCATCTGCGTTATTTCTTGCAAAACATAACATTGAGTACTTACTTATTGAAAGGCATCCGTCTACTGCCATTCATCCGAAAGCAGGCGGTCTTACTTTCCGTACAATGGAGTTATTTCGAGAATTAGGTTTGGAACAAAGAATTAAATTGGCAGGTAAAGCATTAGAGAACTGCCGAGGAAGAATAGTAGTTCATACAATAGCTGAGGCGAATAAAGAAGAATTGGCACAAATGAGAGCGACGCAATACGGAAGCGATGAAGAGTTACTTCAAAAAATAGAAAAGATTAGTCCATCAAAACAAACTGCGTGTTATCAAATAATTTTAGAAGAGATGATGTTACAAGAAGCGAGAACATTAGGCGGAGAATTATCTTTTTATCATGAATTAGTTTCTTATGAACAAAATGAGCAAGGAGTAATCGCAACGATTCGGAATCGCGAAACGGAAGAAGAAAGTATTATTCATTGTGATTATGTAATTGCAGCAGATGGAGCACAAAGTAAAATACGTAAGCAATTAGGGATTACAACTGAGGGTCGTGGAACCATTGGCGGTTATTATATGAATATTTATTTTGAAGCGGATTTAAGCGAGTTTATACAAGGAGATGCATTTGGTTTTTCTATGGTACTTCATCCGGAAGTTCTCGGTGCACTCATTCCAGTCGATAACGAAAGAAGATGGATTTACCATGTATCCTATGATCCATTAAAAGGAGAGCGACCAGAGGATTTTACTATAGAACGTTGTAAACAAATTATTCAAACAGCAATTGGAAGCACAAATGTTGAGCCGGAAATAGTAAGTGTTTTACCGTGGGAAGCGACTGAAAGTACTGCTACAAAATTTCAAGATAATCGCATTTTTTTAGTTGGCGATGCTGCACATATTATGCCGCCAACTGGAGGGTTTGGTTCAAATACAGGAATACAAGATGCGCACAATCTAGCTTGGAAATTAGCGGCTGTTATAAAAGGCAAGGCAAAACCAAAATTGTTAGAAACATATCATGAAGAGAGATACCCTGTTGCAAAATTAACGACGAATTATGCGAGTAGTTTATTATTCCGTGCTGCGAATAGAGAGGAAGGCAGTTTGAATAATATGGATGGTTTAGCTGTAACTGTTGGGTATCAGTATAGTTCAGATGCAATAATAGATGACTCAGCCACTCCACATAGAATGGATATAGTACAGTTGAACGGAAGACCTGGAACGCGAGCACCACATTTTGTTGGAATGTATGAGGGGAAAGAAGTCTCTGTCCTTGATTTATTAGGTAACGATTTTGTTTTACTTACTGGAGCAGAAAATGGTTCTTGGGCTGAATCAGCACATACTGTGTCAGTTAAATTAGGAGTAAATATAAAAGTGTATCGCGTTGGTTTAAGTGGAGACTTTATTGCTCAAGAAAATGTTTTTAGCGAATTATATGGTTTAGGTGATGGAGGAGCTGTATTAATTAGACCAGATGGCTTTATAGGATGGCGTTCGGCAAAAGCAGTGGTAAATCCAGATGTAATACTGGAGAAGGTAATGAGTAATTTATTATGTAGTTTTTAAGTAGCTATGGAAGTATTGATTTATATGCTCCACTTTACTAAAAAAATAATATTCACAAATTTTAATAGGTTTGGTATGATTAATTTCGACAAGTTAATCGAGGCCGGAGATATTTGAGATAAGCCATAAATTTATTTAGGGATACAGAAGTGTCCTCTAAATAATTTATGGCTTTTTTTATTGGATGAGCCGTACACAATAGGGAAGTTACATGTGGAAAGGAGGGATATAGAAAATAAATAGTTTTCTATATTAATAACATAGGGAAAGTATATTCGTAAGACTGAAATTTTAATATAAGCTTATAAAAATAATGAAAGTATATCTTCTATTTCGTGTAAATCTCATTAACTTGTTGAAATTTACAACGTAGGAAGGGTTAAAAGGATGAGAAAAATTATTAGCGTTTTAGTTATTTTCTTTATGATGGGAAGTATCTTTGCTGGGGGAGCTGTTCAAGCGAAAACAGAAGGGCAGCATGAATGGAATACGAATAAGTTTTTAAATATTGCACATCGCGGAGCAAGTGGACATGCACCTGAGCATACTTTTGCTTCTTATGATCTTGTGAAAAAAATGAAAGCGGATTATTTGGAGTTAGATATTCAATTAACTAAGGATGGTCAATTAATTGCAATGCATGATACAGCAGTTGATCGCACTACAAATGGAACAGGTGAAGTACGAGATAAAACATTAAGTGAAATAAAAAGCTTAGATGCAGGATCTTGGTTCAATAGAGCTTATCCAGAAAAGGCTAAGCAAGAGTACGTTGGTCAAAAGGTTCCGACTCTTGAAGAAATCTTCCAAAAGTACGGAAGAAGCATGAAGTATTACATTGAAACAAAATCACCGGATGTGTATCCAGGAATGGAAGAGAAATTATTAGCTTTATTAAAAAAATATAATTTAGTGGGTCAAAACATGTCTTCTAGCCGTGTTATGATTCAGTCATTTAGTAAAGATAGTTTAACAAAGATTCATAGTATGAATAAAAATATTCCGTTAGTTCAACTGCTTTGGTATTATCCAAATGAAAACAATGAGATTGTTGAATGGTCTGGCATTACACATGAACCGAAAAGTGTAACAAATGAAGATTTTCAAGAAATTAAAAAGTATGCAGTTGGTATTGGACCGAACTTACGCAATGATAACGGAGAACTAATTATTGATGAGTCATATATGAAAATGGCTAGAAATAATGGACTGTTAATTCACCCTTATACAATTAATGAGAAACCAGATATGAGATTGTTAATGAAATGGGGTGCTACAGGAATGTTTACAAATTATCCTGATCGATTACATAGTGTACTAAAAGAAAAATAAGTGAGATAGGAGAAAAGGTATACCGAGGTTTTGGTATACCTTTTTCTATTATGCTAGATTATAGTAGTAGGATACATATTCTTCTAAACCTTCAACCTCATTTTCAGGTGGCTCAATGCCGCCTTTTCTACCGTAGCAAATATTTCTCAAGTATTCTCCAAAAATCATAGAGCGACTTTTTTCATTTTCCATCCAATTATATCTATTAATTATAAACTCACCATCGAAACTTGTATCAAATGTATATGGGATACAAGTAATAGTTTTAGGTAAATGTTTTTTTAATACTCGATATTGCCGACCAGCGCCTAAACTTTTGCATACAAATAGTAGCCGATTAATCTTTGTAAAATCAAAAATCTTTTTCGCTTCTATTACATTAGCGATAGAATGGAGGGAGTTTTTCTCGAATATGATAGCATCTCTTGGTACGCCATGTTCCATTAATTTATTTACAATTACTTCTGCATCTGACAAATCCCCGAAATTCCAGCTCGGATGTTTCATACCATGCAAACTAGTACCACCTGTAACGATAATTTTATTTCCTAAACCTTGTCGATAGGCTTCTAGAGGAGCTTGCCAATTGCCAGGGTGAGAACCGCCGAAAACGAAAATGGCATCACATTTTTGTGGTGTTATTTCTTTTAGAAAAGCGATTTCTGTAATTTGATCGATTTGTTTTTTCGTAAGAGTAGGGAGATCAGGATATTTAGGTATTACCATTTGAAAACCTCCTATATAGTAAAACGATAAATTCATTATATAGCGATTTTATTAAGTGAAAAAAGGGAAGCTTTTCATTTGAAAGTACCCCTTTTAATATTTGTTTTTCGTTTCATACCACGTATTTTCTTTTTATACATTGTGAGTCATCTCCATAAATTTTTGTAATGCAGCTGAGCGAAATATATCGTTTCTAGTAATAAAAGTAGTAGGAACTTTTTTGAAGCTATTTGGTAAAGGGGTGAATGAGAAGTCATGTTCATGTCCCTTTAAAATTGATTTCATCATAATCGCTACGCCCATACTTGATTTTACACATGCAAGTATAGCTTCGATTGTCCCGAATTCTAAAACTCGTTTAGGCGAGATGTCTTCTTCTTGAAGCCAGTCTTCTAATAAACTTCTATAATAGCAACCGTGACTAAAAGCGAGTAAATTCATATCTTCTATGTCTTTAAGAGAGGATAAAGGTTTTTTACTAATGAGAACCAATTCTTCTTCACGAAATACATTTGTATGAAGTTCATTATGCTGAGTAGAGCCAGCTATAAACGCTCCGTCTAGTTTTCGCTCTAATACAAGCCTAATTAGTTGTTTAGTCGTATTTGTTTCTAAAATCAAATCGACTTTTGGGTACTTCTCATAGTAGGACGTTAATATAGAAGGAAGCCTTACCGCAGTTGTAGATTCTGTACATCCAATTTTTAAAATGCCTTTTGGTTCCATTCCATTACTTTGAACCGCTTTTATAGATTGATCCATTAAGTCGATAATTTGTTTGGCGTACGGTAATAAAATCTCGCCGTTAGAAGTTAAAGTTACACCTTTTCCGTTACGGTAAAATAAAGGCACGCCTAATTCATTTTCTAGTTGTTTCATACGCATTGTTACGCCTGATTGCACGTAGTTCAAATTTTTCGCTGCGTGAGAAATATTATTTGCCTTCGCGACCTCGTAAAATACAGTTAAATCTTTTATGTCCACGTATCATCCCTCCGAAAAGGTATCAATTTTTTTGATGGATTATATGATGAATCTTTATTTTATATGATATCAGAACTTTCATACAATGGAAGGGGGGAGGGATTATTATGTTGATTGAAGAAAGGGTGAATAGTACTTATAAATGGGTTATGTTAATTGTTGCGACGATTGCTCAAACAACAGCGACACTTATAACGTATGGTGTCGGGGTTTTCGCTTTATTTTGGAAAGAAGAATATGCACTTACGAATACGGAGAGTGGATTACTAGTAAGTGTTGTAAATATTGGACCGTTATTTTGTATGCTTTTTGTCGGTCGGCTACTTGATCAATATAATGAAAAAATATTAATTTCTATCAGTTCATTTTTGCTAGGGAGTTCGCTTTTACTGACTAATGTAGTAAATGGATTTAATGGGTTATTATTTGTACTTTTATTAATGGGCATGTTTTATAGTGTTTCTCAGCCAGGAGGAAGTAAAGTGATTTTAAAATGGTTCCCAAAAGAAAATCGTGGGTTAGCGATGGGAATAAGGCAAGCTGGTATACCGATTGGTGGCGCGTTAGCGGGAGTGCTAATCCCGTTTCTAACAATACAATATAATATGACTTACGCGATAAATAGTATTGCATGCATTTGTATAATTGGAGGAGTATTATTTTTTGTGTTTTATAAAGCGCCATATGTTCAGGCGGAAGCAAGAAAAGGACATATTAAAGTTTCTTTTTGGACACAGCTAAAAGTAGTGATATGCAAAAGAGAGTTGTATCCAATTTATATGACGGGTATTTGCATGATTTCATTACAAATGGTGTTAGTTGGACACTTCATGAAATTTTTAGTAAGGGAACAATCAATTACATCTATTGTAGCCGGAACAGTATTTTCAGTTATGTTCTTTTCTGGAATGATTGGTCGTGTTGTATTAGCAGCTATTAGTGATGTGTTTTATAAGGGGAATCGGCGCATACCTTTATTTATAACTGTCTGTGCTTCTATCGGTTTGGTTCTATTGTTAGTAATAAGTATACATACAATAACGAGTGGAGTATTGTATGGTGTAAGTGCATTGTTAGGATTCTTTTCAATTGGATGGTTTAGTCTTTTTATAGCAGAAGTTGCTGAATTGGCAAGTGAAGAATCTGTAGGAATAACAGTGGGTTTAGCGCTTACATTAAATCAAATTGCGATTATTATTGCACCTGTTTTATTTGGTTATATTGTGGACGCGAAAGGGTATACGTATGCATGGTTTTGTATAGTGGTATTACTAAGTATTTCGGCAGTGAGTTTATCCCGCAATTTGCCAGGCAGCCAGTAAAAGCCGGATTGGGGTGGGCTAATAATCAGTGGGGACGGACAAAACACCACTGATTAAAATTTCACTTTATATAGCAAAAATAAAAGAAAGTTAGCAATGTAAATTTTTTATGAAGAAAGTCTAAAGAAATGCCGAATGAGCGACATTTCTTTTTTATATGTTGTATAATTAAAATATAAATGAGATTCGTTTTCAGTTGCGTTCATTTCCTCTTTTGAAATTGCCTGTTATTTTAGCCATAATGAGTTGTTTTTCTGTATCGTTATGTGCATGATTTATTTTGTATAAAAATTTTTCAGCGTCATTTCCTTTTAATATCATAATCCGTTTTCCGTAATATTCAATTAAAACTATGTTGTTTTTTGTTACCCTGTAATGAAACGCCCTATCATTTAAGCGATTGTGTTTGTCAGTATTTTTCATCGTAACAACTCCGTTTCTTATCGTGTGTAACAAATGTTACATAAGATGTTGAAATTATAGTAGGGTGCATCCGATTGTAAGGTGGAAATTTTGCAAGAAAGAAATACAATAGAGAGTAGCCAAAAACTGAATATGAGAAAAAGGAATCTAGTTCATTTAGGTGAATAATAGGTAGTATTATAAAATATTTGAAAATTAAAAGATATAGAACAGAATGGATGTACGTTAAGTGAAACTATATAAAAGAGGGTTCCTATTATGCTAAAGAAATGGTTAATCGTTTTCTTTATTTTTGCTATTTTTTGTGGGAGTGTCGTTGCACTAATACATGCAAATAAAGGTAAGAAATATGATATAAAGGCATTTTCTAATGTTAATAGTAAGCAAAAGGACGATATGCAAGAAGTTGATACAACTGATAAAAAACGCTATGAAGTTGTAGCTAGTAAATTAGATCAATATTTAAAAGATAAAGGATTTAATGGGAGCGTTCTTGTAGCTAGTAAAGATCATGTGATTTTACGAAAAGGTTATGGATATGCGAATGTGAAAGATAAAGTAGTAACAACGCCAAGAACGAAATATCGTATTGGTTCTATTACGAAAACGGTCGTTGCAATATCTATTATGCAGTTAAAAGAAAAGGGAAAATTAAATATTGAGGACAATGTAAATAAGTATATTCCATCGTTTCCAGCAGATAAAAACATTACGTTACGAAATCTATTAACGCACACGTCAGGCTTACCAGATCAAGGACAAGGTAGGGTGGATGCGGGGTCACGTTTAAAGTTAGTAACGTGGATTGGAGCGCAAAAATTGCAATTCCCTGCAGGGACAGGTTGGAAATATACAGACTATAATTATATGGTGCTTGCATATATTGTAGAAAAAATTACGAATAAACCGCTCGCTGAATACGTCAAAGAAAATATTTTTACTTCTGCTGGTATGCATGAATCTGGAATGGGGGCAACTCTCCCAGAAGATATTTTTTTAGCAGAAGGTTATACGAGAAAAGATAATGAATTAATAGCTGCACCCCGCTTAAAAATGAACTGGTTGTATGGGTGTGGTGAAATGTATACGACTGTTGAAGATATGAAAAGATTAGATGAGGCAATAATGGATGGAAAACTGTTATCTAAACAAAGTGTATTAGATATGTTTACGGCATCACCTGCAAGAAAATATGGATTTAGTTTCTATACGTATCCAGATTATTATCATAACCACGGCGTATTAGCAGGTTGGAATACTTTTAATAATTTTAACTGGGATAAAAAAATGTTTGTTATATTATTCTCTAACGTCCAAAATGGTATGAATGATACATTTAATCAAGAGTTTAGGAAAATGGCGAATGATTTAATAGAAGGAAAATAATAATTTTAAAATCGGTATTGATATGTAATTATCAATACCGATTTTTTTTGTTTGGGGATGTTCAGCTTGCTGAAGAAGTAATGATGAAAGGGTGATATTAGAATAATTTTGTATAGGAAGTTAAATGATATGGATGTTAAATATAGGAAAGTTACTGTGTGAGTTTCATCTATTCGTAATGAATTTATGCGGAAGATTAATTGGTAAATTTTACATTGATAAAAAAGCTTGAGCTTCACACTATGTGAAGCTTTACATTATTAGAGACAAGAACAGGAGGTTTACAAAATGAAAAAAATAGTAAAGTTTTGCTTAATGGCTACATTATCTACAACGATTATTAGTGGATGCTCTTTTGAGGGGAACAATGAAAATGCTAAAGGGAAAGGGAATGAAAAAGTAGAGGTACAGAAAACCGTCGGGAAATATACGATGCCAGATGAAAAAGATAAACATGAAGGTACATGGCTACAATGGCCTCATGAATACACATATGGTGAAGAGTATAAGCAGGAAGTTGAACCGATTTGGGTTAAGATGGCAAGTTCTTTAACTGAGGGAGAAAAAGTCCATATTGTTGCATATGATGAGGAGGAGAAAGAGCGAATCAATAAACTTTTAATAGATAAAGGACTGAATATGGATAAAATTGATTTCTTTATCGCTCCTACTGATGATGTATGGGCACGAGATAGTGGACCGATTTTTGTTTATGACAATAATAAAAATTTAAAAATATTAGATCCAGCATTTAATGGGTGGGGTAAGAAAACGCCGTACAAAAATGATGCTCGTATACGTGAAAATGTGAGTAAACAAGCAGGGATTGAAAGAATTGATTGGGGGAAGTTTGTCCTTGAAGGTGGCGCAATTGAATTAGATAGCAATGGGACTGCTTTATTAACTCGAAGTGCGGTAACGAATAAAAATAGAAATCCTGATTTATCAGAAAAGGAAATTGAAAAATATATAAGTGACCTTGGGGTATCAAACTTTATTTGGTTAGACGGAGTGCCTAATTTAGATATTACGGATTTTCATATTGATGGATTTGCTAAATTCCATAATAAATCTACCATTGTAACGATGAAAGAAGATGACCTAGCCGAATGGGGTTTATCAAATAAAGATATGGATACATTATTAGATGCAAAAAATGCTGTAGGAAAGAAATATAAGTATGAATACTTACCGCTTAGTAAAGAAAAAGTTGTATTAGAAAATGGAAAAACTCTCGATTATAAAGGATCATATATCAATTATTATATTGGGAATACAGTGGTATTGGTGCCAAATTATAATGATCCAAATGATAAAATCGCAAACGATACGATTCAAAAATTATACCCAGATCGTAAAGTAGTTGGTATTGATGTGAGAGAACTTTATAAAAATGGCGGTATGATTCATTGTGTTACACAGCAACAACCAATTGCATTGAAGTAATGGATTGAAATTACGTTGTGTTGCTATATAGACAAAATAGGTGAAAGATTATCTTTGCCTATTTTGTCATTCCTTATTATTTATAACAAAATATAAATGCAATGATAAATGAATTATAGTGTGTATTCACTTTTCGATTTATATGGAAAAGGAGAAAGGTTTCTGTGTTAAAGAATTTTAAAATAGTATTTTTGTTTTTCCCTATCGTTCTACAGTACATTTTAAATGTAGCTTTGATTTGTTTAGGGATTGTATTAAGTGTGTTTCTAATGAAAGAAGTCATTCAATTTATACAAGAGCTGAAAATAAATGGTGAAGAATCTAGTTATCATTTGATTGATAGTATCGTCGTATTCTTTTTATATTTTGAATTTATTGTAATGATTATAAAGTATTTTCAAATGAATTTTCATTTCCCATTACGATATTTTATTTATATAGGTATAACAGCTATCGTTCGTCTCATTATTATTGATCATGATAGTCCGATAGATTCATTGTTATACGCCTGTGCGATTCTTGTACTAATTAGTGCCTTATTCATTGCAAATTCTAAAATAATGCGTCGTGATTTAGAAGAGTGAATGTTTGTTGTTTGAATTTAAAAAGAGTTATATCTTTTGACGAAAAAAGGAGTAACGGTATTGAAAGAAATAATTTTAACGAGTTTCGTCATGATAGGATTTACGATTCTACTATTTAATTGTATACTCTCATGATTTTAAAGAATAAAAAGTTAATAAGAGAAGAGGTTTTTGTAAATATGGTGCATTACAATAATCAAAATAGTTTACATCAAATATTTACATTAAAGGGAACAGTAATAAGAGATATTTTTCCGCAAATTTTATTATATATATGTGTTTCAACGGTAATAACTGTAATTCATTATTATTATGCAACAATAAAAATGAATCAAACCCCTTGGATAATTGTTGGAGGCTCCTTAGGTTTACTATTAGTTTTTCGTACTAACACTGCCTATGATAGATATTGGGAAGGTAGAAAGTTGTTTGGCACAATTGGTGCTTGCAGTAGAAATTTAGCAGTTAGTTTTTTATGTTATTGGGATTCCGAGGGGAAAAAGACGGATCAGGAACAACTAAAGTTTTTACATTTATTAATTGCTTTTCCAAAGATAGCGAAAGGACATTTGAGAGACGAAAAAGATTTATCTGAAATAAAAGAATTATTAAATGTTTGTACTGAGAAGGAGAAAGAAATGTTGGAGCAGTCTATGCATTTACCGATTAGTATAGTTCTTATGTTAAAAACTATACTATCAAAAGGTTTGAAAACGGGGCGAATTCATCCAAATGCAATAATTAATATGGAAGCTGATTTGAATAATCTGCTTACGGCTGTGGGGGGATGTGATCGTATCAAAACGACACCTATTCCTTTTGCCTATTTTGCGCATATAAAAATTTTATTGCTCATATTTTGCGGGACTTTACCGATTGGTCTTGTTGATAGTCTTGGCTGGGTTACAGTGCTTGCAACTATGTTTATCAGTTTTGCGTTTATTGGTATTGAAGCGATAGGAGTTGAAATTGAAGATCCTTTTGGTCAAGATCCAAATGACCTTCCGTTAGAAGGGATTTGTATAGGAGTAGAAACAAATTTATTGAATTTATACAATCAAAACGGTCTGTTAGAAGTCATGGATATGAATCAGGTTGAAAAATCATGTAATCGTTAATTGTGTACAAATATTAATTTTAGAATGTTGTTATAAAAAATTATTTAAAATCGTGTCACGAGTCAAATTACAGCTCAACGACGGCTTTATATTTTTTATATAAATATATAATATTATAATCCATTCAAGAAATGTTGAGAAAGATTGGGCTACTTCATTATTATAAAAAAGCGAGGGAAAGAAAATGGAACAAAAACAAAAAGGAATTATTTTTACTGCGATACCAGATGAATCAAATGAATATTATGAACCGTTTTATGAAGAACTTATTTATTTTAACGAAAATTTAAATGAAAAAAAGGGAGCTACAGATCAATTTATTTCTTTATCTGTTGAAGAACAAGACTTTCATACAAGCTTTTTTGAGTATGATGATATTTGGCTAAGAGATGTTGCGCCAGTTGTAACGAATCATTTAGTTAAATTTAAATATCGACCAAATTATTTGCCAGAGGATCAAGGGCGATATTTGGATCAACAATTTAATAAGTGGTTGAAAAAGAACGACTTTGAGTATGTGAAATCACCATTAATATTGGACGGTGGTAATCTTATTTGGAATAAAAAAGATACTGTTATTTTAACAGAACGCATATTTGATGATAATGATGATTGGACAGAAGAAGAAATTATTGAGCAATTAGAGTGGGATTTAGATGTGAGCCGAGTTATAATTATTCCTGCTGAAGAGGGAGATGTACTGGCACACGCGGATGGAATGGTTAAATTTATTGATGAACATACGATGTTTATTAGTGATTTTTTAGGGGATGATGAATTTAGATATCATGTTCAAGAGATTATTCAAGAGCAAATGCCAGATGCTGAATTTATAGTTGTTCCTTCCTCATATACAGAGAAAGGGCAATATGATCAAGAAATAGCATCGGCAAAAGGATTATATATAAATATGTTAGAAACATGTGATGCTCTTTACGTCCCTAAGTTTGGGCTAGCTAAAGATAGAGAAGTTTTACGATATATTCAACAACATACAGAGAAACAAGTTATTCAAATTCATGTAGGAGAAATCTCGACTATGGGAGGCGCAATGAATTGTTTAACATGGTATTGTCCGAGTCATTTTTTACCTTCAAAAATGAAAAGATTCAACAATCAGAATGAAGGTTCTTCAATTAGAAAATTTTTTGAGTGGTTTTAATAATAAAGTTTAGAAAAAGAAAATGTGTTCAAGGGGTAAGTATATGTATACAATTACTGAGTTTTCGCGGATTTGTAAAATGAGTACACGGATGCTGAGGCATTATGACAAAGAGGATATATTAAAACCAGCATATGTGAACCCGGAAAATGGGTATAGATATTATGAGCAAGGGCAGTTAGAAATAGCACTGAAAATTAAAAAGCTGAGGGAGTACAAGTTTCCTTTGCCGAAAATTAAAGTAATTCTGCAATCATCAGATCAAGATTCATTTATTCAACATATGCAAGCGCAAATCATTGAGTTGTCTCATGAGGTGAAACAAAATTTGCAGGTTATTTCTGAAATGAATGAAATGGTCAATATGAATCATGCTTTAAATGTTGCTCGCCATAGAAGTTACGATATATTAAACGGAACGAGAAATGAAATAACTGTAATTGCTCAAAGGTTACAAATAGATATAGATCATATGGATGATTATTTTTATGACTTATATGAAAAAGTACAAAAAAATAGTTTGCAAATAGTAGGCTCTCCTGCTACCGTTTTTTATGATGAAGAGTTTATGCCAGGGCACAGTGATATTGAATTAAGAATTCCGGTTATGGATAGTGAAGATAAAGATGGATTACAAGGATGCGAAATAAAAAAGATATATCAACATCAAATTGTTACTACTATGCATTATGGTAGCTATGAGTATATAGGGTATGCTTATATGGCATTAGAAGAGTGGGTGGAAAAGAACGGTTATATAATAGGTGGTCATCCATATGAAGTTTATATAAAGGGACCTGAATGTGAGTGTTTAGTAGAAGAGTATGTGACACAAATTTGTTTTTTAGTTACGAAAATAGAATGAGAATAAGGATTAATATTATATAAATGTATGGATAAGGTTCCAAATACGAAAATTTTTAATGACGATTTTACAAGTAGAAATAATGTATCATAAGGATAATAGAGATGGAAGGAACGACGTTCATGAAATTAATGCAAGCAAATCTAGAGATTTTTGAGGATAAAATTATTAAACCGTCTAACTATTTAATTGAGCGTGTGGGGAATCAATATATATTGCACAGAGAGGTTGCGCAATATGAAATAGAAGCGTTTAGAGAAGAAAAGTTATTTCAATATAAAGGGAGAAGTTTTTTGCCAAATATTGAACGATTTCCTTCAGAGAAGCAAGCTAGAGAAGCTGTATGTTCTTATTGGACAGCGATTAGTGAATTAGATTAAAAGTGGATATAATCATTTATTGCTCATATAAAATAGCAATACATATAGCGAGTTAAAAAAGAGAGCAGACTTTGAATGCTCTCTTTTTTATTTGGGAAATTACGGAAAATAATTATAGTGTCTGTGTAATGATATATTCGCTTAGGCTTTACCGTAATGATTAGCCTTCGAATAGCTATTCTTTTGTTAATCACCAGTATTTTGTTGACCTTAACACGATGTCAAAGTATAGACTGTACTTACATTCAAAGAAGGGGTGAACACGTATGACAAAAAGTTTATTTTATATGCCTGCAGAATGGGAGAAACATGAGGGGACATGGCTCCAATGGCCTCATGATAGAACTCATAGAGGTGAAGGTTACAGAGCTAAGTTAGATGATATTTGGGGAACGATGGTAAAGGAGCTTCATTACGGAGAAACTGTGCATATTGTTGTATATGATGAGAAAGAAAAAGTACATGTCCAATCGAAGTTAATGGAAGCGAAAGTGGATATGGATAAAATTGATTTTTTAATTGAAGAAACGGATGATGTTTGGATACGAGATAATGGACCGATCTTTGTAAAGGATAAGAAAGGCAATCTCTGCTTAACACACTGGATATTTAATGGCTGGGGGGAGAAATATCCGTATAAAAAGGATGCTGTTATTCCGGCGAAAATAAGTGAAATGTATAGCATTCCAAAAGTTAAATCTAGTGTTTGTCTAGAGGGCGGGGGAATAGAGATAAACGGAAATGGAACCTTAATGGCGGCAAAAACTTCTATTATAAATGAAAATCGAAATCCTACACTAAGTCAGGAAGAGATTGAAATAGAGTTAACGAAGCATTTAGGGGTCACGAATTTTATATGGATAACTGGTATTCGGGGAGAGGATAATTATGATGAAGATACAGACTACCATATTGATGGAGCTGCACGTTTTGTAAATGAAAATACAATTCTTTATGAATATGATCCTTTCGGGGAAGGCGAACCATACCTTTTGGAGGCGTACGAAAAGCATTATGAAGAATTGCGACAAGCAAGAAATATAGATGGAAAACCATTTCAGCTCATACCAGTACCGGTGACAAGAAAAATGGTGAAAGAAGCAGAATGTAAGGGTTCATATTTGAATTTTTTTATTGGCAATGAAGTCGTATTAGTTCCTATATATGGTGATGAACATGATAAGTTAGGGCTTCAAATCATTGAAGGGCAGTTTCCAGGAAGAAGAATTGTCGGTATTTATGTAAATGAACTGTTTGCGTATGGTGGAATGATTCACTGTGTGACGCAGCAACATTTAGTATAAAGTAACCGAAATGAAAAAAGCATGCAGAGTATATACTCTGCATGCTTTTTATAATGCTGAAAATTCTTCAACAAGTTCACTAAAACGATTTAATGCACTTTCAATCGGTTCTGGCGTAGTTAAATCAACACCAGCATTTTTCAATAAGTTTAATGGGTAGTCTGAACTTCCGCCTTTAAGGAATTCAATATAATGTTTTTGAGCATTTGGATCACCGCTCAATAACTTATCGGCAATTTGGATTGCAGAAGCGAATCCAGTTGCATATTTGTACACGTAAAATGGACGATAGAAATGCGGTATTCTAGCCCATCCGTATTTTACTTCTTCGTCAAATACGAGGGAGTCGCCATTATATTCTCTAAACAAGCTTTCGTAAACTTCGCTAAAGGTTTGGGCATTTAATGGTTTACCTTGCTGTGCCATTTCATGTGTGATTTTTTCAAATTCAGCGAACATGATTTGTGTAAAGAAAGTGCCTTTAAATTTCTCGATGAAATGGTTTATTAAATGGTTACGTACATTAGCATCTTTTGCTTCTTTTAATAAATGATGAATTAATAGCACTTCATTTACTGTAGAAGCGACTTCTGCGACAAAGATAGTATAGTGTGCAGAAATTCTTGGTTGGTATCCGTGTGAGTAGTGCGTATGCATACCGTGCCCACATTCGTGAGTAAGAGTGAAAAGGCTATTTAAATCATCATGATGATTTAAAAGAATGAAAGGATGAACACCGTATACACCAAAGTTATAAGCACCGGAACGTTTTCCTGGCGTTTCTCTTACGTCGATATAACGTTTATCTTTAAAGCTTTTTAATGTTTCAATATATTCTTCACCTAAAGGAGCTAGTGATTCAATCATGATGTCAAACGCATTATCAAATGGAATGTCTTGTTTTACACCTTGTACTAAATCGACACTTAAGTCATATTGTCTTAGTTCATCGACATTTAATTTCTCTTTTCGAAGTTTATTATATGTATGTAAAGATTGAATGTTTTTTTTCGTCGTATCAATTAAATTTTCATATACTTCTTTCGGAACCATGTCGCCAAATAATGATTTTTCTAGGGCTGATGGATATTTTCTTAGCTTAGAAACAGTAACATTATTTTTAATAGCAGCAGATAAAGTAGAAGCGATAGAATTTTTCAATTGAACGTATGGCTTGTAATAAGCTTTATAGGCTTCTTTACGTTTCTCACGATTCTCATCTTCTATTAATTTTGCATACATACCGCGTGTTAAGTTCACTTTTTTTCCATCATCAGTTGTTATTTCACCAAATAGTATATCTGCATTATTTAACATGCCAAATGTGTGCTGTGGAGAGGAAAGAGCCTCGCCCATTTGTGATAAAATCTCTTCTTGGTCCTTATTCAATACGTGTTTTTTATAACGGTATAATTCAAATAAGTCTTCTTTATAGTATTGTAAGCCTTCTGCTTCTTCTATGTACGTGTGCAATGTGTTTTCATCTACGCTAAGTAAGAATGGGGAAAAGAAAGATTTAGCCGCACTTACTTTCACGTGTAATTGTGATACTTTATCGACAAGAGATTGGGCGTCAGTATCGCGTGTATCAAGATCGGATTGTAATCGTGCATAAGCGAACATTAAAGATATTATACTAGAAATTTCTTCGCTCTTTGTTAAATAGGCTAATAAACTATTGCCATCGTGAATATTTCCATTAAACTCGTGTAATTCTTTCGTTAATACTTCAATTTTATGAAAATCGCTTTCCCAATCTTCAATGGTATCGTAAATATCCGTTAAATCCCATTTTTCTTTATCAGCTACTTGTAGTCGATCTTTAAGTTCTGTCATAATCATTTCCTTTCTAAATATGTAGTTATATTCCTATATAACTATGAAATACAACAAATTGCAAAAAATCCCTGCTGAAAATTGAAAAGCCTTGCTAAAATAACAAGGCTTACATACTTATAGTGTAATTCCGAATTTTGAATGTAAAAGGTTTGTATATTGCATGTCTGTAACGGTTTCTTTCGTTTTTTTACCATTTTTCGCTACTGTAAGGCTATCTTTCGTTAAAGAGGCATGCCCATCTTCAGTTAGTTTTACAATAAGAGGTACTTTATTAAAGGGGGATCCTTCATGTTCAACAATAATTTTTTGTGCTGTATTTGCTTTTTTTTCATCCACTTCTTCTATATAAAATGCATAGCCTAACGTCCAATCATCAGCAGAAGATTGATCCAAAAACACATTGTTTTTACGCATCTCTAACATGTAGTTTCCCTTTTCGGTCATTTCTTTACGAATACGATAATCTCCTGTAACAGAGTGAATGACTTCACCTGAAAAAGGGACAGGTGCAAGAGGTAAGTATGATCCGAATCCTACTTCAATTAAATAAAGTTCATTCTGATGTGTTAAAACGGTTGCGATATGGCCAGAATCAACAGCCCATATGGAGTTTGCGGCGTTATAAACTGTTCCTGAAACGAGATGAACATCAAATCCAGCATCTTTAAGGAAGTAATACATAGTAGGATTGAGTTCATAACAAAGACCGCCACGATTGTTTACTAAAATTTTTTCTTTTAGATTTTCTTTTGATATTTCTGTAAAGTTGTTTTCGAGTATATTTAAGTTTTCAAAAGGGACAGTTTGTGCCATCGCGTACATAATATTAGGTAAATCTTCAAATGAAACTTTGTCTTTTTCTTCTATATGTAGTCTTGCAAAAAAAAGTTTTTGAAAGTGTGTCATTGAAATCCCTCCGTTATGCTTTTATAGATAAATTGTAAACAATCTTGAATGGGATGTGAAATGAAAACTACGTTGAATATTTGAAGTTTGATTCAAAATAATGTGGAAGAGTGAGAGATTGATACTTTACTAACAGAGAGACGAATATTATAATAATTCTGATAAACTATGCAAACGTTTTCTTAGGAGGAGATGGAGTACAGATGTTTAAAAGAATAACAATAGTCGGATTGTCAGTTGTTATGTTTTTACCTAGTATATATGGGGGGAGTAAAGCGTATGCAGATACGGTTAACAATGGAACGTTAATGCAGTATTTTGAGTGGTATGCTCCGAATGATGGGAATCATTGGAACCGCTTGCATTCGGATGCTGAAAATTTAGCTCAAAAGGGAATTACATCTGTTTGGATACCGCCTGCATATAAAGGAACTACGCAAAATGACGTAGGATATGGAGCATATGATTTATATGATTTGGGTGAATTCAATCAAAAGGGAACAGTGCGGACGAAATATGGGACGAAAGCACAATTGAAATCTGCAATTGAAGCTTTACATAAGCAAAACATCGATGTATACGGTGATGTAGTTATGAATCATAAAGGTGGAGCGGATTATACTGAAACTGTAACAGCTGTTGAGGTAGACCCAAGCAATCGAAATATTGAGGTATCAAGTGATTATGAAATTAATGCATGGACAGGGTTTAACTTTCCTGGGCGCGGAGATACGTATTCTAACTTCAAATGGAAATGGTATCATTTTGACGGAACGGATTGGGATGAAGGAAGGAAATTAAATCGAATTTATAAATTTAGGGGGATAGGTAAAGCATGGGACTGGGAAGTGTCTAGTGAGAATGGAAATTATGATTATTTGATGTATGCAGACCTTGATTTTGATCATCCAGATGTTGCGAATGAGATGAAAAATTGGGGGACGTGGTATGCGAATGAATTAAATTTAGATGGTTTTCGTTTAGATGCTGTTAAACATATTGATCATGAATATTTACGCGATTGGATAAATCATGTCAGACAGCAAACAGGGAAAGAAATGTTTACAGTAGCTGAATATTGGCAAAATGATATCCAGACTTTAAATAATTATTTAGCGAAAGTCAATTATAATCAATCTGTATTTGATGCACCACTTCATTATAATTTTCATTATGCTTCAACAGGAAATGGAAATTATGATATGAGAAATATTTTAAAAGGAACAGTAGTTGCGAATCACCCTACACTTGCAGTTACGCTAGTTGAAAATCATGATTCACAGCCTGGTCAGTCATTGGAATCTGTAGTGAGCCCTTGGTTCAAACCTTTGGCATATGCATTTATTTTAACTCGTGCAGAGGGATATCCTTCTGTTTTCTATGGTGATTACTATGGCACAAAAGGAAATAGTAACTATGAAATTCCAGCGTTAAAGGACAAAATTGATCCGATTTTGACGGCACGAAAAAACTTTGCATATGGTACGCAGCGTGATTATTTTGATCATCCAGATGTGATTGGCTGGACAAGAGAAGGTGATAGTGTACATGCTAATTCTGGTTTAGCAACATTAATCTCTGATGGACCAGGAGGGTCAAAGTGGATGGATGTTGGAAAGAATAACGCAGGGGAAGTATGGAACGATATTACGGGTAATCAAGCAAATACTGTAACAATTAATAAGGATGGTTGGGGAAAGTTCCAAGTAAGTGGAGAATCAGTTTCCATATATGTTCAGCGGTAGGTTTCCCCCTTCTTTTTTACATGCTGCATAGTTATAAAGGTATGACACCTTTACTTCTCACATAACATATAGTATGATGATTTCAGTAAATTAGATTTCAATGACTATAATATAAATTAATGAGAGGTGCTTTTTGTGAGTGCGGTAGGTACTAAATAGGAAAAATTGAATGAAATAAATCGGATAAGAACAGGGGATTTTTATATATATCTTACCCCTAATTTTGTCATGGATTTATTTCAATACCTATGAAGATACCTACAATACTTTATAAAGCGTGTAATAAGAGGAGTGCCATCTATTTTTTATGGCTTATTTCCTCATATGTTATTACACATGCCTTGTAAATGTAAAAGCTGCGGTATCCCCGCAGCTTTTTTGTATATATTTTTAATGTATAAAAATGGTAATTTGATAATGTAGAACTCATTGGAATCTAATGAGTAGGTATCTTCATTTATGATAGAAATCAATCATAGTGAGGAGAAACAAAATGAATACGATGACTTTTGAAAAGTTACAATATAACGAATTAAAGGATATAGTGAAATCTTATTGTGTAAGTGGATTAGGTAAGGAATTATTAAATAAATTAGAACCAAGTACGAGTATTAAAGTAGTGAGAAATCGTTTGAATGAAACAACTGAAGCGCGAGCTATATTAGATGCAGAAGGGCATGTTCCTTTCTTCGGTATTTCAAATATCGCAAGTACAATTCAAAAATTAGAAAAAGGGATGATTTTAGATCCAGAAGAATTAGTAAGTGTTTCAGATTTTTTACGTGGATGTAGAAAGATTAAAAAGTTTATGTTAGATAAAGAATTTTTTGCGCCAGTATTAGCTTCTTATGCAAATTCAATGACTGAATATAAAAGTATTGAAGAGGAAATTAACTTTTCAATTAAAGGAAATAGTATTGATTCTGCCGCTAGTAAAGAGTTAAAACGAATTCGAAATAACATTGATTCAGTAGATGGGAAAATAAAAGAACGTTTAACGAAGTTTTTAAATAATAGTGCAAATAAGAAGTATATTCAGGAGTTCTTCATTAGTAAGAAGGATGATAGGTATACAATTCCAATTAAATCTTCTTATAAAAATCAAGTTGCGGGAAGTGTAGTTGAAGCCTCGGCAAAAGGCTCTACTGTATTTATAGAACCGCATACGGTTACAAAGTTAAATGTGGAACTCGCAAGTTTGAAAGCAGAAGAAGCGATGGAAGAGTACCAAATTTTAGCAACTTTATCAGGAATGGTAGCAGAAAACATTTATCATATAAAAATTAATATGGAATTAATTAGTCAATACGATATGGTATTTGCGAAAGCGAAGTTTAGTAAATCAATCGATGGAATAGAGCCGAAGTTAAATGATTATGGCTACATTCATTTAGTAAATTGTAAGCATCCGCTTTTAAGTGGGAACGTAGTACCGTTACACTTTGAAATCGGTCAAAACTACCGAAGTTTAATTATTACAGGACCGAATGCGGGCGGGAAGACAATTGTATTAAAAACAATTGGACTACTAACATTAGCGACAATGTCAGGCCTTCATATTGCTGGAGATAAAGAAACGGAAATTGCTATTTTTGACAATGTATTTGTAGATATTGGTGATAATCAAAGTATCGAAAATGCACTCAGTACATTTTCATCACATATGAAAAATTTATCTGAGATTATGAGGATGTCAAATAATAATACGCTTCTATTGTTTGATGAAATAGGAAGCGGAACCGAGCCGAATGAAGGGGCAGCACTTGCAATTTCTATTTTAGAGGAGTTTTATCTTGCGGGATGTATTACAGTTGCGAGTACACATTACGGTGAAATTAAGCGATTCTCAGAAATGCACGATGATTTTATGAACGCAGCAATGCAATTTAATAGTGAAACGTTAGAACCACTTTATAAATTAGTGATCGGTAAATCAGGTGAAAGTAATGCACTTTGGATTGCAAATAAAATGAACGTAAGAGAACATGTACTGAAAAGAGCGAAAGAGTACATGGGAAATAAAGAATACGCTTTAGAAAAAGTGAATGAAAGTAAAATTAGAAAACCGAAATTTGTGCAAGAAAAAAGAGAAAATAATTATGAGTACAAAATTGGGGATCGCGTAAATTTATTGGATTATGATGATTTTGGTATTATCTATAAGGAAATAGATAATTTCTATAACGTCGTTGTCTATTATAACGGTGAATTTGTTGAAGTAAATGTAAAACGTATTACATTAGAAGTAGCAGCAAAGGAATTATACCCAGAGGGATACGATTTAAATACACTATTTGTCGATTATAAAGAAAGAAAAATGCAGCATGATATTGAGCGTGGGTCGAAAAAAGCGCTTCGTAAAATCCAAAAAGAAATAAGAAAGAATAGAGGATAAGTTAAAATGGTAAAGATTAGACAAGAGCAACAAAATGAGTATAGAAAAACAGAAGAAGTTGTACAGCAAGCATTTTTACATGAAGAATTTAGCGATAAAACAGAACATGAACTTGTAAAGCGTATTAGAGAATGTGACGCGTTTGTTCCTGAGTTATCTATCGTTGCGGTAGACGAGGAAATAGTCGGGCATATTATGTTATCGAAAATTAAGATAGAAAAGGATGGAGCTTCTGTAGATTCATTAGCGCTTGCCCCAGTTTCAGTTGCTACGGGCCATCAGAAAAAAGGCATTGGCGGGAAACTTATTGTAGCTGCGCTAGAAAAAGCGAAAGAACTCGGATACGGATCAGTTGTAGTATTAGGACATCCAGAGTACTATCCGAAATTTGGTTTTAAGAAAGCAAGTGAGTGGAATATAAAAGCACCATTTGAAGTGCCAGATGAAGTGTTTATGGCGATGGAATTAAGAGAAAATGCTCTTGAAGGTGTAAAAGGAATTGTGCAATATTCGAGTGCTTTTGCTGAGTAGGAGTATCGGTTAAGAAATGGAATCATAAAAGATGCTATCTTTTTGTATGGATATACAGAAAGGTAGCGTTTTTTATTAAGCGAAGCTACTTACATATATTTTGCTCAATGAATAATTAAGGTGGTAAAATTGATATAGTAAATGTAAAGGGAGAGAATTGAATGAAGAATCGAGAAACAAATAGCAATGAGAATGTAGTTACGTTATATGTTACAAGACACGGTAAAACAATATTAAATACGAACCATCGCGCGCAAGGTTGGGCAGACTCTCCGTTAGTAGAAAAAGGTGTGGAAGTTGCCTCTAATTTAGGAACGGGATTAAAAGATATTCATTTTACAAGTGCGTATAGTAGTGATAGCGGCCGCGCGATTGAAACTGCTAATTTAGTATTA
Source organism: Bacillus tropicus (assembly GCF_001884035.1). Classification (GTDB taxonomy): domain Bacteria; phylum Bacillota; class Bacilli; order Bacillales; family Bacillaceae_G; genus Bacillus_A; species Bacillus_A tropicus. The sequence continues at coordinate 109,769 of NZ_MACG01000018.1, forward strand.
AAATATAGTGAGCAATCAAAATTGAAACTTGAGCAAAGGAAAAATTTAAGAGAATTAAATTTCGGTATTTTTGAAGGTGAAAAGCTTGAAAATATGTGGGATGTGGTTGGAAAAGCTGCGGGTGTTGCATCACCAGAAGAACTTATGAAGTTTTCTATTCAAGAAGTGATTGATCTTATTAGAGCAGCAGATCCTACGAAACAGGCAGAAAATTGGGAGTTATTTTCTACTCGTATAAAAGCAGAGATTGATAAAATTAGTGAAGAATCTGCTGTAAATGGTGGCGGTAATGTTTTAGTTGTTGTTCATGGGTTGTTGATTACTACCTTAATAGAAATGTTAGACAGTAGTAAAACAAAACTTGGAGTGGAAAATGCTAGTGTGACGAAGATTGTATATCAAGGTGGAACATACACAGTTGAGTCGGTTGGAGATATGAGCTATGTTGCAAAAGGGAAAGAAAGTGTGGAAATATAAAAAATAGAAAAGGAAGATAGAGAAATCTAGCTTCCTTTTCTATTTTGTGAATTATGGGATTAATAAAATCTTCCCTGTACTTTTTCTACTTTCTAATAATTTATGAGCACGGGCACCATCTTGTAAAGAGAATGTAGTAGGACTTGCAATATTTAATTTTCTAGTAGCGATCCAATCAAATAATTGAGTAGAGCGCTGCTTGCGTTCTTCAAAAGTAGTAAGCACGTTCCAAAGGTCTCCACCAGTTAAAGTTTTTGAAGTATCCATAAGCATACGTGGATCAACGGGAGCAGGATTACCGCCGGCCATTCCGTAAAATACGACAGTACCACCAATTTTAGTAGCATTAAAACTTTCCTCTAATGTAGAACCAACTGATTCATATACAACATTTACCCCATCACCATTTGTTATTTCAACTACTTTTGTATGCCATGCTTCCGTATATAAAAATACGTGATCAGCACCAGCTAATGTAGCTATTTGTGCTTTTTCTTTTGATGACGTGAGACCGATTACTTTTCCGCCTAGTAGTTTAATGATTTGAATAAGAATTTGCCCAACTCCACCAGCTGTGGCGTGTACTAAAGCTATATCACCTTGTTTTATTTGATAGCTATCTTTCGTTAAATAATGTGCTGTTAGACCTTGCAATAAGACAGAAGCGGCTGTTTCAAAAGAGATAGAATCTGGAAGGTTAATTGCTTTCTCTGATGGAACGGCAACTAGTTCTGCATTTGCAAATGGGACATCAGCAAATGCAATACGGTCTCCAGGATTAATATTCGTAACGTTAGCTCCTACTTTTTCAACAATACCAGCCCCTTCATAACCTAATACATATGGCGGGTTGCCAGCGAGATGATAATCACCGCGGCGTCTATAAATATCAGCAAAGTTTAATCCGATTGCTTTCGTACGGACAAGAATTTCATTTGGATTAATGATTGGATCAGGTATTTCTTTATATTGAAGTACATCTGGACTTCCAAACTGTTCGAAACAAAGTGCTTTCATATGGAATACCTCCATTTTATTGTTTGTCGATGCTCTTTATCATACAATATAAATATCAATAGATAAAAAGGATTATTTCGATGAAATCAATCGGAAATACCGATTGAAAAGAGGGATGATAAATGGAGATAAAGCAATTAATTACCTTTAAAATAGCCGCCGACACCTTGAATTTTACCCAAACTGCGAAGAAATTAAACTTTGCTCAATCGAGCGTAACAGCGCAAATTAAAACGTTGGAGACTGAGCTAGGTACGCCGTTATTTGAAAGATTAGGAAAACGTCTTTTCTTAACTGAAGCAGGAAGGAAGTTTCAACTATATGCTGATAAGATGGTTGCACTCAGTAACGAAGCGAAAATAGCTGTGAAAGATGATGAAGAAATAGCAGGTACGTTAACGATTGGTGCACAAGAAAGTCAGTGTACATATAGGCTTCCATCTATATTAAAGAGATTTAAAGCACAATTTCCTCAAATAAAACTTATATTTAAACCCGCACATTCCAATAAAGATGCGAAGGAACAATTAATGGAGGGGAAAGTCGATCTTGCATTTATTTTGGACGAATGTAAAACAGAAGATGTTTTACATGTGGAATCACTTATGAAGGAAGAATTAAAAGTAGTGGCGGCTCCAGGGCATCGTTTACTTGAGCAAACTTCTGTTTCGATAAAAGATTTAGAGACGGAAACACTTTTGTTAACAGAACTAGGGTGCTCATATCGGACTTTATTTGAAGAGTTATTTCGTGCGGAAGACGTATATCCAGCAAATAAGATTGAGTTTGTTAGTGTCGAGGCAATTAAACAATGTGTGATTGCGGATTTAGGTATAGCAGTTTTGCCAGCAATAGTAGTAGAAAAAGATATACGAGAGGGGACGATAAAAGAGTTACATGTAGAAAATGCAATCTCTCCGATTTATACGCAAATTGCTTGGCATAAAGATAAATGGATGACAGTGCCACTGCAGCAATTTATTGATGTAACAAGGGAGTTCTTTACAACGGATTAAGTGGAGAAATATTTATTTTATATAAAAGAATAAATGGCAATTTTGTATAAAAAACCGATGCTTGCATGAAATGAGTATCGGTTCTTTATGTTTTAAATAATGGATGTTTTCAAATGTGTATTTCTCAACTTTTTTTCTTAAAAGGATAAGTAAATTTCTTCGTATATTCCAATAAACGTAAGGGAATTTACAACGTTTATTTGTTTCTGTAAGATGCCTCTAGGTAGTATGAAAGGAGGGGCGTACATAGGGAGGAGATTGTCTTTAGTATACGTACTTATTTTGAGGGAGGAGATTTACAATGTTTAAAAAGTTAATGAAAGTATGTGTGTTAAGTGTAGCGAGTGTAGGGGTATTATTTAGTTTTCAAGGAAGTACATTTGCAGCTACCGATCTGAGTAGTTATTATGACGGGAAAAATCCAGCAACAACGAAAGTATACGGAGGCAGTACAACGTGTGATGCAGATGGATTTAATGCAAAGTCTACAGCAGTTTATGAAGGTAGTAAAAAAGTAGGGACAGTGTATTTACGTTACAGTAATAAATGTCATGCGGCATGGTCTAAGCTTGTTTTAGATCAACCAGCACCTTCTGTTTCAGGAGGAGTATATGCTTACGCTGTTATTAATAAATATAAAAATGGTGTATTCCAAAAATCAGTAGATTCTAATAGTGGTAATGGAGCAATTAAAACGGGGCAAACAAGCACTTATACAGGAATGGTATTTGATTTAACTGCTGATTTTGGTTATACAGCTGATGCTGAAGCGGTGACGATTAATAATGGCTACGGAAAAACAGCACGTTATTAATAAAGGAGTGAAATTATATGAAGCTATTAAAAAAGGTGAGTACATGTTTATTGCTACCTTTACTCGTTGTAACTAGTATGTTTAGCACAACTAATAGCGATAAAGCATATGCAGAAGACCATTCATATGATGGGAAAAGTCCGTATTACAATAGTTGTGATCAATCAGCAGTAACGAAAGAGAAGAAGTGGATTGATTCAAATTCGTATGTAGAATTAAAATTTAGCACGACGTGTAAAACAGCGTGGGCAAAAGTTACTGTAACGCGTGCAGCGGTTTATAATAATGAAGCTGATGCGAGGATTGTTAGAAAAACAGATGGAAAGGCATACACTTGCGGAAGTGCTGGAGGAAATGGTGTTGTAAATAAAGGGCAAACATCATGCTATACGCCAATGGTATATGATTTAGATCCAAGAAAGGCACAAGCGCAGGGGAAACATGCCATTCCGAATAGTGATGCATATAATTATGCTGAGACTATTTGGTATTGATGAGGATATGAAGATTGTAAGGTAGAATATTTTAAGAGCATGTTTTGACTGGTTTTCAAAGCATGCTCGATCTGTATTCATCCTAATTTTTTAGGTAATTAACTAATAAGGTCCGTATCAGGAGGCGTGTACCCAAGATGACGAGCCATAGATACAATTTGTCCTTTATGGTGAAATTCATGTGTCTCCGTATGAGTTAAAAGCCATAGCGGAGTTGTACTCCAAGGTTCTTTTTGCCACTTTACTTCATTTGCTATATTTTCGAGCCAACGGTCATTGTATTCATCTACAAAACGTTGTACAGTTTCGTCTACTAACTTAAATCTAGCGCGAACTTTTTCCACATCTGCATGCTCAATTTCATCATCACTAGCAAATGAAAAATCTGCTCGCTTTTGCTTAAATGCGAATGACCCAAGCCAGTATCGATAGCAATCGGCTACATGAATATGCGTCTTTATAATGCTACCGCTTCCGAAATTCGGAACAGTGCTATGTAATTTTTCTAGTGGGATTTCTTCCAAAAATGAAAATAGAGTTTCTCTTGTAGCGCTAATAAGATGATATTGCTGTTTTAAAACATGTAACATGTAATTGACACTCCTCTATTATTTACTAAACTAACCGTGTAGTAAGTAATTCTATATTTATTAGGGGTGAACCTTTTAAATATTTTTACTAAGCATATTAGATGTATTTCTTCATTGTTTCTGATAGATTAAACAAGGTGAAACTTTAATAAGTTGAACATTCTTAGTTCATAATAAATGGTACATGAAGAAAGGGAACGATAAAATGAATAGACTAGTTGGCTTAAAACAATTTGAAATAACGCGCGGTGCATTACTTAAATTTATGGAAACATTAGATGATAAAACTGCGGATACGCAGCCAGAGGGTTTTAACAATACAATTCGTTGGCATATTGGACACGTGTTAACAGCAGCAGAGACTTTCATGTTCGGAAGAGAATTTAAACAATTACCAACGGAATATCCAGGTATGTTTGGATATGGATCAAGACCATCTAAATGGAAAACAGAAGGACCGTCATTAGAAGTATTAATGGCCCAATTAAAAGAACAAGCAAAGCGTATTAACGAAATTCCAGCAGAAGCATTTGAAAATAAACTGCCAGAGCCATTCCTAGGACTAGAAACAGTTGGTGAGCTTTACGGTATGATGCTTTATCATGAAGCAGATCATATTGGTCAGATGAAAGCAATGGAACGTATTATTAAAGCAGGAAAGTAAATATGTAAAAAGGTACTACAGTTTTAAAATTATTAAGAGCTAAATTAAAAATACTAAAAATAGAAAGGCCCTAACATATTAGGCTAATATGTTAGGGCCTTTTGTTTTTGGTCATGAGTTTTCTTGAGTAGAAATAACTAGAGTTCCATTAACGGTCGTTTATGGTTAGATGAACTACTCGTAGCTTTGTATGTAATGCACATTTTTTGAGATGTAATAAAAGATGGAATAGTTGTATCAGGAGCTTGTAAAATTCCTGGTATCTGCTGTCCCGTATGGAAGAATCTCGTATATTTTTGCAGCAAGTGCTTGGGGAGATTCCTTTGCCCCTCTTTTAAGCCAATCGTTAACAATATTATAGATACCGCCTGCTAAAAATAGGATCTGCATTCTACTTATTTCATGATTGCGCGTAATATCTGCTTGAAAGACCTTTTCCATTGTGTAATTCAAATAATCAAGCATCATATTAGATATATTTGAATCCAGCAATTTTCCTGATGGTTTCTGTGCAGACACAAATCCCTCTATGATATATTCAATAATTAGCTGCATACTTTCATACGGATCCAAACTATCAACCTCATTCAAGAATTGTTGAACAATTTCATCCACAGATACTTGCACGACGTCGTAAACGTTGCGGTAGTATTTGTAGAATGTGACTCTGGCAACTCCAGCCTTTTTACAAATAGCTGTTACAGTTATATCTTGCAGTTTATGTTCGTGCAACAGGGCGCTTAATGCCTCCATAATGTATGTCTGAGAGTGTATACTGTCTTCCCTTGACTTTCTCAAAGCTAACACATCCCTTCATTCTGTTCGTTTTAAGTGAAAATCATCACATAGTGCTTGAAAGATGAAAATCCACTGTTATACTTACACATGTAAGTACAATTGTTAGCATAGTGATAACAATTGTATAAAAGGACATTATTGCTGTCAATGTGTACCATCTTCTTTGTTTCCTATTGGCAATTTGGCGCCATTCTGCAAGCTATAAATAGGGAGATATATTCGGATATAATTTATAATTAAAATTTTATAATCCTTATATATTAATTATCAAAATAAATGTAAGTGTATTTCTAGATTGCAACGTAATAACAAGAAAAATTTTTAACAAGAATAGGGTGAGTTTTAATTGGCGAAATATTTGTATAATTTAGGGTGTTGGGCAGTAAAACATAGGATAAAGATTGTATTCGGTACACTTGCAATTCTTATTGCATTAGTGCTTTTTGCAATCAACATGGGTTCCGCTTTCAGGGATGAGCTGAGTATTCCAAACACACCGGCAGATAAAGCAGGAAAAGTAATTGAAAAAGAGTTTAAAGAGATGCAGCCAGCAGGTGTCCAAGTAAAAGTAGTGTTTAAAGCACAAAAAAACGAAACTTTGGAGTCAGCGGGAGTACAACAGAAAATTGCAGAAGTTCTTGATGAGATAAAAAAAGATTCAGCGGTTGATTCTGTGGTAGCACCGATGCAACTGCAGAATCTTAGTAAAGATAAGAAAATTGGATATGCAGTTGTTACGTACAAAATGAAAGCGGAAAAGGTCACAGGAATTTCTAAGGATAAGCTTTTAAATAGCATTGAAACAACAAGGGATGCTGGCATTCAAACGGAGTTATCAGGAGGCGATATTAAGTTTTCTGACTCAGATACTTCAGGTATGACTGAAATTGTCGGAGTACTTGTTGCCTTTGTAGTCTTGGCATTTACCTTTGTGTCTTTTCTGGTAGCTGGATTGCCAATTCTCACTGCGATAATTGGATTAGCGATTGGGATGCTAGGAATCATGATTGGGACCAATTATGTGGAAATCCAATCAGTTTCTTTATCCTTGGCTGCTATGCTGGGACTCTCGCAGTAGGCATTGACTATGCGCTCTTCATTATCAATCGTTTTAGACAGCAACTTGCAAAAGGAGATTCTGTTTCGGAATCTGTTGCCATCGCAACGGGAACAGCAGGAAGTGCTGTGATTTTTGCAGGGTTAACAGTTATTATAGGTCTTTTGGGACTGTCTGTTACAAAAATCCCATTCTTGATAGCGATGGGCGTATCCGCAGCCTTTACTGTGCTTATAGCTGTGTTGCTTTCTGTCATCATATTACCAGCAATCTTAGGTCTTGTCGGCCATAAGATTGCACCATCTAAACAAAATCGATTCTTGCAAAAGATGACTGGGGCAGGTAAGAAACATGCTGGTTCAAATAAATGGGGGGAGTTTGTCATAAGACGTCCTCTGATTGTTACAGTTTTTGCAATCGGACTACTTGTAGTAATTACGATTCCATTTTTCCATATGAACCTTGGCCTTCCTTCTGATGGAACAACAAAGTCTACAGAAACAACAGAAAGAAGAGCATATGATTTATTGACGGAAGCATATGGAGAAGGGGTTCATGCCTCTTTAGTGGTAGTGGCAAAATCGGAGGAAGCAACAGCTGAAATGCAAAATGCTATGAACACTATTGCAAAAGAATTGGGTAACCTATCTGACGTGAAAAGTGTGACACCAGCCATTCCTGGGCCTTCTGGAAAGATTTATATGGTTTCCGTCGCACCAAAAACAGGGCCTGACGATACAAAGACAAAGGATTTGGTAAAAGCGATCCGGGACAGATCGAACCAGACCGAGAAAGAAAATGGAATTGAACTAATGGTAACGGGGACAGCAGCGATGAATATTGATATTGTACAAAAGCTAAGTGATGCCTTGCCAGTTTTTGCTGCCCTTATTGTGGGACTTGCATATGTACTCTTAGTTCTAGTGTTTAGATCTCTGCTCATTCCATTAAAAGCAGTATTAGGGTTTTTACTTTCTCTTGGTGCTACGTTGGGAGCTGTGGTATTTTTCGTGCAGGATGGGCATTTCCAAAATATATTTGGTTTCCCGGCAGCCGGTCCAATCTTAGCCTTCTTGCCTGTCATTCTGATTGGCATTCTGTTCGGACTTGCCATGGACTATGAGGTGTTCCTAGTGAGCAAGATGCGGGAAGTATATACGCATACAGGCGACCCGAAGAGAGCTATTTTAGAAGGGATGCAAGAGAGCGGTAGAGTCGTAGTCGCAGCAGGGTTAATTATGATGTCTGTATTTATTGGATTCATGTTGGCACCTGATACCATTATTAAATCCATAGGCTTGGCACTTACATTCGGTGTTTTCTTTGACGCATTTATTGTGAGAATGACAATCGTGCCCGCGGTCATGACTCTAATGGGTAAGTCAGCATGGTACTTGCCAAAATGGCTGGATAAAATGTTGCCTAACATTGATGTTGAAGGAGAAAGCATTATACATCACAAGGAGGACAAAAGTGAAAAGGTATATAAACAGAACAATTAAAGTTAATTCATAGTTGTATTCAGTTAAAAAACCGCTTCTCTATAAAAGAGAAGCGGTTTTTTTAGAAAAAGTATGTAGCATCATGTCATTCTGTATTTCCGAGCTTGAGCAAGGAATATATATCTTTTTTTATTACCATCAACACTTTCTGTACTTTTATAATATCCTTCTTCTTAAAGCATAAGATTATATATTAAAATAGAATTTTTTATAGAGTTTATAATTTTAGAATGTATAAAAAAGAGGACATTATCATCAATATCTTTTCGACTCCTTCAAATATTTGAGTTGTGTAACAATCATAATGCTAATAACAACGAGTAAAAACCATGAGCTAATTTTACTTAAGTGAACGAGATTCCACGCTTCCCGTTGATTTGGATATTGCCATGCTCCGAAAAATGTTGCGATGTTCTCTGCAATCCAAATAAAGAAACCGATAAGGAAAAAGGAGAGAACGAGTGGCATTTTATATGTAATGCCTCGTAATGAAAATTCCACAAATGTCCGAAAGAAAACGATGAATAGAAGTAAAGTTAATACCCATCTAAAGTCATATAGAAAATGATGTGTGAAAAAATTGAAGTAAATCATTGCTCCTAGAGGTATTGCAAAAATAGCTTTCGGCCAATGATGCATTTGCAAATGCAATCTTCTCCACGCTTGGCATATGTAACTTGCAACACTTGCATACATAAAGCCGCTGTAAAGTGGAACTCCAAAAACCTTTGAATATGCCTTTTCCGGATAACTCCATGAACCGAAATGAACTTTATATATTTCTAGTAAAAGGCCGATGAAGTGGAAGATAGTAATTACTTTTAATTCATCTTTCGTCTCAAGTCCAGTCTTGTACATAATCCACTGCATAAGAAGACATACGATAAGTATGAAATCATAGCGGTATAAACCAGGGATCGAAACGATTTTTGAAAGGGCTAGTGTTAAGAAAATAACGACTGGGAATAAGCAAGAGAATGCTTGCTCGTAAGTGAAGTGTAGTAGTTGTTTTATATATAACATTACGTCACCTTCATTGTTTTTATTTGAAAACTCAAAATAATGATTAAGTATACTACACTTTTAAAAATAAGCTAGTAGTCTATTTGGCGTGTATTTGTAAGTTTTGGAAGGGAGTTGTAATAGGTATTTTAATATTTAGCGAAGTGAAAAAATAGTTTGCTATTTAAAAAAAGTGGAGATATAATATCTAAATGAAATTGATAATTATTATCAATAATAATTACAAATAAAAAATATTTATAAAAAACAACTGAATATAAAGGATGAAATGAAACATGTTACATAAGCCTGCTGTATATGCTGGCAATAATCGCTGGCTACATATTAAGTTCATATGTTTCATGAGCTTAACAATTTTATGTTTAATCGGCTCTATATTTTTAGCTGTTGCATTTGGTGCAAAGGATATCCATTTGCAAACCGTATGGACAGCGGTTTTTGATTATAATCCGAAATTAACGCAGCACCAAATTATTTATGAATTAAGGCTCCCAAGGGTAATTGGTGCAGCAGTTGTAGGAGCGGCTTTTGCGGTGGCTGGAGCTGTTATGCAAGGAGTAACGCGAAATCCTTTAGCGGATGCAGGTGTACTGGGCATAAATGCAGGAGCGATGTTTGTAGTAGCAATTAGTTTTGCCTTTTTTCCGCATATGCCATATTCCTATTTGATGATTGTTTCCTTTATTGGAGCGGTTTTAAGTACAGTACTCATTTTTATTATCGGATCAGCAACATCAGGCGGATTAACACCGATGAGGTTAACGATTGCAGGGGCAGTTATGGCCGCGCTTTTGCATTCGTTAAGTTCAGGTATCGCGATTTATTATGACTTAAGTCAAGATTTAGCGTTTTGGTACGCTGGTGGTGTTGCGGGGGTTAAGTGGGAACACTTGGAATTTTTAGTTCCTATTATTCTTATAACAATTGTTTTTGCGACAATTTTAGGCCGGTCTATTTCACTCATATCAATGGGAGATGATGTTGCTACGAATTTAGGAGTAAAAACGAACCGAACGAGAATACTAGGGATGATTATAGTAGTCATTCTTGCAGGGGTATCTGTTTCAGCTGTTGGCTCTATTGGATTTGTAGGACTCGTTATCCCGCATATTGCTAGAAAATTAGTTGGTGTTAATTATCGACTCATTATTCCTATGTCAGCATTGTTAGGAGCCATGTTATTAGTTGTAGCTGACTTAGGGGCAAGAACAGTAAATCCTCCTAAAGAACTTGCGATAGGAATCATGGTAGCTCTCGTTGGAGTTCCGTTCTTCCTCTATATAGCACGTAAAGTTGGGAGGGAGCTATAAGTGAAGGATCTTTTGAACACAGATAAAAAGAGAGCTATTACTGTAACTGCAATTTTTGGTTGTATTAGTATCGCTGTCATTTTAATTAGTTTAAATACAGGGACACTAAGCATAGCGCCACTCAAAGTAATTCAAACACTTTTTGGTTATGGTGATTTTGAGAGTGCAACAGTGCTATACGATTATCGTATGCCAAGAATTATAATCACAATGTTAGCTGGTATTGGCCTTGGGATTTCCGGTGCGATTTTACAAGGGTTATCACGTAATGCACTTGCAGACCCTGGTATTTTAGGATTACATTCAGGTGCATCTTTCGGGCTAATTATATTCGTTACTTTCTTTCATTCTATTAGTGAGAATACATCGATTTTAATACCGTTATTTACATTTGGCGGGGGAGTACTAGCTGCATTTTTAATTATTATGCTTGCGAGTGATCAATCAAAAGGTTTACTTCCTATTAGACTTATTCTCGTTGGTATTGCTGTTTCAGCTGGCTTTAGTGCGATTTCGTTATTTTTCTCCCTGAAGTTAAATGATGAGACGTATACATTCGCTTCTAGATGGTTAGTTGGTAACGTGTGGGGAAGGGATTGGATTCATGTCCTTGCATTATTACCTTGGATTTTCATACTAACCCCGTATGCATGGCTAAAATCTAAAACGTTAAATGCATTGTCACTAGGCGATAGTGTGGCAGCAGGACTTGGTGTTTCTGTTCAAAAAGAACGGTTATTACTTTTGGCTACAGCGGTTGGATTATCTTGCGGGAGTGTATCGATGGCAGGAGGGATTGGCTTTATCGGTTTAGTTGCTCCGCATATCGCCAGAAAGTTAGTAGGTACTACATATCAACACTTTCTTCCTTTAGCTGGCATTATCGGAATGGTTATTTTAGTACTAGCAGATACGATAGGCCGTTCTATATTTGAGCCAAACTCTATTCCAGCTGGTGTAGTAGTGGCCGCATTAGGAGCACCGTATTTTCTTTATTTACTTACAAAAACAAAATAAATACTTCAAAGAGGAGAACATATGAAAAAGAAACTTACTATTTTATTTAGCATCATGTGTATTTTAGTATTAGCAGCATGTGGTCAAACGAAATCTAATGAAGAGGCAACGAAAAAAACTGAAAAAAGTAATGATCCGAAAATCGCTTCTATGTCCATTCACTTAACGAATAATTTATTGGCATTAGGAATTACACCTGTAGGCTCTGTTATTGGTGGAGATTTAAAAGATTTCTTACCGCATGCAAAAGAGCAGTTGAAAGATACGAAGAAACTTGGTGTTGTAACAGATCCGAATATGGAAGCATTACTTCAATTGAAGCCAACTGACATTTATGTAGATGAAAAATACGCGGGTAAAGATGTAGCGAAATACGAAAAAATTGCAAAAACGCATACTTTCAATTTAGATGAAGGTACGTGGAGAGACCATTTAAAACAAGTTGGTAAACTTGTAAACCGTGAGAAAGAAGCGGATCAATATATTCAAGATTACGAAGAGCAAGCAAAACGAGTAAAAGGTTTAATAGATAAAGAGCTAGGTAATAACGAAAAAGTAATGGCAATTCGTGTTACTGCAAAAGAATTACGTGTATTTAGTACGAAAAGACCGATGGGACCAATTTTATTCCAAGACTTAGGATTACAACCTGCAAACGGAGTAGAGAAAATTGATGGAAACCGTCCTTTCGAAGTCATTTCACAAGAAGTATTACCTGATTTTGATGCAGATGCTATTTTCGTTGTTGTAAACAGAGATGATAAGGCAAAAGCTGCATTTAAGCAACTTCAAGAAACACCAATTTGGAAAGACTTAAAAGCAGTTAAAGGTAAGCACGTATACATTATTAATGACCAACCATGGCTTGACTATTCTGCTTTAGGTAACAAAATGGCAATGGATGAAGCGGAGAAAATGTTTACAAAATAAAAATGATTCGTGAAAGCCCCCTCTAATGTTAGAGGGGGCTTTCTGATGGAAAGATTTCTGTGAGAAACAGTTCGAGGAGATGGGTAATGTATTAATCGTGTGATTAAGGGATATTACGGAATGAATGGATAGAGCTGCAAGGTTAGAAAGTATATTCGGAATTATATATGTAGTATGCAGGAGATATAATGATAATTGGCGAAAATTTACAGTGTACTGATTGAATTTATAAGGAGTTATGAAAAATGAATTTAGAAAAAAGTAAACCAGTAAATAAAGAAGTCGCTGAATTAAAGGAACTAATTAAAGAATTGCACGGAAGTGTACATCAACTTCAAAGTGAAGTGCAGCAATTAAGGCACGAAAGACCGGTTGTTGAAGTTAGAAAAGCTGTTCAATTATCGCCAACAATCGTTGGACAAATTGGTGGTATGATTTTAGGTGGGTTAGCAATTATCGGTATATTTTGGTGATGAAAAAAGGTATGCAGCACTATGCTGCATACCTTTTTTATTTGACGATATAATTTCATGCAATACAACTTTTACATTAAATAACGTAAATAAATGTAAGCATGTGATAATAGTAATGCAATGATTGTTAACGGTAAACCAATCTTTAAGAAGTCCATATACGAAAAAGCATGTCCTTCACGTTTTGCAATACCAGCAACGACTACGTTTGCGGATGCTCCGATTAACGTTCCGTTTCCTCCTAAGCAAGCTCCAAGTGATAATGCCCACCATAGTACTTCAATTTGCGGAGAATCGACAGATAGTCCGAGCCCTGTAGCTAAACCTTGAATAAGTGGGATCATCGTTGCGACAAATGGGATATTGTCAATTGTTGCAGATGCGATACCTGATACCCATAAAATAAGTATAGCGGCGAAACCGATATCGCCATTTGTGACGTCAATTACTTCTTTTGCGAGTGAAGAAATAAGTCCGATATCAATTAAACCACCAACGAGAATGAATAGTCCGGCGAAGAAGAAAATGGTTACCCATTCAACGTGGGCAAATACATCTTCAATCTCATGTTCTTTCACACCGATTAACATGAGAAGTGTAGCGCCTGTCATCGCGATAACTGCAGCATCTACATGAATAATCGAATGAAGTACAAAGCCTAAAATAGTTAGTCCTAAAATCGAAATGGATTTTAAAAGGAGGCTTTGATCTTTAATATAATCTTTTTCATTTAATGCCATTAATTTTTCGATTTGCTCAGGTGTTGTTTTTAGTTTGTTACGATACATGAAGTAAATAATGCCAAGTGTCACGATAGAAATAATAATTACGATAGGAGCTAAGTTAAGTAAAAAGGCATTGAAGTCTAAATGCTTATTTGCTGATCCAATCATAATATTAGGTGGATCACCGATTAATGTTGCTGTTCCACCTATATTTGAAAATAGTACTTCTGAAATTAAATAAGGAACAGGGTTTACTTTTAAAATACGTGTAATGGATAGTGTAACAGGTACAATTAATAAGACGGTTGTTACGTTGTCCAAAAATGCTGATCCGACAGCGGTTAATAGGGATAGCAGTAATAAAATACGGATTGGTTTTCCGCCAGCTGCCTTCGCTGCTTTAATGGCCACAAATTCAAAGACGCCTGATTGACTCGTAATATGTACGAGAATCATCATCCCAATTAAAAGGGTGATCGTTTCCCATTGAATATGTGATGTGAAAGCAGTATGTAAATCTACAACTCCAAAAATAACCATAATAGCAGCACCGAATAGTGCGATTACAGCACGATTTAATTTCTCAGAAATAATAAATCCGTACGTGACTAAAAATACGGCAATTGCAAAATAATATTGCCAATTTGCTACTTCATGTGCTGATTGTTCCAATCGTGTCACCTTCTTTAAAGTATGTATTCAATTGTAAACATGCATCCCTCTGCATAATTTATATTGTAGCAAATTCAAAAAAGAAAGAAAACTATTTAACAAAGTGAAGGAAAAAATGTGTTTTTTACATATGATATAAAAAAATAAAGAAAGACAGTGCAAATTATTAGGAAAAGTGGGCGTTGTCCTCTAATATAGAGATAGCAATTTACATTATTTTTGCGTAAAATGGTTTAAAGAGGTGAATTCCGATGGAAATAGTAAAAGATAGTTCTCTTATTCAAAATGAAATTGAGCGTTTTGTAAATAAAGATGTATATATTCATTTAGAAACGACGAACGGAGCGTACGCGTCACACTTTAATGAAAAGATGATGACAGTTGGAGCATTCATTCGAAATGCAATTATTCGCTTTGAGCGCGGAAAGATTACTGGAACAAACCCATACCGAGTTGGTCTAAAGATGGATCATGGCTGGGTATATGCAGAAGGTATTACGCACTGGGAAGTAGACGGTCAAGAGCGTTTATTACTAGCAGGGCACGATAATCAAGGCCGCTTAGCAGTTGCACTTGAGTTAAGCTTAACGCCATTTAAGTAAGAAGGAGGGAAACTTATGGAGAGACATGTACTTGTTGTATTTCCGCATCCAGATGATGAAGCATTTGCTGCAGGAGGAACAATTCGCTTATTAACAGATCAAGGAGTACCTGTAACGTATGCGTGCGGTACTTTAGGACAAATGGGACGTAACATGGGTAAGAACGTATTTGCTAACCGTGAAACGATTCCGAATATCCGTGAAAAAGAATTAAAAGATGCATGTGAAGCGATGGGAATCAAAGATTTAAGAATGCTTGGTTTCCATGATAAAACGTTAGAATTTGAAGATGTTGATTTCGTTGCAGACAAAATTGAAGCGATTATTCAAGAAGTAAATCCATCTCGAATTATTACATTTTATCCAGAGCACGGCGTACATCCAGATCATGATGCATTTGGCCGCGCTGTCGTTCGCGCTGTATCACGTATGTCAAAAGAAGAACGTCCAGTTATTCATGCGGTTGCGATTACGAAAAATCGCGAAGCTGTACTAGGTGAGCCGGATGTTGTAAATAATATTAGTGAAGTATTCGAGCATAAATTAGCTGCACTAGGTGCGCACCGTTCGCAAACAGAAGCGATGCTTGAAGAAACACACGCGAAAATTAAAAACAAAGATGCAGCAACATTAAAATGGTTGCAACTTGAACAATTTTGGACTTATAAATGGGAGTAGGCTAGAAGGGTATCTTCTAGTAGCTCTTACATAGAAAAAGCACCGTCACTTGTGACGGTGCTTTTTTGTGCTATTAACAACATTAGCATCATCCCTTGTTCAAGATAGGAGAGCTTTAGCTACTTCCTTATTAGAATGAGGATGTTATAAGAAAGTTATTTGCTTTTATCATTGTTCGGGATTAAAAAAGTGAATAAATATTGATATATAATATTTTTTTGTTGTAAAAACAATTAATAATTATTATATATCAAATTGAAAGTTAGTAAGAGAGGTGCTTTGTATGAAATATAAAACGAATGTTATGTACTAAAAAGAAATCGATGGAAATTAGGAATGTTATATATTTTAATAGCAAAAAAAGAAAAGGGAGTTAGAGCATGATTCATAAAACAGTAAAGAAAGTTATCTTAATTGCAGGTGGTTTGTATATTACATATTTAGTAGGTGTAGTCATATTAGCGGAATCTATACCATATCCTACATCATCTCAACAACTTAACGAAGCTGAGAAAGTAGTTGAACGCTATGTAGGTGAAAATAATGGAGTGAAAATGATAAATACATCTAGCAAGTTCACGGCTGAGATGTTCGATCGTACAATTCATATCGAAGGAAATTCAAAAGAGAATCCGGAACAAGTACTTCGAATGGATTTAGATCAAGTTTCTAATGAAAGTGAAAAGATAACCGGAAAATCGATAAATAAAATTTGTAAATCAAATAATGGAGGAAAGAAATTTACGTGTGCTGATGCTGAATAGCTAAAAGGAGGGATGTGTAGCGTTGCGTTGATAACTACTATTCAAGTTAAATAGGAAAAAGCCTCGCAGGGGGGCGAGGCTTTAAACAGGGTATTAAAATTTATAGATTCATTAAGAATAGCTTCTTTTGAATAAACTAATTTTAGCATGATAACTCATATATATGTGTTACGAATTTATGAACAAAAAATCAATGATAAGAATATAGAAAAGATAATAATTTATTTAGAATCTATGTCAGTACATAAAGTTCAAGTGGAGGAGAGAGTATACTTTTTGTATGGTGTAATAAAGATATAGCCCGCCTACAGAAATAGGCAGGCTATTTTTTATAAAGAAAAGACAACTTAAGGCTAGAGCCCTTGTTAA
The DNA here is from genome assembly GCF_001884035.1 of Bacillus tropicus. Classification (GTDB taxonomy): domain Bacteria; phylum Bacillota; class Bacilli; order Bacillales; family Bacillaceae_G; genus Bacillus_A; species Bacillus_A tropicus. The sequence goes on from NZ_MACG01000018.1 coordinate 126,761, forward strand.
GAAATAGGGTGAAAACAAGATTTTTTAACGAGAGATAAGGTCGTTCAACAGATAAAGATATCGTATTTGAAACACGTGATTATTCGTGGGTTAAGTTATATTTTTGATAAAAAATCTTTAAAAAGCATTACAATTCCTAGAAGAGATAAGACTTCAATCGAAAACCAAAATACACTTTTTTGAGGTTTTTTAAATTCCATTATTATGGAGAAAAATAAAAAGATAGCAATGAGAAAAAAAATTAAGAGACGAAGTATATCAAACATCAATAGCACTCCTAATAGTTAATTTGTTTCACTATATAGTTATTTCCAATATTACAGAATTTAAGAAGCGACTAATTAATATTAAAGCAAAAAGTTCTCAGAATCCATGAATTAAAAATGAAAAAATTTGAGCCACTGAAAAAAGGGGGATTATATATTAATTAGTTTAGCGATTGAAAGAGTAATTTTTTAATCTTGTAAATGTCCGGTTAGTTCAACTAAATAATTAGTGGGGGATAGATACCCCTCTTAATGATTAGAATTTCACTTTATTTGTTTTCTTTTTTATATAAAGCCTTAGAACTGGAATTTAGTAATGGTTTATAAGAAACATATATTTTGAATTATTTAATATAATAATATATATTTATATAGATTTAATGATTTTAATTTGTTAAAAATGGGGAAATCGATATGAAGGTTAAATTTGCTGTAATAAAAGATGAAAACTTTGACTGTAGTTTACTAAAAACAAAATTACTGAAAACTTTTAAAGAAGTAGATTGTGAAGCAGATATTGTAAAGGTTGAGGATGGAATTTTTGAAAACAATGATATACAAACACATCTATCAGAAATAACCATTCATGTTACTGGAAAAAATATCGGGTATAGGTCTGTTTCGGCCAGTATATTTATTGTTCTAGAGAGCTTATCAATACAGCTATTTCGTATAAATATTAGTATACATTAAGCAGCTAATAAAGTGGACTTTTCAAAAAATCATACTGACTATATTGAGTTGGTAAACATGAAAATGGTGATTAAAACAATAGAAATTATCTTATGTGCTCCCGTATGCTGGATTGCCCCTTGTTTTTTGTTAAATAAACAAGGGGATTTCTTTTAAATTTTAATTTATCTTAACGCTGATTTATATAGAAGAAAGGAAACATCATAGTAATTCAATTAGATTGTACAAATAATTTGGTGCGCACATATACGAAATGTATTCACCGGTAAAAGGGTTGTCTCATAATATATATAGATTTTTCTATTAAGATGAACAGAGGGTGTGAATATATGGAAGATGTTTACGCTAAAATTGAGAGTCTCAAGGCGGAGCAAAAAGAAATTATGAGAGACATTCGTGCTTTAGAAACGCGTACTACTATTAATGAGAAAGACATAGCAACAATTAATAAGCAATTAGAAAAAATAAGTACAAATACAACGTGGATTTTGCGAATTATTATTAGTGCGATAATAATGTCGGTTTTAGGATTGATATTAAAAGGGATGATATAAAAGAAAGAGGGGAGCTCCCTCTTTCTTTTATGTAAATGAGAAGCTATAAATTTTCCGTTTCCTCTTCACTTGCATATTTCTCCTCTAAAGAAATTAATAGAGGAATGGATACGGTTACTAGAATGATTAAAGTAGTTATAAAAGATTTAGAAAGAGAAAAAGAACCTTCAATTAAAGGTGATAAAAACTTGAATGAAAGTATACTTGTTATTAAGGAAATTACTAAAAAGCTCAAAAGAGATATATTTTTATTCTTTATAGATGTCTCTATAAAGTCTTTAACACAGGTTATTACGATAAATATAGTTAATATGATAAGAGAAACAAAATAATGTGTTACATTCGTCATACTAATAGTAGGATCGTCTATTATGTAGGCAAGTAACTTAGATACTAATATTCCTCCAAATAATAAAATAATAAAAGCGAGTAATCCTTCCGATATATAAGTGCTGAAATTATCTTTCTTTTTAAAGAGCTTATAGCTGAGAGTAGCCTGGATCATTTGAATGACAAATAAAGCGATAATCCATACATAATATACAATTGGTAATTCTCCTGAGAATAGAGAGATTAGGAAGTTTAATATTGTCCTTAAAATTTCAATCATTACGAAAGGCCTCCTGTTTGTAAGCTTGTGACATTAAAATATGCTAGTCTATCGTTTAATAATTAAATTTATAAATTCAAACCATTTCTAATTATTCCATAAAAAGGTGACTGCATCAAGTTATCTTTTTAACAATCCTCCAAGGCCGAGCACTAGAAAAAGAACCGCAATATGTAATATAATTGAAAAAGTATATTTAAAAATCGATGTTAATATTACCCTCCTATAAGTATTAACATACGTAATTGAGGTGTTTTCTTTGTTGTTTTATGATCGAATTTCTATAATGGCCCCTCCTGTTCCGTAGCTAAGGAAAGTCTTTTTATTTCTGAGATTTTCAAAGTTATAGGAGGGTATGAAAAATGAAAAAAGTCTCAGTACCATCACTTTTGTTAATGATCATTCTTGTCGCATTTCCGCAAATTAGTGAAACGATTTACACACCGTCTTTACCGGACATTTCAAAGGCGTTACATGTAAGTAATAATGAGGTACAGTTAACACTTAGTGTGTATTTTGCTGGATTTGCTTTAGGTGTATTTTTTATTGGATGGCTATCAGATATAATTGGTCGTCGCCCGGCGATGTTATTTGGAATTGTTGTATATGGCGTTGGGAGTTTCTTATGCTTTATTGCAAATTCCATTGAAGTTTTATTGGTAAGTCGTTTTATTCAAGCGTTTGGAGCAAGTGCTGGTTCAGTGGTAACACAAACGATTCTTCGGGAAAGTGTAGATGGCCATAAGAGGCATGTTATGTTTGCTCAAATTTCGGCAGTCATTGCTTTTACACCAGCGATAGGACCATTAATTGGTGGCTTTCTTGATCAAATGTTTGGATTTAAAATCGTATTTTTGAGTTTAGTAGTTATGAGTATCGGGATTTTTCTGTATACGTTTGTTTCTCTTCCAGAAACAAAAGCGGACTCAGTAACGAATAAAATTAAGGTGTTTTCAGTTTTGAAAAGGCTAATTACCAATCCGAAAGTAGTAACATATGGGCTATTAATTGGAGGAGCGAATGGTGTTTTGTTTAGCTATTATGCAGAAGCACCGTTTATCTTTATTGAATACTTTCAGTTATCGCCTAGTATGTATGGATTTTTAGGAATTGTTGTTGCGTCTGCTTCTATTGTTGGAGCGAAAGTTTCAAAACGTTTACTTGCTACTTATAAACCAGAGAAAATTATATATATCGGTTGTCTCGTAATGACAGGAGGAGCTATCCTTTTATCTGTTATTACGTTTGTTGGATCGAATCCGAATGTAATATATATGGTTGTATTTTTAGTAGCGATGTTTATATTGCTATTAGGAATCGGAGTAGCGCTACCTAACTGTTTAAGTTTAGCATTAGTAGATTTTCAAGATGTTATTGGTACAGCAGGTGCATTGTTTAGCTTAGGGTACTATGTAATTGTAACGATGACAATTTGGGGAATGAGTCAGCTGCATACGGGCTCGTTACTAGTGATGCCACTTTATTTTCTAGCTATAGTCGTTATCATGATGGTGTTTACTAAAGTGTTTATTTTAGGTAAACAAACTTCAAAAACGATTTAAATATGTAATGGTAAAAGGGTCTCATTAAAAATGAGACTCTTTTATATTTTATCTCGCTGTTTTGAGGCAGTAAGATTCCTGCCTCAAAATTAGATTAAAAAAGTTAGTAGTTTATTAATATATTAAATTTCTGGTTGGTATATGAATCGGACGCGTGGGAAATTACGTTATCAACTATAACGATTGAAGTACATGAGATGTGAAACCGAGGAAAAAATGCTCTCCTCGGTTATTTATATTGTAATAATATACATGCCGGAATCATATTGAATAGATGTATTTTATTGTTAATTCAGTTAAAATTTAAACGTAATCATGCATATTAATTTATTGAAAAAATAATTGAATTTTTCAGATTAATGAATTAATATAAGGTAAGTAATTTTAAGATTTATAGAATATTGGAAGATGAAAGGTTTTGAGAATTTTATTAGGAGCACAAAACGATTTTAGGATAGCTTTAAAGCTAGTGTAAAATGACGTTTGCTTCATCATTTTCAAGGCCGAAAGGAATTAGGGGAGAGCATCTTGTTTTAAAATGCGGCTATGAATCATCTAAGAGGGGGAAGTGAAGTGGCAAACAAAGAATTGAAAAGAGGTTTAGAAGCACGTCATATTCAAATGATTGCTTTAGGCGGAACAATTGGTGTTGGTTTGTTTATGGGGTCAGCCAGCACGATTAAATGGACAGGTCCGTCAGTCATGCTTGCTTATGCAATTGCAGGTATTTTTATCTTCTTCATCATGCGTGCCATGGGAGAAATGTTGTATATGGAGCCAAGTACAGGCTCATTTGCGACGTTCGGTCATAAGTATATTCACCCGTTAGCTGGTTACATGACAGCGTGGAGTAACTGGTTCCAGTGGGTTATCGTTGGGATGTCAGAAATTATCGCGGTTGGGGCGTATATGCAATATTGGTTCCCTGACTTACCAGCTTGGATACCAGGTGTAATTGCAATGGTTATTCTTGGTGCAGCTAACTTAATTTCTGTTAAGTCATTTGGTGAATTTGAATTTTGGTTTGCGATGATTAAAATCGTTACGATTCTATTAATGATTATTGCGGGATTTGGACTTATTTTCTTTGGGATTGGTAACGGCGGAGAAGCGATTGGTATATCAAATCTTTGGTCAAATGGCGGTTTCTTTACAGGTGGTTTCTCAGGATTCTTCTTTGCTTTATCACTTGTAGTTGGTGCATACCAAGGTGTGGAATTAATCGGTATTACTGCTGGTGAAGCGAAGAATCCGAAGAAGACACTTACAAGAGCGATTCAAAGTACAATTTGGCGTATTTTAATTTTCTACATCGGTGCTATTTTCGTTATTGTAACTGTGTATCCGTGGGATCAATTAAGTACAATTGGTAGCCCGTTCGTAGCAACTTTTGCGAAGGTTGGTATTACGGCAGCAGCTGGACTTATTAACTTCGTTGTTATTACAGCAGCAATGTCTGGTTGTAATAGTGGTATTTATAGTGCGGGTCGTATGCTGTATACGTTAGGGGTAAATGGACAGGCACCGAAATATTTCACGAAACTTTCTGGAAATGGTGTGCCTTTATTTGGTACAGTTGGTGTAATTATCGGTTTAGCGGTTGGTGTTGTTTTAAGTTATATCGCACCGAAAAACTTATTCGTATATGTATATAGTGCGAGTGTACTTCCTGGTATGGTACCATGGTTCGTTATTTTAATTAGTCAAATTAATTTTAGAAAAGAAAAAGGGGCAGAGATGAAGGATCATCCGTTCAAAATGCCATTTGCTCCTGTTACAAACTACTTAACAATTGCCTTTTTAATTATGGTATTAATCGGAATGTGGTTTAACGATGATACGCGCATTTCATTAGTTGTAGGTATTATTTTCTTAGCTATCGTTACAATTAGTTTCTATGCTTTCGGAATAGGAAAGCGAACTCCGTTAGACGTTCAAAATGATCAAGAGATTTCAAGTAAATAAAGATAGTAAAAAGTCCGATTTCTCATTTGGAAATCGGACTTTTTGTTATTAAAACTTTTCTAAAACGATCTTCCCAATTGTACTTCCGCTTTCAAGTAGTGCATGTGCTTTCTTTACGTTTTCAGCGTTAATTGGTGTGAATGTTTCATTTAAAGTAGTCTTTAAAATGCCTTCATCTAGTAGTTCGCTTACTTTATTTAATAGTTCGTGCTGCGTGATCATGTCTCCAGTTTCATACATCGCTTTTGTAAACATAAACTCCCAAACGAGTGTAGCACTTTTACTTTTTAAAATACCCATCTCAAGAGGGTGCTCATTTTCTACGATAGAGCAAATTTTTCCTTGTGGTTTAATGAGGTCACACATTGCTTGCCAATGTTGATCTGTATTGTTTAAACAGAAAATATAATCTACATCTTTTAGCCCGAACTCTAATATTTGATCTTGTAAAGGTTGGTGATGGTTAATGATATAATCAGCACCAAATTTTTCAACCCAGTGTATCGTTTCATTGCGGGATGCAGTTGTGATAACATTCAGTCCAGCCCATTTTGCAAGTTGAATGGCAATTGAACCTACACCACCAGCACCGCCTATAATTAAAATGTTTTTAAAGGAGTTCGTATCTTTCTTATTATAATCAATACCTAAACGTTCAAATAAACCTTCCCATGCTGTAATAGCTGTTAACGGAAGTGCTGCAGATTCAGCATCACTTAACGTTTTTGGTTTTTTACCAACGATTCTTTCATCAACTAGGTGGTATTCACTATATGTACCTTGTCTCGTAATGCTTCCAGCGTAAAACACTTCGTCGCCTTCTTTAAATAACGTACAATTTTCGCCGGTTTGTACAACAACACCACTCGCATCCCAGCCAAGTATTTTCGCTACAGCTTCTTTTTTCTCTTTTGGAGATCGAACTTTTGTATCAACTGGATTAACGGAAATAGCGTTAATTTTAACGAGTATATCTCTCCCTGTAGCAACAGGTCTTTCAACTTCCATATCAATTAAACTGTTTTCTTCTTCAATAGGTAAGTATTCATGTAAACCAATTGCTTTCATTTGTATTCCCTCCATTAAAGTAAGAATCCTTTACTTCTATATTATAGATGGTGAAATACTGCTATGTAAAAAAATACCCTCTTTTTTATGTAAGCTGTACTGATAGTCTAGAAGGAGTTTATTTCTAAAAAGAAGAATTTTTTACTGTATTACTTTATCCCAAACTAAATGTAAAGGTGGATACATAATGACAGTAAAGAAGCTTTATTTCATCCCAGCAGGTCGTTGTATGTTAGATCATTCTTCTGTTAATAGTACACTCGTGCTGGGAAATTTATTGAACTTACCTGTATGGTGTTATCTTTTGGAGACGGAAGAAGGTCCTATTTTAGTAGATACAGGTATGCCAGAAAGTGCAGTTAATAATGAAGGGCTTTTTAACGGTACATTTGTTGAAGGACAGATTTTACCGAAAATGACTGAAGAAGATAGAATCGTGAATATATTAAAGCGTATAGGGTATGAGCCGGACGACCTTTTATATATTATTAGTTCTCACTTACATTTTGATCATGCAGGAGGAAACGGTGCTTTTACAAATACACCGATTATTGTGCAACGAACGGAATATGAGGCAGCACTTCATAGAGAAGAATATATGAAAGAATGTATATTACCGCATTTGAACTACAAAATTATTGAAGGGGATTATGAAGTGGTACCAGGTGTTCAATTATTGTATACGCCAGGCCATTCTCCAGGCCATCAGTCATTATTAATTGAGACGGAAAAATCCGGTCCTGTATTATTAACGGTTGATGCATCTTATACGAAAGAAAATTTTGAAGATGAAGTGCCGTTCGCGGGATTTGATTCGGAATTAGCTTTATCTTCCATTAAACGTTTAAAAGAAGTTGTGGCGAAAGAGAAACCAATTATTTTCTTTGGTCATGATATAGAGCAGGAAAAGGGTTGTAAAGTGTTCCCGGAATATATATAGTGCAAAAAGTCATGAGCTTACGTGCTCATGACTTTTTCGTTTAAATAATTTTTTTGAATAAGTTATAAACCTTTTTTGAGCTATCTTCATTTAATTGATAGTACGTAAGGTTTACATCATCAGGAGTATCTTGCTGAGCAATCATCACTTCGTTACTGTGATGATCAACTACCCATATGAAATATTTTTTATAAGTTCCATCCTCAAAGGTAATCCACATATCACAATCTATTAAATCTGATCCTTCTTCATCTAATGTTAATTTTCCTTTTTTTGCGGTATCCATACTATTAATAAACGTTTTTAATTCATCTGTTTTTGTGAGGAAGATATCCTTTTTTGTTTTAATGGATTCGACATGTATATCTTTTATTTCCTGTTTTCCTAAGAAGACAGGGGGCTCATTTGGATCCCTTTGAGTTGAAATAATAGTAGCTTTTTTCTTTGGCTTATTTGCTGTATACAAATCTTGAATAGATTTTCCAGAGTTTACAAACCATATGATCCCACAAATAATCAATGTGCTACAAAGCAGTAAAATAATTTTCTTAATAGAATATTCTCCTCTCTATTACTTCGTATGAAGAGCTTTTCTATTAATATATGATAGGTAAGCATAAAGTATTATAGTTGAACGTGGTTATGTTTCACTGTTTTTATTGGGCGATCAACGAGTAAATTGTAAGTAAGCCCAATTAATACGAAAACACCTCCGATAATCTTTCCAGTTGAGAGTTCATTTGTTAGGAAGAAATCAATGATAGTTCCTGCAAATAATTGTCCGATAAAGATGAGTAACGTTAAATAAAATGCTGATATTTTAGGAGTAATATAGTTCGATAATGAAATAACGATAACGCCTACTAATCCGCCTAAATATACAGCGATAGGAATGGACTGTAACGTATGCATTGGAATATACAATGAATCTGAACTGAACATTAAAAATAACATAGAGAAAAATAAGCCAGTAATATAATTAAAAAACGTGCCTTCCCAATTGCCAATTTTCTTTGCTAAATTCGCGTTAATAATTCTAGCAACAACGATAGAAACACCAGCTAAAATAGCGATCGTAATATATAACATTTTCTTGCCTCCATTAATAAATTGTCATGATTATAATTCCAGAAGAGATGAAACATAATCCAATTAGTTTTTTCTTTTCAAACTTTGCAACTTTCATTCCTAATAAACCGAAATGATCAATAACGATGGAAGCAATGGATTGACCGAGTAAACTTAATGCGATCGTAATAGAGGCACCAAGGACGGAGAAACTTATATTGTTAAAAAGAACAGTGAATACTCCAATCGCTCCAGCGCTATATAAAAAAAATGGAATACTTTTATCAAAATGGATTTTATGTTTGTTTATGATTAAAACGAAAATAACTGCAATTAAACCGACAAGGTGAATGACAACACTTGCTGTATACTTGCCAATTAACTCAGATAAAATCCCATTCAATGGAAGCATAACGGCGATGAGCACCCCAATAAAGACAGAAAGAAAGTTATACAATGTAATATCCCCTTTATATTTCATATTTGTAATGACTGTATCATGCTGAAATTGTGTATTACTATGACATATGTCATAGTGGAAGAAGAAAATTTTGATTACAATGGGGATGAGTTGTAAAGGCGGGGGACTATGAAGAAAATATGTAATTCAATTAAATTAGCAGAGTATATGAAACAAAATAACATTGATTCATTTTTTACTAATGATATGAAGCCATATATGGAGCTTATATTTTTTAAGAAGAATGAGTTTATTTGTAGAGAAAATGAAGAAATAGACTATTTATATTTCTTTGTAGAAGGAAAAGCGAAAGCGTTTAACACATTAAGTAACGGGAAATCCGTATTACTGTGTTTTTATGATAGTTTGCAGTTACTTGGAGATGTGGAGTTAATTCATTCCCAAAGGATTACTTCAAATGTACAAGTAATGGCAGATTCATATTGTGTTGGTTTACCTTTAGGGAAAGTGAGAAATCAACTATTTCATGATGCGAAATTTTTACGATGTATTTGCGGATCGTTAGCACATAAGTTAAATCGACTTTCAAAAAATAGTACAATTAATTTACTATATCCACTTGAAAATAGACTGGCGAGTTATATGTTAGCAGCGGGGGAACGAGCTGTGCAGCACGGAAATAGAATTGTATTTAGTGGGAATTTAACGGAAACAGCTGAATTGTTAGGAACGAGTTATCGACATCTATTACGTACATTAAATATTTTTTGTGATAAAGAGATTATAAAGAAAAACAATGGTTGCTTTGAAGTAGTGAATGTGGATGTTTTGAGGGAATTGGCGGCGGATGTTTATAAATAGGAGGAGAGTATAAATGATAACACCTATAATTAGAATTTTTGATATGGATTGAAATAGAAAAGGCAGTGAATGAGAATGGATTGCCTAATCATGTAAAGGGAATAAGTCCAGTAAGAGGATTATATTATATCGGCTTGCCATGGCAATCTCAAAGGGGTTCTGCACTTATTTGTGGTGTGGGAAAGGATGCAGCATATTTGCTTTCTGAAATCAAAAAAATAGATCAGTAGCAACAGCAGCTACTGATCATCCATATGTACATGAATTAGGAGAGGTCAAACATTTATTAACTTTAGTATAATAGATTTTCAAAAGAATAAAAACTGAAAATTCTAATTTTATGTTGAGAAAGTTTTTTGTATCGAAATATATGAAAAAATAGGGATTTTTATTAAAAAAATAATGATATTTATATTTTAGTAAATTATGATATAGTCTAAAGGATACGTATTTCCATAAATGTGATTGTATTAATGTTAATCACATCTATCTGGAGGAGGGAGAGGTAATTATGAAGTTTGATGATCAACGTCTACTAGGAGTACGATTAGGTTCTGTACTTGTAACAGAGGAAAATCAATATTTAGTAATTAAGAAAAAAGATCATTATGGATTATTGAATATACATAATTTGGAATGTACACATGTTGAAGTGCAGCTGGAACATATTGAAGAAATGTTGCGGGAAGATTTCCAAGAAAGTATAACGGAGATTATCGCACCGGAACATATAAAAATTGTTGCGAAAAATGTTATATAAGAAAGAAGCTGAAAGGAACAGCTTCTTTCTTTTCATTATAAGGATAACGTTTCTAAAACGTCACCAATAATCCCTTCCATTTGATGAACACCTAAATCAGTGTTCGTCATTATAACAGCACCATTACCCCGGTATGGATAACAAACCATCATACATTGAAATCCAACGCCCCATCCAAGTGAATATATTTGTAAGTCTTCATTTGAATCATCTAGAAAAACACCTAGTCCAGTCCATTTTGAGCAACCTTGAGGAGAAATCATATCTTGAACTGTTTTTTGAGAAAGTTTTAGTTTACCCTTTCCTTGTGAGGAATGAATGATTTCAATTACTAAAGTTGATAAGTCTGTTGGTGTTGTCCAAATGCCTGAAGCAGCTGCGAATGGATAAAATGGATACTTCTCATTTGTAACGGTGCCATCTTTATTATGTCCGCAAGCAAAAGCATCGGTTTTATCTATGTCTTCAGGAGAGAAGATTGTACTATTCTTCATTTGCATTGGCTGAAAAATATATTCTTCAAGTAAGAGGTTGAATGGTTTTCCAGTTATATCTTCAAGTAGTAGTTCGATAATACAAAAGTTTGCATCAGAGTAATGAAATTCGCTTTCTGGTTTATAAGTTACTACAATAGGTACGGAGCAATATGATGTTTTACCAGCAAGGAGTTCAGCTATGTTTGGTCGTCCTTGTGCAAGTGTATAATGCTCAAAACTATTAGGAGGATCAATAATTCCAGATTGGTGACTTAATAAGTTTCGTAAAGTAGTTTTTTTCTGTGAAGTAAAGAGATTGGTAGGAATATTCCAAGATATGAGTCTATCATTTACGTCTTCATCTAAATACACGATTTCTTGATCTGACAACGTCATTACGAGCATTGTAGTGATGAATTTACTAATTGAGCAAGAATTGAATATAGAATTCGTAGTTACCGTTCTAGTTGTTCCGGATTCAAGTGTTCCGAAAGCAATCGCTTCGTCTAGTTTACCGTCGCGTATAACGGCAAGACTTAAACCTGCAACGGAATATTGTTTCATTTTCTCGTGTATATTGTTACTTTTTAAGTTCATAGTGACTCCTTTCTTGTAAGAGGCAGAATATTAGTTCTATTATATAGTATTTAATAGAGAGGATGATAGAAAAGAAAAAACTTCATCTTTTATCGATGAAGTTTTTTTAGTTAATTCGAAGTGAATGTTTTAAAAAATTTATCTCGGTACATGTACATTAGCCATGAGGCTGTTAGTAAGGAAATAATGTTTACTTTATTTTTAATTGGTGCGCTAAAAACAAGCCAGCCAACGATATCAAATAATACATGTAGTGCGATTGAAAGAACTACAAATTGTAGTAACGTCTTAAAAAATCTTTTCATGAAGTGCCTCCTAAAATAAAAGGTTTTATCAACAATGTTGTATATTACCATTATACATTAAATGTGTTTTGTGGTAAAATTTACATAAGTTAGTGAAATAAAACAAATGAAAGCTAATGAGGAGGGATAGTCATGGAATTTTGGATGATCATACCGATAGCTGCCTTTGGGTTTATTTATATCGTTGAAAAATTAAATAAAATTGAAAAGAAAACGGATGCGCGTTTAAAGAGGATGGAAGATAAACTACAGTTAATTACGAAAGAAATGGGAATTATAGATAGAGAACCTGAAATTAATAAAGAGTTACGTCAGCTTATGGAAGAAGGAAAAACAGTTACAGCAGTTAAGAGAGTAAGAGAAGCTTTTGGGTTTTCTTTACTAGAAGCGAAGCAATATGTTGATAAATTATAAAAAAGATCATCCATTTGGGTGATCTTTTTTCAATGCACCATACGTGTGTTTACATAAGCAGCGATTATAACGTGGCCAATTATAATGATAGGAACTAAGATTTTGACATTAGGAGTAGAGAAGACACTACCAATTGTGGCGATAACACCGGCAGTTAAATTATAAAGACCAACTATTTGTGATAACTTCACTTTATCAAGCACGCGGCGTTCATTGAATCCTGATAAGAGCCAAGTGTATTGTTTTACTCCGATGAAATAAGCTAGTGCAAATGAAATGATTGCAAGTATGAATAATGATGGAGAAGCGAAGAGAGTCATTGAAAACACCTCCGTTAAAGAGTTATAAATAAATTATAGTATGAATGTTATAATTTAACAAAATAGATTTAAGTGTAATAGAAAAACGGAGTATCTATCATGAAGGGGGATTAAGTATGAATATTGTGGAATTCCAGAGATATGTATCAAATTTCAGTAAAGAAAAAGGATTTCAAGATACTACAATTGAAGAACGTGCAATGTATACAATGGCGGAATTAGGTGAATTAGCGGAAGTTATTTTAAAGCGTGATAAAATACAAGATTCGAAAAGAGAGATTGGTTTAGAAATGTTTGATGTCATTTGGAATGTATGTGATTTAGCAAATAAGTTAGAAATTGATTTGGAGAAGGCATTTGAAGAAAAAATGAGGATAAATAAAAAACGTGAATGGTAAGTGGAATATTAATGTGTAAAGATGGGGGATACGAGTGAAAAAGAAGCTTTTTATAGGGGGAATCTTTACCTTAATTAGTGTAATGAGTGTTGTCGCTTACTTAGTTTTTCAAGGTAGATTCATTCCGAATCAAATAAGTGCGGATAAGTATGAAATAAAAGGTGTAGATGTTGCGTCATATCAAGGGGATATAGATTGGAGAGAGTTGGAAAAGCAAAATATGAAGTTTGCGTTTATAAAGGCTACTGAAGGAAGCGCGTTTGTAGATAAGTACTTTTCTAAAAATTGGACGAATGCGAATAAGACAGGTATGCGCGTCGGAGCGTATCATTTTTTTAGTTTTGATAGTAAGGGTGAAACACAAGCAGAGCAATATATACGAACTGTTCCAAAATATAAACAAGCATTGCCACCCGTAATTGATGTTGAGTTTTATGCTAATAAAAAAGGTAATCCGCCTAAGCGTGAAGATGTTACGAAAGAGTTGTCGGTTATGATTGAAATGCTAGAAAAACATTACGGTAAGAAAGTAATATTGTATGCAACGCAAGAGGCGTATGATTTATATATAAAGGATGCGTATCTAAAATGTGATATATGGATTCGCAGTGTTCTTACAAAACCGAGTTTATCTGATGAAAGAAAATGGACGTTTTGGCAATACACGAACCGCGGAAGATTAAATGGTTATAATGGAAAAGAGAAGTATATTGATTTAAATGTATTTTATGGGAACGAGGAAGAGTTTGAGAATTATGGAATGAAAGGTTAAGTTTTAAAGCGTATAGAATTTTGTACGCTTTTTTTGTTAATTACATAAAATATGCAAGTAAAGATGGAACAAACCCTGAAGATGAATTGTCTATTATAGGTAATAACTATTTCGTTTGAAAGAAAGGGTGGAGAAAATGAAAAAGAATACATTATTAAAATTAGGGGTATGTGTTAGTTTACTAGGAACAACTCAATTTGTTAGTGCAACTTCTTCTGTAAAAGCCGAACAAAAGCTAGAGCAAAAAGTAATAAAAAATGAGACAGGAACTATTTCAATTTCTCAGTTAAACAAAAATGTATGGGTTCATACGGAGTTAGGTTATTTTAACGGAGAAGCAGTTCCTTCGAACGGTTTAATCCTTAATACTTCTAAAGGATTAGTACTTGTCGATTCTTCTTGGGATGATAAGTTAACGAAGGAATTAATAGAAATGGTAGAAAAGAAATTTCAGAAGCGCGTAAGGGATGTTATTATTACACATGCGCACGCTGATCGAATTGGCGGAATAAAAACATTGAAAGAAAGAGGCATTAAAGCGCATAGTACAGCATTGACTGCAGAACTAGCAAAGAAAACTGGGTATGAAGAACCACTTGGAGATTTACAAGCCATTACGAATTTGAAGTTTGGAAATATGAAAATAGAAACATTCTATCCAGGGAAGGGACATACAGAAGATAATATTGTTGTTTGGTTGCCACAATATCAAATTTTAGCTGGAGGTTGTTTAGTAAAATCTGCAGATGCCAAAGATTTAGGAAATGTTGCTGATGCTTATGTAAATGAATGGTCCACATCGATTGAGAATGTGCTGAAGCGATATAGAAATATAACTTCGGTAGTACCTGGTCATGGAGAAGTAGGAGACAGGGGATTACTTTTACATACATTAGATTTATTAAAATAAGAAATTGTAGAAATACAAAAGAGAGGAGAAATAATTTTCTCCTCTCTTTCTTCTAACTATATTTAAATGCTGAATCTGTCGATTACGTCAGCATATATTACTGAGATTTTAATTCCAAGTATACAAATACCAGTACCGTCATAATTGCGATAACAACGTAAGTAGCATCAAGCATTATAAGTGTTTTTAAAGTTTCAGTCATCCTCATTCACCCCTGGTATAAAAATATAAACATAATCTCTTATTAATTAGATAAGAGATTATAAAGATTACAATGTACATGAAATTTCTTAAGTAGATTCTATATAAATATATCATATAAATAACGTAAACAATGTTAAGATAGTGTAAATGTATTGTAAAGAAAGAGATGACTCATCAGTCTATAAATCTATTTATCCCGCTTTAATGGGCAGTAAGACCCCCACCTCAAAATTCAGCGAAAGCAAAGAAGTTAGGTGGGGGATCAACTGCCCATTAAAGTCCGATTGGTTCAACTAATAATCAGTGGGGAATGCCCCCCCACTGATTAAAGTTTCACTTTATTTGTAAATGCTATGTATCTCTCGTGTGCCGGATAGAACGCAGTTATAATATGTGAAAAATAGATTCATTTTGATAAATCAATCACGATGCTAGTTGTTACTACATTTTCCTCTATTACTTCTACCTGTACTTGTTCATCGTTTCTCCAATTGATATTGAAGTTGTCTGTCGTATACATTTCCTTAAGAGTGACCTCTTTATATTTTTCTAAAATGCTACCTCTTTTCCCATAATAGATTCTTACAGTTGAGCTGGGACTTGGTCCTTTTGATTTTATTGTTTCTCTAAGCTCGATAATATTTATGAGATTTGGAGATTCACTTTTTTGAAAGGTAAAGGAACTGACCACTTTTTGTACCTTCCTAAAAACAGGACCATTGGATTTATTTGATAGGTTAAATTCCACAACTTCAGGTACGGATTCTTTTCCTCGTAGTGTTATCGTTGCTTCATAATCGTTTTTCCAATCTACGAAAACGTTTGAGGAATCGAGACGTTCTCCCTCATTTGCAATACTTATGTCAAAATGTTCCCATAAGCCGTATTTAATTCTGACGGGAGAGGAACCATGAGAAGAGTCTGAATCTATTTTCACTACTTTTATCGTATTTTTATTATTTGGAGAATGACTTTTTTTTAGTGTAATGTCCTGTAAATACAAAATGTAAGACAAACAGCCTACTACTAAAATAATCGAAATTACAATACGTAAGGCAGTAATTGGACGGATTCGTTTCCTTTTTTTCTTAGTGCTTTTACTATTTTGTTCAAGGTCTTTTTCAATACTCGTTTGAACTATTACTTTTGGCGGGCGAATAAACCACCAAACGAAAGCTATAAGTAGTAAGAAAAGAGGTATTCCTTGAATAAAGAAAAATCCTTTCCAAAAATCAAGTGCAGTACTATATGGAGAATCTGTTGCCATTCCCCCTATAAAAAGTGCCATTGGACTTGCAAGTATATTTATTCCTAAACCGATCAATACGAATGAAAGATTTTTATTCCTAATTTTTCGTGACTCAGCCATAATAAACAGAAATACTGCAATACCAAGTATAAGAAACAGTATTCCGTAATAAGACATCATATATACCATCATATTGTCCCTCCATAACTATAATTGTACCATTAGTAAGGAAAAATTTGTGAAATGTTAGATGGATATGATATTTGTATTCCTTAAAAGTGCACCGATATATGATGCAAATAAATCATGTGCAAGTATGAATATCAGGATACAATAAAAATATTATGTCGACAATATGAACTGTCACAAATTCTTATATATTATTGTGATTGATATCACATCCTTTTTTCTCAATGGGTATTATCCTTAGTTTGTAAGCAATCATTGGGAGAGGGTGGGATGATATGTTTTGTTATCAATGTGAACAAACACCAACAGGCGGATGTAAAGTAATAGGTGTTTGCGGTAAAAATGAAACAATTGCAAGTTTACAAGATACGATTGTGTTTGGGTTAAAAGGAATTGCGGCTTATCGTATGCATGCTGCTCAGCTAGGGTATACAGATGCATTTGTAGATGCTACAACGCAAGAAGCGCTGTATATGACATTAACAAATTCTAATTTTAATGAACAAGAGCATATTGATATGGCTATGAAAGTTGGGAAATCAGCTTTACGAGTAATGGAGTTGTTAGATGAGGCACATACGAATCACTTTGGTGTGCCAGAGCCTGTTCAAATTACACAAAACCATGTAGAGGGTAAAGCTATTGTAGTTACAGGCCATAATTTATTTGCATTAGAAGAACTATTAAAGCAAACGGAAGGAAAAGGAATTAATATTTATACGCATTCTGAAATGTTACCAGCGCACGGTTATCCGCAGTTGAAAAAATATAAGCATTTAAAAGGGAACATTGGTAAGGCATGGTATGATCAAAGACGCCTTTTCGAAAAATTTACAGGCGCCATATTAGCGACAACGAATTGTGTTATGCCAATTAAAGGATCATACTCTGATCGATTCTTTTCGTATGATATTGCAGGTTTAGAGGGTGTAGAAAAAATTGAAAATGATGATTTTGCACCATTGATTCAAAAAGCGCTAGAACTTCCAGAAGTACATATGGAATCGGATGAACAGTTAGTAACAGGGTTTCATCATAATACAGTCTTATCATTAGCTCGAGAAATTATTGAGGCAGTAAAAGAAGGAAAGATTAAGCGTTTCTTTGTCATCGCAGGTTGTGATGCACCAGGAAAAGGCGGGGAATATTATCGTGAATTAGCGACGTCACTTCCGCCAGAAACAGTGATTTTAACGACTTCTTGCGGAAAGTTCCGCTTCAATGATGTGGATTACGGCGTTGTACCTAGTACCGAGATTCCGCGCTACATCGACTTAGGACAATGTAATAATTCCATTTCTACAGTGAAAATAGCGGCTGCTTTAGCTGATGCTTTCCAATGCGAAGTGAATGAATTGCCAGGAAGCATTGTCTTATCTTGGTTTGAACAAAAAGCGGTTGCTATTTTGCTTGGGCTATTTAGTCTTGGAATTCAAGATATTCGCATCGGTCCAAAGGCGCCTGAATTTATTTCAGCTGGCGTGCTCGATGTATTACAAGAAACATTCGGTTTAAAATTAATTACAACTGCAGCAGAAGATATGGATATGATGTTATCGTAACAAAAAGGATAATCTGTCTTTATGAATAAGAATCGCTAGTCTATAGCGCTCCAAAACAAAATGTAGCATATTTGTTTTGGGGTATTTTCTTTTCTAGGGATAGGTATGTGATGAAATTTCTTTTTAAAAAATCGACTGTATCAGTTGATTTTTTAAAAATATAAAAATCGAGTTGACATCTACAACTACTCAGTCATACAATGTAGTTGTAATAGGTAATACTGAGTAGTGTTGTTTCTCAAAAATTTTCAGTAGACAATAGGTAATAGCGGATTTTAGAAAAATTTTGAAAATCAGTTGACATCTACAACTACTTAGTCATACAATGTAGTTGTAATAAGTGATACAGAATAGTTCGGATTAACAAAAACTATTCGGTAAAAAATTCGCCTTAGTACTCTGTAATACTGAATATAAGTCAGACAGAATAGGGGGTAAAGGAGGATCAGAACATGGAAAATTTAACTGAAATGCTGAAAGGTTCACTGGAAGGGTGTGTGCTGGAAATCATTAGCCGCCGTGAAACGTATGGCTATGAGATTACACGTCACCTGAATGATCTTGGGTTTACTGAAGTCGTGGAAGGTACGGTGTATACCATCCTCGTACGATTAGAGAAGAAAAAGCTTGTGAATATTGAAAAGAAACCATCAGATATGGGACCGCCTCGTAAGTTTTATTCATTAAATGAAGCTGGACGTCAGGAACTTGAATTGTTTTGGAAAAAGTGGGATTTTGTATCGTCAAAAATTAACGTCTTGAAGTCAAAATAGGTTCATAATATAAAATGTTCCGGCTCATATTTGGAGAGTTTCTTGTTCTGCTTTATAAAAAAGGAGGAAAATAAGATGTTGGAAATGTTCAAAAAGTTAATTGGTGATAAAAAAGAGTACAAAATGATGATGGCACGAGTTGAGGCTCTGCCAGAGGACTACCAATTTGTATTTAAGAAGATTCAAAACTACATGTGGAATTTCTCAGCGGGTAACGGGATGGATATGTTACACATACAGTATGAATTAATCGATTTGTTCGAAGCGGGTGCAGCGGAAGGAAGACAAGTGCTTGACATTACTGGGGAGGACGTAGCATCCTTTGCTGATGAACTAGTGGCAAACGCTAAAACGTATGTCTCTAAGTATCGTGAAGATTTAAATGAAAGTATTATGAAGAAATTGAGAAAAAAATAAATGCAATACGTAATACCGACTGATTAGCTGGTTACAAATGTGAACTGCCGCCATCGCTATTCAGTTATATTTTTAAACCGCTACTAAGTAATACAGATTATCAGTGTTACTAAATAGAGGGTGTAGGTAATCTATTCTTATAAGGGGGAAAAAGTATGAGCAATGTAGCGATTTCTGTAAAAGGCTTGAAAAAATCTTTTAAAGACAAGGAAGTTTTAAAAGGGGTAGATTTTGAGGTGCAGCGTGGAGAAATTTTCGCGCTGCTAGGCTCAAATGGAGCTGGAAAGACGACAACGGTTAACATCCTTTCGACGCTACTGAAGCAAGATGGTGGTGAAGTAAGTATTTGCGGATTTGATGTACAGAGTCAACCAGATCATGTTCGTCAAAGTATTAGTTTGACAGGGCAGTTCGCAGCTTTAGACGGTATGCTGACTGGGAGGGAAAACTTGATAATGGTTGCTAAGTTACGCGGAGTTTCCAATCCTGCACAAGTCGCTGACAATTTGCTTGAGAGATTTAGCTTGACTGGTGCAGCTAATCAGAGGGCAGAGCAATATTCAGGCGGGATGAAGCGCCGGCTTGATATCGCCATGAGTTTGATTGGGGCGCCAGCAGTTATTTTTCTTGACGAACCGACGACAGGGCTTGATCCGGAAGCGCGGATTGAAGTTTGGGATACAGTGAAGGAACTTGCTGGTAGCGGCACAACGATTTTGCTTACGACTCAGTACTTGGAAGAAGCAGAACAACTGGCGGACCGTATCGCTATTTTACATGGCGGAAAAATTATTACGACAGGTACTCTTACTGAACTGAAAGAGATGTTCCCACCAGCTAAAGTGGAGTATATCGAGAAGCAACCTACATTGGAAGAAATTTTCCTTGCGATTATCGGTAAAAAGGAGGAGATGTAAATGAAAAGCAAAACAGGGGTATTACTAGGTCGTTTAATGCGTAACATTATGCGTAGTCCGGATACAATTATTACAGTAGCGATTACGCCGATTATGATGATGCTATTATTTGTCTACGTGTTTGGCGGCGCAATAAAAACAGGAACGGATAACTACGTAAATTATTTATTGCCAGGAATTTTGCTAATGGCTATCGCATCCGGTGTAGCTTACACTTCCGTTCGACTCTTTACGGATGTAAAGAGTGGGCTGATGGCACGTTTCATTACGATGCCTATTAAGCGCTCATCGATATTGTGGGCTCACGTATTAACCTCTCTTGTTGCTAATGTACTTACTATCGTGGTGGTTATTCTTGTTGCACTCTTCATGGGCTTTCGTTCCAGTGCGAATATTCTAGATTGGCTTGCAGTAGCTGGGATACTAGGAATGTTTACGTTATCGCTAACATGGCTAGCTATCATTCCAGGGCTGAAAGCGAAGTCTATGGAAGGGGCGACAGCGTACTCGTACCCACTCGTTTTTCTTCCATTTATTAGTTCAGCCTTCGTACCTACTGAAACGATGCCAAAAATTGTTCGTGCATTTGCTGAGAATCAGCCTGTAACGTCAATCGTGAATGCGATTCGTACTTTATTATATGAAGGAACTGTTGGTAACGATATTTGGATTGCGCTCGCTTGGTGCGTAGGAATCATGATCATTTCTTACCTTTTCGCTAGTAAAGCATTTAAACGTCAGTTAGGGTAAGTGAAATAAATCGTCCGAAATCATATATATTTTTGAAAAAGCACGGGAAGATTTTCCGTGCTTTAATAATACATTTATACTTCGCTTAATTGTAGTCATCTTTTTTGTTGTATTATTCCTAGAAAATTCGTTCAGCATTGATAGCAAATACACGGTGTTCCCTAGGTATTTAAAAATATGGACAACTGGTAACGAATGAAACTCAATATTTTGAGGTTTAACCGATTACTGCTTATGGAGAGTATAAACATAACCGCTTTTGTAAGTCGTTTAATACTTCTTCAGGCATTTCCCTTATTGTAATATCCTTCCCTAGGAAAAGCAGCCAATTTATTATCTCTGTCACTTCATCGGAATTGTTAACATTGATAAATGTTTTTAAAATGGCTGTAGATTGGTAAGGGTTTGTATAAGAAATTGTAATTTTTAAAGGATGGTATTTTTTGTACTGGGCAATTGCTTTCGGACCAAGTTCAAGTACAAGGTTAATTGCTTCATCCTTCTTACTTAGTTTTTCTAAAATCTTTTTCTTATGTAATTTCTTTTTCGGCATGTACGGTTCAATATTAATGAGATCATCGACAGGAAACATCAGCTTCTTTTCTTCTTTTAAGTCAAATCCTTCAATGATCCAATAGCTTTTTTCTTTATAAAGGTGTAATAGGTAAATTGAATAAGACTTGATTTGTTCTTCTTTGACAGTAATCAATAAACATCTATCCAAAAGAAGGATTTGGATGAGTTTTTCTAACATCGGATGGGGGAGATCAGAAAGCTCAAGTAGATCAGGGTTATGAGGGTTAGTCCCTTCAAACAACAAGAGTTGATTTAAAAGAACAAGGTCATCTTGCTGGGTTTCTGAAATGAGCCCTAGTAGTTTTTCGGCTAAAGATTGCCGACTCTTTAAATAGGGAAGTTGTTGATTCCTCGTAGCCATAAAGGCAATAAAAAGAGCTTTCACTTCATTATCAGTAAAGCGAACAACGGGCAAGATAGAATTATGCATAACAAAATATCCACCCGTTCTCCCAACTTCAGCAACAAGTGGCATCCCCATAGCTTCAATTTCTCTAATGTCTCTAACAGCTGTCGATCGTGATATGTTAAATTCTCGTATGATTTCAGAAATGGTAAAGTGGGAGCGGTTGTTGATATACCGCATAATTGTATTAATCCGTTCAACTTTTTTCATTTGAGTCTCCTAAACAGTATCATTTTTTGACATGATTTAAAGATATTATAAACTCATCAGATGAAAAGATAAATCGTTTGATTAATAAAAAAAGAGGCAGGTTTTGCATATGAAAAATTATACGATAGAAGAAAAAGATAGCTTTATTGTGTTAGGTATTGGAACTGAAATTAAGAGCGAATACACAGACTTTGCTGGAATAAATAAAGAAAAGGAAGACTTTTGGTCGGCTGTTAAAGAAGATGGAAGGCTGGACACTTTAAAAGCTCTAGCTACAAATGAATACATTTTTTCTGTGAGCGAAGCGGTGAATAACAAGATGATGTATTATGCTGGTGTCATGACAGAAGCACAAATAGAAGAAGAGTTTAGAGTGATCCAGTTTCCAAAGGGAGAATACTTAGTAGTGAAAGGAGAAGACAAAACTGCTGAAGAGCTAAGCAATAAGCTTACTGGCATCGCCTTCGGTCAAGCTTTACCAGATGCAAAGGATTTTGCCTATGTTGGTGGGCCAAATACAACGGTTGAGATGGGACAAAGAAATGGCTTAGTGTTTGGTGAAATGTGGATTCCAGTTGTTAGGAAGTAAAGGGTACGAATATGAAAAGTAGAGGCTAACAATCTTGAATTGTTGGCCTCTTTGATGTCCATATTGTTTTAATTACTTTTTTAATAATATAACTCAATAAATTTTAATATACGTTATGTATAACAGATATTTATCTTATGAAAAAAGGGGGATATTATGACTGAGACAAACGAACCCTCAGGAGGAAATTTGAAAAAAGATGTGAAGTTTTCTATTATAATTCCTGCACACAATGAAGAAAAGTACATTAGAAAATGTTTGGATTCAATTGCAAAGGCATCAGAGGCATATAAAGAGCAAACGGAAGTGATAGTTGTTTTAAATCGTTGCACAGATAAAACAGAGGAAATAGCAAAATCTTATCAGTGTATTACATTAAAAAATAACGATAAAAACTTATCTAAAATTCGAAATGCAGGGGCTAGAATAGCTAATGGAGAAATAATCGTTACTATAGATGCTGATACGATAATGACAGAGTCTTTGTTATCTAATGTAGATAAATATTTAGCTTCAGGTAAATACATTGGTGGTGGAGTAAATGGGAAGTTTGAAAGAATATCTTTTGGAATATTCTTTTCTGCTATTTTCATTATAATCCCCCTACTTTTTAAATACGGAGCTATATCTGTAGGGATTTTTTGGTGTTATAAAAAAGACTTTATGGCAATTAACGGCTTCAATGAAAACATGCTTATGGCAGAAGATGCAGATTTTGCGAAACGGTTAAAAAAATGGGGGAAACGAAATAATAAGAAATTCGGTACCATCAAAAATGGAATGATAACTTCATGCAGGAGATTTGATACATATGGAGACTGGGCCTTATTTAAAAACCCAAAAATATTATTGGCTTATCTAAAAGGAAATGATAGAAAATATGCAGATAAGACTTATTATGATAATCAAGAAAGGTAACGCTTTAGAAAATCGGCGGGAAATAGGGAGAACAGCTGATTTTCTAATATATAATGAGAGCCCAACTTAATTTAATAGATATGATAAGAAAACCATTGATTAGCCTTTTTTCAAATCAATGGTTTTTATTTTTGAAATACATGTCTATTTTTTATAAAAAATATTTTTAGACCCCCATAAAACTTTGTATTCCTCCGAATATGTATAGTGAAGAGAATAAATAGAAGAAAACTGATTATGAAAGAATATTGACGTTTTAATAAAATTACTAGATTAAGTGGAGCATCCGAAATAAAAGGGTGAAATTACCAATGATATAGAGAAGAGTTATGCAAGGATTGCAGATAAAATAGAAAAAGAGCAAGCAAAACAAGCGTAAGAAAATAAGAAAGTAGAGTAAAATGTAAGCCTAACTTTAAGAACGATAGAAAAGTTGGCTTTGAAAAATATGAACAACAAGAAGACAAGCCTAAAGAAAATGTGGTTGAATGGTCACTTGTTTAGTGACCATTTTTCTATTTAAAGCAGAAGGAGGGAGAGAGATTACCCGTGTTGAGTTTAGTAATGAAGATCTTAAGAAAACCGAAAATAGAAGATATAGTATGTAACATACAAAATAACGAAGAAGATAAAGAAGCTTTTATCGTACAGTATCAGCCGTTTATTAGAAAATCAATCTCGTCTGTCTGCCGCCGATATATTACAGAACAGGATGATGAATATAGTATTGGATTGTTTGCGTTTAACGAAGCAATTGAACAGTATTCATATAAAAAGGGAAAATCTTTTCTAGCGTTTGCTGATCTTCTTATAAAAAGAGATGTAATTGACTATATACGCAAGGAGTCTAAGCATAACCGTGTCTTTTTAAAAGAAGATGAGCAAGAAGAAATGTTAGAAATGCAAGTATCGTTTACGGAGTATATGAAAGAGATGGACAATAGTAACCGTAAGGAGGAAATTCTTCATTTTCAAAGTGTGCTAGCTGAGTTTAAAATCACATTTTCAGAGCTTGTTAAAGAATCTCCTAAGCATCGTGATACGCGTGAACACTTAATAGAAATTGTAAAGATGATTATAAAAGAAGAGGAAATGATGGAGGAGCTGTTCCGAAAGAAAAAGTTACCGCTTAAACATATTGAACCACGTGTTAGGGTAAGTCGTAAAACGTTGGAGCGGCATAGAAAATATATCATTGCAATGTGTATTATCTTCGCAAACAACTATACATACATTCTTGATTATATAAGGGGAGGGAAGCATGATGAATAAAGGAATTGTGATGGATATAAAAAAACATAGCGTAGTTGTTTTAACGCCAAATGGAGAGTTTATTACGTGTAAAAGAAAAGGGGATTCTTGCATGATTGGAGAGGAAATTTTATTTGATGAGCAAGAACAAAAAGCATCGCGTTTTTCGATCCCTTATTTCTTAAAGCCGGCATCATTACTTGTTGCTTGTTTTCTATGTGCGCTGTTATTTTTCTACAATCAACCAGAAGAAAAGGTGTTTGCTTACGTCTCAGTTGATATAAATCCAAGTTTAGAGGCGAGCGTAACGAAGGATCTTCGTGTTATAGATTTGCGGGCTTGTAATGATGACGGAAGACGTATTTTAAAGGAAATGAAACGGTGGGAAAATGAACAATTGCAAGAAGTAATACGTACAATTATAAAGCAGAGTCAAGAGGATAAGTATTTAACGAATGATAAGCAAGTTATGCTAACCGCTATTGCAAAGGATAAGTTGCTAGAACCGAAGTTGGAAAAGGTAATGAAAGAATTAAAGAAAGAATATGAGCTAAAACATATTACAGTCGAATATCAAAGTAGCACAATGCAAGTACGAGAGAATGCTAGAAAAGCTGGAATTGGTACAGGTGTCTATATAATGCAAGAGAATGAGAAGAACAAATCGGTTACGCCGCCTGCGACGCCGACTAATCCGGTGGAAAATGAAGAAGAGGTGCAATCGCAGCCGGAGTCATCTTCTGGTGCAGCACCAGATTTGTCTTCTGTAAAAGAAAAAAAATATGAGAAGCCAGAGCATGAAGAACAAGAGAAAACAGAGGAACAACCATCAAAGCAAATAAAAGAAAATAATGGAAGAGGATCTCAGCAAGAAAATAGAGGGAATCGGCAAGGGAACAACGGTAGAGATTCTCAGCAAGAAAGTAGAGGGGATCAGCAAGGGAACAACGGAAGAGGATCTCAACAAGGAAATAATGGGAATCAGCAAGGGAACAACGGAAGAGGATCTCAACAAGGAAATAATGGGAATCAGCAAGGGAACAACGGTAGAGAATCTCAACAAGGAAATAATGGGAATCAACAAGGGAATAACGGAAGAGGATCTCAACAAGGAAATAATGGGAATCAGCAAGGGAACAACGGAAGAGGATCCCAGAAAGAAAGTGTTGGAAACGAGCAAGGGAACAATGGAAGAGGATCCCAAGGAAATAATGGGAATCAACAAGGGAATAACGGAAGAGGATCTCAACAAGGAAATAATGGGAATCAGCAAGGGAACAACGGAAGAGGATCCCAGAAAGAAAGTGTTGGAAACGAGCAAGGGAACAACGGAAGAGGATCTCAACAAGAAAATAGAGGCCACCAGCAAGGGAATGAAAAGAAGAATTAATAGAAATATAGAAGTGGGAGATTCATTTTAAAGTGAAAAGGAGTTATCTCACTATTGCGGGCAGTAAAACTCCCATCTCAAAATTTGGCTAGGGCAAAGAAGTTAGGTGGGAGTTGGGCTGCTTAAAATTGCAATTTATTATTCTATCGTTTTATTAAGAAGGAGTATGTGAAAAATATAATGGAGAAAAACATTCAACAAGAGAAAGATAAAGTAAAACCTGTTTTTTATGATCCAAAAGGAAGAAGAAACATAGCTTTTATTTCGTTTCTATGTATCTCAATCGTTAGCGTAAGTATTGTATTTTATTTTTTCTTTCAAAGTATTTTTTCAACACCAGAAATTCCAAATATGAATACCGCTGTACAACAAGATAATAAACTTGTACCAATTAATCAAAAACTTAGTGATCAGCAGCTAAAGAAGGAAGAGTTTAAACTAAATACCGAAACGCAGGATAATAAAAATTTGGTGAATTCGCCGAAGAATAGTAAACAACGTAAAGAAGTGTATGGTTTTTATGTAAACTGGGATGAAAATAGTACCGCTTCTTTAAAAGGAAATATCGATTCATTAACCACGCTAGTACCAGAGTGGTACCATCTAAAAGCAGATTTAACGATTAGAAGTGAGATAAAACCTGAGATAGTAAAGTTAGCAGAAAAAAATCAAGTGAAAATTATGCCTTTACTAACTAACTATACTGAGGAAGCTTCTGGTCCTGATAGTGGGCTAATTCATAAGTTGCTGAATTCCTCAAATGATGTAAAGACAAAGTTTATAAATGATTTAGTAAAGCAAGTTAAAAAGAATCGATTTGCGGGTATTAATATTGACTTTGAGGCCGTACCTGAAAGTGATAGAGAAAACTTAACAAATTTTATGAAAGAACTTACTACGGTCTTTCATAAACATGATTTGCTCGTTACACAAGATGTTCCAGCTAATGATAAGGCTTTTGATTATAGTGCGTTAGCAAAAATAATAGATCGAATGATTGTAATGATGTACGATGAGCACTATGGAGCGGGAGAGCCAGGACCAATTGCTTCAAATAAATGGTTTCAACACACGTTGAAAGAACTGAATATTCCGTCTAATAAACTTATAGTTGCTTTCGGTAACTATGGATATGATTGGAAAGCAAATAGTAAGGAACCGGCGAAATCTTTAACTTTTTCAGAAGTTATGGCAATGGCTCATAATTCAAATATGAATATTCAATGGGATAAGAGTAGTGGAAATCCTTATTTTAGATATAAAACAGGAGATAAAGAACATACTGCTTGGTTCTTAGACGGCGTCACTCTCTATAATCAAGTGAAAATTGCAATGGACAACAATGCAAAGGGATTTGCGTTATGGAGATTAGGAGCAGAAGATCCTACAATATGGAAAGTTTTAAAAAATCCGATTGAGGCACAAAAAAATCCTGATGTATTACATAAAATCACTAGTTTAGATGAAGTGAATTATTCTGGACAAGGTGAAATTTTACAGATTGAGAATGAAAGAAAAAATGGATTGAGAGATTTTAAAGTAGGAAAAGATGGGTACCTTACAGATGAAGTATATCAAACCTTACCATCTGCATACGAAGTGCAACGATATGGAAAACCAAGGGGAAAACAAGTAGTATTAACATTTGATGATGGACCCGACCAGAAATATACGCCGGAAATTTTAGATATATTAAAAGAGAATAAAATAAAAGCTGCTTTTTTTGTACTTGGTGAAAACGCGCAATTAAATACTAGTATTGTAAAAAGAATATATGATGAAGGGCATGAAATTGGCAATCATACTTTCAAGCATCCTAACGTAGCTGATACGTCTTTACTGCGAACAAAAGTAGAACTTAATACAACGCAACGTCTGATTCAGGAAATAACTGGACATTCTACAGTTTTATTTAGGCCACCATACGAAGCGGATGCGAACCCAGATTCATCAAATGAAATATTGCCTATTTTACGGGCGCAAAATATGAACTATACAATGGTAGCAGAAAAAGTGGACCCTGAGGACTGGGCAACACCATCAACAAATGAATTAGTAAAGCGTGCTCTTAATCCCGTTTATAAGGGAGAGGGAAATATTATTCTTCTCCATGATGCGGGAGGTAATCGTACCCATACAGTAGAGGCGCTACCAATCATTATTAAAGACCTAAAAAAGCATGGATATAGTTTTGTAACAATTTCAGATTTAATGAATAAAGAACGGGATGAAATTATGCCCCCCGTTTCTTCTGAAGGGAAGCAATATTTGCTTTACAATAAAGCTGTCTTTTCAGGAGCGGGATACTTTAAACATATATTAACAACTATTTTTTATATTGCTATTGGATTAGGTATTTTTCGATTCTTATTCTTAATTTATTTTGCATGGAAGCAGAAAAGAAAAACGCTATCTCGCTCTATTCATTCGTCCTATCAACCTTTTGTTAGTGTTGTCATAGCAGCATATAATGAAGAAAAGGTGATAGCTAAGACAATTCGCTCAATTTTGGATAGTAAGTATAGAGAATTTGAAGTTATTGTCGTGGATGACGGATCGACAGATGGTACGTCAAAAGTAATACAAGAAACATTTTATAAACACTCTAAAGTTCGTTTCATTCAGAAAGAAAACGGCGGGAAATCATCGGCAATGAACTTAGGATTTCAACAGTCGCGAGGAGAGATCATTGTCACATTAGATGCGGATACTATTATTGCGCAAGACGCCATTTCTCTCATGGTTAGACATTTTGAAGATCAAAATGTAGCAGCAGTTTCAGGTAATGTCAAAGTGGGGAATAGACGAAACTTGTTAACTACTTGGCAACATGTTGAATATATAACAGGATTTAATTTAGAACGTAGAGCTTTTGATGAGTTAAATTGTATTACAGTCGTTCCAGGGGCTATTGGGGCGTGGCGTAAGAAGAATGTAGTTGAATCTGGATATTTAAGCGAAGATACATTAGCGGAAGATACAGATCTTACTATTACATTTTTACGTCAAGGACATAGAATTGTATATGAAGAAAAAGCGTATGCATTTACGGAGTCACCTGAAGATGTGAAAAGTCTCATTAAACAGCGATACCGTTGGTCATATGGTACACTCCAATGTCTTTGGAAACATCGAAAAGCATTGTTTAATACAAAACAAAAAACGTTAGGGTTTATTGCATTGCCTAATATGTGGTTATTTCAATATGTTCTCCAATTTATTGCTCCTTTTGCAGATATATTAATGATTATGGGGCTATTTAGTAGTGATCCGCTAAAAGTTTTAGGATTTTATTTTGTATTCTTTTTAATGGATCTTCTCGCATCTCTATTTGCATTTAAATTAGAGGAAGAGAATCCGAAACCATTAGTATGGTTAATTTTACAACGCTTTATTTATCGTCAATTTATGACTTATGTTGTTGTTAAGTCTATATTCTCATCGATTCGAGGAGTAGCGGTAGGATGGAATAAGCTAAAGAGAATGGGAAGTGTAAAACATTCCACGGAACATAAGGAGGCATCTTAAGAGAGCTGGTTATCTGCTCTCTTTTTTACTGATTTTAGTTAGTTGAGTGTAGAGTAGATACGTCTGTATATATAAGAGTTCTGATAGTGAGACATTATGTTAAGATACTCCTTTAGTTTCGGAAAAAATTTTTTTATTTTTTTTAAAATGACGGACATAAAATCATATATACCTTCGAATTATATATATGGATAACATAAATATGTATATAAAAGGGGAAAATAAGATGAAAGAACAAAAAGAAATGTTTGAAGAAATCTCTGAAGTACTAAAGGTATTGGCACATCCTGTTCGTTTATCCTTAGTAAAAATAATGCTTGCAAAAGGTCCTACTAATGTAACAACAATGTACGGGGATTTACAAATGCCTCAAAGTACAATTAGCCAACATTTATCTAAATTAAAAGCTGCTAAAATGGTTACAGGTACTCGAAAAGGATTAGAAATTTATTATGAGGTAACTGACAATCGCACAAAATCAATATTAGCATGTTTAGTTTAAATAATGACTTCTATTTCAAAATAAAAAACGCTATTCTTTTCTATGATTTTACAGAGAGAATAGCGTTTTAACTTTTTAAGGAGTATCTTTTTATTAGTTTGATGGTGATATGGTATTATCTCTAAAATACAAAAATATTGATTTCGCTTTTATTCTTTCTCAGGAGTTTGAGCTCAAAAGGCCGACTATCACTTTGTTTCCAATGAACTGGACAGTGGAAGAACTTATATTTTTGAATAGAGGGTATTCTATGTTTTTGATATATTAATAGCTGGGGAACAGAAATAAGGGGGATATAGAAATGGAATTATTTGATTACTATAAGCGAAAAGGAAAGATGAAACTGTTAATTGGAACGGGTATTTTTATTCTTGCTTTATGCGCTGTATATGAAGATTGGGGACATATTAATTGGGGGCAGTTTATCTTTTTTGTTATCGCTGCTTCTATTTTTTTTGGAATTGGATTTTGGCAGTTAAGAAAAGGAAAATTGATACAAAAGAATATGATAAAAAGTAATGCAACATTTTGGGATGTTGATACTTTAGTTGTATTAGAATTACCTAAACGAAACAAGCAATATGGTTTATATCATCCTGATGGCGGATATGTTGCAGGAACAAAGATGGTTTCATCAAATATTCTTTTTTCAGTAATACCTTTTTTACATAATAAAGATGTTTACGGATTAGAAACGAGTAGCGGGGAAATTCTAGCTTATTTTCATACTGAAGTGGACGGATATGATTGGGTAATTTATGACTCGAATTATAACCAAATTGGTATGTTTAAAGAAAAAATGATACAAGGATTTACTATGATACGTGGTACTTTGATGACAGATAAAGCCACAAAATTGTCCGATGTAGAAGTTGAGTTTGATTTTATTCAAAGTACTCTCCGTACAATAGATGGACGTACATTAGCAATTGGTAAGCAGGGATATATGCCTATAGAATGGAGTGAAAGGTTTATAGGTTTAAATGTACCTACTATTACCTTAGGTTCTAATGCGTCTAATAATGAAAAAATTCTCGGTTTAGGGGTGCTTCTTTATAGCTTACGTACAATTGAGATTAGAAAAAGTAGAGCGAGCGTTTAATGAGGCGGAAGTAGTGTTTATATGCGAAATTGTATAGAAATCTCATTTTTCTAATTGTATCTTTTTAGATTGATGGATGTGGGGTCACGTCCATCAATCTAAGAAAACAAGTTAGCTAAAAAATGATGAAAATAAACTTTATAAAAACACAAAATATAAACTTAGAGGATTAAATAAAGTATATAGTGCCTTTTTAGTCATGTAATCTTTTGATCTGATGACCTTTTCCCCATTCAAATAGTTCATTCATAATTTTCATTAAAGATTTTCCGTGCTCACTTAGTGTGTACTCAACCTTTGGTGGTACTTCTTGATATACAGTACGATGGATAATCCCATCTGCTTCAAGTTGCCGAAGTTGTTGTGTAAGTACTTTTTGTGTAAGGTTTGGAATTTCTCGCCGGATTTCATTTGTACGCATTTTTCCATCCATCAAAACACATAAAATATAAACTTTCCATTTTCCGCCGATTACATCGAGTGTTGTTGCAATTGGGCAGTTATCATTTTGATTCATATAACACCTCCAAAGGTACCTCAAGGTTCCTATAGCACCTGAAAGTACGTACTTTTCAATTATATGTAACGCATTCATACTAATATGTAAAGGATTGATTCATTTATAAAGGGGATGGAAAATGATGAGAACACTTGTAATTGTAGCACACCCTCATATTGAAAAATCAAAAATTAATAAAAGATGGATAGAAGAACTTGAGAAACATTCAGATGAAATTACGGTGCATGAATTATATAAAGTGGCACCAAACTGGGAGTTTAATATTGAAGAAGAGCAAAAGTTACTAGTAGAACATGACAGATATATATTTCAATTCCCGCTATACTGGTACAGCACACCGCCATTATTAAAAAAATGGTTTGATGATGTATTAACATATGGATTTGCGTACGGATCAAAAGGGGATAAAGTGAAGGGAAAAGAGTTTGGTGTGGCTATTTCTATAGGTGGATTAGAAAAAGATTATGAAAATAGCGGAATTACGATGGATGAGTTGACGAAACCATTCCAAGCTACATGTCTATATACAGGTATGGAATTTATACCTTCATTTTATTTATATGGTGCCGAATATAAACTAAGTGATGAAGAGATTAATAAAAGTGCACCTGAGTATGTGCAATATGTGATGAACAAGAAGTATTCTAATATATAATGAAAAATAGCCATTTACTTGTGAAGTAAATGGCTATTTTATATTCTTATTATATTCACTAAGTGTAATCTTTAGTAAATTAATAGTTAATCTGGTAAAATAAAAAACCTAATATATATAAAGGGGAGTTTTACTTGAGAACGATGCAAAAATTATTACAAAAAAGAGCAATGCAATCACCAAATTTGGAAGCGCTTGTAGGAGGAGAGAAACGATATTCGTTTCAGCAGTATAATGAACGAGTAAATCAGCTTGCACACTATTTGTTACATAACGGTGTACAAAGAGGAGATCGTATAGGAATACTGTGCAAAAATAATCATCCGTTTCCAAGCGTTATGATGGCAAGTTTAAAAATTGGGGCTGTATGTATTCCGCTAAATCATCAGCTTACTGTTTATGAATTAGAAACGATTGTAAAAGAAGCAAAATTAAAAGTATTAGTTATTGATGAAGAATTTAGTGAAGTTTTATTAAAGATTGATGCTGTTAAAGAAATTCCTTATGTAATTCAAACGACAAAAGAAGACTTTGGTTCATTTGAATTAGAGCTGCAAAAACAGCCAACGATAGAACCGAACGTAGAAGTTCATGAAGATGATGATGCCATTTACTTATTTACTTCAGGAACGACTGGACAGGCGAAAGCATGTGTAATTGGACATAAAAACTTACATCATTATTTTGAGGAGATTGCAGGACAAAGAGAAATTCCAGCAGGTGAACGCTTTTTATCCGTGCATCCATTGTTTCATATGAGTGGCGTGCTTTCTATTTTAAATTGCATTTATCATGGAGTTACGATGATCTTCTTAGCTGATTCGAATCCTACTCTTATTTGGGATAAAATTGAAGAAGAGAAAATTACTACGATGCTTGCATTCCCGGCTGTTTATAGCTACATGCTTGATGAACTAAATAAAAAAGAACGTAATATTTCAACTTTTAAAGTAGCACAGAGCGGTGGTACAAAAGTGCCAGAAACACTCATCCAAAAATATATGGAAAAAGGAATCTATATGGTGCAAGGCTATGGTAGTACAGAAGGTTGGGTCGTAACATCATGGCATCCAATGATGGGAAAAGAAAAGATGTCTTCTGTAGGAAAAACCTTAAAAAATGTAGAGGTGAAAATTGTTCATCCAGAAACAGGCGATGAACTAAAAACAAATGAAGTTGGAGAGATTCATGTAAGAAGTCCATACATGTTTAAAGGGTATTGGAATAATGAAAAGGCGACAAAGAAGGTAGTAAAAGATAATTGGTTTAACATGGGCGATGCTGGCATGATAGATGACGATGGATTCCTGCATATTATGGGAAGATATAAAGACGTTATTATACGCGGTGGTGACAATGTATATCCAGATCAAGTAGAAGATGTTATTCATGAAATACATGGTGTTTTAGAAGTTGCAGTAGTTGGAGTTCCAGATGACTTTTGGGGAGAGGTTCCGACAGCGTACATTGTAAAAGACATGCAAACGTTTTTAACGGAAGAAGAAATTATACAGTATTGTAAAGAAAAACTAGCAAGCTATAAAATACCCAAAGTTGTATTTATGAACAAATTACCGAAAAATGCTTTAGGGAAAGTACTGAAAAGGGAATTAAGAGAAAATATACTTGTAAAATAAAAACGATTAAATGATGAGGAATCCAGTTATGTACAAAGCATAACTGGATTTTTTGTTTATGGTTCTGTTAGTAGATATCATAAAGATTTTAAAAATTTTGTGTTTTTGGTGTAATATTGAAAATAAAGGGAGCTAACTAATTTCAGTACTAGGGGGAGAAACTATGGCTATAAAATTAGAAACTGAGCATTTATGTATAGAACCTTTTACTAATGATGACGTGTTTAGAATTAAAGAGTTAGCTAATGATAAGGAATTAGCTAATATTCTTGGGCTTCCGCACCCATATAAATTAGAGTTCGCGCAAGATTGGGTTGATATGCAACCAGAACTTATAAGGAAAGGAATCGAATATCCTTTAGGAATTGTCTCTAAAGAATCAAGAGAAATTGTAGGTACAATTACACTAAGAATTGACAAGGGTAACAATAGAGGTGAACTTGGTTATTGGATTGGTAAGAATTATTGGGGAAAGGGTTTTGCAACTGAGGCTGTAAACAGAATGATTCAATTTGGCTTTATCGAATTAGGTTTAAATAAAATTTGGGCATCTGCCATTTCTAGAAACCGATCATCAATTAAAGTGTTAGAGAAGTCGGGCTTACGTAAAGAAGGCACATTGAGAAAAAATAGACTTTTATTAAATACATATGAAGATGTTGATGTGTATGGAATATTAAAGACAGAATACAACGTTTTAAATTACAGATAAGTTTGGTAGTGTGATGACAAAAGGAAACCCTTCAGAACAGGGTTTCCTTTTTGTATTTCTCAAAAATCAATATTGTAGTTTAACAGGTCATTGTTTATCAAAAACATAATAATTTACTAGATTTTGTATTTTGTGTAAGATAATAAAGAATATTCAAATATTAATCAAGGGAAGAGATGTAAATGAAGCTGCCGCTATTACAAATAGAGACAGAGAGACTTATGATCCGTCCGTTTCAAAAAGATGATTATGAAAGTTGGTTAGATGGATTTAATAAGAGGTTACCATCTCAGTATAAATATGACGATGGTTATCAAGTTATGGCATCATCAACAAAAGAATGGTTCACGGAATGGATAAGAGGCTTTGATGAAGCAGCACATCGAGATGAGATGTACGTATTAGGTATTTTTCGTAAAGAAGACGGAGCTAATATTGGTAAGTTAGAGCTTATAAAAATTTTACGTATGGACTATCAGTGGGCAATGATGGGCTACTCTATTCATAATCAATATTGGAAAAATGGATATGGGATAGAAAGTGTAAAAGCCGCGTTACCGTTATTTTTTAATCGTCTTCATTTTCATAGAATCGAGTTACATATACATGTTGATAATGAACCATCCGTTCGTCTTGCGGAAAGAGCAGGTTTTTCTTTTGAATGCAAGAGAGAGGCGTTTTCATTAGAGAATGGTAAGTGGATGGATTTTCTTATTTATTTTAAAAATAAGGAGACAGATATATGAGAGTGGTTATTACAGGTGGAAATCGCGGATTAGGGTTACAGTTAGTAAAAGTTTTTCATGAAAATGGACATATTGTTTATCCGTTAGTTAGAACTGAGGTTGCGGTAACGCAATTGAAGAAAATGTTTAGTTGCAGATGTTTTCCTATATTGGCAGACTTATCTATTGATGAGAGTACGGAGCAAATGAAAAAACAGCTTGAGGAATATGTAGAGTATATAGATCTAGTTATCAATAACGCAGGAATTACTGGAAAGGAGACTGAGGTTTTACATACAAATTCAGAAGAGTTAACGGACTTATTTAATATTCATTGCTTAGGTGTAATTCGAGCTGTAAAAGGTACATGTATGGCTTTAGCTAAATCGGATCATCCGAGAATCATAAATGTGTCCTCTCGGTTAGGTTCATTGCATAAAATGGCGAACAAAGAGTTTCCACAAGGTCAGTTTTCATATTCATATCGAATTGCTAAAGCTGCACAAAATATGTTAACGCTCTGCTTACAACAAGAGTTTGAGGATAAAGGAATTCATGTAACTGCTATTCACCCTGGAAAATTAAAGACTGACATTGGTGCTTTTGATGCGAATATAACTCCCGCTGAAGGAGCAAAAAATATATATGATTGGGTAATAGATTCAAACGAGGATGTTTCAGGCAAGTTTATTGAGCCAGGTGTAGGTGAATTAAAATGGTGATATACGATCTTGCAATCATTCAGAATCTGTTTGGCCCTTCTAAAAAAGTATTAAATGGCTTACCAAATGCAGTGACAATTGAAGAAATAGAAGAAGACGTTTTGTATAACGTACAAACATATAAAGAAAAGATAAGTAGATTTGAAGAGGTTTGTTTTAATTGGGAGTTAAAAAGAGCGAGTATTGTATTAAACAAGAGGTTTAGTAGTTATAACTCAAGCGCAAAAGTGTTACTTGATGCCGGTTTTTCTTTGTATGCTGAAAAGATAGAAGTATGTAGAGAGTTGAACAATATAGAAGAGCTTGAAAGACAATATACATATCGATCAATAGCAGAAGGAACGTTATCGGAAAAAGATTTTAAATATAGTTGGGAACAATGTATGTCGGGTTCAGGGAATCAAACTTCAATTTTAACTATCGATGAACATTTTTATTCTGTACAAACAGAGCTAGGTAAGGGCTGGGAAAAGTCATGTATTGTTTTTTATGATAAAAATGAGCCGATTGGTATGTCCATACCGCATATAGAAACTGGAACAGAAAGTGAAGGACGATTATTTTATTTTGGGGTAATGCCTTATTATCGCGGGAAAGGAATTGCTTCCCGGCTGCATCTTCAATCTTTACATATGTTAAAGGAAATGGGGGCTACTTATTACATCGGAAGCACACATACTTCAAATGAAAAGATGCAGAGAATATTTTGGAGAAATAATTGTTCGTTGAAAACGGAGATAGAGCTTTATTATAAAATTTTTAAAGAAGGTTAGGAGAAAAGAAAGTGAAGACTATAAACGTATTTCATTATGACGCATTTACGAATAAACCGAATATGGGTAATCCAGCAGGTATTGTATTAGAGGCAGATGGATTAACGGAAGAGGAAATGCAGCGTATTGCTGAAAAAGTTGGATTTAATGAAACTTCTTTCGTTCTTCCTTCAGAAGTAGCGGATATAAGAATGCGCTACTTTACACCTGGTTTTGAAATGGATTTATGTGGTCATGGGACAGTTGCAACAATATTTGCTTTGCGTGAAAGAGGGTTATTAGAAGAGAAAAATAACCTTACGATTGAAACGAAGGCTGGGATTTTACCGATACAAATAGGTGTAAAAGAAAATGGAGAAGCCTTTATTAAAATGAGGCAGGCAGCACTTCAGTTTAAAGAATTTACAGGTTCAACAGAAGAATTAGCTCATAGTATCGGTTTAGAAGTAAATGATTTAGATGTAAGTTTACCGATTGTATATGGAAGTACGGGGAACTGGACTGTAATTGTACCGATTAAAAATCTTGATGCATGTGAGAAAATGAAGCCTAACAATGAGATGTTTCCATCGGTATTAAAAGAAATACCTAACGCTTCTATTCATCCAGTTTGCCTAGAAACTTATGATGAACAGGCAAAAATGCATGGACGTCATTTCTCATCGGCTTATGCTGGAACGGTAGAAGATCCCGTGACAGGAACAGCTTCAGGAGTAATGGGAGCGTATTATGCGATGTATTTGGAAAAAGATTTTGACCAGGAAATGGAGTTAATTGTTGAACAAGGACAGGAAATACATAAAGATGGTCGTGTAACGGTGTATGTAACGAAAGCTGAAGGGAATGCGAATTTACAAATTGATATTGCTGGAACAGCGGTGTATGTGAAAGAATTTGAAGTTTCAATATAAAGTGAAACTTTAATCAGTGGGTGGGGCATCCCCACTGATTATTAGTTGAACCAATCGGGCTTTTACGGGCAGTTGATCCCCCACCTAACTTCTTTGCTTCCGTTGAATTTTGAGGTGAGGGTCTTACTGCCCGTTAATGCGGGATAAAAAAGAAAGCCCGGCATACATCCGGACTTTCATTATCTGTTCAATACTTCAATATACGAAGCATCTCCAGTTGTTCTTAAAGCAGAGCGAAAATTGTTATTTTCTAGCGTTTTAGCGACTTGTTGTAACTGCTGTGCATCATCATGATGGATGAGTAAGCTGTCAGCACCGCTTTCCTCTATATGAATGTGTTCGACATTTCCGATGGCATCATGTACAGCTTTTAAAAATTCAGGTTTCATATTGTCCTCCTATATGTATGTAACGTTGTTGTTAGTATTTCCTTATTTTTGAAATGTAAAAATGAATGAATTTTTGTTATATTATGATTTTGGGAGGGGTTTCCTATACATTTGTCAAATGATAGTAAAGTTGTCTTTTGGATTGAGGGAATCTTGGGAATTGAAGGGTGAGGGAATGGACATTTCAATAATTGCTGCACAACTAGTTAAGGAGAACGTGATTTCACATTATCCAAATAGCATAAAAGTGTTGAACGGAGGAACGACAAGTACAGTGTATTTGCTGGATGAAGAATATGTTGTAAAGCTGAATGAAGCGGAAGTAATACGGGAAGAAGCTCATTTTCTTTCTTTTTATGAGGGGAATACTTTGTTTTCAAAGCTTTTGTATAAGGAACCTTTCCATGCGTATATTGTGTATTCTTTTCTTGAAGGTAGTACGTCTTGCGAACAAGGGCATAAACGAAGTACGCTTCGTACACTTGTAAAAGAAGTTATTAATAAGTATGAAATAGTTTCAGATGTAGATGTCTGGGGATGGAAAGAAAGTCCGGTTCAATCTTGGAATGAATTTTTAACGACAAATGTGATGGAAGCTCATGAAAATGTGAAACGTTACATAAGTGAAGAAGAGTATAGAACGGTTCTTAAGTTAGCAAATAGGGACGCTGGAATAAATCCGCCGTTTTTATTACATGGTGATCTTGGATTCCATAATTTTATATTTCAAGAGAATAAGCTGCATGGTGTAATTGATCCTTTACCAGTGTTAGGAGATCCTATATACGATTTAATTTATGCATTCTGTTCAACCCCGGAAGATGTAACAAAAGAAACAATTCATTATGCGATGAAACAGTGTGTATTTCATAAAAAAGAAAGTGATTTATATGAAGAAATAGTCATAGGATTATATTTGCGTATAGATACGTGTTTAAGGCACCACCCGAAAGATTTAGAAGATTATTTAGCAGCTTGGCGTTATTGGATGGGCGAGGTAGAGACTACTTTATAGTACAAATATTTTTGGGGAGATGGTGAGATGAATGTTGCAGAAGCGAAAAAGGATTTAGCAATCAAAACGAAGAGAGGATTACCGATTATATTAGCTGGTGTTTTATTTTGGATAGTTATGAGTATAATGGGCTTTGTTCTTTCTGAAAAACAAGTGGTGTGGGTATATTTAATCGGTATGGGATGTGTGTTTCCTTTTGGCTTAATGATAGCTGCTATATTGAAAATTGATATGTTTGTGAAAGGGAATCCGTTAGGGATTTTGGCAGGATTAATTGGTGGGATAAATGTATTGAATATTCCGCTTGTATTACTTGCCTATTTTCAATTTCCAGAATGGTTACCTTTTGTAGTAGCAATGTTAATAGGTGTTCATTTTATCCCGTACGTATGGATTTATGAAAGCAAAAGTTATGGTTTATTATCCGTAGGGACTGTATTTGTAACGTCAGTTTGCGGGATTCTGTTTGCAGAAAAAGGATTTACTGTAATTCCATTATCGGTTACAGTTGTCTATTTACTTACTTTTATAAGTTTATTAATTGAAAATAAAAAAGCAGATCATTATCAACAAAAATCAGCTTAATAAAAATATAGGGATAGGGGAAATTATTATGAAAAATTTCGTTTGTACAACGTGTGGCGTGCAGTATGCAGCGAGTGTAGAAGAACCGGTGAGTTGTCATATTTGTGATGAAGAAAGGCAATATGTGAATCCGAAAGGGCAGTCTTGGACGACTTTAGAAAACTTGCAAACAGATGATATATACAAAAATGAAATAATCGAAGAGGAAAATGGGCTTTATAGTATTACAACAAAACCAGGGTTTGCGATCGGTCAAACGGCATTTGTAGTGAAAACAGAATCATATCGATTACTATGGGACTGCATTACTTATTTAGATGAAGTGACAATTGCGAAAATAAAAGAGATTGGCGGATTAGATGCGATTGCATTGTCTCATCCTCATTATTATTCAACGCAAGTAGAATGGGCAGAGACATTTGATGTACCAATTTATATACACGAAGATGATAAAGAGTGGGTGATGCGCCCGAGTAGTCGTATTATTTATTGGTCTGGTGAGTCTTTACAATTAGCTGATGGATTGGTCATTCATCGTTTAGGAGGTCATTTTAAAGGTGGATCTGTCTTACATTGGGAAGAAGGTAATGATGGAAAAGGAATTTTGTTAACAGGTGATATTATTCAAGTTGTAGCGGATGAGCGATGGGTAAGCTTTATGTACAGCTATCCAAACTTAATTCCATTATCAGCGAGAAAAGTGGAAGAAATGGTGAATCGAGTGAAGCCGTTACAGTTTAATCGTTTATACAACGCTTTTCATCGCGTAGTAAAAGAAAATGCAAACGAGGCAGTGGAACGTTCTGCTGAAAGATATATTAAGGCGGTAGAAGGAAAGTTGTTTCATACGTAAAAGGAGAGCAAGTCTAATGAAAACGTTAGTATGCTTCGGTGATAGTATTACAGCTGATGAGGTATTTTTTGATGGTACATCTAGATTAACACCAAGGTTACAAAGGATATTCTCAAATTGGGAAGTGGTGAATGCAGGTGTTCCAGGTGATACTACATTCGATGCGTTAAATAGGATTGAAGAAGATGTATTATCACATAAACCAGATTTCGTAACAGTTTTTCTTGGCACAAATGATGCAGTTTCTTTTTCGCAAGGGTCATTACAAGCATACAAAGAAAATTTAGAGAAGATTGTGAACCATATTTCGTCAGGTAAAGTACTGCTTATTAGTCCTGCCCCAGTTGATGAAGAGAGGCAGCACAATAGAACAAATGAAGTGCTCGGTCAGTATGCAGACGTGGTAGAGGAAGTGGCGAAAGAAACAGGAAGCTATTTTCTAAATTTGTATGCTGAAATGATTCAAGAACGGGATTATAAAACGTTTGTAGACAATGATGAAAGAGATGGTCTACACTTTGGGATAGAGGGCTATGAGTATTTAGGAAAGTTAATTGGTGAAAAGTTAAAAGGGATTTTATAAGGAGCGAAGCACTGGGTGCTTTGCTTTTTCTTTTTTTTTTGCAGTCTATAAACTTATTCACCGCTGCAATTTGCACAGATATTTTGTTTTTTTATGCCTAAAAGGTTAGTTCTGTTTTAAAGTAATATAAATTTATTTTAAAAAAATTATATTTCGTAGTTGAAAAGTAATAAAGGTGTAACTATAATAGTTACAGTAAGTTTGTTGTTTTGAAATGTGCATATTGAATTACAAGAATGAAGGGAGTTTTTATGTAAAACAAAAAGGTATAAAATCTATTAATTTTTATAATAAGATGAAATATTTTTTTAATTCATACACATTATTGAATATGTTATTTCTAATAGAAAACTAGAGGTGGAAAAATGAAAAATTTTAAAGGTATATTGATATCATCACTTGCAATTACAACTTTTGCTGGGGTAGGTACGACATTTGTAACAAATACAGTACATGCTGCTCATGACGATTCTAGTAAAACACAAGTTCGTTCTAATAACAGTATAAACACAACAACTGGCTCGATATT
This sequence comes from Bacillus tropicus, assembly GCF_001884035.1. Lineage (GTDB taxonomy): Bacteria > Bacillota > Bacilli > Bacillales > Bacillaceae_G > Bacillus_A > Bacillus_A tropicus. The sequence goes on from NZ_MACG01000018.1 coordinate 168,863, forward strand.
GCCTGTATTCTCAGTCAATCCTTATGATGAGCCTAGATTTTCAAGACAGGGATATCTTGAAGAGGCACCATTAGGGATTAATGCCCCTTATGCTTGGGGGATTAAAGGGGGAGATGGTCAAGGAGCAACTTTTGTAGATTTGGAAGAAGGTTGGTTATTAAATCATGAAGATTTAGTCGGTCAAAATATTGAATTTATGTCTGGAAAAATGAGTAATGATCTTTCTCATGGTACTTCAGTTCTAGGTGTTGTTTCTGCAGCGGACAATGGAATTGGGAACATTGGGATTGCACCAAAAGCAAAGGCAAAAGTAATTTCAGTGATCCGAGATAATGGGAGAATTGATGTAAGAGATGCTATTTTAAGTGCCATAGATTCTTTACAAGCTGGAGATGTTTTATTAATTGAAGAATCCTTTAAATATGATGGATATGGAGATAACCCTTTACCAGTAGAAGTGTACCCGAGTATATTTAACGCCATTCGCAAAGGTACAGATAAAGGTATTATTATTGTAGAAGCAGCTGGTAATGGTGGGATTGATTTAGATGAATTTAAAGACCGTAATGGTAAACAGATTTTAAATCGAAACAGTCAAGACTTTAAAGATTCAGGAGCTATCATAGTTGGAGCATCTACTGCAAGAGTTCCTCATAAACGTTTAGCCTTCTCTAACTATGGTAGTAGAATTGACGTATATGGTTGGGGAGAGTATGTTGATACATTAGATACATATCAAAATCAAAATAGTAAAGGACAAAAGGTTACAGATCAGAACATAATTAATCGTTATACTTCTAATTTCCGTGGTACTTCTAGCGCTTCTCCTATAATTGCTGGGGCTGCTGTATCGATTCAAGGGATTGCTAAAGAACATTTAGGTAAGGCATATACACCGAAAGAATTGAGAGCAATTTTAAGTAATTCAAATACAGGAACAAAGTCTAATAACCCATCGTCTGATAAAATAGGAGTTTTACCAGATTTAAAAGCGATTTTGTCTAACCTTGGATTTCCTAGTGGTTTGACTACCAATGATCCTATGGTGTTTCCAGATAACATAGAAAAAAATGAAGGGAAAGACAATTCAACTTTCGTATTTCCAGGTGAAGAAACAAAAAGAACAGGGGATAAAAATTCAACTGTAACCTTCCCAGAAGAAGGTTTAAAACAGGAAGAAAAAGAAGAGGGATTAATTGTTTTTCCAGATTAATAAAAAATACTACCTTCAATTTGGAGGTAGTATTTTTTATTTCTTGTCATTAACAAGCGGGCATGAAATTTGTATTTGTTTATCTTTCCTAGTGGATTTAACCACAAAGTTGAATTTTTGACTGTTAATTAACTTTTTCGTCTCAATCAATTACATGAATCAATCTAAAAATGCTTGTTGCAGTGCTTTCAGTCCATTGCTGTAAATGCCATGAAACAGATTTATTGCCTCTTCATCACTAACCTCAACAGGAGTGAACGTACCAGACCACTCTACTAACGATGTGTTACTTTCAGTACCTTCTTTCACCTGGATTGTAGATAGATAATTAGTGACTGGGAATGGTGCATTCATAATTGAATACGTGTAGTAGCGTTCTTTCTCATTGAATATTTCTAAGCGTTCTATAATCGTATCACCATCTGGATTAGCTAGGTGACGTACACGACCGCCTTCAGTTAATTTACTGCTAGGTATATAAGGTAACCAGTCTGGAAGGGAGTTGAAACCTCCGATTAATTGCCATACTTGTTCAGGTGAACCGAAAATTTCCATAGATGTAGTAGTATGTGCCATGTTCATTACACTCCTTTTTATCCCGATATTTGCGAGCAAATAATCAGTGGGGATAACCCCACTGATTAAGGTTTCATATTATTTTACGTTGATTGGCAGTGGTGCATTAGGTGCTACTAGTTTTTGTTCGCGCATTTCTTCCCAGAATGCTGCTGGAATTACTGTGTTTAAAGCATTTTGGTCTTCTACAATTCGTTCCGGCTTACTTGCACCAGGAACAACAGCAGCAACTGCTGGATTCGCTAGTGAAAATTGTAATGCTGCAGCTTTGATGCTGATTTCGTGACGATCTGCAAGAGCTTTTATTTTCTCAACTTTTGCAATAATTTCTGGTGCTGCTTTTTGATATTCGAAGTGAGCACCTCCAGCAAGAATACCTGAGCTATATGGGCCACCAACAACAATATCCATATTATGCTTAACTGCTGCTGGCATTACTCGTTGCAATGCACGCTCGTGGTCTAGTAATGAATAACGACCAGCTAGTAAGGATATATTTGGCTTCGCTTCTTCTAAATCAAGCATAAGTTCAATTGATTCTACTTTGTTTACTCCAAGTCCCCAGCCTTTAATCACTCCTTCTTCACGTAAACGTGTGAGCGCACGAAATGCTCCTGTTCGAGCGATTTCAAATTGTGAAATCCAATCATCACCATAAAAGTCTTGAGCTAAATCATGAATGAAAACAAAATCTAGTCGATCAGTTTTTAAACGTTTCAAACTTTGCTCGATAGAACGAAGGGTTGCATCTGCGCTATAATCATTGATCATTTTATTTTTACGACCAAATTCGAACAGTCCGCCTTTTTCACCTAAATCACGTGCAGATGGATCTTCTAGTTCATCTGAAATCGTTCGACCGACTTTTGTGCTTAAAAAGTAATCATCACGATTTCTTTTTGATAGTGCTTCACCAAGACGAATCTCCGCTAAGCCAGACCCATAAAGTGGAGCTGTATCAAAGTAACGAACGCCATTCTCCCAAGCAGCATCCACTGTAGCGATTGCTTCTTCTTCTGGGATATTACGGTACATATTTCCTAGTGGTGCTGTACCAAAACCGATTTTCTCTTTTAGTAATTTACTCATTATAAATATCCCCCTAAAATGTATTTAAAAATTAATTCATCATTGTGAATGGATGTGAAAATGAAAACATGTCATTTCATCGTCTGACAAAAGCAATGATAAAAGTATATAAACAGTTAAAATAGTACGTTAGCACTAAAAGGTAACATGGGTAATTTCTAATACTGTATTGCTCACTCAACTCTTACACATGCTATTATGAAATGTATTTTACAAAATAAAAAGTACGTACTTTAAAGTGCTATAGGTACTGAAAAGTAATACAGGTACTTTTTAGTACCGTACTACTCATTTATTGTTTACGTGTGCTATTATGAAACATATTTAACAGGATAAAAAGTACGTACTTTAAGGTGCTATAGATACTTAAAAGTAACATTTAAATGTTTTAGCTTATTTGTCTTATAAAATTATTAAAGGAGATTTTTATATGAAAACATACAATATCCCTGTAGAGGCGACTTTAGAGGTTATCGGTGGGAAGTGGAAAGTAGTTATCCTTTGTCATTTAAAGAAAGACAAAAAGAGAACGTGCGAATTAAAACAATTAATGTCTGGTATTACACAAAAGATGTTAACGCAGCAATTACGTGAATTAGAAGAAGATGGTGTAATCGAGAGAAAAGTGTATAACCAAGTGCCGCCAAAAGTAGAGTATTCCTTAACGGATTACGGTCATTCATTAGATTCTATACTTGATTCTCTTTGTAACTGGGGAGAAAATCATCTTGAAAAGAATGGCAACACGTCTATGCTCATTACAACTGCAGAATAAACAAGAAAAAAACGAACGAGAATACGTTCGTTTTTTTCTTTTTATATAGAGGGAGATTTTTAAGCGTCATAATTACTTTTTTGTAATATAGGTACTTTTTTGTGCTGTAGGAACTAAAATGTGCCGTATAGAAAATTAGTTGTTTTTACGTAACAATAGAGAAGAAATTTAGAAAAAAGGAGGGAGAGTAAGTGAAACAATATAATATACCGATAGAAGCAACTTTAGAAATTATCGGGGGAAAGTGGAAGGTCATCATTTTATGTCACTTAACGAAAGGAACGAAGCGAACGAGCGAGTTGCAGCGTCTAATTCCTGAAATTTCAGTTAGAACGTTGACGCAACAATTACGTGAGCTGGAAGATGATGGTGTGATTACACGTGAAATCTATAAAGAAATTCCGCCCCGAGTAGAATACTCCTTAACTGATTATGGGTGGTCTTTGCAACATGTATTAAATCAATTGACCGTATGGGGAGAACGATGCATAGATAGAAAAAATAGTAAAGTTAAGTGAAATCTCTATATGTAATATTGAAAACACCACCTAATGACGAGGTGGTGTTTTTTAGTATAAAAATTTAGAAAGTAAAAGTAAGGATCTATACTGTATTAACAACTGTTTTAGCCGTGATGAATAATTGATTAAAGTTTTCATAGGTACTTAAAAGTGCCTTCATCACTTTAAAGTACGTACTATGCTTCATCATATAACCGTTTTATAATGACACTCGTAGCAAGAAGTCATAACGGTTTTAAGCTATGTTCAAAAAGACTTATTAACTAGTATAGTTTTTTGTTCAATTTCTTTAGTAGGAGATGTCTATATGGTTGAAGAACTTTTTTATAAAAAAATACTTAAAAATCTTTTTTCAGATCCAGTGCAAATTACACTTTGGAATGGAGAAACAATACAATATGGAGAAGGGGAACCTCAATTTCATATAACATTCCATAAGCCGCTTTCAAAAAAAGAAATCGCTAAGGATCCTTCTATTGCATTCGGTGAAGCATATATGAATGGGGATCTTGAAATAAAGGGTAACCTTGAAAAAGCAATTCAATCTATTTATAAAAGGCAGGATAGCTTTTTAGGTGATAGTAAGTTGCAATATTTCAAAAGTAAATGGAATTTCTCAAAACAAAAAAATAAAGATGATATTGCTCATCATTATGATATTGGGAACGATTTCTATAAATTATGGCTTGATGAAACAATGACATATTCTTGTGCATATTTCCAAAATGAGCAAGATTCTTTAACGACAGCGCAGCATAATAAAGTGAATCATATTTTGAAAAAGTTGAACCTTCAAAAAGGTGATACGTTATTAGACATTGGTTGCGGATGGGGTGAGCTCATTACAGCTGCTGCTAAGCAATACGGTGTGAAAGCGATGGGAGTAACGTTAAGTGAGGAACAATATGCTAAGACTTCTGAGCGAATTAAACAAGAGGGACTTACGGATTTAGTTGAAGTATCTTTACTTGATTACCGCGATATTAAGAATCGTAAATTTGATAAAATTGTTAGTGTAGGTATGATTGAACATGTAGGAAAAGACAACATTACGCAATACTTTGAAACAGTGAATACACTACTAAATGATGGTGGGATTTCTCTACTTCATTGTATTACTTCTCCGGCCAATGGTGGTGCTACGAATGGTTGGATTGAAAAATATATATTCCCTGGTGGGTATGTTCCTGCTGTGAACGAATTAATCACGAACATGACAAACAAACAATTTTTCATTGTGGATGTAGAAAGCTTACGTAGACATTACGGGAAAACATTACAACATTGGGCTCGGAATTTTGAAAACGTACTGGAGGAAGTTCGCAAAACGAAAGATGAGCGATTCATTCGTATGTGGCGCTTATATTTAAATGCATGTGCAGCTTCGTTCTTTACAGGTAATATTGATTTACATCAATTTGTATTTACAAAAGGTATTAACGATACAATTCCGATGACACGTTCTTACATGTATGAATAAGAGTGTGATCTAATAGCTCTTAAACAATGTTTAAATTTATAAATCTATAACTTGAAGTAAAAAGTCGGGATGAAAATCGAAATGATTTGTATCCCGACTTTTTATTTATTATATATATTTAAAATTAAAACTATATACTTTTAATAATAAAAATATATAATAAAAATAGAAACAAAATTTTATGAGCAAGGAAGTTGAAGAATATGACATTAACAATGGGCTTTATTGGATTTGGAAAATCAGCTAACCGCTATCATTTACCTTATGTAAATACACGTAAAAATATAAAAGTAAAAATGATTTTTGCTCGCCAAATTAATGAAGCATTAGCGGCTCCATATAAGGAAAAAGGTGTTAGTTTCACTACTAATTTGGACGAATTGTTGAATGATAAAGACATTCAAGTGGTGACGGTCTGTACGCCAGCACATACGCATTACGAATTAGCGAAAAAAGTTATACTTGCTGGAAAATCAGTTATCGTTGAAAAACCATTTTGCGATACAGTAGAACATGCGAAAGAATTGTTAGCTTTAGGGCGAGAAAAAGGTGTAGTAGTTATGCCTTATCAAAACCGCCGTTTTGATGGTGATTTTTTAGCGGTGAAGCAAGTTATAGAACAAGGATTCCTTGGTGATATCGTTGAGGTTGAATCACATATTGATTATTTCCGTCCGGGTTCAATCACTCACGAAGGTCCGAAAGAAGAAGGTTCATTTTATAGTTTAGGTATTCATACGATGGACCGTATGATTTCACTATTTGGCCGTCCTGATACGGTAACATACGATATTCGTAATAATGAAGTGGAAGGTGCGGTTGATAATTATTTTGATGTTAGTCTACATTACGGAAATAAGCTAAAAATTAAACTGAAAACGAACCATGTTGTAGCAAAAGATTATCCACGCTTTATCATCCATGGAACAAATGGATCGTTTATTAAATACGGTGAAGATCAGCAGGAAAATGATCTGAAAGCGGGTATTATGCCTGAGAGTGCAGGATTTGGTGAAGATTCGCCGATGTACTATGGGGTTGCTAAATATCGCAATGCAAACGGTGATTGGATTGAAAAACAAATTAAAACGCCACTTGGTGATTACGGTCGATTCTATGATGCAGCGTATGAAACAATCGTAAATGGTGCACCAAAGCTTGTGAAAGACGAAGAAGCGGTAACAAATATTGAAATCTTAGAAAATGGATTTGCTACCCCATCACCTTCAGTTTACAAACTTGGGGCTTTACATTTGAATGAATAGAAGAGGGAATACAGCATAGAGGAGGTATGGAAATGGCAAGTGGATCAACACAAGTAAAATACCTCGGCATTTACCAAAAAATGAAACAGCAAATTTTAGACGGTGAATATAAAATTAACGAAAAAATTCCAAGTAGCCCAGTCCTTGCTGAAGAATTTTGCGTTTCTGTTCTTACCATAAAAAAAGCGCTGGATCTATTAGTGAGAGACGGCTACATTATCCGCCGACGCGGAAGTGGAACAGTCGTTCAAGATTGGCGTCAGCAGGAAAAGGCACGAATGATTCAAACTTTAACAGGTACGAAAGCTGTTTACGGCAGTGAGGTAGAAAGTAAAATTATCGAATTTACGATTGTTGGTGCCGATGAAATCATTGCTGAAAAATTGGGCATTTCATTAGGGAATTTTGTATATAAAATCATTCGCCTCCGCATCATTCACAGTATCCCAACGATTATGGAGCATACGTGGATGCCCATTTCGGTCATTCCAGGTGTTGAGGTTTCTGTTTTAGAGGAGTCGATTTACTCGCACATTCAAAATAAACTAGGTCTTGAAGTGGGAACATCCGTTGTAAGGGTCAAAGGAATTCGCCCAGATGATAAAGAAAAGCAGTTTATGAACTTAACAAATCAAGATTTTCTAATGAGAGTGGAACAGGTGGCCTACTTAACGGATGGACGCACTTTTGAATACTCTTACGCCGATCACTTGCCGGAAACCTTTGAATTCGAAACAGTTATTACTGCAAAAAGTTATAAAGAGGTATAAAAAATAGGTTGGGGCACATATTGCCTCAACCTATTTTCTGTTTTCAATATAGTAGGAACAGCTATTATTCATCTGCTGTAATCAGCATGGATGTGTTCCCGGTTTTTTCAAGATGAACTTCTCCCCAGGAACAGAGGGAATCGAGTATAGCTCCTAAAGACGAACCGTAATCCGTTAAAGAGTACTCTACTTTCGGTGGCACTTGGTCATATACTTTCCTTTGGATTACACCATCTTCTTCTAGTTCCCGTAATTGTTGCGTTAACATTTTTTGCGTAATACCAGGCATTAAACGTTTTAATTCACTCGTTCTTTTTGTTCCTTTCTTTAAATGGCAAAGGATAACAACCTTCCACTTTCCACCAATAACTTCTAAAGTCGCTTCTACAGGAATATTATATGTCTTCATAAAAAAACTCCTTTAATGAATTTAGATTACAGTTGTGAGCCTACATCCGTTGTAATACTAAAATTATTTCTTTTTAGTGCCTATAACACTTTAAAGTGCGTACTATTTATTGTACTAAATATCGGTCATAATAACCGATGTAAGAGAGAAATAAGCAGAATGGCACTTAAAAATGCATATGTTACTTTTTGGTACCTATAACACTTTAAAGTGCGTACTTTTTATTAGGATGAATATAATCCATAATAGCACTTGTAAGCAAGAAACGCGTGAAATGTGCTTTGAAGGAGCCATCATGCTATGGGGAATTTTACATGAGAACAATTTGTTCTTTTATTAAAATGAATCCAAGACTTAACAGTTGATTAATTGAACTGTAAAGTTTAAAATTACAGTAAGATTTTTAAAAGTGAGTTGTTATCGTCTGTAAAATGTAGCATGAATAATAGAGATAAATGAAACATTGCCGAATAAATAACATTACGTGAATTTGATTCTGAACTGTAATTTTTTTTAATACATTTAAATGACCGATATTTAAGATTGAAGTTTCATAAAGAATATGAAAGGAGTGAGTGAAATATGGTGGTTTTATATACAACAGCAAGCTGTGGTTCATGCCGAAAAGCGAAAGCGTGGCTGGAGGAGAATCAAATTGATTATACTGAAAAAAATATCGTATCCAATTCTATGACAGTGGATGAACTTAAATCCATTCTTCGTTTAACTGAAGAGGGTGCTACTGAAATTATTTCAACTAGATCCAAAACTTTTCAAGACTTAAATATAAATATAGATGAGCTTTCGCTGAATGAATTTTATAAATTAATAATTGAGCATCCGCTAATGTTGCGTCGCCCAATTATGCTGGATGAGAAAAGATTACAGATTGGTTTTAATGACGAAGAAATTCGTAAATTTTTACCACGTAGCGTTCGAACATTTTTAAATATTGAACTGCAAAAGTTGGCTAATTAATAAGTAATGGTATGAGAGAGGAATTTTTTGAAAGGAGGAAACTGAAGGTGATAGAAGTATGCGTTACAGTGAATTATAAAGATAGAAACTATCAAACAAATGTTATTGTAAGCAAAGATACGGTGTGGACAAAAATTAAACAATTGGCAGAAGAACAAGTCAAAAAACAGTGGGATTTTTAAATATGATTATCAAAAAAATGAAGTTATAGGTTAGAAATTATAACTAAACCCAAGACTTTTCAGAACTTAAATATAGATAAGAAATTTGTTTGAAAGGAGGAAGCAGGAAATGATAGAAGTATGTGTTACAGTCAATTATAACGATAGAAATTATCAAACAAATGTTATTGTAAGCAAAGATACGATATGGACAAAAATTAAACAGTTGGCAGAAGAGCAAGTGAAGAAACAATGGAGTCTTTAAATGTATGTTTAACTTAAAAAGCTAAATGAAGTTATGGAATCTATTTCTTTATGCTAAGAGTGGTTCTTATATTTTAACGTTCAACTAACCTATCTGTAATGTTTATGGCTACAGTATGTTAATATAGGAGAAACAATATTTTTGATCGTAGGAGGAAAACAATGAACAGCGACTTTACCTTGGCCATACACAGTTTAACTTATTTAGCTTTACAGCCAGACCGGATGTCAACAAGTAATGCTATTTCAGAAAGTGCGGGGGTTCACCCAGTACGCATTCGCAAAGTGCTAAGTTTGTTAAAAAAACATAAGTTTATACAATCGAAAGAGGGGACTGGTGGCGGTTTTATTTTCGCCCGAGATTTAGATGAAGTTAACCTCTGGCATATTTATCAAATAACCTCTGAAGGTGCATTGCAGCCTAAGTGCCCAGAATCAAATGATCAGTGTATTGTAGGTTCAAACATGCGAAAAGTGCTGTTCACTATTTTCTTAGGTGCGGAAGAACATCTAGGTGAATACTTAAAGAATTACACAATGAAAGAAGTTGTTGATCTTATCAATCAAGAACGTTAAGTGGCTTACTTGTTATATAGAGCCGTAAGTTCTTACCATTGAAATGTAATGGAAAACATTACAGTTTAATTTCGTTTTTATCGTCACAAAAAATATTTATAAGAAGGTGAAAAAGTATGATGTCAAATAATAATCAAGTTTTAAAAGTAGGAGATTGGGTTCGTGGAATATCAAATGAGGGCGAATTCATAGTTGGTTACATTGTATCACTTGATGAAGTGGAAGATATAGTTACAGTTAGTATTGTAAAACGTGACGACAAGTACACAATAAACGAAGCGATTTTACTCTTTAGTAAACATGTTAACAAACTTCCTGAATCAAAGGTAATCAATAAGGAGCAAATCCTTTATCTTATAGACCTTGCATTATTAACAGGAGACGAAGAATGGTTTATCGAGCTTTCTTCAAAATTAAACTCAATAAAAGAGCTAGTTAACGAAGGGTTTTAAAGATTACATGATTTGCTTTTAATAGGTTGAATCGTCCAATAATATCATCTCTAAGGAAATGATGTAAAAACGATTCATTACAAACATAGAGATATTCCTGAAGAAGAGTTGAAAAAACTCGAATTAAGATGACAGTGCATTGAGTTGTTTGCACATCTCTGATAACAATTGTTATGTAAATAAGCTGCCCGATATGGGCAGCTTATTGTATTTTTACGTATAGGATAGGTTTTTGTAAAATGTTAGCGGTTCTCTTATTGCTATCAAGTAAAAAAGTAGCTTCCTGAAAATGTATATGAATGCAATGTCGATAATATATATCCTAAAAATTGGTTGATGCATTTAAAAAGATATATCTTTTTAACCACATTAATTATTTATTAGAATATCTTTTTTAATTAAAATAATTTTTTTTGACAAAGAAGAATATAAGTATCTTTATAATGAGTAACTTGGATAAGTAATAAATGACCGTATTTTATGCTAATTCATTCAGTGGTAAGCGATAGGAACAAGGGTTGCGCGCTAACTGTAAAATGTTATCCATATAAAATTATACCCAATTAATATTTCTGAAAATATAAAAATATTAATTTTATAAATATACACGTTATAATGAGGGCGTCGAGAGAAATTTTATTATCTCTGGAGAAAATATAAAAAATGCGACTATAAGTAAGAAAGGTGTGTGGTTAGAGGCAAAATGTATGTAAAGTGCTTCAGTGGCTTGTGTAATCAATACCATAAATGCTGCCGAAGCTATGAAAGTGATGTATAGAATTGAGAAAGAAATGCCTCATAAATGAAGAGAGGCCGGTTTAGCTAAAATTACTGTTAAAAGTAAAAAAGATAAACCATTAAAGTAATACACTGTTATTAGAAATGTTGCAACGTATTTATGAAATCTATTCTATATTGTTCTCTTGAGCGGTCTTTATATAAGGAGTGGATAGTACGAGTAAACTTTTTTGTTAACGCTAACAATTATATTAGGACGCTATCTAGTGAATGTTTTCATTTGGATTCATTTTGATGAAGGACATACAATGTGGGGCAACTTGTAAGGAATTCATTTTCCGAAAAAGAAAAATATTCGTTAGTTATAAAGAGAGCTGCAGGAATAGATAAAAGGGGGAGTTATTATATGAACGGGAATACTGCAAAGAAAATAGAAGTTCAAGCTGAAAATACCGCACGAAAAAATGAGCAATATGCAGATCCGAAAAAGTGGCATAAGCAGGATACTACATGGGCACTCAGTCTATTTGGAACTGCAATTGGTGCAGGGGTGCTCTTTTTACCGATTAATGCAGGTTCAGGTGGTTTATTATCATTACTACTAATTACATTGCTTGCATATCCAGTTATGTATTACTCACATAGGGCACTTGCTAAAATGATATACGCTTCTAATTCTGCTGATGAGGGGATCACAGGTACAATTAGAGAGTATTTCGGAAATAAAGCGAGTATCATTTTTAACATCGTATATTTCGGTTCAATTTATACAATCGTACTAATGTATTCGGTTGCGCTTACAAACACTGCAAGTAGTTTTATCGTGCATCAATTGCACATGCCAGAACCTCCAAGGGCTATTTTATCACTTGTATTAGTTCTTGGTCTTATCACTATACTGAATTTTGGTCAAGATATTACTGTAAAGATCATGAGTATGCTAGTGTATCCTTTCATAGTTTCTCTACTTTTTATCGCAATATCTTTAATTCCACAGTGGAATACGTCAATGCTTAGTTTTTCAGCTGTTTCAACTGCTTCAACAGGAACAGGCTATTTTGGGACGATATTGATGATTCTACCAATCATCGTATTCTCATTTAATCATTCACCTATGATTTCATCATTTGTTGTGAAACAGAGAGCTACGTATGGAATCGAAGCCACTGATGCGAAATGTGCGCAAATACAAAAGGTTTGTTATATCATGACATTCGCTGTTGTTATGTTCTTCGTTTGGAGTAGCGCATTGAGCTTGACTCCAGATGATATAAAAATGGCAAAAGAACAAAACTTATCAATTCTTTCATATCTTGCGAATGAGCTTAATTCGCCTGTAATCACGATTGCAGCTCCAATCATTGCTTTTGTGGCTATTACAAAGTCATTCCTTGGCCATTATATCGGAGCATTTGAAGTAATGCGTGACATGATTATTAAGTTTGGTAAATCACGTGGAAAAGATATTGAAGAAAAAACAATTAAGACAATAATCCTTACTTTTGTTGTATTATCATGCTGGTTTGTTGCTTATACAAATCCAAGTATTCTTGGACTTATTGATTCTCTAAGCGGTCCATTAGTTGCTGCTATCTTATGTCTATTACCAATGTATGCGATTCAAAAAGTACCAGTACTAGCTAAATACAAAGGGAAAATGAGTAACGTATTTGTTATTATTGTAGGTGTCCTTACTGTTTTAGCAAGTATTAAATCATTATTCTAATTCACGATTTTTGATTTTAGTGTCAAAGTAGTGGAATATGAAATATCTATTTTGGGACAAACTTCTCACGTTGGAGAGTTTGTCCTTTTTATTTAATCTATCAACAAACAGCCACCTTTTCAGAGATAAGGTGGCTGTTTCGGTATTAATTTATTTTTACTATTCACGTCTAAATGGGCCTTTTGGAGCAATGAGCTCTAAATTAGTACCATCTGGATCACGGAAGTAGGCAACGCCTGTACCAAATCCAGATTTCAAGCCGTCTTCTTCTTGGAAGATAATTGGCTCTCCATCTGGTTCTACCCCAATTGCTTTTAGACGTTTTACAGCGGCATCAATATCTTCTACTTCAAAACAAAGATGCATCGCACTAATTTGATCATTTGAGTAAGATGCTTTATCTGATTTAGGGACAACGTATTCTAGAATGTCGATGTTCAAATTGTCTAAGTGTAGATTGGCATATTTAATACGAGTATCTTCAAGTCCTTGTGTTTGCGCCATTCTTGTTCCGCCAATTTCATCAATGTTTGATACTTTCTTACCTGTTAATGCTTCATAAAAAACGATAGATTTTGCTAAATTGCTTACTGTAATTCCGACGTGATTTACTTGTGAAAAGCCTGCTGTTTTTTCACTCATTTTTGTTACCTCCTATTTTTAGGTGGTGTAATGTATCGTTTCACCAATCTTTTACTGTAATTAAAATGAGCCTTTAGTTGAAGTTCTATTCTAATTCGTTTGTAACAACTCAAAAGAAATATAAGAGTATTTTTTAGATAAGAAAAGAATCTAGTATCGGCTAGGTTCTTTTATTTTTCGTTTGTTTTTATACAAAAATTTGATGGGCTTGAATTACAGCCATTGAGCAAAAAAGTTTGATATGAAAAATATTATTCTTTAGTACATACATTTTTAAGATGTTAAATATATTTCATAATAGTCTCTGTAAGATAGGGATAAGTAAAATAGTACTTTAAAGTACCTATAGCACTTTAAAGTGCGTACTTTTTATAACTTTGAATATCATTCATAATAGCACCAGTAAGAAGAAAACAAGCTTTACGGTACTAGTTACCAATGATGTTACAGCATTTTATTTAGAATCAGATTGATTGAAAGGTTGTACTATATGGCCTAATAATTTCAAAAAATGCCGTAGTGGCATAAAACAATTATGGAGGTTAAAGATATGAGTTCTTCAAATTTGAATGAAATAAGTAAACAAATTTTAAAAGAGGAGGAAACACTTCAATTTTCCTCTTTTACAAATGAAGATGCCTTGCAAATAGGTTTATTTATCGTTGAAACAGCAAAGCGAGAGGGGAAATTGATTGCTGTTGATATAACGAAAAATGGTGTGCAATTATTTCATTTCAAGATGACAGGGACAAATGAGGAAAATACGAAATGGATTGAGCGTAAAAAACGAGTCGTTTCCCTGCATGATCGTAGCTCGTATTATATGCAGATACAAAGTGAAATAACTGGAATCTCATATAATGAAAAATATCTTTTAGATACTTCGGAATATGCTGCGTTTGGTGGATGCTTTCCTATTAGAATAAAAAACGTAGGGGTTATTGGAATGATAACAGTTTCAGGATTACCGCCAGAAGTAGATCACGAATTGGTAGTAAGGGCAGTTAAAAATCATTTGAACCAATAGTTGTAGCTAGTGAATAAATAATTAATTAACTTTAGGGGGCAATACTATGCCATTAATTGAACTAAATACTTGGCCAACCATGTCAACGGAAGAAAAGAAGGAATTCATTTATAATGTAACGGAACTTACAATAAAACGATTAAAAATTGTCCCTGACAAAATTCAAGTGTTGATAACGGAACTTGAGAAAGAAAATTGGGGGAAAGCTGGGGCTGTAGCAAGTGATGCTACCTTTGCTGAGAAAAGTAGGGTGTCCAATTGGGAGACAAAAGAGTCTTACGATACACCGTCTGGTAACGTTGATGGAATGGCTATTATTAAGATTGATATATGGAATACATTTGATCAAGATACAAAGGATAAGTGGGTAAACGAACTTACACAAATAACATCTAAATATACTCATGCACCTTTGGATAAAGTCCTTATTCTCATCCGTGAAATGATTCCAGGAAACTGGGGGCAAAGTGGTGTTACGGGAGCTAATGAAGATTTCCTTTCCAAAAGTCGTACATTTTAATTGTTAAATAAAAAAGGCAAAAACGAACATATCTCTGTTCGTTTTTGCCTTTTTATTATTTGTCTGCAGCAATGAACATGACCTATACATGTTTAAGCAATGTCCTCTAAAGTTGTTTCTACGGGGAAAATGTATTTCTTCATGGAAAGTAGATTTCAAATTTTGAGCAAAATAAGCTAGGTTATATAAATGTTACTTTTTAGTACCTATAGTACTTTAAAGTACGTACTTTTTATTATGTTAAATATCATTCATAATAGCACATGTGAGAGGGAAACAAGCTTTATGGTACTAGTAATTAACTATGTTACTTTTTAGTACCTACAGCACTTTAAAGTGCGTACTATTCATTATGTTAAATATATTTCATAATAGCGTTTGTAGAGATTAAATATATGTTTTGAAAGATAAAAGGGCCTTTTTATCGCACTATTATGATAGGAATTATAGGGAAGAGGGGAAATCAATTGAATTCATATACAGCATCGTCTTCAGAAGTTCAGACGAATCGAAGAAGTATATTTGCGTTATTAGCGCTAGCAATTAGTGCGTTCGGGATTGGGACAACTGAATTTGTTAGTGTCGGTTTATTACCATCTATTTCGGAAGATTTACATGTGTCGGTGACAACAGCTGGTTTAACAGTTTCTTTATATGCGTTAGGCGTAGCATTTGGTGCTCCAGTATTAACGTCGTTAACAGCTAATATGTCACGAAAAACGTTATTAATGTGGGTTATGATTATTTTCATTATTGGTAACGGAATCGCAGCGGTAGCAACAAGCTTTACTGTATTACTTATTGCGCGAATTGTTTCAGCACTTTCGCATGGTGTGTTTATGTCAATTGGTTCAACGATTGCTGCGGCACTTGTACCAGAAAATAAACGTGCTAGCGCGATTGCCATTATGTTTACTGGTGTAACAGTTGCAACTATTACAGGGGCACCAATTGGAACATTTATTGGTCAACAATTTGGCTGGAGAACATCATTTTTAGCAATTGTAGTAATTGGAATGATTGCCTTAATCGCAAATAGTATTCTCATTCCATCTAATATGAAAAAAGGTGCGTCTGTATCATTCCGCGATCAGTTTAAATTGATTACAAACGGAAGACTGTTACTAGTTTTCATCATTACTGCATTAGGATATGGGGGAACATTCGTAACATTTACGTATTTATCTCCGTTATTACAAGAAGTAACAGGATTTAAAGCTAATACGGTTACTATCATTTTATTAGTGTATGGAATCGCCATTGCAATAGGGAATGTGATTGGCGGGAAATTATCGAATCATAATCCGATTCGAGCGCTATTTTACATGTTCTTTATTCAAGCGATTATATTATTTGTTTTAACATTTACAGCACCATTTAAGGTAGCGGGGTTAATCACAATTATTTTTATGGGACTATTCGCATTTATGAATGTTCCAGGGTTACAAGTTTATGTCGTAATGTTAGCTGAACGATTTGTACCGAGTGCTGTCGATGTTGCATCGGCAATTAATATTGCGGCTTTTAATGCTGGGATTGCTCTTGGTGCTTATTTAGGCGGTATGGTAACGAATTCGTTAGGGTTAATTCATACGGCTTGGGTAGGTGGCATTATGGTAGTAGGTGCTGTTATTTTAACAGCATGGAGTATGACATTAGAAAAAAGAGATAAAGTAAAATAAAAGGAGAGAAAATAAAATGAAAAAC
>NZ_MACG01000019.1 GCF_001884035.1 Bacillus tropicus
CATCATACGCTGCTAAATCTTTGAATTCGTATTTCCAGCCTGTTGCTTTACTTACTTCTTGCGTCGCAATCACTGTACCATTTTGTAAAAGGTCTACCTTAATCATTTCCGGACGATCTGTTGCGTTATCGTCTTTCCATGTCTTCGTTCCTTCTACTTTTGTTTTACCTACTTTTGTATTTGTGATGTCATAACCATTTACCTTTGATTCATATCCTGGTACTGCCTGTTCTTTCACTTCATACTTGTACGCTACTCCGTTTGCATCGTATGCTTGGAGTTTTTCAAACGTATACTTCCAGTTTGTTTCTGCTGTTACTTCTTTTGTATCTACTACTTT
>NZ_MACG01000020.1 GCF_001884035.1 Bacillus tropicus
AATTCTTTTCCTGTAATAGGGTCTTTACCGGTAACTGCACGAATTGCATCATTTACTCCGATGAATTCAGCTGCTCTTTAGAATCTATTTTCTTATACTATTTGCTGAAACAATATATGTACTTATCATTTATTATACTCTCCTCTTTTCTATCCTAAAATGAAAAAAACACTTGTTGCCTCTCATAGACAATCAAGTGCTTTATGTTCATATGTTTTTAAGTACTATGAATTTGTAAATCTTGCAGTAAAAAATGTGATACCTTTTGTATATCATAAAAACTACTATTTTAAAACTCACGAGTTTATACGAGTTCATTAGTTTCATATACAATCCATGTGTTTATATTCATCGCCTAGTAAAATGTCATCTCACCTAAGCTCGTACTTCTTTTTTATTCTATCATTGCACATAGTAATAGTACTCCATGATGGTATTACCTTCATGGAGTCTCTATTTTCAAATATATCATTTTTCTTTTTTCTAATTCAATATTTTAATTATCTTTAGTTCGCTTGCCTTATGTGTTAGTGATATATAACACCTTTCTTATAGATAGCTTTGGCACTATAGAGTGCTCCTAAAAACATTATCTTTCCTCTCTACACAAATGAATATAATGACCAAATTCAGGAAATACGTCCCAGTTTCTTTCAAGGGTATCGCTAATCTCACGCTCCTCGACTAAGCCGGTCTTTAAATCCCTTTTTTCCATTGCTATATAGCCATTTTCTCGGAATCCCCAAATTAAGCTACTTACTTCTGTATCAGTTTCATCATCATATTCCCAATACGTAGCTGTTCTTAAAAATATCTTACTCTCACTCATAACTTCAAAATCATAATTTAAATACTTACGAATAAAGTCATCATAAAATCCCACCGAAACCCATTCATTTGTAACATTTATAATATACTTAAGGTTTTCATCTTCAGTTAATACCGCCGTATATGGTTCATGTTTTTGATGGTATGTGTATGCATCACGATCATCTAGAATATTCCAAGGCTTCTTTTTAATTTCCGACCATTCGTCACAATAATAAATTTTCATAGTCAATTATACACCTTCCCTTTAATATCCCTAATAATAATCCTATTTTTTGTTGCTTCATCAAGAATCGTTTGCGAAATTGGTTTATTTTGAACTGGCACTTCTAATATTAACTCACCTTTAAGTCGCCCCCCTTTGAGAGCGTTAGGATTAAAAGGACCATTTGATATTTTAGAAACTGAAGGATATTTTTTTGTAATTTCATTTAAATAACTCTTAGCTGTTTTTTCTTGTACTTCACTAAGCTGAGTGAATTTTCTCGATACTATTCCCTTATTTTGTGCATATGAGTCAACTACGTATTTTTTACCCCTACTTCTTTTGTTTCCAACGTAAGCTTAACATCATTCCCTTTAAACATTGGGAATCCTAAAATATCAAGCGGACAAACTATAATATCAATGGTATGACCGATGATATTAATATTATTGAGGATTTGCAAGCGAATGTCAGTTTTTGTTGAGAAAATAGGGATGGAAAAGACGAGCTTTTTTATTTAGATTGATTGATTCGAGTACATGTTGGAAACGGGAATGAATGCTTTAGAGCATTTACAGAATTTCTTTACAAGCAACGAATCGAACGAGACATGGGAAAAGCTATCCTTGAAGTTCGTAAAAACAAATTAAATAATCTACGAATTGTTGGTAAAAATAATAAAAACATTAACTTAAACGAAGATGATAAATAACTCTTGTCATGAAATAACACTATAAAAAAAGTCAACAGACCACTACGTTCTCCTAACGTCGCTGTTGACTTTTCTTATTGGAAATGCATTTTTGTCAGTGCCCATGGAACTCACAAAATAGCATCAATTTCCTTTTACAATTTGACCAATATCTTTCTCATCTTCACTTATTAAATCATAAAATCCTACATGAACCCCTTCTTTATACAACCAACATAGGTCTGTTCCATAGGGAGCATCAAAAATTTCTAACATAACTGGTGCTATTTCTAATATAGAGCTTGCTCCTAAAACTTGAAAATTACTAGAATCATTTACATATTCATCATCATCTTCTAAAGAGTAAATAGTCCACCCATTTAATTGAGGAACTTCTGATTTTTCTCTAAATGTATAACGTATTGGTTTTCCGGCTACAACATTCTTAGAAACAATAAAACCTCCAAAGTCAGAATTATTAACTTTCATATTCACACTCCTCAATAATAGTTAATAAATCATTTCTCCAAGAATACTCTTTGGCATAATCCACACATGATTTTCCAAATTCATCTTTCAAATTATACTTTGAGCCACTACTAATAAGTAGTTTATACATCTCTTTATTATCTTTTGTAGACAATTTATTTATCGTAATAGCATATTTCAAGGGGATAGCATTATATTTATCTAAAGCATTGATATTAATCTCATTATCAATAAGTAACCTTGTTATCTCTAATTCATATTCTATTGTTGGACGTAAAACACAAAAATAAAACATATGCAATGCATTCCTTTTATTTTTAGCTGTAGTATAATTAATATCAATATCCTCTTCTAGCAAAAATTTTATAATCTTAAGTTTTTCACTAGAATTTTTATCATTAATCATTGCCATACACAATAAATTGATATCTAACTCACTATCAATTTGATTAATATCACCATCATAAAATCGTTTAAAATCTTCATAAGTTCCTTCTCTAACCGCATCAAAAATATTTAATATTTTCATTGCATCATCTTCCTAACTACTCATATTTATGACTCCTATTTGCAGAAGGCGTTTCTAATCTGAAATTATCTGGGTTAAACTGAAATTCCTTTAATTCTTCAAGAGTAATCTCACCATGTTTATACTTCTCAAACATTTTCTTATACGAATTTCCTTCTGTATGCCCAAAATCTACTTTACCTTTTCGTGGTCGTCCAGGTTTCCAGTCAATTGTCTCACTAGTGTTAGGGTCTCGTAAAATTCCATCTGGGTCTATCTGTTTATTGAAAACATCTTTTTCAAATCCAAGTTTCTTTTCCCCAGATAATTGTGGTCTACCCCTAGGCTTTCCGTTTTTAATATATGGACCATTTTCTAAAGGGCCTGAAAAATCATCTAATTTCTTTATATTAGCTCCACTGGCTTTATCACCAACATCACCCGTACCCTTAACAACCTTACTTTCCATATACTGATAAGCCTCTTTCAGAGAATACTGTCCTCCTCCTGAGACCTTTCCTACTCCAGCTATGGCGAAGCCTTTTCCCTCGCCTGGGATCCATTTGTACTCCATTAATGTTTTTACTGCGTGCTGGATCTTTTCATTCCCCTGCAAGAATGTTGTTTTTACGGTTGTGGCACCTTTGTTCCATAGGTTTCCGATTTTGTCAGCAAATCCTTTTGCTGTCGAGGCTACAAAGTTTACACCTTCTGTTACTTTGTGGCTGGCTGTTTTTATGCCATCGA
>NZ_MACG01000021.1 GCF_001884035.1 Bacillus tropicus
GTATGCCAGTCACCCGCCGCCGTAGCCACAATATTTCGCCAGCTGCTTACATTACATTCTCCTTCTTTATTTCGCCCTACTGCCATTACCGTTCCATCCAGTTTAAGACCAATGGTACGACGCCACCCAGCCGCTACCGCTACAATATTATGCCAGTCGTTCACATCACATTGACCATGCTTATTCCATCCCACCGCTTCCACAGTATTATTACTTTTAAGAGCGATTGTATGAGCATTACCTGTGTTCGTCGCCATATGAACATTGCCCGCTGCGACTGCTTCAATATCACACCAACTGCTTACATTGCATTCTCCTTCTTTATTTCGCCCCACTGCCACAACTGTGCCATCCGATTTAAGAGCAACGGTATGACCACGACCTGCTGCTATCGTATCTTTAGGCCACCGTTTCACTTTTAATACCTCTTCTTTCGGTGAAATATAATTCATGTTTACCTCCTTGCATATAAACAACCGTGTCCAATTAGATATTTTCATCAAATTTCATTATAAATGACCTGACTTTTTTTATAAATCTACAGCTACAAAAGAAACCTGTTATTACTTCTTCTAAAATAAAGACCTCCAGTTTAAGCGCTAGAGGTCTTCCGTTTTATTTCTTTAATCTCTCAATAAAATCATGTAATTTATCAAGTGATTTCATATTATGATTACAAGCTACACCATCTTTACAAATATAGTTTCCCTTTTTAACGAAAGTTCCTTGTATATCACCTTTAATTTCAACTAAAAACATCCCAACTTCTTCATGTCCATGACATAATGAACAAATGCTCTTTTTATTTAAACTTTGGAACGTTCCTTGCAGACCAACAAACTTATTTTTATCATTTTTTGCTATAATAAATTTCCTGCTTGATCCTTTATCAATCCAGCTTAAATAAGATATTTCTTTCATATCTATTTCTTCCATATCAGGAAGTTTTAACTTTTTCGCTTTAGGAAATAGTTTTTTTAATGTTTGCGCTGTAACTTCCTGAAACGGAATGACATACGGATTTATTTTCATTAAAAACGATTCTGCATCTTCTCTATTTTGAACTGTTAATACCGTATCGATTAACTCTTTCTGCTCATCCGTTAAATTCTCAAATACATGTATTATCTTTTCAATCGCTAATGATTTTAACGCTTGAATGACACCTCTATCATTTGCCGTTGCGTGCCCATTTGCTAAAATATAAGCTTGTGATTTTATAAAATTGTATTGATCACTTCTAATAAAAGCTTCCATCTTTATCACTCCATACAAATTGTTGATCTAGTTTTATTGTATACAATGATTACGTTTTTTGATATGTAAAAGATAACTTAGAAACAAACATTACATACATCACTTATTCTCTACCGCTGCATTTCCTGACAAAAGAATCCATCATCTGTTTTCCATTCCGCATATAACACGTCTTCAAATTTAGTAATTCCTTTTTGCTTTATTTGTTTATAAAGCCACCCTTCATCAAATCCCGCTTCCCTCAAATTATCTTTCACTACTTTCCCGTCACTGATTAATGAAATTGGTAAGTATACAGGCTTATGTTTTAAACTTAAATCATTTATAGTGGGAGATTCGTATTTACTTTTTTTCAGAACGCTTATGTTTCCGTTAGGTTCCAAAATCATATATTCAACTTCTCGGATTGAAAATATATCTTTTTGTTGCCTAAGCATTTGTTGCAGTTGATTAATATCCAAATGATTTGAACTTAATTGTTCCCGATCAATCTTTCCATTACGGATAATGATAGAAGGGGAGCCTTCAAAAAAACTTCTCGTCCCTCTAAATTTTTGTGTTATCACTTCTATTGAATAGATTAACACTACCCATACAAGTACTGCATATAAAATAGACCATACTTTTATTTCCGGATCATATATAGTATTTCCGACTAATTCTCCGAGAACAATGGCAGAAATAAAATCAAATGGCGTTAACTGAGATATTTGTGTCTTCCCTAATATTTTAGTAGCAATCAATAGCACAAAAAAACCAAAAAATAGTTCTATCGTTATTTGTCCTAAATGATTCATATATGCTCACCTTTCTGCTTTTACTCAAATGCTCTATATTCTAGTAAAAAAACGGCACATTTTTTCTATTATCTTGTCCATTTATATACAATATATCCCATACATACAAAGCAAAAAGAGTCTAGTTCAAAATAATATTTGAACTAGACTCTTTTATCTTCATTTAGAATACACTATCTTTTTAATCGTTTCTCCGGAAAGAAAATACTCTTCTGCAAGTTGATGAATAGCAATTCCACTTTTAAACGCTTCTTTAATGGCTTTGTTTCTTTCATCTAACTGTTTTCTTCCTCCAGATCGTGTCCCCCATTTATAATGTTTCGTTTCTTGTTTTGGAATGTAAATTGTTTCACCTTGTATATACTTTTGAATTTCAGTAATTAAACTCTCTGGTAAAACCGTCGCAGCTTTAACGTATTTCATTTCTGCTCGCCCCTTATTTTTTATGGTTCATTTCAATAAGGTGCAAAGCCAAATATAAAAATGATTCAAGCTCATTTAGGCGATTGTATATTACTTGTCTACCTCACGCAAAGTATCGCCATTTCCATACTTGGCTTTGCATGAGACGCTGCAGTGTCCGGCAATTGAATTATAATCGCCATGTAAACACCTCCTAATATACCTTTTTCATTACATTATATGATAAATTCCTTCTCCTTGCATCCACATCCTTTTTAAAGCATGAAATTACTTAGTTTGATATAATACTTTTTAGTCCAATCAAAAACTATAGTGAGGTTGCGTTATGAAGAAGAAAAAAATCATTACAATATTCATTATTACTGTAGCATTATTCGGAACATACAAATTGATGAATGCAAGAAGCTTTCAATTATTTGGAGATTTAACAAATCGAGTAGAAACAAATGAAAAGGTGATTGCTTTAACTTTTGATGATGGCCCTACTAACAATGTAAAACAAATATTACCGCTACTAGATACATACAATGCAAAAGCTACTTTCTTTTTAATTGGAAATGAATTAGAGAAAAACCTATCGCTAGGAGAATCTATCGTACAATCTGGACACCAAATTGGAAACCATACATATTCTCATAACAGAATGGTTTTTAAAACACCTTCTTTTATTAAAGAAGAAATAGAAAAAACGAATGCATTAATCCGCCAAACAGGATTTACAGGCGCAATTGATTTTAGACCACCTAACGGGAAAAAGCTAATTGGTCTGCCCTATTATTTAAATAAAAACAATATCGAAACAATCACCTGGGACCTTGAACCTGATACTTTTTATAAATCTGCTGCTGATAAAATTGAATATGTTAATAAAAATGTAAAACCAGGTTCTATCATTTTACTGCACTCTATGTACGATGAGTCTAATGAAAGTTTACAGACCATTGAAGGTATTTTAGACTCTTTATCTAAGAAGGGCTATCAGTTCGTAACAGTAAACGAACTACAAAAAAGAACAAAGTAAGAAAGGTAGCGTATCATACAATGATACGCTACCTTTTTGTTTAAATAATGCCAAGTACATTTAAGAATACGATAATAATCGCAATTGGTGCGATGAAGCGAAGTAAGAATAACCATAATACGAATAATTTATAGCCTTTATTTTTACTTACACCAAGCTCTTTCATTAATACATCTTTCTTCATTTTTAAAGGAACAAAGATAGAAACTAATAAAACACCAAGTGGCATTAATACGTTACTAACTGCATAATCAGCTAAATCAAAGACTGTCTTTCCGAAAATCTTCAGATCACTTAATATACCGAATGATAGTGCTGATGGTACTCCAACAACGAAGATTAATAAACCTACGATTAAAGCCATTTTTTCACGTTTCCCTTTACCTTTTGCAGTTAAAGATGCCACGCTAATTTCTAACATCGAAATTGCTGATGTAATAGTAGCAAAGAAGAATAGTAATAAGAAAACGATGAAGAATAATTTTCCGAATGCCATTTTACTGAAAATAGCTGGCAATACGATAAATAATAGTCCCGGTCCTTGAGATGGTTCCATTCCAAATGCGAACACCACTGGGAAAATTGCAAGTCCTGCAAGTAATGTAATCACAAGAGTTAAAGCTACGATAGAAAATGCTGAACGTGGTAAGCTTTCTTCTTTTGGTAAGTATGAGCTATACGTTACCATAACGGCTACCCCAACAGATAATGAGAAGAACGATTGCCCCATTGCGTATAAAATAACTTCTGATGTTACATGTGAGAAATCAGGTTGTAAGAAGAAACGAACGCCTTCTCCAGCACCATCTAACGTAAGTGCACGAACGATTAATACAAAGAATAAAACGAATAGTGCTGGCATGAAATACTTATTTACTTTTTCAACACCATTTTGTACACCTTTACTTACGATAAAAATAGTAATAAGGATGAATAATAACTGTGATCCAACTGCTAAATACGGATTGGAAATGATTTCACCAAACGTAGCTTCGTATGCGCCATTTCCTTCCCATAGTCTACCTGTAATTGCATTCCATAAATATAATAAAATCCATCCTCCTACAACACTGTAGAAAGAAAGTAATATGAAACAAGTTACAATCCCTAATTTTCCTAACCATGGCCATAATGTTTTTGGTGCAATTTCTCTATACGCATCAACAGCCTCTTTTTGTGTACTTCTTCCGATAACGAATTCAGCTAATAATAGCGGTAAACCAATTAATAATGTGAAACCGATGAAAATAAGGAAGAACGCGCCGCCCCCTCCAATTCCGGCCATATACGGGAACTTCCAAATCGCCCCTAGACCAATTGCTGAACCTGCTGCAGCTAATACGAAACCTAATTTCGATGTCCATTGCTGTGAATTCATCTGTTAATCTCCTCTCTGTCTCTTTTTCTTTGTTACAATTCAGTATTTATATTGTTCTATCCATACTCTTTTCTAATACGTTCACTTCCTCCCTAGTAATAAAAAACGCCCCTACGTAAATACGTAGGGACGACAAAAATATCGCGGTACCACCCTAGTTATGAAGATACACCAAAGTTAGGACCTAAATAAAAAACGCCCCTACGCAAATACGTAGGGACGATAAAATATCGCGGTACCACCCTAGTTATGAAGCCACAACAAAGTAAGACCTAAATAAAAAACGTCCCTACGTAAATACGTAGGGACGATAAATATCGCGGTACCACCCTAGTTGTGAAACAATCTTCACCACTTTATTTGATAACGGTATAAACTACCGTCTTTCATTTCCTCATAATGTGAGATTTATGAAAGATGCTCCAGGACGAACTTCATGAATAATCTATATACTGATTCACACCAACCATCAGCTCTCTGTAATAGGGAGATATTCACTACTATACCCTTTCATTGCCCAAATATTATTTTCCGAATTGATTACTATCATTTTTATCACACATTAAAAATAGTGTCAACTTATATTTTGAATTTTTACGTATTACATTCTATTTGAAAATGTAAAATATGACTTTTAAGTGAATAATATTAGAATATTTATGTTCCATACTATATTAACTACTCTAACAGGTTTATAGTAATATACGATAAACGTAAGACAGCACGAGTAGGAGGAAAGAATTTTGTCTACTTCAAAAGTTTTAAAAGGAACTGCTTTATTAAGTGGCGCGACAATGATTTCACGTATATTAGGTTTTATATACTTCTTCCCTTTTCAACTATTAGTTGGAACGCAAGGGGTCGCTTTATATGGATATGCATACTCTTGGTACGGTATTTTATTAAGCTTTTCAACTGCCGGTATCCCTATTGCCGTTTCCAAATTCGTTGCAAAGCATAATGCGCTTGGTGATTATAGTACAAGCAAAAAATTATACAACTCTAGCGTAAAATTAATGTTGTTTATGGGATTTTTAGGATTTTTAATTTTATTTATTGGAGCACCGTACATATCACAATTTATTATTCGCTCGAAAACGCCAGATCCACAATTTATCGCTGACGTAACACTTACGATGCGAGCATTAAGTTTTGCACTTATTATCGTACCAGCTATGAGTGTTACACGTGGTTATTTCCAAGGATTTCAACATATGAAACCAAGTGCCGTTTCTCAAGTCGTAGAACAAATTGCGCGTGTTGTTTTCATTTTAGTTGGTAGCTTTATCGTCTCAAAACTATTAGGAGGTTCCGTCGCCTCTTCTGTTGCAGTTGCTACGTTTGGCGCTGTTATCGGGGCGCTTGCCAGCGTTTCGATTTTAATGTTGTACTGGAAAAAATATAATAGATTAAAACCTCCCGAAGGAGAATTAAAGTCAAGAGCATCGAACATCCCATTAAAAAATATTTATATGGAATTACTTCGATATGCAATCCCAATTGTATTTGTCGGTATCGCAATTCCACTTTACACGTTAGTAGATCAATATACTGTAGCTGATGTCCTTAGAGCGATGGGAGAGCCGTTAGAAACAGCAAATGCAGTTTTCGCTTATATAACGAACTATGCTCAAAAGTTAATTATGATTCCAGCTTCACTTGCAACTGGATTCTCATTAACGATCATTCCGGCAATAACGAAATCTTATACAAGCGGGAAATTAGAAGAATTACAAGAACAAATTTCAAAGATATTTCAAGTCTTGTTATTCTTCACGATCCCGGCTGCCTTTGGTCTTGCTAGTATCGCTTACGATGCATTCCGTATGGTTTATGTAAATCCTGAAATTGCACTTGGTGGATCACAATATTTAATTTCATTCGCACCGTCTGCTATATTAAGTGCGATTTTCACAGTTTCAGCAGCTATTTTACAAGGAATCGATTATCAAAGAAAAACAATGATTGCATTCTCAGCCGGGATTCTCGTTAAAGTTGTAGTAAATACACCGCTCTTACATTTATTTGGCGGACACGGTGCTGTACTTGGAACAATTCTTGGATACCTCGTTTCAAATATTATTATGTTATATTGCATCGTTAAGTTTGCGAAATTTAAAATTGACGAAACAGCAAAAACAGTATTTCTTATTACAATTTACTCAGCAGCAATGTCTGCTGTTGTGATGGCATTAAAAGCAATTTTAACATGGTTAATTCCTGGACAATCTTATATCGAATCACTTCTCATTGTCGTTATATGTGGCGCTGCAGGAGGGATTGTTTACCTTTTATTCGTATTAACAAGTGGACTTGCTTCACATATTCTCGGTGATAAGATTCAACGATTACCCGTACTAGGTAAATTGATTAAATAAAGTGAAACTTTAATCAGTGGGGGTTTTCTTCATCCTCCACTGATTATTAGTTGAACCAATCGGACTTTTATGGGCAGCCCGCCCCCCACCTAACTTCTTTGCTCTCGCTGAATTTTGAGGTGGGGGTCTTACTGCCCATTAAAGCGGGATAAAAAGAAAGAAGGGATGTAACTCATTGTTACATCCCTTCTTTTTTACTTTGCATATTGAATACATTTTTGCTGTTCAGCAATATTTAATTCTGGATCATGTCGTTCTACTAAATGGAATAGTTCTTCAATTAACACTTCTAACTCCTGTACACTATACTCCGGTTTTCCTATTAACGCATTCGCCATACGCTCATATAAGTTTTCAGGCTTAATACTCATTCGGTCCACATTATTCGGCATCCATTTAAAGGCAGGGTGATGCACATACATTCGGTTTAAACCAAATAAGACCCCAAATATATTCCTTTGTGCTTCACAAATAACATCATATAACATAAGCCAGTCTTTTCGTTTTAAAAGCGCCTCTCGATTATGCCAGCGATTGCTTAACCAAAGATTTTCTGAAATCATCCGTTTCGCTAGATTTTCTGGATATGCTACCACTCTATCTTTTAATTCATTCACTTTCTCTTCCCCATACAAACTAACACCGTCATGCACGGATGATACAATACATTGTTTTTCATAACTTATATCATATTGATCCACCACATCCGAAATCACTTTCTCTACTGTTTCTGTTAAAAAGTTACTAATCTCTAATTTAATTCCTTCTTTCGTCAAATATGTTTCCGACCATTCTTCTTCCTCGTAAGGATGGTATGACAAAATTGTTCCACCAATATAGTTAATAGGCCCTTTACGATCCTCATTCTCTGGTGGCATTGACCATAAAATATGTAATTCTATATCTGAATGTTCATCTTCTAACTTTCTAGCTACTGAGCCTGCTAAAATAATAGCCTGCACTTTTGGGTTCTTCCTATAAATCTCTGACATTTCTATTGCTTTCTCTTTTAATCCCACTTCATTTCCCCCTATAATTGCATTACAGCCTTACTTCATTTATTTATTTCGATATTACACATTGCATTCCCTTTTCAAAGTTCCACTACATCATATTTCTACCCAATAACGCTGAACAATTTCACTTGTATGAGAAGAAACCACTTCATCTTCTAACACACCGCCAACCTTTTGAATCGTTTTAGCAGAGCCGACATTCGATTTATCACAAGTTATTAACACTTTCTTCAATCCTAATTTTTGCGCTTCACCTAATGCGAGTTTCAATTGTTTTGTCGCGTAACCTTGGCGACGTTTATCCGGATGTACACTATATCCAATATGACCACTTTCCCGCAATAATTCTTCGTTTAATCGATGTCTAATATTCACAAAACCTATAAGTTCCCCTTTTTCAAAACTTAAAAATTGGCTAGATGGTACTCGATTACCTTGTAAGTTTTCTCCCACTTCTTGTATACTCACTTTTTCAAACCATTCATCGAGAGAATCAAAATTTTGTAAAGAACTACTGCCGTGTGGTTGTTCATCAGCATGTAAAAACGCATCGCGATACTCCGTAATTTGTTTGCTATTTTCATATGTTGGTTTTAATAGTTTCATTGTGCTTCTCCTCTCTAAATAACCTACAACAAACCCCTTAATAGCTCTCTTTCACCATTAAGGGGTTTCTATCATTTTCATTCAAATAATCCCATACTCAAATACCTCTCACCTGTATCAGGTGCAATACATAAAACTTTTTTACCAGCGCCTAATCGTTTCGCGATCATAATCGCTGCGTAAACAGAAGCACCAGAAGACGGCCCAACTAATAATCCCTCTTGTCTAGCTAAGTTTCTCATTGTCGTTAAAGCCTCTCCGTCTGCAATTTGAATAATTTCGTTATACACTTCCGTATTTAAGTTTTTCGGGATAAACCCTGGACTTGTTCCTACTAGTTTATGAGGACCCGGAACACCGCCTGATAAAACAGGAGATCCTTTCGGTTCTACTACTGCAACATATAAATTTGGTAGTTTCTCTTTTAACGTTTCACCAGTCCCAGTAATCGTTCCGCCAGTTCCTGCCGTTGCTACGAATGCATCAAGCTCTCCATCCATTTGTTCATAAATTTCAAGTGCAGTTGTATAACGATGAATATTCGGGTTTGCTGGATTTTCAAATTGTTGCGGAATAAAACTATTTGGAATTTGCTTTTGCAGTTCTAACGCCTTCGCAATTGCTCCTGGCATTCTTTGTTCTGCCGGTGTTAAAACTACTTCTGCCCCGTATGCTTTCAATAAATTTATACGCTCTTTTGACATATTATCTGGCATAATTAAAATCGCTTTATACCCTTTAGCGGCTGCATTCATTGCTAAACCTATTCCTGTATTTCCACTTGTCGGCTCAATAATTGTATCTCCTGGCTTAATGAGACCATTCTCTTCTGCAACGTGCAGTAAATTATAGGCAGCACGGTCTTTCACACTGCGCGATGGATTAAACATTTCTAATTTTACATACACATCTGCTGCGTCTTCTGGAATAAATTTAGATAATCGGACGACAGGTGTATCTCCTATTAATTCTGTTACATTTTCACATAATTTCATAGTGCATCCCCTATTCTATCGTTTTCTTATCACTTGGTAATAACCATGAAGTAAGTCCAATTAATGGTAGACAACTACATAGTAACATAATGAATTGTAAACTATATATGTCCGCCAATTTCCCAAGGACTACAGACCCTAAAGCTCCGAGTCCAAACGCAAGCCCTACAATTAATCCAGATACCATTCCTACTTTTCCAGGAACAAGTTCTTGCGCATAAACAACAATTACACTAAAACTGCTTGAACTAATAAAACCGATACATAAAAATAACGGTACGACCCACACGAGCGAAACGTGTGGTAGCAAAAGTGCAAGTGGCGCTGAACCTAGCATTGAAAATACAATAATTGTTTTCTTTCCAAATCGATCTGCTAGTGGACCACCAAAGAAAGTTCCTAATACACCAGCAATCATAAATGCGAATACGAAATACTGGGCATTTTTTATAGATAAACCGTAATGCTCAATTAAGTAAAATTGATAAAAATTCCCGATACCAGCACCGTACCAAGATCGTACAAAAGTAAGAAAAACAAGAAGTACAATAACAAATTTAATATGTGTACTGACAATCGCGTTTTCCGCCTCAAGCGCAGCCCTCTTTTTTCTTCTCACAGCACCAGTCGCTAATTCATTTCTATACCAATTTGATACGAAAATTAATAATACAATTCCTACCGCTGCAAAGGCAGTAAAACCTAAAGAACCAATTTGACCGAGTGGAACGAAAATTAACGCTGTAAAAATAGGAGCTAGAGAATTCCCTGTATTTCCTCCCACTTGATAAATTGCTTGCGCTAAACCTCGCTTTGCACCAGCTGCCATATAAGCAACTCGAGCCCCTTCTGGATGAAAGACTGCGGAACCCAATCCGATAAATAAAACAGAAATAATAACAATAATAAAGTTCGGTGCAAACGCGAGTCCAATCATCCCAAGCATACTCGAAAACATTCCGAGCGGTAATAAAAATGGTGACGGTTTCTTATCCGAATACATCCCAAAAACCGGTTGCATAATCGATGATGTCATATTTAACGCAAACGCAATCCACCCTACTTGCATATAGGATAAATTCATCGTTTTTTCCAAAATAGGAAACAACGCGGGCACAACTGCTTGCATCGAATCATTTAAAAAATGACCGAAACTAATCGCAAATAATATTCGATATATTGTCGGTGTTTCTACTGTGTGTTTTTGCGAAACTGCCTGCATATGTGAATCTCTCCTTCCTGTACAAAATATATATTTATTACAGTAGGTGTAATAAATTCTGACTTTTGAAACATTTCTATTCTATACTGGTTTCATTTCTTTTTCCAGAAATATCACTTTTTATATAATATATTTATTCTATACGTTTTATCGGATTTATTTATAGAAATTTTCTATATTTTCTTTTATACTAAGGCAGAGATGAAGGAAGGGATGACAACTATGAAGAAAAAAACAAAAGGAATCGTTGCACTCTCAATCACATTATCTATGTTTTTAACAGCATGTGGTCAAAAACAAGAGGCAACAACTACTGGAGAAAAGAAAAATGAATCTTCAAAACAAGTATTAAACATTGTAGAAGCTGGGGAAATTTCTACACTTGATTCATCTATCGCAACCGATGGATTTTCTTACGCTGCCTTAAACAACGTAATGGAAGGATTATATATGCCTGGGCCTGACAATAAACCTGTTCCTGCAGCAGCTGAATCATACAAACTGAGCGAAGACGGAAAAATATATACATTTACATTACACGATTCAAAATGGTCAAATGGCGATCCAGTAACTGCTCATGATTTTGAATATGCATGGAAACGTGCCGTAAATCCAGAAACTGCTTCTGAATACGCACATATTATGTTCGATATTAAAAACGCAGAAAAAATAAATAAAAAAGAATTGCCAATTGACTCATTTGGTGTAAAAGCAATTGACGATAAAACACTTGAAGTACAGTTAGAACACCCTGTTCCATACTTTTTAGGATTAATGGGATTTGCAACATTTTATCCTCAAAACCAAAAGGTTGTAGAAGGGCAAGGGAAAAATTACGGACTTGAAGCTGCAAATGTAGTTTATAATGGGCCGTTTCAATTAAGTGAATGGAAACATGATACAAGTTACAAAATGACGAAAAACCCGAACTACTGGGATAATAAAAATGTGAAATTAAATGAAATTAATGTAAATATCGTAAAAGATACTTCAACAGCCGTTAACTTATTTGAAAGTAAACAAGTAGACCGAATTACGATTAATTCAGAGTTTGTTGATAAATATCAAAAAGATCCCAGCTTAAAGAAAATGGAACGTCCTTCTGTGACGTTTTTCCGATTTAGTCAAAAGAACCCTTTGTTAGCAAATAAAAATGCTCGTAAAGCTATTTCGCTTGCTTTTGATAAACAAGGAATCGCAACAACGATTTTAAACAATGGTTCTATACCTGCGAATGCATTCGTTCCAAAAGGATTCGTAAAAGGACCTGACAATAAAGATTTTCGCAGTACAAGTAATGTAAAAGTAGAAACAAATGTGAAAGAAGCTAAAACACTATGGGAAACTGCGAAAAAAGAAACAAACTTACAAAACGCTTCTCTTTCAATCATAACAACAGATGAGTCTAACGATAAAAAAATTAGTGAGTTTTTAAAAGGTGAACTGGAGAAAAACTTACCTGGATTAAAAATCACATTACAACCACTTCCAGTAAAAGCATTTTTAGATCGTGAAGGAAATGGCGATTTTGAAATTTCACTTTCTACTTGGGGACCAGATTATCCTGATCCTACAACATTTTTAAATATGTTCGTTACAGACGGACCGTTTAATAAGATGAGTTACTCAAACAAACAATACGACGGATTAATTGAGAAAACGAGCTCTACTTTAGTAACTGACTTACCAGCACGTTGGAAAGCGTTCCAAGATGCTGAGAAAATCTTACTTGAAGATGATGCAGCTATCGCTCCAATCTTCCAATCAGGACTTGTGTATTTAGAACGTCCAACAGTAAAAGGTGTTGTTGTTCGTCCATTTGCAGGAATTTATTCTTATAAGTGGGCCTCTATTACAGAATAAGAAAAAGGCGATCCTAAAACATATTAGGATCGCCTTTTTTATTAAATTGCAAAACGCTTATACTTTTCGTAATCGCTCGTCTTACATTCTACTTCTAGTTTCGTACCTTCGTTTTCATAACTCGTAGATAGAACGTGCGCATGATTATTGAAATAAGAAACTACCTGTCCTTGATCATATGGAATTAACATTTCACACTTCGTATACTCTTTATAGATGTGTGAGCGAATCATTTTTACAAGTTCTTCAATTCCAACGTGTTTCTTCGCTGATAAATAAACACGGTCTTCTTGTACTTTCGGAATTTCAACATCTACCATATCTGATTTGTTATAAGCATAGATTGTTGGGATATTTTCTACTCCAATTTTCTTTAACGTTTCATTTGTAATATCAATTAACTGTTCATAATTTGGATTTGCGTAATCTACAACATGAATAAGTAAGTCTGCTTCCGCTACCTCTTCTAATGTTGAACGGAATGCTTTCACAAGATGATGCGGTAATTTACTTACAAATCCAACTGTATCTGTTAATAAGAATGATTTGTTATCTGGTAAATCAATATTTCGCACCGATGTTTCTAACGTCGCGAATAACATATCTTTTTCAAATACTTGTTTTTCTTCTGTACCATTGTAAATTTCAAGCATCGCATTCATCGTCGTTGATTTTCCTGCGTTCGTATAACCTACTAATGCTACAACAGGAATTTCATTTTTCTTACGTTGTTTTCGTTGCGTTTGACGCTGCGCAACAAGAGCTTCTAAATCTTTATTTAAAACTGAAATTTGTTCTTCAATTTTACGACGATCCAACTCTAATTTCTTCTCACCGACACCTTTATTTTTCGTACCAACACCGCCGCTTTGTCTTCCTAACGATTCACGAAGACCAATTAAACGAGGCATCATATACTGAAGGTGGGCCACCTCTACTTGCAGCTGCGCTTCTTTCGTTTTCGCACGTTGCGCAAAAATATCTAAAATTAATATGGTACGGTCAATTACTTTACAATCTAAATCCGCTTCTAAATTTCGAATTTGTGAAGGAGATAATTCGTCATTAAAGATCACCATATTCGCATCTACTTCATTTACATAGGCTGCTACTTCTTCAATCTTCCCTTTTCCAATATAATGGGATGGATTTACACGTTGTAAATTTTGCGTCACTTGTCCAATTACCTCTACATCACAAGCTTCTGCAAGATTCGTTAGCTCTTCCATCGAATATGCAAAATCATCCTCATTACCTAAATTTACTCCAACTAAAACTGCTCTTTGTAATAATTCTTCCATACATTTATTCCTCCATTTCGATTACGTAAAATAAAAAACACAGGTCGCTGCCTGTGTTTTCGTAAACGGATAAGGGTTCACCAAAGAAATAGGAGAAAGCTATACTTTCATCCTATCTCATAGTTAAAAAGTCCCAAGATCGTATACGTATCCACTATAAGTGTTTACCTATACAATCCCATTCTATTTATAAAGGCAAAACAAAAAGAGGGCGTATTCGTCCCTCCCTCTTTTTCACATATAAGCTTAATAAAGGGTTCCTTTAAAATAGGCAGACCAATCCCGTTCACTCTGTACACAGACAGAGCCTTTGAGCGCTATTCAATTATTGGCACAAAGTATTGAGACGTAATCTGATTAAGATCAAAGGAAGCCCCTCCGTTCATTTTAAGTTACATAAAGTGTAGCATAAGTAATTCGCTTTCACAAGATTAAACCACCTATAGAAACAGAAAGAAAATCTTTGTATTTTTACTTTAATCGTCATTTTTTGCGCGTTTTTCTTACAATAAAAATCACAAGAGCTACTATCAGTAACAGACCTACGGAAAGAGTAACAACTTGCCACCAGCTTAAACCGTTCAACATGCCACCTTTTAAATCGACTTTATTCGTCGGAACAGATTCTTTTGCAATTTGACTTAAAGCAACTTTGTCCGCTCCTGCCTCATCTAATCTCTTCGTTCCACTACACATAGATGTCTCTAAGTTTTCCTCTCCTCTATAAGAAGAAAAGACTAAGTACTCTCCCCCCTCTGAAAAAGGAAATGTACAACTACTAAAACTTGTATATATAATCACTTGCGAAGAGCTTGTCCCTTTCCAAATTCTCTTCACTTCAAATAATGTTTTCATTTTTCCGTCCTTCTCTTGAACCTCTAATACCTTACCTTCAAACACTACATCATTGTTTTGTAACTTCTCTTCTGGTGATGCCTTCACACACTCACAAGCGTAAGACTTCTCTGGTAAAATAAAATAAGTAAGGCTGCAAATTAAAACTAGAGACAATACATATCCGATTCTTTTCAAGAATCTCAAACCCCTTCATGATCAATTTTAGAAGCTTTCCGTATATTATTTGGACACCACTCTTCAAATCCCTTTTCGTTTTATTAAAATATAATGATTTCCACAAACAAAAAATCTTTATTGACATTTTTATAACCTGATATTAGTATCAGGTTATAAAAATAAGTTAGGAGATGTTCCTATGCATTCTAAATCTCGTATTACTGCAATTGGTACTCATGTTCCAGAACAAATATTATCTAATAACGATTTAGAGAAAATGATTGATACGAATGATGAATGGATTGTACAAAGAACAGGAATGAAGGAAAGAAGAATCGCTAGCGAAGATGAATACTCCTCAAACTTAGCCATTAAAGCAATTGAAAATTTATGTACAACATATAAGAAAAACTTAGAAGATGTTGACTGTATCATTGTCGCTACTACTACTGCTGATTACGTTTTCCCTAGTGTTGCTTGCCAAATACAACAATACTTCAACATACCTCATACAATGGCATTTGATTTAAATGCCACTTGCTCTGGTTTCACATATGGCTTGCACGTCGGTAATAGCTTGATTACTTCTGGATCACATAAAAAAGTACTTGTCGTAGCAACAGAGACATTATCTAAAGTTACTGATTACACCGATAGAACGACTTGCATTTTATTTGGCGATGGTGCTGGAGCTATTTTATTAGAAAGAGATGAAAACAAACCGAGCTTTATTGCTGCTCAAATGGGCACAAATGGGCACGGCGGTATTCATCTATACAGAACAAATTTATCTACTACTATGAATGACACACCGCTGCGAACAAATGAAAAAATCGTTCAAAATGGAAGAGAAGTATATAAATGGGCAACACGCACAGTACCAGCAGGTATAAAAAAACTATTACATACCGCAAATATGCAAAAGGATGATATAGACTGGTTCATTCCTCATAGCGCTAACTTACGCATGATTGAATCTATTTGTGAAAAATCTCAAATTCCAATACAAAAAACATTAACGAGCGTGGAATATATGGGGAATACCTCTTCTGTCTCTATTCCACTCGCTCTAGATTTAGCTAGAAAAGAAGGGAGATTAAATAACGGAGACACACTTTTACTGTACGGATTTGGCGGTGGTCTTACACATTTAGGTCTTATTGTGGAGTGGGATTTAAGTTAAATGCATGAAAAAGAGGTTCTAGTCAGTAACTAGAACCTCTCTTTAACTTCTTTCTCCTTTTCGAGACCATATCACAACCGGAATCAGCATGAAAGCTAAAACGCCCCCAGCTAATGACAATACCGCATAACTCAAATTCGCTACTACCATTCCTGACATCGCTCCACCAGAAGCTCCAGCTAGCGCAATAAACACATCTATTTTCCCTTGTGTCTTTGCACGTGTGGAGGGTATAGTTGCATCAACAATTTGAGCAGTACCACTGATTAAACCGAGGTTCCACCCTAATCCAAGTAAAGACAAAGCAACGATTAATAGTATTAAAGAATCACTTGGCGCTATCGCAGCTATGACACCTGCTGCGAATAAGATTACTCCACCAGCTATACTCATCGTAGTTCTGCCAATTTTATCAATTAACATTCCTGTAACGAGAGATGGAAGATACATTGCACCTACATGAAAACCAATTACAAGACCTACTGCACTTAATCCATGACCATGGTGTCCCATATGAACTGGCGTCATTGTCATAATTGCAACCATCACGATTTGTGTAAGTATCATTACGATAGCTCCAACCGTAATGCCTCTTTTATTTTCTTTCACTTCTTCTGTTACTGGTTGCCCTTTATATGTATGCTCTTGTTTATATGTTTCTATCATATTAGCAATAAGTAACGGATCTGGGCGTAGCATAACAAAAAGGACAAGACCCGCCAGTATAAACGCTGCCGCTGATAATATGAATGGGCCAGCAAGTTCAGGAATTCCAATTGAATGAGCAAACCTTCCCATTACACCTACTA
Organism: Bacillus tropicus; assembly: GCF_001884035.1. Taxonomy (GTDB): domain Bacteria; phylum Bacillota; class Bacilli; order Bacillales; family Bacillaceae_G; genus Bacillus_A; species Bacillus_A tropicus. Next base: position 17,264 of record NZ_MACG01000021.1, read on the forward strand.
AATTTGGACCTGCGACTGCACCAAAAGTCGTCATTACCATCGTAATACTAATGGCAGTTGCTCTTTGCTTCTTGTCTGCTAGATCTGTACCTGCATAACGAGCTTGTAAATTCGTAGCTGTACCTGCACCGTATATGAGTAAAGAAACTAGTAAAAAAATAATACTATTTATTATTGCTGCCAATACAACTCCAATAGCCCCTAGTCCACCTACTATAAAACCCGCTGCAAGTCCTATGCGACGCCCATGTTTTTGCGATAACTTCCCGACAAAGAAAGCCGCTATCGCCGATCCCATTGTAAACATAGCAGCCGGTAAACCTGCAAATGCATCTGTCCCAAGCATTTGCTGCGCAAGAAGTGCACCTACTGTAATGCCAGCAGCTAAACCTGCTCCGCCAAACATTTGTGAAATACTTACGATTATTAATGTTCTTTTGTATAATTTTCGTTGTTCTTCTTCTGTATACATTCGATTACTTTTTAAAGCCCCCGCCCTATCTAACAATTCCTCATCCTCCCTTTAAAATTAAACCCTCTTGTTAATGTACTATGTTTAACGTTACATATTCAATGCCATTTTCCATTCTTCTCTTTCATTCTAAAAAGCTTTCTAACCAATCTCGACTTCTCTCATGCTATATTAAAAATACTGCCATTCACAATATATAATCGGAAAACAAAAAACAGGCTGCTATTAGCCTGTTTTCTTTACACTTCCTCTACTACTCTTCTACTTTTCTTTTTACTCAAAGCCTTTCTTTCCGAAAATAACAAACTTACTAAAGTACAAATTAAAATAATTGGCACACTTGCTTTATATAAATCTGTAAAACTCATAGCCATCTGATTCTTAGCATAATGATTTACATCATTCGAAAATGCTAGTACTTCTTTCTTTACACTTTCTTCTTGTTTTTTAACTTCATTTGTCACTTGACTCATAACTTCTTCTCTTTTTACATCTCTATATTCTACTGGAACTTCTCTTAATACTTCATCCACTTTTTGGTGAATTAATTCGTCCTTTTTTTCTTTATTTAACCCTACAAATGTTTCATTTTGATGCTTTTCTACATTTGTTTCTATACTTTGATTCTCTATTTTTTCCTTTGTTACTTGTAATATCTCCGCTTGCTCGGCACTACTCACATGAATATTATGAACTTTTTCTTCTGCATAACGATATACATTCTCTTTATTTACAGTTAAATTGTGAGTTAAATTAGATACAAATATTGCAACCGCTAATACAATACCTACTTGCCGCAACATTGACACAACACTTTGAGAAGCAGTTAATAATTCTCCTTCAAACGAAGATGCACTTAAAACTGTAATTGGACCTACTACTAAACCATACCCAACACCTAGTATCATACATGGAATAATTATTTCCATATTTGTTGAATTAACATCAATCATTTGCAGCCAATAATAAGATAGACCCATAACAAGAAATCCTAACAAAATAATAGTCACTTTTCCAAGCTTTTGAATTAAAGTTGCTGCAACTGGTGAAACAAAAAATATCATTGCTGAAATAGGTGTCACTAAAAAAGCTGCTTCAATTTCCGTTCGCCCCTGTATTTTCGTCAAGAACGTTGGAAGTAAAACAGTAACTCCAATTAAAAATAAATTACTCAATATTACAACGATAGATGCTCCGACAAACATTCGATCTTGAAATAACTTTAAATTCACCATTGGATTATGAATCCTTCGTTCTACTAGAACAAATAGAACAAGAGAAATAGCGCTAAGTGCATAACAAAACAATGCAATCTTACTTTGCCATCCCCATGTATTTCCTTTTACTAATATGAGAGTCAAAGAAAAAATTGCTGTGCTACTTAATAGTAGTCCTACCCAATCTATTTTTGAGATAATACGTTCTTCATTCTTTATTTGTAGCATAATACAGCATAAAATGATTCCAAGAATACAAATTGGAACATTTACGAAGAACACCCATCTCCAACCGAAATTTTGTGTAATAATTCCACCTATTACTGGACCCATCGCCGCTGATAATCCTTGTGTTACTCCTAAAATTGCTAGTGCAACATGCCTCTTAGCTAACGGCATAGCTGATACACCAATTACCATACTAGTTGGAAATAAAATCGCTGCCCCTACACTTTGTATAAAGCGAGAAAAGATAAGAAAATCCCCCGTATTAGCAAAAGCGCAAAGTACTGATCCACCACCAAAAATTATTAAACCAAGAATATACATCTTTGCTTTCCCAAAAATATCAGCTATCCGCCCTAGCGGAATAGCGAGTACTGCTATTGTCATTGTATAAACATTTAATACCCAAGACATCTTCTCTAGTGAAGTATTTACACTCGTTTGTATCGCTGGTAAAGCTATATTCATAATTGTCGTATCAATCATACAAAGAAAAATACCTAGACACATTAAAAAGACAATCTTAATACCCTTTGATTGCTCCATCTTTATATACCCCTTTATTTATTGTGAATGCGTTTTTCATTCTTCTGTTTTATTGTTTTCTTTCGCCTCTAACTCTTCTAATTTTCTCTTCAAAGTTTCCACTTGTGCACTATACGATGCAATACCTACATCTAGTGAAATTTCTTCGACGAAAGTAATACCTACTCTCCACTTTTCATATTTCAATCGAAGATCTGCAATGTACGCTTCTTTTCTTTCAATTTCATCTTTAATCCATTTTTTTATTGTCACATCATCACTATAGTTACCAAAATACATCCTCATTAAAAAATCTGAACGTAAAACATCTTTCTCTACATCCGTTTGCATGTATTGATAAAACTCTTCACGTCCTTCATCTGTAATAAAGTACATTTTCTTATTTGGTTTCCCTTCTTGCATAACAACTTCTTTTTTTATTTTCCCCTCTTTTTCCAACTGACGTAACGTTGGATAGATCATTCCAAAACTTCCATCAAAGAAATGAGTAAATACGTCTTCAAACACAATTTTAATATCATAACCAGACAATTCTTTTTCCATTAGTAAACCTAAAACAACATCTCTTCCCTTCAAATTAAGACCCCCACACACTATATAATCAATAATCATATTAACAATGTTAATATGATTATTGATTATATACCTTTTTCTGTTATTTGTAAAATGTTTCTAAATAAAAAACACCTTGTAATTTTGTTGTTCAAAATTACAAGGTATCTCTACTTTATATTTCATATACAAACTTTGTACTATTTTACAACTACATCTTGATTTGTTTCCAAGTGTTCTGTCTTACCTTCTTTCATTTCATAATAATAAGAAGGCAATTCTATACCATGCTCTACAAAATAATCCTCAATTAACGAAATAATCACTTTCAACGTTTGCAATCGAGCGTATAATTTATCGTTACTCGCGATGATTTGCCATTTTGCATTTGGCTTATTCGTTTTTTCAAACATGTCTTCCATCGCTTCAACATACTCATCCCATTTTTCACGGTTACGCCAATCTTCATCTGTAATTTTCCATCTTTTCAAAGGATTGTTCTCTCTATCTTTAAACCTCTTTAATTGTTCATCTTTACTAATATGATAGAAAAACTTCCCGATTATATAATGATCATCTGTTAATAGTTTTTCAAAATCATTAATCTCATCATAGGCTCTCGTCCACTCTTCCTTTGAAGCAAAACCCTCAACACGCTCAACTAACACACGGCCGTACCATGAGCGATCAAAAATGGTGATTTGCCCGTATTGAGGAAGTTTCCGCCAGAAGCGTTGCAAATAATGATACCTTTTTTCATGAGGTGCAGGTGCTCCGATTGGAGTTACTTGAAAACCACGTGGATCAAGATGCTCAGTCACTCGTTTAATCGCTCCACCTTTTCCAGCTGCATCCCAACCTTCCATAACGAGCATAACTGCAATTTTTTCTTCTTTCACTATTTGCTGTAATGCTAATAAATGCCTTTGATATTTTTCAAGTTTCTTATTGTACTTAGATTTTGATTCAATTTTTTTCGTTAAGTCTACTTTAGCAAGATATCCATGTTCCATAAAACAAATCCCCCTTGTTGTATGACAATGTTATTTTAACATATTTTTGGGAATTTTTTCACATTAGAAGAATCTCTACGCAGCTTTCATAAAGAATACAGCAGTTCATATCACCATAATAACTGCACCTATAATATAAGATATGTTCAATCATTTAAAATGTAAATTACATTCATGAGTGCCATAAATTCCACCTTACATTATATGGTATATACTCACATAAAGAGAGGATAATAATAAATAAATCCGTTACAGAATGGGAGCTCTCTAAAAATGAAACGAAAAATATTTTCTCTCTTTGCATTAATCTGTTTAGCACTACCAATACAAGCTAGTGCATACACATTTCAATCACTACCAATTGCATCAAAGTCTAAACAGTGGTATATCGAAATTGATAAATCTCATAACACAAACAAGCAAGCTGTGCAGCCAAAACAAGTTGTATACGATACATACAGTTTACTCGTAAAAAACATCGGTAATGATGTATCCAACGTAGCTGTGGAAATACTTGATAACACTCCTACCTCTAAAGCTACTTTTAATTCTACCGCTTTAAATAACAACGTTTCAAAAAGTGAGACAAGCTTTGATCACATCGCATTCCCATTAGACTTTAATAGCCATAATTTCAAAGTCGTCATAACTTGGGAAGAAAAGAACTTCTCTTACAACGGCCATCCGGTAAATGAAAGTAAACAAATGAAAGAAACATTTGTATTTAATGAAGAGTAAGCTCTAATTTGATTAGGGCTTACTCTTCATTTACAAAACCAGATTGAATTGCTTCTGTCACTTCTTTTGTAATTTACAGTTCTGTTGCTTCCATACTAATTTTCTTATGCCAAATATGTACGGAGGGATTTTCATTATAAAGATGCCTTATTAATACGAGTAAGTTATAAGCTAGACTATTTTCTCTGTGGGTAGCGATATAGACTGTGAAATTTTTTGCTTCAAAGACCTTTTCCTGCAAAGTATATTGGCTGTCCAATTCCTTTGCGACTATGGTCTTTCAAATTTTCTATAAGCATATAAGTCGTTCCCCCTTCCCTTATATCATCAATCAAATCTTCGAATACTCGGCACACATAATGCTACTCCAATTGTTACAAGTACTAAAATAGCTAGTGTTATAATCGTTATCTCACCACCTATGACAGTAGCTAACCATCCTACAACTACATAACCTAGTGGCAGTAAAGCAAATGAACCTAACATATCAAGGCTTGCCACTCTTCCAAATGCTTCTTCTGGCACAAGCTCTTGTAAACTTGTTTCCCAAATGAGTCCAAATATCATCATACCGAAACCTTCTATTGCCATTAATGCAATTAAAGCAGGTGCCCAATCAATAAACGGCATTATTAAAAGCGCACAGCCACTTATTAAAACACCACCATAGGCAAGTAATCCCCGCTTATGCCACCGTTCTCTCCCGCCAAATATTAGCGCAGCAATGACAGCTCCAACACCAGAGGATGCCATTCCTAATCCATACACGTATGCTTCAAAATGATGATGAACATTAAATAGCCATGGAATTAATACGACGATAATTCCTGCATAACAAATATTGATGAAAGAAAAGACTAAAATTGTAATCCATAGCCACGGATGACTTTTTAAAACGAAAACACCTTCCATAAACTCGTGTTTGTAATCGACCTTTCTTCTTTCAATATGGTTTACTTTTTTAAACTTTATTTCTCTTAAAAATAATAAACAGAAAAATGATAGCAAATAAGTTACTGCATCTAGCCCAAACCCTATTCCGGCAGAGGCAACTGAAACGATCAAGCCTCCAAGAGCCGGTCCAATTAGTCGTATACCTTGATTGCTCATTTGAGTTAATGCATTGGCTGCATTTCGAATTTCCGGTACAAATACTTTTGCTCTTACGGCCGCATACGCTGGCTGAAATATCCCTTCCATAAGTCCATATAATGCTACGAGTACATATAGAAGTGGAATTGTTAAAACATCCATAAATATAAGTGTTGCAAGTAATAGCATTAATATGCAGCGAATGATATCTGTAAATAACATTACTTTCACCCGATCCATTCGATCTACGACTAATCCAGCAAACGGTAACGCAAGAATATTAGGAAGCATGTACATTGCCATAGTCATTCCCATTACAACTGTTGAACCAGTGAATGAATATACAACGACTGGCAAAATAACCATCGTTATCGAACTACCTAAAGTCGAAAGCAATTGCCCAATCCATAAAAATTTAAAATGTGGTGACGCTTTAACTGGCAATAACAATTTACCAATATAACTTAAATTTTTCTCTGTTTGTATTTCTCCTTGCATATATCTCTCCTCTTTTCAAATTAATTTAACACTAAAACAAAAAAAACAGAAAATTCAATCTTAAATACTTATAATTATATATGAAATTGTTAAATTATTGGTAAAAACATAAAAAAGAAACACATAATGAATCTAAAAATATTACATGTTAAATATAAATAAAAAAGGTGTTTTCATAAGTGAAAACACCTTTTTTATTTATATTTTTAAGTTTTTCTTCAATGTCCAATACTTTTCTTGAGTATTTTCAAATGAAAATTCTACAAAGCCGTTTGGATCTTCACGATATATATTTACTTTCTTACCGTTTTCTAATTTTCCAACTTCATTTTGTGTAATATTTGGGACACTCTTAATTGTATAGCCAAATGGATACGGCACTTGGTAGTAAGAACCTACTAATTGAATAGTAGCTGTTGCACCTTTTGCATAATCTTTATATGGGATTTCTTTTCCTAATGCCTCTACATTCAATGTATTAGGATTTTTCGGTAATCGTTTTACATTTTCATAATCTTTCTTGTTGAACGGTTTAATACGCTCCATAAGATTAGCAATTTTGCCAGCCCATTCTTTATCTGTTGCATACTTAATATTCATAGCAGGCAATGTGTAACCATTAAAATGATCAGCACCTTTTTCTAAGTAATTCTTTCTTACATAATCAGCATTGTAAGAAATACTGTCCTTGTATGATGGTAAATATTTTGCGTATGCAAATGGATCGCGATCATATGCTCTTAAACCAAATAAATTATGTTTACGATATGCAATTTCTGATTTACCGTAACCAGATTCCAAGATTGCATGTGCTGCTAAATATAATGCACTCACACCATACTCATTTTGTGCTTGAATAAAATCTTTACCAGTTCCAATAAGTGGACTATCCGAATGAGATTTTCCAATAAAATTATCAATCTCTTGCGCAGTTACGTTAGATGGTAATGTCACATCTAGATTGATATATGATGGTTGTTCCTCAGGAACATCTTTTTTTAGTTGCATTGCTCTATATAATAGTTGTGCATAGCTTTCACGTGTTAATACACCTGATGGATCAAATCCTCCAAGCCCATTCCCTACTGATACACCATTAGATTGCAATGCACTAATTCCTTCTTTTGCCCACCAGTGTGTTGCATCTATATCATTAAATGTATGTGGTGCTTTTACTTCTAATTTAAATGCTCTTTGCAAAATAACAGACATCTCAGCACGAGTTAACGATTCTTTCGGTCTAAATGTCCCTTTATCATCACCTACGAAAATCCCCATATCTGTTAATGCCAAAATTTCTTTTGGGAACATCGTCGTTCCTGCACTAATATCAGAGTATGGATTTTTATAAGCTTCTTTAGTTTCTGGTTTTAATGCACGATACATTAATGCCGCTACTTGCTCACGAGTTACAACATCTCCGAAGCCGAATTTACCATTATCGTAGCCTGCAATAACCCCTTTTGACGTTAAATCAGTAATCGCTTCAAATGACCAATGATTTTTCGGAACGTCTGGAAATTCCTTTGTAGATGCAAACGAAGTTGCTGGAGCCATCACTACTTGAAGCGCGACTGTCACTGCTAACACATTAGAAATAACTTTTTTCATAAATTTTTTAACACGTTATGTATATGCTTGTCCCGTGTTAACTTGCCTCCCTTTATCGTATAATTTTCCCTATTAAACTAACAAACTCTTAAATAGTCAACAGTAAAAGTATACGTGATACAAATAAACTAATCTACCATTATTTTATTTATAATCAGCATAATACGATATATCTTTTTATTCCAATACAAAATTACATAAAAAGCCCATCTTTATATAGACGATGGGCCTAGCAATCAACATTATTATTTCGTTAAACGAGATTTAGAAACATCGAAGCCTTTCCACTCATAATAATCTAAAATCCCGGCATAAATTGCCTCAGCAGCTATTTGTCTTCCAGATTCTGAAGCTAACTTCTCATAATCCGTGCTATTATCTAAAAATGCTAGCTCCGTTAGTACTGCTGGCATCTCATTTTCTCTTAGTACATAAAAGTCTTCTGGTTTCACACCACGATCTCTTGTATCTAGTGCTTTAACTAATCTCTTTTGTATTTTATTAGCTAACATATAACTATCTTTTTCACGCTCAGTTAATTCTTTCTTTTCAGATCCTTTATAATAAAAAGTTTCTGTTCCATATCCATCATGGTTTTGAGAAGCATTTGCATGTATACTTACAAAAATATCTCCATTATGTTCTTTCGCGAAATCCACACGATTTTTAAGGTCTTCTCCTTGTTTTTCGCCAAGACGAATATCTGTTTCACGCGTTAACATCGTACGAAATGGAGTATTCTTCTCTAGTAAACTTTGTAATCTTTTAGAAGTATCTAATACAATATCACTTTCATGTAATCCTTGCGTTGCCTTCCCAGGGTCTGTTCCTCCATGGCCAGGATCAATAATAATCACCTGTTCTACTAAAGGATTACCTATTTTAAGCGAGTCTGACTTTGCAATAAACTTCGCTGCTTCTGCTTTCGTTACAGTTTTATTAGGTAACCACTCTGTTTTATTTACACCTTGTGAAATATCTAATTCTACTAAAATGTTGGCCTTATCTTTCCCCCAACTATCATTTAAATCTGCAAATTTTGTTTGTACTGGTTGTTTTACTTTTGCCTCTAATTTATATGCTTCAACAAGCATCGCTGCCATTGAAACTCGGTCAATTTTCCCAGTTGGATCGAATACGCCCGCTCCTTTCCCTTTAACAACGCCAGCTTTTTCTACGGCTGCGATGAATGGAGTATACCATTGGTTTTGAGAATCACCGAAAGATGGTTTAGCATTTGTATCGATTCGTAAGTTTAAGATTTTAGCCATCATTGTAGCTGCTTCTGCACGAGTGATTTCTTTTCCTGGCTCAAACATTCCTTTATCGTTACCTGTAACTGCACCTTTCTCTACTAAATAGTAAATAGAGTCTTCTGCCCAATGTTTAGCTGGGACATCTGGAAATTTTTTCGTTTGCGCGAAACTACTAGATGAATAAGATAATATACTAGCTGCAATTACTCCTGCTGCGATTATTCTATTTCTCATAGAATATATTCCCCTCTCAAGTACAATATTTTTATGTAACACACTAATTATAGTTATGAAAATTAATAATAGTCAATTTATTTTTTGTATAATTTTGTCTTATTATTGTATTTTTTGACATAAATAACTATAGTTAAAAACGATAAGATTCTTATTTTTTAAGAGGAGAGATTCGTATGAGCAAAAACTGGAAAGATATAGAACACCGTATGTATACAATGTGTATGATTCAGCGGAATAACGAAGTATTGCTAATACAACGTCCCGATCATCTAGGCTTTCCTGGTTACATCGCTCCTGGCGGTAAAGTAGATTTTCCAGAAAGTATCGTTCAAGCTGCTAAACGAGAAGTAAAAGAAGAAACTGGATTACTTGTTTCAAATTTAACTTTTAAAGGATTAGATGAATACGTAAATCTGAAAGAAAATGTTCGATATATGGTATTTAACTATTGGACAGATTCATTTGGAGGTGAGCTTCTTATGAACCCTCCTGAAGGTGAATTATTATGGGTACCAATCGATACAGCACTAAGTCTCCCTATGCAAGATTGGTTTAAAGAAAGATTTCCATTATTTTTTGAAAAAGGTACGTTTGAAATTCAACGTATTTGGGACAATGACTTAGATAAACAAGTTGCTATGACTATTACCCATACGTAAAAAAGCTTGGAATCTCTCCAAGCTTTTCTTACTTCTCCTCTATTTTCTTAATCTCATAATCAATTTCTAAAAACTTAACTCCGAATATCCACATTTTATGGTTAGCTTCTAACATTTGATTTGCACCCTCTTTAATAATAAACGTCTCAGCTAACGGTAAACGGATTGTAAAGAAACGAGTATGTAAATAGATCCCCTCATCTCCCTTACCATTTCTTCTCAGCTTACTAGTAATAATTAAATCATTATTATCATTGCGTAATTTTAAAACCCCCGTCATATTCGAATATGGTAAAGGCAATGCGATATTCATATATGTATCGCTCTTATATGTATGCATTGAATACAAGGCTAAAAAAATAGACTCCCCTGTTTCATTTTTTCTTAGCCAAGCCCTTACATTCTTTCTTCCATCCTTCTCATCCATTACCCCTATGATAGAGCCGTGCATTGTTTCCCACTTGCCGCCCATTCCTAAATGTATTTGTCCTACACGCTTACTCATTTTTTCATAACAAAATGCGAACGGGCGGAACCAACGAGTCCATTTAATATGCGATTGTAACTTATACGCTGTTGTATTTTCATAAAAACGAATAATGCTTACAGGAATCTTCGCCGTATCAAATGCCTCACTATGAAAATCATCCATTTTATCAACTAAACCCTTGTACTCCTTGCTATCTATTACATTTCCGTTATGTAAAAATGCTTCACCAACTGTCGCCTTTCCTCTTAATCTACTCATTGGTTTGCCGTAATATTTATAGTTCGGAACACTTTTTTCAATCATCCAGCCGACAAATGCCGGTAGCGCTACTCCAATCCCATTAACAACACCGTGAATCCAAACCATTTGGGCAATTGTAATCGTCATTACATATTTCAAATTCCCATACGAGTATATAAGTGAAAACATAATTGTTACCATGAGTGTACTAGACGATATGATTAGGAGAATCTTTGCGCTGATAGCATTAAATTTCGTGCGCCAAACATAAATCCCATAACCATAAATCGCACATAAATATAGGAACACTGCAAAAAATTCAAATACCCTTGAGTACGTAATTCCAATCGCAACTGTCATCGGTGAAATGACTATAATAAACATAATTGCATCATATACTTTACTGCTCTTTTCTCTCTTCCGCCCTATTAAACCAGCTGATAATGGCAATAGAAACGCCGAATAATGAAAGTGTGCAGCTGTGAGTAAAACAATGTCAGAAGTAAACTGCATAATCGAAATCTTTGCTACTGAAGCAAAAAACCAGAAACCACCTAAAAACAAATAAATAAACGCACTATCGATAGCTGTCTCTTCTAACGGTTTCCATCCTCTTTCTAGTAATCTATTTATACCAAATAACGCAACGCTCCCCGTATATACAAACCAAATTATCGCAAATAAATATTGATTTGTTACAAATGATAACATTGCACAAATTGCCGCTATCGGATATAAAAACGATACGGATTTATAAAATAATACATATGATCCATTTCTTGCTCTTTTATCAATAATACAAAAAGACATCGGTATACATAACAAAATAGATAATAATATAATTGCTTCAACAGGATTTACATCGGGCCACTCACATATTAGAAAAACAATATAACAAGCAAGACCCAATATTATATTTCTCATATCGTTTATTTCCTTTCCACAAACGTTCCCTTATATGAAAATAGCGAACCCATTAACGGATTTCGTACTTGAACATGAATTCGAAAACATTGTAATTCGTCATCATAACTTTCAACAATGTTTGCCTCTCCGTATAAAAGTTTCGGTAAAGAGATTTTTCTTCCAAACATGTACAACCATTGTTTCTTTGAAGAAATATGCATTGCCCCTAATTCATCAATATGAAAATTCAATGTAGAGACGAGTAAATGTGGTTCACCAAAATAATCTACAATTTCATTTTCATCAAGTTTCATTACCGCATTAAAATATCTTTTCTTATTATGAAAATAAAAAGTACGATTCCACCGCACAAGTTCATGTCCATGTTCATCACGCTCAGCGGTATTATGTATTGTAAATGGCACTCCCTTACCTCTCTCAGAGAAAAATATTCGAAACTTCGATGCAATTTTTAATATGAATTTTACGAAAAAAGAACCACCGTAAATTTCATCCATCTTTCCTTCTCCAGTAAAGCTATTTTCTTCTGTAATCTCATAACGTTTCTGTAATTTCGGATGAAGTTTTTTATAAGAATCCCCTAATAGTCTTTCGTAAATATTAACCATACATTATCCCTTTCTCGTCCTCTTGCAATTTTTTGCACTTGGCAAATCGAAGCTATTTATATAACCGACAATCGATAACCCCATTAGTAGAACGTTTAATGTAATTGGATTAAACGGCTCTGTAAAGCTTACGATATTCGTAAACCCTGCCGCTATCGTTAAGACTATTAACATAAAAATATGTACGAAAAATACTTTTCGTTTTGGAAATGGCAACAGCCATAGAACACCAAAAATAATTTCTAGCAATCCAATTATTTTAAGCACAAAAATACTATGTTCAGTTGAACCAATCATCACAAATAGCATTTTTACTTCTTCTGAATGAGTAAACACTAGTTTCGGTACTATTCCTTGATACATCCATACAAAAGCAAATAAAAAACATACGAGCCAATATGTCATTGTTTTTCTAATTACTAGTCTAGGGTGAAGCCCCTTTTCTAACCATAATTTTAAAGCATCAAAACTCCAAGCAGTCGCCCAGCCCAATAACGGCCGAAACATATAAAAATCTATTACATTCCCTATACGACCAAACCTCGTATCATAATCATATTGCGTCTCAAAATGAATGTGTTCTTTACACGGTGTATACTTCCAATAACCACGCCCTATTTGAATAAGTGATAATTGATTTTCTGTCCAAAATTTTAAAGAAGAAATCCGTTCACCTGTTTCTTTTCTTATTTCACCTATCGATTCCCCTTCTCCAGCTATTTCAAGTCCAAATCCGATTTTTGTTTTATATAAAAATTTCTGTGGTTCTCCTTCTTTTTTCTCTAAATATGAAATTTCAGTAAAGCGAGCATCCCATTCTGTATGTATATGTGGTTCTTGCGTGTATTCCCATAATTTCTCCATTGTTGTGTTCATTTCTGTTGAAACATAAATAGGCTTTTTCCTTTTCATTCTTCCACCTCCAATGAACTATAATTTTAATGTACATGTAATACATTTATTTTGCTACATTTTTCACAAACTTTCTCATAAAAAGATAGAATTTTTAAAATATATATAAAACACTTGATTCCTCGAAAAATTTAAATTATTATAAAACAAATGTTACCAACAACTTCATAAATCAAACACTCTCGCCTAAAACGTGAGATAGAGGTTGCGATACTTATGAGTATTCTAATGGAGACACAGAGATGTCTATGAAATTAGATGAAAGGAAGTATTGCCGAAATCGATATATTTCTCTGTATGTATCGATTGGGGCTGTTTTCGAATAGAAACAGAACTGTCATATGTACAGACGTGTATGTATGAAGAGCTATCTACAAAAAAGAGATATCATTTTTATGGTATTCCTTTTTTGGCGGTTTTTTTATTAGCTCCGTTTTCTGTTTCCCTTTTCCTGTAACAGCACCATCCTCACTTATTTGAGATGGTGTTTTTTGTTTTTCTCTGGTAACTACAGGAATATTGGGATTTATATATGTCCTAATCTATTCTTAAAAATGGATGAAAGAAGGAATTCGTAATGGAAACGATTGTACAAAAATTTGGTGGCACTTCTGTCGGAAGCGTTGAGCGCATTCAACATGTAGCAAATTTAATTATTGAAGAATATGAAAGAGGACATAGTATCGTCACTGTCGTTTCGGCAATGGGAAAAAGTACAGATGAACTTGTCGCACTCGCTAACGCGATTACAGAAAATCCGAGTAAACGCGAAATGGATATGCTTCTATCAACAGGAGAGCAAGTGACTATTTCATTATTAACGATGGCACTACAAGCAAAAGGTTATAACGCAATTTCATTAACAGGATGGCAAGCTGGTATTACGACAGAATCTGTACATAATAGTGCACGGATTACTGACATTCATACAGATCGAATTCAATCTTATCTTGCTGAAGGTACGATTGTTATCGTAGCTGGCTTCCAAGGCGTTAGTGAAAACCATGAAATTACAACGCTTGGACGCGGTGGTTCTGATACAACTGCTGTTGCATTAGCTGCTGCACTGAACGCAACAAAATGTGATATTTACACAGATGTGACTGGCGTATATACGACGGATCCACGAGTTGTAAAAGATGCTTATAAATTAGATGAAATTTCTTATGACGAAATGTTAGAACTTGCAAACCTCGGTGCTGGTGTATTACACCCGCGTGCTGTTGAGTTTGCTAAAAATCATAATGTCATTTTAGAAGTTCGCTCAAGTATGGAACAAGAAAATGGAACAATTGTAAAAGGAGAATGTAACATGGAACAACAATCAATCGTTAAAGGTATTGCATTTGAAGATAATATTACACGTATCACATTGAAAGGATTGGAACAAGGCTCGCTTTCAACAGTTTTCTCTACATTAGCAGCGGCACATATTAATGTAGATATCATCATTCAAAGTATTACAAATGAAGGAACTGTTCATCTCTCCTTCTCCATCCATTCTAATGATTTAAGAGAAACATTAGAAGTATTGGAACAAAATCAAGAGGCACTTCACTATGAATCAGTAGAATATGAAAATCATTTAGCAAAAGTATCAATTGTAGGATCTGGTATGGTCTCTAATCCAGGTGTTGCTGCGAATATGTTCACTACTTTAAAAGAAGAAGATATTCATATTAAAATGGTAAGTACATCAGAAATTAAAGTGTCTGTCGTTATTGACCGCCTTCATTTAGTAACAGGTGTTGAGGCGCTGCATCAATCATTTATGGCGAAAATTGTGCCTTTAGTACAAATGAGTTAATTTCCAGCGGTACTACTTAAAACAAATTATATGAATCTATTTCCTTCCTATTAAAAATAGAAAGCTGTTTTGCATCATATAGAGTGACAAGAAATTTATGTGTCATTTAAAAAATACAATTAATTCTATACAACAATCGGATCATTTAATGTCGTACAGGATAGAAATATTTTTGCAAGGCAGTCTCGGTATTGTTTGTTAACAAGATACTATATGACATACTTAAAAACAGCTTGTCACATTTCCCTATACTGTGACAAGCTGTTTTTTGTTTGAAAGGAATTTGTAACTTTTTAATAGTATAATTAAGAAGATGATTAGATAACACACTTTTACATATAAGGAGATAAAGACAATGTCAAAAAATAAATTACTCAGAATGGACAATGTTAGCATCGTTGTAGAATCACTTGATCATGCAATCTCTTTCTTCGAGGAGATTGGGTTAAAACTCGAAGGGCGTGCCACTGTCGAAGGTGAATGGGCTGGTCGCGTAACCGGACTCGGTTCGCAGTGCGTAGAGATTGCTATGATGGTAACTCCAGATGGCCATAGCCGAATTGAACTTTCGCGATTTCTTACCCCGTCCGCTATAGCAGATCACCGGGCAGCTCCTGTAAACGCCCTCGGTTATTTGCGCGTCATGTTCACCGTTGAAGACATTGACGAAATGGTATCTAGGCTTACTACTAAGCATGGTGCCCAGCTCATTGGCGAAGTAGTTCAATACGAGAACTCTTACCGTCTCTGCTACATTCGTGGAACCGAAGGGATTTTAATCGGTTTAGCGGAAGAACTCGGTAACAAGTAAGTGATGTATTATAAATGAAACTACTATATTTTTAACCACGTCCTCACTCTAGAACGTGGTTATGCTTGTTTGAACTTTAAAAAATGTATTTTCATTTTACACATAGATTTCAAGACCCTATCCACACGGCTCTTTAACATATCACTAACATCCTAAAATCATTATGAAACATTTTAATTGTTCACTTTACCTTTTCCTAGGAAATATAACTGACTCTTCTCATTTTATATTTTATCGCTCTTTCCCATGAAAAAACGATCTATATTCATTCAAAATAACTTTCTTCACATCCGAGTAAAATACCATCATGAATAATGCAACTCCTAATACAACCACCTGTATTTTTTCATAATCAACGAAAGCACTCATAATTAACAAACCAAATCCAATATAAAAACCAAATTCGTTCTCTTTCTCAAAATCCTCATCTTCTTCATCAATATGTATTTTTTCTTTAATGTTTTGATTCCCTTTTATTAACTCATCGAGCGTAACATTGTACATTTCACTTAGTAAAATTAAATTATCAATATCCGGATAACTTTTATCATTTTCCCACTTACCCCGCTTTAACAGGCAGTAAATCTCATCAAAGCTTTTAAGCATAATCAAGGCAGCCAGATGCGATTAACTGCCTATAAAAGCCCGATTGGTTCAACTAATAATCAGTAGGATAAATCGCCCACTGATTAAAGTTTCACTTTATATACCGCTTGTCTCGTCACGCCAATCTTTTTAGCAACATCCTCTTGTGAAAATCCCTTTGATTCTCGTAGTTTTTTTAACTGTTCTCCTAAGCTTATAACGTTCCCTCCTTTAACAAATTATGACATAATGGGAGATAAAAAAGAAAGAAACTATTGGTAAAATCCGCTGCAAACCACTCGTTTACACAATAAAAAAGAGAGAATAACTCTTTGAGTTATCCTCTCTTACTTCTATTAAAACAGATGAATGTTTTCTTTCTTGCAAGCTTCACGTAAATCATCCGGCCATACAGAAGATTGAACTTCACCGATATGTGCTTTTCGTAAGAAGTACATGCACATTCTTGATTGTCCGATACCACCACCAATTGTTAATGGGAGTACATCTTCTAAAATACCTTTATGGAAATCATACTCACGTTTAAAGTCTTCACCTGTTTTTGTTAACTGTTCATCAAGTGATTTACTATCAACACGAATTCCCATTGATGATAATTCAAATGAAGATTGTAGCACTGGGTGCCAGAATAAGATGTCACCGTTTAATTTCCAATCATCATAATCAGCTGCGCGTCCATCATGCTTTTCACCTGAACGAAGTGCATCACCAATTCCGATAATGAAGACTGCACCGTGTTCTTTTGCAATTGCATGTTCACGATCTTTCGGTGTTAATTCTGGATATTTATCTTCTAGTTCTTGAGAAGTAACGAACACAATTTCTTCTGGTAAATACTTCCCAAGGAACGGATATTTTTCAAATAAGTGATCTTCTAAATCTTTGAATATTCCATAAATTGTTAGTACTGTTTTTTGTAAGTAATCTACAGTACGCCATTCTTTTTGAACGATTTTTTCCCAATCCCATTGGTCAACGTAAATAGAATGTGTTGCATCAAGTTCTTCATCACGACGGATTGCGTTCATGTTTGTATATAAACCTTCACCAGCTTCATATCCATATTCATGCAGTGCAAATCGTTTCCACTTCGCTAGTGAGTGCACAATTTCTAATTCTTCTCCTGAGTGTAACATATCAAATTCAATTGGACGTTCTACACCGTTTAGATGATCGTTTAGTCCTGATTTTTTCGTTACGAATAATGGTGCAGATACACGGAATAGTTCAAGTCGTTTTGCTAATTGATCCTCGAAAAATGTTTTAACTTCCTTAATTGCGATTTGAGTCTCTCTTACTGTCATTAATGATTGATACATGGTGGTTTCCTCCTAAAATGTTTGGATGTTGTGAAAAGAAGCCAACAAAAAAAGCCCTTCTTTCCCAAAAAACTGGGACGAAAGGCTTTGGTTCCGCGGTACCACCCAAATTAGCAACAGAGGTTGCTCACTTATACAATACGGAGATGAAATATCTCGATACTGTTCTTCTTGTAACGGCGAAGTTCCCGGCTAAGTCTACTTTCCTATCAAGGATTTCGGTTAGCAACTCCAGGAGGTTCTTCATAATAGGCTTCGTATCAGGCTCACACCACCCCTGACTCGCTTAGACTACATCCTACTACTACTCGTCCTTTCATAGTCGTTTTGTTGTCACATCTCTGAAACATTTTATTAATGATTATTCTATACAAAAAATAAATAAAGTCAACAAAAAGTTTCAAAATATTTTTCAATTCTTTATTTTACGGCTTTATTGATTGTTTCCAATATACCTTCTTTACTTCTTTTGTCTGGGCATTCCAAAAAACGTTTCACTAACAGAAACTAACATATATACAACAATTAATGTAATCGTCCGAAATATAGAATCCGCAGTATTTCGTATTATTTTCATTTTCTTTGTAATTCCTTTCAGTTTACTTGCAAATTCATGATATACTATAGCATTCAAGCAGTTTGTTTTTACTTAAAACAAACATAGTCATTTATAAAGAGTATTTTCTAAATCATTGACTATTATCAAATAAGATTTTTATATAACGGAGTGATCATATGAGTAAAACGAAAGCAAAACCGAAAAAAGGTGTAGGACAAGGTACAGGAAGTAAAGGATGGAACCGTTGGCAATCAAGCGCAAAGAAAAAGAAAGCTGCAAAACCATACAAAAGTAAAGGTACAAAGAAATAATTGAAATAACATTTGATTTCTTTACTTTGTACAAAACAAAATATAATTATTACAACAAAAAAGCTATGCCCTCATACATTTGAAGGCATAGCTTTCTTTATTAGATCATTAAAATATCTCGAATTTCTTCCTCCGTGATGGATGATAATTTCTCTTCTCCTGGCTCAATCACTTCAGCGATTAAATTTTTCTTACTCTCTTGTAGTTCATGCATTTTTTCCTCAATGGTTCCGTGTGCTACTAATTTAATAACTTGTACTGTATTTTTTTGCCCCATTCGATATGCCCGATCTGCTGCTTGTTGTTCAACAGCTGGATTCCACCATAAATCATATAAAATAACCGTATCGGCACCCGTTAAGTTAAGACCCGTACCACCAGCTTTTAAAGAAATGAGGAATAGGTCCCCTTCTCCTTCGTTAAATCGATTACATAGTTCTACACGTTCTTGCGAAGGTGTATTTCCGTCTAAATAAAAGTATGGAATTGCTTGACGATTTAATTCACGACCAATAATGGACAGCATCTTCGTAAATTGAGAAAAGATTAAAATTCTCTTACCAGTACTTCTACATTCCTCTAGTATGTCTAACAGTTGCTCAAACTTAGCTGAACTCCCTTTGTAATCATCAACGAATAAAGCCGGATGATTACATATTTGTCTTAATCTCGTTAAGCCAGCTAAAATTCTAATTTTATTTTTACGTAACGTATCTTTGTCTAAATGCTTTAATGTTTCTTCTCTTAATTTCGCTAAGTAAGCAGCATATAATCTCTTTTGATCTGGTAATAACTCCGATGACTGTAAGTGCTCTATTTTATCTGGAAGCTCCTGTAATACATCTTCTTTTAGTCGTCTTAATACGAACGGTTTTACGCGCTTCGCAATATCTTCACGCCTTAAATCACCGAATTCTTTTCTTCCTGGTAATAATTCTGGAAATACGACATGAAAGATAGACCATAACTCTTCTAATGAATTTTCTACAGGCGTTCCCGTTAGTCCGAAACGATATTCAGCTTGAATTGTTTTCACTGCTCTTGCAGTTTGCGTTGTCGGATTTTTAAACGCCTGTGCTTCATCAAGAAATAGTGTATGAAACGGCCTCGCATACGATCTTATATCTCTTCTCAGTAATGGATATGACGTAATTACGACATCAAATTCTGCTACATCTTTTAAGATTTTTCGCCGTTCTGTCTGATTTCCATCTGCAATAACTGCTCTAATATGTGGAGCGAATTTTTTCAATTCACTAAACCAATTATAAACAAGCGAGGACGGTGAAACGACTAATATAGGCAGCTTCTTCTCTCGAATTTCAGACAGAACAGAATCTATATAAGCAATACTTTGCAGCGTTTTTCCAAGTCCCATATCGTCTGCTAAAATACCGCCAAAACGGTAATAGGCGAGTGTTTTCATCCACTCAAATCCGTATACTTGATACTCTCTCATTACAGCATTTAAAGTTTGTGGCACTGTAAACTTTAATTTTTTCGGGTTTTGAATGCTTTCAACTAAATCTTGAACAGACTCATCCAAACTTAAAACATTACCTTCATGAAGTCCGTTCATCCATTTTACACTCCGAATAAGTGGAACATTCACTTCTTTCCCATGTAAAAATTCTTTTCGAATACCTGATTCTTTTACAAACTGATTAATTTCATTAAATTCTTTACTCTCTAGTGATAATAAAGAACCATTCGCTAATCGGTAATATTTACGTTTCTCCTCAAGAGCGACTAATACTCCTTTGATTTCCGCTTCCGGTATTCCTTTTATATCAAAACGAAATGATAACCAATCAATTCTTTCTTTTCTTCTCACTCTAATAAGTGGCGCTGTATCCCCTTTATGAATACGTAATTTGATTGCTGTTGTCGCGTAAATATCAACTAAACCTTTTAACGTTGGAACAATGTGATATAAAAAGTTATACTCAGCTTCTTCATTATGCATAAAGTATCCACCTTCTGTTTTCGCAAAAGCACTGTCACTCATAATGTTTAAAATCTCTTTTTCCTTTTTCTCATCACGATTAAAAACAGAAGGTTGCCCGTCTTCCTCTAGCGGATTAATCACGACGTTTCCATAATGAAATTCGAGACCTGCTAACAAACGATTTTTCACTCGATCTAAATACAGCTTTGCTTTTAACGACGGCGTTTCAACACGATCGGATATTACTTCATCAATGCGCACTGTTCCAAGTTTCATTAATCCAGGCACAACTTTCGCTACGAAATGTTCCATCTTATTTTCAGGAATATAAAACTGATTGCTATTTGAGCGACTCATCATCTTTTGCAATTCAATAAGTCGCATACAATCTTCCATAGGTAAATGATATAATTTCCCATCGTAAAGAGCGTTGTTATACATCTCCATAACTCGAACACGATTTAGACCGTCTATATGAAGGGTAAACCCGCCATTATTCCCTTTCGTAAACTCAAAATGTAATGGCAATAAACCTTTTGAAATTTGTAATCCCTGAAACAGTTGCTCATTTTGTTTCAGCTGTACATACTCGGCTTTAGAAAGTGCAGAAAGCATATCATTCCACGAAGCTGGCGGTATAAATATCATACTTTCATCTTGTTTTGCATGTACTTCTAGTGCATCTTCATACATTTTTTCGTTATGATATATTTTAATGAGTTGTTGTATAATTGCGTCTGTTTCTTGTTTAAAACTGTGTACATCTGGCGTGTATGTAAATTCATTGGAACAATGAAAAGTCTCTCTCTTCTCCACGTTAGAAAGAAATTCTCTAATATGATTTATAAAATATGTTTTCGCAAGTTTTAACTGAATTCCAAGAAGAGCTCCACCGCTTTTCGTCGCTACTGGTGAACATATAAACGCAACATCTAATACTTCACGTGTATCAAAACGATGTTGTTTACTTTTTGGCCGCAGTGGTTTGTCTGCAAACAACTGAAACATCCCGTTTGTTAATTGATCATTTCTGCTACTAACAGAGCCCATTTCACCCGTTTGCTGGTTATAATTTATTTGTATCAGTACAGCTGCAACATGTTGACAGTACGTTTGGAAAGACGCTAACGAAGGACAACTACATCTCGCAACAACATCACCTTTCTTAGCTTTTTCTACTGTAACATGGAAATCCTCGTTCCCTTTTACCGTCGCCTCACAAATTTCTTTCGTTTCATCATAGTAATTCACGATTACTTTATTTGATTTATAATAAGCTTCGCCTCTTTTATATGAGGTTTCTCCACATACTTCTTTAATAATCGATTTATTTAATGTAAAACTCATTGTTTTGACACTTCCTTAATGTAAAACCATTTTCTCTTACTTAACATTTTACATGCTTCACGAGAAAATATAAAATGTTGATTTAACAAAAAAAGATGCTTATTTATAAGCACCTTTTCACTCTATCTCCATCAATCGTTTCGCCTCAAAATACAACACTTGAATAAATTTTTTCGTATTAATTCGTATATGGCCAGAAGTCGCTATCCCATCCTTTGTCATTTCTGTCATCCGTTTTCTAACTACAGTGAAATCAAAAAACTTCGGAGCATAACTTTCAAATTTCGGATTTGAAAAGTCTGTTAGTCCAAGAGAAGCTAAATGGTTCAATGATTGATAAATCGCTCTTCTTACACGTTGTTCAGATGCTTTTCTCTCCTTTTCTATATCTGCCTCTGAAGCTAGTTCCCCTAATTTTTTCAGTGTAATTTGGTGAAAAATATCTTTCAACGCAGGAAATCCAAATTCAAATGTTTGCGCCTTTTCTTGTCCATTTAAATATTCCAGCATACTAAGTAAATCTTTACTTCCGTTCTCTCCCGCAATACCGAGTTCTGATAGTAAGAAGCGTCCTGAATCTGATATCTTTTTCCCTTCTTGCACTGTTTCACTACGCATTTGCGGCTTTTCCCACTGAAACACATTATTTAATGATTTTTGAATGTCATATATAGAACGTTCCAAACGAATACGTTCTATCACTTTTCGTACAACAGATACTACTTCTATTTTGTTTAGTGGTTTTGTAATATAATATTCCACACCAAGTGTATATGCCTCACCAATGAGCTGTTTCGATTCAACTTGGGAAATCATAATAATTTTCCCAGTAAATGAAGATGCTATATGGCGAACTGTTTCAATGCCGTCTCTCATCGGCATTAGTAAATCAATAAATAAAATGTCCACTTTTTTATAATTTAACTGTTCTGCTTCAATAAACGCTCCATCTTCCGATTCTCCAATTACTTCCCCAAGATCGCCATCCTCAATAATTTGCGAAAGCATCGAACGGAAAACTTCATCATCATCTACAATATAATAAAACAAACCTATTCCCCTTCCCGCTTTAAACTGCACTCCGGTAAACAAACGATAAACTTACACCCGTTCCCATTTTCATTGTCTTCTAACCTTACTTCTCCGCCGAGCTCTGTTACCATTTCATCTATGTAAGAAAGTCCAATACCTGTGGACGGTGTTCCTGTTTGATCATACTTTGAAGTAAACCCGGGCTTAAATACTAATTTCTTATACTTTTGTGCGATACCTGGGCCATCGTCAATCACTTCAAAGATTACATTTTTTTCTCGTTTATATAACTTAATACGAATGAGACCTCTATCTTCAATTGCTTCAACTGCATTCGCAACTAAGTTATTAAAGATTGATAGCACTGTATACACGTGATATGCAGCGTGTTCACCTTCTATATGTTTAGAAAAACGTATATCTTTCTCTAACATTTCAGCATACTTTTCATTTATTCTTACAATCATTTCTGTAAGCTCATGACCTTCTACATACTCAGCCACATTTTTATCTAATAACAGTTTAGATAATCCTGCAAAAATCCTTTGATTATCCTTTTTTATTTCGTGCACTTCTCCTGCTATTTTCAATACTGTTTTACTGCTGGAATCATCATTCGCTTGTAAATTCCGA
Organism: Bacillus tropicus; assembly: GCF_001884035.1. Taxonomy (GTDB): domain Bacteria; phylum Bacillota; class Bacilli; order Bacillales; family Bacillaceae_G; genus Bacillus_A; species Bacillus_A tropicus. The sequence goes on from NZ_MACG01000021.1 coordinate 40,930, forward strand.
TATAATTGATACGCTTCTTGTGTAATTAATTCTGCATTTTGTAACGTTTTTTTCAAATGAACAGATTCTACATATAAATTTGAAAGGTGCATGAACATTTTTTCATTTTCTTTTCTAACTTGTGATTCTTTTAATTTCGTTTCATATAAATTCATCATATTTAAAAAGCCAAGTGCAAAGAAGCTACGGAAAATAGCAATAATGATGAGTTTATTTACTTCAGAAATTGTTATTGTTGTACCTAGTACTAACATGTGATAAAACGCAAGTTCCGACATACTTGCAACAATTTCAATTGAAATTCCAAGGCACCCAATAACAATTGGCTTCTGATGAAACTTATTCACCCTACAAAGTGAAAAAAGACTTCCATAAATAAAATAATAAAAGAACACAGGATAACGCAAATAAAATGATTCTGTCATATGAAATGAGCCTTGCATGACCCAGTCAAGGCATACTCGGAATAAGACTACACATATACCGACAAGAATACCCGCAGCAGCTGCTGGTATTCTTCTTAAAAATAGTAATAAAAAGAAGAATAACGGCGTCCCAAAGCTAACACGAAACGTATCATTAAAAGGATGAAAATTAAGCTCTCCAGCAATCGGAACAACAACCATTAATATAATTAAAAGAGATATATCTTTCTTCCATAATTGATTCCAATTCAAAGGTGCCACTTCCTATACTCTTTTTTCAGTAATAAAAGTGAAAGCCCGCTTATATTATAAACGGGCTTTATTTCTATATTGTAACCTTTTCTACCGCTTTTATTTGGCGATACTCAGGCTCCCAGATTGCTTCTTTCACTGCAATCTTGATATCGTTATCACTTAAGTTCTCTCTCGCAACACCTTCCGCAACGGCAACTTTCGCTACTTCAATTGCTACCATTTCCGAGATATTACGTAACTCTTCAACTTCTGGCAAAATAGGTGCTCCTGGCTGACTTGTATCAACCATACTTGCAACTGCTTCAGCTGCTGCTGCAAACATTCCATCCGTCATGACGCTTGCACGTACGACAATTGTTCCAAGACCAAGACCTGGGAAAATAAGTGCATTATTTGATTGTCCAATCACATACGTTACACCGTTATATGTAACTGGTTCAAATGGACTTCCTGTTGCAACTAACGCTCTTCCTTCTGTCCACTCGATTAAATCGGCTGGTTTTGCTTCAGCAAGTGGCGTCGGATTCGACATTGGTAAAATGATTGGTCTTTCTACGTGAGAAGCCATGTCTTTAATAATTTCTTCTTTAAATGCACCAGCAACAGTTGATGTACCGATTAAAATTGTCGGTTTCACATGTTTCACAACTTCAGCAAGTCCAACCACACCATTTTGTTTCCACTCACTTACTTCCGCTTCTTTTCTTGCATACGGAATTTGGAAATCAAGAAGATCTTCCATATTATCTGTAACTAACCCATTACGATCAATACACCAGAAACGCTTATATGATTCTTCTTCTGATACGCCTACGCGGACCATCGCATCTCTAACTTGATCTGCGATACCGATTCCAGCCGTACCAGCACCAAACACAACAACGCGGTGTTCACTTAGCGGTACACCAGAAGCTTTTACTGCCGATAATACAGCCGCAAGCGAAACTGCACCTGTACCTTGAATATCATCATTAAATGTACAAATATCATGACGATATTTATCTAAGATTTTTCGTGCATTACGAGAACTGAAGTCTTCCCAATGTAAAAGTGCTTTCGGGAATTGCTTATTTACCGCTTGTACAAATGTATCAATAAATTCATCGTAAGCTTCACCTGTTATACGAGGGTGACGATTTCCAATATAAAATGGATTGTCTAATAATTCTTCACGATTTGTACCTACATCTAAAATTACCGGTAATACGCGGCTAGGATCGATTCCAACTGCGGCTGTATAAACAGCTAATTTTCCGATTGCGATGTTAATACCACCAACGCCCCAGTCACCAATTCCTAGTATACCTTCTCCATCTGTTACAACGACCAAATCAATATTTTCTGCTGTTGCACCAATATTGGCAAATGCTTCTTCAATACCTGACGGATCGTTAATTGATAAATACACACCACGTGGTTTACGGTATTCATGACTATATCTTTGAATCGCTACACCAACAGTTGGTGTATAGACGATTGGTAACATTTCGCGTAAATGATCTGTTAAAATACGATAAAATAATACCTCATTTCGATCATGTAACGCTGTTAAGTATACATTCTTTAATAAATCATCCGGCTGAGAACAAAATTGTTCGTATGCTCGGCGTGCTTGTTCTTCCAATGTTAAAACCGCTGGCGGTAATAACCCTTTTAAACCTAATTCTTCTCTTTCTTCTTGCGTGAAAGCGACCCCTTTATTTAAAAGTGGTGTTGATAATACTTCTACTCCTCTTAATGTCGTTTCTAATGAACCATTAGAAGCTACTGTAAACTTGCTCATAACATCCCTACCTCTATTCATATATAGCATTTCTATATTGTAAACAAAAAAGAGGGGCTTGTCCCCCCTCTTCTTTTAATTTTTCTTTAAAAGAGTTGCTCCTGCAATCCCTGGGTGCGTCATTTCGAATGGATCTAGAATTAACTCTAAGTCTTCTTGTGACAGTACACCATTTTTCACACAAAGTTCTCGAACGGATTGCCCTGTCGCGATTGCTTCTTTCGCAACGCGAGCTGCTGCTTCATAACCGATATGAGGGTTCACGGCTGTAATAATTCCTACACTCTTCTCAACATACTCTTTTAAGCGATCTTCATTCGCTTCAATTCCTTTTAAGCAATTATCTGTAAAGGCACGGAAACCGTTATTCATAATGCTAATTGATTGAAGTAAGTTGAAAACAAGTACTGGTTCCATAACGTTTAATTCTAATTGACCTGCTTCTGAAGCAAGGCAAATTGTATGGTCGTTACCAATTACTTGGAACGCAATTTGATTAATTACCTCTGGCATAACAGGGTTTACTTTCCCTGGCATAATAGATGAACCTGGTTGACGAGCAGGTAGCATAATTTCCGCTAAGCCAACACGTGGACCTGATGCCATTAAGCGAAGGTCATTCGCAATTTTAGACATATTCATCATACATACTTTAAGTGCTGCAGATACTTCAGTGTAAGCATCCGTATTTTGCGTTGCATCTACTAAGTCTTCTGCACCAACTAGTGGTAGTTCACTAATTGTAGCTAAATGTTTTACAACTGCTTCAATATATTCTGGATCTGCATTTAAGCCTGTACCAACTGCAGTTGCTCCCATATTTACTTCATATAAATGTTGACGTGATTGCTGAATTCGTTTCATATCACGTTCAAGTACACGAGAGTACGCTTTAAATTCTTGTCCAAGACGAATTGGCACAGCGTCTTGTAAATGTGTACGACCCATTTTGATCACATGATCGAACTGTTCTGCTTTTAATTCAAATACATCGTGCATATAACCCATCGTTTGTAATAAACCTTCTAATGCGTTTAATGTTGCGATATGAATCGCCGTTGGGAATGCATCGTTTGTTGATTGCGCCATGTTTACATGACTATTTGGACTAATATAATGATAGTCTCCCTTTTCCATTCCTAATAATTCAAGAGCACGATTGGCAATGACTTCATTTGCATTCATGTTCATTGAAGTACCTGCTCCGCCTTGGATTGGATCGACGATGAAATGATCATGCCATTTCCCGTCAAGAATTTCTTGAGCAGCTTCTGCGATCGCGCCGCCCTTGTTCAATTCCAATCTTCCTACATCTGTATTAGCAAGCGCTGCAGCTTTTTTTACAATTGCGAACGCTCTAATTAAACCTTCATGGATTTTGTATCCTGTAATTGGGAAGTTTTCAACTGCACGCATTGTTTGTACGCCGTAGTACGCATAGTTTGGTACTTCTTTTTCACCTAAAAAGTCTTTTTCCATTCGAACACCATTTTTAACTTCAGTTAATGTTGCCATGATTATTCACTCCTTAACGATTTCTTATGCTGCTTTTGTTTCTTTGACTGTTTCTACATATTGTTTTGCTTTCTCATTATCGAATTCGCCTTCCCACTTCGACATAACAATGGCCGCTAATGCATTTCCTAATACATTGACAGATGAGCGAATCATATCTAAAATGCGGTCAATTCCCGCAATTAACGCGATACCTTCTAGTGGTAACCCCATTGAACCTAACGTTGCTAATACAACAACGAACGATGCACCTGGAACTCCCGCCATACCTTTGGATGTTAACATGAGAACGAATAATAACGTTATTTGCTCTGTCAGTGACATGTGCACACCGTACATTTGTGCAACAAATAATGCCGCTAACGCTTGATAAATAGCCGATCCAGTCAAGTTAAATGTATAACCTGTCGGAATTACGAAAGAGGCAACTGCCTTTGGACAACCGAACTCTTCCATTTTTCTCATTATATTAGGTAAAACAGCTTCTGAACTTGCTGTCGTAAATGAAAGAATAAGTTCTTCTTTTAAAATTTTCATTAATGTAAAAATGTTTACGCCAACCATTCTTGCATTAATACCTAATACAATCACAACGAATAGTATAACAGTTACGTATACAGCTAGCACTAGTTTTCCTAAAGGAAGTAGTGTTGCTACACCAAATTTTGCAACCGTAACCGCAATTAATGCGAATACACCAAATGGTGCAAATTTCATAACTTGATTTGTAACCCAAAACATCGCTTCGAGTACACCTTCAAAGAAGTTAAAGACAGGCTTTCCTTTTTCCCCAATTGCCGCAACTCCTAAACCGAATAATACTGAGAAGAAAATAATCGGTAATAGGTCACCTTGTGCAATCGATTCAAATACGTTTTTCGGTACAATGTGAACAATTGTATCAGCAAAACCTTTCTTCTCGGTTGCATCTGCTGTTTGTTTATAAGAAGAAATATCACTTTGCTGTAAGTTATTCATATCAACGCCAGTACCTGGTTGGAATATATTCGCTGCAAGTAATCCCATTAAAATAGCAATCGTTGTAATGATTTCGAAATAAAGAATTGTCTTACCGCCCAATTTCCCAAGCTTTTTCATATCTCCTACACCAGCTACCGCAACAATTAATGCTGAAATAACAATTGGTACTACAATCATCTTAATTAAGTGAATAAATATATCCCCGATTGGTGTGATATAAGAAATCGCCGTTTTATTACCATAGAAGATTGCCCCTACTACAATCCCTAAAACAAGCGCGACAAAAATTTGTGTTGCCAATCCGAATTTTTTCATTTATGTTCATCCCCTTCATGCGAACGCTTTCAATTTGAATTTATAAAAGCTACTCACACATCTTATAAGCGAACCTACAAAATCATACAAAAACCTACAAGTTCGTCACAAAAAATTCAAATATTTTTCTTCTTTTTTTCATTGACACCATTTTGTTAAAAAACGATAAAATAAACTTGATAAGTAGTCAGATTGTTTCGTATAATCAAAAAGATATATACTTAAAACAAATCAAAATGAAAAGGAGTGGATGATATGAAAAACTATACAAAGCAATTCATCTTATCTTCTTCTTTTCTTTTTCATTTTCTTAAAAAGGAACAAAGGCATTCGCCTTTGTTCCTTTTTTATTGCGATCTATATAGGGGGAATTGTTATGAGACCATATAAACGTGTCTTAATTAAATTAAGCGGCGGTGCACTTGCCGATCAAACCGGAAATAGCTTTAACTCCAAACGATTAGAACATATCGCAAACGAAATTTTATCCATTGTTGATTTAGGTATCGAAGTATCCATCGTCATCGGTGGCGGTAATATTTTTAGAGGTCATCTAGCTGAAGAATGGGGAATCGATCGTGTAGAAGCTGACAATATCGGGACGTTAGGTACAATCATTAACAGCTTAATGCTACGCGGCGTTTTAACAAGTAAAACAAATAAAGAAGTGCGCGTTATGACTTCCATCCCGTTTAATGCTGTAGCTGAACCATACATTCGCCTACGTGCAGTCCACCATTTAGATAACGGGTATATCGTTATTTTTGGAGGTGGTAACGGGCAACCGTTCGTTACGACAGATTATCCAAGTGTTCAAAGGGCTATTGAAATGAATAGTGACGCAATATTAGTCGCAAAACAAGGAGTAGATGGCGTCTTTACTAGTGATCCAAAACATAATAAAGCAGCAAAAATGTACAAAAAACTAAACTATAACGATATAGTTAGGCAAAACATACAAGTAATGGATCAAGCCGCTTTACTACTTGCCCGTGATTATAATTTACCAGCACACGTCTTTAACTTTGATGAGCCTGGAGTAATGAAAAGGATTTGTTTAGGTGAGCATGTGGGGACGTTAATTAATGACGATGCTTCATTGCTTGTGCATGAAAAATAATTATTTTCCATCAAAAAAGGGCGTCTTTTCTAGACACCCTTTCTTCCTTTATCATCACAAATAAAAATCAATCCATCCCACAAATTTCTCCTTACAACGCTCCCAAAAAGATAACTTCTCAAAAAACTCTTTCGTCATTTCTTTTGAATCATGAAAATCTTGGACTAATGCCTCGTTCACTTCTGATACAATATTTCCACCATGAATATACAAATTCATTTCATCATTTATATTGAAGCTACGCGAAGTAAAGTTTGTTGTGCCAATAACGGTTAATTCATTATCAATAAGCATTAATTTACCATGGAACATTCCTTTTTTATACCCATATACAGTAATCCCATTATTAACAGCTTGACGTATATATGGATACGCCGCTTCTTTTATAAGAGGTAGATCTGGTTTATATGACCAAAGTATTTTTACTGTAACACCACGCTTTTGTGCTGCAATTAAAGCATTCATTGATTCTTTATTTTTCGCTATAAAATACGGCGTTGCAATTACAATTGAGTGCTGAGCTTGTTTTATTAGCTCTATATATTTTTTAGCAACGTAATGTCCATTGTAACTGACCATAGTATGTAATGTATTCCCTTTGCTAGCCTTATTTGTGCTCCTCTTTATATCCTCTTTCGTATCTCGTTTCCAATCTAAAGCAAACTGTTCTTCTAAATCTTTTGCTCCTTCTCCTTTAAGCCGCACATGATAGTCACGCCAATATCCAAATCGCTTATCTTTTCCTAAGTACTCATCTCCTATATTAAAACCACCTGTATATCCAATCTCCCCATCAATCGTCGTAATACGGCGATGATTACGATGGTGAAGTGAATAAAATCCGAACGGCAATTCCGGTTTTCTACTATATGTAAAATGCACACCACTTTCCCGCAATTCATTTACCATCTTTCTTTCAAATGATAAATCATTAATGCGATCCACTGATAAATAGACGTTTACTCCTTCTTTTGCCTTCTCTTTTAATAAATTTAAAAAAGTATGGCTACTTTTATCATCCGACAAAATAAAAAAATACGTGTAAATAGATTGCTTCGCTTCTCTTATGTCAGTAAATAACTGTTTATAAAAAGACTTCCCTTCTACATATAATTGAAAATCACTATAGTGAGGAGCATACTCTGTCGGCATATTTTTGCCAGCTTCCATTTTCCTTCCTAAGGTAACGTCAATATGCATCCAAATTAAAATAAAAACGAAAATAACAATAATAATAGAAGTAACTCGCAATATTTTTTTAATCATTTTAATTTCCTTCCGCTCGTTTTCTTTCCTCCTTTCTATTTTGTCATTCAAATTTAGATTTCATGCTTCATACAAAAAAGGATGTGACTTTACGTCACACCCTTTTTTATATTAAACAAAGTTTCTCGCATCATTATTTCTTCCAAATTTATAAATCGCAATTAAGAAGAACGCAATCGCAAAAGCGAATAAAATTAATATGTTTAAATACAACTCAGAGAAAGGAATTCCTTGTTGTAATTTTGCTATCGTATCTAATAACCAACGCTGCGGAAGAAAATCAGCTACTTTTTGTACCGCCTTTGGCATAATGTCGTACGGGAAATAACATCCAGCAAGCAAACATGTTGGTACTATCACTAGATTTTGCATTGCATTTGAAGCAGCTGAACTTTTTGAAAAAGACACAATGACTAATGATAAACCAATTGCAATTAAAGCGAATATCATAAGCACACCAATCATTACTATGAAAGGCATATTAATATTTGTATGAAAAACATTCGTCAGAAATAATACTGCAATGACAATTTGCAATGTTAATATCATCATATTTACTGCCACATTGGATAATATAAATTTCTTTCCGTCAATTGGTGTTGATAATAATCTAAAATACGTTCTATTCTCTTTTTCTTTTAAAATAAATCCTGATAAGTTCACTGCTGAAAACAGCATAAACATAATAAGATAACCCATCGTTTGATTTGTCATATCTTTATTTTTCGAAGTATCTTCTAGCGTCTCCGTTTTCATTTTAAATGAACTTTTTTGATACCCTGCGTACATATTATCAAATGCACTTTGATCTGTTCCTGCTACTTTACTAATAGCTGCTACATTATCAATATAATTGTATAAATATGATTTTATAAATCCTGTTACTTGATCACCTTTAATCGATGCAATTTCAATATGATCTGGTTTCCCTTCTCGAACGCTTTTTGAAAAACCAGAAGCTAATGTAATAACTCCATCAAGTTTTTTAGAAGTGAGTTTATCTTCTATTTCAGACTCCTTAACCTTACTCACATTCACATGATTTAATCCTTCTAAAAACTTTATCGTATCGTTTGCTATCGGCTCATTTTCTTTATTTACAATCCCGATATTTAACGTTCCTTGCCCTGCATTTCCGTATATCGAAAAAGAGATGAGCGTCCCGATTATTGGCAAACTAATAATAATCAATAACCCTTTTTTATTTTTCAAAAGTACAGATAACGTTTTTTGTATGAGCCATAAAATATCTTTCATACTATAGCCCCTCCCGTCTACGTAATGCAATAATTGCAATTAATAAAAAGAGTGCTGATATTCCAATGTTTAAAGAAATGACTGGTAGTGCTGCCCCTACATCATTCGCATAAATAATTTTCATAACAGCTGTGTTTGCCCACGTTAATGGTGATAAATTCGTAACGAAATTTTCTTCTATTACGAAATATGCACCGCCAAAAATAGAAGCTAATTGCACTACCACCATAATAATTGCTCTAGACGATTCAGGTGTTTTTGTAATATATCCAATCCCTAAACCGAAGCTAATTGCTAGAAAGACTTCTGTTAATAAAATAAGGAATATGATTCCAAGGTGATCGCCCCAATTCGCTTGAAAGACAAATTTACTAAATAACATAACGAGTAATATGCACAGGGCATTTGCTACTAGACTACCAAGCACTTTACCAATGAAAATTTCAGCCTTACTTATAGGTGCAGCAATAAGGCGATCTCCTGTTTTACGTATTCGTTCGCCTCGAATTAGAAAACTTGCTCCCATCGCAGCATACAGCGCAATCATCGTCGTCATTACAACCGCATAGTAATCCATAGAACCCGGTTTATTCGCAGCTTGTAAAGATGTTTCTTTTATATAATCATTATGATTTCCATTTGAAATAACTGCGTTCACCTTACTAGGATCAACTTTTGCAACTTCGGCTGCTACATTGTACTTATCAACAAATGTTGTAAGCATGCCTTCCACAATACTTCCCTCAATACTACTTTTGTCACTTCCGTAAGTTTTTGCACCATCTTTATTTAATTCTACATAAGCAGCATATTTATTTTGCTTCACTGCTTCCTTCCCATCTATACCTTCAGAAGCTTTTTTAAAATGAATACCCGATTTATCAACTTCTTTCGCAAATGCTTCAAATGCTTGAGAAAACGTGCTACTCGCTTCATCTTTATATAGCACCTGTATATCTTTAATTGAATGACTATCACTATTAAACGCATTACTTAATGCTGTACCTAACACAAGCATAAGCACAATCGGAAAAGCTAACATAAAAACTAAAGTTCTTACGTCTCTGAAATCTCTTTTCATATGCATAAATGCAATATTGAAGATGTTCAATGGATGAACCTCCCTTTACCTTTTCTTCATTTACTCTTTATTTATCTCGTAAGTTTCTTCCAGTCAACGTAAGGAATACCGTTTCTAAGTTCGGAGCCTGCTCCTCTAACGAACGGATTTCAATGTCATGATTGATGAAGTGCTGAACAATTTTATTTAAATTATTTAATCCTGCATCCGAGTTTACTTTAATTACGTTCTCTTCAATTTGAACAGCTTTCACTCCATTTATCTCTTTTAACTGTTCTATATCTAAATTTTCTACTGACTTCACTTCAATCCAAATATCTTTCGTATCGGTAATAATTGCTTTTAACTGCTCTTTCGTTCCTTCTGCAATCACTTTACCGTGATCTACTATAGCTATTTTCGTACAAATCTCTTCTACCTCTTCCATGTAGTGACTCGTATAAATAATGGTACTTCCCATTTCGTTTAATTTCCGAACAGACTGCAGGATATAATTTCTTGACTGCGGATCAATTCCAACTGTCGGTTCATCCATAATAATTAACTTCGGTCTATGCGCAATTGCACAAGCGATATTCAGTCTTCGCTTCATCCCACCAGAAAAGTTCTTTGGATAGCTTTTATGTTTATCACTAAGTCCTACAAATTGAAGAGCTTCCTCGACCCTAGCTTTTAATTCAGCTCCTCGTAACCCGTACAACCCAGCAAAGAATTTCACATTTTCATAAGCTGTTAACTCTTCATAAATCGCAATATCTTGCGGAACGATACCGATATTCATCTTTGCAAATCGATTATGTTTCTTTATATTTTTTCCTAGTATGCTAATTTCACCTTCATTACTTCTTAACAAACCAGCAACCATGTTGATTGTCGTACTCTTACCAGCACCATTCGATCCTAAAAAGCCAAATATTTCTCCTTCTTTAATAGATAAAGACATATTATCAACTGCGATGAAATCACCAAATTTTTTCGTTAAATTTTTAATTTCTAAAGTATTCATCGTTTCACCCCTATTTCGGTTTCTCTGCTTTTAGTATAAACAAAAAGAATGAACCTGCTCAGTGCAGAAGTTCATTCTTTTCACATGAGATTATTCACTTTTTTCATATGAGATGATTCATCCTCATATCGGCAGCAACATTGTTACTGAAAAACCACTTGTCCCATCTACAATAATTTTACCATTTACAGAAGCCGTTCGTTCCTCCATCCCCATAATCCCGAGACCTTTTTTAACAAGTACTGCACCTTTGCCATTATCCTTCACTTGTACTTTCACCATCTTGTTAAGTACATGAATATCGATTGAAATGACTGTCGCATCAGCATATTTCATCGCATTTGTTAATGCCTCCGTAACATTTTCACCGATAATCTTCCACTGAATCGGCGAAATCATATCTAAATTCCCTTTATATACGAAAGGAATATTTATATCATGCTTACCAGAAAATTCCTCTATGAATAATTTCATACGATGAATGCCAATTTGCTCAGTCGGTGGCTTCATATTTTTTAATGTAACTCGAATACTTTCAATTCCATCTTTTGAAATATGTATTGCATTTTGTAATAACTCGGCAGATTTTTCTTTATCTATCTCCATTAATCTCTTTGCTGCTTCCATTTGAATGAGTGCCCCTGTCATCGAGTGCCCAATTTTATCATGAATTTCCTGTGATAACCGGTTTCTCTCTTCTAACTTAAATGTGTACTCTGATTGTCTTATGTACTCTTTATTTTCATTTAAGCTTTTCGTCAATCGCTGCATATCTTTTCGCATCTGATCATTTTGTGATTCAAGCTTTAATACGCGCGATATATACCGTTCTGCCATAGTTAATACGAGAAAGGAAAATGCAACAATTAATCCATATGTCATTCTAATACTTTCATTTGTAAAGATAATAGGAATCATCATAATGATAAAGAGTTGCCATTTCTTCTCTATATAACGGAATATAATTTCATATAAGTTCAATGGTAAAAACAAAATAAAGAACGAATGAATCTTCCATGTAAATAACATAACTAAACCAATTGAAACTAAAGTTAATATGTTTTTGTACGTATCTTTTTTATATATAGAGATTAGCACGTTTACAGAAAGATATAAAAGCAAAGTAAGTATAATCCATGGTAAGTTCGCAACATTTAAATAAATGTAACTTAACACAACATATATAAAGACAATTAATTTGCTTACAATTAACCAAATTTCCATATCTTTAATCTACTTTCCCTGTTAAGTAATAAATCGCAATTTGTGTGCGATGTTCAAGTCCAGTTTTCCCTAAAACTGACGTAATATAATTTGCAATCGTTCCTTCTGATATGAAAAGTTGCTTCGAGATTTCTTTATTCGAAAAGCCTTTTGCAATTAATGCGATAATACTCAGCTCTCTTTCTGTAAAAAGACTTGTATCTATTTTACATTCTTCCTCTTTACTTTCCATTAAATTAGACTTAATTTTATCGAGAACTACATCTTGCATAACAGTTTGGCCGTTATATACTCCTTTTATCGCATCACGAATACGCTCTGGGTCATTATTTTTTAATAAATAACCTTTCGCTCCGTTTTTTACTGCGTCCAAAATATATTCATCATCATCGAACGTCGTTAAAATAAGCGGCTTCGTTTTCGTCTCTTCACAAATAAACTTCGTTGCCTCTACCCCATTCATATTCGGCATACGAACATCTAAAAGAGCGATATCAACGTCGTTCTTTTTACAATATTCCACTGCTTCTTTCCCATCATTTACTGTATCTACCACTTCGAACTCTTCATATGTATTTAAAATAATTTTCATGCCTTCTCTTATAAAAGAGTTATCATCTGCTATTAATATTTTAATTTTCATGTTTGTTAGTATGGACCTTTCCCTACTAACATTCACATCCTTTCTTCCCGTAACATTTCCTACTTGCTCATTATATACTTCTCTTTACCATTTTTTCACACCTTTTTTCATATAGCCTCCTTTCTAAAAATATATTATTCTTTTTTTACAACATGTGTAGGGTGATCGGTCATTTCTTACGTCTATATAATAGAATGCGTCAAAAAGGAGGGAGAGACCCATTGAGGAAAAACAATTAATTGAAAAAGCACAGCAAGGAAGCGAACATGCTTTTCGTATCCTTGTGCAAACATATCGTCATTATATTTTTCAAGTTATCTTTTCTATTGTAAGACATGAAGAAGATGCAAAAGATGTTACACAAGAAGTATTCGTAAAAATTCACGCCTCTCTCCCAAATTATCAATTTCGCGGATTAAAAACGTGGATGGCGCGTATTGCCACCAATCACGCTATTGATTATAAGAGGAAGAAAGCTAGAGAAAACGAAGAGCTCTCCTTATGTAAAGAAACTGAGGAAAATATAAAATCCTCTCATAATGTTGAGGCTTTATTATTGACGAAAGAGCAGAAATTACTCATTGTTCAAAAACTGAGAGAACTTCCCGAAAATTACCGTGATGTCGTTCTCGCACATTACTTAGAAGAAAAAAGTTATCAAGAAATTGCTTTACAGGAAAACATCGAAGTGAAAACAGTCGAAATGAAACTGTATCGGGCAAGAAAATGGATTAAAAAACATTGGAAGGAGGAAGAGTTTCTATGATGCATTATTCAAAAGAAGATTGGCGCAATTATACATTAGATGTTATAGAAAGCAATGAACGTGAATCTATGGAAGAACATCTTTATGAATGTAATCATTGTTTAGCACTTTATATGGAAAGTATTGATGAACAACAGGAAAACCTTCCAATGATAAATGATGATTCATTTACGAACGAAGTTATGACGCAAATTAATTTTGAAACGCTACAACCTAATGAAAATATAAAAATAAACTCACTAAAGCGCACCATCATTCACTACATAATTGCGACTGCGGCTACAATTATTTTTATGGTAAGTGGTTTATTCCAATATATTTTCACAGCGACATCAAATTTCGAGAAATCTTCAAAACATAACGAGTCTTCTATCTCACAACAAATTGTAAACAAATCGGTAGACACATCCAAAAAGGACGGAGGTTCAAAGCATGAATAAAAATCCCTTTTTAGCACTTGTATTAGGGCTAATTCCCGGGCTTGGACATTTATATTTAAAGAAGTTTGGACGGTTTATTTTATATGGCGGAGGGGCTTTATTACTATTTTCCATTGCAGTTTTTTGCGTAGTAGAATTAATAGCGCGCGAACTTGCTTTTCTGTCTCTATTTTTACTAGCCGCGTTATGGGTGGTCAACTTACTAGATTTAGTTATCACGATTATTAACCAATCGAAAAAACAAGCAACCGGAGAATTGACAGAGTCCTCTAAAGAGAGCGAACGATTTTATATCATTCTTCTTTCCATCATCCCTGGACTTGGTCATTTTCAATTAGGACTTATGCAACGTGGACTTACATTTTTAGTAGCTTGTACAGGAATCGGAAGTATGATTATTTTCGTTGCACTTTTAACATCGCAAGAAAGTTTTCTTATCTTCCTTATTACATTACCTGTTTTATGGATTTACAATTTCTTCGATGTTGTTCAGCAACTCCAGAAAAAAGAACGTGGTGAGCAATTAGTTGACCGCACTATTTTTGAAGATTTTGAAGAGCACCGTGAGCAAGGAAAGAAAAGTAAAACATTCGCTTCTATTTTAGCGATGTTTCCTGGAGCAGGACATATGTATTTAGGCTTGCAGCGCCGCGGTCTTCAGCTTATGGCAGCCTTTTTACTTTCAATATATTTACTCGACTTATTAAGACTTTCAGCGTTTTTATTTTTAGTACCGATCATTTGGTTCTATAGCTTTTTTGACGCTTTACAACAAACTGCAAAGTATGGAAAAGAACGTGTAAATGACGAACCTATCATTGATTATTTTATCAATCATCAAAGATGGATCGGTATTGGGTTAATTGCACTCGGTGGTTATTATTTATTAGATCAAACAGTCCTTCCTATTTTGAATGATTACTTTGCAACTATATTTAACATTCATCTTAGCGAGCTGTATTATCGCTATTTCCAAACATCTATCGTTGCACTCCTCTTAATTGGTGGCGGCTTTAAATTGTTACTTGGAAATAAAGAAAATAAAGGTGGTACGAAAGAATGAGAACATGGCGCGTTGGAACATTTTCAATGGGGCTTTCTATTATTGCATTAGGTTGCTTCTTACTATTTTCAGTTATAAAAGGCACGCAAGCATTAGATTCTTTAACAGCATGGTGGCCTGTTTTACTTATTATACTTGGCGTGGAAATCTTACTTTACCTTCTATTTTCTAAGAAGGAACAATCATTTATTAAATATGATATTTTTAGTATTTTCTTTATCGGTGTTTTAGGAAGTGTCGGAATTGCTTTTTACTGTTTATTATCAACTGGATTACTAGATGAAGTTCGTTATTCTATGCATACCACTCGCCAAACGAGTAATATTCCAGGTGGACAACTTGATATACCTGAATCTATCAAAAAAATTGTAGTGGATGCAGGGCATCATCCTCTAACAATAGAGGGCAATGATACAAATCAAATTCACCTTCTTGGAACATATGAAATGACGACGAAAGCTAATGAAAAACTCAATTTAAAACAAGAAGATTTCCTTTCGGTTCAAACAACTGGGGAAACGATGTACGTAACATTAAAATCATTACCCGTTCAACATACGTTATGGAATTCGGCACCACAAGTGAAACCAACGCTTGTTCTTCCGAAAAATAAAAATGTGGAAATCCGTGCTTCAAATAACGAACTATCTCTTTATCCAGGTCAATTACAAAATAATTGGTTTGTACAAGAAAGCTCAAGAGTGTCTGTCCATCTTGCAAAAGAGAGTGATGTATCTTTAACAGCAGTAACGAATCAAAAAGAAACACAGGGAAGCACACCTTGGGAACAAGTAGAAGATGTAACGAAAAAAGAAAATACTTCTTCAGAAGAGCATCCAGAATTAAACAACCAAGAACATTGGTATAAAAATTCAATTAAAACTGGAAATGGCACGTACAAGTTAAATATTGAGAAAGCTTACAATTTAAATATGAGCGTTATTGAAAAATAAGAAAAACCTTCCGCAATTGCGGAAGGTTTTTCTCATATAATCGCTTTAATTCCTTCTAATACTAATCCAATCATAAATCCGCAGACAGCTCCGTTTACTCGGATCCACTGCAAATCTTTACCAACGTTATTTTCAATCATTTCAATTAACGTTTTATCATCTAACTTATCAAGGTTTTCTTGTACAAGTTTTCCGATTTTCGAATGGTTATTTTCAACAAGCTTCACAACTTGTTTTTGTAACCATTCTTCTATTTTTTGAACAGTCTGTTCATCCTCTTTTATTTTATTCATTTGTGTTTGTAAAAATGGGATAACATACTTATCCGCAAATTCTTCGTTATTTACAAAGACAACTGCTCTTTGTTGTACTTGCTCCAGCATCTCTTTTATTTTGTCAGTAGCATTCCAATTGGCAATCCATTTTTCTTTCCAATTTTCTAATTCTTGTAGTAACGCTTCATTTTCTTTTACATTGATAATTTCTTGGCGAATTTTCGCTAATATAAGTTGTCTCGTGCTATTATCAGCGTCTTGTAAGCTGTTAATATTACTAATGATAAATTTCTGCAAAATGCCGCCAACTTTATCTTCATCTACAATATTCATAAATGATTTTAAAGTAAACTGCAAGAATCCATCTACTTTTATATTTTCCATCGCCTTCATCCCTAAGCTTCCGAGCTGATAACGCGCTTCATCTTGCGCTGTCCAATCTTTCACTTTTACTAATATGTAATCAAGTGTCTTTTCATCATATTCTTGCACTACTAATTGATCAACAAGCACTTGTAAGATGTTACTTGTATTAATTGTATGTAAATACGTCTTTAATTCTTTTTCAATAATGACCGCTAATTTTTCCGTATCTGTTGAAACAATCGCCTTCTCAGCAATCGTTACAATGCCTTTTTTCACAGCATCAGACTGCATTTCTCTCTCTGCAATTTGCAGCACCATTTGTGCTAGCTGCATTTCTTTTACTTTATTCGTAATACTTTCTTTCGTTAGCCACTCATTTTCTAACGTATTGATGAGCCCTTTCGTTACTCTCTTTCGGTTTTTAGGTAACAAAGCTGTATGCGGAATTGGAATTCCCATCGGGTGACGGAATAATGCTGTAACTGCGAACCAATCCGCAAGTCCACCAACTAACCCAGCTTCAAATCCCCCTTGTATAATCTCACCAGCTACCGTCCCTTGAAAAGGAATAGAAGCAACAAAACCTACTCCCATAACCCCAAGCGAAATACCCGCTATATATTTAGTCTGTAATGACATCGTATACACATCCTCTTATTATGTAAAATAAAGCTTTTTGTTATATTTATTTGATATTAATTCTTTATATCTATACTATAATGAACTACTGCGAAAATAACAAAGAATTTATAATAATACAAGTCTTGGATTTCAATTAGAAATGTTTTATTTCCTTTATTACTATTTAATTAATATCGGTTTTGAAGAGGAAATTATATTCAGAGGATACCTTTGGCCAAGATTAGTTGTCTTATTTGTTATTTTTTGGGTACATTTCTTACTTGTACATGCTTCGGGATTGGGTAGGAGCTTGTCTTGCAGGACATTTGCTTTATGCCTTTATTTACACTCGTAATAATAATTTACTTCTTCCTATTTTCATTCATGCTTTTTTAGATATGCCATATAAAATGAAACTTTAATCAGTGGGGGTTTTCTTCATCCCCCACTGATTATCAGCCCTCACCAATCGGACTTTTATGGGCAG
>NZ_MACG01000022.1 GCF_001884035.1 Bacillus tropicus
TGGGATAAATAAAAATGAAGCTATTTACAGTCTCATTTTTATTTAGCGTAATGCCTCACCTGTTTTATAATACCTATTCATCACATCTTTCGGAACCATACTACCGCCTGTTCCCCACACAATATGAGTACCTTTCTTCATCTTCTCTATTAACTGTTGCTTTTGTAAATACTCATCTTCTTTACATACTTTCACCGGCCCTATCATACCGGCTAACGCAGAAGGCTCTAAATAAATATGTTCCGTATCTGCTAGTTCTTTTAATAATCTATATAACTCTTCATCACTTACTGTGTAATTTCCACTCAAAAATGGTTCCATCGTTTTACCGACAAATCCAGAAGGTCTTCCTACCGCTAGTCCATCCGCGTCTGTTACATTATCAATCCCGATATCTTGAACGGCAATTTTATCATGAAGTCCTGTCATTAAACCGAGTAACATACATGGTGAATGTGTTGGCTCTGCAAAGAAACAATGGACGTTGTCTTTATATAATAACTTTAAACCCAATGCGACTCCGCCAGGTCCGCCCCCTACTCCGCATGGTAGATAAACGAATAAAGGATGTTCTTCGTCTACTACAATCTCTAACTCGTCTAATTGTTTTTGTAAACGCGAGGCTGCGACTGCGTATCCTAAAAATAAATCATGTGAGTTTTCATCATCTACAAAATAACAGCTAGGATCTGCATCTGCTTGCCTTCTTCCTTCTTCTACAGCTTTACTATAATCAGCTTCATATTCAATAACATTTACACCTTTGCTTCTTAATAAATCTTTTTTCCATTGTTTCGCATCTGCTGACATATGAACCGTTACGTTAAAACCTAACTTCGCACTCATGATCCCAATGCTTAATCCTAAGTTTCCTGTAGAACCTACCGCGATAGAATAAGTGGCAAAAAACTCTCTACATGTATCACTATCTAAAATGGAATAATCAGCTTCTTCTGTTAACATACCATGCTGCAAAGCTAATTGTTCAGCATGCTTCAACACTTCATAAATGCCGCCTCTAGCTTTAATTGACCCTGATATCGGAAGATGACTATCACATTTTAATAATAATTCCCCTAAAATAGGTTGCTCGTAATGTTTCTCTAAAGCTTGTTTCATTGAAGGGATTTTTAGTAAGGGTGATTCAATTATGCCGTTAGTCTCTTTCGTTTCAGGAAAAACTTTCGCAATATATGGTGCAAAACGCTTTAACCTCTCTTCCGCATCTTTTACATTCTCTTCATTCAGTGGCGAATCTTTTATTGCCGTTTCATACTTTTCCATGTTCGGATTCACCCAAAACACTTCTTCTGTTGCGATTAATTTATTTAAGAGTGGATATCCCTCTTTTAATTTCTCTATTCCCTTCATTTCTCTTCCTCCTCATCACCTTGTAGCTTACGATTTAATAAATTATAATTAAATTAATTTTAATATAGTTTAACATAAATTATTCACTTTAGTTAATTTTAATTTAATTTATTTAAATATAATTTAATAATCATTAAGGAGATTTTCATTATGGAAAATATAGATATTGGTAAAAAAATTGAAAAACAAAGAAAAGAAAAAGGTTTAACGAGTAAAGAACTAGCAAAGATGGCCGATATTACGCCATCTATGTTAAGTCAAATTGAACGTGGATCTGCTAACCCTTCTATTCAAACATTAAAAGTACTCGCTAAAGCTCTTGATGTTCCAACATTTAGCTTTTTACTTGAAGATACAAATACAGACGATTTAATTGTACGCTCTCACAAACGTAAAAAAATGATTATCGATAATTTATCATATGAAATGCTATCACCTGATTTCACAGGAAATTTAGCAACAGCGATTATGACCGTCCCGCCAAATACAGCTTCATCAGAAAATGTACTAGAACATAAAGGTGAAGAATTAGCATTTGTATTAGACGGGAAAATTACATTACATTTAAATGAAGAAGAATACATATTAGAAACGGGTGATAGCGTAAAAATACCCGCTTATTTAAAACATAAATGGGTAAATCAATTCGAGAAAAATGCCATTGTTTTATTTTCAGTTACTCCGCCGATTTTTTAATAGATGTAATAAAAATAGCCACGTGCGGATTCCTCCGTACATGGCTATTTTTATTTTTTCGGCACCAACAAAATTCCTAAACTAATAACAAAAAAGCTCATTATTTGCTGCATCGATAAACCAAATAGAACCGAATTCTGTTCACTAACAAGCGAAATAATAATATGAGTAAACCCCTCAATAATTAGAAAAATACTTATATTCTTTCCATTTCCGATCCTTTCATTTTTCATCCATAACAAGCCCATTATACAAAGAGCCAGGATGATCTCGTATACGAATATAGGATGATATAAAAATTTAGATTCATATATTTTCACACCCCAAGGCAATGTCGTTTGTACCCCTACTTTTTGGTGGAATAGAAAATAAAAAATAATACTCATACATAGCGCAATAGGTAATGCATCAAATAAAATACGAAGCGGAAATTCCATCTTTTTACTTTTCCGAACAATGTATACACTTGCAATTATGCATCCTACTACAATGTGTCTCATACTTCCTATAGCTAATAACGCTTGCAATGGTGACCTAATGGCCCATACTGGATTTAAAAACGCCGGTGCAAATTTCCATACAAATACGATGATAAGAAAAGCATTTGTTACTGCATCCATCATTTTTTCATATGGTACACTTTGTTTCTTCATCTTTCGTTTCATTAACATAAATCCAAATAGACTTCCAATTATAAGAGATACGGGTTGTAACCTCACGATCCACTCCATCAATACAAAATCCCCTCTTAACTCTCAATTAATTTCTTAAACTTCTCTTCTAATTGATCCGGAGGTAGTACGCCTCTTACTTGCTCTACGATAATTCCATCTTTATTAACAAAAAATGTTGTTGGTAACGAAAATACTTTATAATCTAATCCGGCTACTCCGTCCATATCTAGTAAAACAGGAAACTTAAATCCATGACGATCTGCAAATGCACTCGCTTCTTGCACTGGATCTCCGATTGTTGCATTTACCGCAAAGATTTCAACATCCTTTTTATATTTATCATACATACGAACTAAGTCAGGTGCCTCCATTTCACATGGACCACACCATGATGCCCAAAAATTAATAAGATATGGTTTTCCCTTTGCATCATGTAACGAATACAGCTTACCGTCTAATCCTTTTAATGTTATGTCTGGTGCCTTAAATCCTACTTGTGGTAATACTTCTGTTTTTTGTAACTCCGCTTGTTTTGCTTTTCTTTCTTTTTCTTCTTTCTTTGCATTATAAAAATTCACTCCGGCCCAAATTAATGCCCCAGCCAGTATAATCGCAATTAGCTTCTTCACTTTTCTTCCTCCTTGTTAAAAGCCTGTAAATCCACCAAATAGACGAATAAAGAATGCTGTAATCTTCGTCATTTGATTTGTATACAATAAAATACCTGTTACAATCATCATTCCACCGCCAATTTTCATCATGACATTGGCATATGTAACAATCCATTTTATCTTCCCAATAAAGAATGCCATCACGAAAAATGGAACCGCAAATCCAAGCGTATACGCGGTAATATAAAGAAGTGCCCCTTCAGGATTCGTTGCACCAAGCATGAGTACAGCTGAAAATATCGGTCCAACACATGGAGTCCAACCCGCTGCATATGTCATACCGACTAAAATCGAGCGAATATATCCAGTCGATTTACTTCTATACTGTACTTTTTTCTCCGCCATAAGCCACTTAGGCTGAAACAATCCTGTCATAAACAGCCCCATTAAAATAATAAAAATCCCACCAATTTGTTGAATCAATTTTTGGTTAGATGAAAATGTCACCCCAATCCAGCTTACCGACAAACCTAACGCGTAAAATATAACCGAAAATCCAATCATAAAAAATACGGTATGTATAATCGCTGATTTTTGCATAATCCCACGATTTTCTTTTAAATCTTGAATAGACACACCTGTAATATAAGATAAATAAGATGGATATAGCGGTAAAGAGCACGGTGATATAAATGACAATACCCCTGCCCCAGCTACAAGCCACATGGTTAAATCTGCTGCATTCATTTTATTCCCCCCTAAAACACTACAATGAGTAGTGTTAATTCTTAAAAAAAAGAGGCTATATGCACTCTCCAACAATCAGTACAATCGACATACAGAATAAACCTAATGTTACATATACCGCATTCGTATGTAATGGAATAGTAAGCTTAACAACTTTTTCATTTAACACTTGCTCGATTCGTAAATTTATTGCTGTTTTTGCAAATGAAGCTGTAACACATCGATTTTCCATTGTCTTTATTTTAATTAATTTTAATAATGCGCTTCCTAACTCGAATTTAGATTTCATTTTTCGCATTGCATACTTATCAGCAGCTAACTCCTGATACACATGATAGCGCTGCAATAGCCCTTTTAATATCGGGATGTATATCATTCCTTCTGCTAATAACGTAAAACAAAATAATTTTAGCGGATCTCGATTGTTTTGATGATATTCTTCATGAAAAATAATCGCATCTATTTCTTCATCTGAAAATGTTTGAAGCATTCCTTCTGACATGACAATTTTCGGACGAAATAACCCAATTGTAAATGCCGCAACTTCCGCAGTCGGCAATATATATATTTGTTTTCCTTTTCGAACGAAAGGAATAAGTACTTTTTGTAATCTTTTAGTATCGAAAAATTGTCGCCACATTCTTTTGCACACGATAAACACAGTAATTAGTAGAAATCCAGCGATTATAATACGAATGAGCGATAATTCTTTCATATGTTTTTCTAACTGAAACAAGCAAAAATTCGAAAGAAAGAACGCCTTATTTTGAAAAAGAAATGGATATGTAACGTAATACACTAACATACTGAAAAAGACGGTACTAACAATTACTGCTAACAATACGATTTTACGCATTTGCCATTTCATTTCATTAATCCTCTTTTTTTAACTGACTCAATTTATCTTCTAACTTTTTTATTAAAGTCGGATCAACCTGCTCTAACTCATCTAGCATATGATTTACAACTAAATCTCCAAATTCCCCCATCAATTCCTGTGTCATTTTCTTCGTTTGATTGGATAAGAACTCTTCTTTTGTTTGTACAGCACGATATATGCCACTTCTTTTCACAGTCTGCTTTTCTAAGTGTAATTTCTCTACTAACCTGTTCATAACTGTCATAACGGTATTAAAATTCACAGGTGATTCTTCACTTAATTTCTGCTGTACTTCTTTAATTGTAATACCCTCGCTAGACCAAACAATCTCCATAATTTTGGCTTCAAGCGGTCCAAAGAAATGATTTAACCCTTGCTCATTTAACTTATAGTTTTGAGTAAACATAATGCGGCTCCTTTCACACTACGAATTGTAGTATAAATTAAATGAAAGGTCAAACGTAATTGATGTATACGAAAATGAACTACCTATAAATACATAGGCCATTCCATTCATTTTAAACCTAATTTTTCTCCAAATGTATCAAAGAGATACTGCTCTAATATTTGTACACTAAACTTCTCATTACGCCCAAGTGCAAATAATTCCCGATCTTTCGCTACGATAGTATCTAACGGGATAACGACATTATCCACTATTTTTGTAATTTCAATGATGTTACTTTTTACATTTACCTCTGTTTTAAATTCAACGTTTTCTAATACGATATGCGAGCGTCTTCCTGATGCAAAAAAAGTAAAGTTAGGATTTTTATAAATACCAATTTCACTCTCTAACGGATATAAATACTGAAAAATGATATCTCTATGTCCATCTTTTATTATTTTTTCATCCTTCTCATCATCCAAGTATTCTTTCACTTTCGTTGTAAATTCGAATCGAAAATCCACTTTTTTCACGCTCCCTCTTTGTATTTTTATATTAAATAAATATATTGAAATAATTTTACCATATTGTAATAAAACTTCCTATTAAAAGTAAAAACTCATTTGTAAAATCTCTATTATTTCCGATTCCTTTTTAAAGGATAAGCACTCATTCAATATGAATTCATGCTTCTTTATATCCATTTAAACATATTGTTTCCATATTTTGAAACAATAGTATGAAGTATTATATATCGATAATTTGTTTCTAATTCATTTCTCTATGTAACCAGCCTTTACTTTACTATTTCGATATATTTAAACTATATTTTCTACTTAATCATTACATCACAGAAGGAATGTAACTCTCTTCTATCGAATTTTTATATAACGAAAATGATTAGGTGGTGCTTTACTATGAAATTAGCTGTCATTGGTGGCGGTGATTTACAAGATTCAAATCACTCGCCTATTAATGAGCGACTTATAGAATTAACAAATAAACAATATCCAAAAGTATTATTCATTCCTACAGCTAGTCATGATGATGAAAGTTATATAAAATTATTTTTAGACACATTTGAAAAACAATTACACTGTGAAGTACAAATTTTACGTATTATAGCCGATACACCTTCTAAATATGAAATAGACGAAATGATTCAGTCTGCTGATTTAATTTATCTCGGTGGCGGGAACTATATTCAAATGATTACAGAATGGAAAGAACATAAACTCGATGAAAAATTACTATTGGCTCTTGAGCAAGGAACGCTCATTGCGGGATGTAGCGCTGGTGCTATGTGCTGGTTCACATCTAGTATCCGATCAGATTATGACGGTTCTGGTTATATAGAGATCAACGGCTGGGGAATTGTGAACAAAAGATTTTGTCCACATTATAATCAATTAAATAGAATGAATGCCTTCCATTCCTTTTTACAAAATCATAAAGGGAATATAGAAGGCATTGCATTAGAGGATAATTGCGCCTTATATATTACAAAAGAATCTTTTGAAATTATAGGTGAACCAGAAAAAGCGTGGGAGTTTTATATGAGTGATAACAAACTCATTAGACAACATTTTGACATTACTTTAAAAAGCTATTTATAAGGTGTAACTTTAATCAGCCCTCACCAATTGGGCATTTACGGGCAGTTGATCTCCCACCTAACTTCTTTGCTCCAGCCGAATTTTGAGGTAGGAGTCTTACTGCCTGGCGAATAGCGGGATAAACATACCTTTACAAAAAAGTCCCTAAGTATAATAACTTAGGGACTTTTTCAATATTTAACTCACTAATCGTGTAATTCGTTTCTTCTGCCATGAAAGCTTATAATATGCATACTGTAAAATTAAGCTGACAATAAATGCTGCTGGGTACCCAATCCATATCCCTTCTATGCCAAGACTTGTATGGTAAGAAAGATAATACGCTACAGGTACTTCAACAAGCCATATTGATACAACGCCAATAACAGTTGGCCATAATACTGTACCACTTGCTCGCATTGTCGCACTAATAATTTGCGCATGCCCGAAAATCAAATAACTCCATAATGTAATCATGACTAGGCTATGAGCAATTTCAATTGTAGTTTGACTCGTTAAAAATAGTGATAGAATGTCTCTTGAGAACAAGTAAATGAGAGATATTAGCACACCACCAATGACGTAGTTCATAATTATTCCGGCCTTCACAACTTTCTGCAATCGATCAAATTGATTCGCACCAATTGCTTGTGCAGCAAAAATGGAGACTGTTATACCAAGACTAACGGCTGGCATTTGTACATAACTTGCAACTTGGTTCACAACGCCATAAGCTGCTGTTGCATCCGAACCGTAACGATTTACAAACGCGATTACTGCAATTTCTGATAATGAAACTAATATCATATTAATACTCGCTGGAATACCGAGTCGTAGTAATAGCTTTAATAAATCCCCATCCATTCGAAGATATTTCTTTACCGTACTATCTAATTGTAGGGGGTGATTTTTCTTCTTTAAATACACTAACATGACAATAAACGTAATCACTGTAGATATAACAGAAGCATAGGCTGCTCCATACACATCTAATTTCGGAGCTCCTAACCATCCAAAAATAAGAATTGGTAATAAGATCATATTTAGCGCTGTACTTACAATTAAAAAGTAAAATGGCGTTTTAGAATCTCCTGTACCTCTCATAAATGTTGTGTATGCGAAATATAAAAATAATACTGGCATCGATATAAATAATATCCGTGCATAATGTACACTTATTTCAATAATATTTTCTGGCGTTCCCATAAGGCGCATAATATCCATCGCAAAAATACTACCTACTATTGCCAACACAACCCCAATAATAAAAGTAAATGTCAACGTCGTACCAACAATCGCTTTTAAACGATCTTCGTTTTTTGCCCCAAATGCCTGACCTATTAAAATAGAACTACCTGAACCAATACCAATTACAAATGAAACGAGTAAGAAAAATAGAGGAAAGAATGCCGATATGGCCGCTAAATCATTAACTCCAAGCCATCTTCCCACTACTACCATACCGAATAATTGTCCAACTGATTGTAGTACATTACTTAATAGTAACGGTACTAAAAACATAGACATCGATTTCCAAATCGGTTTACTCTCACTTTCTAACTTATGCGACTCCGCCCCTTCTTTATTGTTATCTGTAGGTGGTTTCAAATTTCATTTCTCCTTTTATAAAAATCTTTTTTTCAACTGCTATCTCTTTGTATAGTTGTTATAATGATGTGCTTCTATTCACTTTCTTCTCCGTATTATTATAACTTCACCCAATATTGGCTTCCATCAGCTGTTCTATCTAAAAACCCGTATTCGATTAAATATCTTCTTAAAGTTACAAAATCCGGATATACGCTTTCTATGATGGTATTTACTTCTTTTTCAGTATACTTTTTATTACTATCAAACTTCGTCACTAAATGGCGTAATATAATTAATTTACGCTTTTGCTTTTTCGGAAATTTAGAAAGCGGCCCATCTAATCCTTCTGTAAAATGCGTTTTTAATACTTCATCATTTTCTTCTTCTGTAATATTGTAACGATCGTCTACCATCGTTGCTGTTCTATGAATGGGTACAAATTTCGTTTGTACTTTTGATTTTTCTTCTGACAGCTCCATTAACGCTAAAAACACTTTCGCTTGCTTCATTTTCTCTCGAAGTGTAAACCGATGATTGCGGATAGTTGAAGTGCTTCCGCCATCCATCTCTTTTACAATCTCTTTATCATTTAGCCCCATATGGAAAAACTGGACCATTTTCTTTTGCAAATCAGTTAAACCCGTATACTTCTTATCAAGGTTTAATAAATAATCAAACATAGACGTATGTTCGTTTTGCACATGCAATTGTACAAACTTCTCTGCTTCATACAAAACTTGATTATCTTGATAAATAACACCCTTAATAAACGCTTCTCCACACGCTAAACAAATATACTCCTCGGCTTCCGTTTCAAATACATACCCTTTCTTCAACTGCTCAACTGAAGCATCCCAAAACTTCTCTGAAATATCATTCATACTAAACACTCCTTCAAAATGTTTATTTAAAAACAAACAAATTTCAATATCGTTTATCATCACTTTATCATCTTAACACAATTAAAATAAACATTTCAACATTCCGTTTGCCTATTTTATAAACTTTTATAAAAACGTCTATTAGATATTCTTTAAAAAGGACATAAAGCAACGAAAAGCGAATGTATTTAATATATGAATTACGATAGGATGTGAAACAAAACATGACCATTCTACAAGACCCGTGGTTTACTGTTAAACAAATCGCCCAAAATACATATGCGATTAGTGAATATGGACATTGGGAGAAAGTACATTCCTTCTTACTTGTAGGCGATACTATTGCACTCCTGATCGATACTGGACTAGGTATCGATAATCTGAAGCGTATAACTGACCAACTAACAAACTTACCAATTACTGTCGCCACAACACATGTCCATTGGGATCATATCGGTAGTCACGCACAATATGAAGAAATCTATGTACATGCTTTAGAGGAGGATTGGCTCATTAACGGTATAAAAGGACTTCCTATTACTCAAATTAGACATGACATCGCTCGTGATATTACTTTACCTACCCCTAAAACATTTCAACCTGAAGCATTCAAACCATTTCAAGGGACACCAACAAAATTACTACAAGATGGAGACATTATTGATATCGGAAATAGGAAGATTCAAATTATACATACCCCAGGTCACTCACCGGGACATATTTGCCTATACGATTATGAAACTGCGTTTTTATTTACGGGAGATTTACTTTATGAGGGCACAATTTTTGCATTTTATCCATCTACAAATCCTGTAGATCTAGTTCAGTCTCTAAATAAAATTACAAACGTCTTTCCTATTAAACAAATTTTTGGTTCACATCATACCCTCGGCCTTTCACCTGTTATATTGAAAGAGGTGAAATATGCTATTCAATATTTAAATGATAAAGAGCTGATCAAACATGGGACTGGTATTCATACATTCCAAAACTTCAGTATTCAATTTTAACTAAAAAAGGTGTTTCCGTATAAGAAAACACCTTTTACTTTTTATATATTCTATTTACAGTCTCTACTAAAACCTTACTTGCTTGTACAAATGTATGCTTTCGGTTTCTATCTTCAACAAATTTATTAGCACAACTACCCATAATCATCATACAACTAATTATAACTAACGCTATCTTTCTATTCTTGTAAGTCACTTCATGCCACTCCACTATTACAAAACTTCTTTTGAATTTATCCCATCAAGAAATTTTACATGAATAATAAAACGCGTGAATATGCAATTCTGCATATTCACGCGTTTTATTACGATGTTATGATTTAATTTAGTTAAAGTACATGTATAGCGAGGTGACCAACTTGAAATTTAAAGCGAAAAAAAATCCATTTCATGTCATTTTCATTTCATTATTTATCATGATTTTTTTCATTTCGCTATTCTTCCAAAATGAAAATTCTATTTTTTTCACTCTCATGATGCTGCTAAATGTCGTAAATCTTTCTTCCTTCTATTTTTCTCACTACCATATAACTGCTTCATCTCTTATTGTAAAACATGGTTTCATATTTCATACTGAAATTCCATTTGAAGACATTCGTCACGTTAAATACTCTGGTAAAAAACTTCATTCAAAGAAATGGACTAGACAGCAATTAGAAATCCATTACAATTTATTTGACTCAGTAACTGTTTTTATACCCCAAGAAGAAGAAAAGTTCCTTTCAGTCTTAAAAGAAAACTGTCCGCATATGAAAGTATTGAATATGACTGCTAACAAATAATATATTTTGGTACTTACAGTAATACAAATAGAAAAGATAAATAATAAAAAAGCCAAGATTCTAAAGAATCTCGGCTTTTTTATTATTCTTTCGGAGCAATCATTTTTTTCGGATCGACAATTTCATCAAATTGCTCTTCTGTTAGTAGTCCAGATTGCAACGCTGCTTCTTTTAAAGTTAACCCGTCTTTATGAGCATGCTTCGCAATTTTCGCTGCATTTTCATATCCGATATGCGGGTTTAATGCTGTAACAAGCATTAATGAACGATTCACATTTTCTTTAATTACTTCTTCATCTGCTTCAATACCAACTGCACAATTATCATTAAATGAAACAATTGCATCTGCTAATAAGTGAGCGGATTGTAAGAAGTTATATGCAATAACAGGTTTAAATACATTTAACTCAAAATTACCTTGACTCGCAGCAAATCCGATTGTTGCGTCATTTCCCATTACTTGCGCTACAACCATCGTTAACGCTTCACTTTGCGTTGGATTTACTTTACCTGGCATAATAGAGCTTCCTGGCTCATTTGCCGGAATAATAATTTCTCCTAGACCACTACGTGGACCACTTGCCAGCCAGCGCACATCGTTAGCGATCTTCATTAAATCTGCTGCTAATGCTTTTAATGCACCATGTGTATATACAACTTCATCATGGCTCGTTAATGCATGGAACTTATTTGGTGCAGAAATAAATTGCTTACCCGTAAATTGGCTAATTTCCTCAGATACCATCTCACCAAATTTAGGATGAGCGTTAATACCTGTTCCAACTGCAGTACCACCAATCGCAAGCTCTTTCATATATGTATTGCTCTCTGCAATCATACGCTCTGTTTTTTCAAGCATACGGTGCCATCCACTAATTTCTTGTCCTAATGTTAACGGTGTCGCATCTTGTAAATGTGTACGACCAATTTTTATAATATGTTCAAATGCAGTTACTTTTTCTGCTAACGTTTCTTTTAATTTCGTAATTGCTGGTAATACGTGATTTTCTACTGCAATTACACATGCTACATGAAGCGCCGTTGGAAATGTATCATTTGAACTTTGAGACATGTTAACGTCATCATTCGGATGAATATGTACGTCAGATCCCTTCTCTTTCAAAATTTCATTCCCTCGGTTTGCAATTACTTCATTCACATTCATGTTTGACTGTGTACCACTACCCGTTTGCCATACGACAAGCGGAAAATGTTCATTCCATTTCCCTGCAATCACTTCGTCAGCTGCTGCCACAATTGCTTCTGCTTTTTCTTCTGATAGCTTTCCTAATTTTTGATTGGTAAGTGCTGCACTCTTCTTTAAAATTGCAAATGCTTTTACAATTTCAAGCGGCATTTGCTCTGTTCCAATCGGGAAGTTTTCTTTACTACGTTGTGTTTGTGCTGCCCATAATTTATCAGCTGGAACTTTTATTTCTCCTAATGTATCTCTTTCAATTCTGTACTTCATGTTTTCATCCCCTTGAAAATATAATACCTACATTTCTTATAATAACAGACTTCCCTTTAAATGATAAGAATTCTCACTCGTATAAATAGATATTTTATATTTATTTTTTAAAATTCCTCTTGACCTAAACTTAAGTTTAGGCTGTATCCTTTCCTTTGTAACCCACTATAACATTACTGGAGGAATTCAATATGAAAAAATATGCTTTCATAACAGGTGCAAATAAAGGAATTGGATATGAACTTGTTCGTCAACTAGCAGAAAAAGATTATCACGTATTTTTAGGCACTCGTAATAAACAACTTGGGCAACAAGCCGTAGAATCCTTACATGTATCAAACGTTTCCTATATTCAAGTAGATATTTCAAGTTCACAATCCATTCAAGAAGCAATGAAAAAAATCCGTGAAACAACTGATCATTTAGATTTATTAATCAATAATGCAGGCATAGCACTAGACTTCAATACGCTACCTAGTGAATTAAATATTGAAACTTTACGTCAAGGATTTGAAGTTAACTTCTTTGGAACATTCCAAATGGTGCAGGCCTTTTTACCATTATTAAAGAAATCAAGCAATAGTAAAATTATCAATGTAACAACTGACATGGCTTCCTTAACAATGTTTGCTAACGGTGAAACACATCCAATTAATGCGTTAGGGTATAATTCTTCAAAAACTGCTATTAATGCGTTAACATTAGCTTTTAGTAAAGAATTTAGTACTAACGGTCCAGAAGTTTTCGGTGTAACTCCTGGTTTTACAACCACTGATCTCAACGGTAATTCCCCAGGTGGCCATACGACCAATGAAAGTGCTAAAATTATTATTAAATATGCATTAAGTGAAACAAACTATAATGGTAAAATACTAAATAAAGATGGCATTATACCTTGGTAATAAAAGGATGAATGATATGTATTATACAATTGGACAAGTCGCCAAAATGCACCACTTAACTATTTCTCAAATACGTTATTACGATAAACAAGGACTGTTCCCTTTTCTTAAAAGAAATGAAAAAGGAGATCGAGTTTTTGATGAAGAAGCACTGAAATATTTAGAGATGATTTTATGTTTAAAAAATACCGGTATGTCGATCCAAAAAATAAAACAATTTATCGACTGGTCTATGGAGGGAGAATCTACTATCCTTCAACGGTTGGAACTAATGCAACAACAGGAAACGAATGTCTTACAACTCATTCAAGAAA
Organism: Bacillus tropicus; assembly: GCF_001884035.1. Classification (GTDB taxonomy): domain Bacteria; phylum Bacillota; class Bacilli; order Bacillales; family Bacillaceae_G; genus Bacillus_A; species Bacillus_A tropicus. The sequence goes on from NZ_MACG01000022.1 coordinate 13,913, forward strand.
CCGAAAAAAACTTAAAAAAGATACAAAAAAAAATTGCTAAATATGAGTACGAGATAACTTCTTCAACTCCTATTACAAAATAAAAAATCACCTTCTACAACACGTAGAAGGTGATTTTTTATTTATGACGCTTCTTTTCCTTTTTCAGCATCATCAACATACCAAATGAACTTGCCTGTATATCCGTATATAACAGCTAAAATTAACGATACGAAACTTAACCACATAAACGGAACGTATGAGAACGTTGCTACACCTAAAATACCAGCCATAAAAATACCATTATCAGACCATGGAACCATACCTGACGTTAACGTTCCACCTACTTCTGAGTTACGTGCTAATACACGGCGGTCTATTTTTAATTTATCATAGCTATCTTGCATAATTTTCGGTGTTAAAATTAATGATACATACATCGCACAGCCAAATATATTCGCTAAAAATGCCACGATTAATGTAGACAATGTTACATTACCAGCAGAATTTAATTTCTTCTCGAATTTTGATACGATTACTTTTAAAACACCTAATTTTTCAAGTAATCCACCAAATCCTAAACCGAAAATAATAACGGCTACTGAGCCAAGCATCCCATTAATTCCACCACGGTTTAATAGCTTGTCAACAAACTCAACACCAGATTGAATTGAGAATCCATTATACGCTGTTCCAATTGCATCTCCAAAGTTCATCCCTTGGAAAAGAGTTGCCCAAATTGCACCAATTAAAGCTCCCATTGCAATTGTTGGCATAGACGGTCTCTTCATTGCTAATAGAACAATAACAATGACCGCTGGAACAAGCATCCATATCTTAATATCAAATTCCTTTAATAAAGCTTCTTTTAAAAACTCTACTCGGTTTAAATCTACATTATCGCCGCCATACATCCAACCAGCTACAGTAAACATAATGCTAGTAATAATGTAAGCCGGAACATCTAATACGAGCATAGCTCGGACGTGAGCAATAACATCTACTTTCGCCATAGAAGCTGCAAGAACTGTACTATCAGAAAGTGGCGATAATTTATCACCGAAATAAGCTCCTGAAAGAACTGCACCAGCAACAAGTGGAAGTGGTAAACCAAGCCCTTCACCAATTGCCATCATAGCAATACCTGCTGTTCCAACTGTTCCCCATGATGTTCCTGTTGCGATAGAAGTTATCGAACAAATAATTAATGTTGCTAATAGGAATATGCTAGGGTGAATAAATTCTAATCCATAATAGATTAATGTTGGTACTACACCACCAGCAATCCATGTTCCAATTAAAGCACCTACTGCAACTAAAATGAGTATTGCTTCTAATCCGTTAGAAATCCCTTTCGTAATTGCATCTTGCAATTCTTGATAACGAAATCCTAATCTTAATCCAAGCGCAATTACTAAGAACCATGAAATAAATAGCGCTAATTGAATTGGGAGATCAAAAATCGTTTGGAAGGAAAAGACAACAGCAAGAAATAGTAATAAAAGAACTATGATTTCTAGCATCGATGGTAATCTTACACTTTTCATTTTTTTCTCTCCTTACAAGTCGATAACATGACGTATGTCGTCTTACATGTATGTAATATACAATTAGCGAAGACAAAACAAAATTTTCATATTATTTCGATTTATTTTTCCAGTATAATATATGGACACCTTTTCTATTGTAAAAGTAGATGCTACTTTTCGCAATGGAAAATATAAAAAATGTTACATTTTTTATATTTAACAATCAAAGAGTAACTTTTTTAATATTTGCCACCGTAAAACTTTTTACTATTATCCTTACCGTTTAAAGGAATATCATTATTCCCCACACAAAAAAGCACGCATCATAAAAATGATGCATGCTCCACTTTTATTTATACATATTTTGTATTTCTTCTTTATTTTTAAGTATTTCCTCAAATCTATCACTACAACCTTTCGGAAATAATACTCCAAGACCATATGAATGCTGGAACTGAAAATGAGGGTACTTCTCCTTGACCTCATCCCAAAATTTATACACGCCGAAGTTTCGATCTTTCACCTCAATATCATGAAATAATACGATACCGTTATTCGCAAGTTTCGGTAACCATGTTTTATAATCATGAGAAACTGCTTCATACGTATGATAGCCATCAATATGCAACAAATTTATTGTTCCATCTTGAAATTGATCAACAGCCTCATCAAAAGTAGATCGAATTAAATTACCTATATTGGGATAGCTCATTTTCACGACTTTATCTACGATTTGGAAAACACCTTCTCCATATGGACCTGTATGCCCGTCTCCTGTCCAAGTATCTACAGCAAAACATTTTGTAGCTAATCCCCCATCCTTTACCCCTTGACAAAAACTGAAAAAAGAAGCGCCTAGATGTGTACCTAGCTCAACTAATATTTCTGGTTTTTCAAATCTTACTAAATCGTATGCGAACTCCAAATGCCCAAGCCACGCAGTGTTCGCACGAATAAATGGACTAAAATTATCAAATTCAAATGTCGGTTTATGAGTAACCCAGTTCATCGCGTATCTCCTTCTACACATATTTTTAACAAACCAAATTACTCTTATCTTTATTTTTTTATCCTCTTGATTATGATTTAATTTTATAATTTTATCTGGCTTTATTTAACTTAATCACTTGTATCGTAAACATAACTGGAACTATTCAAATCCCTAATACAAAACACAGAAATTTCAGTTTATTTTTAATTCATTTCGTGATATATTGCATATTGTATCCAATATATATTTTTTAGAAAGGAAGATATAAAATCATATGGATTCCAATCGATTAAAAGGAATTATAATGGTCATAATTGGGGCTTGTTTATGGGGTTTATCTGGAACAGCTGCACAACAACTTTTTCAATATGAAAATGTTTCTACTGAATGGTTAGTTACAATCCGATTGCTTATATCCGGCGTTACCTTGCTCATTATTTCATCATTTGGAACGAGAAAAAAAGAAATATTCGGCATATGGAAACAAAGATCAGATGCTAATAAAATGATATTGTTTGGCCTATTCGGTATGCTTGCTGTACAGTACACGTATTTTGCTTCTATTAATGAAGGAAATGCCGCCGTCGCAACATTATTACAATATTTAGCTCCTATATTCATCACTGTATACTTACTTTTCAAATGGAACGTTCGTCCATCAAAAATTGATTTTATTTCAATTACCCTTTCATTAGTAGGCACTTTCCTCTTACTAACAAACGGATCTGTGCATAACTTGGCAGTTTCTACACCAGCTATCATTTGGGGTATTTTATCTGGACTATCTCTCGCTTTTTATAGTTTATATTCAAAGGGATTACTAGAAAGATGGTCTTCCTCTGTTATCGTTGGATGGGGCATGATTATTGGAGGGATTGGGGTAACGATTCTACACTTTATTTCTACAAAAGAATTCATTTTATTATCAACTATGAAGTATGTAAAACTAAGTACCCTACCGCTCATCACATTTGTCGTCATTTTTGGGACACTTATTGCCTTTTATTTATACTTAGACAGCATACGATACTTGACTCCGAAAGAAACGACCTTATTCGGTTGTACAGAACCACTCGCAGCCATTATTTCTTCTGTACTTATATTGCACGTACCGTTTCAATCTTTTCAGTTATTAGGGGCTTTTTGTGTCATTGTCATGGTGCTCATCTTAAGTCAAAAACCAGATGAAGGAAAACCAAAATTAAAACTTGTTCATGAGAAACAGGAAAATATACAATGAAAGGATTGAATTCACTATGCCTATCCCTCAAAATTATAAAAAACAAGGAAGAGTTTCGGCAAAATCACTCGTTTTAAATCAACTACAAGATTGGATTATTGAAGGTGTACTGAAGCCTGATGAAAAAATTAATGATGGGGAATTGGCTGAAGCATTAGGAGTAAGCAGAACACCTGTAAGAGAAGCACTTCAAATATTAGAGCTGTCTAAATTAGTGGAAATGGTACCTGGGCAAAAAACAAAAATTGCTCCTATTCAGTTAGACGACATACCTATTATTTATGAAACGATGGCTGGTCTTCACTCTATCATTGGAAAGCAAGCAATTCAAAACATTACAGACGCTGATCTGAAACTACTTTCTGAAATAAATGATGGTTTTCAATGCTCTATAGAGAAAGAAAACGCAAAACAAGCTTTACAACTAGATATACAATTTCACAATACAATTTCTTCTATTGCTAAAAATCAATACATTGAACCCTTTCTAGAAAATATGCAACTTCACGTTTTGCGCCTTGAATATTTATTTTTCCAAAACTTTATTCCAGCAAGTCAATCTATTGAAGAACATCACTCTATCATTCAAGCATTACAGAAGCAGGATGAAAAACAAATGGAACAAATGATGACTCAAAACTGGCTTCGTCCAATGAAAGAAATACAAAAAATAATTTCTACAAAATAAAAAGAGAGCTGGCTACAGAAAATCGTAACCAGCTCTCTTTTTACTAATATATATAGCTACGCCTGAATATTTGCATAATCTTCCATATCTTCATACTCTTTTTCCAATTCCTCCAAAGACAGCTCGTATAATTGTCGGTCGCGAATTTTAAACACACCTGCTCCAATTAACTCATCAATTAAATGCCTCTTACGATTTTCAACAGCAAAACGGAGTTGACTACTCATCTTTTAAAAAACTCCTTTCTACGATCATTGAAAATGATAATCTTTATCAATTACCACTTTAGATTATAAAAGATGACTCTTTATAAGTAAAGTAATTTCATGAAATATTTACCTTACAAAGTATTTGTGGCCACATTATATATATGTATGCCCCGCGAAAAATGTTATGACACTTTTTCTTATCCTTTTTCTTTCATACTTAGCAAGTTGTCTCACTATGATGAAATTCACCATCTATTTCTACTTGAATGGTGACATGTTCTACATGAAACTTCTCTTTTAATACTTCCGTAGCCTCTTTTAATACACTTTGTGTTTCATTTCCTTTAATAATCAAGTGGCAAGTTAATACTTGAAAATCCGATGTGACAGACCATATGTGCAAATCATGAACTTCTTTTACAATCGGAATATTTAATAATATACTTTTTACCTCTTCAACATTTATGTGCTGTGGTGCACCTTCCATTAATATATGAACCGTATCACGTGTTACACGCCATCCACTAATAATGACTAAAATAGACACAAGAATACTAGCGATCGCATCTGCAGCAGTCCATCCGAAAAATTTAATAAGTAACGCAGCAATTATCGCTCCGACTGATCCTAATAGATCGCCTAAGACGTGTAAGAAGGCACTTCTTAAATTCAAATTCCCCTTCACATCTCCGCCTCTCATTAATATCCAAGCTGATAAAATATTAATAAGTAGACCAAGTACAGCAATAATGAGCATCCCATTACTAGCAATCTCAACCGGTTCTTTAAAACGACGAATAGCTTCAATAAAAATGTATACTGAAATGACGATAAGAACGACACCGTTACATAATGCCGCTAACATTTCGACTCGCTTATATCCATATGTCTTTGCGGTAGTTGCCGTTTTTTCTCCAAGCCTAAACGCAAGTAAACTTAAAGCTAAAGATACCGCATCACTTAGCATATGCCCCGCGTCAGATAGTAGTGCTAAGCTATTTGTTACAAATCCCCCAATTACTTCAGCAATCATAAAGCTTGTTGTTAGTAAGAATGCAAGTAGTAACGCCTTTTTATTTTTCGAATGACCATGATCATGTGAATGTCCCATACTTATACTCCTTTAAGTGCCATATCTGTATGTTAGTATGAAACAAACTCCCTGCCTTTATCCCGCTTCCTCTGTATACACACTTCGCTACATTTCAAACAAGTCCTTTTTCTCAACAAAAAATAAGACTACTTCTTTTTCAGCTTCATATTGTTTACTAATGAAAGAATTTTTAAGGAGGTTATGAAATTGAAACGTTTATTTCTCTGTATGGAACGTGAACTTGTTGTAGTGAAAGAACGATATGGTAACTATGAAGCAGCGTATCACTTACAAAATATGCAACCTACCTGTATCGCTGTTGATCCATTTCAAAATAATCGTTTATATTGCGGCACTTTTGGACGAGGTCTCTGGTTAAGTGACGATTGCGGAGATTCATGGAGGCCAATTGGAGATTCTTATCGTTACTTTGATTTTCCAAAAGAGGATGGTATTTTACATTCTTCAATCACTTCCATTACGATAAGCCCTAATGAACAAGTTAACGGCTATGGCGTCGTTTATGTCGGCACAGAACCGAGCGCTTTATTCCGTTCAGAAAATGGTGGTGAAACGTGGACGGAACTGAAAAATATGAAATCATTATTATCTTCTTATACGTGGGCTTTCCCGCCTAGACCTTTTACTCATCACGTACGCTGGATTACAGTTGATCCAAATAATCCAAATACAATCCACGTTTCAATTGAAGCTGGTGCTGTTATTCAAAGTAACGATAAAGGGCATACATGGATTGATAAAAAATTCGGTGCTCCTATCGATGCTCATCAATTACTTATGCATCCTGAAGCCCCAAATCGCCTTTATGCATCATGTGGTGACGGATTTATGGGCGGACCTGATCGTGCATACCTTGAAAGTTATAACAGTGGAAACAGCTGGATTTCATGTAGTGACGGACTTGAGCATCATTACTTATACAGCATGGCTATCGATCCAGCTGATTGCGATACGATTCTCGTTTCCGCCGCGCCAAGTGCCGATCTTGCTCATCACCGTATTCCTTATGAATCTTATATTTATCGTAAAACGAAAGACACTCCGTTCCAGCAAGTACAGCAAGGACTACCATCTGCAATCGGTACAGTCATTTCGATGTTTGCGACAAACGAAGCAGAACCACATACATTTTATACTTTAAATAACAATGGCGTATTTCAATCCAATGATAGTGGCGGATCGTGGGAACAACTAAATATTCCTTGGAAAGAGGAATATAAAACGCAGCATCCGCATGCACTACTTGTCACTAGTTCTTAACGAAAAAAAGACTGCCTAACGGTTTTAGGCAGTCTCTCTTCTATTTCTTTAAATCAATTACAATATCATCTAGAACAATATCTTTACTCTTCGCTTCTTTATTCGGCACTTCAATTTTCTTCTCTTTTCCATTCACATACTCCACTCCACCATGATTTTCAGGTGTATGCACTCGCAAGTGTACGCGAGGTGTAACGATAAGCTTTGTTGCATTTTCGTTTAGTTTTTGGAATGTAGCACTCCATCGAATATTGTAAGGATCGTTGCCACTTCCCCCATTTCCTTCACCCGAATAATCATTCCCTAAATCATCCTTAACCGTCAATTCAACATCTACACTATCCCATTCTTTCCTCGCACCCTTAGAAACTTCTTGATTGTAATAAAGAATAAATGAAACCGGCGACATTGCGACCTTTTCCATATTTGCTTTTATACCTTCTTTTTCCGAACTTCCACCAATTGTTCTCTCTTTACTATCCATTGATTTTACAGTTAACGCGAAATTCCAATGACCTTGTATTGATTTTTTCCTATCTGGTATCTCTATTCCCTCTATATTCCATCTAAAGTTTACTTTGTCCTTTTTATTACTATCATGGTGCGTCGTTGTTACCATACCTACATACTTTTTTTCAGTAACTTTAGTCATTTTCCCACTTCCTGAACTACCATGAGCGTCCATTATATCCAACCCGCCTAATATGATAGGATCATCCCCTAAGTCTTGCTCACTTTCCAGTGAATACGTTATAGATAATGTTCTTCCATCAGAAATTACATCATTAATTGTAACCTTAACTCCATTACTCTCCCGCGTCATATTCAACTCAGTCGAAAACTCTTTATAATTTTCATACAACCCTGTTCTACCATTATCTAAAAATCGGAATATGTCACCTACAATTGGCAATCCTCCGGCATATGTAGGAAAACCGATACCAAGAGTTGCGACCGATAATCCTACTAAAATTGATGCAACAGCAACACCTTTTTTCCAACTTTTCATCTTTTTCTTCGTTCGTATTGATTGTTTTACATTACGCTTCACTTTTTCTTTTTCAATTTCAGAAGCCTCAATTTCCTTAAGTTCTTTTTCATCTATATCAATATCATTTAATAGTTCATAAATGTCTTTCATATTGCACTACCTCCAAAACTAATATTCGTAGCATTTTGTTGTAGTTTCTTTTTCCCACGGTACACTCGATTATCGATCGCTGCCCGGGTTAATCCTAACTTGTCACCTATTTCCTCTGTCTTCATACCGAGTAAATATTTCATAATGAATACTTTTTGATCTAGCGGTTCTAATTGATTAATAAGCTTCAATAATTCTTCTCTATCTTCCATAACGATTAATTCGTCTTCAGCTGACTTTTCCGTACTGATATGAAACTCATCCGAGATAATTTCTACTTTTTTAGTCGCTTTCCGGTAATAATCAATTGCTTTAAACTTCGCAATCGCTGCAATCCACTTTTTAAAATCACTCGGCTCTCCATGAAACTTATTTGCATTATTCCAAATGGAAAGAAATATATCGTTTATACATTCCTCTATGAGTCCATCATTTTGAATTGGAAGTAGAACTTTATGCGTGATTCCCTTTATGAGTGGTAAATATGTATCGACAACAAATTCTAGCGCATCTTCTTTTTGTCGCTGTAATCTTTTTATATAATTTCTCTCATTTGATTTCATGTAGCGATTCCCCTTATTTTTTTGTAAAAGCTTTTACACTCTATATAACGTCTGAGAAAATTTTTTCTCTCATCTTTTTTATTTTTTTATATGTAATGGAATACTTTCCCTTAGTCATTGTCTCACATAACTATGCGTTCAAAGAAAATTTTCTCAAGTCTGTAATTTAATTCATGTAGTACACTATTTATATAGTCATTTTTTAACTTGGTGTACATTTTATTTCGTTAATCTATTATTTTAATTTAGGAGATGAGATATGTATGTGTGGAATTACAGGTTGGGTAGATTGGAAAGAAGACCTTTCAAATCAACATGTTATTTTAAAAAAGATGGCAAATAGTATTCAGCATCGTGGTCCGGATGCTGAAGGATTTTGGTTTTCACCTCGTGCGGCCTTTGCACACCGGCGTTTAATTGTAATTGATCCAGAAGGCGGAACACAGCCGAAGACATTTCGTGCTGGTGATTATACGTATGCTCTTACTTATAATGGGGAAATTTATAATTTTCGTGAGCTGAGGGAACAACTTCAAAAATGCGGTCATGCATTTGAAACGCATTCAGATACAGAAGTGTTACTACATTCTTATTTAGAATGGAAAGAAGACTGCGTACAACATTTAAACGGAATTTTCGCTTTCGCCTTATGGGATGATCAGAAGCAACAACTGTTTTTAGCACGTGATCATTTAGGCGTAAAACCACTCTTTTATACAGAAAGAAATGGCAGTATTATTTTCGGATCTGAAATAAAAGCATTATTAGCGCATCCATCTGTTCCTGCTGAAATTGATGCGAATGGCATAAATGAAATATTTGGATTAGGCTTATTTCGAACTCCAGGATGTGGCGTCTTTAAACATATTCAAGAAGTACGTGCCGGACATTCTATAACATTTACACGTGATAAAAAAGTAGTTACGATGTATTGGAATTTAGAAAGTAAGGTCCATACAGATTCTATAGAAGATACATCATCGCATATTTTATCTATTTTACAAGATACAGTAAAAAGACAATTAATTGCCGATGTTCCTCTCGTTTGCATGTTATCAGGAGGATTAGATTCTAGCGGTATTACTGCACTAGCGGGGAAAGAATTTGCTGCTGAAAATAAAACACTTCATACGTATTCCGTTGACTTTGTAAATAGCGCAAAAGATTTCGAGCTAACCTTTGCTCGTACTGGTTTAGATGCTCCTTGGGTAAAACGCGTTTCTGAACATGTAGGGACATCTCATCATGATATAATTGTGAATGCTGAAGAATTAGCAAATCACTTATTCGTTCCCCTCCATGCAAAAGATTTACCGAGTGCTGGTGAAATGGAAACTTCACTATATTTACTATTTTGCGAAATGAAAAAAGATGCGACCGTAGCTTTATCCGGAGAATCTGCTGATGAAGTATTCGGTGGATACCCTTGGTTTCACCAAAAAGAACTACTATATGTAGATAAGTTTCCGTGGCTAACAAATTGGAAGAATACTTCTCCTCTTCTACTAAATGAAGTAAATAACCAATGTAATCTAGAAAACTATATTGATACACGATTCCAAGAAGCGATACTTGAAGTACCTACTCTTGAAGGTGAAAGTAAAAAATCCGCGAAACAACGTCAAATGTTTTATTTATTTTTAACGAGATTTCTTCCGTTCTTACTTGACCGTAAAGACCGTATGAGTATGGCTGTAGGATTTGAAGTTCGTGTACCGTTTTGCGATTATAGATTAGTTGAATATTTATGGAACGTTCCTTTCAACATAAAAAGCATTGATAATATTGAAAAAGGCATTTTACGTAGAGCACTGAAACCTGCTTTACCTGACGATGTACGCAATAGAAGAAAAAGTGCTTACCCAACTTCACAAGACCCACATTATTTACAAACAATCCGTCATTTATCACTCGACATGTGCAGTAATAAAAACAATCCTATTTTCTCACTTATTAATCATTCCACATTACTTTCGATTGCCGATGAAAGTAATAAAGAAATTAACAATTTTGAAGCAAGAAGTGCTATGGAATACATGCTGCAAGTAAATGAATGGCTGAAAACATATCACATCCATATCGCTTAACAAAAAGGAGTTCAAGAATAAAAAACCTTGAACTCCTTTTATATTAATTAGCGCATCTTTTATTTTCAGTGTCAATGGACCATCCAATAATTGTGGCGCAATCTCTGCCTTTCCAATGCAGTACATTTGTTAATACTGGCTCAATCTGTAAGCAACTGCCGTCGTGTAATATTTCTATTAAAGATTGATCATCATCAAACCTTCGTTTATCACACTCTAAAATACCATCCGTTGCCATTACAATGTGATTCATTCCTTTTTCTAATCCTCTTACACCCGACGTAAAGCAAGGTGTATTTGCTGCGAAAATATTTTTTCTACCAATATATTCGTAATTCTTCCGTTTATTTAATCGCCCTTTACTATTCTTCGTTTTCTCAGAATGGAATAAATACGCGAAGCAATCACCAACTGATAGCCAATATAAAAATTCACCTTTTCGCAAACAAATTAAGCATGCAAGTTCCTCATCATCTTGATCACATTTTTCAATAAACAACTCATCTGTAAATAACGCTAATAAGTACATATGTGTATGATGAAAAGCTAAATGTATCGGGTAAGAAAATAACTCTTTTAATTTCTCTTTTCTTTCTGAAATGGCTTCTATTATATAATCTATATTTTTTGTTTTGTGGTGTGTATCAAAAATCATAACAAATTCAAATTGTAATTCAGGATCCCACCAAGCAAGCACCGCATCTCCTCGTTCATATGCATCACTCTCTTGATTCCCCCCATATACGCCGACTGAAAGAGGACCACATTTTTCAACATGTATTTCATCTACATACATCTGTTCATGACTCATCCATTTGAATGTATTCACAGCTATCATCCTCTCTCTTGCTAAATGTATACCTTTACACATAGATTACCTTATATTTCAATAAAAATAAACTTTTTCAACATTTTTTATCCAAATAAAAGGATTTTATTTCTACACTAACGAATATATCTTATTATACGATATAAAAACAGGAGGCTTTATTATTATGAAAGACATCAATCAGCATTGGGAGAGCATTTATTATCACTTACGATATGAATATGAAGACAACCTTTCTCACCAAGCCATTCGCATTTTACAAATCGTTTCTCGTGAGAAAGATATAACTATTGGAAAAGTCGCTACCGAGCTTAGTCTCTCTCATAACACCGCTTCTGAACACGTAAAGCGCCTTATTCAAAAAGGGTTTATCATGAAAGAAAGAAACAAACAAGATGAAAGAGTTGTGAACCTTACTTTAACGAAAGAAGGCATTGAAGTGTTAGAAAAGCATACTTTACTAGATAAAGAAAAGATAAAAATATTAGAATCACAGTTATCGAAAGAAGAACAACAATTAATCGAAAAAGCTTTTTCGTTATTAGCGAAGGAGGCAAAGTATGCATTTCCTCGTTAAAGTAATCGTTTCGGCACTTATTATCGGTGTTATTACTGAAGTCGCTAAACATTATAGTACGATTGGCGGGTTTATCGCTGCCCTTCCTCTCGTTAGTTTACTGAGCCTGTTTTGGATTTCTTTCGAAGGCGGGAACAAACAAGAATTAAGTCAATTTGCTATAGGCGTATTATATGGATTCCCTGCATCCGCACTATTATTATTTATCGTCTATATTGGATTGAAAAATTCGTTTTCACTTAGTACATCTGTCCTACTTGGTATAGGTGTTTGGTGCATAATTTTTGCTTGTCAAAAATTATTTCAAGCTTAAGGAGCGATTACTATTTATAAATCTGTAGATGTATTAGGACAAAATATAGAAGTATATATGAAAGGAACTAATAAACAAACTGTAGTCATTCAAACCGGAATGAGTTGCTCATTTTATGATTGGTTTCCTATTATAGACAAGCTTTCACAGCACTTTACAGTCGTTTCATACCATCGCCCAGGTTACGGAAAAAGTGAACTAGGGAATCATTCACGTACTACAAGACAAGCGACAAAAGAACTACATATGTTACTACAAAAACTAGATATTCACGACCCAATCATTCTAATCGGTCATTCCTACGGAGGCCTATGCGCACAACATTTTGCGATGTTACATGAAAATACGTTGCAAGCACTTATTTTAGTTGATTCTACTTCGATGAACTTACACCGATTAGATGAACTTCATTTACCAATTTCTGATCAGACTGATTCTGATGATATGTGGCTTCAAAAATATAATACATATTCCCAAATGGATGTAGACATGCTTTCTAATGAACTAAAACCTATGCTAGCCGGTCAATCAAGACAGCAAATTGAATTTTCTACCTCTCCTTCATTATATAAAGCGACAGCTTCTGAACTATCGGAGTGGAAAAATTGTGCCCGCTCATTTAAAGAGTTATATAAAACATTAAAAGTACCATTAATCGTTATCGGTAGAGAACCTCAATATTCTATTGCTCAGTTGATTAAAGGCGGCATGCCAATAGAGGAAGCGACACAACTTGAAGCAATGTGGCAAGAACTGATTCATGAACAATTACACCTTTCAATACATAGCCAATATATACTTGCTGAACATGCTGGTCACGGAATAGAAAATGATCGACCAGATATTATCATTGAAGCGGTTCACTCCCTAAAATAAAAAAAGGAAGCAACTAAAGCTGCTTCCTTACTTATCTATTCATAATCTTCTTCATCATCGATTTCTTCGTAATACGAATTCCCATTACTTACATATATAGGACCATTCGCAACGTCAATACGTAATACCCATGCCCATGGCACAGCTAAACGCTTATGTATTGCTCGCCAAAAGCTCATTGATTTTCTTTCGTACTCCTGGAACTCCTGAAGTAACTCTTTATAGGAGGAACCGTCTAACTGAACATTTGCTTCTAACAAACGAGAATGGGCATAGTACTGCAGCTCTAGTTCAGCAGCAATTTCCATTTCTTCTTCCGTTGCCATACCTATAATTGTTCCATCTGCTGGTGCAATTTCATATACGTTGTGAACTTCAATAAGCCCTTCTTTCTCTTTCTCAAACATGTAAACAGCCTCCTTTAACATATATTTTTTTGTTACAAAGTCATACTTCTACAATAACTTCTCTCTTTCCTCTTTTTTTGATAAACTTTTACAAATTATTTATCTGATGACCCGTATTCTCTATCCTTTCGGCAGAAACTAAATCTTCATTATGAAAATTCAACTTAAATATATCAGGCATACGAATTGTTTTCCAAAATCGAAAATCATATTTTGAATCAAAATAATTCATGAGTAATACCATAATATTCCCATGAGTTCCTATTACAATATTCTTATCTTCATATTTTTTAATATATTTTGCAAACATATTACAGCACGCCTTTGCGCTACATCATTCGATTCTCCGCCTTCGTGTGCAAAACTCCAATCTTCCCACACATTCTCGATAGCATCATTAAAATCTGCTACTGGCTCTTTACTTAATAACCTTTCTCGCAAATCTTCTTCTATTTCTATTGATACATGATATGTATTCGCAATTCCTTGTACAGTTTGAATTGCTCTTTTGTACGGGCTAGAAATCACAACATCAATATGTTTATCTTTTAATAAGCGTGTTACATTCTCTGCATCTAAGTACCCTTTTTCAGATAAAGGTCGCTCCCGTTCTTCTTTTGTATAGGTAGAATGGGCATGGCGAACGAAATATATTGTTGTCATTTATTCATCTCCTTTTTCCGTTTCTACCCAAATTCAATACATTACCATCAAATCCCTTTACCTTTATAATAAGTGCTTTCAAATTTAAATATTGATTTTCATATTAATAAAAGGGAAACACCCCATATTGTGTTTCCCTCATTTAAAATAGACTACATTCAATTAAATACTTTATCAATTTTATTTCTGTCGTATTCTAATATCCAATCATTATATGTATGATAAAAACCTCTAATTGTATTAGGAGAGGTAGCTAATACATCACAACCCCTGTCATCATAAATGTGAAATATAGTATTCTTGTTAATATTTATAAAATACACCCTATGGAAAATACTCGGTTTTATTCCCATATCTTGATTACAAATTGCTTTTAGCATAGGAACATATTTCAAGTCAGAAACTTTACATTTCAAAGTAAATCTATGTGTTTTATATAACCCATCTTCATCATCTTCTGGAAAAACATAAGGGATTGTATTTGTCTGTAACTTAAACAAATCGGATTTCTCTTTTACATACTTAGAAAAGATATTCAATTTGTGTTTGAAAGTTTCACCGTCTGCATAGTCATTTACATCCACTATAATATAAATATCATCTATTTTGGAATGTAAAGACTGAAATAAAGTAATCGCTCTGTTATAAACACCTTCTAAATATGGACAATTTTCATAAATGTTATTGCAATCATATTCCACACCTAATTTAAAACGAATACCAATAGCCCCATTATAAAATAGAGGTGGTCTAAGTTCTAAATTTGGAAACGTTTCAATCATATACTCATTCAACCTCATCTCAACACCTACCTTTAACAGCATATTGTTTACATAATAAAATTATTCTATTATAATTTATTTCTAAATTCCTCACTTGTTATAATGTCTCGAATAAAATAATCTATATTATTTCTCAACTTTTGATATGCAACTTGATCTTCTATAGAGTTAAACATAATGACAACTTCTACCTTATTCCCCTTTTTATCCGTACTATACAAACTTTTTGTCAATACGAATGCGGTAGAACCACCTTTTTGACCAGCATATTCAAACTTACTATTTTTAACTGTTCCATTGAAAATGTTCTCGATTTCTTCTTGCATTGATTTTGGAAAATACTTTCTACTATTTATCTTTTCCATTATACTCATATAATCTTTAGCGTTTGCACCCACTAATCGATCTGACCAAATTCGCTGAAATTCCATATCTACCTTTAATGGGATATCCCGTTTTTTCCATTCTTCTTCGTCTTTCATCCATTCCTGAATTTGTAACACATGCTTATTATATTCATCCTTTGACATGTTACGTATCATTTCTAACGATTGATTTTCTGGCTCATGAAGCTCTTTTTCTACATACCCTCTCATATATAGTGAAGCAGTATACGATGTGAACTTGTCATGACTAGTAAGCTCTAACTCTTTTATACTTTCATTTACTCTTTCTATTCCAAGCTTTTCTAACAAATATGTTGTATTTGCATTAGAGCTATAATGAATCATTCCTTTAGCGACTTCTTCTAAAGCGATTTGTCCATTTTTCACTAATTCTCTCGCTTTGGCATCTTCTAACCAATTAGGATGTGCTTCACCATCAGTATCTTTAACGTAATATTTTTCTAGCTCGTGCAATGAAATTTGTTCATCACGACTTATTTTTCCTTCTGACACTTGCTTAGCAAATTCAACTGCTATTACGATTTTTGCCATACTTGCTAATGGCAATTTTTTATTTTCATTTATAGAAGTTAATACTTCTCCATTTCTTTTAATAAGTAATGAACATGTTTCATCTTCTTTATGTTCTTTTATGTACTTTAATACGTAATCAGGATCTTCTTTTGACAAATAGTAATTCATAATAACAAAGAAAGCTATAACAGCTACTATAATGACCCCTGCAATTATTCCTATAATCTTTAATATGTTCACAATATACCCCCTCTAATACATTCCCTTCAACATCATAATTATAACAAACCAAATTACAAAATTATACAAAATAGAGTAACTCTTCCTAAAAGGAAAGAGTTACTCTATTTCACATGATGTTATTTGTCCATTTAACGTAACGACTATATTTGATTCGTCACTTTTTTTCACACTATTTATTCGATTTGAGTTAGGAGGACCAATTACAACTGATTCCTTAATTGGCGAAAGGTCCTTCTCTAATTTTTCTGCACTTACACCATATGCAGCTTGAAATACTTCTGGCGGTGTTAATCTAAGTATGTCTGACCCTTCTGCTGTTTCAAACTGATCGTTATTGAAGAACAAATGCAATTGTACTTCTTCTGTTACCGCTGTGATCCAATGCCACCATCCCATTGGAATAAAGACAGTTTGCCCCGCTTTCACATGATAATTTTGTAATTGGTTCGTTTCGGGATTTAAGATGGATGTAACTGCTTCTCCTGATACAACAACATCCAATTCCCACGCATTCGGATGCCAATGTGGTTCCCGCATGTGCCCTTTTGTCATAAATAAATCAACAAACGCTCCACCTATCATTGCTGGTAACTGCGTTGACGTAACTTCATATGCAACGTTTTTCTCATCTCTTTTAAAAAAGATGTTTTTTCTCGAATCAAAGAAAAGGTTTGGAGTTCCTGAACTTTTCTTTAAATTTTTATTATCTGGAACATAACCGGAACTACTCATTTTATCCCTCTTTTCTACTCCCAACATTTACACTGTATCGTATGGCAAAAACTTATGAATGTGTCTAATCATTCACATAACAAAAAAACATGCCTCATATTGAGAACATGCTTTGTGATATTCTTCACATTATTTAGCTAAAAATAAACCTTTTACTTACCATGATGTAACATTAAATCACTAAGTTCTTCTTCAATGTGATTTAATTTCGCAACGCCTTCTTTCCATTTATGAATATAACGTGAAACCCCAACAAAAAACAAAACAATAATTGTGGAAAGAATAATACCATATACGATTGCTACAGTACTCATAGTTACACTTCCTTATAATTAGTAATGTGGTTATTAGTTATATTTTTATTATAAACCTTTTTCTTTTAAAATACTTCGATTTCAACTTTTTGTAACAAAATTGATTTTTCTAATAATAGTACATAACATTATAATGCTAGAAGAAATCTCTTTCTGATTCCTTCTAGCATTATAATTCAAAGAACTAAAACTCTCATTCATAGTCCTTTTACTTTACACCGACTGAAACTGTTTCTGGCAATGTGCTACCACCATCAATGACAATGTGTGTACCTGTTATGTAGCTTGATTCATCGGATGCTAAAAAACCTGCTAGCTGACCTACTTCTTCAATTTTCCCTAAACGTCCTAAAGGAACACCTGAAGCAATTCCATCGATTACATTACTCGGCTCATTTGGATCAGATTCATTTGCTATTTGCTCTGCCATTGGTGTCATAATGTAACCTGGACAAATTGCATTTACAGTAATATGATGTTTTGCAACTTCTCGTGCTAACGCTTTTGTAAATCCCCAAATTGCTGCTTTCGTCGTTGCATATGCAGTTTCACCTTCATCAGCAACCAATGTTCCTGTTACAGAAGACATATTCACAATCTTTCCGTAATTTTTCTCAATCATATATGGCAATACCGCTTTAGAAAAGTTCCATACCCCATTAATATTTACTTGGAATTGAAAATCACGCATTTCATCTGACATATCTAAAAAATTTGCAAGTCGAATAACACCGGCGTTATTTACTAACACATCAATCTTTCCGTACTTCTCATATGCATCTTTCACTACTTCTTTTACAGCATTCATATCAGCTACATCGACTACATAACCCGCAGCATCTAACCCTTTACTTACAATATTTTTGGAAGTCTCATGAACTGTCTCTGAAATATCAACAAGTAATACTTTCGCCCCTAGCTCTGCAAATACATGAGCAATTCCAGCTCCGTTCCCCATCGCAGCTCCTGTAACAAAAGCGACCTTACCATCTAATTTCCCCATTGTATAACCCCCTTATAAAATATATAACTCCTTTACATTTTTATCATACCAAATATTTCCTCTCATTCTTTACACATCTCCATTTGTTAAAAAACGTTCAAAAACAGGTAAAATTTTCACAAATTATACAAAACTTCACCATATGTACTATTACCATATGAGTTATATTATTAAATAGAATAAAGGGGATGATATACTATGACGACTTGGTTTATTGTAATGTTAGTTGTATTTGGGGCATTTAAAATTATCGTTTCTAGCCTTCCTAACACTGTTATTGAATCCATTATTAGCAAGTATGAAACACATCCACAACTTGAAGAAGAGAATGTGACTATTACAATTCACGGAAATAACGTAGAAGGTGACCAGAAATCTAAAATTATTCATGATTTTAACGAAGGTTTATTTTTAGATCGCTATTATGCACCGCCACACAATGAGGGTACTCCTTTAATTATTAATGCAAAACGCGGCAAAAAAGATTTTACATTTTATATTTATAGTCATGAAGAGCATGTTGATGTTGTAAAACAATATAAAAAGAAGGTAGTTGCTTATAGTTTACGCTCTAAAAATCTTCAAAATAGTGATATGTTCGTATCAGCTGATTTAGCTTAATACTCATATAAAAAGGAATCCATGGCATATGGATTCCTTTTTACTATTTACTGAAAAATAAGCTCTGTCTTCAAACTATCTTTTGGTAACAGCCATCCTTTTTGTTCTAAACTCTTCATTAATAATTCTCTTTTTTCTTTTGCTATACTTTCCTCATTTGTTTTAAACGACACTTCTATTACGAAATCCTCTTCTATTTCCCCTGTATTACTTAGTGGCCAAACTTCAATATTCGTTTTACTATTTTCAAACTCACCTGTATACCTTTTCATTAATACAGGACCGTAAATACGAGAATCCCTTAACATCTCTTCTCCCCAATTCGTATACAACCATTTGTTCATTTTCCCTGGTAACTTTTCTACTAACATGTTTTGGGCGTCTCGTTCATTTGGTAAATCAAGTACTCCATATCCTTTCGCGCTGTAGCTTTTCTTATTTGAAATACTTAACGTTTTCTTCTCAAATCCCCAGTCTATTTCTGCCTCATAATTACCAGTTTTACTATCAAATCCATCTTTTTTAGCTACTACTAGTGCATCTTGAATTACACCGTTTTGAATCGGGTATCTTTTTTTATATGTTAGCTCAAAATCTTTACTAAATTCTTTCTTTCGAATTCTGGCAAACCAGCCTTCATTACTTAAATCTTTATTTGCCGTATCTAAAAACTGAACTTGTATTCTTTCATAATTTATACCAGTCTGAAAATGCTCTAGTACATCTTGCTTCATCTCTTTGTTAGGACCTAGTACTTGTTCTGGCTTTAATAATAACTTCACTTCAAAACTAGGTGTCATTGGACTTGCAGCAAATCCTTCCTTAACGTTATAAAGGAAACAACAAAAGAAAATACTTACGCATACAAATACTTTTTTCATATACCTATCCCCTTTACATTTCAAATGACTTCTATACGTTCCATAGTAAGTGAATATACATTTTCATACCCTTCCGTACTAAGCTTTTTCTGTAATCGATCCGTATCCTCTTTCAATGCGTGTACTAACACCGTATGTTCTGGTAATAATGTATTTAACATCTCTTTCACATCTCTTATACTTTGGTGAACTTTATATGGAACTCGCTTCACCCTACATTCTTTACCTACACGTTCCTTCAAAACTTTTTCTGCAAAGCTCCCTTTAGCAATATGTCCAGTAAAGATAATAGAATTTCGTTCTTCATTCCGAAGTTGTTCATAATATAACTGCGCTCGTTTCGTTTGCATATTCGCATCACTCATTACAACTATTCCATAACTATGTTGCATACCGCTGTCATCATCCATAACTATTACGTTTCTTTTTAAACTCTCCATTAGCTCTTCAAGTTCTTCATGATTTTTGATCCAATCTTTATATACGAACATCTCTTGGAATCCATCCAAAATTTCTTGATCTACTATAATGGGAAGTTCTTTATATTTTTTATATAAATACAATACAATATCTTGCGCCCTACCAAGGGGTGGCAAAGGTAATAATGCTATCCCTTTATTCCTTGCAGCACGTTCAATTTCTGCACATAGTTCGTTTACTCGTTCATGTTGCGAAACATCATCAGTATGATAAGCGGCATCTACAATTGCAACTTTTATATCGCCACGTAATTTCTCAGGTAAATTCGCTCGTAGTATGTTAGACTCTGCTGAATAATCGCCAGAATAAAATACATATGTACGGCTCATATCCACTAAAAACCAAACAGCTCCTAATACATGCCCACTATACCCCCATTGAAACCGCAATGAAGGAGTAATCTGTATCCATTCATTCGGATTACTAATCTCATCAACATATACATAATTTAAATCTTTCATATTTTGGTCGTTATAAGGTACATTCCATCCTTGCTTCACATTGTAGTTTCTCCATTTTTCATAATAAGCGGGAAGTTGCTCCTTCGTATAACGAGTTGTCCATATTTTTTTCTTATATCCATACTTCGCTAATAAGGGTAACGCCATCGTATGATCTTCATGAATATGTGATAAAAATACTGCATCTAAAAACGGTACAACTTCCTTCTCTATTTTTGGATAACTATCCTCATATGATCGATTAATACCACAATCAAATACTATTTTCGTTTCTTTATTTTTTACGAAGTAGCAGGAACGACCGTATTCTCCCGCTCCTCCCCACACTTCTATTCTCATCATGCTACCCCTTTTCTTTTTTGCTCCATATGTTGCAGAAGTAATAAACATAGTGTTGTAAGTCCAACTGAAACGACAGCCATCGCCATTCCAATAGATACTTCTCCTTGTTCAAATTGAGCAAAAATAAATGTTGCTGACGTTTCTACTGATGGAGGTAGTACGAGAAGCGATGCTACTAACTCTCGTATCGAGATTGTAAATGTCATCGCCCATCCGGCAAGAATACCTGGGATAATAAGAGGTAATATTATTTTTCTAAAAATATACATATAATTCCCAGAAAAAATACTCCCTGCCTGTACGAGAGAATCATCAATTTGCCCGAGCGATGCTTTTACATACTGCACCGTATAAGGTAAAAAAAGAACAACGTACGTTACGATAACCATGACTGGTGTGTTATAAATGGACAGGGGCATATAGGGTGAATTCCAAAATAAAATAAGCCCTACAACCATCACTATTCCTGGTACCATATTTGGTAACATACCGCACATATCAAGCCATTTTTCAGAGGACTTTTTCCCCTTTCGAATCATAAGCGCCAAAAACACTCCAATCATAACAGCTATAATCGCTGTTATAAGTGCAAAAAGAAAACTGTTCCATAAAGCTTCTAATCCTGGAGATCCGATTGTAAATAATGCTTCATAATGGCTCGTTGTAAAGTTATTTACATGTAAGCCACCGCCTCTTAATTTCGATAAAGAAGCAATCAATATAGAAAAATACGGGATTCCAATTGATACAATTAATAAACCAATTACATAGAACCATGCTACAACGCGCACAAATATAGACAAAGTATACCTTTTAGATTTCACACCTTTTCCACTAACCATTGCATATGAATACTTTCGATTTAATACATTTTGCATATACCAAATGAGCATACAGGCACTAAGTAATAAAGAAGATAATGCTGTTGCACTACTAAAATCAATTGGCCAACTCGAAATAAATTTATGAATCTCTGATGTTAACACATGAAATCCTATTCTTCGTCCAAATGTAGCCGGTGTTCCAAATTCAGCAATCGTCTTTACGAAAATGAGTAAAGCACCCATTACATAACTTGATACTAATAACGGCAATATTATTTTTCTTAAACGATAGAAAAAGCTTCCACCATGAACTGCTGCCGCTTCTTCTTTACTACTCCCAATTTGAAGTAACGTGTTTTTCAACATAAAGTATAGAAATGGGAATAAATGCAGACTCATAATTAAAACCATACCTCCTAAGCTAAAAAACGAAGATGAAATCGTCTTTAGCATCGGAAAAAACTGTTCAAAATAGCCGTTCGGTTGCATGAACAAAATCCATCCCATCGATCCAATATACGGCGGAGTCATAAATGGAATCATAAAAACAATATCTAACTTGCTATGCTTTCCAACATCTGTTTTGCTCATAATAAAAGCCAGTGGAAATGCAAAGATGGTTGCTCCTATTACTACGAGTACACCTAGAAGCATCGAATTTAGAAAAATCCTAGCTAATCCACCACTCTGCATCACTTCAAACGGCTTTAAAAAATTCCAACTACTATTTTCATATACACTAGAAAGTAAAATGAGAAAAAGCGGAATGACGATTAACATCGCCACAAGTAACAACGCTACCGTCATCCCAACTTGCCTTACTGATCCGAATCGATTTACCATGTAATCACCATCTTATTGAAATACTTTCTTAAATTGTTTTCCTATTTCATCTTGTTCTTTCTCAACTGTTTTCCAATCAATATTTAATACTGGAATCTCTTCCACATTTGATCTATTTTCAGCTTTTATATCCGTTCTACCAGGTAATAAATATGCTTTAGAAATTTGTTTTTGTACATCATCTGATAATAAATAATCAATAAACTCTTTTGCACCTTCTACATTTTTACTATCCTTCATAATGCCTGCTGCACGTGGGCTAATCACTGTTCCGCTTTTTGGATAAACAATATCAACTGGTTCACCCTTTGCTTTTGCACTGTACGTCATATAATCAACACCAGCAATGACCATATCTTTTGCTCCTGTTACAACTGGATCTAATGCTTCTTGGTTTGCCCCTGCTACTGTAACTTCATTTTTCTTAAGTTGTTCAAATAAATTCCATCCATCTTTTCCATTCTTTTTCACGTATCCTGTTACAAAGTCCAAAGCTGAGCCTGAAAGTGCTGGATCTGGAAGGTTCACTTTCCCTTTCCATTCTCCTTTCGTTATATCACTCCAATCTTCTGGTGCTGTCTTCACATTTTTTGTATTGTACACAATTCCTAACGCTGAAGCACTATATCCGAAATAGTGACCTTTATCATCCGACCATTCAGAACGAAGCTTATCAGCTTGTTTCGCTTCTTTATAAGCTAACGTTTGACCATCTTTCTTTAACCCTTCCATCGCTGGTAAAGAAGCAAGTACCACTACGTCAACGACTGGTTTTTTCTTTTCAGCTTCCATTCTCGCTAAAATTTTTCCAGTTGTCCCTTGAAACATTTCCACTTTTATACCCGTTTTCTTTTCAAAGTCCTTTTGAATTTTTTCTGCTAATCCTTTTGGCCCAGCACTATATACAACAATTTTCTTTTCATTCGTAGTTTTACTTTTTGCATCTGCATTACCTGTCTTTGAACTACACCCTGTTACTACAGTAGAAAATAGTAAAGTACATACAAATAAAGACTTAAGCGAACTGAATTTCTTCATACGATTCTCCCCCTATATGATGAATACATTTTTTCGGTACATATAACGCTACTTGTTTCCCAATGCTTGGTTTACTATTGTGATAAGCTGTCCATATTCCTATTGCTCCCATGTTTACTTTCACTTCATAACGCTCTCCTACATATGTAACGTGCTGGACTTCACCTGTATACATTTCACACACTTCATTTTTTGTCCAGCTCACATGCTCTGGACGAACCATTTGTTTCCCCTCTACAAGCCAATTTGCCTTACCAACAAATTTTGCAACAAATTCATGAGATGGCTTCACATAAATATCTTCTGGTGTTCCTTTTTGTAATACTTCTCCTTGTCTCATGACAATAATTTGGTCTGACATTGACATAGCTTCTGTTTGATCGTGTGTTACATACAATGCCGTTAAACCAATGGAATGAACGATATCCATAAGCTCTAACCGCATTTCTTCTCGCAAAATTGCATCGAGTGCACTGAGCGGTTCATCGAACAAAATAAAATGTGGTTTGGTTACAATTGCTCTAGCAAATGCGACACGTTGCTGCTGTCCACCAGAAAGCTCATGTGGATATCTTTTCTCCATCCCTTGCAAGCGAACTCGCTTTATTGCATCTTCTACTTTTTCCCGTAAATGATTCGTTTGTTTTGTCGCTCTTAAACCAAATGCAACATTTTCAAATACAGTCATATGGGGCCATAAAGCAAAATCTTGAAATACCATACCGATATTACGTTCATGAGGAGATATTTTTATTTTTTTCGCACCAGAATACATGCACGTATCTCCAAAATATATTTCACCTTTATCTGGCTCTTCCAGTCCTGCAATCATTCTAAGTAAAGTCGTTTTCCCGCATCCCGAAGGTCCTAAAAGTGTGGTGAATTCACCTTGTTTCATAAAAATTTGTAGCGGTTTTAACGCCTGCGTTTTTCCAAATGTCTTTTCTAATCCACTAATTTTAATATCCATCGTTTCACCTCTCTCCCCTCACTCTTAACCTGCTTTCATTCTATATGGAAGATTTATACTGAATGTTAATGTACTGTAAAGATTAAATTAAAAAACTTCTAATAAACTATTTATTTCTATAGATTTTTTCTATAGTTAAAATAAAAAAGGCGGCAATTCATAATGAATCTCTTAAAATTAGAAATTGTAGTGCTTATTAAGAAATACAAAAAGCTTACGATCGTTGCAGAAAAACTAGGTGTTAAACAACCTACTATTACATTCCATATAAAAAGCTTAGAAGAGGAACTCGGTGTTCCTTTATTTGAATTACGTTCTGGAAGATATTTCTTAACAGAGGCTGGTGAGGCATTACATCATTATGCTTGTAAAATAGACGCACTGATGAAGGAAGCTAGGCGGGTCACGCAAGAATTTAAAGATTTTCATAAAGGTGCTATAACAATTGGAGCTAGTTATGTACCAGCAACATATCTCTTACCAGAAATTGTTCATCAATTTCAATGTGAATTTCCAAATATAAAAATAACACTCATGGTAAAAACAGCTCCTGAGATTCGGACGATGCTACAAAATCATGAAATTGATCTCGGTGTAATTTCAGCGGCACCGTTTGATGGATCACTTTTAAAACAGACGAATGTAATGCCTGATACACTTGTTCTTGCTTTCTCCAAAGAACATCATTTTTCAAAAAAAGAAAATGTATCATTACAAGATATTGAAAAAGAACGTATACTATTGCATCGTAATCCATCTACAACGAGAGATTTACTTACAAAATGGATGTTAACTCATAACATTACATTCCAATCAGAAATTGAATTAGATTCATTAGAAACAATGAAACAAATTTTAAAATACGGTAATGGAGTTGCCTTTATTTCTAAACTCGCTATTGAGCAGGAAGTACAACGAAATGAACTACACTACATACCCATCCCTAGATTTGAATTTCAACGTAACATTTATACGATTCATCATGAGGACAGATGGAATTCTAAAATTATTTCTTTTTTACTACAGAGCATCACTTCTTATGCAGCAAAAAATTAAAAGGCTGTCGTTATACACGACAGCCTTTTACACTATAACTCTATTTATTTTTCTTCGCTTCAATTTTTGCCTGCGCTTCTTCAGCCTTATCTAATGCTTCTGAAACTTTTTTCTCTTTTTCTTTCACGTCATCTATACTATCAACAGCTTTAATGAGTTTATCAATTCCTTCTTCTTCTACTTTTCTACGCTTAGCTACTCTTTCATTTACTTTCTCTTCTACATCTTTTGCTTTTTGAAGCATATTCTCTGCATTTGATGTTACAGCTGTTTCAAGTGCATCGTCTTTTTTCATTTGTAACACTTCATTTGCAATGTCTTTCGCTTCTAAATACTTACCGTCTTTTAATGCTGTTGCTCCGTGATCCATTTTCTCGGCCATTTCTTTATATGATTTCGCTTCATTTCCTGATTTCTCTTTTTCTGCTTTTTCAAACCACATTGTTGCATCACTATATTTTTCATCTTTCAATGATTGCATACCTGTTTCAATATATGTGTCATAATTACTACATCCAGCCATTACAACTAACAGAAAAAGCATAACAAAACTTAATTTTTTCATGATGTTTTCTCCTTTTCTTTGCCTGCTCACTATACTGTAACATACATGAAAAAGAGTTTCAAAAACTAAAATACTAATTTGGTCATTTATAATTCAATAGTAAGGTTACAAATTTAAAAATTAAGCTATTTCTCTAAAATGATTTACTTATTCTCTTCGTTTTTGGATTTACATCGAACCATCCGACAGTAGCCGTATGTCCTTCATCTCCATTTACAATAACATTATATACATGAATGACATAATCACCTTTTTCGTTATCATGATCATATTCCACTATAGTGTTCACTGGCACATTATACTGCTTTCTCACTAATTTTTCTGCTTCAGCGGTTGAAATATTACTTACACTTGTCTCCGCTTTTTTCTTTTCCTCTTCTTTTTCCTTTAGTTGCTCTTGCTTTCTCTTTTCTTCCTCTTTTATTTTTTGCTGTTCCTGATTCTTTTTCTCTAATTCAGCCTGTTCTTTTCTTACCTTTTCTTGTTCATCTTCATATTGTTTTTTTGCGGTCACAGCTTCATTCATTAAAGTTGTTGCGTCCTTTACGAATTGCTGTGATACCTTCTCATCAGCTATTTCTTTAAAAGTTTGATATGCTTCTTCATACTTTTTCTCATATAACAATTCTTTTCCTACTTGTATTTGTTTCTCTGTTGATTTTGTTTTTTCTTGTAAATCTTTTGCTTCTTTTATTAGCTGTTCTGCCTTTTCCTTTATAACTTTTTCCTCTTTTATCTGCATTACCTTTTCTGCACTTACAATGGCAACTTCATATTTTCCATCTTTTAATGCTTCCTCACTATCTTGCATTTGATTAGCTAACCGTATGTACTGCTGTATTTCATCTGTAGACTTTTCTTTCGCAGCGTTTTCAAAATAACGAACGGCCTCTTTATATTGACCATTTTCCATAGCTTTCTTCCCCAACCCCATCTGTTGATCATATTCTTTCGAACTACATCCCACAGTTAACAGTATCAAACATATAATCATCATTAATTTTTTCATTAACATCTACTCCTCCCCTTGTCTATTCTACCACTCATTTTTGGAAAAGTATTACATAAAAAAAGCGTTATTTTATTTATACTCAAAATAAAATAACGCTTTACCTTCAAAATTTTTATTTATTGTTACGCCGACACATCTACTTGTTTTTTTGCCATATGTTGCCTTACTCCAACTAATACAACTAACAATAAACCTCCACCTATTGTCATCATAACAATGCTAGTTGGTAACATATCTAATAATAATCCATATACAATCATACCGAGTGGTGCGATTGCAGTCGCAATTGTTTCAAGGAGGCCAAACACACGCCCTAAGTAGCTCGGATCTGTCGTTTTTTGCATATGTACTTGCATCGGAATATTTACAATCATAATTGCTATACCAGTTAACATCATAAAAGCAATATAGTAAATAAAACTTGCTACTTTTGGAATGATAACTAACAATGGAAAGACTGTACATAAACTCAAACCCGCAAACAAAAACAGGCCTGTATAAATAGAACGAAACGGATTATTCACTTCTTTACGCACTGATAAAGCAATCGCACCCATTAGCATCCCGACTGCTAACATTCCCTCTACAGTGCCGAGTTGCTTTGAAGATAAATGCAATGTATGGACGATAATGTATGGAAGTGCAACGGTTAGCCCACACGCAAAAAAGTTTACCCACAATGCTATTTTCATTAAACCATATATTTCATGTTGTCGTTTTACATATGAAAAACCTTCTTTTATACTCGTCAAGAATTGTTCTTTACTCTCAGCCACTACTTTTTTATATAAATCAAATACAATAAATAATTGCAAAATAACCGCTAAAAAGAACGTAATACTATTTAACAAAAAGAACGACTGAATTGAAAAGAAACCAAATACTACTCCGCCAATAATCGGTCCTAAAATATTTGATAAAGAAGCTGCCGTTTGATTTAAAGCACTCGCTTTTTGAATACGCCCCTCATCTACTAAATTAGGAATAGACGAAGTTAATGCAACAGAATAAAAACTTGCACAAATTGATAATAATGCTGCTGAAACATAAATAAAAAGAAGTGATGGTCCAAATATAGTAGCAAGGATAAACATAATAAGCATCGTTAAACTACTTAATAAATCCGTACCAATGACAAGCCATCTTCGATTCACACGGTCTGCTACAGCACCTGCAATCGGACCACAAATCATCCTGGGAAGCGACCCGCAAACGAGCGTAGTAGCAAACCCCATTCCTGAACCTGTTGTCTTTAGTACGTATAACCCCATTGCGAACGTATAAATACCTGCGCCTAATAAAGACGTCATTTTTCCAATCATCATTAAAATGATATTTCTCGTTGCAATCTTCATTCTTGAATCAGTTTGACCTATACTTACATCTTCCATTTTGACACTCTCCCCTTAAAAGTTAAATTGTGTTAAACTTATTATATAATCAGCTTTCCAATTATTACAACAAAAAGTTAAATACAATTTAACTTTCTAATTATAAAGGAGCAATAATATGGCAACTCTCGGTGAAAAAATTAAAGCGTTACGTAAAGAAAAAAAACTTACACAAACAGAGCTGGCAGGTTCGAAACTTACAAAAAGTATGCTTAGTCAAATTGAAAATGGAAAAGCTACACCATCCATGAAAACATTACAATATATCGCTGAAAAACTTGAATGTGAAGCGAGTTTTTTATTAGAAGATGATGATGGAGAAATTGTAGAACTCATTACAAAAATGGAGCAACTCATAAAAGAAAATAAATGTGATGAAGTGTACGAGACTTTACTACCTATCGTTCAAAAAGAGCTCCCTTCTACTTTAAATACGGCTCGTATATACAAACAATTCGTAACTGCTGCGGTGATTATGAAAGATTACAACATTGAATCTTACGTAGAAAAAGCTGTTTCTATTTTCGAAAAATATAAGTTATACCGAGAAAGTACGGAAACAAAATTAAAATTATCTTTTGCGATATTCACAAGTAAAAAGTATGCAGAATGTTTACAACTTATATCTAATATTAGAAATGATTATGAAGAGAAACATTTAGAAATGGATCTTATCATACATATTGATTTATGTTTATATGAAGCCATCATATTACTAGCATGTGGCGATTATGAAAAATGTGAAGAAACGATATTAGAGACCCTCGCATTTTCAAAAAAACATCAAGTGTATTATAAAACAGATGTATTTTACCGGATTTTATCTTACCAAAAAGTCATTACAGTTGATAAAGAGCGTTATTTATATTACATAAAAAAATCTGAACAATTCGCCATTTTCACAGAAGATACTCTATCCATTGCGATGACTAATATTTTAAAAGCTTACTACTACAACACCATTACTAATGAATATACAATCGCATTAAAACATCTAGAACAATATCGAGAAAAACTAAAAGATCAACCCATTTTTCAAGACGACGGATTGTATTATCTTGAAAAAGGAAAATCTTTATATGGATTAAAACGTTACGAAGAAGCTTTAGAAGCATTGCAACGTGGCATTATACCGGATTATATGAACCATCCATTGGATCAATCATGGCTTACAACAGCAGGTGCATATCGTGCACTTTGTTACGTCAAACTGAATGATAAAAAAAGAGCTCTTGAAGAAGCAACAAAAGCAAATGAAATAATACAATCGTATCCGGATTCTATTTTCTCTTCATTTATTAAAGAAACATTACAAATAATACAAAAACTTTAAGAATGTCTCGAAATGGTATATTATTCCTCTTTTTTAGCAAAGATAATAATGATGGGAGGAATATAAATGAATATTCAACGTGCAAAAGAGCTTTCTGTGTCATCTGAACAAGCGAATGTCAGTTTTCAAGGCATGCCTGTTACAATTCAACACGTCGACGAAAGCAACGAAACCGCCCGCATATATGAAGTTAAAAATCCAGGACGCGAATTAACGGTTCCAGTTAATAGCTTAGAGGAAATATAAAAAATGCCACTTCATTTTTGAAGTGGCATTTTTCTTTTTCTATATAAATGTCATTCCTATTTTCTCTTTAGTAATCCATACAAACCAATACAAATTACAATGAAGCCTACTATTCCACAAGCGAGTTTTATAAATATGTCTCTTGTTTCACAGCTTCTAACTTCGACTACACTCTTTTTAAGACGTTTCATTTCCTTTTGCTCACTTTCTACTCGCTCCCCATATACTAACAAACGATATTTACTTGATGTATATGGCTCACATGTAAGCAGTGTAACTTTGTCTTTTCCTTTTATTACATTTAATTTATCCACTTGATTTGGATAAATAATTTCACGGCCAATTACTTTATACACTTGCTGCTTTCCAAATACCTTTACATAGAATACATCTCCATCACTTAACCGATCCAGATGACGAAACATCGTTGCTCCGTGATATCCACGATGTCCTGCCAATACAGCATGTGTATCTTTCCCACCAATCGGTAATGAAGTCCCTTCAATTCGCCCTACTCCTTTACTTAAGTTTTCTTGACTTGCGCCTAAGTAAATTGGCAACTCCTCATTTATTTTCGGAATAGAAATCGTACCAAATATTTCATCTTTGTTTATAAAATTTAACGGTTCCGTACTTATTTCATCATCCTGTACAAATGGGTCACTCATTTTGAAAGTAGTTTTCCCTAACGATTTATTATATGTTTCCATCTTTCGAAACTTCTCATTTACATCTTCTATTTTTAAATCATCAACCATTTTTTCATAACGTATCACTTCTGTCTTATACACATACTTGTTTATATAATTAGCGATCATTGGATATATAAATAGTGATAATCCTGTAAGAAACAATACTACGCTTATAACTCCCCTTCTCACACACTCACCACACAATACATACTATTTTCGTTTTTTTAAATAGATTATTAGAAGGACAATGCAAATAATACCAATAGGAAAAACGATCATCCAATCTTCTAAAATGAAAGGTTTTGTAATCATTTTTTTTTCTTCAGCATCATATGGAACACGGTGTCCTCTCACTAGTAACCTATGCGTGTTCACTCCATAAGGGGTACACGTAATTAATGTTGCGTAATCTTGTCCTTGTACAACTAATAAATCTTCTGTCTCATTTGGTAACACAACTTTTATTTGATCTACCTGATAGGCAAGCACTTTATCTAATGTATGAATATAAAATATATCTTTCTTTTCAATTTTGTCTAAATGAGTAAACATTAGCGCTGAAGGTAAACCGCGATGTCCCGTTAAAACTGTATGCGTATTTTCTCCCCCTATTGGTAATGAGGTTTCATTCAACTGACCAATCCCACGGCTTAACACTTCTTCTGTTGTCCCTTGATAAATTGGAAGGTTTACATCAATTTTTGGGATTTCAATATACCCCATAACATCACCAACATTTAACATATCCACAGTAGAACTTTTACTTTTACTTTTACTTTTACTTTTACGTTCACCATCCTTTTCTCGAAAAGGATCTGAAAATGTTTGCGTCGTATTTTGGACCTTCTTATTATACTCTCGTGCTTCCGTTTCTTTACGATCAATCTCTTCCTGCTCCAGCCTCTTTATCGCTTCATCATACGTACTTACTTCTGAATAATGTGTTTTTGTTGCAAACCAATTGCTTACAGTTGGATAGAGAAATATACTTAATCCTAGTAAAAAAATACTTCCAAAAATTATATTTCGTTTCATAATGGCCTCTTTCACTACGGATAAAATGTGGAAAAGAGGAAAGCAATATGCCTTTCCTCTTTTCTAAACTCAATTATTATAAACATATAAATTAAGAATTTTTTACAGGTTTTTTTCTAAAGAAAATAAATGTTGCTACCGCCATTAGTATAAGGCCCACTACTGTGAAGAGAATTGTACCCATACCACCTGTTGCTGGAATAATCCAACCGCTCTTATTATTCTCAACTTGTAGCTCTATTTTTTGGTGTTTTTCATCAATTGTAATATCAATCGGATCTCTTAACTTTTGATAGTGTTCGACTGCACCGTCTTTATCTTTATACTTTGGTGCTTCCGTCTCAACAATTTGATATTCACCGTACGGGATTTCATTCCATGTAATAATACCATTTGCATCTGTTATATCATTCATTTCTTTCCCATTAACTTTTATAACATTACCTTTTTTATCTTGTAATTGGAACTTCGCACCTTCTAATTTAAGCGTCTTATCCTTACCATCAACTTTTTCAATTTTAATATTTCCAGCTGTCGGTGTGACCACCACTTCATTAGATGGCTTTCCATCTTTTTCTGATGAAACATCATCTTTATTTACAAAATCAAGTACTGCTTTGTTTGGAATTTTCACTCCAGATTCAACATCACTTTTAATTTTTGCAGTAATTTTTAAATGAAGCTCTTTTCCATTTATTTTTGAAAAATCTTCAATCGTAGCGGTTACTTTTTGGCCTTCTACAACTACTTTTACACTATCATCTTCAACTTTCTTTCCGTCAACCATAACAATTGGTAGGCCTTTTATTTCCAAACGATCATCTAAAATATCTTTTACAACATATTTTTTATATGATTGAATATCTTCAGGAAGTAGTGTTTTAATATCATACGTATAATCTGTCTCTTTATTAATTCCAGCTACTTTTGAACCGTTATTTATACTTTTAGTAATGGTAGGTTCTTTATAGTTCTTTATATCATCCAGCTTAACTACTTCACCAGATTCCTTAATAGAGAAAGGACGCTCCTCTTTACTAGTTAAATAACCTGTTGGAGCCTTATGCTCAATAAAATAATAATAATCCCCATATTCTAGCGAATCAACACGAACTTTACCATCTTCACCTGTTACTAATGAACTCGGTGTCTTAACTTGTGTACTTGTTCCATCTTTATTCTTTTTAAATAAATGGAACTCTGCATCTTTTAATACTTTACCGGCTTCACCTTTTTTTACGAATTCTACTGAACCACGTTTTGTTTCATTTTTAGGGTAAATATGAACATCGTAATTTAAATCTTTACCATCTGCACTTGTCATTGGAATATCGACAATAAAAGTAGTCTTATCCAACGCAATATGTTTTGGACCTTCAATTGCTTTTACTTCATAACGTCCTAGCGGAAGATTTGTAAAAACAGCTTCCCCTTTTGTGTTTGTTACCTTTGTTATTGCAACGTCTTTTACTGGTTTTGCATCTTCTTTTATAACAGTTCCATCATTTGAAATTTTTTCAAATGACTCAATTCGTTTAATTTCAAAGGTTACACCTTCTAAAGGTTTTGCATCTTCTGGAACAGTTTGTCCTTCTTTCCCATTACCTTCTGTAGTTGTTTTTAAGTCTTTACTTTGTTCAAACTTATGAATTGTTAAAGTACCTGTACTTCTAGAGTCCGCACTAACAATCATGTTAGATAACGACGAAAAAGCTAACATACAGATTAAAAATAAACTAAAAATCTTTTTCATTATTGTCCACTCCCTATCATTTGCATTGCCTTTGTTATTTCTATCTCTCATTATTTCTCTTTCTAACAAAGAGGAACAATGTAACAAACATCAATATTCCACCAATTACATAATAAATAATTGTCCCTATTCCACCAGTCTCTGGAATAACAAATTCACTCTTTTTATTTACTACTCTTATTTTTTGTGAATCCATTCCAGATTTCACTTCAATTTCTACTGGTTCTCTCATCAACATATATCCTTTTGGTGCTTGTACTTCTTTTAATGTATATTTGCCAACCATTAATGGAATAGAAGTTGCCAAACCATCTTTATTGGTTGTTAATTTACATACTATGGTTCCATCATTACTAATCACATCAAATACTGCGCCTTCCAATTTGAGATTTTCATCGTTCGCATCTACTTTTTCAATCTCAAACTTCCCTAATGTTGGTGGTACTACGAATACTTCATTTGACACAATTTTTTTCTGATCAAACAGTAATTCCGCTTTATTTGGAATACCATCATTCGCATTGTATTTCGTTAGCATATCTACATTTACATTATCGTTTAGTCTTGACTTAATATGCATTGTATACGATTGATTCGCAAGATAAGTATAATTTCCGTCCTGCTTCGGTAACTCAATACTTACTTTCTTTAATTGTTCATCAATTTGCGGTATAACTTCTATTTCTTCTTCATCGCTGTTTACAAGTTTTACTTGTAAGATAGTTAAAATATCTTCTAAGTCATCCTGCAATACTACTTTCTCAAGGTTCATAACGTCATTACCAAAATGATAGTTTACATGCCATGTAAACTCTTCATCTATACTTTGTAATGTCGCTTTTTCCACTTCTTTTTCATCTGCATCCGAAACCATCTTTCTTACTTTAGGTTCCTTTGCTTCCACATTTGTTTTTACTTTCGGTTTTTGTGGTGGTAAATCTTCATTATCCGGTGTTTTCCCCTCAACAACCGCTATGTTCTCAATTTCTTTCGTTTTTAATGCGTCTTGCGTAACTTTCACTTTAAAAGTTACAATTCTTTCTTCTGTATCAAGCACGTCCCCAAAGTTTACTTTAATCGTATTATCCTCATACGATCCTTCATCTTCGTCAACTGCATCTGTCAATACATTCCCATTCAATTTCATACTATCGGCTATATACTCAATACCTTCAGGAAGTTTATCTATTAGACGCATATCTTTAATAAGTCCATTTTCCACTTTATTTCGGGCTTTAATTTGATACTCAAATTCATCATTAACATGAAATTTTTCTTGCTTTATACCAATAATCTCTTTTTTTGACTCTAGTTGTCCAGACAACGAATCAACCGGTGTTTCAACTTCTGGCTTTTCCTTATCTTTCGAACTATCACTCTCAACTATTGCTATATTTTTTATTTTCTTATTTGCCATCTCCGGCTTTACAACAACTTCAAACGTAATTGCTTTCTCTTCCTCACCTTTAAGGTCCCCCAGATGAGCATAAATCGTTCCATCTTTTATATGTGCATGATCTTCATCTTCAACATCCGTTTGTTCCTTACCGTTTATCTTCAACGTATTTGGAACATATTCTACTCCTTCAGGAAGTTTATCCGTAATTTTAACAGATTTTAAGAGAGAATCTGGCACACTATTTTTAGTATGAATTGTATATTCTAGTTTGTCGCCAACTTTCAGCGTACCGCCGTTTATATCTTTAGCTAGTTTAGTTGCTACTAACTTCCCAGGCTTCTCTTCTCGTTCGGGTAATACTTTAACTACTACTTTATTAGAATCGTTAGCTTCAACCTGACTTCCTGTTAACTCATCAATCCCTTGAACGACAGCGATATTAGGAACTTCTGTTTCTACCTTTTCTCCCTTTAGTTTCGCTTTAAATTCAATGATTGTCTCAGGTGTTTTATCCGTATAGATTCCACCTTTTGTAGCATTTGCTCCTTCACCTATTCTTATTGTTAACTTTCTTGTCTTTGCATCATAGTCAACCTGTTCTGTTTGATTTCCAGTATTCGGACCAGAAATGATTTTCACCGAATTTGGTACAAATTCTAAACGAGGATCTAAAACATCTTCAATTTTTGTATCAACAGAACTCGAATTCGGTTCAATGTTTTTCACCCGTAAACGATATGTAACTTCATCACCTGGATCGTACTTTTCTTTTGCATCTATTACTTCCTTATCAATTACAAGCTCTGGTGCTTTTGCATTTACTGCAAAAGCTAATGTGTTTAATACGTAGTCATCACCAGATGTCGCAGCTTTTAAACGTATTTCCTTTTGCTCTGGTTTAATATATCCTGCTGGTAACTTGATTAAATCTGCATCAACCCCTAAACTATTTTTATAATCTGGGTTAAATGTACCTGGATACTTATCTCGCATATGTTCCTCATATTCAGAAATAGTGGAATTGAATATATTACCTGTCGGATTCAGCTTATCAGTAACTTCCTTCCAAGTATTATCTGTATGAACAAAGAGTTTATCACCTTGCCAATATCTATCACCTTGGACAGCAAAAACAGAAACTTTTGGATCTAAATCTCCAGTTTTTGAAGCAAGAAAGTTTTTCACAGTGAATTCTTTTTCGCCAGATCCAGTAGCTCTTTTCAATCCACCATCATAAACAGTAAATGCTTTTCTTGTTTTTGACTTATCTTTCGTGATCACTAGCATGTACCATCCGGCAAAAGAATAATATCCATAATTATACGCAAGCTTTGTATTTGGATAAGGAATATTTGCTAAAGTATAGCTTCCTCCTTTTGAATTAGAGGACTGTAAAAGCTTTGTAACATCTGCATAGTTAGAATAATAAGTACCATCAATACCGAAACCATAAAGCAAGCCACTTCCGTAATACGTATTACTTGGTTTTACTTGAAAGCTCTTCCCTGCCGGAGTCGTGAACTTAACTGGTGCTACATATTGTTGCTGTGTTAATTCATAACGTGTGGAACTCCAATATAATCCAGCCCATTCAATTTCAGCATCTTCTGGAACAGGAATATATGCCTTAGATGAATTTGTAGTTGTTGGATCATCATCTACATCAATGAGTTCACGCGTATAGCCATTCGGTGCTGTATACGCAGTATTCGTTATATCAGAATACAACGCCGTTTTCTTTTGAGCTTCAGTGGCTTTAATACCTAAATTGACATTACCAGTAGAATACATATCACCTTTATGAATGGATTGATAAGTTGGTGTGTCAAACCCTTCTTCATCTGTAACTGCTGCCGTTGCTGTATCAATCGGACTTAAAAACTGTAATTGGGATAATAGCAAGAATAAACTCATAACAACTACAAATACATTTAATATTTTTTTATTTTCTTTCCTCCTACTGTGCAAAGAGGTCACCTCCTTCAATAAAATTCATTAACATATTATATAAATATACCTTATACGTATTATTCTAATATAAATCACATATTTTGTTAACAAAATATGTGATTTTTTCCTTTTTTAAACATCCATATATAAAGATTTTTATATATAGTGACAATAAAATTTCGAACATCAATATAGAAACCATCTTACTTCATTCAAGTGACAATAAAAAAAACGAAATATTAATAAGAAGCCATGACTTCTTTTCTATTTATTACATGCTAAACTATATGAAAAGGAGGATTGTATATGAAAAATACTTCACAAAAAACGAGTCATTATTATGCCGTGATATTCACTTCTAATTTATCAAATGATACAACAAACTATAATACAGTTGCCGAAAAAATGGAGGAACTTGCAAAGCAGCAGCCTGGATTTTTAGGTGTAGAAAGTGCAAGAGGTAATTCAGGGCTCGGAATCACAATTTCTTATTGGGAATCACTTGAGGCAATTGAAAATTGGAAACAGAACGCCTTACATAAAGAAGCGAAAAAAAGAGGTCGTGAGCAATGGTATGAAAACATTCACCTACGTATCTGCCTTGTTGAGAAAGAATTTAAGTTTCATAGGGATAGGGATACATTGTAATTATGAAGAAAAAATTAGCTCTCGTTATTGTTCATGAAATATATGGTGTAAACGACCATATGCATCATGTTATAGACCGCTTTACTTCATCTCAAATAGATGTATTCTGCCCTAATCTGCTACAATCGCAACATGCATTTCCTTATAGTGATGAAGAAAAAGCATATCATTTTTTTATGAATCATATTGGATTTGAAGATGGAAAAAAGCAAATTGAAACATTCATTACTTCTCTTTCTAGTCGTTACACACATATTGGACTTATTGGCTTTAGTGTTGGTGCTACCATCTCATGGCTATGTAGTAACAATCCCAAAATAGATTTTATTATCGGATGTTACGGTTCCCGCATACGTGACTATATTCATATGAAACCAACATGTGCTACCTTACTTATTTTCCCTGAAAAAGAAGCTAGTTTTTCAGTATCCTCTTTCATTCAAACATTACAGCAACAAAAGAACCCTTTATTAGAAATACAGCAACTACACGGTGAACATGGTTTTCTAAATCCGTACACTGAAAAATATAACGGGCACTCTACAAAACAAGCATATAATGTAATAGATTCATTTCTTGTAAAAAGCACTCTTATAAAGGAGATTTAAATGACACTTACATTGCTCTTACTTATTTTCCTATTCATTGCCTTTTTCTCCGTGCTAACTATTATTTTAGTAACCGTAAAAAAGGGAGCGTTTTCCAAACGCCCCTACTTACAATCTATTATCGTTTGCATTTTATTTTTTACAAATTGGATCTTATATTTATCAACTTTTTATGCGTTACTTCCCGAAAAAATTAGTGAGTTCCTATTTCTACCCATTTGGTTTTTCCTTTGTATTTTAGGTTTTATCACTTTCTGGTGCGAATGGAGAAACAATCGTGTGTTCTCGATATGTATCGGTTTTCTTTCCTTTATTAGTTTTTTATTTGGGCTGTTTTTGTTAGTTCTTTCGGGGATGTAGCTATGAAATGGGAATAAAGACCTAATTACTTTCTTTCATTAATAGCTTTGACCTGAACTTGGTATAATATCAAGTTTGGGTCTTTTAATTTCCTCTTAATCTTTATGTGATTATTACATCCATGGTGCTAAAGAACTGCCCGGCCTCTTCATCCTCCTCAATATACTTTTGAAGTCGTATAATCATACCGATTTCAATTAATTTTCTAATTATTTTTAACGATTAAACTCTCTTCTTTTAAACAAATTGAAACTATATGGCATTTTCTTAATAATCGTAAAACCAATGTAAAAAATTATTAATCTTTATACTTTATTATTTACGTGTTCAATTAAATAGATTATCCTCTTTATTGAGAAGGCCTCTCAATAATAAATTAACAAGGGAGAAACATATGAAAACAAAAATTTTTTCTATTATCACTGCTTTAACCTTACTAACATGTTTCGCTATACCAACATTAGCAGCATCTAGTAGTTACAGTTTTAAAATGGATCATCGAGTGGTAGATGGTAGTAAAAACAAACAATTTCACACACTTTCTAAAGGTAGTGTATATATCAATGGGAGTGCATATGTATATTCTACTGATGGAGGAGCTGTGGGGCCTTACGATGTAAATTATACTCTATATAGATCTGCATGGGGTTCGGATCCTAGTTATGGAACTGTTAATGGTGGCATAAATAGATCTTTCTCTGGTGCATATAATGTTGATAAAAATTCAAATGAATACTACTTATTTATTTGGAAAACAAATGACGATGGACAAAATATAAGAGGGAATGGGAAAATATCTAATTAAAACATCACCACTAAACTATGATGTCTATGATTAGACATCATAGTTTAAATATAAAAATATGAGGGTTTTACACATGCTAATTGACTTTGATGGTTTTATTCTTATTGGAGCGTTTATTATGTTGTTATTTTTACTTCTCTTTTTTAAGTTACACCTAAAAAAGAGAAGCATGTACTTACTATTTTTTTCAATATTTTATTTGTATCTTTGTGTAGTATTTAATTATACCCAATTCCCAATTATTATAGATGAAAATATGAAAAAAGAAATTGGACAAAATGTATGGAGAGATGCTAATTTTATACCATTTAACACGAACCATTTTGCTATAACAACATCAATACTTAATATACTACTAACAATTCCTTTTGGCTTTGGTTTTCCTTATATAAAAAAGACGAATTCCAAACAGGTTGTTTTATTAGGAATTGTATTAGGAGTCTTATTAGAAACTTTACAACTTTTATCAGCACTTTATGCCGGATTCACTTTTCGATATGTCGATATAAACGATGTAATATTTAATTGTATGGGTGTAATTTTAGGATACGGTATATCAAAGGGTTTTACCCTTGTGTATAGAGCATTTATACACAAATTTGATATTAAATTGAATTCCTTTTTAAGATATATTTATGAAACGAACGACCGGTCTATATAATTTGGTCTTTAAAATTAATACAAACACACGTATTTACGAACGGCAGACAAAAATGGATGTTCCAAAAATAGTTACTCAGCTATCTTTGGAACATCTCTCAATCTTTTTATATTGTATTATACATGGAATTATTAAATATAAAGCATATGCAATAACCATCCAACTGGTAAATGATATAATTTACTGTGAGGAGAATTGTGAGAATAGATTAGCAGAATTATATAAAATGTAAGTATCTAAAATTAAACCGATTGCTGTACCGCATATACCTAACTTAATAACTGCATATTTCGTAGTATCTAGTTTTTTGTATAGCCACATTACACAGTATAAAGCTATAGCCGTTCCTAATTCAAGAAACATCAATTGCAGAAAAAATCTATTTGAAGTGTATTCTAATAAAACAGAAGAACCGAAAATAATGAAGAACACTGAGGCAAAAAACCAAACGCCGATAGAAAATAAAATAGTGAGCCAAAGTCTATTATTCACTGACATTACCTCCCTTTTGTAGCACTGTAAACTTTTCCAAGAGCATATATAAATCACCATATACTTTGTCTGTAGAAAAAGATGGATTGAATAACGCTTGCAATGCCAAACCGTCAATTAATGCATTACATAAAACGCTCCACGTTTCAATTGAAATTTGAGATGTCATATTATCTCCTACTATTTCATTTAACACCCTTGCTAGTTCTTGATTTTCATACTGTAACAGTTCACCAATTTTATCTTTCATCGCATCATTTTGCAATCCACTAGCCACTAATTGAAAAAACAAATGATGATACATTGAATCTTTCACGCATCTACTTTCAGCAGACTGTAAAGCCTTTTCTAACTGTACATCCTTTCCTATTTGTTCCCACGACGCTTTACAAAACGATTCAGTTACTTCAAGTAATAATTGATCTTTCGTTTTAAAATGATAATATACGGTACCTTGAGTAACTTGAGCACTCTTTGCAACTGCTTTTAATGTCAACTTTTCCATCCCATGCTCTGCAATAATTTCTTTTGCTGCTTCTAGTAACTTCTCTTTATTAACAACATTCGGTTTTGCCAGTTCTATGCCCCCCTTTTAAGTTAGTTGGATAACTAACTTGAATCATACAGAAAAATCAGATAAAACAAAAGGAAGAAAAGCCAACTTTCAACTTTTCTTCCTTTTATGTTTACCTTTAGCTTTCACTGTAACTGATTCACAAGGTGTATAGTATATTTGAGGTGTCGCCTTATCAACAAACATCATAAACGTAATAAAGCCGATAATAAAGAAAATAAACAACGTTAACAAAATTGCTCCTATTGTTAAAAGTATCATAACACCACCCCTATATTTTTCATGTTATTACACTTTTCGCTATTATATGAGCGTAATCCTTTTTAGAAAAAGAAACGTAACAAAATAATCACAATCACTCCCGTTAATACTGTACCTAATAAACTACGAGTATATATCGCTACAAGAAATGTTGGAATTGCTGCGATAAGGTAATCCCACTGCATCGTCTCATGCATAAATAAAACTTGCGCTAAAAGTGCTGCTAATATCGCGATTGGTATGTAATTTAACCATTTTAAACCCCAGTCTGGAATTTGTAGTTTGCTAAATACGAGTAGAGGTAAAATACGTGGCACGAGTGTGACAGCTCCCGCTGCTAATAAAAGTAATAATACGTCTAATCTCATTTCCATTTTTCAATCATCACTCCAATCGTCGCAGCTAGTAATGTTGCGATAATAACCGCTATACTATCTGGCATAAATAAGTGTGAAACGTATGCGATGGCAATCGCTACAATTGCAACAGTAAGATGAATTGCTAGTTTCGGTTTACTACTTATGAGCTGAAGTACAAATAACCCGATAAACATTGCTGGTAATGCATAATCCATGCCGTATGTATGCGGATCTGGTATCCACTCACCAAACAGCCCGCCGATAATAGTAGCAAGAATCCAGTTTAAATAAGCCGTTACATTTAGCCCAATCATCCATCTTTCACCTAAATATCCTTTTTGCGCTGCATGCTGTACTGCAACGCCGAACGTTTCATCTGTAATTTGCGAACCAATTAGTAAGTTTTTAAATAGAGGCAGTTTCGTAAAGTACGGCGCAAGTGCAGCACTCATAAGAAGGTGGCGCAAATTAACAAAAAATACGGTAAAAATAATTGCGGAAGCAGGAGCACCAGCTGCATACATACCAGCTAATATAAACTGAGCAGAACCTGCATAAATTAAAGTGGACATAAATGCAATTTCAATGATGGAGAAACCAGCTGTTTTTGCAATTACACCAGCTGCTATACCGATGCTTAAATAACCAAATACAGTTGGTAAACAATCTTTTACTCCTTGCTGAAATGTATCATCGCTCTGCAAAGCTACATGAGCCTCAGCTTTACTCATCTCTATCATCCTCCATTTCTTCTAAAGTTCGTTTCCCTGTTACGACATGAACTAAATCTATATTTTCACGCCACAACGTATCTAACTTATCAGCTCCAAATTCCTTCGTAATTTCTTCAACCATAATATCGTGTCGCACATACTCTGTAGCAACGAGAACGAGAGCTGGGTCATACGTTGTAACTGCCCATGAAGTGCTATCATTT
The DNA here is from genome assembly GCF_001884035.1 of Bacillus tropicus. Lineage (GTDB taxonomy): Bacteria > Bacillota > Bacilli > Bacillales > Bacillaceae_G > Bacillus_A > Bacillus_A tropicus. Next base: position 56,970 of record NZ_MACG01000022.1, read on the forward strand.
GAGAAGTTCGCAATTAATACTTCTTCCCCGTCACGTGCGATTACAGTTAAATGACCACCCATTCTCTTTTCACCAACGTGAGGCGTCATATAATTATGGTGAAACGTCGCGCCTATTTTTGTTTTTGGAGCGCCAAATAAGATTGAAAATATATGTACACCTTCCTCTTCCTTTTGATGAATGTATGGCTCAATTTCATGCACTTGATCTTTCCATACAGAAATCCATAACTCTTCCTTCGCTCTATTAATTATATTGCATATTTCCTTCAAAACCCGATCATTTGAGCGAATATGCGAAATTACATCTATTTGTCGCTCTTGTTCTAAACCATTTAATTTCTCATCTAAAAATTCAAAGGACTTTTCAAAGTCTTTTCGCATTCGATTCATTAATTCGGTAGCTGGTACTGGTACATATTTAACTGGTTCAGAAGGTACAATATGTACCGCTCCTTTATCCATTAACTTACCGAGTACCTCGTAAATCATAGAACGAGGTACTCCTGTTTGTTTACTCACTTCATACCCAGTTACTGGGGAATGTTTTAGTAATCCAATATACGCTTTACATTCGTACTGGGAAAAACCTAACTTTTGTAATTCTTTTATAATTTCATCCATCAGTACCCCTCACAATCTATATAACTCTCATTTCAAAACAATGCATGCACATTAGTAGTTATTAGTATACCTACTAATATAAAAAAACAGACCTGCAAAGTCAATTGAGAATTCTGAAATTTAAATGGAAAATAAAAAAGACTTCCGCTAATGGAAGTCCTTTATCTCAATATTTCATTCGCTTCTTTTTCATAAAGTTTATCAAATGAAGTCATAACGCGTTGTGATGCTGAAATCATTCTTTGATCCGTCATAAGATCTGCCATCTCTTTCGTCATATCTACATTTGAATTTTCTAGCATATGGTTTTTTACTAAGCCTGTTCCATTCGGTAAATCAGCAATGTTTCCTTCTGCTAGTGTAAAGCTTTTGTTCTCTCTTTGCATTAGACGAGCATTTGCTTCTGCATCTACTGTTTTTGTTTGCAGGCGTGCAATATTATTTTGTGTTACTTCATCATATAATGTACCATCTGCTTGTACAGCTACTTTTGCTCCTTCAGGAATACGAATACGTTCATTATTCTCTCCCATAACAAAAGCACCAGATGATGTTTGCAAGTAACGATCACTATTTATTGTAAAACTACCATCTCTCGTTAAAAATGTTTCATCGTTTTTAGATGTAACGAAAAATGATGTTGTACCGGCTGCACCGTCATCTAAAAAGAAATCTGTAGCACTATTTGTCATTTGTATATTTCCTTGTACTAAGTTTACATGCGTTGCGGCTGGTACTACAGCGTAATCGACTGAGCCAATATTTGTTACAGTCCCATCTCCGCGGCGATATGTGTCTTGTACATCAAATACTTTAGAAGTCATATTTTCTGCTTTAAATCCTGTCGTTTGCGCATTTGCAACGTTATTCGAATGAACATTAATGCGCTGCATGTAATTCATCATACCCATAGAACCTATATAAAGACCGTTCATACTCGTTTGAATAAGGCAGTTGCCTTATCCTTCACCTCTTTTCTATGATGTTTGCAACATTTGTTTCGCTAAATGTTCCGCTGTAGCGATATGTATGTTTTTCTTTACGTCTTGTCCGTCTGTCATTAATACAATGGGAGCTGATGATACTGCTGGAATTTTCAACAATTCACCACTACTTGCCGTTTCATCAAATTTTGTAAATACGATACCGTCAATATGAATATCTTTAAAGTTCGTAATGATTTCAATCATATCTTTACTTTTCATCGAAGCTGATAACGTTAAACAAATATAATCTGGCTCTACTTGTCCCATCGTTTCAATCATTTCTTCCACAGTTTCTGACGCACGATAATTTTTCCCAGCTGTATCAATTAAAATATAATCGACGCGCGCTTCTTCTTTAAAATACGTAAGCGCTCTTGTCATTGCAGCTTCATCACGCACAGCGATTACTTCAAATCCAATAGTCTTTACGTAATCTTGCAGTTGCTGCACTGTCCCAATGCGAGAATGGTCGGTCGTAATGAAACCAACCGTTTTTTTCTTACCGTGAAACTGCCATGCCATTTTCGCAAGCGTCGTCGTTTTTCCAACTCCAGTTGGACCGATTAATGCAATTGTTTGTACTTCTTTTTCAAATACATTTTCCGTGTTGAAATGAGATCTCATATCTTCCAATATATATTCGATCACTTCTTCTTCTGTAATCATCGTCGCATTCTCAAACTTCACTTTTAACTTTTCAGCATATGCATGAATGAAATATTGTTCTACATCGTTTTGCTCTAGCATGCGAATTACTTTTTGAATAATAAATGGTACAGATTCTTGCTTCTCTTTCTTTACAACCACTTCTTCTTTTTTGACGGGAACGACTTTTTTCACAGCTTTTTGCTTTTGCGTTACTTTCGTTTCGTCCGTCTGCTTCACAACAACGATACCTTTTTCAAACAGCTTTAATAGTTTCTCTTTCTTTCTTGCCCATTCTTCACTATTTCCTGTTTGCATCGCCGCGTATGACATAGGAGTCGTCACGTTTTCTAAATTGTGCAGTACCGATTGAATTCCGTTCGCCTTCATAATTTGTTCTGAAGGCTCATTCACAACATCCATTAATTGTTCATGAAATTGAGCTGTACCTTCGTTTACTTCTTCCTGTTTATCCTCTGGAAAAGCAACTAACATTTCATAATTCTTTTTCCAAAAAAACGGGATATTGCGTTTTACACTTTCATCGACAACGTAATAATAATCTGTACCATATTGGTCAAATAACTTTCGATACAATTCATTTTTCGAAGCTGCTTTTATTCGCATTAACGCTTCTTTCTTTTCTGTACTTTCCATTACTTCACCCCCTACTATTCAATATAGGCAATTTGATCTACAACAATTTCTGGTGCTAATTCGCTAATACAAAGTACTTGTGCTTCTACTTGATAGCGCTCAAGAAGCCTTACGATCGCAAACCTGAAATCTTTTCTACGCGTTAATAATACTGGTTCTCTTCCCATTAATCGTGCTTGTTTAAATACGCGTTGTACTTGCTCAACGACTCGCGTTTCTAAATCTAAATCCCAGTTTAATAAATAACCTTGATAAGAATTGTTCACAACGTCTGCATCTAACTCAATTGAATCTGAGAAGAGCGCCGCATATATTTTACCGTCAGGATTTTTCGCATTTTCACAAATAACTTTTGAAATACATTCACGGACGAATGACGTTACGCCGTCAACATGATTTTGATAAATTTCTTTTCCGTCAATAATACCTTCAATAATGGTTGGTAAATCACGAATAGAAATACCTTCTTTTAGCAATTGCTTAATAACATTTTGAACGAGTGATAAGTCGATTTCTTTCTTCTTAATCTCTTCTAATAAAACGCCGTTATCATTTTCAAGGGAGTTAATTAAGTCCTTAACATGTTGACGCTGAATTAATTCATGCAGATTACGTCTAACGACAACATCTAAATGCGTAATTAATATGCTAAGTGGTTCTAATACTTGATAGCCTTTCATTTGTGCATCTTGTACCATATGCTCTAAAATCCAATATCCGTCCTCACCGAAAATTGGATCTTTCGCTGGTTCTGCATCTAAATCGGCCATTACATTCGGTGTTTTCAGTGCTAATAAGTAACCTGATTTTAAAACTCCTTCAGCTGCCTTCGCACCTTTAATACGAATAATGTAACGGCCACGTGGTCTAAAACTCGTATTATCTTTAAAGTTAATTCCAGGAACGTTAATACCAAGGTCGGTAATAATCGACTTCCTCATAAGAACAACTTTATCACGAGCTGTTTCCCCATTAATTTTTTGCTTTACAAGTGCTGCTAAATCTAAGCCAAGTTCTACAATAATTGGATATTTATCTGTAAATACACCAAATGAATCTTCCACTTGTTGCAGTTGCTCATCTTCGCCTTGAATCATTTCTATTTCTTTTTGAAGCTCGTCTTCTTTTTCTTTCTTTATTCGGTTTTTATTACGAATTCCTAAGAAGATAATTGTTCCACCAACGAGTGCGAATGGTAGAAATGGTAGCGGAGTAAAAATACCCATTGCGATAAATAAACCACCAAGCGCATATACAACAACTTCATGTGCTAATAACTCTTTAAAGATACCTTCCGTTACCGTATCCGGTGAACCGTCAAATACACGCGTTACGATAATACCTGTTGAAATCGCAAGCATTAACGAACCAATTTGGTTTACAATTCCGTCGCCGACAGTTAACTGTGTATAGTGAAGAGCCGCATCTGCAAAAGTCATTCCTTGCTGCATCATGCCGACAATTAAGCCAAAAATAATGTTTACGAATAAAATGACAATCCCGAAAATAACGTCCCCTTTAATGAACTTCCCAGCACCATCCATCGCTCCGTAAAACTCTGTTTCCATATTTAATTTTTTTCGTTTTGCTTGTGCATCTTTTTCTGTAATAATACGCTGGTTTAAATCAGCATCGATCGACATTTGTTTCCCTGGTAAAGAATCAAGTGTAAAGCGAGCCGCAACTTCAGCTGTACGAGATGCACCGTTTGCAACGATAAACTGGAATATGATTAATACTGTAAAAATAACGATACCAATTAATAAGTTCCCGCCAATTACGAACTGGCCGAACTCTTCAATAACATGTCCGGCATTTCCGTCTGTCAAAATCGCTCGCGTCGTCGATACGTTAATCGATACGCGGAAAATCCCGATTAATAACAACATCGTCGGAAACGACTTTAATTCATCCCACTCGTTAATACTTGTCGCTCGCATATAAATAAGCACTGACATACTTAGTAGAAAAACGATAATGATATCAAGTATAAATGGTGGAAGTGGAATTAAGAGCGCCACTACGAATGACGCTGCTAAAAAGATAGAAAAATAGGTTCTTGCAGAATCTATCTTAAACAAAGAGATCTCCTCCAAACGCGCTATTATACTTCAAGTTCATTCGTTTGAATTAAATAGCGCATAACTTCAATTACAGCTACATATAAATCTTCTGGAATCGTCTCATCTTCCTCGACTTGATAATATAATGAACGAGCAAGCGGACGGTTTTCCACCATTGGTATTTCTTGTTCACGGGCAAGCGTTCGTATATATAATGCGAGCTCATCTTCCCCTTTTGCAACGACAATTGGTGCTGCATCAACGTGTTTATTGTATCTGAGTACGACCGAAATATGAGTCGGATTGTTTACAATAAACGTTGCGCCATCCATCTTCTTCGCAATTGTTCCTTGCAATATGGCGTGCATAAAGTTTTTTCGTTTTCCCTTTACTTGCGGGTCCCCTTCATTATCTTTATGCTCTTGTTTTACTTCTTCTTTTTTCATCTTAATATCTTGTTCGTACTCCCACTTTTGATATATAAAATCAATAATAGAAAGAACGATTAATATAATTAAAATAGCTAAGAAGATAAATTTAATTTGCCTAATAATTTCAGTAAGTGACGCAGTCCAATTGAATCCAATCATACTCACGATTTTCTCTAAATTCTTTTTAAAGAGAACGTAAGCGACGTAACCGATTAATCCCATATAAAACAGTGATTTCAAAATATCTACTAAACTTTTACGACTAAACAATCTCGTAAAATAGTTTTTCGGGTTAATACGTGACGCTTTCGGCTTAATCACTTTAGAAGAAAATAAGAAACCGACTTGAATCATATAATTAAATAAATGAAAAGCGTATACGAGTATTAATATCGGGGCTGATACTTTTAGTAGTAAAATCCCCATTAAATAAAAATACTCAGTCGAATCTGTATTTTTCCCAATTTGATCAAACAGCACCGCTACAGAATTGGCAATCTCAAAACCTAGCCAATCTCCGAAAAAGTAAACGACAACTGCTAATACTAGAATAGAAAATAAATTATTTAAATCTTTACTCCGGGCAATATTCCCTTCTTCACGCGATTTCTTACGCTTCTGCGGGGTGGCCTTTTCTGTTTTATTATCCTTTGCCATGCGCTTCCCCCTACTTCGTTAAGAAAAAGTTAAATAGTTTCGTATATTCCTCAAGCAATACATCTGTCATATTTTTAAACACATAACCGAGCATCGGTACACTCATCGCAATAAACAAAATGCCACACGTAATTTTAATAACATACGCATTCATAAAAACGTTTAATTGCGGAGCGTTTTTTGCGATTAAAATCAACACAAAGTTAATGATGAACAAACTTCCCATGAGCGGAAGAGCAATTTCAACCGCTGATGTAATCGCAAATAATAACGTTGCGAGTAGACTATCTAGAAAACTAGTCGTCAGCAATTTTGAAATCGCCTCTGTATATTGAAACGACTTTAAAATCGTGGCAACGAAATAATTAATGCCGCCAAGTGAAATAAAAATAATGAGAAAAAATATATCAAAAATGGTTGATAGTAAAGTAGACTGTGAGCCTGCATTTACATCAAACAAACTCGCTTGTGATAAACCGATATCAAAGTCTAAAATATGCCCGGCCATTTTTGGAATGTTCCACAGCATTTCTACAATTTTTGAAAGCGATAATCCAATTACAATTTGCGTACCTGCATAAGCTGCAACGTCCCAAACTGTCTTGATGTGAGAGACATCAACTTGATCGGCCACTGTAATGGAAAGAGCAAGTCCAAATGTAACCTTCGCCATCGCTGGAATGGATCGTCCAGAGAAAAACGGTAAAAAATATAAAAATGAAGTAATGCGGCAAAACGCAAAAAACGTCGCCGCCCATAATTCCATATTCATTTCAGTCCACCTATCTTAGTACGAACGCAATAGCGATGGAATTTTATCAAATAAATCTAAAATAAGTGTCGTTAATTCTTGAAACATCCACGGACCTAAAATGATAATAACAAGTACAATACTCGCCATTTTCGGTAAAAACGTCAGTGTTTGCTCTTGAATTTGCATCATCGCCATAATGACTGCGATGATAATAACGACAATCATACTAACGCCGGCAACCGGCATTAAAATCATAACCCCTTTATAAAAAAAGGTTTGGAAAATATCTATAATTGGTGACGTATTCATTTATATGACTCCTATCACATAGCATCAAACGCTTCAGGCGACCGTTTTAAACATAATGTCGACGATTTTTGTATATCCACCTAAATATACGAAAACGAGTATTTTAAACGGTAAACTTAAAATCATCGGCGGTACCATCATCATCCCGAGGTACATTAAAAGTGTACTAATAATCAAATCTATAAATACAAACGCTAAATAAATGAACATCCCCGTTAACAAGCCCTTTTGGATTTGCGTTAACGTAAAGGATGGTACGAGCGTAAATAGTGAAAGATCTTTCAAATCTTTCGGCAACTCTTCTCCGCGCACTTTCAGCATCATCTTTAAATCATGCTTATACGTATGCTTTGACATATACTCTTTCATAATCGGCGCTGTCGTCTCCGCAGCTTGGCTTACTGTTATTTTCTCTTTCGTCATCGGATCCCACACATCGCTCTTTAGCTGTCCAAGCACAGGCTGCATCGTAAAGAGTGATAAAAATAAGGCAAGTCCAACAAGTACTTGGTTCGGTGGTAAATTCATTACCCCAAGTCCTTGACGCGTAATTCCAAGAACAATCATAAAATAAGTAAAATGTGTAAATAATAGAACGATAGATGAAGATAATGATAAAAGGGTAACGAGCGCAAATAATTGTACACTTGAATTACTCGTAAACTCTTTTCCATTTTCGAAATTAATAAAACCGTTTTGGGCTGCATACGCTGGATTTACAAAAATAATTGAAAAAACGATAGAAAATACGAAAATAACGGCTAATAATGATAACTGTTTCTTTATTCTCATGATGGATCCTCTACTTTTTTCGTTTCACTCTTCACCGCGTCTTCTAGCGCTTGTTGAAACTGATTTCCTGTTCCTGTTAATTGCACAGATTGTACACCGTTATTACTAATAACAGTGAACACTTGCTTGCCGTCTACTTCAAATAAAAAGGCGCTCGTTTGATGATTTAAATAAACGCCGTCCTTCACTTGAATGTGGCCATTTTCACCTTGTTTAAAAAACTGCTGTTTGCGCGTCTTTTTCGTCATATAATATGCACCGTAGCCGAGCGCACCAAACAGTAAAACGACTTGAAATAAGGTCGTCATATACGACATATGACTCCTCCTCTACTCTTTATCTTGCATTTGATTTTGCGCTTTTATAAGCGCAGCTTGCTTCTTGTCAGCTTCAATTTCAGAAATGATAATACCGAACTTCTCGTCCATTACGATCGCTTCTCCAATGCCGACTTTCATATTACTTAAATACACATCTACTTTATGTCCTAAGTTTTTCTCTACTTCTAGAACATCGCCCACTTTTAGCTGTTTCACATCACCGAGCGTAATAGATGTTTTCCCAAGCTTTACACCAAGTTCAATCGAAATATCTGAAACGGTATCAATATGTGCTTTACTTGCTTCATTTCGCTTCCCTGCAAATTCTTCTAATCCCATTAATGACACAGGAGATACTTCATGCTTCATATGGATCCTCCTACTCTACAAAACTTTTAAATAGGAGCGCCTTACGCGTTCCATCTTTTCCAATAAAACAATTAAATTTATGTTTTCCATCTACAAAACCAAGCAATTCATCCGAAACTTTCGTATGAAGCGGAATAATATCGCCTTCTTCAATTTGTTCAATCTCGCCCATCGTCATCTTCTGCTCACCAATCGCAACATGAACTGGTTTATACACTTGATTTACTTTCACTTCTACTTCAGACGTATACTTTTTACGCTTATCCGAAGAATGTTCGACAATATTTTCAGATGTTAACTTATCCATAATTTCTTCAACAGATAAGAATGGAATACCGATACGCACTGTCGTATTCCAAAAATCTGTTTTCATATTTACGTTCAGTAATGAAATAATATCGCTCGCTGTCGTAATCTTAAGTGCATTCGGATCTGTCTCTGTCGTTACAAATGTCGGTTTAATTGCCACAACACTTTCAAACGATTGCTCTAAATTTTTGCATAGAAGTGCAAAAATATTATCAAGCGTTAAAAACTCGAACGCCGTCAGTGGTCTACGCATCGTAAAATTACGTTTACTATCTCCGCCAAGCCAGCACTCATGAATGTAAATAACAAATGCTAAATCAATCTCAATAACAATTTCTCCAAGCTCTGGAAGCCCGAGATCAATGACGCAATATAAATAATAATCTTTCGGCATTTTCTCCACATACTCACTCGTAAATGGAACTTGCTCCACTGTCGAAGGCTCTAGTTCAATTGGAATACGCATACGTGCAGATAACGACTGTGACGTCTGTTTACCAAACGTCGAAGCAATCGCTTGCAAACTACGTAAATGTTCAACACCGAACTTCTCCGGTCTATTAAAATCATACTCTTGAAATTTATCTTGCTTCCCTGCTTCTTGTGCGAAAGCTGGCATTTCCTCGCCTTCATTTACCGCCTTCAGCAGGGCATCAATTTGCTCTTGGCTTAATTTATCGCCACTCATGAAAATCCCCTTCCCTACCTTTTCAATTCAACGATTTCAACGTACATTTTTCCATTCTTCGTCAAAATCTTTCCGGTTCCAATCTCTTCATTCTCAAGCATAAGACGCACCGTATTTTTCGTTGAATTTTCAAGACGATACAATGTACCTTTCGTAATATGAAGCAGATCTTCAATTTTCTTTTTCGTATTTCCGATTTCAAAATAAATTGTTAACGGAATATCATCTTGTAATTTCAAATCTAGCCAACTCCCATATCATGTTCACGAAAATTTCATGTTCTCTCTATATAATGAAATCTCTTATTTTGAAACGTCGATATTTAATATTTTTTTAATATATCCTTGCGTTTCTTTAAATGGAGGTACGCCTCCGTACTTTCTCACATTACCAGGACCAGCATTATAAGAAGCAAGCGCCAATACTAAGTCACCGTTATTTTTCTTTAAATAACCACTTAACTCTTTCACGCCGCCTTCAATACTTTCAGCTGGTGAAAATGGATTTTTTATACCCATCTCTTTTACATTCGCCGGCATAAGCTGCATAAGGCCCATCGCCCCTGCATGCGACACCGTTTTCGGATTAAAATCAGACTCTACTTCAATCATTTTTTGAATTAACGTTTTCGGAATTCCGTATGTACGACTTACTCTATCAATAATATCCTCATACTTCCCTTCATTTGAAGAACGTATTTTTTGAATATTATACTTCTTCGTTAATCCCCACGTATCTACAGCCTCATTTTTCGTTTCCGGGAAACGTCGTTCAAACTCTTTTTGCGCGACTTGCACTTCATCGGCTTTCTTCGTTTCAGGCTTTTCTTCTGGCTTACTTACTTCCTCTACTTTATGAATAGATGCTTCCGGTTTATTCACAACCCCTTCTATTTTCGTAGATTGTACCGGCTGACTCATATCCTCTACTTTTGCCGGCTGCGTAGTACCCTTCGTCTCCTTCGCAGGTTCACTCTGCAACTTCTCTTGAAACCTACTACTCACGAACGCCTGCGGACTACTTAACTTTTGCTGAAACTGTCCTTTTTTATATGCAAGCACTTCTTTTACTATATTTCCAACTATCATAATATCACCTTTTCGGTAAACAAAGATAATCTAATATTAGAGTTTTTTTTTAAAGTTTGCAATAATCCTTTTAATAATGTTGTAATAAAAAAAACGACTAAATTGTTAAACTGTTATTTTTTTATATTTATTAATTCGAATTTTTAGTTGACACCCATTGTAGCAAGGATTACAATAAATCTCGAAATTGATTTTTTCGCATATTACCGTTTTTCAATTTGCAGAAAAATCAATATAAAAAAATGGGGGTTCTTAATCATGAGAATTAATACAAACATTAATAGCATGCGTACACAAGAGTACATGCGCCAAAACCAAGCTAAAATGAGCAACGCTATGGACCGTTTATCAAGCGGTAAACGTATCAACAACGCTTCTGACGATGCAGCAGGTCTTGCAATCGCAACTCGTATGCGTGCACGTGAAAGCGGATTAAGTGTTGCTGCGAACAACACACAAGACGGTATGTCTTTAATCCGTACAGCTGACTCAGCAATGAACTCAGTATCTAACATCTTACTTCGTATGCGTGACATTGCTAACCAATCTGCGAATGGTACAAACACTGCAGAAAACCAAGGTGCATTAAATAAAGAATTCTCTGCCTTAAAAGAGCAAATCACTTACATTGCTGACAATACTCAATTCAATGATAAAAACTTATTAAACAGTGATCAACAAATTAAAATTCAAACTTTAGATTCTAGTGATGGTCAAAAGCAAATCGCAATTGAGTTAAAAGGTACAACTCTTACAGATCTAGGTATTTCAGACTTATCAATTGAAGATGCTGTGAGTCCAGATATGAAAGATACTACTAAAGCTATTAATGAATTTGTAGCATCGTATGGAACAGCAAAAGACGAAAATGCTCGAAAAGCTGTTGTTAAAAATGTTACAGATAACTTTGACAAAATCAAATCTCAACTTGATTCTACAAAAGTTGCAGAGATTGAAGCTGAAATTAAAAAATTAGATACAACACAAGATGGCGCTGATGCTGGTAACGCAGCGGCTTTAAAAGCTGTAGCTGATAAATTTACTGAGGCAACAAAGGATATGGCTCCAAAAACATTAAAAGCTGTTGAAAAAATTGATTCAGCATTAAAAACAATCGCTGACAATCGTGCAACTCTAGGTGCTACATTAAACCGTCTTGACTTTAACGTAAACAACCTGAAGAGCCAATCTGCTAGTATGGCTTCAGCTGCTTCTCAAATCGAAGACGCTGACATGGCGAAGGAAATGTCTGAAATGACTAAGTTCAAAATCTTGAACGAAGCTGGTATCAGCATGCTTTCTCAAGCAAACCAAACTCCACAAATGGTTTCTAAATTATTACAATAATCCATTTGAGTTAGTTTCATGAATAAACCTCTCTGCTTGCGGAGAGGTTTATTTTTTCTATATAGATAGATTATTTGCAAAAGCTTTCTTTTTTTATGTGGAAGAGAGCATCCGCGATTTGTAGAAGCGGTCAGTGCCTATTTTAATCCCCTCTTAAGTTAAAATACAAATAGCAAATAAGCATAAGCCTTTTAATCTTTTCATGACCGTTTATTAGTTTTAAAACACTAACTATATCAATCTATAAGGAGTGTCTATTATGCGTATTGGTACGAATGTTTTGAGTATGAATGCTAGACAGTCGTTGTATGAGAATGAGAAGCGTATGAATGTTGCGATGGAGCATTTGGCGACTGGTAAGAAGTTAAATAACGCTTCTGATAATCCCGCTAATATTGCGATTGTGACTCGTATGCATGCGAGAGCAAGTGGCATGCGTGTGGCGATTCGTAATAATGAGGATGCGATATCGATGCTACGTACAGCGGAAGCAGCACTTCAAACTGTGACGAACATTTTACAGCGTATGCGTGATGTAGCTATTCAATCTGCAAATGGTACAAATTCAAATAAAAACCGTGATTCACTAAATAAAGAGTTTCAATCTCTAGCAGAACAAATTGGCTATATTGATGAGACGACTGAGTTTAATGATTTATCCGTATTTAACGGTCAAAACCAGACTGTTACGTTAGATGATATTGGTCATACAGTAAATGTAACGAAACATATTCCCCCTTCCCCTACACAACATGACATCAACATTTCAACTGAACAAGAAGCAAGAGCGGCGATTCGTAAAATTGAAGAAGCTTTACAAAATGTATCACTTCATCGTGCTGATCTCGGGGCTATGATTAGCCGTCTACAATTTAATATCGAAAATTTAAATAGTCAAAGTACAGCGTTAACAGATGCTGCTTCTCGAATTGAGGATGCGGATATGGCGCAAGAAATGAGTGATCTTTTAAAGTTTAAATTGCTAACCGAAGTTGCACTTAGTATGGTTTCACAAGCTAATCAAATTCCGCAAATGGTTTCTAAATTACTGCAATCATAATTGCCATTCCACTCTTTGAAGCGATTCCATACAAAAGCAAAAGGGAAATACATATAAACTATGTACTTCCCTTTTATTTTGTACCCAATACTTTTATGGTGCTACCGTCATAACTTGTCCTCTACGGTCGATTCTTATTTTCATTTTTCCGTCTTGTGCATTATATAGTCCCAGTTTATTTAATTCTATTTTACAATCTTGTACGAAAGTTGGTAATTTACGAATTTGATCGACGTCGGAGCTTTTAATGAAATAAACTAACTGTTGCGTCATGTCTTTCACATCTTGCACAAGTTCTTCTTTTTCTCGTTTTAATCGTTCATTTTCCGATCGTAGCGCTCGCAGTTCACTTTCGAGACTACTTCTATTAGACTCTTCTTTAAAATGCCCTGCAGCCATGCTAGAAAGCTTATAAATACCTTCCATAAACTGATGTAGCTCATCTTCTTTTCTTTCACTATGTTGACTAATTGTCTCAAAGTTATCAACGATACCAGATATAACTGTTACGAGGCTTTTTTCACTCTCTTTATGCTGTACTTCCTCTTTTAATACTTGGATGTTTTCTTTTTTCGTTTCAACATTTGTTTCTTTTACAGGTATATATTTGCGCTTGCGTCCAGGTTTTTGTTTTTCAATATTTTCAAACGGTATTTCACGTTTTTTTAATTTGTAATACGTATTTTGTAACTGACTTTCTGTTTTCGGGAAAAGATTTAGTTCGTTTTTACTAACATACTTTGAAATATTAATAATGTTTAAACCGTGACGTTGGCAAAATTGATACACTTCATACAGTAACTCTAGTTCAGACTTGAGCCATGTGATCGTTGATTTTTCATATGCTCGTATTCCGCCATGTTTTTCTATATCTATTTGAAATAATACCATTCTATTATATAAATCAACTAGTTCTTCATACTTTACTTGGAATTGTTTTTCTATTTTTTTAAATTCCGCTTCTAGTTGCATATCGTTCATTTTATTATTTGACATGTTTTGTAAGAGACTTAATACATTAATTGCTGTGTGGTGATACATAATCTGTGCCACTCCCCCTCATCCTTTCACAATTCTCATCAGACTCCCATGTCCATTCAGAAAATAGAAAATTTTACATATCCATATTATAACATTTCGAAATTATCTGTCAAATAATAAACATACAAAAATGTATATAAAGTATAGAAATAGAAAAAGATTTTTTTATTAATATGCATAATTGCATATTAATCACTTTTAATTATATTATATGGTATTTAGAATGTAATTTCACCGAAAAAATTTGCGTTATCACGAAAAATTACTAAAATAATCCAAAGATACATTTTTATATTTTCAAATCAAAAATCTTTAAGTGAAGATTGTTTATACATACAGCCACATGCACTCCAAAAACGTTCCATCCTTCCACCTATACAGAATATAGAACACCAAAAAGGAACTAACCAATACTACACATGGTTAGTTCCCTTCTCCCACTAAAAGACTAGAGTTATAAATAGAATCTACAAACCTTCAATTGAAATCTCACATCGCATAGGGCTCTATTAAGCACTGACCGCTCCCACACATGGTTAGTTTCCTATTCCAGAAAAAAGTAGAAAATTGTTCACCAGTTCTTCTAAAAAGCTCTCGGCGATCCACTTCTTCCATTCCCCTAAAACCTTGCTCGACATCTCTGGTCTTAACGTGGCATGGGACTCTATTAGGCACTGACCGCCACCACACATGGCTAGATCCTCTATTCCAGCTAAAAAAAGCTTTTAAATCTCTTTTACAACACTAACTTATCTACTAAACCAATTAACTCTTGAATATCCGGCTTACTTACTTGAGCATTTGCTCCCACAGCTTCACCTTTATGGAATAATTCATTTGTAATTAAGGAAGAGAAAATAACGACTGGTAAACGATTCATTATTTCACTATCTTTAATTACTTTCGTTAAATGGTGTCCATCCATTTTCGGCATTTCAATATCCGTAATGAGCAAGTGAATATGTTCAAACATTTTTTCACCTTGCTCTTTCGCTAACTTTTCAATTTGTGCTAAAGCTTCTGCACCATTGCTAAAGAAATTCATTTTCGTATATCCAGCTGATGATAATGTTTCTTCTAATATTTGACGAAGCATTGCTGAATCTTCCGCAATATAAATAACTTTTTCACCGCGATCTGTTTTTTGTTCTAATTTTGAAAGTGATTTATTGTCATAACCAGTACCACTAATTTCACATACAATTTTCTCGTAATCTAATAGTAAGATGATTTTTCCATCTAGTTTTACAATACCAGATGTCGTTTCTTCTAGTCCCATAGATAATGAAGCTGGTTCATCAATTTGCTCCCAAGAAATACGTTGAATACGATGCACTTCATCCACGCGGAAAATAACTTTCATTTGGTTTAATTCTGAAATGATAAATTTCGTTTGATCAAGTGGCTTTGTCGATTTTAAATTAAGAGCTGTCGCTAAGTTAATAACTGGTAAAATTTCACCGCGTACTTGAACAACACCTTCAACTGCATGATGAGATTCTGGCACAGTTGTAACAGGGAATGGATTAATGATTTCACGTACTTTCATTACGTTAATACTAAATAGGTTTTCACCAACAGTATAGGTAACAATCTCTAATTCATTTGTTCCGCTTTCTAATAAAATACTTTGTGCTTGTGACATAAAGGTGTCGCTCCCCTTTCATTATTTCCGTATATCTAATTATTAAGCTTTATTAAAACGAAAAAGTCAACTACCTATATAAAAAATATAGATAGTCGAACGATTCATTTCTTTATTTAAAAAGGCGATTACTCTTGTATAAACGAAGAAAGTGCTTCTAATAACACTTCTTGCGCTCCTACAATTTCTGTCGGCATCGCTTCCCATTTTTTAGAAAGCTCTGTTTCTACTCTTATTCTTAACTCTGCATTCATTTCTGCTAGCACATATTCTTTCGTTGCTAAATCAACATCCAGTAGCGCAAGTGCATATAGTTCCGGATCATTTATTTTTTCAAATAATCGTTTTAATACTGCCGGCGCTATATGTTTTAATTTTTCAATATGAATCTCTTTATCTGAAAATAGCAACTCATATTGAATGAAAGTAACATTTTCTTTAATCACTTTAAAATAGCAATTATTTTTTTTATCATTTACAAAATAACCGTTAGGATCTGCAATAATACTCTCTACTTTACGAATTAAATCTGGCAAACTACTCGCTGTCATTACAGTCCGCTGCTCAACCTCACTCGGCGAAATGAATGTAACGCGATACTTATTCTGCGCCATCCTCCTCACCTCTCCTTTTATAGAAATTCAGTCTAATTGTATACTAAATTAACTTAAACTCATTTCATATCAACGCTTCTAAACTTAGATAGATCCTATCGTCAAAGGACGAAGAAGCACTACCCAACAATTTGCCTTAGAACCAATCAATATCTCTCTGTTCTTACAACACACGAGCCACTTATTGGCACCAACGACTGCGACCACACTTCGCTTAAATCTTTCTAAACTAACCTAGTAACTCTACATATCTCTGGTCTTAAACAACGATCGAGCACCCACATAAGCACCGACCGCTACCCCATATCGCTGGGTCCTCTCTCAAAATCTAAAAATGAGCTTTTAAAATCTTTTAAGATCTTTTCAATAACTCAATGTTATTGAACCAAAACGCAATCTGCTGATCCGCAATATCCGGCAACGTAACAAAAAACTCACGGCACTTCATCTCATCTTTAAACAGTTGATACTTCCAAACTCCATCGCTACCAACACTTACGAAATAAAATTCGTGAATACGGCCAATGATTGCTTGTTTTTCACCAAATGAATAGGGAGGCACTTGCTTAATTTCAAATTGATCTGGTAAATATACATGCTCTTCTCGTTCCATTTTTAACACTTGCTCGGCAAGGTCACGTTTATTTTCGAAAAAAGGCAATTGTAAAATTCGCTCTTGTCTTGTCATACGAATGAAAAACCCTTTCTACTACATTACAATTTTTCTTTATTATATATTATCGAATTAAGTTTACAACTTCATTTAATACTTCATCTGACACTTTAATTACTTTCGCATTTCCTTGGAATCCACGTTGGTATAACATTAAGTCAACGAACTCTACAGATAAATCTACGTTTGCACCTTCTTGTGCACCACCACGTATTTTACCTGCACCGTTTTGACCAGATGCACCAAGTGCTAAAATACCAGTTGTATTCGTCGCTGTATAGTTACCGTTACCTGTTTTCATGAGTCCACCTTCGTTCGGGAACATCGCAACAGCTAATTGACCAGCAGCTTTCATACTTCCATCAGAGTATTTTACCATCACATATCCACCATCAGCAATAAAACAATCTTTAACAGTTGCTGCTGCTCTACCGTCTACATCTGTGACTGATAATGTTTTATCTGTCGGATGGTTTGTTAATTTACTGAAATCTAAATTTATCGTTCCGCCGTTAAACGGGATATTTGCTCCTTGTTGTACCGGATCTGGATTCCCAACATTATTAAATTTCAAAGTACCTGTTGAACCTGCTCCTGTAACCTCTTCAAATTTTGGATTTTTTGCTGAGTCATTACGTCTTTGAACCTTATATGTATACTCGTGTTCACTCGTTTTCGTAAATTCTACACGCATCGTCCATGTATTACCGGCATCATCATAAAATGGTAGATCTTGCGTTATTTTACTTTCATTCACCGGGATATTCCCTTTAATTGTACCCTTCGTTGTTTGAATACCACCAATTGCTGTTCCCATTGGAATTTGCAGTGGTCCTGGAATACCAGATAAATCAACTTCACCAGTTGCTTCATTTGCAGGGTATGCAAATACGTATTGGCCTTCTGTATTCGTAATATAGTAATCTGAAGATATCCCGAATGTACCTTTACGAGTAAATTCCATATTACCACCTTTTGAATCACCTACAACGAAGAAACCATTACCTTCCATTGCTGCTTGTGTTTTTCCGCCAGTTAGCGTAATTGTACCATCACTATAATCTGTAACTGTACCGCTCATTTTCACACCGTTACCGATACTTTTCGGATTCGTTCCTGCGTAATTACCATCACCTTTTGCACCAATCGAGTTGTTATATAGTAAATCATCAAACATTGCTTTTTGTTTTTTATAACCTACTGTTTGTGCATTGGCGATATTATTTGAAGTTACACTTAGTGCATTTTGTGTTGCATTCATCCCTGTAATACTTGTATATAACGCTTTAATCATAACGTATGGACACTCCTTATGAATTTGTAGTTTTTTCTTCTTCCGTTACTTTTTTCTCGTCTTTCTTCGCATCTTCTGGATTCGTTTCTCCAATTGGTTTATCAGACACTCTCTCAACGAAACGAAGAGATACAACTTTATTATCAATAACGAGCTGTACCTCATTATTTTCTGCGAGGCGAACTGTCTCTACTTGACCAGTGACTTTTTTACCATCACCGTCAACACCTCTTACATACTTCCCTAAAAACTTCATTCCACCATCAAGCGCTGTCGAATACATTGTCGTCTTTAAAGAATCTACTGCTTTCGTCATATTCTGTACTTGTTCCATAAGAGATAATTGTGCTGTCTGATTCATCATTTGATTCATATCCATCGCATTAAATGGATCTTGATGTTGAAAGCTCGCTAAAAATAATTTTAGGAAATCATCTTTCCCCATTACACCAGGAGTCTTTTGTTCTCCTGCTGATACTCCATTCGTTTGCCCTACTGCCGGTTGTGCACCGTTAACATATGCGTTCCTATTCTGCACTCCTGCTTGTAATGGAATATGATTTGTACTCGTAACTGGTGGCATGCTTTATTCCTCCAATAATCCCGCAAATTCTTTTGATTCTTGTTTTTCATGTCTCGTACTTGCTAGTTTTTGTTTTTGTCTTTGCTCTTGCTCACGCTGCTCTTTACGATTTTCATCTTTATCTGCATAACTAATTTGAATATTGATTTCTTTTTCTTTTAACTTCAATCTCAACTCATCAAAAATGATTTCAACACGTTTTTTCGCATCGTGTTTTTCCATTTCTACGTGAACATCAATTTGATCTCCATGTTTTTTCATAAACACTGTTAATGTACCAAGTTTTTCTGGATTTAACTGAAATAACACACGTTCTTGTTTCACTACAAACTTTTGCAAGGCTTCTACTTGTGCTTCCATTTTCTTTCCTAAGTCAGGCAATGAAACTTTCTCAGCGCCACTATTGGATTTTCCTATTTGATCAGTACTTGTCGCTTTATTTAATAACTCTGCACCGGCAGAATTCGAATCGTTGAATACATCACCTTCTGGCAACTCTACCTTGACATCTTCGCTCTCAGCTTTCGGAAGATCTCCCTCTAAGTCTTTGGACTCTTCTTGTTTCTTTGCAATATTACAAGTTTCTGTTTCCACTACTTTCAATACTTCCATCGTTTGCTCTGGCATCTTCACTTTGTCTAAAACCATTTGCATTGTATCTTCTAAACATATAGCATTTTTGATATTCATATTAGAAAGGAGTTCTTGTAATTGTTGCAATTCATTAGCGGGTAATTCGTTAAGTTTTATATTTCCATATTCTTTATATAGCTCTTGTATTTTTTGTATGTATTGATATAACAATTCTGGCTGCACGCGTAATTGCTCAATTGCAACCATTTGCTCAGATACAGCTAACAATAACTGTTCTGTCTCTTTTTTTTCCTCTTTCTTTACACTTGGCTCTTCTTTCGTTGCCGATTTTTTAGAAAGAATGTTTTCTTTTCTATCTTCTGGTGCATCTTCTCGCTTCGTTTTCTCCGTTTTCGGCTTCTTTGTATTTTCCATTCTCATCGCACAATCGAATGAAGAATCTTCACTTTTAGATTGTACTTCTAGCCCTTTTTCTTTTTGCGGAGGTAAACTTTGTTGCACCGGTAATACAGACTGTATCACTACATTCACCTCATCCATTCATACACATTTTCAAATCAAGAAGCATTTTTTCTTCCTGCTTTTCTCGTACTTTTGCAAGCTTTTTACAATCTTCTTGATACATCTCATCAATGACACGTTCTTTTTCTTTTACTTGTTCTAAAAGACTTTCATTTTTTTGAATAAAATCTACTATTTTTTTAATTTTCCGATTCCATTCTTCTATTCTTTCAGGTGAAAACGTATGTGAAGAAAGCATACCAGCCATAATACGTTGCCCAGTTTGTACGACTTTACTACGCGATTTCACAACATATAAATCATATTCTTTTTTTTGTTCTATTTTTCTTTTTTCAGCTGTTAATTCATACACTTCTTTCAAGATCTGTTCTTTTTCTTGATTTATTTGCAATTTTATCGTGTCGTACTGCTGCTTATCCACCTGTTTTCATAGCCCCTTCCTATTATAACGCTCTCTTTTTCTATTATATAGTTTTTTTCCAAAAAAATCTGTGAAATATTAAAAAACAAAAAAATAAGACCTGCAAGGCGCAAGGTCTTATACTATATGGTGCACTGCTTGAACAATATCATCAAATTGAAAACGATCTGATCGACCTTGTTTTAAAAATGTATTTATACCTTCTACTTTATTTTTACATTCAAAAATATAAGCATTTTCTTCATTTTCTTGAATCGTTCCTAATTTGAAATATAATTCATTTTCTTTATAAATTGATAAAATTTTTCTCATTTCATTTGCCAGTTGCCAATGAGTGGGCGACACGATTTCTTCCATAATCCTACTTACTGAGTCTAGCACTGAAATAGCAGGATAATGACTGAGCGTTGCAAGTTCACGTTTTAATACAATATGTCCATCTAAAATACCACGTGCTAAATCTGGTACAGGACCGTTTAAATCGTCTCCATCAACGAGCACTGTATAAATACCTGTTATAGACCCCTTTTTTGTTTTCCCAGATCGCTCTAACAGCTTCTTCATATAACTTTCCATTAAAAGTGTTTTACCACCAATTGGTAACTCTTTAACGGCAATATCAACACTTCTACGCGCGTCAGCAAAACGAGTGACAGAGTCCATCATAAGTAGTACGTTATTCCCTTCGTCTCGGAAATATTCAGCAATAGATGTTGCAAGCTTAGCTGCGCGAAGTTGCATAAGGTGGCTTTCATCTGATGTCGCCACGACAACGATGCTTTTCTTCATACCTTCCTCGCCTAATTCTTTTCGAATGAAGTCTTTTACTTCTCGGCCACGTTCTCCTACTAAACTAATAACGTTTATATCAGCTTTTGCATTTTTCGCAATCATGCCGAGTAAAGTAGATTTACCAACACCTGATCCAGCGAAAATACCAATCTTTTGACCAATACCAATTGTTAGCATAGAATCAATAGATTTAATTCCCGTTTCAAATACATCAGTAATCTCTTCACGCTCGAATGCATGAATAGGCGGAGCATCTAACTTTATTTTTTGCAGCGGAATGTTTTCAGCATTTTCATTTAACACTTCACCATTTGCGCTTAACACTTTTCCGAGCAAATGATTACCACGAGGTATAACAACATCTTCTGCAATTAATGTAACGGAATCTCCATAACATACTTTTTCTGTCTGTTCGAACGGGAGTAACATATTGTTTTCTTTTTCAATTGCAATTACTTCACATAAGACGTTATGTTCTCCAACGAGACAAACATCACCTATTTTCGCCTTTGGTCCCTTCGCTACGAAAAACTGCTCTTGCACACTATGAACTTTACCGACTTTCGTATAAAACGGTGTTTCAATAAATGTATTCCATTTTCGGTTTTCATTCATTAATAGTCGATTCATACATTTTGCTCCTCAAATAACTTCTCTTCTTCCCATTTCTGGCGAAGTTTTGCAAATATAGGTGCAAACTTAAATTCAAAGAACTCTTTCTCTTCTTCTAGAACAAATTCACCAAACTGTAAGGAGAAATCATATTTCCATTCTACTAA
This sequence comes from Bacillus tropicus, assembly GCF_001884035.1. Lineage (GTDB taxonomy): Bacteria > Bacillota > Bacilli > Bacillales > Bacillaceae_G > Bacillus_A > Bacillus_A tropicus. Next base: position 79,026 of record NZ_MACG01000022.1, read on the forward strand.
TTGTAGTAACCAATATTCTTTCGTATTTTCCTTCTCTTCTTGAATACGTTCAAATGTTTCTGGATGTACGGTAATCACTAGTTTTTCAAACGACGTAGGTAACGTTTGAACGATGCCAGTTAAAATAGGTAACACATCAAGCAATCTAGCATCTACTGCTTGATTCACAATTTTTTCTGCTAGTTGAAAAGATTGATCCCATAATAATTCTGTCCATTCGTATGCTGTTTCTTGTTGCTCTTTTTGAAACTGCATATGTGCCGATTCTATCTCTTTCATCTGTTGCTGAACATGCATTTGAAATTGTTCTTGATCATGTAATAACTGCTGACGCTCTCGTTCTAACATTTGCTGTTCTTGTCTTAGTTGATTCAACTCAACATGTAACGATTGTTGCTGTGCAAGAAGTTCTTCATGATCTACTTGTATTTCTTCTTCTACGTGAACTGGTATTGGTTTTGGAAATTGTAATTCATACGTTTCTTCAGAAAAAGAAACAGAATTCTTCGGAATTCTGTTTTTAAATAAGGACATCATCTTCACCTCTTTGAACGATAATTCTTCCTTCTTTCTCTAGCTTTTTCACCGTACCTGTAATCGTTTGCTGTGCTTTCTCAGCATCCGTCATCTTAAGTGGTCCTAAGCCATCTAATTCTTCCAGAATCATCTCTTTACGGTTTGAAGACATACATGTAAATAATTTCTCTTTAATTTCTTCTTTTGCAATTTTAAGCGCTTTTGCAATAACACCGTTATCTGTAATTTCCTCTAATACACGGCGAAGCGCAAGATCTTCAAGACCGAGTAAGTCTTCAAAGACAAACATATTTTCTTTAATTCTCTCAGATAACTCATAATCAACTTCATCCAGCTTTTGAAAGACTGTTTTTTCAACGCCTCGTGAAACGTTATTTAAAATGTTCACGATTGTTTTCAAGCCATCTGTTTTATTGATTGCACTAAATGCCATATTATTTAATTTCGCTTTTAATAACTCACCAATTTGATTAATAAGTTCACCGTCAACTTGTTCTAGTTTCGCAATACCCATTACCGTTTCTACTCGCTTATGATCTGGCAATCTCTCAATTAGTTGAGAAGCAAGCTGCGGTTTAATGTAAGAAGCGATAATTGCAATTGTTTGTGGTGATTCATCATTAAGCACTGTAAGAAGCGGCTCTAAATCTGTAAGTGAATTTAAGAATTCAAATGGATTATCTTTGTTATACCAAAGGTCTTCCAATAATTTTTCAAGCTCGTCTTCTGGCATATTTTTAAATATGCGACGAATGTACTCTTTATCTGGAGTGACTAAGTTCAATTCTTTTACATTTAGTTCATATAAGAATTCCCCTAGTACATTCTCTAACGTTTCTGGTTTATATACACGAAACTTCGCGATTTCACGAAGCAATACTTCTTTTTCCTCAGCCGTCATATATTCAATGACTTTTGCTGCCACCTCTTCATTTAATGTACGAATGAGGATGGCAGCTTTTTCTTTGGAGGAGATTTCATCTAACATCGTTGTTCCTCCCTTACTGTCCGTTTAACCATTTTTTAATTACTTTTGCAGTACCTTCTACATGTTCTTTCGTAGCATCCTGCACTTGTTCATCTAACGTCGGTTCTTTCGGTTCTTTCGGTTCTTCTGGTTCAGGTTTTGGCTCTGGTACTATTTTCTCTTCCGGAATTTCCATAATACTTTCACTACTTGCAGCAACTTCCTCTTCTGCTAAGTATTCTTCATATTCCTCTTCTTCTTTCTTTCTCTTACGTCTTGCTAATAAGAACCATACTAGACCACCAATCGCTAATAGACCACCTGTAATACCACCAATTAACCACCAATTCATACCACTTTCTTCTGGCTCTTTCGGCTTCTCTTCTTTCGGTTGATCAAACTGAACAGTTACTACATTAACTTGACCATTTGTAAAGTTACCATTTGGATCAGCTTGAAGCCCAGCTGCTGTACCGATTGCTTCTTTGAAAGTTGTCATATCAATTCTTCGTTTTACTAACGTATCATTATCTACCCATACAACAACATTTGTTTTCGTTAATTCTGGATGTTTCTTAATTGTTTCAACTGTTTTATCTATTTCATAGTTTTCGATTTTGTTGCCATTTTTATTATCGTAGACAATTTTGCCATTTTGATTATTGTTCGTACCGTAGTTCGGCACTTCGCCGTTCGCTGTAATACCAGCACCTTGCTTCGTATCTGCACCTTCTTGCGCAGTAGAGGTTTCTTCTTGCTCTTGTTTACTACGCAGCACACCTTTATCGCCATATTTTTCAGACTGACGTGTAACTTCATCGTAGTTTACAGATACTTTCGTATTCACTTTATATTCATTCGGCTTAAACATCGTCATTAATGTTGCATCGATATCTTGCTTTAATTTACCTTCAATTTGGTGCTGCATCTCTACTTCTTTCTCATAAGAAGAGGAACTACTAGAATGTGCTTCATCTGCCCCTTTTGAGATAACACCTTTTTTGCTATCAATAACACTTACTTCTTCGGCTTTTACACCAGGAACTGCTGCACTGATCATTTGCTGTATACCCGCAACTTGATCAGCCGTTAATAGTTGACCACGCTTTACACCAACAGTAATTGCCGCTGTTCCTTTTGCTTTTTCTTCATCAAAAATTGTCTCTTTTTCAGGCAATGTAATTTGAACATTTGCCGTTTCAACTGTCGCAAAGTTTCTTACAATATCTTGCTCTAATTGCTTTTTCGTACCGACAATTTGCTTCATTTTTTTATCTTGCTCACTTGAACCGAGCGAGCTTTCTAATAAAATTTCCTCACCGCTTTTTGAATTAAACGGTAATCCCATTCCATTCATTTCTTTTCGAACCCATGGAGCATCATTCTTTTGCACACGAATCGAACCATCGGCTGCTAATTGGTAATCGACACCTAGCTTCGATAATTCTGCTGTAATCTCTTGCTTGTCTGCATCATTTAAATTTTGATATACAACAACATATTTATCTGGCAAGGTGAAGTATAAAAGTGCTCCTGTTACAATTGCTAAAAGCGCAGCACCAATGACTAACTTATGCCACGTTTTTAACGATTGGAAAACATTTTTTAACTTTTCCATTTAAACACACCCGTCCATTTTCCTAAATTTGCATATTAATTAGTGACTTATAATTTTCAATAAGATTATCACGTACAAGAGCAGCCGTTTTCATTTGAGACTCAGCTTTCTTTTGCTGAATTAAAACGTCATGTGTTTCTCCTACTCCTTTTGTTAGTAAATCATATACCGCTGTTTGCGCATTGTTTTGCGTTTGATTCATATCTTCCAATAAATCGATAAACTTCTTCCCCTCGACTACAGAGGTTTCTGTGTTTTTCGGTGCACCAATTGACTGAATCGCGCCAAATGGCTGTGTATGTAACATTGGTTGGATTTTCATCTTCCTATATTCCCCCTTTATCCTCGGCCGATTTCTAAATCTTTATCCAGCATTTTTTTATTCGCATTTAATACACTTGTATTTGCTTCATACATTTTTTGAGCAACCATTACATTCGTCATTTCAGCAGTCACATCAACATTCGGATAACGTACATATCCTTCTTCATTTGCATGCGGATGCGTCGGATCATACACTAAGTTTTCAGTTTTGTCTGCTTCAATACTTTTTATTTTCACCCCGTTAGTAGGTGTCCCTTCTAACATATTTGCAAAACTATTATTAGATTCAAGCACTACACTACGGCGCTCATACAAATCTGCCCCCGGAGCTGCCGTTGTATTTGCATTTACAATATTATTTGAAGTAACTTCCATCCACTTTCTCGCTGTTGTTAGCCCTGATCCACTTGCATTAATTGCCTGAAACATCGTTGTCTCTCCTTCTACTATTAACGTCCGCGAGCTGCTTGGTTAATTGCATATTGTGTATTAATTGCGTTAATTGAAATACCATATAATTGGTTTGCTTTCATTAAATCTAGCATTTCTGTCGTTACATCCACACTATTTCCATCTTTATTCGTTTGCATTGATTTCGTTTGAATCTTTGCATAAGTATTTTTCGTATTTACTGTCGGTAAGTGCATTTCATTTGTTTGATATAAATCTGGATTACTTTTTAAATCCGCAGCATTGCTCTTATATAATGCACTACTTTTATTCATTTGTTCAGCAAATGTAACATCTTGTGCTTTATAGCCAGGTGTATTCGCATTTGCAATATTACTAGAAACAGTATTTCGTTTCGTCACTAAATAATTCATATAATGGCTTACATCAGTCACTAAATCTGGCATACTCCACACCCTTCCTTTTTAACTATCATTTTGAACATATAATCCACTGATGGAAGTTTCACTTCATTATTTAATTTCTTATATGTATTTATTAAAATATTAACTATTATGTACCCTTACATATTTTATTCCATTTTTACATTATTGTCTTTAGAAAAATACAAAAATATAAAAAAGAATACAAAAAAACTGTATACGCGTAGTAATCTATATAATATTTCAACATATTTACGACTAGCTGCAGGTTATTTTTACATTATTTAGATTACTTTTATTTTTTACAGTCATAAAATGAAACCTCAATCAGCGGAATTCTTTATTTACATGAGGTAATGGATCCCCTTTAAAAAAGGAGATCCGTTTCCACACTTTCTTATTAATATTTACCGTAAAATGAATTTGCTTTCATTCGCCCATCATTTGTCATAATCATTTCTTCCAAAATCTTTTGCTTATCTCGAATATGCTGTGCTGCCTTAATAATGAATGGACTTACTTCTGCCGCAACTTGTGCGCGCGTTTCTTCATCTAATGTCATCATCCAGCGATTTAACATCGCACTCTTCTCAGTAAACTCTTCATCTGACACTTGCAATTCACCAATTTCATTAAAACAGCCGACAAATGCTCGATAAATATCATTGTTCATTTTCAAGCGCTCCGCGATAACCGTCTATTAAATCTTGTAACACTTTCACAATCGCATCAATATCTTTCGCTTCACGTGTTACTTTCATCGTTTGAATTTGAACACTAATCCAATCATATAAACCATAAAGACTATCATATAAATCTTTCGTAATCTCAGGGTTTAATTGAAGCTTTAATTCTTCAAAAATACGTTCTAACTTCTCAAGAAGCGCATCTCCCTCTTGTAGTTTAAAAGTATGTAAAAGCTCTTCTAAATTACGAAACTCTACAATACATCTTTCATAAATAAAAATTGTATTTTTAATCGGATTACTCGTCATAATATCATTTTGCATATAACGTTGCCATGCTTGCATACGATCACTTCCTCAACTTTCATTAATCATCACTTTTTTGTTTTGTCATTGCTTTAATTGTTTTTAATTGGCTATCTAGCGCCGCTAATGTACTTTCTAGCTTTTGATACTTCTTCACGATTTCATCTTGTTTTTGCAAGTTTTGTGCTTCAATATCTTTAATTTTTTTATCTAAATCACTTACACGTGAATCGATGTTTTTTACTCGTTCTCCAACTACACCTTTATCACCAAATAATTTATCAAGTGGTTCTTCCATCATTTTTCCTAAGCCGTTAGAACTAAAGAAAAATTGCTTCGCTGCATCCGGCTTCTCTTTTAACGCTTTCGTTAATGCTTCATCATTAACTTCCATCGTTCCATCTTGCTTTAATTGAATACCAAATGAGAATAAGTAATTACCATCTTGAGAAAATGTTACGACGCTATTCATCGCTTGGCGTACACTTTGCATAATAGCTTGACCTTGAAAAGCCCCGCCTTTACCAGCAAAGATATCTACTGTAGAAACAGCTTTATTATAATCTGCAACCATTTTTTTAATAACATTTGCTGCATCTGTTACGTTTGAATCACTTACTGTAAAGTTCAGTTCTATCCCTTTTGCTTTCGCCTCTGTTGTCTTTGGATCAACCTCTGTCTTTTCTCCATCCGGATTTTCTACTGGCTTTTCTTCTACTTTTTGCTCAGTTACTTTCAATAATTCAATTTTCACACCAGGAAGGGCTTCAATCGTATTAGTAGAGCTCTTGCCTTCGATACCATTAATCGTATATTCAGCATTTCGCGCTTCATTAATTATATTGCGTGCTGTACCATCCTCATTAGCTAACCCTATATCTTTAAACAATGTAGATGTATTGTCCTTAAAATTAATTACTCCATCTTCTCCCTCTTTTTTTGAGGTCATGAAAATTTTATTTCCAAGTGTATAAGCTGATACGCCGTAATCTCCATCATTAATTTTATTAATTAAATCTTTATATGTCATATCAGATGTTATTTTTAGTTCTTTATCACCTAGTTTTAACGTCTCATCTCTATTCAACTTTGCATCTATATCGTCAATTTTATTAGAAGCTATTTGATGACGCTGTGCAAGCTGTGTAATCGTCATATTAAAAGTTCCCGGAATAGCTCCACCATCAGCTTTGACATTAATATAACCGTCTTGTGATGTTGTTACCTTTTTCTCATTTCCTTTAAAAGCCGCTAAATTTTTAAATGTTTGTGTGAAAGAACTGAATTCTGATTTTAAACTTGTATATAAAAGTTTATCTTGTGAAAGGCTATTCTTTTCATTTGTATACGGCGTTTTTCTCATATCTAACGCATTCATTTCTAATTCAACGAAGTTAGAAGTATCGATCATATTATTTCCGAGATTCCAAATCTGTTGTCTACCGCCAATACCTGTTATCGTTCCTGCCATATTTCTCACTCCTTATTCTTTACATGTAGTCTAAAATACTCGTTTTACTCATCGTACTAACCGCTTTAAGCGTCGCTTCATATGTCGCATTAATATAGGCCAAGTCAGAAATCGCTACCGCTAAATCAACATCTTCAATTTCTTTACGATTTTCTTGAAGTGCTAGATTTTGTTCGCTTAAAATTGTCTTAAACGTATCCACAGTGTTCATCGTTGCTCCCACTTCTGTTGTACGGTTAATAACACTATCCAAGTTTTTCTTATTTTCCGTTAAAATCGGTTGTAACGCCTTTTGATCACCACTTTGCATCGCGTCTTTCATCTTTACTAACGTTTGAATAACAGGAGTTAGTAAGTTCTCGCCATTACGAAAAGCTTTAATTTCATAACCGTCATTTAGCTTCCACATTACATCTTTTTCGCCACCTTGGTATGTCCCATCATCCGCAAATGGAGGTTTCTCTGCACTATCTCCACCAAAAAGATAACGACCTTGCTCTTTCGTGTTCGCTAAATATACAACTTGTTTTAAAATTTGATCGATTTCTGCACCGATTGCCTTTAATTCTTTTTCACCATTTGGTCCATTCAATGCTTGTATTGTTAATTGATCCGCTCTCGTTAAAGATTTCACAATACCTGACAATGTATTTTCTGTCTGACTTAACACGTTTTTAGAATCCGCTATATCCTTTTGCATTTGTTCAATATTCGCCAACGAATGTTGAATTGCAAATGATTTACTTGCTGCAAGTGGATCTTCACTCATAAGAAGGTTTTTCTTCCCTGAAGTTACTTGATTTCGATGATATTGCTGTTGCACATTTAAATCCATTAACTGATTTTTTGCCCAGTTTGCATTTTGAAATGTAGATACTCTCATTTCTATCTCCTCCTTTATCTATTGAAAATTGATTGGAAGGTGCAACCGGAACTATTTCCGGCTTTCCTCCATTCTTCCTTATCCGGCAACCGCCCTGTATCTCTGGCCTTATACCGATAACTCCACTATTAAGCACTGACCGCCTCTACACTCCGCTGGCTCTCTCTTTAAAACATAAAAGAAAAGATCTTCGCTTTTGTCACTCATTCATCGTTATACAAAGGACGCTACACAAAGCAATTCATTCGTGAATCAAGGCTGTTCCCTCTCCTAATTTATCCGGCAACCGCTCCATATCTCTGGTCTTACACCGATAGGTCCTCTATTAGGCACTGACCGCTTCTACACTCCGCTGGCTCTCTCTTTAAACATAAAAGAAAAGATCTTCGCTTTTGTCACTCACTATCTAATAATCGAAAACAGACTATCAAACACTTCATTCATCGTTGTAATAGCTTTAGAGTTTGCTACGAAGTATTTTTGGAAGGCCATTAAATTAACCATTTCTTCTTCCATATTCACGCCTTCAATACTCATCTTTTCTTGCTGAATACCTTCTAATAAGTCTCCATGAATTTTTTGATAACCATTCACTTCACTTTTATCAGATGCTACCTTCACTATGAATTGGTCTAATGCTTTTTTATATGAAAGACCATCTTTATAACCTTCATCTGTAATTCCTGCCAGTTTATTTGCAGTTTCAGCAGATATTTTCATTTTCGAAAAATCATTCGCAAATTCTGGATTTAATTTCAACTCTTTCGCATAATCTCCAACGAAGAATTCTTTTCCCATCACTGTATTTAATTGATTTTTCACTGAACTCATTAACTCTTCAAGATTTTTCTTATAACTAGCAATCTGCCCTTTCGTATCGATTGCAGATTTTATTGCCCCACTAGTTATAGGAATTTCCGAACCGTAAATTTCAACAGACATAGGTTCTTTCGTTTTATTTAGTTGCAGCGGATATGTATCTTGTCCATTTACTGTTAAAACGCCATTCATTCTAACAGTTGCGATATTAGGATTCATAGATTCATAAGATACTTCTATATTGGCATACTTAGACATTTCTGTAACGATACGGTCACGTTCGTCTAAAAGTTGATTTGGTACTTGTGTACCAGCTTGCCCAATTTTTTTATTCGCTTCTGCTAAACTAGCAGCAAGACGATTAAATTCATTCACATGTGCTTCAATATCTTCTGTCGTCTGCGCTTCTACTGAATCTAAATTTTTCGCAAGTTTATTTACCTGACTTGTAAACTTCCCAGTTTCAGAAATTAGTGTATCGTAATAGTTTGATTGATCCGGATTTTTTGCAACTTCCCGAAAAGCATTAAAGAATCCATCCATTAAACTAGATAGTGAATTTTTCCCTGTCGTTCCTACCATAGACTCTACTCGCGATAAAACCGAATTTTTATAATTATAGTAAGCAACCTGAGATAATTGGTCGTTAAACTGTCTCGTCTTCACTTCATCTGTAATACGATCCACACCTAACGTTTGTACACCATAACCAATTCTCTGTTCTGGCGTATGACCATTGCTCGCTCCAACAGATCCGTAATTCACCATTTGACGCACATATCCCGGCGTATGAATGTTTGATAAGTTTTGTTTCGTCGTTTGTAATCCCATTTGGGCCGCTAACATACCCGATAACGGGGTATTATAATCAGATAATCTCATAATGCTCCACTTCCCCTTTACAATAGTTCGTTCATAAAGATTTGCGAATTATTGTTTCGTTCCAAGTTATATTCAGAAACAGAATCCACAATACTTTCTGTAGTTTTTAATAGTACGTTTAAGTAATATTGATTTTTCAAAAGAAGCATTTTTACATTTTCTTCTAATTCAATTAAGTTTTTTTGTAATTTTTCTATTTTTTCAATTTCCTCTTGAGAAAAATACGAAAATAACGCACTTACGCGAAATGATTCTACTCCCTGTTCTTTACAAAACTGAACAACCATTTCTTCAAATGATCTCGATAATTGTTTTAAACCTTCAATGTACTGCAATTGCTCTACTTGTAACTTTTGAACTGCATTTACATTTTTATTTTTTAAATTCTCATATATTTGTTCTCCAAGCGTTTGAATGTTTTCATATGCTTTTTGAATAATAACAAGCTTTTCATATAATTGTATGTACATATAGCTTCCTTCCCTTTTACAAGACTAAATTTACAATTAAACCGTGGATTTCTCCAATTTGATTTAACATTTCTAAATGTCCCGTTTTTGTATTAATTAAATTCATAACATCTTCTAACTCATTCAATCCCATTTCCGCCTGCTTCACAATCGTCATTTTCTGTGAATAGCCATAACGCGGATGACGAGACATGACATCTTTATATTGCAACACATTATCAACGTAAAAATTCAAAAATGATTTTACTGTATTTTTGTATTCCATTACGTTATCAAGTGTTAATTCCATTTCAATTTTTTCTTTAATTTCTCCAATATTATCAACAAACGCTTCCATTTGTTCTAACAACTTATCTTTTTTCGGATCTGCATGCAAATTATCCGAAAATGCAAGTCCAGTCCTGACATTTGCTTCTTTCGGCATTTGAGTAGCAGGCGGTATATGCGATAAAATTGGATTATGCGAGATTGAACGCAGCATATATATCACCTATTTATTTTTTTATTTCTTCCAAAAGTTAATCGTAAAATCTAGTTATTTATAATTATACTCTGAACACTAATATTTTGCAGTTATTTTTTATAGAAGATATGTTACAATTTAGCATGAGGTGGCACAATTCTATGAATATTTTTCTTTGTGGTTCAAATCAATTAACAGCATTAGATCAAGAAGAAATTAAAAAATTTTTAACTGACTATGCTCACAAACATAAAATTTACATATTATGTTATAAATCTATTGAAAATGAGGTACTTCGTTTTTTCGTTGAAAACGAAAGACTCGCTCAAAATTTATGCCTTTACACGCTACAACCGTTACAAGCAGTAACAGATGAATTCCAAGAAATTGTAGATTATTTAAAATCACACGGAGCCGAGTATGTTGCTTTTGATCATCCTTCCGACTCTATTTATCGATCAGATTATATGTTTTTTGTGAAACAAATTATTGAAAATACCGATTTAGTTCTCTGTTTTTATAACGGAGACAAACATACATCTGTCATTCCTGTTGACATTGCAAAAGAAGCTGGGATTGATGCTGTCATTTATGATTTGCCAGGTTTACATGAAAAACAAATGAGAAAAAGCTTTGAACAAAAAATTCGTATGATGTAAAGGGGGCGGCACAATATCGTTATTGTGCCCATTGTAAATATGATAATTGAACAAGATTATGATCATTTTATCGCGAGTTTTAAACAACAATTCAATATGGATATCGCTTCGTATAAACAAGATAGGATGCGCCGTAGAATCGATGCTTTTATTTCAAGAAAAGGCTTTGAAAACTACACTACATTTTTAAGTACTTTACGTGTTGATCAAAACTTATTTTTAAGTTTCATTGACTATATTACAATTAACGTTTCAGAGTTTTTTAGAAATAAAGAACGTTGGCAAACGTTAGAATCGAAAGCACTTCCAAAATTACTCGAACAAAATAACGGAAAATTAAAAGTATGGAGTGCCGCTTGCGCTGCTGGTGAAGAACCATATACACTCTCTTTAATTTTATCGAAACATCTATCTCCATATCGCTATGAAATACTAGCAACGGATCTTGATTTTCATATTTTAGAGAGTGCAAAACGCGGTCAATATACGGAACGTTCTTTAAAAGAATTACCTAGCGATTTGAGAGAACGTCATTTCATAAAAGAGGACGATATATATTCATTGCATCAAAATATTAAGCAACACGTCACGTTCAAACAGCATGACCTGCTAATGCAATCATTCGATACAAATTACGATTTAATTGTTTGTCGTAATGTAATGATCTACTTCACAGAAGAAGCAAGAGTCAAGCTATATGAAAAGTTTAGCCGTTCTTTACGAAAAGGTGGTGTGCTATTTGTCGGTAGCACAGAACAAATTTTAACACCTGAACGATTCAATCTTCAGCGTTTTGATACATTCTTTTATGAAAAAATATAGAAAAAAGCAGGATGAATACATCCTGCTTTTTCTATGTATTTATTAAATTTATAACGAGAAATTGCGGGGTTCCATTCATTTTCTTATATAACTCGAATTAGAATAATACAAACAACCCATATAAAGAGAAAAAGAAACGTCATTGACCATTTATGTTCTTGCATCGTTTGTTTCAACGCCTGTGATAATTGTGTCATATTCATTTCTGCAAGTGCTCTCCATACACTTGCATCCCGCTCTTTAGCTGTGCGATCCGTGACGCTAATTAAAATGGTTTCGTTAGACAATTTCGTGATATACGCAGTAATAACCGTTACCATTAAATTTATATTTCCTTCTGACGAGTCACTCTCCACGTTAGAGAGGAGTGCACTTACATCTAATAATGGAATATGTACCTTTCTACCAAATGATAGTTGTACTTCTGCGAAATCATACGTTCCATCTAACAAAGGAAGTTCTTTTATATGCGCCTGCTTAACAAGCCCTTGCAGGCTTCTCATTACTTGTTCAAATATTTTATCTGTTTGCTTTCCTTCTCCAGATAATGTGTGTAACTTTTTAAAGAGTTGTAATACTGTATCCATCTCTTTAGAAAGCATTTCCTTCATAACCTTTCCATCACTTAAACTCGCAAGTAAAATCCCTATTTCATTATTTTTTGAAATAATCTTAGACTGTCCAGTAAACACTAGATTGCTATGCTTTCGTTCTTTCTGTATTTCATGTTCCGAAATAGCTGCGGGCTGTTTTAATGGTTGTAGCGTCTTATTTTCAATTGTCGTACGTTTAATTTCCATTTAAGCGCCTCCACTATGATGAAATAATTAGCCCCATTCTTTATTACTCTTTAAAACTAAAAATAGTACGAATAAACCTGACATAATAGCAAATACATTAGAAGCTTGTACGCCTTGCTCACTATTTTCTTCCTTTTTCTTTTGTGGTTCTTTTATTTGTTCTTTCTTTTCCGAAACGACTTCATTTTCATTCTTGTTTTTTTTCTCTTTTTGAGCCTTTCCATCGCTTACTTCGTTATGATCCACCAATGGCTCTTTTATAAAGTAAGTAATTTCTTCTTTCTCTTTCAGCGGCTCTTTTATAAGATCGTTTATTTTCTCGTCGTGCTTCGGAATTTGAACAACTGGCGGTTTTTTTTCTTGAAGCGGAATCTCTACTTTCGAGTCTTCCAGCTTCTCAGTTTCTTTCTTATCGTCTAACTTCTCTTCTTTCTCTCGTTCTTCTGTCTTTTTATCCTCTTCTATTGTTTTATTCTCTTCTGTTTTTTGCTCCAAAACAGAAACGACATACTCACTTTCTTCAATCAGTTTATTTCCAGCCGCATCTACTACCTCTACAAGTAGTTCGTATGTCCCATTTGGCAACGCATCCGTTATTTCAAATACTTTTTGCCATTCCATATCGTGCTTATTGTAATCTAATAAAAATGTAATCTCTTTATTTTCTTTTCCTTTTAATGTAACACGAACTTCTTTCACAACCGATTCCACGTCTGCCGCCTTTACTCTGACACGTATGGAATCGCCTTGTTTTCGTTCGATTACATTCTCCTTCGCCTCGTCAATAGTAACCTTATGCAACTTCGGCATCTCTTTATCTATTGTTGGCGTTTCATTATTTATACGAATAAGGGGGACTTTCACTTCATTTTCTATAAGCTCTTCTTTCTCATTTTCTTTAAAACTTTGAATAAGCTGAAGGTTCCAATCACCTTGCAAATCAAAAATCCCGATCTTATAGTTAGCGATCCATCGCTTCGTCTCTTCTTCATATTCAAAAGGTATCATTCTTTCTTGCTCATACAGATTACTGTTTTTTGGCAAACGCAACATACCTTTTATACTTTGAATATTTGTCTCTTTTGGCTCTACAATAATCCGTACTTCTTCGCCAACCTTTAATTCCGGCTTATTTATTGTAATAACCCCTTGATCCGTTTCTATCTTTTTTTCGGTTTCTCGTTCATTCTTTTCTTCTTGTTGTTCCTCTTTATCTTGCTTCATGTCCACTTGTTCTGGCTGTTCTTGAACTTCCGTATTCTCTTCTTGCACATTCACTTCATTTATATTTTGTTCTGGCACATTTTGCTCTTCCGCCTGACTTTGCAGTGGGAAGAGCAAGCACACATGTATGCATAGCCAGCAAATTAGAAAAAACTTTACGCTTTTCATCTACTATTTCAACGCCTTATAGTGATTTCGTCACTTTTACTCCGAAAAATCCATCTACATTTACAAGTTCACCATACGCCACCAATACATCATTTACATAAATTCGAATTGGTTCATCAATATCTTCATCTAATACAACGGCTTCATTTTCTTGTAAACTTAATATATCTTGAATGGTTTTCACTGTACTTCCAAATACAAATTTCACATTCATTTCTACATTTTGTAGAATAGATGTATCCATATACACTGGCTCAATTTGTTTCACTTCTTTAAATTCAATAGGTTGTACAACAGGTTCTACAACCTCTTCTTCTATTTCTTCCTCAGTAATCTCTTCTTCCGCTTCCACCATTGGATATAGCAGTCGTCTTACCATTTCTTTCGCTTCTGAAATCGGTAAAATTTGATACATTTTCGATTGAAGCAAGTCGCCAATTTCAAGGTTGAACGTAATTTGAACGAGTTCGTCCACTTCCATTGACTCTCCCAAATATTCCATTTCTTCTTTTAACGTGACAAATTTAACGTCTGGCGGCGTCATGTCCATCTTCTCTTTAAACATTTCTGACATCGCTGTTGCCGCATGACCCATCATTTGGTTCATGATTTCTTTAATACCGCTTAACTCTAATTCACTAAGCTCTTTTTTTGGATCGATCTCCCCTGTTCCCATCATCATTAAATCTACCATTGTCAAAGCAACATCTTTCGTAAATACGAATACGTTCTCATTCTTTAAACCTTCAACAAAATCGACATTTAAAATAACAAAGGGAACCGGTACGCCGTCATAATGCCGCACATTAATCGCTTCTACATTTGGCGTACTAATCGTAACCGGCTGATTTAAAAGCGTTGATAATACCGTTGAAGCTGAACCGATTGAAATATTGGCAATTTCTCCAAGTACATCTTTCTCTTCTTGTGTTAACTGCTCTTTTTCAACATGTTCTTCTACAATCTCAGCTTCCGCTACTTCTGCCGGCTCATCTTGCTCTTCTACGCCACCAGATAATTGTAGTAATTTATTTATCATTTGTTTCGCATGCTCAACTGAAACAATTTGTACTAGTTTAGAGTTTACAAGATTATCTATTTTAAGGTCAAACGACACTTTCACAATTGTGTTATTTTCAGTTATTCCAGAGATTTTCTCCATCTCTTCTGATAACTTTACAACTTTAATTGTCGGCGGAGACATGTCTACTGTATCTTGGAAGAATTCCGACATAGATGTCGCTGCGAATCCCATCATTTGGTTCATCGCTTCTTGTACAGCACTTAACTCTAATTCGCCAAGTTCTTTCCCCTCTTCTACTTCCCCTGTTCCCATCATCATTAAATCGGCAATAGATAAAGCAACATCTTGCTGAAGAACAAGTAGATTTTCCATATCTAATCCTTTTGTAAAATGAATATTTAATACAACATGAGGAACCTCAACATCACTTGTATCGTATAAATCTACTAACTCTACATGAGGAGCAGTTATACTTACTTGCCTATTTAAAATTGTTGATAATACTGTCGAAGCAGAGCCAAATGATATATTTGCAATTTCGCCAAGAATATCACATTCTTGAGGCGTTAAAAGCTCCTTTTCTTTTTCTAGCACAATTGTGCTCGTATCCCCTTTTGTGTGTTGCTCAGGCATTTTCCCTGCCTCCTCATTTTTGTTTTTCTATTAAATGAATACACTCATTACATTTTAACAAACTTCTTACGTAAATCGTGAACATGCATTTATTTCCAATTATATATATTAATTTTTTCATATAAGTATGTAGTTAACCAAAAAGCTCCCCAATTGTATAAAAGTGGGGAGCTTTCCTTCATTCCTATTATAAACCTTCTGGGTTTAAAATGAGGACCACTCGTCCATCGCCGAGAATCGTCGCGCCAGAGAAATAGTTCGAACTCTCTGCAAAGAAGTCGCCTAATGACTTTAGGACTATTTCTCTTTGACCGATAATTGTGTTTACAATAAGTCCATAGCTACGATGTGTATTACGAACAATTAACACAGGAACCATTTGACTTTCATATGACTCAAATGCCTCATCTACTGTTTTTTCACCAAATACAGTACTTAAATGCTTCACTTCAATAATTTGATCACGATAGTTTAATACATCTTTTCCTTGTATGGATTGGATGTCTTCTCTCTTAATTCGAATTGCTTCAACAATATTACCAAGAGGTAAAGCATAACGTTTATCATTCGTTTGAACAAGCATAGATTGAATAATGGACAATGTTAATGGAAGTTCAATTCTAAATGTACTTCCCTTTCCTTCTTCTGAATCAATAATCAAATGTCCACCTAAACTATGGATTGTATGTTTTACAACATCTAATCCAACCCCGCGCCCTGAAAGATCCGATACTACTTCAGCTGTACTAAATCCTGGTTGGAAAATGAGATCAAACACTTCACGATCCGTTAATTTATTTGCCTCTGATTCTGTTACAACACCATTTTTAATCGCTTTTTCTAATACTTTCCCTTTATGAATTCCATTTCCATCATCCGTAATTTGAATTACGACATGATTTCCACTATGGAACGCTTCTAATTTAATTGTACCTGTCTCATTTTTCCCTGCATCACGACGTTGTTCAACAGTCTCAATACCGTGATCAATTGCATTACGAATTAAATGAACGAGTGGATCACCGATTTCATCAATAACAATTTTATCAACTTCTGTGTCTTCACCCGTAATTTGTAAATCGATTTTCTTCCCTAAATCTTTCGCTAACATACGTACCATACGTGGGAAACGATTAAAGACTGTTTCAATCGGCACCATACGCATGTTTAGAAGTACATTTTGAATATCTTTTGAAATATCGCCTAATCGATTTAAATGCTCAATTAATTCTTTGTTTTGAATTGCTTGTGCCAATTCATCTATGCGACCACGCTCAATTACACTCTCTTCAAACATGTTCATTAATCGTTCAATTTTCTCTAGCTGTACACGAATGGAACGATTCTCACCTTTAGCATTTTTCGTTTTTGCAGTGCTTTTAGTTGGTGTAGCACTTGCGGGTTGCTTCGCTATCTCAATAGGTGCTTCCACCTGCGCAACTACAGACGGTTGTATCATTTCTTCTACTCGCGCATCTTCTTGCGTAGCAACCGTCGAATCTACTTCCTGTAAAGATTCTCCTTGTTTCACTACTACTTTCTCAATTTCAGAAACGTGAAGCACTACCTGTTTCAATTCTTCTTCACTACGATCCGTATTCATAAACACTGTAAACTCAAATCCGAAAGCATCCGCTTCGATTTCTTCAATACTAGGAACCGTTTTTTGTATATCACCTATATTTTGCAATGCTTCAATACACATAATGGCACGTACTGCTTTTAAAATAGCTTGCTGTTCAACGGTTATATGCACTTCATGCGAAATTGCATCATCATTGTTTATAGACTCTTGCTCTACATGTTCCATAGAAGTTTCTACATTTCCGTTCAATAACGCTTCTAATTTTTGCTTCGTTGAGACTACATCAATATTACCCATTCCACCTTGCTGCACATCTGCAACCATTTTCTCTAAATTATCAATGCACTCAAAAATTACATCGATAATATTTGCATGTACTACTATATTCCCATGACGAATTTCATCTAAAACGTTTTCCATTTTATGCGTTAAATCCGCCATTTCTGTAAATTCCATACTCGCAGACATACCTTTGAATGTATGAGCTGAGCGGAATATTTCTCCTACTACATCCATATCTGCAGGATTCTGCTCTAAAATTAGCACATTTTCATTTAGCGACTGTAAATGTTCTTCCGATTCTTCAAAAAATATATTTAATAGATCTGTTTGCATTTTCATCCCCTACCTGTCTAACAAACATTTCATTTATGTATAACAATTTAGTGTTTTAAAATGAGAAAAAAGGGGCCACACATCTATCCCTTATCACTGTTTTGATTCCTTGTGGCACCCCTTTTATATTAGCTATTTGCTACTTTTGTTAAAGCTTCGATTACACGATCTGCTTGGAATGGCTTTACAATAAAGTCTTTTGCTCCGCCCTTAATTGCATCTAATACCATACCTTGTTGTCCCATTGCTGAACAAATAACAACCTTTGCACTTGAATCGATTTTCATAATTTCTTTTAACGCTTCAAGTCCGTCCATTTCTGGCATAGTAATATCTAATGTTACAATATCAGGTTGAAGTTCTTTATATTTTTGAATCGCTTCTACCCCATTCTCTGCCTCGCCGATAACCTCAAATTCAGAATTACTTTTTAATAAGTTTTTAATCATCGTTCGCATAAACATTGCATCGTCTACAACTAAAATTTTATGTGCCATTCTATTTGGTTCTCTCCTTCTATGTATAAAAATATCTTAATATTTCACCTTATCATTCTCACTCATTATACAAAATAAAACGATAAAATTTAATATTTTTTTAAAAGAATTTCTGTATTTTATTATTTTATTACTAAAATAATAAAATACTATTCTTTAATATAAATGACAACGCGACGGTTTTTCTCCCAATTTTGCGGTGAATCATTTGGTACAACTGGCTTTGTGTCTGCATATCCTACTGCAGCTAACCTTTTATCCTCCACATTATACACTTCAATTAAATGGTGGATCATATTAGCTGCTCGTGCTGAAGATAATTCCCAATTAGAAGGGAACTTTTCATTATGGATTGGTCTACTATCTGTATGCCCCTCCACAACAATTGGGTTTGGTACGGATTGAAAAAATCCGACTAATTTGCTAATAATCTCTTTTGCTTCAGGCTTAACGTTCGCATCACCTGTATCAAATATTAAATTATCTACTATAACGACGCTTACGCCCGTATCTTCTCGATATACATTCACTTGACTAATACCATTATTATCTACATATGCTTTTAACTTTTTGTACAAGTCGTCCATTCGCTTTTTTGAGACCATTTTTTCATCATTTTTTTCATGTGAAATATCTGGTATAGTATTTCCCATTACTTTTGCATCCACTTGCTCCGCGTCACTAAACTTTTCAAGCATCTTTGATAATTTTACTGTATCTTGCTTTGATGTAGCAACTAGTAATACAAAGAAAGTTAATAATAACATCGTTAAATCTGTAAAAGTCGTCATCCAACGAGGCGATCCCTTTTGCGGTCGTTTTATCATCACCATACCACTCCTTGCAATATTAGGCTGCTCGTTTTACTTTTTTTATCTTTGTTTCATATACATACGTATCCAGTTTCAACTTTAATTTAGATGGAATTTGTCCACGATACAATTCTGAAATCGCTTCAATAACAAACTTCTTCTCTGTATATAAATCCTCAATACCACGATACACTTTTTCAGCTAGAGGGATTGCAATCATATTTGCAAGTACTGATCCATACAATGTCGTTAACATCGCAACTGCCATCCCTGTACCAATTTGCGATGTGTCTTGCAAGTTTTGAAGCATAATGATAAGACCAATTAAAGTCCCTATCATACCCCAAGCCGGAGCGAAATCACCAATTTTATCTAATAACGCTGCTCCTTTTCTTAACTCATACACTTCCGTTTCAACATCTTTCATTAACACTTCTTTTAATTCCTCTTCATCATAGCCACTTAACATAAGTTGAATCCCTTTTTGAATAAAAAGATTGTCCACTTGCTCGCCATCAACTTCTAAAGAAAGCAACCCATGTTTTTTAGATTTTTTAGAAAAATCAACAAACAAATCCGTTAACTGTTCTAAATCTTCTTCTCTTCTATGTAAAACAGTAAAAATACTTTTCGTATATTTTTTTATTTCTCCAAATCGATACGCCACAACAATTGTCGCTGTAGTTCCCCCTATGACAATTAAAATAGATGAAACATCTAAAAAGTTTTTAAAAGCTTTTATTCCGCCGCCGCCAATCATAATGGCCGCTATTACAATAGCAAAACCTACTATTATGCCCACTGGGCTAGAAATGTCAAACTTCCTTTTTTTTCTTTGTGGTCTAGCAAATCCTTGATTTTCGTCTCCCATATTCCTGCCCTTTCCTTTTCATTTTTATAAAACATTTTTTTATTTTAATAATGCGTT
The DNA here is from genome assembly GCF_001884035.1 of Bacillus tropicus. Taxonomy (GTDB): domain Bacteria; phylum Bacillota; class Bacilli; order Bacillales; family Bacillaceae_G; genus Bacillus_A; species Bacillus_A tropicus. The sequence continues at coordinate 99,052 of NZ_MACG01000022.1, forward strand.
TTCACATATAATGTTTATTATACGCTTATCATCCATTTATCGCAATATACTCATAAAATTGACACATTTCATTTCCATATTAGAATTATAGTATGGAAATATGAGGAGGATCACGATGGAACATAACATTTTACAAGTCATTGCACTAGCAGAAAAACTAAAATATGAAATGCGACATAGCTGGCTTTCTAACGGACGTCAAGAAAGCGTTGCTGAACATACGTGGCGCATGTCTCTAATGGCCATTTTAGTTGAACCTTATTTAGATCAAAAAGTAAATATTGAAAAATTACTTAAAATGGTTATTATTCACGATCTAGTCGAAGCAGAAGCTGGTGATATTCCTGCATTTGATACAATGAATAGTCATGAATTACAATTACAAAAACAAATAAATGAACAAGAAGCCATTTTAAATATTAAACGAACATTAAAAGGTTCTCTCGGCGAGGAATTATATGATTTATGGATGGAGTTTGAAGCAAAAGAAACATACGAAGCAAAAGTTGCTAACGCACTTGATAAGCTTGAGGTAAAAATTCAGCATAACGAAGCTGATATTGATACGTGGCTGCCAATTGAGCATAAAATGACATTCCAAGTAGCAAAGCATACAAACTTTGATTCTTTCCTATCTAAATTACAAAAAATCATTGAGCAAGATGGTGAAAAAAAATTATTAGCTGCCGGCATTGACGTTGAAGCTTGCAAGCAATAATGAAATAAGACACTCATTACGAGTGTCTTATTTCATTATTGTTGATATAGCCTGCTTGTAAATAAGCTGCTGTTTTCCACCCACTAACATTAAAACGGTAAATTTGTCTATTGCAACAACGTCTCCTACTATTCTAACGCCACTCTTTAAAAAAATTGTAACAATACCTTTTTCTTCTTTTATTTGTTTATACAGCGCTTCTTGTAAATGTTCCAAATACATCTCTCTCCTTTTTTGTGAAATATCTTAATATAAAAAACTACAAATTCTTTATTTATGTACTTTATCTTTTACATTCATAAACTTATTAATAAGTATATCTAAATCTCGGCTAAATAACAAAACTTTATCATGATCCAATCCATGTCTAGCAACAAGTTGAATTAGCTCTTTCTTTTTATTTTCTATTTTATTTTGTAATTGTCCCATCTCCATCTCTTCACTAAAACTCCCTTTTCCCATAATATTACTTGTAAAATTATAGTACAAATCCTCTCATAAAAAAATATAAAAATGGTTTTTTTTACAATTTTTATATTTTTTTATGAAGAAATCGCAAAATATATAACGATTTCTTCACATACCCCTAGCTCCATATACAATCAAAATGACCCTACAGGCGTTTGTCTAATTACAAAAGAGACTGGCTCCTTTTCCATACAAAAAACATACTGTATATAGTAGTCCATGAATTATATAGATTAACTTACTCAAAAGGAGGAAAACATATGAGCTATGGTGGAAGTTGCGCTGGTTTCGGCGGTGGATTTGCTTTGCTTATCGTACTATTCATCCTTCTAATCATCATCGGATGTAGCTGTTGGGGTGGCGGCGGATACGGATACTAATATATCCTATCCTTAACAAATGAACGAAAAACTATAAGAAAACAGCTCATATTTGAGCTGTTTTTTCGTACTTTCGTATGAAGTTATGTCCCTCTTTTTCCTGATTTCAACTCATAAAAAAATGTTTACAATGAAATAAGAAACATTTTTACTTAGGAGGATTACAATGATTAAAGGTCTTTACGAAGCACATTTACCTGTCCGTAACTTAGAAGTATCTATACCTTTTTACGAATCGCTAGGGCTAAAATTATATAAAAAAGGAGATTGCATTGCTTTCTTTTGGATTAAAGAAAATGAAAGTTGGCTCGGCCTTTGGGAGGGCACAGAATACAAAGCGAATTATCACCCCTCTTTACGACACATAGCCTTTCAAGTAAGTTTATATGATTTAGAAAATGCAATTCATTGGCTAAATCAAAAAGGAATTTCAGCACGAAAAGACTTTGGAATGGAGCCAATTGAACCGATTGTTTTTCCTGAATTAGCACATGCAGCCGTATACTTTAACGACCCTGATGGAAATAGTTTAGAATTGATTGCACAATTACCTGTTGGACTTCCTACAGCGGAGAAAGTGTATGTAAGTGAGTGGAAAGAACAAATTCAAACATCGTTATTACATAAGGATTAAGCTTTTTATGTCAGTTTCTTATTCCGCACTTCTTAAAACAAATCAAAACTTCAAAAGACTATTTTATGGGCAAACATTAAGCGTGCTTGGAGATTGGTTTCATACAGTAGCTTTATTAACATTCGTCTATAGCATAACGGAATCTCCATTTATGATCGCACTCACCTTTATAAGTAAAGGTTTACCTCAGCTTCTGCTTAGTCCTTTCATAGGCGGAGTTGTAGATCGTTTTTCTAAAAAGAATATTATGATTTTTACCGATATTTTACGAGGCATAATCGTCCTCACTTACTTATTTGCACTATATAAAATTGAGATCATTTTCATTTCTAATATATGTTTATCCGTACTTTCTTGTTTATTTGAGCCAGCTAAACAAGCAACCTTAAAAAACATCGTACACGAAAATCATTTCGTAACTGCTAACTCTCTTTCTAGTACAATGAATGGTTTTATGTCTATTATGGGAGCTTCTTTAGGTGGGATAATTGCACAATCTTTACATATTGAGTTCGCTTTTTTAGTAAATAGCCTTTCGTACTTTGTTTCAGCCTATTTTATTTATAATATGAGTGTTCCCTCTCATGATACTTGTAACAAGAAAAAAGCATTTTTTACTGATATAAAAGATGGTTACACATACATATTACAAACAAAAATCATTTTAACATTAATTCTTGTAGGCATTTCATGGGGGCTTATTGGAGGTGCTTATCAGCTACTTCTAACGATCTATGCCGAAAAAATTTTCCACACGAACATTGGGATTTTATATACGATTCAAGGGGCTGGGCTTATGATAGGAGGCCTTCTCGTTAATCTTTATATATCCAGTAATAAAGAAAAAATGAAAAAAGCATTTGGTTGGGCCTACTTCCTACAAGGCTTTTTCTTTCTTGGATTCATTCTATCCAATCAACTTATTTTCGGTATTGTTACATTGCTCTGTATGCGCATAGCAGGAGGAATCATCGTTCCACTTGATACGACATTACTTCAAACTTACACGCACGAAAATATGATTGGTAAAGTTTTTTCCTTTCATTCCTCAATTTACGGTTCGCTTATACAGTTATCTATGTTCATTACAGGATGGCTATTAGAAATCCTTTCTCCTCAAATGATTGGTAGTTTACTAGCTATATGTTGTATTTTTGTTAGTTTTATATGGCTGTTTTTATTTTATAGCGGGGAATTTAATGAAGAATCTACCTCCAATTAATAGCATGTTTATGTACATGCTATTTTTATTTATGTCGAAATATAATGGAAAAAGACGATTTATTTTCCTTACGTTCTAATTTTTTAGAATGTACAATAAATTTAGATTATAAGAAAGGGGATGCCATAATGTTTGACGATAGACTTACTATTTCAGCTGAGCAGCAGAAGCTCATTTCTAATGCGACTCGTATTCAAATCCTTCACCTTTTAAAAGACGAAGCACTCACTGCAAAACAAGTAGCTACTAAACTAAACAAAACTGCCGGAAGCGTACATTATCACGTTCAAATTTTGTACGATGGAGGGTTGCTTGAATTAGTAGAAACGAAGGAAAAACGAGGGATTATTGAAAAATATTATAAAGCAAAAGCAGCTCACTTCTATATTGAAGAGAGCGGCACAGAGGGAACGAATACAGGTAGTCATATTGTTTCTCATTTATTTTTAACTCCAGAGGAATTACAACAGCTTACTTGGGAGGTTACACAAGTTTTATTACGCTGGGAAAACAAAACCGCTCGTCAATCAAACTCTGAAGAGGAATACGCTATTTCCTGCAGGATTAAAAAACAATGAAAGAAAGGGCCATTTGTTCATGAAAAATAAATTATTATTATTGTCGGGAACAGGAATTTCTCGTTTAGGTGATTTTATGTATCTCATCGCCCTAAACGTAATGGTGTTACATAGCACAAACTCACCTGCTGCTGTAGCAGGATTATGGATTGTCGGTCCAATTGCGACCGTTGTTACAAAAATTTGGTCTGGTAGCATAGTAGATCGATTAAACAAGCGGTCCATTATGCTCATCACAGATATAATTCGAGCAGTTCTCATTGGCTGCGTTCCACTATTTGATTCTATTTGGGCCATTTATATTTTTATCTTTTTAACTCGCATCGCTACATCATTTTTCGATCCAGCTTCATTCACTTATAAAACGATGCTCATACGAGCTGAAGAACGCGCTCAATTTAACGCTTGGAATAGCTTATTTACAAACGGAGCTTTCATTATCGGTCCAGCTCTTGCTGGAATACTTCTTACCACGCACTCAGCATCCTTTGTAATTTACTGCAACTCACTTTCCTTTCTACTTTCTACTATTCTCATTTATTTCTTGCCTAACATTACGTTACAAACAAAGCAAAACGAAGAAGTTGCAAATACTTTCGTACAAACATTACGAAGTGATTGGAAACAAGTTTTTTCATTCGCTCGAACTGAAACGTACATTATTCTCATATTCGTTTTATTTCAAGCGACTATGCTTGTCGCTATGGCACTTGATTCACAAGAAGTTGTTTTTACAAGACAAGTACTGTTTTTAACCGATATAGAATACAGTATGCTTGTTAGTATAACTGGCGCTGCTTACGTTTCCGGTTCATTTCTTGTCTCTCTCTTTGCCAAACGTTTACCAATTCAATATTGTATCGGATTAGGGACAATTTTCACAGCAATAGGCTATGTAATTTTCGCCTTTTCAAATTCATTTATGGTCGCAGCAGCTGGTTTCATTTTACTTGGCATTTCTTCATCATTTGCTGGTACTGGCTTTATAACATTTTATCAACATAACATCCCTGTACATATGATTGGACGTATCGATAGCGTATTTGATTCCATAAAAAGTTTTATCCAAATCTTTTTCATTTTAGCAATTGGGGCATCCGCACAATTTCTTTCCGTTCAAATCACTGTAATAAGTAGCTCATTACTCATTCTTTTCCTTTCCTGTTTATTAGCAATCCGAGTAATGACTCCTTCACGAGAAAAATATTTTAAAGTTACAAGATCATCATTAGAATATTAACCGCAACATAACAAGCGGCGATTTGCTAGGTAGTAAGCCCTCACTGATTAAAGTTTTACTTTATGTTAAAATATTAATGAAATTTGATTATGTAGGAGGGCTTTTTTGAATACTATATTCATGTTCATTTGTATTATATTAGTAGCTTCTATTTTACAAACGAGTACCGGTTTTGGCTTTTCTATTATGGCAACACCTTTCTTACTCATGTTATTTCTACCACAAGAAGCTATACAAATAAATATCATTTTATCATTCATTATTTCTATATCACTCATTTGGAAAATAAGAATGGACATTGATTGTATTCTACTGAAAAGATTAATTGTCGGAAGTATAGTTGGTGTTCCTTTTGGTATTTTCATTTTCGTTTCCATTAACATCAACACATTTAAATTAGCAATTAGCATCCTGCTCTTACTATTAACGTTGATGCTAATCTGTAACTTTAAGATTCAATCAACAAAATCTAGAGATTTCATAGTTGGCGGATTATCTGGTCTTTTAACGACAAGTATTGGTATGCCAGGACCACCCCTGTTACTGTACTTTACAGGAACTGATACGAAAAAAGAGAAATTAAGAGCAACTACTTTAGCTTTTTATCTATTTATATATTTCATTAGCCTACTAACTCAAATACTCTTTACTGGCACAAACAAAACAATTTGGGAATCAAGTTTTTACGCTATTCCAATCGTATTTCTAGGTTTATATATAGGTCAAATTATTTTCAAATGGCTTAATCAACGGGCTTTTAAAATATTTACGTATATTCTTTTGAGTTGTACAGGTATATATCTTCTTATTGAAAGTTTGCATTTGTTATAGCAGGTGCTTTAGTTTGTGCCATAACGGATAAGTTTTTAATATTTTTAAACGTGATAACAATAAAAAGCGGCTATTATGCCGCTTTTTATTTTCACTTAAACTAACGTTTCATCACAAATCTCTGTTACATTTTTAAAATATTGCAAGTTCTCCTTCGCTTCAGCTTCATTAAATAAATTGAGTTGCTTCATTATTTCAGTAGCAAATTCAACGTACGCAGACCCTACCGCTGTTATTATTTTTCCATCAACCGTTACATCTTTGTTTTGTTTATATTCCCATTCATGTAAATGAGCTAATTGTTTTTCATCTGATGTTAATGATGTTGAGAATTTCTTCTTATTCAGCACTCCTGCTGCATGTAGTAAAGATGTTCCTGCACAAATACCCGCTATCCATTTATTTTGCTTATGTAATTTGTTCACGATAGATAACAATTGATCATTTTCTAAATGATCAAAAATATGTCCGCCTGGTACGATAAACAATTCATAGTCCTCTATTTTAATTTGCTCAATAGAGACATGTGGTTGACAGAAAAAACCGCCTTCTCCTGTAACTGTTTTTCCGTCTACAGTTGCTGTTATTATTTCAAATTGCTTACTTATCAAAAATAAACTCGCTATATTCACTTCAAATTCTGCAAATCCATCAAATAGAAAGATTAAAGCTTTTTTCATATTATCTCCTCCCCCTATACTTATTCGAAGACAATTATATTTCTCCTCCAAAAAAGGCAAACCTGCATCACAGGTTTGCCTCTTTGCTCACTTCTTATTAAATCCTTTTTCACTTAAAAACTCTTTCATATGCATTCTTTTTTCTTTAGACATAAATGAACTCATTGATTCCGTCCATGTTACGTTTTTTTGATTTGATGATCTTTCTTTATAATACGCGCTCATCGTTTCATCGTATTCGTTTAATAATTCATCATATTTCTTTTCATCATATCCATTTTCATGAAGGATAGCTGTTACTGGTAAACGTGGTTTCACTCCATGATCTTCATCTGGTACACCGACTGTCATTCCGAATACAGGATATACTTTATCCGGTAAATGAAGCAATTCACTCACTTCTCTTGGGTTATTACGAATACCACCAATGTAACAAATACCGTATCCTAACGATTCTGCTGCTAGCGCTAAGTTTTGCGCGAAAAGTGAAGCATCTACTGTCGCAACGATAAAATCTTCTACTCCTTCATGCTTTATCTCGGTATCATGTTTTTCACATGCCATTTCAAGTCGTTTTAAATCTGCACAACAAACAAAGAATGCCGCACAGTCTTTCACGTGACGATTTCCGGATAGCTCTGCTAGTTTAATCTTTAGGTCTTGATCTGTTACATATATAACAGAATACGCCTGTACAAAATGTGAGGACGCCGCATGCTGAGCAGCTTGCACCATTCTTTCTATTACCTCTTTTGAAATTGATTCTTCTTTATATTTACGAACTGAAACGTGTTGCTCCATTTTATGTATGATCTCATTCATGAAAAACACTCCTTTTTTTCTCTTCATAATGAAAAATTAACATATCTTTTTCAATATTCACAACTTATAAGCACAAAAAGAGCAATTCTTTTTGAATTGCTCTTTTTAAAACGTCTATTAGTACGGTAAATGAAATTATACCGACAGATGTACATCATATTATTTCTTATCTTATTACGCCGTTTTCAAAACTTTAATACCTTTTACGATATTCCAAATAAAGTAGTAAATTCCTACAAGAATGAATACTGCATATGTGATCATCATTCCAATTCCAGCACCGTCAAATTGATTGAATCCTAAACCGTATATTCCTGATATCGCTAATCCTCCAAATAAAATTGCGTATGGGAAAATATGTGACCAAAATGCTTTTTTCGCGTGGTATTTCACTTCATCCTCCGCAACGAAGTACACGATTATTGGTAGTAGAAATGGTGCAAAAAAGATACTAAAGTAACATAGTGAAGATAATATATTATTTCCTTTCATCCGATTCACCTCTAAGTAGTTTTTGTTATCTTCATTATGTCAGGAATCCATTTTAGAAACTATCGCTTTACCTTTCATTAAGATGACATATTTGTAAGATTCTCCTCAAAAAATCCCGCCTAGAATGCTAGGCGGGATCACTTTCACTATATTCGATTCATTAACCAATATTGCGTAATGGCTAAATACTCACGTATATTCGATGGAATAACAATTCGCTGCGGTGTTTCGGCCGGAAGACCTTCTAATTGTAACCCTTGCTTAGCTGCTATTTTTTTCGCTCTAAACATGTGGAAATCGTTTGTTACGATCATTCCTTTTTTCATATTTCCGGGAATTAACGGTTTTGAGAATTTAATATTCTCATCTGTACTCGTTGACTTATCTTCCATTATAATGCGGTCTTCTGCAATTTTTAGTTTTATTAATCCATATTTCATTGCTAATGCTTCTGAAATGTCTTCTCCTTTTCCTTTCCCTCCAGACACGATAGCAATTGCTTTCTCATGTGATTTCAAATACTCAGCTGCTTTATCAATACGATATTGCAATGAGTACGATGGTTTCGTTCCGTTTACTTTCGATCCTAATACAATGATGTATTCAGCATCATAGGTCGCCTTCATTTGCCCATGCTTATAAATGTTATATTGTAAAAAAACCACATAAACGGCGCAAACCATTATAATTCCTATCATATACTTAATTATTTTTTTCTTTTTCATATCCATATACTCCTATGTTCTTTGCTTCTTTCATGATAATATCCATTTATTTGTTTGTATACAGACAAATTCCAATTCAACCTAATTTATCCTCTAGAAAGTAATATTTATATTCCTTTCGGGAACAGTAAGTACAACTTTGCACGAAGGAGTGTCCCTATTGCTTCTCTTTTTATGTAACGTATCGTTCTTTTTCATCTTATTTTTACTATCACTTAAGATGCTCGGTAAATCAGCTTTAGCACAACTAACCCCTCATGATTTTGGTGCTATTATCTTTTTATCTTATTTAGCTTTTCAGGCCATACCAGTCTCTGGTGCTTTGCAAGCTTTTCTCGGTATGGTCGTTATTACATGTTTGCATTTGCTTCTTACAAAATTAAGTTTACTAAACAAACTAAATCGTTTCATTCTCGGGCACCCTATCATTTTAATTAAACATGGTGATATTATTTTTGAGAACTTACAAAAAAGTAGATATCCAATTGCTGAATTACTTTCTAACCTTCGCGTCGCTGGATACCCAAGTGTTCATGAAATTGAATACGCTATTTTAGAAGCAAACGGAGCCATTAGTATTTTACCAAAGCGTGAGCTTGTACCATTAACTCCAAAAGATTTGAACATAGATGTTACGTATGCCGGATTACCAATTGCCCTTATCGTTGATTCGCAAATTCAATACGATAACTTAAAGTTAATTCATAAGGACGAAAAATGGTTATATAAAGAATTAAAAGAAAAAGGCATTACAAATATTAAAAACGTTGCCTTTGCGTCTGTTCAAGAAACAGATGGATCTTTTGCTATCAGTTTAAAAGAATAAAAAATCCCCTTACTTGCTCAAGGGGATTTTCTTCATTATATAGCTTCTTTCTCGCCTGCCATGTTTAATGGCACAGGATGTTTCATACGATTCATCGTAAACACGATAATCGCTGTCAATACTTCAGCTACTGGCATAACGAGCCAAATTCCGTTTATCCCAAATAATTTCGGCATAATCCATAATAATGGAATAATAAATAGTAACCCTCGGCTCATTATAATAAGTACTGATTTTGTCGTTTGTCGCACTGATTGGAAGTACTCTCCATACACAATGTTATAACCTAAAAATACGTATTGGATAAAGAACAAGCTAATACCCGTTAATGTTAACTCCAATAATTCTGAAGATTGGACATCAAATAGACCAATAATATATTTCCCGAAGAATAATCCGACAATTATTGCAACGCCTCCAAGTACAACTGCAATTTTCACTGCAAACTGCAATCCTTCGCGCAATCTTTCTGATAAATTTGCACCGTAATGAAAACTAGCAATTGGTTGTAACGCTGCTCCAACGCCGAAGAATAATAGTAATGTCATCGCATGAATACTATTCACCATCGCATAAGAAGCGACTCCTACTTCTCCTGCATATTGAACGAATGCAATATTAAAACCAATCGTTACAATCGCTACTGTACTTTCTGCTGTAAAACTTGGAAAACCTATTATCATAATTTGTTTAACTGTATCCCATTCAAAATGAAATTTCGTCCATTTTAAAATACTACTTTTTCTAAAAAAGTGCGTTAATAATACAAGGAAACCAATCGCTGCCGAAAGAATAGTTGCTGAAGCAGCTCCTGTTACGCCCCATTTGAAGATGAAAATAAAGATATAGTCAAACACTATGTTTAATACAGCTGTTACAACTAAACCCGCCATTGCTAAATTAGGATTTCCATCATTTCGTATAAATGTACTTAAAATATTTTCTAAAACGTATATCATTCCAAATGTTAATAATACGTGTAAATAGTCTAACGCATACGGTAAAATCACTTCGTTTGCACCGAATAAGTATGCTAAATCCTCTATTCTCCATAAGCAAATAGCCGCTAAAACACTTACGATAACAACTGCTACCGTCATAGATTGAGTAAAAATAGACCTTGCTCTTTCAATTTTATTTTCACCTAATGCAATGGAATATAACGTTGCCCCGCCCATTCCAATCCATAATGAAATAGAGAAGAAAATTGAAAACGCTGGAATAGCCACGTTTACTCCTGCTAATCCATTTGCTCCAACTCCCCGACTAATCATTACCGCATCAATTACAATATTAACTGACATTAATACCATTCCTAGAACAGCTGGTATTAAATAAGAAATAAATAAACTTTTTATCGGTTTTTCTCTTAATTTTTCTGTTGCTTCCATACTATTATGCTCCTTTTTTCAACTCTCTTTTCTTAGTTTAAACCTTCAAGTAACTTGAAGGTCAATAGAGAATTTAAAAAATAGGTAACTTAATTATCGTGTTTAATACCAATTTGTAATGATACGAGTGCTACAACTTATTGCTTTATTTTTTCATGATAGGAATTTGAATTTCTGTTACTTGCTCCTCTGGATTTTCTGTTACAGACCAATCGATTAATCCAATCTCAATCGCATCTCCAATTACTTCATATCCCTCTTGATCAATGTATGCAAGTAATTCCTTATACGTTGCATCTGTTTCTTCATACGGTCCATGATGATAAGAACAAGCATATAAACCTTCCTTAATCTCATCTGAAGTATGCACTTCATACGGCATATAATCCAAAAGAATAAACACGCTACTATACGCTTGAAACTCATTTTGCATGAATCCTTTTTTCGCAACAGTTACACCAATATCTCCAGAAAATAAACTATCATCCATTTGCCTCATATTTTTTTGCAACGAATGGATGTAGTACTCAAACATATCATCCGTCGTATTTGGAGCGACCGCAATTGCTGTAATTTTTCGCCGCGGGATCTCTTTCATTACCATTTGTTCAGATTTTGCTTTTGTTGCTTCCTTAATTAAATGAATTCTATGCTCCATTTTCGCCAAAGCATACTCAATTTCTCTTTGTTTTTTCAACATCATTTCTTGTTGTTTTTCCAGTAAATTGAGTGCGTATGCTGGATTTCTTTCATCAATATATTTCTTAATTTCCTTTAATGGAATATTTAATTGGCGTAAAAACTTAATCGTATCTAATAGTGAAAATTGATCGATTGTATAATAGCGATAATTTGTTTGTGAGTCCACAATGGACGGATGAAAAATTCCTTTTTCATCATAATAACGTAAAGTAGATTCCGCTATATTATGCATTTTTGCCATTTCTCCAATTGTAAAGCGTTTGTTTAATAACATATTTCTTTCTCCAATTCATAAAAATGTAGCCCTATTTCTTCTTATTATATAGTGATTCCCTCCATACCTAAATCGAATCCTATCATGAAAATCTGCTATTTTTTCATTGATTTTTCATACATTTTATTATATATTAATTACAGGTTCAAATTACGAGTTCAAAAGAACTTGTAATCAGACCCTTTGTTTAATGGGTTTTACATATTTTCATTAGGCAAATTCCGAGAAATCGTATGATAAAAATAAAAATGATGAGGAGAGGATCCGATGGAATTCGAATTTTTCTTTCAAATTGCACTTATTTTATTAAGTACAAAGCTTGCTGGCGATCTTAGTGTTAGGTTAGGTCAACCTTCTGTACTAGGTAAATTAATTGTCGGTATCGTTATCGGTCCAGCTGTATTAGGTTGGATTGAAAATTCAGAGCTTCTAACACAATTAAGTAATGTCGGTGTTATTCTTTTAATGTTTATGGCAGGACTTGAAACAGATTTAGATGAATTAAACGCAAATCGTAATTCTTCTTTAGCTGTTGCACTTGGAGGTATCATTCTTCCATTCGTAGGTGGTTACGTTTCTGGTCTTGTTATGGGAATGGAACAAGGAAATGCTGTATTTTTAGGATTACTTCTATGTGCGACAAGTGTTAGTATTTCCGTACAAACACTTCGCGATTTAGGAAAGATGAAAACACGTGAAAGTACAACTATGCTGGGCGCAGCTGTATTTGATGACATTCTTGTCGTTATTTTATTAGCATTTGCAATGAGCTTCTTAGGTACAGACGATGTTAACTTAACAATGGTTATCTTGAAGAAAGTTGTATTCTTCGCTTCTATTATTTTAATCGGATGGAAAGGTGTTCCTGCGATTATGCGCTGGTTATCACCACTACGCGTATCTGAGTCTATCGTGAGCGCGGCTCTTATCATCTGTTTCTCATTCGCATATTTCGGCGAATTATTAGGAATTGCTGGTATTATCGGTGCTTTCGCAGCTGGTATCGCTATTTCTCAAACGAATTACAAACATGAAGTAGAAAAGAAAGTAGAACCAATCGCTTATGCTATGTTCGTTCCAGTGTTCTTCGTAAGTATCGGTATGAATATTACATTTGACGGCATTGGCAATCAAATTTGGTTCATCCTAGCATTAACAGTAATCGCTGTATTAACGAAACTAATCGGTTGTGGCTTAGGTGCACGAATGACTGGGTTTGACGCTAAGTCTTCTGCAATTATCGGTGCTGGAATGGTTTCTCGTGGTGAAGTTGCACTTATCATCGCTGGAACAGGACTTTCTTCAGGTCTACTAGCACAAGATTACTTTACAGCTATCGTTATTGTCGTTATTTTAACTACAATGATTACACCACCAATGTTAAAATATACTTTTGGTGCAAAAGATAAAGCAATGAAAGCAAGTAAATAAGTTTCATATTAAAAAAGGAGATTACTATCTTATAAGATAGTAATCTCCTTTTTGTTTTGTCTTTAAACGATTTTGTTCTTTTTTAACCAGTTTTCAAAAATAGTTCGTGCTGGTTCATCATCCATATCATTACTAAATGCGTTCCATCGCTGTCTTCAACGTTCCAACAACGAAAGCAATTTCTTCACTTGAAATAACAAGTGGTGGTGCTAATGTTAAAACGTTATTATATCCTGCCGTTGTCATACCGTTTCTTCCTATAATTAACCCTTTTTCTTTACAAGCATTTACAACGCTTGCAATTTTGTCGTTATCAATTGGCTCTTTCGTCTCTTTATCGTTTACTAGTTCAATTCCAACTAGTAGACCTTTTCCTCTAATATTCCCAACAAGTGGATGCTCTCCAATTTCTTCTTTTAATTGCTCTAATAAAAGAGAACCCATTTGTGCAGATCGCTCAATTAAATTTTCATTTTCCATAATCTCTAAGTTTTTAAGCGCTAATGCACAAGCTGCAGGATTTCCACCAAATGTATTAATGTGGCGGAAGAATTCATATTCTCCCTTTCCTTTAAATGCTTCATATATTTCTTTTTTCACAGCTGTTGCTGATAATGGTAAATATGCACTCGTAATACCTTTTGCCATTGTAATAATATCTGGTTTCACATCATAATTCATAAATCCAAATGCCTTTCCTGTACGTCCAAAACCGCAAATTACTTCATCGCTAATAAGCAAGGCACCGTGTTTTTGACACGTTTCATGAACAGCTTTCATATAGTCTTGTGGCGGCATTAAAATGCCTCCGCCCGTAATAATTGGTTCCATAATAAAAGCGGCAATCGTTTCACTTAGTTCCCATGTCATGACCCGATCTACTTCTTTTACACATTCCACATCATAAATGTTCTCTCTTTCTATTCCAGGCATACGATAACAATCTGGCGGCGTTACATGTAAAAATCCTGAAGCAAATGGCTCATATTGATATCTACGCTGCGCTTGCCCTGTCGCTGCCATCGTTGCCATTGTATTCCCATGATACCCGCGGTAACGTGACATAAATTTATAACGATGTGGTTCACCTTTTTGCGCATAGTATTGTCTTGCTATTTTAAAAGCTGTTTCGTTCGCTTCCGAACCACTATTAGAGAAGAAAATAACATACTCTCCTCCAAGCCATTCATTTAATTTTTCTGCAAGCTTTATAGCCGGTTCATGTGATTGTGACATCGGAAAGTATGATAATGTTTGTAATTGCTTATAGGCCGCCTCTGCAAGCTCTTTTCTTCCATACCCGCTATTTACACACCAAAGGCCACTCATACCATCTAAATATCTTTTCCCCTGTATATCTTCAACCCAGCACCCTTCTGCTTTTGCCCCTACCATTGTACTATTTGGACTAAAGGGACGCATTCCGTGCCAAACATATTGCTCATCTTTTGCTAATAATTCATCAGTCTGTTTCGTTTTCATCATTTCTTCCACCTTCCATAACAACTTATTTTTCACAAAAGCTGCGCTGGTGCCATGATGATTTAAATTTCTCCCTGCTTATTTTCATTCCACAAAATTAAGACAAATCCTACTTACAAAGCAGTATTATTTACAAGAAAATGACAAAAGAAAAAGGGGCTTTTCTTATCTATCGAAAAGCCCCTCTTTTTTAATGCGAAGACGCATCACTAATACCATGACCAGTATTAGATTTCACAAGAATTTCATCAAATTTCGCTGCATCTTCTTTCTTACTAGATAAAACAGTTCCTAAATATGCTGCAAGAAATCCGAGCGGAATCGAAATAATTCCAGGTGTCGTATATGGGAATATCGCTTCCCCAACAAATATAGCTTTTCCAGCTACAGGGTTCCACACATTTGGGCTTAACGCTACAAGAACAATGGCTGATACAAGACCAACAATCATACCAGAGATGGCACCCGTTGTATTGAAGCGTTTCCAATATATTGTGAATAATATAACCGGCAAGTTTGCACTCGCTGCAACTGCAAATGCTAGCGAAACTAAAAATGCTACATTCAATGTTTGAGCAAATAACGCTAGTATAATAGATAATACAGCTACTCCAATAGACGCATAACGAGCCATGGATACTTGCTCTTTTTCCGTTGATTTCCCCTTGCGGATAATTTCATTATAAAAATCATGCGCAAATGCTGATGCTGCTGTTAATACAAGGCCTGCCACTACAGCTAAAATCGTTGCAAAGGCAATTGCTGATACGAAAGCAAATAAGAAATCTCCGCCCAATGCTTTAGCTAATAAAGGTGCTGCCATATTACCAGCAGGGTTTGCTTTAATAATTGCTTCATTCCCTACAAATGCCGCCGCACCAAATCCTAAGAAAATTGTCATAATATAAAATGCACCAATTAGCCAAGTAGCATATACTACAGATTGACGTGCTGTTTTTGCATCACGTACTGTAAAAAAGCGAACAAGAATATGTGGTAATCCTGCCGTACCAAGGACTAGTCCTAAATTTAAAGATAGAGTATCAAGACCATCCTTATACTTTACTCCTGGATTTAAAAACGAATCTTTTAAAGGTGTAGCAGTTTTCATTTGAGCAAACATCTCAGTCACACTAAAATTAAACTTTGCGAAAACGATAACAGAAATAATAAATGTACCAGCCATAAGTAATACAGCTTTAACAATTTGTACCCAGCTCGTCGCAGTCATTCCCCCAAAAATAACGTACACTGTCATTAATGTACCAACGATTAAAACTGATGTCGTATATTCAATCCCTAATAATAATTTAATAAGTGCACCCGCACCAACTAATTGTGCAATCATATAAAAAATCGAAATCGTCATCGTATTAAGCGCTGCAACTCCGCGAACTTTTTTCGCATCAAAACGCGCCGCAATCATATCTGCTAGCGTGTACTTCCCTAAATTTCTAAGTGGCTCTGCAACTAAATATAATACAACTAAGTAAGCAACTAAGAAACCTATACTATAAAAGAATCCATCAAAACCAGTTAACGCGATCGCTCCGGCTATACCAAGAAAGGATGCAGCAGACATGTAATCTCCCGCAATGGCCAGACCATTTTGCCAACCCGTTAATCCTCCTCCAGCTGTATAAAACTCACTCGCATTTTTCGTTTTCTTCGATGCAAAATAAGTTATGACGAGTGTACCAAGTACGATGATTAAAAATAGTGCAAAAGCGGTTGTATTCAAAGTCAGCCCCTCCCTTTTTGCATATCTTGCAGAATTTTTTGGGAGATTTCATCAAAGGATTCTGCTTTTTTGCTATAAATCATACATAATGACCATGTCATGATAAATTGTGCAAAAGCAAATATCCACGCCCACGTAACATCACCAAATGCTGGTGTATTGAGTACCTTTGAATACGATGTTAAAATAGGTAACGCAATAAAAAAACTTAAAAAGAAAATACTCATCGGAACGATAAACTTCTTTTTCGTATTTAATAACAACTGAAATTCTTCTGACTGAACAACTTCTGTATAATTGACCTCATTTTGCAACTTACGTGCTGACGTATCATCTCGTTTCATTCTCTAATCCCCTCTCTTACTAGAAATACGCTTCCCCCTTGCATACCTAAAATCTAAATTTTATAAATATTCAGAAACTTATTTCCATTTTAGACAATCCATACATTCCTGCAAAGATTTTTCGATAGACATTTTTCGGCATTTTTCCCTAAGTTTTTAATATACTTTTTCAACATAAAATTTACGCACCAGTGAAGCTTTCATACTCATTAAAACAAAAACAGAAGTAGTGCTTATCGCACCACTTCTGTTTTTTTCTCTTTTTCTAAATTACGAGCTGTTTCACTTAATTCAACATCTTTTCCATCTTTAAGCGTCCCAAATATGAAATCGAATACTGGATTTGAAACACCAAACCAAAACTTTTCATTTTTATAATGGTGTAATATGTGTTGTTTTTTTAGCCATCTTCCAAACTTAGTGACAGGACGAATTGGCTTATGCGCAATATAATGTTTCCATTCATAAACGAGAAGCATGATAATCATTCCAATTCCGAATGAAAGTGTAATAGTAACATTTTTTGTTATAGCGTATGATATAAGTAAATATATAGTAAAACTCGGTATACTAAACCATACAGGCAAAAATAAAAGTTTTAAATCATCTGGATATAAGTGATGGTCATAATGTAATCTTCTTAGCAAATTTAATAAAAATACGTTTTTAGGTGGTTTTAAGTGAAATAAAAACCGGTGTGTCATATATTCGTTAAGCGTATAAAAAACAATCCCAAACAAACACGCTAACATACCGACCCATGTGAAAAATTGCGTTTTTAAAATAATGATAAAAACAAATAGAATACTATACATAATAACGATATCATGTTGTAAAAAGAACTCTTTCCCCACCCTCTTCATCTTCCTTCCCCCTTTTCAAAAAAAACAGTCGCAACATATCGTTACGACTATTTCTTTTCTATATCTTATTCTATACGCTTTACAAATTTGCCTGTTGCTCTATTGTCGAGAAAAAATTGTTCGATCCAAATATATTTTGCTTCGGAATAATATGTTCCACCGCAAACACTGTTACTTCTCCTCTTTGTACCTCTCCAATGATAAGCCCAAATATTTCATGATTTACCGCAAACGTTGGTTGCTTTGTTTGAAGTAATCTTGCTGCATTATGAAATACCGCTTCATATAGTGGATTTCTATCAGTAATTTCTTTTCTGATTTTTGGTGCTAACGTAATAATGATTTCTTTTCCGTCAATAGTGGTTCGATACATAAAAATCTCCCCTTCAATCTTATGTGAACAACTGTAAAGCTTTGTATGCAAAATGGATAGAATATCCTACTAGAATAATACCTGCTCCGGCTGTTATGTAGCCAAGTGCTTTTTGCTTTAATAAAGTTCTGCCAAAATGGACAGAAAAAGCAATATTTAAATTCCATAAAATAATACCAACGATAATACAAAGACTGTACAAAAAGGCTTCTTGTTTCGTTACCTTCGTAAGCAATGAACTAAGTGTACTTCCGTATATACCAAACCAAAAAACAAGATTTAATGGATTGGATATTGCAATTAAAAAACCTGCCATAAACGATTGTTTAAGACCGCCTACCTCTTCTTTTTTATATTCCATATTCGATTGAGAAATTCCTTGTTTCACACTTTGAAATCCTAAATAAAATAACAAGAAAAACCCTGTGCAATACATAAAAGCTTGTACATATGTATACATAAACACAGAAGATAAACCGAAATAGATGAGAAGCATAAACAAAATATCTGCTGTCATTCCACCAATTCCAACAACCCACGCATGCCAAAAACCTCTTTCAATTCCTCGTTTTAACATTTCAATATTAATCGGACCTACTGGCGCAGCTAATGAAATACCTAATACAATTTGTTGTATAATTGCTCCAAACATCACTCTATCCTTTCTACTTCCTTTACTATTAAGTAATGATGTAATCATTAAAAATAGACTAGCTTTCATCAAAATATTTACTACTAAAATACCCTTTTTTATCCAAAATATGCAAAAGAGCCATCCAGATGATGGCTCTTACTTTTCTATCTTATGAAGAAAAGGACATTTTCCTTTTATCGGTTCTATATCGTCTCCTATAAAGTATTGTTTCCATTCACGATGATTCGGGTCACCGTAATGACTAATGTTAGGATGTTTCGGGAGCTGATCCCACTTTTCAACTCTCTCGCGGACCGTTTGTCTAGAATATGCTCCTTTAGGACGATCCCCTTCTAACCCATCAAATATAGTACGTGGCTGAAATCCAATAACGAGAGAATTTCCTAAATGCCTAGTTTTTCTTTGTTTATAAGCTGGTGCATTTCCAAATGCAAATATCGGTTCCCCGCCAAATGAAAATTCCCATAAGTAATGATCTGGGTCTTCAGGAATTTGCTTCGGCCATGTTTGATCATCGTTTTCATGTAAATATTGTAGTACTTTCCAAAAGTAATCCCGGTAATATTCCAGAGATTGCTCCTCACATTCCGGTTCTACAAAAAGAAAAAAGCCTCTTCTTACAATTGGTCGCTCTTTCATTAACTCTAAAAAAGATAACATTGTATGTGGTAAATGACTCCAATCATTATGAGAGAGAAATGAATAACGAAGTTCATTCTTTTTCAAAGCCGTTAAGCCGAAATAGCACGGGAAAGTTGGTTCTAGTACAACACTCGAAAAATTTTGAAACTCCTTTGCAACCCAATTTGGGATATCGGTTCTCGTTCTCATTCCTTCATTATCTAATAAATAAGACTCATTCATTCTTTCACCTCATTATGTACAGCGTTCAATTAAGACTATTACATACTCGGCCTGTCCTATACCTATTAAAAAATTATTTAAAAATACAAAAAATAAAATCGCTTACTTGACTAAATTCTACCAATTCGTGTATATTTAAATTAATCATTTAGCAGAATATTCAAGATTATAGCATTTTTAGTTTATATTATCTTTTTAAATGAATTTCACTAAATGAAAAAAGCAAATGTTTTTTAGGAGGAATTGTAACATGCAAGGAAAAGTAAAATGGTTTAACAACGAAAAAGGTTTTGGATTTATCGAAATTGAAGGCGCTGACGATGTATTCGTACATTTCTCTGCTATTCAAGGCGAAGGCTACAAAGCTTTAGAAGAAGGTCAAGAAGTATCTTTCGATATCACTGAAGGAAACCGTGGACCTCAAGCTGCTAACGTAGTGAAACTTTAATCCAACATATAACAGGAGGTTACCTTACTTGGTAACCTCCTTTGTTATTCCTTTGTATATTTCCGTTTTACAGAGCAAAAACTATGTGAAATGCGCACTATACAAAGGAGGAATTATTAATGGGATCAGAAGTAAATGATTTTGAAGAAGTGAAATTTCGTGTAGAAACAGCACAAAAAATGGTAGGATCAGCCACAATTTCAATGGATCCAGATACATTAGAGCATGCTACTACTGCTGTAGAAGCTGCTCGCTCTCAGCTTGAAATTATGAAATCTGTTGCAACTGATTTAGATGAGCCATTTTTAATGAATGAAGAAAAGAAATTAAATAAATGTGAGCATCAACTAAACGAAGCAAGACACTAAAAAAACATCCAGAGAATTTTCTCTGGATGTTTTTTCATGACAACTGTTCCCCATACTTTTTCAATGTTTCTCCAACTGTACATTGCCTGATACAAAATGAATGAGCGTAATACTTACTATTTGTCTTTCGATTATGTTCTCGCAAAAAACACCCTTCACAATACGTTTCTAATAAGTCATTTACCTCTGTAATGAGTTGCTTTTTATCCACCCTTGCACCTCTCTATTCGGTTATTTCTTTATGACTATCAATAACTGTTCCTTCTAATGCTTGCGTAGCTAATTGATGTGCTTCTTTATTTTGTTTTCTAGATATAGGCTCACATACAAGTTTTAATTTCATTTGCTTCGCCTTTTGTTCAACTTGATCTAAATAATGATTTAAATGTTCATCATAACAAGGCCACTCTCCAGCCAATTGCTGCAGTACAACTTGAGAATCTCCGCGAAGTGTAACTGCTTCATACTTAATTCCTAATTCCTCGAGTATTTTCATGCTATATAGTAATGATGCATATTCCGCTTCATTATTATCATATATGCCTTCTATATATGCATTACGGCGAATTCGGTATTTTTTATTTCCTTTTTTATAGTATACACATATACCTATCCCAGCTTCTTTCGTCTGTACATCATAGCCGCCATCAAAATAAATGAGTATTTCTTGGGGTTCTTCCTCTACTTGTTTACTCAGTTTTTTCATTTCTTTTAATGACCATTCGGCATCCATTTCATCGTAAAATAGTAGTTCTTTCACCCTACCCGTTTTCTCGAAATCCTCTGCAAATTGAAGTACTTCTTCTATGTTCATATAATCTGTCGTTAAGTCTGTCTGCAAACCGCGCTTTGTTTTATACAACCAATGAATTTTATATTTCATACTAGATTCCCCTTATGTAAGACTTCTTATATGTATCCAGCTAATGAAAGCCTCACTTTATTTTATTATATTTTATCAAGAGTCACAGAATTATATTCAATATTATCGCATGCAAAAAGAGCTATCCCTTTAGGAATAGCTCTTTCATCTATTACATAAATCTTTCAAATTGTACTCGTTTATTAATCCAGTACATTACAGGCATACCGATTGCCATGACAACAAATTCACCTACTGCGCATGTTAACCAAGTCAACATAAATGGTAAATCAAATGCAAGATGAAGTTCAATTGCAATCATAAACATTGTAATTGTAAAGATAACTGTATTAAAAATCATACGAGCCCAAACACCTTTAATAAATCGCATAGAAATAATTGTTGCAACTAGTGCAAGAATAGATTGTCCTACTCCAAATACTAAATCGTAAGCGATCATAGGTGAGAAAAAGAGATTCGTTAAAAATACACCTAATACAATTCCGTAAATTGCTTTCTTATTAAATACAACGAGATGATTAAACATCTCTGAAATACGAAACTGTACACTCGTAAAGCCAAATGGCTGAATAAGCATAGAAACAGCAATATATAATGCCGCTAAAATACCATTACCGACTAATGTTCTAATATTCATGACAAAATCTCCTTAGTTTTTTTACGTGGGATGGTTTCGAACCACGTTATTCGTTTTTTAAGCAACAAGATTATATTTTACGCGGTAGCCTCCCTTTCGTCAATAGATTCCTATCATGAACTACCTTTTTTCTTTTAGACAACGTATAATGAAATATATGAAAGATTTAGGAGGTTTTACTTCATGACTGCAACTATTCAAAACGAAAAAGTGATCGTTTCCATTTCTGACAAAGGTGCAGAATTACAAAGCGTTCGCTTAAAAGAAGACAACACTGAATACTTATGGCAAGGCGATACTACTTATTGGGGGCGCCGCGCACCAATTTTATTCCCAATTGTCGGCCGATTAGTAGATAATACATACTACGTAGATGGTAAACCTTATTCTTTAACACAACACGGCTTTGCTCGTGATCTTACATTCTCTGTACAAGAACAAAGTGAAACGAAAATCACTTATATTGTAACTAGTAATGAAGAAACATTAAAAAAATACCCATACGAATTTGAATTACTTGTTTCTTATGAGCTAGACGGACAAATCGTTCATGTAACATATGAAGTGAATAATCCTACTTCAAAAGAGATGTTCTTCTCAATCGGGGCGCACCCAGGATTCAACTTCCCGTTATTAGAGGGTGAATCATTTACAGATTACCATTTATCATTTAGTGGTTCTGAACGCCTAGAAACAAGTGTACTAGAAGGACCTTACCTTTCAAATAAAAAGCAGTTAATCGCTGAAAGTACGAATGAATTACCACTTACATATGATCTATTTAAAAATGATGCGCTTATTTTTGAAAATATGAATACGGATGAAATCTCTATTCGTTCTCATAAACATAATAAATTTGTAAAAGTAGAATTTGACGGATTCCCATTTGTCGGCGTATGGACACCAGGCGAGAACGCACCTTTCCTATGTATTGAACCTTGGTACGGGATTGCTGATGAAGTAAATCCAGCAAAAGATTTCAAGGAAAAAAAAGGAATTCAATCTTTACAAGCGAATGAAACATTTACATGTCGTTATAGTATTACAATCGGCTAAGGTACTCTATCCCCTACTTCAAAGAAACATATAAGTAGGGGATCATCTTATCATTTGGAGGTTTCTCATTTTGATTGAAGTATATATTGATGGTGCATCAAAAGGAAATCCTGGTCCTTCTGGTGCAGGAGTGTTTATTAAAGGAGTTCAACCAGCTGTACAATTATCATTGCCCCTTGGGACAATGTCCAATCATGAAGCGGAATACCACGCATTACTTGCGGCATTAAAATATTGCACGGAGCATAATTATAACATTGTCTCTTTTCGTACAGATTCGCAACTTGTTGAGCGAGCTGTCGAAAAAGAATACGCAAAAAATAAAATGTTTGCACCTTTATTAGAGGAAGCATTACATTACATAAAAAGTTTTGATCTCTTTTTTATTAAATGGATTCCAAGTAGTCAAAATAAAGTTGCTGATGAATTAGCTAGAAAAGCTATCTTACAAAATTAACGGGGGGATGAGCGTGAAAAAAGATTGGATTGCTCCTCTTGCTTTATTATTTGTGTCTTTTATTTGGGGAGCTACATTTGTTGTCGTTCAAAATGCTATGTCTTTCGTTGGACCATTTACTTTTAATGGTATTCGCTTTTTATTCGCTGGAATTATTTTATTATTCGTTCAAATCATTTTCTCAAAAAAAACTTCAAAACAAGATATAAAACAGAGTAGCCTCGCTGGATTAATCGTTGGATTCTTTTTATGCGTTGGCTATGTATTACAAACATTCGGCTTACTCTATACAACTTCTTCAAAGGCTGGTTTCTTAACAGGGCTTAGTATCGTTATGGTACCAATTTTGTCTTTTATCTTTTTAAAACAAAAGGCTACCATTTTTATCGTAATTGGCATCGCTGTAGCAACAGCAGGTTTATACTTATTAACAGCTGGTGATTCTTTTCAATTAAACATTGGAGATGTACTCGTTCTCGGTTGTGCGGTTGCTTTCGCTGCTCATATTCTTGTTAACGGCTTCTTCTCTAAGAAAATCTCACCTTTATTGTTAAGTACATCGCAAGTATTAGCTGTCGGTATGTTTTCTTCTATTTGCGCCTTTTTGTTTGAAGATTGGGAAAAACTATTTTCAGTAGAACTATGGATAAATTCTTCCTTTTTATTTGCTCTATTTCTAACTTCCCTGTTCGCGACATCCATTGCTTTTTTCATTCAAACATCTGCACAAAAACATACATCTCCAACGAGAGTAGCAATTATTTTCGCAATGGAGCCCGTTTTCGCTGCCTTAACAGGCGTTCTCGTTGCAAACGAACAACTTTCTATTTCCGCTATTATCGGATGCCTATGTATTTTCCTAGGCATGGTTTTTGTTGAATTACCTTCCAAAACAAAAAAAGAAGCGCAGGCTGCGTGAAGTTACGCTTGTAACTTACGCATAAAAGCCTTAGCGCTTTTTTTATCTGTAATCTCTTCTTCTTTCAATCGTTCTAATAACGCAACAAAATAACTGCCATCAAACTGCAATTGATGCTTAATTGTCGCTTCTATTGCTGCGTTTACAATGCCATCAGATGCACCAGTATATCCTTGTCCGAACATAATAAATCCTTGTGCTTCATCTGATAATTTAAATCCTTTCGTATGTAAGAATGAAAGATAATCTTCTACTGTTTGCATGTTATTCCCACCTACTCAAAAATTCTCCACTTCCTATCATACATGTTTTTACACACTATGAGAATGAAATTTCTTTGACAACTTTGTAAATCTAACATCTACTTCATAGACAATAGAGGATTTCCCTACAATATGAATGAATATGTATAGGGGAACTTATTTCATATTAAAGGGGAGACATGATGAAACAAGCACTATTAATTATCGATGCGCAGCAAGAATTAATGGATGGAAATGAACAAGAAAATGAAGTTTTTCGTAAAACAGAACTATTATCTACATTAAATACAGCCCTGCAGAAAGCAATAGATTCAAATGCTCTTATTGTTTTCGTAAGAGATATTGATGTTGCTTCTGGTAGCGGAGAAGGATTTGAAGTACATAATCAAATTAAAGTACCTCAGTCTGCAATCCTTATTAATAAAGCAGCAACAAACGCATTCTATGGCACTTCTTTACTTGAACTTTTAAAAGAAGAACAGATTAACCATATTGTTATCGGTGGATGTAAAACAGAGCATTGTATCGACACCGCCGTTAGAACAGCAACTGTACAAGGATTTGACGTTACATTAATTAAAAACGGTCATTCCACAACTGATTCTGACGTATTGACTGCAGAACAAATTATCTCTCACCATAATAAAATTCTCCATGGTCATTACAATGTTGATAATTTTTCTATGGTGAGGGATATCGAGGAAGACCTCTTTCAGCCAACTCACGATCAATATCGTGATTAACAAAAAAGAATCCTTCGTTCAGAAGGATTCTTTTTCATCCAAAAATTTGTGCTGCAATGCTATATAACTCATTATTTCTTTTTAATAATTGACCGCTATTTTTCAGCATAATTGGTGGCGTATTAACCTTTTTAAAACCGCTGCTCTCTAATACTTTCATGAAATCTTTCTTTCCTTCTAGTACATCAATTCTTAATTTACCATTATGCCCTTTTGCTAAATCATGTACAATTCTCATTGCTATCTCCTCATTTTTAGCAACAACCGGTCCTATTATTTTATTTTCTGGCGTTTGTATACTTAAACCGTATCCTACTACGTTTTCTTTTGTATCCTTTACAACGATACACTGATCACTTTGCATAATTCTTTGTTTTAAAAACTCATTTCGACTTGTTCCAAATGCGCCTTCATCTATTTTTATTATTTCTTCTAAATCCCTCTCTTTATAATTCATCACATATTCTTCATTTCCTTGACAGTTATAATTCGGATTGTACGAGTTACATATGTATTTAGAAACATAGCTCACTGCCCTAAATCCTAACTTTTCGTATAAAGGCTTCCCCTCATCTGTAGCAATCAGCATAATTGAAGTTCGAGCTGATACGCTATTCATACAAGAACTCGTTATCGCCTTTCCAATTCCTCTTCCCTTATAATCCGGATGTACAATTACCATTCCTATTGACGCTAACGCCTCTCCGTATAATATAATTGCAGCGCTTGCAATCAGTTCTTTTCTCTCATTCCATACGCCATATACAATACCTGAGTTAAAAACCGTTTCAACTTCTTCTCTGTTATAATCCCAACCAATATAAGAAGATAACGCTACAATGTCCTCTATTTTTTCTTGCCTAATACGTTCTACCCTCATTTCTAATTCAACCATACTCCATCTCCTTATCTAGACATTTAAATCATTATTACTAAATCAACTCGTACATGTTTCGCTTTATTTGTCACACACATATCCTATTTTGACCAAGACTATATTGTAAATGAGGTGACAACATGCCCATTACGAATCGATTTTCTACCACCACAAACGGCGCACTCGCTATTACAGGAAATACTTTAGGCTTAAGTAAAATTAGTAATCAAAACCGTGCTGGTACAATCGGGGCAATTGGTGCATTCGCAACTACGAATACCGCTTTACAAGTACCTACTTTTCCTGCTGGTACAACGTTAAACTATACACAAAATAGTTCTACCGCTATTTTAAATATACCTGCTGGTAGTACGATTCTTTACGCGGAACTCGTTTGGGGTGGAAACTATTTATCTCGTGATCAAAACATTACGAGTGTATTAGGAAACCCGGTTTCTTTTACAACACCCGTTTCAACATACTCGATTACTCCTTCAGCTGTTACAGCTTCAAATCAAACTTTCGTTTCAAATTCTATTACATTTGGCTTTTACACTCGTTCAGCAGACGTAACCACTCTTATTCAAGCTGGAGGTTCTGGTTCCTATACTACAGGAGCTGTCCCTGGACTTGTAGATCCTATAGATGCTTCTAATGGAACAATTAATTCAGCTGGATGGACGCTTATCGTCGCTTATCAGAACGGGACATTACCCGCAAGAAACTTAACGATTTATGTAGCAGGCAACCGTGTTTCTGCAGAAACTGGTAGTGCCGATGTATCTGTCTCAGGATTTTTAACACCTTCAGGAGGCCCTGTAAGCGGAAGATTATTTTTAAGTTCTACCGAAGGAGATGCTGATTTAACGGGGGATCAAGCTTTATTTGGACCTAATTTCAGTTCATTAAATGCATTATCTGGGCCAAATAATGCTGTAAATAATTTTTTTGGTTCTCAGGTCAATAATGCTGCTGGAAACTTAGATACAACTGGGACATTTGGAACGCGAAATCAAAGTGCCTCTACAGGTACAAACATCTCAGCCGGGAGACAGGGCTGGGACATTACTTCTATTGATATTTCCCCTTATTTAACAAATTCCCAAGTGTCCGCCGCCATCCGTTTAACTACTAACGGAGACGCGTATATGTTAAATACAGTCGGTTTACAAATCAACATAAATTCACCTAACATACAAGCAACGAAAAGCGTAAATAAAAGTGTCGCTGCAATTGGGGATGTATTAACTTATACCATTACGATTCCTAATACCGGGCTGCTTCCCGCCAATAACGTTATTTTTATAGATAATCTTCCTACCGGTACTTCCTTTATACCTGGCACTGTAACGGTAGATAACGTACCACAAACAAATGCGAATCCGGCTGCTGGTATATCTCTTGGAACAATTAATAACAATGCTTCTCGTACAGTAACTTTCCAAGCGACTGTCGTCTCTCTTCCAAACCCAAATCCGATTTCTAACACTGCTAATATTACATTTCAATATACACCAATTGCTGGAGGAACAACCTTTAACGGTCTTGCAACAAGCAACTCTGCCGGAACACAAATTAACCTCGCCGATATTAATGGAACAAAATCAGTTAACAAACTTTTTACCGATATTGGTGAAACGTTAACTTACAGTATTGCCTTAGCTAATATAGGAAATATCGCTGCAACGAATGTTATATATACGGATCCGATTCCTAGCGGGACTACTTTCATTCCAGGGAGTGTAACTATTAACGGGGTTACTCAGGCAGGAGCAAATCCCTCTGCTGGTATATCAATTGGGTCTATTGCCGCAAATTCCACTACTACTATTTCATTCCAAGTATTCGTTCCATCTATCCCCCAAACAAACCCCATATTAAATAGGGGGACAACAACATATCAATATACTCCTGTACCAAATCAACCGATAGTAAGCGGGACTGATACAACGAATATCGTCTCCACTCAAGTGAATAATGCTACTGTAACAATGACGAAAGCAGTAGATAAAAATTTTGCAGATATTGGTGATACACTAACGTACACCGTTTCCTTTACAGGTACAGGTAATACAAATGCGAACAACGTTATTTTTACAGATGTCATTCCTACCGGAACAACTTTTGTTCTAAACAGTTTAACAATTGATGGCACGACACAAGTAGGCGCAAATCCCGCTAACGGTGTGAACATTGGATCGATCCCAACTGGTACAATAAAAAATGTTTCATTTCAAGTAGTAGTAAATACAATACCCGCGTCAAATGTCGTATCTAATGGATCAAGCGCTTCTTATCAATACATCGTCAACCCTAGCCAATCACCCATTACAAAAAATATTTCTTCTAATCTCGTTTCCACTCAAATTAATAATGCGAATGTAACATTAACAAAATCAACAAACAAGCAATTTGCTACAATTGGCGAAACAATCAGTTATACAATTCTTATTACAAACAGTGGAAATACAGCTGCAACTAACGTACAACTAACAGATCCACTTCCAAATGGAACAATTTTAACTCCTGGTACTGTAACACTAAACGGCGTTTTGCAAAATGTAGATTCTCTCGTTGCTTTACCTATCGGTACAATTCCTGGCGGAGCTACTTTTACACTTTCTTTCCAAGTAACTGTCATCAATATTACCGCCCAAAATCCTATCATTAATAATGCTTTCGCTTCTTATTTATACACTGTAAATCCTAATCTGCCACCAACTTCAAAAATAGCAAATTCTAATTCTGTTACATCAACAATTAGACTAGCAAACCTTCAAGCTACTAAATCTGTAGATAAAACATTTGCGGAAGTTGGAGATGTATTAACTTACACCTTCGCTCTTACAAACAATGGAAATGTTACAGCAAACAATGTAGTACTATCCGATTCAATAGCGAACGGGACTTCCTTTGTACCGAACAGTGTTATAGTTAACGGTGTTACTCAACCGGGCACAACACCAGCTAGCATCAATATTGGTAGCATCAATGCTAATACTACGATTACAGCTTCATTCCAAGTATTAATCACTAGCATTCCAAACCCAAACCCTATTTCGAATAGTGCCTCCATCTCTTATAACTTTATTGTTGATCCAAACGCTTCGCCTGTAAGTAAGAACACTACTTCAACTACTACGTTTACGCAAGTAAACGATGCAAATGTCATTTCAGCTAAAACAGTGGATAAAGGGTTCGCTACTGTAGGGGATGTATTAACTTATACCGTCGTTTTAACGAATGCAGGAAGTGTTTCTGCTGATAGTCCTACTTTCGTAGATACGAACCCAGACGGTACTACCTTTATCCAAAACACGTTCCTTATTAATGGTGTACTCCAAAATAACGCAGATCCAAATGTCGGTGTTCCCTTACCTTCCATTCCTGCGAACGGTTCACTTACCGTCTCTTATCAAGTAACTGTCACCTCTTTACCAACACAAAATCCAACAATAAATTCATCTAGTACACAGTATAGTTTTATTTTAAATCCGGGCGATCCACCAACTATAGAAACATCTTTAAGTAATACTGTAAGTACACAAATTAATGTAGCAAATGTAGTTATTGTCAAACAGGTAGATTTAACTATTGCTGACGTTGGGCAACCAATCACATATACCATTGCTTTAGCTAACCCAGGAAATACTCCAGCAAATAATGTTGTTGTTACTGATATACTACCTCCTGGTACGACTCTCGTACCAAATAGTATTTTTATAGGTGGTGCTTTACAGCTAGGTGCGGATCCAAGTGTTGGCCTTCAAATTGGTACGATTCCAGCAAGCGGAATTACAACAATTGTTTTCCAAATTAGTGCAACCAGTTTACCTTCACCAAATCCAGTTCAAAACAGCGCCGCACTTCAATATAGCTTTATCGCAGATCCAAATTTACCTGCTGTTGTGAGAAATGTTACTAGTAATATAGTAACGACACAAATTAATACTGCTAATATTGTCGCTACGAAACTAACAAGTACAAATTTCGCTGATGTTGGTGATGTCATAACTTATGCAACGATTTTAACGAATAACGGCAATATCCCTGCCTCCAATGTAACGTTTACAGATATCATTCCAGCTGGTACCATCTTCCTTCCTAACACTGTAACGATTAACGGTGTCCCTATAGCTAATGCAAACCCGGCTAATGGCATTTTAATTGGTACGATAGGAGCAAATGCATCACGTACTGTTTCATTCCAAGTTTCTGTACCAACTATTCCTAGTCCAAATCCGATTACGAATCAATCGAGCACTACATTCCAATACACGTACGACGCATCCAAACCAGTTGTAACGCAGATGGTGGCCTCTAACACCGTACAGACAACTATTAATAATGCTACGATTGCCGCTGTAAAATCGGCAGATAAACAGTTTGCTAACGTAAATGATATTATTACGTACACAACTACTTTAACGAATAACGGGAACACACTTGCATCAAATGTAATTTTTACAGATGTAATTCCAAACGGAACATCATTTATCCCTAATAGTGTAACAGTAAACGGAAATACACTCCCTAATACAAATCCAGCAAGTGGAATTGCAATTGATCCAATAAACCCTAATACAAGTGCAACAATCTCATTTCAAGTAATAGTAAATTCCATTCCTAGTCCAAATCCAATCCCGAACCAAAGCAATATAGCGTACCAATATGTCATAGATCCTAACTTACCTCCAGCATCCGCCAATGCGTTAAGTAACGTAATAACAACTCAAATTAATAACGCTACAATCGTCGCTACGAAGTCAGTAAATACACCGACAGCTGCAATTGGGGATATCGTTACTTATACGATTGCAGTTACGAACACAGGAAATATTCCTGCTAGTGCTACAGTTTTAACAGATGGACTCGGCGCAGGCGCTTCATTTGTCCAAAACTCTGTAACTATCAATAATATTCCGCAGCCGGGGTTAGATCCATCACTTGGTATTCACTTAGCAGATATTCCCCCAGGAGATACTGTATTCATTACTTTTCAAGCACAAATTTTAGCGATACCACCTAGTGGCACATTAACAAATAATGCTCTTGTAAATTATGAATATACCGTGAATCCAAACCAATCACCTGCTGTTAATAGTACAATTACAAATACAACGGTTACTCCAATTATTGATGCTACATTAGTTTTAAATAAAAATGCGAGTACAACTTTCGCTACAATTGGTGATACGATTACATTCACTTCATCTGTTACAAACACAGGAAATACTACTGCGAACAACATTGTGTTTACAGATACAATTCCAAATGGTACTGCCTTTGTCCCAAATAGCTTTAAGATAAATGGTGTAACCGTCCCGAATGCAAATCCACAAAACGGTATCAATATTGGTAACTTGAATGCAAATGCATCGATTACACTCAGTTTTCAAGTAAACATTACAACACTACCAAACCCTAATCCAATTCCTAACAAATCATCGCTTCAATATAGCTTTATTGTTGATATAAATGAACCGCCTGTTTCACGAACAGTTAAATCCAATAAAACCTTTACACAAGTAAATACTGCCTCCGTTATCGCAACAAAAACTGCGAGCAGTGCATTTGCTGCTGTTGGAGATACAATTACGTATACAACTACCCTCACTAATAGCGGAAATACTATCGCAAACACACCTGTTTTTATCGATATATTACCACCTGAACTTTCATTTGTTCCTGATAGTGTACAAATTAACGCCATCTCACAACTTGGATTTAGGCCAGATATCGGAATCCCATTAGACTCAATCCCAGTTGGAGGAACGACAACAATTAGCTTTCAAGCTATTGTTGGCTCAATACCAGCTACAAATCCAACGTTGAACCAATCCAGCACAACATACTCTATCATTGTTGACCCTAACCAGCCACCAGTGACAGAAACAGCTACAAGTAATCCAACTTTAGTCCAAATTAACGAAGCAATTATTCGAGCAACGAAAAGTGTGGATCGACTATTTTCTGACGTCGCACCTGGAAATTCATTTTTAACGTATACTGTTTTATTAGAAAATATAGGGAACACGACTGCTACTAATATCATTTTTACAGATCCAATTCCAAATAATACAGTATTTATAGCGGATAGCGTTCGAGTAGGCGGAGTTTTATTACCTGGAGTAAATCCAGCGAACGGGATACCAATTGGGGATATTATTGCAGGGGATTTTATAAACGTCACCTTCCGTGTGCAAGTAGTTAGCATTCCAAATCCAATTTTCACAATTGGACCTGGTGGTCCAAACTCACCGGTTGTAAACGGCGCTTCCATTGATTATCAATTTATGACAGGACCTAATTTACCACTTGTTTCACGAAATACGACATCTAATTCTGTTTCGACACAAATAAATTCTGGGGAAATTGTGGCAATCAAATCTGTAGATAAAACTTTCGCAAAGATTGGTGATACAATTTCTTATGCAATTACATTAAGTAACCCCGGAAATGTCACTTCACAAAATATAATTTTGACAGATATTTTACCTGAAGGAACAA
This sequence comes from Bacillus tropicus, assembly GCF_001884035.1. GTDB lineage: Bacteria > Bacillota > Bacilli > Bacillales > Bacillaceae_G > Bacillus_A > Bacillus_A tropicus. Next base: position 131,949 of record NZ_MACG01000022.1, read on the forward strand.
CATTTATTTCCGGAACTTTGACAAATGATTCTGGTACACAGCAAATTGGAAATCCAGCTAACGGGATTCAGATTGGAAATATAAATCCAAGTGGAACGACCGTTATTACTCTCAATGTGCTTGTTACAAATATTCCAAGTATAAATCCAATTTCTAATTTTAGTTCTGTACAATTTGCACACGTTGTTGATCCTAGCCAACCTGCCGTATCACAAACGAATGTATCTAATGCTGTTTCGACAACAATTAATAGTGCAATATTAACGACCCAAAAAAGCGTTGATAAATCTATCATTTCTGTTGGAGATACGATTACGTATACAACAACTATTACAAATACAGGAAATACGACTGCAACGAATATAACGTTCACGAGCGCAATTCCAGCTAACACTACCTTTATACCAAACTCAGTCAAAATAAATGGGGTTCAGCAATTTGGTGCGCAACCAGCACTTGGAGTAACTATACCAAATATCGCTCCTGGTGAAACAGTAACCGTTACTTTCCAAGCAAATGTTCTTTCTGTTCCCCCTTCAAGTTCAATTATGGGTAATGACACAATTTTATATTCTTATACTGTCGATCCAAACGGAACTCCTGTTACAACTTCTACTTCAACGAATATCGTTACAAACCCGGTACTAGATGCTATGATAACGATGGTGAAATCTGTAGATCAAACACTTGTAACACTAGGTGATACCATTACCTATACGACAATTTTAACGAATAGTGGTAATACAAACGCTACGAATATTACTTTCACTGATCTTATACCAAATGGTACAACGTTTATTACTGATAGCGTTACAATAAATGGTATCACACAAATCGGGCTCAATCCTAATACAGGTATAACAATCGGATCAATTGCTCCTAACAGCTCAATATCTATAGCATTTCAAGTTACCGCTACTTCTACACCAGCCCAAAATCCTATTGCCAATTCCGCTACTTCTTCTTACACATTTATCGCTGATCCAAATGCACCGATTGTTTCAAGAAATGTTACTTCAAACACAACATTTACTACAATTAATACAGCTACCATTCTTTCATCTAAACAAGTTGATAAAGTATTTAGCCATATCGGAGATACACTCACTTATACTGTCGCTTTAACAAACAATGGAAATTCATCTGCGCAAAATGTTATATTCACAGATACCGTGCCGAGCGGAACTACATTTATTGCAAACACATTTTCCATTAATGGAGTTCCTCAAAGTGGTGCGAATCCAGTAAACGGTGTAAATATTGGACCGATAACAGCGGGGGCTACAGTAAATGTTTCCTTCCAAGTAAATGTGACGTCATTACCAGCTGAAAATCCAATTGTAAATTTCTCATCAGCATCTTATCAATTAATCTCACCGCCTGATATAGAAACTTCCATTAGCAATCCTGTTTCAACGCAAATTAAAGAAGCCATATTATCTATGACGAAGAATGAAAGTGTATCCTTTGCAGATATCGGGCAAACCACTTTTTATACTACTTCTATTTCCAATATAGGAAATACGGATGCAACTAATATAGTATTCACAGATGTATTACCAAGTGGAATCACTTTTGTTTCTAACACATTAACTGTCGATGGTGTTTTGCAACCTGACGCGAATCCAAATAATGGTGTATTACTTGCAGCACTTCCACCAAATGAAATATATAGTATCGTCTTTCAAGTTACAGTGAACAGCATTCCACCTATTAATCCAGCACCGAATACTGCTTCAACGACATATGAGTTTACTGTTGATCCTGTTAACCCTCCAGTATCGAGTTCAGCTACTTCCAACACTACACTTCTTCAACTCAACAACGCAAATATTATAAGTACAAAAACGGCAGATCTTACCTTTGCGGATGTTGGTAATACAATAACATTTACACTTAACCTCCCTAATACCGGGAATGTGGCCGCAACTGATGTTACCGTTATCGATATACTTGATAGTAATTTAAGTTTCGTTCCAAATAGTTTCACAGTTAATGGGCAAACCATTCCAAATGCTGATTTATCTACTGGTGTAAATATCGGTTCCATTAATGGCGGTACTGCGGCAATCGTCACATTCCAAGCAACTGTTACTACACTGCCAACACTGAATCCTATTTCTAATTCTGCTTCTATCACATATCATTATGTCGTTGGCCCTAGCCAGCCACCTATTACAACTTCTAATCAATCTAATACAACGACCACACAAATTAATAGCGCTATCCTTACTGCACAAAAAAATTCAAATGTATCTACGGTAGATATCGGGCAGGATATTATCTACTCCGTTACAATTACAAATAGCGGAAATGTTAGTGCAACAAATGTTATTTTCACCGACCTTATTCCAGATGGAACTTCATTTGAACCGAATAGTTTTACACTTAACGGAACTAGCATCCCAACTGCAGATATCGTTACAGGGGTTCCAATTGGTGATATCGCGCCAAACCAATCTGTCATTGTGGCATTTAATATTATCGCAGATGAAATCCCGCCTATAAATCCCATTACGAATCAAGCTAGCGTTAGCTTCCAGCATATCGTTACCCCTGCTAATCCACCAGTTTCAAAAAATATTACTTCTAATACTGTTTCAACAAAAATCGAAAGTGCAATTGTAAACACGATTAAAATCGGAGATAAAGCTTTTGCAACGATTGGTGATACGATTACGTATACAACTACGATTACGAACACTGGCAATATTCCTGCTAACAATGCCATTTTCTCAGACCCTTTACCGACATGGACACAATTTGTTGCAGGATCAGTTATTGTTGATGGTACTCCATTACCATCTGCTTCTATCATTGACGGTGTTGGTATAAATACAATCAATCCAAATCAAACTGTAACAATCATATTCCAAGTTCAAATTGTAAGTAATCCAACAACATTCACTCCTGAACTCCAAAACTTAGGTTTTGTTAACTTCCAATATAACGTAGGCAATACATTACAGGCTCAGCCTGGCAACGTGGAAACGAACGTCTTCGTTACTTCTATTAATTCAGCAATACTTTCAGCTGTAAAAACTGCTAGTACAGCCTTTGCAAATATTGGAGACACGATCACTTATACCGTTTTAATTCAAAATAACGGCAATACAAACGCTACGAATGTAAATTTCTCAGACCTTATTCCAGCAGGAACGACTTTTGTTGAAAATAGCTTTTCTGTAAATGGAAGTACCATTCCAGGTGCAAATCCAAATAACGGAGTTAATATCGAAACCGTTAGCGCGGGTAGTTCCTTAACTGTTACTTTCCAAGTCATAGTTACATCTACTCCACCTTCAAATCCCATTACAAACGTTGCATCTATTCAATACGCATTCATCGTTGATCCAGCAGCTCCTCCTGTTACCGGCACAATAAATTCTAATAGCGCTTCAACACAAATTAATAACGCGACTGTTACAACTATTTTAGAAGCAAATCGAACAATCGTATCTATCGGAGATGTCATTACGTATACAGCAACATTAACGAATACTGGAAACTTCCCTGCAAACTCTGTATTACTCATTAACGGAGTTCCTGAAGGAGCATTATTTGTTCCAAATAGTGTCACGCTTAACGGGATTTCACTTCCAGATGCAAGTCCAACTCTTGGTATTCCAGTTGGTATTATCGCACCAGGTGATTCTGCTACTATTACGTTCCAATTTCTTGCAAGCTCTATTCCATCGCAAGGAGCAATTATAAATCAAGCACTTACAAGTTACACGTATATTGTCGATCCGAGTCAACCTCCAGTTACAGCAACCTCCTCATCTAATACAGTTAGTACAGCTGTCGTTGATGCATCGTTATCCGCAATTAAAAATACAGATTCTCTCGTACAATCTACTAACGGTACAATCACTTATACTGTAGTTGTTCAAAACAACGGGAATACAAATGCAAATACAGTTACTTTAACAGATTTGGTCCCTGAAGGAACTGAATTCATTCCGAATAGTGTGACCATTGATAGTGTCTCAATTCCAGGTGCCGATCCAAGCGTAGGGATACCATTAAACTCCATCGCGCCGTCAGAAATCGTCACCGCCACATTCCAAGTTATCGTTCAATCCATTCCAAGCGTGAATCCAATTTCTAATATAGCACGTATTGACTATACTTTTATCGCGGATCCAACCGCTCCTATCATCTCTCGAACAATTACGTCTAACCCAGCTTTCACACAAATTTCGGATGCAAATGTTCTTTCTTTAAAAGCAGTCAATGCACAACAAGCAACAGCTGGCGACATTTTAACCTACACGATAACACTAGAAAATACCGGAAATATTCCAGCTACGAATCTCATATTTTCAGATACTATTCCAGAAGGGACGACATTCGTAGAAAATAGTTTTACACTTAACGGGACAGCTATACTTGGTGCCAATCCAAATGTAGGTGTTACTTTGCCTAACCTAGCAGCAAACGCTACTCACCTAATTTCGTTCCAAATTCTTATTAACGATCCATTCTCGCAACAATCGATTACAAATCAATCTAATACAACATATACAATTCAACCAGATCCAGGGCAACCACCTATTACGGAAACATCTACAAGTAATATTGTCATTACAAATTTCGTGCAAGCACAATTGACAATTACAAAAACATCCAATCCAACAACTGTAGATATTGGTGGAACGATCCTTTATATTTCTGAAGTGAAAAATATCGGCAATGTTGATGCAATAAATATTATTTTTACAGATTCGATTCCAGCTGGGACTACATTCGTTCCCGACAGCGTCACAATTAACGGTGTACTTCAGCCTGATGCAAATCCTGAAAACGGAATATCAATTGGAACGATCCCACCAAATAGTTCCAAAACAATACTATTTCAAGTACAAACAAATAATCCACCTACTGAAACCGAAATTGTCAATCAATCTTTAGCAACTTACCAATATGTAAGTATTCCTACAGCTCCCCCAGTGAATCGCTCTGCAAATTCTAATATCGTTACAACATCACTTCAAAATGCAAATATTATTTCTGTTAAAAACGCAGATGTTACTTTCGTATCAATCGGGCAAATGATTACCTACACAAATACACTACAGAATATCGGAACTGTTCCAGCTAACAATACGGTGTTCATTGACAACATTCCAGAAGGGACTATATTAATTGAAGATAGCTTATCAATAAATAATGTCATTCAGCCTGGTGCGAACCCTGAAAATGGAATCACTCTTGGCACGATACAACCAGATGAAACAGTCACTATTTCATTCCAAGTACAACTTACAAGTATACCTCCTGGCAACACAGTCAATAACATTTCAGACACTTCGTATGAGTACCAAATTGAGCCTAGTTCTCCAATTATTCAGCGTAGATCATTATCAAATGCAGTATCTACTGAAGTCCGTACAGCAAATGTTAGTGCAATTAAATCCGCTAACAGATCTATTACCCGCATCGGTCAAATCATCACATATACAGTCGCAGTTACAAACGCTGGTACAGTACCTATTACAAATACTCTCCTAATTGACGCAATTTCTGCTGGCACCACATTCATTCCAAATAGCATTCTTGTAGATGGTATACCAAGACCTAACGAGAATCCCATTACCGGAATCACCCTTAATATTATCCTTCCAAACAATACAATTATCGTTACATTCCAAGTAAATGTAGTCTCTATACCTCCTCAAAATAACATTAATAATATCGCCGTCATCCACTATGAGTATCAGCCAGACCCAAGCTTACCACCAATTTCAGAAACGACATCTTCCAATACTACAAATATACAATTTATTGATGTTATTCTTATCGCTACAAAATCCGCTAATACAATAGTAGCTAATATTGATGAAACTATTGAATATACAGTACTCATTCAAAATAACGGATCCACTACAACCAACTCCATCTTTTTTACAGATACGATAGAGGATGGAACAGTATTTATCCCGGGAAGTGTATTAGTTAACAATACTGCATTTCCTGCAGCAGATCCGAATATCGGCTTTTCCATTCCTAATATCGCATCAGGTCAAATGGCTACAATAACCTTCCAAGTTTCCGTTACGAATTTACCTGCTACAAACCCAACACCTAATACTGCAAACGTCGTCTACGACTTTATTTTCAACCCTGATTTTGCACCAATTCAAAAATCGACTACTTCCAACACTACTTTCGTTCAAATTAATGATGCTGATATCGTTTCACTTAAAACTGTTGATTTGACTTCTATAACGATTGGTGACATTTTAACTTTTACAACAACTTTAACGAATACAGGGAATACAGATGCCACTGCTGTTGTTTTTACAGACAATATTCCGGTTGGAACTACCTTTATTGACGGTAGCGTTTTAGTAAATAATATTCCACAGCTTAACGCCAATCCAAGTACCGGTATACTTGTAGGAACGATTGCTCCTAACATTTCTATCCCAGTCACATTTTCTGTTACCGTCATAGCGCTTCCAGCTAGCGGCCATGTTCAAAATCAATCAACTTCTCGTTATACGATAAATGGAGAAGAACAAATATCGACTAGTAATATTACCTTCACTGAAGTTATTACTGCTACTATAGTCGCAACAAAAACAACGCCTATCCAATACGCTGACCTACAAACGATTATCCCTTACACAATTTCCATCACAAACAATGGGAATATACAAGTAGAAAACATTATCGTTACAGATATCATCCCAGCAAATACGAGCTTTATAGAGAACAGTGTTATTGTGAATGGCAACGCTCGTCCAAATGACAATCCACTTAGCGGGATACAAATTGATGACATTCCGCCTAATACAACAGCAACTATTCTATTCCAAGTACGGGTTACTTCGATTCCGCAAACAAATCCAATCTCTAACACGAGTACAATTGAATACCAATACACGTTACCAGATCGACCACCTATTACCGAAACTATTATTTCATCAGCTGCCGTAACAGAAATTCATCACGCGACTTTAAATAGTAATAAAGCTGTTGACCTTGCATTTGCAACTGTCGGTGATACGTTAACGTATACGATTACACTCAATCAAACTGGTAATGTTGCAGTAAATGATGTAATCATTCAAGATATGATTCCTCAAGGTACCACATTTATAGAAAATAGCGTTATTGTAAACGGAGAAACTCTTCCAGGAGTTAATCCAGTAAGTGGCATACCAATTGGTACTATAATTGTAGATGGAGACGCTATCGCTTCATTCCAAGTAACTGTGACTTCTATTCCAATACAAAACGAACTCAACAACCAAGCAATCACTACTTTTAACTATATAGTCAACCCAAATAACGTACCTGTTACAAATACGACTACAACAAATACTGTTACAACAACCGTACAAAATGATAATGTCATTGCGATTAAAGCTGTTGATTTCACGAGTGCCTTACCTGGTCAAACTTTAACGTATACCATTACGATTACTAATAATGGTAACATCACTATTGAGGACCTTCTTCTAGTAGACATAGCGCCAGTAGATACGACATTTGTTATTGGTAGTGTTACGATTAACGGAATCAATCAACCTAATGCGAATCCTGAAAATGGTATTACGTTAGGAAATTTTGCTCCAAATGAATCTGTTATTATTACATTCCAAGTGACAATATCTTCTTCTATTCTCCAATCTACAATCAATAACGATGCTACTATTTCTTATACGCCTATTGTCGGTCCAATCGAACCTCCTATTACGATTACAAGGCAAATAAATACCATTACAAAGCAAACAAATACTGTTACAACAATAATAGTTGATCCAATGGTTAGTATTGAAAAAACAGCCGATAAATCTATCGTGGCGACAGGGGACATCATAACTTTCACGTTAGAGGTGATAAATCATTCACCAATTCCTACAATCAGTACTTCCGTCCTAGATATAATTCCAGCCGGTACAACATTTATAGAAAACAGCGTATCAATTAACGGTACTCAAGTTCCAAATATCCGTCCAGACACTGGTATTAATATCGGCTCTTTACCTGCAGATGGAGTAGCAACGATAACATTTAAAGTTCTCGTCTCTTCTATTCCTTCAAACAGTACAATTATAAATTCTGCATCAGTTACAGCCGCTTTCCAATTGACACCACAGGCTCCGATTATTACTTTCGTTATTAATTCAAATATTGTTCGTATACCAGTTCAATTTGTAACTGTGACAGTCACAAAAAACGCTTCCGTCAGCTCAGCTTATTTAAATCAATATTTTGATTACACGGTGCGTATTACAAATACTTCCGAGATTTCACTCTTAAATATTTCTTTACAGGATACTATTCCAGTAGGTTTACAATTTATGAACGGCACTGTCTCCATTAACGGAGAACATTCTCCACTAGCGAATCCGAATATTGGTTTCCTAGTCGCTACTAATTTGGAGCCAAACGAAACAATTATTGTGTTATTCACAGTACAAGTAATAAGTCCACCTGTTACTAATGAATTTAAAAATACAGCTAATATTTCGTTACAACTTCAAGTCTCGCCTACCGATCCACCAATTACAGTAACTGTTACAAGTAACGAAAACATTGTCACCTTTGTTCCAGAAAATCCGGATGAAACACTTCCAAATTTCAATTGCTTCTTTGACGGTGAACGCTTCATACGGATTACTCCTCGAAATGTAGGAAATTACCTTTGGACTTGGATTTGGTGGGATTAATTGAAACAAAAAAGAGATTGTAATTTGGTTTCAACCAAATTACAATCTCTTTTTCATTACTTTTATCGTGCTACCCAATAACTCGTCCAAGCATTGACAACCAATCATCATCTCAAGTTATTTTAGTCGTAATAAGTTGGCCAGCTTCATTCATAGTAACTTTCCACTTTACTCCACTAGCAGTCTTCATGATTATACCTTTACTTGCCTCTATTTCAATATCTCCAAACATTCTTCCGCCAGTTGTCGCTAACCAAGCATTCCCATTTTCCATCGACGATCTTGCAAACATACGATTGATCCGAAAACGCTTATGATCTTGAGCGTAACCACTCAGTGTAATTCTTACTTTATATAGCTGACTCGCCTTCATATTCGATATAATTGTATCACCTACATTTAATGGAACATCTAATGCAACCACCCAATTTCCAGTTGCACTTAATGCATATTCAATTTTAATTTTCTTCGGACTCTCTCCCCACCCAAAATACATTCCAAAACAATTTAACATTTTGATTGGATTTTTCGTAAAATCTAGTTCAATGACAACTGGATTGCTATCTGGAACATCAATATAATTTACACTTTGTTCATCTATTAAATTAAAGCAATTTGCGAGACTTCCCCCATACGGTACTTTCCCACTTACTTGCTTAACGGTATATTTCTGCTGAGCGTTTACTAAAATATCATCTTGATTCCCTATTAAATGTGGTTTATTTAACGTAATCGGTAATTGAATTCGAAGAGATTCTTCATAGGTAGACTTGCAAACATTGTATTGCCCTTTATCTACAATAGTTGTGGAAAGTAAATTTGAAAAAAGGTAGTTACGATGAGAATTAGAAGAAAATTCAATGACAATCGGTTCGCTACTCATCCGGTACGTATCCCAAATCATACAATCAAATGTATTATAGGCACCCGTACAACGAATGACTTTTTTCGTTTGCTGTCTACATTGCACTTGAATATCATGAAACGTATTTCCTGAACTTTCATTTGGTAAATCACTATTTCCATCAACTTCTATCCCATACTGACATCCATCAATAAATATAGATTGAAATACATTTGCGTTAATCCAGCAAGGTGTATTGATATCATCTATATATTCTGTCTTCAAGTGTATAGCAGTTTGAAAGTTTTTAATTTGAATAAAGTTAACTTGAAAGAAACTAATATAATCCCATGCTTTTTGACAATAAAAGTGTATAGCTTTACCTTTATATGACGACGTTGCATTTATTATATTTATATTTGATATAAGAGAGTGATTAGGAACTTCTATTTGTTGTGAACCGGAAACATAAATAACAGAAGATTGAAATACTGGATTAATAACTTGAACTGTACCACCTGTTATAGACGCATTTTGTTGCAATTCAAACGCATTAAAATCTCCATCGATTTGCACCGTAACAGTAGGATCTAGCTCTAACCTTACATTTGATTTAACAACAACCGGCTTTCCAATTTTGTACGTATTTACCCCTGTAATTCTAACCGTAGAAATTTGATTCGCTACACAATAATTTATAGCTTGCTGAATTGCTAATGAACTATCATTTCCCGAGTTCGGAACTGCTCCAAAACAGTCAATATGAACGCTATTTTCTGGTGCACAATCTTCTTGGGAAGAAATATATTCTGACAAAATAAATTCACTCCTCATATTACCTTTTTCATATAATATGTGAGTTTTCTCTTAAAAGTTTCTATAATAAAAAAAACAAACGACTTCGACAGTCATTTGTTTAATTCATATATATCTTTCGTTTCTTCTATCATTTTAAATAACGAGAAATTTCTTTCCGCTTTTTCTCGCGCTTTCTCTCTCATATCATTCACCTTTTCTTCATTTCCATGTAATTTCTCCAGTACATCTGCGAATTTAGATTCGCAATATTCAGGTATCAACACACCTGATTCTCCGTCTATTACTGCTTCATTTATGCCACCAACATCTATTGAAACAATTGGTGTTCCTGTAGCCATTGCTTCAATTACTACCATTGGAAATACTTCGCGAAAAGATAATAAAAGTAAGACATCCATATTCCCTATAAACCTATGCGGCTCGGAAATATTCCCTAACATCTTTACACTTTGCTGCAATCCATACTTTTCTATTTCTTTCATAATAGATTCTTTCTCTGGCCCATCACCAGCAATATAAAACTTAAAATCATTTCTCTCTTTCAACACATTTGCAATTTTTACAAATAGTTGATGGTTTTTCTCCTTGGATAGTCTAGCTAATATCCCTATTTTATAAATAGATTCTTTCTTTTTCTGCTGGAATAAAAACTTTTCTATATCAACACCGTTATAAATTGTCTTTATTTTCTCTTCTGCTACATGCATTGAAATTAAATTATTCTTTTCAAACTCACTTACTGTAATAATATTGTTCACATATTTATTCATAAAATAACGAAAAAGAATTGGCATTTTCCTTTCTAATATTGTTACATTATGTTTCGTATACACAATTTTCATCTTTTTTTTCATAAATTTTTGAAGTAGAAAAGCATATAATACCATTCGCAAACTATTTGCATGTATAAGTTCTATCTTCCGTTTACAAATTTCGTTTCGTAAGTAATAAAGATTTCTCAAATGATTCCATCGACTCAGTAACATAAAATTTTCTTTTCTAGTAAGAGATTCATATAGTTCTCCATCACCTGCAGCTGTATAAACCTTAAAATCCTCATAACGCAAATTGCTTTCCAATTTACAGAAATAATTTTCGGCTCCACCAGTTATCAATTTATCTGTCATCAACAGTATATTCATAATTGCGTCTTCCCAACTACATTGATTTTATTTTTTCTATAGGCATGATAAGCATACTTACTAAAATAGTAAAAAATTTGCAATGCATTAAGACATTTTTGCTCCCTTAATAATTTCCAATACCGAAAAGCTGCTCTCATTTTATTTCTTGAAACAGAATTTGCAACAATTCTATACTTCGCTAACACTTGCTGTATCCCTTTCGCTTCATGCCCTTCATGTAATAAGTACAACCATAACGCTGTATCTTCTGGCTGGACACTAGGCATTTCAATATGCGGAATTTTTTCACGATCAATCATTACTGTTAAACAACCGATAATTGTATTCCCTGCCAAATAGTGATAGTCAACAGATTTTGGTACATTCACTTCTCGATTTAGTTCATTACCGTTTTCATCTATTAAACTATACGATGCATATGAAAAGGCCACATTCATTTCTTCCATAAATATCAATTGCGCCTCCAATTTATTTGGTAACCAAATGTCGTCACTATCTAAAAAAGCAATATACCTTCCTCGTGCTTCTTTAATTGCTAAATTCCGAGCTTTAGCAGCACCAACATTTTCTTTTAATGATAATAACCTAATACGCGAGTCTCCTTCTATTATCTCTTTAATTTTTGCAAGAGATTGGTCAGTTGAAGCGTCATCAACGATAATCATCTCCCAATTTTCATACGATTGATTCTGTACAGATGAAATCGTCTCACTTATGAATCGTATACTATTATAAGAAGGTGTTACTACGGAAACATGAGGCATCTTATTATGTGCTAATAGAGATTTTGCCATCTATCTTGCCCCTTCCTTCATAGATTGAAATGTACTTCACAACAATTGCTAAAAATAAAAAGAACGCTTCGTTAATAATAAGTGACAATGACATCATCTGAAATAAAAATGCAACCATAGTCAATAATAAATACGGTTTTTCACGAAACAAAGTATACTGCGTTAACTTGAACATTAATATAATTAAAAACGCGCTATATAAAAGAAAACCAATTGTACCCGATTCAGACAAAATTTCTAAAAATGTATTGTGCACATATAATTTTTCATTAAATTGAAACTCATAATAATTCGAAAAATTAAACGCACCGATTCCGAGATATGGATTGGATATATAATATTTAAAAGCAGCTTCCCATAATGTAAATCTACCACTCCCATTATCGTGCGAAAAATCAGATATTCGTTTATTCAATATGTCATCTAATTGACCACCCATCACACTATTGGATAAACTAAAAACTACTACACTAAACAATAGTAAACTCATCATTATTTTTATTTTTTTTGCAAAACTAGAAGTACATACATATACAAAAACGACAAGTACAAGCGCTAATATACCTCCCCTTGAAAAAGTTAATAAACTCGTCGTAACACATAAAATCAATCCTAAAATGTTCATCATATTATGTAAATTTGTCATATAATACATAAAAAATATTGTATTATAAAAAATAAAAATGTTAGGATCATCTAGTAATCCTATTAATCTTGGATATCCTCTATCAACTAATAGTCCAGCAAAAACTTCTCTCTCTTCTCCTCCGTATAATCCAAAGTGCTGTAAACCGACTATATAAAGGATTAGGCTTATAATATTAAATACGAATCCTACATAGACAATAGATGATTCAAGTATTGCTATTTCAACATTTCCTACTAAATTTCTCATTATAAAATAACATCCTAAAACAAGTAGCACACCAAAAATCATACGAATACTAGCATGTAAATATATAGAAAGAATTCCACTCAAACAATAGATGAAATAAAATAGTAAAAATACAACCTCATGAAAATATAGCTTTTGAATATGAAAATTTTTAATTGTTAAACAAAAATATATGACTAAAAAAATCATATATATCTTCAACGAAAAGCCAATATATAAGTTGTATTTACTTAACATAACAAATAATATTAAGAGCATAATCCATTTCATCGATATTTTCATATTATTTTCCATAGGCTATATCCCCTGTTTCGTAATATAATCCTTTTTGCGTGTTTTTCTTATAAACGAAAGAAGAAGTTTTTTCAGTTCATAATCATATAGGAATATCCCAACTACTACGATTAACGTATTAAGAACGAGCGCAATGAAATGATATGTATGCAATATATATTGCACTCCAATAAAAGTTACGCCAAAATAAATTGTATAAGGCATGACAATTTGGAATACAATTTTTTTCTTCACTACACTTACTGCTATATACCCAACTAAAGCTACAATTTCAAATAAAACCATAGCATAAGCCGCTCCTATCACTCCACCAATACTACTAAAGCTATAAAGCATAATCCCCCCTATCACTAATGCTATACATTGCACAACAGTTCTTTTATTTTGACGTCCACTCGTTGTTAAGCCATCAGCTATAGCAATATTTAAACTTTGCAGCACAATGAGAAATGATAATATTTGGAGTGGCTCTACTGCATTACTCCATTCCTCATGAAAAAATATAGAAATAAAGTATGGTGCTAAATAATATAAACCTATCGTCATACATATTCCCACAATCGCCATTGATTTTATTTGAAGTAAGTTTAATTTCGTATGCTCTTCTAAATTATTCTGATTATAATGCTTAAAGAGCACTGGGAAAAATGCACCTGCAATCACTCCTGGCACTTGATATAAAGCTGCTGGCATCCTGTACGCCACTGCAAAAACACCGACCATACTTAATGGCAATGTATAGTTAAGTAAGATAGGGGCTAATTGCGGGGTACTCATTATTAAAAAACCACTAATAATAAAAGGAGTTAATTGCCAAAATAACGCTTTATGAATTACAACCTTCATATTCATTTTCGTCTTTTTTCTCATGATATATATACTGAACAAACCACCGATCATATACCCAAAAGCATATAAACGAGCTGTTACATACACCGGTAACTCTCCGAAAATACAAAGACATGTAATTATGATAACAACTGACGCTGATACAACTTTAATAAGTGCTATATACTTCATACGTTCCGTCAGTTGAAAATAGGCAATGCCTATGTTTTGGCAAGTTAATCCTATTAACATAAAAAACATTACGTTTATTATCATATAAATTAAATTTTTATCCGCATACATATAATGAATAGCAATATAACCGATTATAGAAATAAAAATAAGTAGTATCATCCTTATTTTTATATACGACGATAAAATCTTCCCTAAGTCTACACCATCTCTCGCCCCTTCTCGAAGAAACGTGTTAGTAAGTCCTAAATCTGTGAAAAATAACATAACAAACGTTACTGCTATGGCAACACTAATCATTCCATAATGTTGTGCATTGAAAAAATTTGCTAAAACAATTAAACTCACAGCCTGAAGCAGATTAGCTAAAATCGTGCTATAAAATAGATGAATAATATTATTTAGAATAGATCTACCCATACCAGTTCTCCTTTGCGAGCAACCTACTTACATATTATTTATCTTGCACCGTTACCGTTCAATACAATTAAAACGGTTTTACATAAAATACGAATGTCCATCCGAATCGTTTTCATTTCAATATACTCCATATCCAATTTCAATTTTTCTTTCGGATCAAGATTATATCCTCCATTTATTTGTGCCCATCCTGTTAACCCTGGCTTCACAATTAAACGATCCTTGAATTCTGGAATATACGTATCGAATTGTTTATAAAAATACGCTCTCTCTGGTCTAGGTCCAACGAAAGACATATCCCCTTTTAAAATATTTAAAAGTTGCGGCAACTCATCAATTCTCGTTTTCCTTATAAATGATCCAATTTTAGTAATTCTTGGATCATTTTCATCTGCCCATTGCGGTCCATTTGTTTCGGCATCTTTTACCATCGACCTTAATTTCAATACATTAAATTTCCTCCCATTTATCCCTAAACGTTCTTGAAAATAGATTGGAGCTCCCGCTGTTTCGAAAGTAATCATAATACAAAAGAACAACATAATTGGTATCGTCACTAGTAACAATATGATTGAAAATATAATATCAAACAAGCGCTTTATACTTCGATTCAAAATACTGGTCTTTGCTTGAGCTGGAATCGTATACAACTTGGCTTGATTTGTTTCACGAATCATAGATCGTTACCCCCACATTCAAGAATATAAAACTATACCTATTAATTCACATTCTTTCCTCTTTATGTCCGCTATTACTTTTTGCACAGTACGCAAGGAATCTTTTCTCTTTTTAACTGCTAAGACCACTCCATCGCATTTCCCTGCAATAATGTGTGTGGCAGGATGCTCAAATACTTCAGAGGAATACAAGAAAATGTAATCAAAATCTTCTTTCCACTTCCCAATTACATGATCAAATTCATCCGTAGCAACTAAAGACGTACCGGTGTGTACTGTTTTTTTGGCAGGAATACAATATAAATATTTAGATACATTACTAGAAAAAGATTCATAACTACAAGTGGAATCGCTTATTATATCATTCACTGTTTTCGTATGATTGCTTTGTAACAGTAGATGTAGTTTAGGATCAGAAAAATTCACATCGATAAGTAATACCTTTTTTTTCATTTCTGCAAACACTAGCCCTATATTTACTATAAGCGGGGCAACAACGCCTCTATCCTTCGTTGAAATAACTGTGAATACTTGTTTATCCGATTTTTTCAACTCGTGATACACAGTATAAAACTGCTCTTTCATTAAAGCATCATGCGGATCAAATGGCAGCTGTTTCTTTGTCTTAAACATCGACATGTTCACCTCGATATATAGATGATTGCGAATCAACTTCTATAGATTTCTTTTTTCTTTTCAGTTCCATATTTATGTGACCAATAACAGAGACTGTTGTTATTTTCTCTAAATCCTGTTCCACGTATATACGTTCGTCAAAATAATCTCGAAATACCGCTAAACCTACCCCAACAAAAAAACTAACAATTAAAGAGATAGGAATGATAAGTTGAAATTTCGGAAACAACTTTTCTGCTGTTTCTTGTAACTCAGGGTCAGTTAATATTTTTACCCCCTGTACATTCGTATACTGTTGAAAGCTTTTTTGAGATTGTTCTGCCAATGACTTTACAATTTCCTTCACGATTTTAGGGTCCGAATCTTTTACTGTAACAGTAACAATTTGTGAGTTGTCCATATTCACCACTGAAATCTTTTGTGCTAATTCATGACTTGATTGCTCTAATTTCAAAGTTTTTTTCACTGTTGAAATAATGAGTGGACTTTTTAAAATATCAACATACGAAGTTACGAGCTGCTTATTTTCCTGTGTTTTATTCGCTGCATTCTCCTTACTAAACTCATCTAAATTCCCAACAAGAATTTGTGTTGAATATTGGTACGAAGGCTTTAATACGTACATAGAGATAAGAATTAGAGAGACAGTTAAACAGCACATCGTCAAAATAATTGTTACTACCCTTCTTTTCAATAACTGTTGAAAATCCTTCATACTAATTTCTTGCCTCAATTATTTCACCGCCTTTTTCTGAATAACATCCTGCAAGTCAGATTCTATAAATCCCCCTTTCTTTTTTATATTTGCTTGCTTGGTTACATACTTTCCAAGTCTAAATGCAAATTTTTCTACAAATAAATATGAAATCGTTGCAAGTATAAACGAAAGAATAAGCGATAAAATTAAAATAATAGGTAACGGGAATATTTCATGGAGCATGTATACTAGGGAAAATAAAGATATGATATGGTATAAATAAAGGCTGTAAGAAATCTTCCCCAAGTACAATAAGTATTTATTACGTAGCAAGGATGACAAAGTTGATACTGACAAGCTTAATATGACAAATAAACATGCACTTATTGCTACTACGTAGTCTCGAAATATAAAATTATTAAGCACTTTAATTTCCCCAATAATCCCTTCATACATATAAAGTAAAATTGCAAATAAAAGCCATATAATTTTCGTATTTTTAGTACAATTACTATAAAAAACTATTAAATCATTTTTATACTTCGCAACTAGTGATCCTAATAAAAACAGCACCGTGTAATGCAAAGTTAATGCATAACTAGTTAATGTTAAACTTGAGCGAAATAAAAATAATATTGCGATAGAGCACATACTAAAACTAAACAATGATAGTAATGAATACCTCAGCGTTTTTCGTAAACAAACAGTCACAACTACTGGGAAAATTATTGATATTCGCATTTCATGAACAAGTGACCAAATCACACCGTTATATGCATCTGTATTATATTTCCCAACCAATAAAATATGTTGCGCTATTAAGCTTAAAGAACTTTCAATCGTCCATGAGCGGTTAAACCATTCACTTAAATAAGAAATACCATATTCACTCATTGTAGTCTGGCATATTATAGCTATGCTTATTGCTATGATATATGGAATATATATTCTGCATATACGCTTTAAAAGAAATGCCCCATAGCTATCGTAGTTTTTTTGAATGGATGTATACAAAACAAATCCACTCAAAATAAAAAAGATAATAACAGATTCGTTACCACTACTAAAAACAAGACGAGCAGGCGTTTCTTTTAATAGATACACAACAAATGGTTTATTATCTTCATAACTATAATTTTGAAATGCTGAAAAAATCATTAAATGATGGCCAATCATTACTACTAATGAAGAAATCCCTCTAATTGAATCTAGTTCTTCATACCTATCCATCGTTTTAGATCAACTCCTAATGAAATGATAATAATCATTTCAAAGCGACACCATTATTCATATTCCTCTCCTTTCTTTTCATTCCATTTTTTCATGCAAAAATGATTTTATTGAAGAAATTTGAATGTATTGTAACATTTTTTGTAATATTTTGAATACTAATTATACAAAATTGGTATATACCAATTTAAATCTCGAAAAATGAAAGATATTGATAGAAAAACACTATAAATATCTTTTCCATATTTAAAAGATAAAGAACGTTTTTTCAAATAAAATAAAGAAAGATAGCCTTTATCGGCTATCTTTCTTTATTTTATTTAATTGTTAGAACCACTATATGCTACATGTCGTTTCTCAATTCTCTCTTCAATTTCTTTCATATTTTCTTTATTATTTAATAGTGATTGTTTATTTTCAATTAATAATTGTTTAAAAGATTTTCTCACTTTTTTTCTCATTTTCATTGTCCTCCTTGGGGGATGGTTTATATAAAAGATAAAGAATTATCTGGTTGTTCTTATAATAATTGATTGTTGTGAATTCCATTTGAACTTCATATGAAAATTTCGTTTATTTTCTGACAACTTTGTGAACACTCAAAAAAGAGATTCCCCTAAAACAAGTCTATAGTTGTTTCATTCAATTACATAAATCGTCATTTGCATCATCTTATATCGATTTATCTTGTCGAAATATTTATATATTTCAAACTAAGTTTCATATATTTTCACTTACTAACATATTGTTTTCCAAAATAAAAAAGAAGGTGTCACCTAGTCTAAGTTCGACTTATGCAACATCCTTCTTTCCAAATTATTTACAGCATATTGATTAACATTTCAGGTCTTCCCCAATTCATTTCTTCACAAACGAATCGTAGTTTTTCTTCATCTATTGTGTGTAATCCTTCTTCTAGTGAACATGAAATAGGAACTTCACAATGAATTTGTGCTAATTGTAATGAAATATTTAAATTCTCTAAATCACTTTCAATCTTCGTACGTTGTGCTTTCGTTAATGATGCCACATTTTCTAGTACAGTTGCTACTGTACCATGTTCTTGTATAAGCTTATACGCTGTTTTTTCACCGATACCTTTTACACCTGGGTAATTATCACTCGTATCCCCCATGAAAGCTTTCGCATGCACGATTTGCCACGGTTCTACACCTTTTTCTTCCATAATTTTCTCCGGTGTGTAATACTCGTAATTTCCAATTCCTTTGCGCAGAAGCATAACTGTAACGTTCTTATCAACAAGCTGAAGTAAATCCGTATCACCTGTTAAAATATAAACTTCCGCTTCATTGCAGTATTGTTTTGCTAGTGTACCGATACAATCATCCGCTTCATACCCTTTCATACCGATAACTGGAACAGATAATTTCGCAGTCATTTCTTGTACTAGATCAAATTGCGGAATTAATTCTTCCGGCGGTGCCGCACGATTCGCTTTATAATTTGAAAACGATTCTGTTCTAAATGTCGTACTTCCCATATCCCAGCATGTTACGATGTGTGTTGGTTCAATTGCTTGCATTGCCGTTAATAAATGTTTCATATAACCATGAATCCCATTTGTAGGGGTACCATCTTGTCGTTTCATAAACTGCCCGTAGACACTTGTTGCATAAAAAGCACGAAATAATAGTGCCATACCATCAACTAATAATACTTTTTTCATAATTCCTCTCCTACCAAAAAAAATAATAACCCCACGTCATCACGTAAGGTTATATAAATAGATTACCATTCTACGTTTTTCAACTTTGTCTATTATACATTGTTTTTGTATATTTAGCATCATTTACACATTAAGACGTTTTACTACAACAAGTATGAAGAATCCCTGTATACGTATTTTTCCCAGTCGAAACTACTACAGCCTTCGCATTTCCACCAACAATATACGTCCCTTTGAAACATACATTTTCAAGTTCAAGTGGATTATAGTCTTTCATTCTTTTCAAAGGAATAAATCGTTTGCGCTCAAGATGATAGCAGCTTTCAAATTTCTCAATACTCGCATCGTTTCCTGTTAGCACAGATTCATTTACTAATAAATCATTTGCATAAATGATACGTACATCTGCCGGTACTGTATCACCTTCTGAAAGGAAAATCATATCTCCAGGAACAAGCTCTTGTACTGGCAAATTCATCATTTTCAATTCACCATTTAAACCTGTTACACTAGAACATTCTACTCGAGACACAGTAATCTTCTCACATTGTAATCCATCACGCACATGTTGTTTTGAAAAACCTGGGATCATTCCACTTAACTTCATCATCACTTCCGCAATACGAGCTCTTTTTGAAGTTAATTCATTTCGGCCGTATACTTGAATACGTTTTTGTGCCTCTTTCATAGATAGTCCGTCTCTTGTTGTTTTGAAATACGCAAATACAGATTTTACATCTCTCGTTGCGATTTCAATTAATAAATCTTTATTTTTTTGAAGCAATGTTTGTTCTTTCATTGATTTTTTACTTAATTTATATGACGTGTTACCCACAGTTTTGTTTGCATATAACATATTATCGTCTCCTCCTTTACAACATAGGAAGAAACGCTTTGTTTCTCGATTTATCCACTTTACTGTGAAAGTGTCTAGCGCTTAAACATACATATAAACGCTACATGATGATAAATATAAAGGGAGGAACAAGTCGTTTCCTGCCTACATCATATATTATTGATTTGAAGTATATGGGTAACGGAACCGAGTCAGAATTTGACATGCTCCTCACCTCCTCGTTTCATTTTATAGTTTATACTATGAAATTACTCATAGCTTTGTAACAAAAAGACCTTTACTCCGAAAAGAGTAAAGGTCATGACATACACAAATAAACGATTCCTAATACAATTAGAAATCTACGGACCTCTCCCTCGCCGAGTTTTAGCACTGTATAGCATAGGTACATTACCAGCTACGTTAAGAAAAACCTTAATTCGATCATTCCTGTTGACCCATTGGCGTCTCTCGACATTTTTGGGCAGTAGCATTTCTCTATACAGGAGCCTCACCTAACAGAGACTTATTTTAATTACATAGAAAATGTTACTCTTATTTAAAATAGATGTCAACAGTAGTCTACAATTTTTTCAAAAGGTATAACAAACTACGGTAGATAAAATAAAAAACTTTACGTTCGAACGTAAAGTTTTTAATAAGTTATACAACCAGCAATTACAATCCCAATGGAAAGCGATAAAAACATAAGAAAAAGACCCACTGCTTGATTATCTTCTTCAAGACTTTTATTTATATTAAAGCGTGGTGTAAGCCACTCAGCTAAATAAAAGACGATGATTTGAGCCAGAATTCCAACCGCTCCCCACGAAACCATATCAAAAAGTGAAATAGAATTAGCCGCTGTTGAATATAAAACGATAGCTAACCCAAGTAATCGACCTCCAAGTACATAGCTTACCGCCTTATTCCCTTGAGCCATTAACTTAAATTCTTTTACTTTCGTTGTCACTTCCATTAGGAAAAGACCAATGCATAAAAGACCAAGTGTTACTGCTAAATATAATAAAAAATTAATCATATACTTCCTCCTTTTTTATACCTACCGGTAAATAGTACGATTCATTCCCCGTAATTTTTTCACCAGCACGAATACCAATACTACTCGCTTTTCCAGCAATTAAAAATGAACCAAACACATACGACAATTTCTCCATCCCTTTTTCTGTTTCCAAAGATACGACTGGAAGTTCTGTATACTTTTGAAATATCGGCAGCGACGCTTTATACGTTTGGTATGTATTTTGAAGCATAATATTTTCGTCCTTATCGCGAATCGTAATTGTATCTCCTTCTCTACCAAATGAAGGTTTTTGAACGAAAGAACCTTTTCCTAAAAATAAATCTGGTTCTAAATATGTAGGTAACATATATTCTTTAATCCACTGTTGTTCCTCATTTGTATAAAAGGCCTCTTCTTCTGCTAACCCCCAAATAAGACACTGAACTGATTTTGGCTGAAGTAAAAATGCTGACAAAGGATTGATTATAAAAAGCTTTCCGGCTTTTACAAGTTGCAACAACTCCACACCTACCAAATCTCCTGTTTCAGGATCTTGATCCTCAATTAAATCTTCTATCGGATATGTTTGGCGATATAAAACATCAATTTGCACTCCATCGCTATCCACTAAAGCATCTTTTGTAATTCTAAGTTCTGATATTGGCACTACTTTATTTTCAACATGGCATAGCTGACTCAAATACATAGTCGTATTCCAATCCTCAATATGTTCATGATGTGCTGTAAAAACAACATTCGGGTTGCCTATTCCCTGTGTCGCTTCCATAACGGCTTTTGTAATACCAAAAGATAGTAGTCGTTCTTGATCCGAATTTGGATCATCATAGCCTAGTTTCTCGCAAACTTTCCCATTCATTTGAAAGCATTCCATAATAAATGTTGGTGTATCACTATTAAATTCGAGCATCTTAATTTGGTTATCATCTGCTATAACGAAATCAAACCGCGAAATAACAGATTCAGGATATAATCCTTTTATTCTAATGAACGATAAGCTCGCAGGAGGAAATCCGAGTTCAAGAAGCTGTTCGTCACTTAAATTACGCAAAAGTCTAGCAGTCTTAAAAAATATTTTTCCCATTCGTTCAGTTGCTAACTGTAATTGTTTCATAGTCTCATTTGTTATAGAAAAAACATGAAACAAACTATACTCACATTCATATAAATCCGACCAGAAATCCGGATATTTTGAATAAAACTCTTTTCGATTCCTTATGTACTGCGACATATTTTAGCCCCCAAATCCTCCCTTTGAACCACTTCCAATTCCACCTTTAAATTCCGCAGACGATTGATACGATTTAAACGCCGATGAATTTTTAAACGTGGATTTATTTTGATAGTATCTCCCACCATAGAAGTAATGTCCACGATAACCTGAACTACTATCATCACACTGCCATACCCCAAGTTCATCATCCCAATCCCAATCTGAACAACTATTATCATTCGGTTTCGGGGGTAAATCTTGCGCGCAGCCAAATAAGGTGCCAGTCATTAAAGACGTTATGACACCACCTACTAGCCATTTCGTTTTTGTCACCTTCGCACTCCCCTTTTTAAATTCTATTTCTATTATATAAGATGGCATGATAAAGTAGAAGAAAAAGGAAGAAGAGGGATAAAATGCGCTTAGAATATCGACTTAATGATGAAACGAAAGGGTATCCTGCTTTATGGAATTACGCAAATATTTCTAATTCTGAAATTATCGCACGCATGACTTGTGAATATTTTATAAAAGATAAAAATACATATGTTATTACTGCAACTTCAGTAGATCCAGATGGAACAGCAGTTATATATATTCAACAAGAAACTTTTTCTAACGATCCTTCAGATCCTACTTACTTCCACATCGGTTTTGAAATTAGAGAGCTAAAGGATGCGAGTTCAAACTTGATTGAAAGTAAAGATGTATGGAACTATGAAGAAATTTTACCATCTCTTCATTCAGATATTATATATATTCAGCAAGACGGCAAGCATATGGAATTTACTTTAGATTCAAGAGAGATTGATGAAGACAGAAAGTGCTATATTTATTATGGAAACTTCACAGGTGAATCGAGATAACATGGATATATTTACGCAACAAAAAAACCTTACGTATAAAACGTAAGGTTTTTATTTAGCCCCACATATGCCGTTCTCTCTAGATGTCCATAAACCTGCTCTCACAGGTGGATGCTCTCACAAATGTTTGTAACTTCCTTCTTAAAAAGATGGCATGTTAGCTACATTTAAATATTGAACTTCCATATTAAACTTATTGGTTTAAGACATGCATAAGCTACGTACACCGTAGGAATTTTATATAATGTTAGTTGAAATAAGACCCCCGCACGTGCCGCTCCTCGTAAATGTCCAAAAACCCGCTACTCGCAGGTGGATGCCCTCACAGTTACCGTACATCTTCCTCCACAAGGAAGGCTTGATGATGGTCGCTAAATATTGAGCTTCCGTATAACTAACATCGGTTTTAGACATAAATAAGTTACGTACACCGCAGGATGTATTATTTACTTGTCGTTATATTATCACATTGTTTCCAATGTGTAAAATACAAAGTTTTTCGGGCAATCTCTTGCTTGTGACCTTATTTTAATACAAATTATTTTTGCATGCAAGTGATTAATCTTCTTCTTTTGCAATTTGATTTTCTGGATAAGAAATCCAATCACTCCAGCTACCTGCATACAATTTAATATTTTGGAATCCAGCTAATTTCAATGCAACGATATTTGGACATGCTGTAACACCAGAACCACAATATACAATTGTTTCCTTATCTTTCGAAAGATTTTGGAATCGTTCTTGTTGCCCAGCTTCATTCTTAAATTGCCCTGATTGCAGCATTCCATCCTTCCAAAAATAATTTACTGCCGTTGGGATATGCCCTGCTTTCGGATCAACAAGTTCCTCTGCACCAGCATAACGTTTTGGCTCTCTGGAATCAATTAATGCAACATCTGTACCTGCATGAATATTCTCTCTAACCGTTTCCATCGTTACAAGCATATGATCTTGTATATTTGCTTTGAATGTCTTTCGTATAACAACAGGAATTTCCGGTGTTACCGGTAGTCCATTCTCTTTCCATGCCGGAAATCCGCCATCTAATATATATACTTTCTCATGTCCTACATAATTTAGTAACCACCAGAAACGAGAAGCATTTGCACCCGCTTGACTGTCATATGCAACTACTGTCGTGTGTTCATCAATACCAGCGCGCGAAAGCTTGTCCGCAAACTCCTCAATATTTGGCAACGGATGACGACCACCATGTTCTGTTACAGGACTTGATAAATCTAAATTCAAATCGAAATATAATGCATGAGGAATATGTTCTTCCTCATACTTTTCTCTACCCCAATTAGGATTCGCTAAATCAAAACGACAATCGATTATACGGACGTTCTCATCTTCTATATGCTCACGTAACCATTCGACTGTAACTATCATCTTTAACGACCTTCTTTCTCTTTCAAACGACTTACATACTCCATAACCATTTCTTCTGTAACATATTTACGCTGCAAGGTAACACCATTTTTTGCAAGATCATTAATTTGCTTCGTTACAACATTAATGACATCAACCGAAAATTCTTTCCCGTTTGACGCAAGAGATACGGCAGCTTCAATAGCAGCTTCACGCTGCGCATCTAATTGTAAACATGCTTTTACACTTTCATTTTGTTTACGAGAATGTGCTGTAATTGCTTTATGTACTTCCATCTTCTCTTCCCCCTAAATAAGTTATACGTTCTAATTCAATTCCATTGCTAGCCGAATCATATCACGACATACAATCCCATTTTCAATAATCTCTTCTTCATAATGCTTCGAAAAGTAATCAAAATCAATAGAAAAAATACGAAATCCACATTTTTGATATAAAGCAAGTTGTG
This sequence comes from Bacillus tropicus, assembly GCF_001884035.1. Taxonomy (GTDB): domain Bacteria; phylum Bacillota; class Bacilli; order Bacillales; family Bacillaceae_G; genus Bacillus_A; species Bacillus_A tropicus. Next base: position 157,587 of record NZ_MACG01000022.1, read on the forward strand.
AAACACTAGAATTGCCTGTACCAACTTCAAGTTTTGACATACCATATCCTTTAGCAGTTTCTATAGCATGACTTAATAGCTTCTTTCCAATCCCTTTTCCTTGTAAATGCTCTACAACCGCAATATTCATAATTTCCATCGTCTTCGGCCTTGTTTCCAAAATCACATATACACCGATTACATTATCTTCTTGCTTAGCTACGTATGTTACCCCTCTTTGTACATATGTAGCTACTTGCTGTTCACTCGGATCAGCAAGTAGTAATAAAGACTTCGGTATAGCTTCTTTTGAAATACGTTCTATTACAACATTCATAAAAAATTCCCCCTTCTCTATTGTTCTAAACCCTCCTTGTCTACCATAAGTAATAGAAAGGAGGGATTCACCATGGACAACAATGAGAAAAAATGCAACGTCATCTCTATTGATGGAAAGAAGAAGAAGAGCGATACGTATTCCCATCCAAAATTAGTAGTCGAAAACAAAACATATGAATTTTCTTCATTCGTCTTATGCGGTGAAACACCAGACGGCAGACGACTCGTTCTTACTCATATGATTTCTACCGATGAATTTGCTGGGTTTGTTAAATCTTTAGATACGGTACTACAAAAGAAAATCGAACGAATCTTTTTCTCATAACGACTACATCACATAAATTTCTTTTTCAATCTCTACTAATTGCTTTTGCAATCGTTCTTTACTTTGTTCATATAGTGATACATCGATTGTTTCAGCCAATGCAAATAATACACTTTCATAATAATTCACCACATCTTGCTGCATCACTTTTTGGAATAAGTTCCATTTCAAATCCCACTCTTGCTTATAATGATGAACAAATAAATCTTTTTCATCAGCTACATAGTTTGATACGAGAGGTTCTAATACAGATTTAGCGTCTTCTTGCATAAAAGCTTTGTCATTCTTTTCAAAAAAGCTTTTCTCGTTTTTAAAGTGTGCCAATGCTTTTTTGAAATCTTTTATTTCAACTGAAGGGAACGGTTCTTTATGTGTAATATCTTTATATTCATATTCCACTGTTCCATTCATAGAAATTGACTCATTTTCTACTTTACAGTTCACTACAATTTCATTCTTTGCACGCTTCATTGCTTCATCTATCCATTTTTCAAGGCGTAATGATGTCGCACGCATTTCTTGTAATAAATCATGCTGAATAAATGCTACTAATTCCATAACACACTGCTGCAACTGCACTTTTACATTTCCGTCCGTTCGAAGCGATGCCGGATTAATAAATTCAGTAAACACATCGTTATAGCGTAGGAATAGACGTTGTTGCACGTAATAAAGCAATTCTTTCACTTCATTTTGCATCGCCTGTTCTTCAGCAAGCACACTATATGATGAAATAATATGAAGTAGTTGATTACGCTCTGCTTCATATTTTTTCGTTTGCTTCTCTTTCTCTTCATTCCCCTGCTTTGCACCATTTATCATATTTACTAACAGCTGATCCGCCCCTTGCAATGCACCATATAAAGCATGAACAGATACGAGCATTAAATCTCTCATCATAAAGGATGTAAATGATTCCTCGAACTTAGCAATCCCAGAGTTTTGTAAAATACCGTACTTCTCTTTTTCAATATTTTTTCCTTGTTTCTCTTCAAGCGCACATAAACTTGAAATTGCAAATAAACGTGGGTTTCTAATACCGTATTGCAGTAGCTGGTCTGCGATATAACCTTTTACCATTTCAAGTTCTTCTTCAGACTCTGCTAAATCGGCCGCATTAATTAAGAAGAACATTTTATCAAGAGCAAAAGTATCCTTTACACGACCAAGCTGAATTAAAAATTCACGGTCAGCACGAGAAAACACGTGATTATAATACGTTACAAATAAAATAGCATCTGCGTTTTTAATATACTGGAACGCAACGTCTGTATGGCGGGCGTTAATAGAATCCGCTCCAGGTGTGTCTACAAGCGCTACTCCTTGCCTTGTTAATGCACAATCATAATAAAGCTCCATGTACTCAACAAAACAAGATTTTTCTTCATTCGCTACATAATCAGAAAACTCTTCTAATGTAACTTGTACTTGCTCACCTAAATGTGCAGAAACTGTATCATACCCTTTTTGTACTGCTCGTAAAAAACTAAATGTTGTTTTTTGCTTCCCAGTTGGTGAAGGGTATTTCATAACTTTATCAATCTGTTCTAACGCTTCATCTAACGTAGTAATCTCATAATGAAATAGCTTATAAACAGCTTTCATATCTTCTAATAAGGCTTGCTTTGATTTAAATTGAACCATTACTGTTCCGTGTGGTTTTTCCTCTGTAACTGGCAAAATTTGATTAATCGTTGCCGTCGTCGGATTTGGTGACACTGGAAGTACTTTCTCACCAAGCAATGCATTGGCAAATGATGATTTCCCAGCACTAAAAGCTCCGAATAATGCCACTGTAAATTGTTTCGTTTCCACACGGCGCCTTTTTTCTATTACCTCTTGCTGTACATGTTTTAGCGCTGGCAATGGTTCTAATATCGTTTCAGCTTTCTTCACTTTCTCTACTATACGCTGAATATTTAAAGCTGCCGTTCCTTTTATTTCTTCCTCATGAGCCGCTACGTTATCATTTACAATTTCCTGCTCTTGTAATGTGAATTTCTCACTAACAATTTGTTTTTTACTTTGCAATATCTCTTCTATTTGCAACCCTTCTGGTGTAGCAACACGCTCATGCCAAACATTTTGTAAATAACTTTCATATGTCTCCAAATTGTTACTGTATTGCAATTTCGTTTCTTTTGCCGTTTGCAACATCGTATATGTTTCAATCTCTTCTTCAATACGATCAACTGCTTCTTTTACCTTTTGCTTTAAAACGACTGCACTTTTATCAAAAATTTGCTGTGCTTTTGTAAAATAACGTTTCTTTAATTCATTCGCTACATCCGCTGTATAAAGAAGTAAGTAATCACCTGTGAAACCTGCACCTTGTTTAATTACTTCCGCTAACATTTCTGGTCCAAAAGCAATTTCTAAAGCATATATGTCTTTCCCAATCTCTTCTGTAAACAACCCTTCTTCTTTTAAGAAGGCAACAATAAATTCTTTCACATGAAAATCAAGTTGCGTTTCGACAGTCTTTTGCAAAGCAGCATAAAAAGCATCTAAACGTCTCTGTTTTTCTTGCTCAGTCTTTCCTTTCGCAAATAGCAAACCAACTTTAAATTTTGTTAATTTCGTTTCTAAGTACGCATTTGCCAATTCTCTCATTTCAAATGGCATTAAATACGCGTTATCTAATATAGCTTGTAAGCCTTTTATAAATTCATTTCTCATTTGAGACTCTTTATTAGCCTCGCGATGTTTCATTTCCGTTAGCTCTTCTTTCTTTTCAACTATTTCTGAAATGGAAAGCGGTGATGCTAACTCTTCCTCATATTTCAAAAGAGATTTTTCATTTTCAGAAAGAATAAACGAGAAATGTTCCCCCATTAAATATTCTGTTTCTCGCTCCATTCCATCTCTTACATACTGCTCTTTTTCTTTCATAATAGAAGTAATTAACGTTTCTAGGTTTTCAATTTCATTATGTGGATGGTTCATCATTCGTAATGATGTATAATAAACTCCATCTACTTCAATATCCCAGTTAGCGAACGATTGTTTTACACTATCTCTATAATCCGCAAACGATAATTCATTTTCTTTATGTTTATCTATTTGATTTACAACGAGATAAACCGTTTTATTACGTTGTTTCAATTCTTTAACAAATTGTAAGTTCACTTCCGATTGGACGTGATTATAATCCATCATATAAAAAATTACGTCTGCTAGATGCAGCGTTGATTCTGTCGCTAGTTGATGGGCATCATCTGTTGAATCAATCCCTGGTGTATCAACTAACATAACACCTTCAGGAATTGGAGCATCATTCCGATAAATATGAACACCAATTACCTCATCGCCATCTTTACAAATTTGTTTTAATTCTTCTGCTGAATATGCACCGTCATATTCGTACTGCTCTCCAGATTTAATCGTTACAACAACACGATCAAATCCCTTTTCAATTTTAACGACGTTAGCGCTTGTCGGAATTGGACTTGTCGGTAACAACTGCGCTTTATATAGATGATTCATCATCGTTGATTTCCCTGCTGAGAAGTGACCGCAGAATGCTATCATAAGCTGCTCTCGTTTATATTTTTGAATTACTTCAAACAACTTTAAGCTATTCTCTGCATCGCCGTGTTTTTGCCACTCTTCATAAAAACAAACAAGTTTTTTCATACCGTTTGTCTGTACTATGTTTGTCATCCCCTTGTTCCCCTTTATCCAAGATGTATATACTTTTCCCCGCTATTTGCGAGCACATAATCAACAGGAGATACATCCCTCATTGATTACCGTTTCACTTTACTATCATACTAAATTTTCAGCATATTCTCATTAAAAATAAAAAATCCCTTTCATTCTTTTTACAAATGAAAGGGATTTTATGTAATATCACTCATTTTGCCGTTCCTACTCCATTTAAAACATACTTTGCAATAACTGCATATACAGCGACTGTACCTGCTACTAATGCATATACCATACTCATGCACCAACCTTTTTTTGATAATGATTATCACTTTTGAATACATTTTATCATTAAAGAGAATCATTATCAACACTTTTCATAAAGAAAGCCCCTTATAAGAAGGAGCTTTACTGCCTGTTTTGAAGAAGATTAAAACTTGTTGTGCACTCTTATTATATCTCATCTTACATAACTTAATAGTTAAAAAAAATGGAAATCCACCCTATACCCTCCATCTTACATTTTGTATAATAAAAGGGAATTACTTAACAAGGAGGAAAATAATGACAAAAAATATTTCACAAGGCGAGAGGATACACTCCATCGATATTATTAGAGGAATAGCTATACTTGGTATTTTTCTTGTTAACTGGCCTGTTATTGCCGGAGTCGACTCCCGTGATATTACAGGAATTTACGAAGGGATAGACAGCTACATTCGCCTATTTTACGATATGTTTATTCAAACGAAATTTTATACCATTTTTTCGTTTTTATTCGGATTAGGTTTTTATATTTTTATGAATCGTGCTGAGGCGAAAACAGATCGTCCAAAAACTTTATTTGTTCGTCGCTTGCTTATTTTATTATTATTTGGTTTCTTGCATTACGTTCTTTTATGGGACGGAGACATTTTACATACTTATGCAATTACTGGTTTTTTCTTATTTTTATTTTATAAGAGAGAGCCACGAACTATTTTAATTTGGTCAATTGTACTATTAAGTTTCATGCAATTGTTCTCATTATTAGGTTCTCTCCTCATGTTAATCGTGCCAGTAGAGGAATTAGGCCTTTCCACAGCAATTATGCCGTTAGAAAACTGGGGCTTACAAATCACAGACAGATTCCATTCTTTCTATTCTGAAGCAATAAGTAACAGTCTTATTATGCTTCCTGAAACACTAGGATTGTTTTTACTCGGATTATATGCCGGTAAAAAAGATATTTTCCGCCGTGCCAAAGAATTAGATCCAAAACTAAAGAAATGGCAAATTATTATGTTTGTTTTAACATTGCCGATGTGGTTTATTATGGTTTACTTCTTTATGAATAATCAACCATACATGCCGTTGTCACTTATGGGTATCACGATGATAAGCGGAAAAACATTATTCATCTTCTACATCTTCACGCTCATGCGTTTATTACAAAAAGAAAGATGGCAAAAATTATTACGTCCATTCCAGTACGTTGGGCGAATGGCATTAACAAACTACATCTCGCATACAATTGTTACATTACTTGTATTCGGACTACTGTTTAAAAATTATTATCCTGCTCCATTATGGGTAGGACCACTATTCTGCATCGGTTTCTACACGTTACAAATCTTTATTAGCCGCTGGTGGCTGTCACGTTATCAATACGGGCCACTTGAATATATATGGCGCCTTGGTACGTACGGGAAAATGATGCCACTTAAAAAGAAAAGCAAGGTCTCATAGTGAGACCTTGCTTTTCTATGCTTCTCTTACCGCACTTTGTATCGGAACTGGTTCATCCTTTACTTTCACTTTACGCTGCGGCACCATATTAAATACGATATTTAACAATACTGCTGACGCACTTCCAAGTACAATTCCGTTATCCGTTAAAATACGAATACTTTCTGGAAGTTGTGAGAATAATGTTGGAACGACAGTAACCCCTAGTCCAATCCCAACAGAACATGCAACGATTAATAAGTTTTCTTGTCTTCCAAAATCAACACTGCTTAACATTTTAATGCCATATGCCATTACCATACCGAACATCGCTAACATCGCACCGCCAAGTACCGATTTCGGAATAATTGTTGTAATGGCTGCAATTTTTGGAATGAACCCAAGAACGATTAACATACCACCACACGTGTAAATAATAACGCGATTTCTTACTCCAGTTAATTGAACAAGCCCTACGTTTTGAGAGTATGTTGTATATGGGAAGGCGTTGAAAATACCACCTAACACCATCGCTAATCCTTCTGCACGATAACCTTTTGTTAATTCTTTTTCACCAATCTTTTTATTGCAAATATCAGATAATGCAAAGTAAACACCTGTTGCTTCTACAATCCCTACGCAAGCAACTAAAATCATCGTAATAATTGGCGTTAATTCAAATGTTGGTGTACCGAAGTAAAATGGCTGAATACCATGGAACCAATCTGCTTCTCCAACCGCTTGCAAGCTTACTTTCCCCATAAATGCTGCAACGATTGTACCGAACAATAGACCTAGTAAAATAGAGATTGAACGAATAAATCCGTCGAAGAAACGATACATAATGATGATAAATAGTAACACACCAAATGCCAATGCTAAATTTTCAAGACTACCAAAATCTTTACTTCCTACTCCACCAGCCATATCATTAATTGCTGCTGGAACAAGTGTAACTCCAATTACGGTAACGACAGATCCTGTTACAACAGGGGGAAACAGCTTTACAAGCTTTCCAAATAATTTCGCAAAAATAACAACGAATAACCCCGCAGCAATAATTGCTCCATAAATAGAAGACACACCGTATTGTTTTCCGATTGCAATCATCGGCCCAACGGCTGTAAATGTACAACCTAGTACAACTGGGAGCCCAATACCGAAAAAGCGATTTGATAATGCTTGTAAAATTGTCGCAACGCCGCACATTAATAAATCAATTGAGACTAAATACGTTAACTCTTTTTGATTTAAACCTAGGCCACCGCCCACAATAAGCGGAACGATAATTGCGCCCGCATACATAGCAAGCATATGCTGCATACCAAGCGATGCGATTTTAATTGGATGTTGCTTCATCGTTTATTTCACCTCCGCAGTTTCTGGCTGTACAAATGTAACTGCGTTATTATCAAGTGATGCAATTTCTGCTAGTGATTCAACACGAACGCCTTGTTCACGAAGTTTCTTTCCTCCATCTTGAAATGCTTTTTCAATAACAATACCAATTCCGGCAATACTTGCTCCTGCTTGCTCGACTAAACTCATTAAACCTAAAGCAGCCTGACCGTTCGCTAAAAAGTCATCAATAATTAAAACGCGATCACTTTCATCGATATGATTTCGAGATAATGAAATTTCATTCGTCTCTTGTTTTGTAAATGAATATACGCTTGCAACATACATATTATCTTGTAACGTTAACGATTTACGTTTTCTTGCAAAAATTACTTTTACACCAAGCTCTAATGCAGCCATAACCGCTGGTGCAATGCCTGAAGATTCAATCGTCACGATTTTTGTAATGTTCTCTTCTTTAAAACGTTTAGCAAATTCTTTTCCGATTTCTTGCATAAGTACTGGATCAATTTGATGATTTAAAAAAGCATCTACCTTTAATACGTCACCAGATAAAACCTTTCCTTCGTTCAAAATCTTTTCTTGTAATACTTTCATGTTTGTTCCCCCTCTTATGCAATAAAAAAACTCCAAAAGCCGCCACCACTCGTTACAAGTGAGAGACGCGCTTTTGGAGTTTCGCAAAGAAAGAATGCTAAACAAGCAAATATATTCGTCCTCACTCATAGTCAAAGTATTTACGGTACTTCGGTAGAAACTTGCAGGCCATATCCCCGCGATTATATGAGTGTAGCTAACTATTTATTTTATAGATGGATTATAACGCATTTTTTATACTTTGAAAAGTATTTATTAACAAAACACGTACAAATTTTATAAAATCATCATTTTTGTTCGATTTTTGCAAACTCTTTCATTCCCAATTATAACTTCGTTAAAATGATTGGTCCATCTTTTGTAATCGCAATTGTATGCTCATATTGAGCTGATAATTTCCCGTCCATCGTTCTCGCGGTCCATCCATTTAAATCTACTTTCGAATATCGCATACCTACATTGACAATTGGCTCAATCGTAATTACCATTCCTTCTTGTAACTCAGGCCCTTGTCCTTGCTTTCCAAAATGAAAAATTGCTGGTTCTTCATGAATCTCTTTACCGATTCCATGTCCCGTAAAGTCTCTTGCGACAGAAAAACCTTCACTTGCTACATAACTTTCAATTGCATAGCCAATATCTCCTACATGATTACCGATTACCGCCTGATCAATTCCTTTATACAATGCATTCTCAGCTACTAACAATAACCTTTCTGCTTCTTCTGAAACATTTCCAACTCTATACGTCCAAGCAGAATCTGAAAGACCCCCATTTAAGTTTACTACCATGTCAATTGTTACAATATCACCCTCAGTTAAAGGAACATCGGTCGGAAACGCATGACACATTTCATCATTTACAGATGCACATATCGCATATGGATATCCGTTGTACCCTTTCTGCTCAGATGTTGCACTATGCTGTTCTAAATATGCTTCAACAAACGTATTAATTTCTTTTGTCGTAATACCTGGTTTCATCATCTTCGCAATTTCTCTATGACATGAAGCAAGTAATTTGCCAGATTCATGCATGAAATCTATTTCATTTTTCGTTTTCATTATACTCATGTTGTCTCTCCTTACTAAACTTGCTATTTACTATTAAACTTCAATCATACACATCCTCTTCCAAAATTTCAAAACTTCTAATTACAAAAAGTATGATTTATTTCTGCATAAAAAAAACAGAAGGAGATTCTTCTGTTTTTTAATCATTTTTACATATATAATTCATTTTTAGAAACTCAAAACGACTACCATTTGTTTTCTGTATAAAAGTTCCAACTGCTTTAAATCCTGCCTTTTTATACACTTTAATCGCTCTCTCATTAAATGTAGCTACTGATAGTGTTATATAATTACATCCGTATTTTTCTTTACTAAAAGCTAGTATAGTGTTTAAGAACTGTAAACCAAATCCGTTCCCAGTTATATTAGGTCTCATTCCAAGACCTATATCAACCGTTCCATCATTTATTTTACAAACAGTAAAATAACCAATGAGAGTGCCATTTTCCTTCACAGAAAATGTATGATCCCCTCTACTTTCATCATGTAAAAATTCAGCTAAATCTTCTTCATCTGCCTCTATATCGTAAAAGGAATATTTCCCTTCATAATGCCAGTTGTATGCAATTTCTTCTGCTTCTTCTTGCGTCATTACTGTATAAGTATACTTCATTTTTCTACCCCCTTTAAAAAAAGAGCTGCAAGTAAGCAGCTCTTTTTTTACAACTCATAAATTTCTTTATACTTCGCTTCCAAATAATCTGCTAAGTAATTTGCATTCAATCCTTCACCTGTTACATCTTCTAAAATTTCAAGTGGCTTTTTCGTTTTACCGTATTGGTGAATGTTTTCTGTTAACCATTCACGAATTGGTGTTACGTTTCCTTCTTCTAATAATGCATCAAAGTTCGGAATATCTTTTAACATTCTTTGCTTAAATTGCGCTGCATACATATAACCAAGCGCATAAGATGGGAAGTATCCAAATGAACCACCAGCCCAGTGAACATCTTGTAATACGCCTTGTGCATCGTTAGCCGGACGAATTCCTAAATATGCCTCCATCTTATCATTCCAAGCAGCTGGCAAATCCTTCACTTGTAATGTACCATCAAATAACTCTTTCTCAAGTTCATAACGAACCATGACGTGAAGCGGATATGTAAGCTCATCTGCTTCTATACGAATAAACGACGGCTTTGATTCGTTAATCGCATCATAAAACTCATCTACTGATATATCATTAAATTGACCATCGCTATACTCTTTTAATAAATCATAATTGTTCTTCCAGAATGATTTATTACGACCGATAAAGTTCTCAAAGAATAATGATTGTGACTCATGAATACCCATAGATGTTCCACTACATAGCGGTGTACCTTCAAATTTCTCTGCAATATTTTGTTCATATACAGCATGACCACATTCATGAATTGTTCCAAACACAGCCATACGGAAATCTTTTTCGTCATAGCGTGTCGTAATACGAACATCCCCTCTATTTAATGTAATCTCGAATGGATGTACCGTTTCATCAAGACGACCTGCTTCAAAGTCATAATTTAATTGCTTTAATAGCTCTAATGTAAAGCTTTTTTGTTTTTCTTTTGAAAAATGTTCTGATAAAGCACTTGTCTTTAATCTTTTTTGCGACTCTGATATTTCTTTTACGAGCGGAACGATACGCTCACGAAGTTGGCCAAATACGTGATCTAACACTTCTACCGTAATACCTGGCTCATACATATCTAATAATGTATTATATTTATATGTTTCGTAACCCCAATATGCAATAAATTTCTTTTTAAATTCAACTATTTGTTCTAAATACGGACGGAACATTTCGAAATCAGATTTTTCGCGAGCTTCTTCCCACACACTTTCCGCTTTCGCTTCTAATTTCACATACGTTTCATATTCTGCTTGTGGAATTTTCTTATTTCTATCATATTCTTTACGACACTCTTCAACCATTTTCTTCGTCGTTTCAGAAAGTTTGTCTTCACTTATTAAAGCTTCAAGCTCTGTTAAATAGTTCCCCATCTCATCTGAAGTTGACATAGCAAACACTTCTGATGAAAGCATGCCAATTACTTCTGAACGTTGGTCTACACCTTTTTTAGGCGCACCTGTTCTCAAGTCCCAAAACATTAAGCTTAATGCTTCTCCGTAATTCTGTATCTTCTTCACATATGTTAAAAATTGTTTTTCTACTTCATATGTAGCTACTGCCATCGTATAAAAACCTCCTTTTTCTACCTCAAACTTAATTCGACATGAAAATCTAAATTCCTTTTATAATAGAAAAAAAGCTTGGCAAGCGCCAAGCTTTCTCCTTACAATACTTTACCTTCTACTGGTAGTACGTTTTTCACCGCTTCTACCACTTTCTCATCTTCTGTATCAGATAAGAAGATTGATATAGCACCTTTATCGTCGCTCGTACGAATTAAACGGCCAATCCCTTGACGAAGACGTAAAATCATATATGGTACATCTACATCCCAGAATGGATCATTTACGTGCTTACGCTTCGCTTCAAACACAGGATCGTTTGGAGGGAATGGTAATGACCAAATAATAACATGTGATAATGATGAACCAGGAATATCTAAACCTTCCCATAAATGAACGGCACAAAGTACAGTCTCTTCTTCATTTTGGAAACGCGAAACGAGCTGACTAATTTCTTGGTCCCCTTCATATAAGAACGGAACTGACATTTGTTCTTTACTTACATATTCTTTAAACGCTGCAAGTTCTTGCGTTGTACGGAATAATACAAGTGTACGTCCATTTGTTTTCTGTATATTTTCAAGTGTATATTGACACTTACTTTCCCATTCATTTTCTTTCGTATGCGATAGTAAGTTTACTGCCATTTGCTCTTCGTAATCAAACGGCGAGGCAACTGAGAATGATAAGTAATCTTTTACCCCTAGGCTATTTGCTGTAAATGCGAATGAATCGTTGTTAGATAATGTAGCAGAAGAGAAAATATATGGAATTTTCTTCGAGAATACTTTCTCTTGTAATACTTCTTCAACTGCACGCGGCATAATTACTAACGTGAAGGCTCCATCACCTTCTTCACCCCATGTAATTACATTTTTCTCGTGCATGAACAAACGAAGTGAATGCTCTAATACATCTAAATGTTCATCAACGATATTTAAATCATACGTGTTTACTGTATGCATTTCACTTTCAAATACTAATGCATCACCAACTTCACCAATTTTCGCATAAAGTCGCTTCGCTTCAGCTGTTACTTTTTCTGTCACGGTAATTTCTAAACGGTCAGAACCGGCAATTTCTTTTTTATTCTCTTGTAGCACATCAAAGAATCGCTCTGTTTGCCAAATTGTTTCTTCTACTAAATGTGCAAACTCCTCGCGAATATCGTTTTGCAACAATCTCGTTAAAAGTTGCTCCATCATCGTTTGCTTTAAACGATATGTTAAAGCTTTTTGAGCTGCATATTCTACAAGATGTCCTTCATCGAATACAACGCAACTACTTTCTGGTAATAACGGAATTTGTCCTTCACGCTTACGAGCATCGTACGTCCAAATATGATCCATATAGAAATCTTGAGAACAAATAATTAAATCTGCTGCTTTACGATAATGTTCACGTGATAGAGTTTGCCCGCAACGATGACGAGAATCACAAGTGAAGCAATCTTGGAAGTAATCCCAATTTACTTTTGACCATTCCTCGTCATTTAAAAGCGGAAATTCTTTTCTGTCACCGTAGTGAGTAAAGTTTTGCATCGTACCATGATCGAATACAAACTGCGGTAATTCGTAGTATACATCTTCAATTACTTCTGGAGCTCGTCCACTCATAACATCTTCAAGTTTACGTAAACATAAATAATTATCCATTGATTTCGCAAGTCTTACATCTACCGATAAGCCTAATGCCTCAGATAATTTAGCAATGTCCCCTTCTTCTTTCACAAGCTGCTCAATTAACGTTTCATCTGCACAAGCGATAATCGCTGGCTTTCCAGTATAACGTGCATAACAAATTGCATATAAAAGATATACAATTGTTTTCCCGGTTCCTACACCCGCTTCTGCAAACATAACTTTCTTTTCTTGGAAAGCACGTTCTAATTGAAACGCCATAAAAATTTGTTCATCACGCTCTTCAAAGCCTTTTTCCGGAAGGATGTCGTAAAACACATCTCCAATCCACTCATTCAACTTATCATAAAAATTGTCTTGTTTCCCTACTTCAAATGGTAATCTCTTCTCAGTAAACATCCTTAGCCTCCAACCAAAAAGTTTTTCTATAAAAGATATAGCAACTGCTACCCATATGTGTGCAGCCACTTTCCCCTGTTGTAAAACATAGAAATACACGAAAAAAAATTTCCCTTTCGAAAAAGGAAAATTTTCTTCTATATTAATGACTTTAAATACCGTTTATCAATCGCTGTTTCATGTGAAAGAGCTGACAAATATTCTTCTTGTGCTTTTTGTATTTCATCTACAATCGCACCTTGGCTATCCACTTCTTTTCCGAGCTCATCATACGTACGGTGAATAGCTTTTTGAATCATTGATAATTGGAAACTATCCATATCAGTTCCTCCTTTACGCATTACATAATAGCCAGTATATGCGCGCTGGAGGAGTTTTATACTATGAATTACGAGGTGGACGTTTTCCGAAGTATTGGTAGTAATCTGTACGGATAAATCCGTTAAACAGTTTACGTTTCTTCGATGCATCTTTTCCGTAGCACTTCTCAAACGCTTCGTAACTTGTTAATACATACGCCGACCATGTGTCTAATGGACGGAATACTTGTCCCATTTCTTTATACAGTTGTTCAACAAGTGCTTTTTCACTTAAACGTTCTCCGTATGGAGGATTCGTTACAACATAGCCATAATCCTCTTTTGTTGTGAAATCTTTTACTTGCATTTGTTTAAATGTAATTAAATCGCCTAAACCTACTTCTTCTGCATTATCTTGAGCAACTCGAATCATACGATGATCGATATCTGATCCAATGATTTGCAATGGTTGATCATAGTTCGCTAAATCTTCAGCTTCTTGACGAGCTTCACGCCAGTTTTGTTTACCAACCCAGCCCCATTCATCCGATGCAAAACCACGGTTAAATCCTGGTGCGATATTTTGTCCAATTAATGCTGCTTCAATCGGAATTGTACCTGATCCGCAGAAAGGATCCACGAATGGACGATCTGGCTTCCAGTTTGTTAATTTAATTAAAGACGCAGCTAATGTTTCTTTTAAAGGAGCTTCCCCTTGATCCATACGGTATCCACGTTTATGAAGCCCAACACCGCTTGCATCAATTGTTAATGTTGCAATATCTTTTAACATTGCAATCTCAATACGGAATAACGGGCCATCTTCTTCAAACCAAGTTGTACGTTTATATGTTGTTTTTAATTTTTCAACGACAGCCTTTTTAACGATACGTTGGCAATCCGAAACACTGAATAACTCAGATTTTAAAGATTTACCGATAACAGGGAACTCACCGTTTTCTGGAATATAATCTCCCCAGTTTAATGCTTTCGTTTTCTCAAACAGCTCATCAAATGTTGTCGCTTTAAATTCGCCAACTTTAATTTTCACACGGTCCGCAGTACGTAACCATAAATTCGTGCGACAAATCGCCTTTTCATCTGCTTCAAATGTTACTTTGCTGTTTTCTACTTGGCATTCATAACCAAGATCACGAACTTCTCGGGCAACTAAAGCTTCAATACCCATTGCCGCTGTTGCGATTAAAGTAACTTTTCCCATTTGCATTCACCTCTTATGTATATTCAAACAATAATTAATAGCCATTTATCCTATTAATTATTACATTTTACGAAGAATTTTCTTATTAACCATTTTAACTCATAATTTATAACTTCATACAAATAAAAAGCCCTCCTCTAACAAAGGAGAGCTGAGTTATTTCATAGTTGGTTCATAACGTTCTGTAAGCCATGTTCTGTTCCTTTGTACTGCAAACGGCCCACGCCTCGTACTCCGGTGGCAATCATCTATCTACAGGTTATACAACCTGTCCTTTCCCATCGTTCATTTCCTTGGAAAAGATTCCCCTACCATTATTTGGGTTTCTCGCTCGTGGGGTTTACCTCGTTCCACTCCTATCATTTCTTCAAGGACTTCGTCACTGTGGCACTTTAAAGGTAGTCAAACCATATCCGAAAGGACTTAGGTTTTTTCCCTGCCGTTAAACCAGCCTTACAGCCAGAATACCCTAGCTTATGAATTGGCTAGGCACGAACACTACAGCCATCTCAGGCCGTGCGAGCATGGACTTTCCTCTACAACGTTGGCGTTGCAGCGATTACCCAAACGTTATGACATCCATTAGTATAGTGGAAACAAAAAGATTTTGCAATGTTTTTTTCTATGTAAAATGCTTTAACCTTTTTATCACCAGAAATTATTCGTATAACTTACTTCCAAATACAGCTTTTTCTAAATTCGATAAACGTTTTAAAATGTCCGTATTCGTGTTGTTATATACTGGTTGTGCAACTGGTGTTTGTACAACTGGTTGTTGTGGAACTTGCGTTGCTGCTAGCTTTTGTTCTTCTAGTTCACGCTTTAAACGAGCATTTTGTTGCTTTAATTGCTCAAATTCCTTGTGAAAAGCTTCGTAATCTTTAATGATCATATCAAGAAACTTGTCTACTTCTTCTTGTTGATAACCTCTCATACCTGTTTTAAATTCTTTTTCTAAAATATCTTTTGCCGTTAATTTAATTTTATCCGAAATCATTTTCTTCACCTCAAATTTTTGCCAAAACTTTCATTAACTAAATTTTTTCAGAAACAATGCTTTTTGTCAATCATATATACGAGTACTATATTACATATTACTCAGCATTATTCCACTGTTCCTCTTCTATTATATCTTGTAAATCGGAAAAAAGAATGAAATAACTGTGATAATTTTCTATTTCTCCTTTTTTCTTTGCCGCTTCTACAATATATTTAGGACTCCCTGGTTTTTCTTCATCATATACAGCTAAAAGCGCATCACTTTTTTCAATAAAAAATTGATTTTTTAATTTAAATTGCTCTGGGCTTTCGTACTTCCGTTTTGTGATACTATCAACATGGTCTGCTTGAGAGAGAATAAATTCGTAATATTCACGGTTATCTTCCTTCCAACCTTCTTCTTGTTCTAAAAATGGAGTAAATACCGCTAATTTTAAATCTGGATATTCTACTTGTATTTCAAAAACAACTTCAGCAGCCCACAATTCTACACCTAACTGGCCACTTATTATAACCCACTCTAAACCATCTTCTACAAAAGCAATTAATTTACGACGCAGCGCCTTTTTTATACATTCTACTCCTGGATGATCATTTTTAAATATTCCAAGTTCAAATGGCTTATAGCCTGTTACTGCAATAACTTTCATATCAACACTCCAATTACAAAAAAAGAACTAGCATTTCGCTAGTTCTAACATATCATTTACTTTTTAAATATTCCACCAACGTTTGGTCCAATATTCGGCCCTACTGGGGATACATTGTTTGGTCCAAACGGTGATACATTTGGTCCTGGTCCAAACGGTGATACATTCGGTCCTGGTCCAAACGGTGATACATTCGGTCCTGGTCCAAACGGTGATATTTGATGACCGTGGTGATGATGACCATGGCCACATGGTCCACATCCGCCGAATCCTGGGTCGATTGGGTCCACAACATTTACATTTGAATTTGTTTGCGGGAAGAAGTTTTGGTTTTTAATTTGTTGATGATGTACATGTGTTGTATGCGTCGGAAAAATGTGTGGCACCACCGTTGTTGAAAAAGAATGTGTTACGCATTGTTTCGTCGGATGAACGACAGGAGCAGTTGTACAAATAGGTCCTACAGGCTTATGCCCTCCAAAACAAGGATGACAATGATGCATAGTTTTTTCTCTCCTCTCTCGTTAAAAAAATCTGATTACACTTTACAATATGAGAAAAGAGAGAAAGCCGTTTGTTATATATACCTATTTATTCCAAGGAAATTTGTCTAGTCCTTGATTTTATATACAATGCTTTTTATAGACAACCCCTCAAACATTACTTACCAAAAAAACCTCCCACTTGCTTTACAATACCTGTCACTTGATTCATCGCATTCATCATTTGTCCAGCTGTATTCATCATTTTATTTACATCATAGTTGCCATCTGAATTTTTAAATTGGGAAACAAAACTAGAAAATTGACTTGGTTGCTGCTGTTGCTTTTGTTTATTTTGTGTCGGATACGGTTGTTTCGGTGGATAAAACATCGCTTGTTGATTTCCATAGGGGGATGGTGGTGGCATATAGTATTGTGAATTCATATAAGGTTGCTGCTGTTGATCCATATAGGGCTGCGGTTGTTGATTCATATAAGGTTGCTGCGGTTGTTGCGGTTGATTCATAAACGACACTTCAAATGGCTGGTAATAATTTTGATTTCCATAATGAGGCTCGAAAGGATACATATTATAACGTAAATATGTATCCGCATTATATTGGTACATATTTTGCTGTGCATATGGATTAGATTGCTGATATACGTTAGATTGTTGAAACATGCATTCTCTCCTCCTTCTCATAAGTTTCTACATATATAATATGTACTTGTAAAATAATTTGTGTGACGGAGTATCTGTCTATTTTTGTCGGAAGTTTCAATTTTTAAAAAATTAAAAAAGAAAACCCTTCCATGCTATGATAATGAAGAAGAAGATTCTCATGGGGGAGGAATCAACATGGTATTAGGGGATTTAAAACAAGCGTTTTCTCAAAAAAAGGGGTATTATACAGAGAATGTAAATGAATTGTTAGACTTTGCGAGACATTGGTATCTCGAAGGAAAAATATGTATTTCAGATTACCGAACATTAATAAAAGAATTAGAAGTAAACGGTGCAACAAAACCTACAACAATGACAGAAGCATAAAAAACAAGAGGGTTTCCCCTCTTGTTATTTACATTGCTCAATTATATTTTGCAAAGTATACGAAATGGCTTGATGCGTTTCAAAGAATCGCTTGCCTTTACCTTTATTTACAAAACATTGTAACACATTTGTTTGTAAATTATCGTACACTTGATCAATTTGCTGTACATGTATATACTTCGGTTTTTCTTCCTTAATCCATCCATAAGCTAATTCTTTCCACACTTTTAATTCCTCATCTACCATATCTACAAACGGTTTCATATCCTTATAAAAATCGTATTCAATCATTTCTCTTTTTTTCACATTTGCTTCATTATTATGTTGCAGAAGTTTTTCCGAAGACTTTATTAATGCTTCATACTTCATTTTATTCCCACCTTATTATGCACTCACTACGACGTTTTGAAATGCCTTCACCCAATTCCCTTTTTCTTCGTGATGCACTAATTTATTTTCCATATGCCCAATATGCATTTCTGTTATTTCTATCTTGTTGCATATCTTTTCACTCTTATCCTTTAATGCATGATTCATTCTAATCCCTATATTCATTTCCAGCAAATCGAGAGAACTTAACATTTGATCCATTGTTTTCATTACATCTTCCTTCTGAACCATCGCCATATACAAAACGCCTCCTTCTTTGCTTTTCCTTTGTCATGTAATTTCGCCGAATGATTCTTCACTCCTGCCCACATGACAAAACTAGTTGTTATTCGTCAAAGAAATCATTTTGTATGTCATTTATAGAAATGGTAACAATACAAAAAGGAGGTGCATGAAAATGGCAAAGAACAAAAATGAAAAAAAGAAAAAACAAAACAAACAAAATAAACCCGAAACTGGAAATCCAAAATTAGATGGTCCAAACTTCCCTGCTACATAAAGTGAAACTTTAATCATTGGAGGTGTTCCCCCCAATGATTATTAGTTGAACCAATCGGGCATTTACGGGCAGTTGATCCCCACCTAAATTCTTTGCTTTCGCTGAATTTAGGTGGGGTCTTACTGCCCGTTAATGCGGGGTAAAGTGAAACTTCCTTAATCTCTTATATTCATTACGTTTTGAGATTAAAATTTTAGCACGCATAGCAGGATTACTTCACATTAAGAAGTCCCGTCTTCATAAATGAAGACGGGACTTCTTTTTTATTATATCACGAACTCATCCATCCTCTTAACAAAACGATTTAAAATAGAAGCAACATAGATTTGCTCCCTCTTTCTTTTATACCATTCTGTTATATCAACTTCACCCTTATACTCTACTGGTAAAAATAGTTCATTTATTTCCATATCTCTACAAAACCAATCTCTCATACTTATTTCATTATGTGCAACAGCAGGATAAGCTTGTCTAAGGGTTGGCGTACAAGATTTTCTAGCTTCTCTTACATAATATTCATAATCTGCTCTCGATCCTGTATGTCTAGTTTGCATTGCGAAATTATTGAATAAATTTTTATAATTTGGATGAAATAGTAACGCTGCTAATTTCTTTCCTAGTTCTATACGCTTTTGCAACGTTTCAAATTGATAAACTGAAAAACCATACATCTTCCCTTCAACAGTTGGAAAAATAACAGCACTAACATGAAGCATTTCTTGCAATTTAAAAAGCGCTGTATGAAATACGTGTTTTTTAAAATATGTATTCTCAATAACTGGTTTTTGAATTTTATTTTGTTCATTTATAATAAGTGCCGTCATAAGCCTATTTATATCTTTTTTCTCCCAAAAATATATCCATTCTTTTTCCATGAAAATTGATACGTTGAAATATTGTAACAAATGGAATAGTGGCACCTGCCTCCTCTTACTTTCTTCGTATAACAACAGCTGAGGAAATGCATCTAAAAAAATAATCCAATTTGCTTCTTCATAAGTCAAAAACAAATGTTTTTTTACTGTTTGAGGTAAAACAGTAGCATAATACCTCCCTTTTAAATCAGTCATATTCCACCCCGCATTTCTCGAGACCATACTCGCTAAAAAAGCCCACCTAATTTCACTATTTCTTACATAATAGTCTTGATAAGACTGTGTTCGAGAAATGTTATCCATATTAGCTATCTCTATTTCCCTCTTCATGTTGTAAACCATTGTTTTTTCTTCTTCTGTACAGACCATATTTTTACGATATTGTTTAATTTTTTCATAATCATTCCATGTAAACATGAATAAGTCATCACACCTTTCTTCAAAAAGGTCACATCTTTTTTCATTTTTTGTTATAATCACCTTTGTAAGTAATTCTTAGCAAGTTGGGAGTGGACACACTATGACCATTCGTTACCCAAATGGAAAACGGTACAATCAAGCTTCACAACCTCATAAAACACCAATTAAAAAACATACTTATAGTAACAGAGGTATGTCCCTTGAAGAGGAATTGAATGAAACAAATGAATATTACTTAACCCATAATATTGCATGTGTACATAAAAAACCTACACCTCTTCAAATTGTAAAAGTAGATTACCCCGCTCGAAGTGCTGCAGTGGTAAAAGAAGCGTATTTTAAACAACCTTCTACAACAGATTACAACGGTGTATATAAAGGGAAATACATCGATTTTGAAGCGAAAGAAACAAAAAATAAAACCAGCTTTCCACTTCAAAACTTCCACCTTCATCAAATTGAGCATATGAAGCAAGTAATCGCTCATAATGGAATTGCATTTGTTATTATTAAATTTACACTTTTTGATGAACTTTATTTATTAGATGCAAAACATATTATTGCATTTTGGAATCGTCAAAATACTGGTGGAAGAAAATCAATTACGAAAGAAGAAATAGTAGAGCATGGGTCTTTATTATCATGCGGTTATCACCCTCGGATTGATTATATCCGTGTACTAGACACGGTTTATTTTTCGTGATAGAGTCATCACTAAGGCTCTTTTTTCGACTTTTGGGGAGAGAATGAAAGGTAGGAGAAAGTATAATGTCAGATAATTATCGTTCTCGTACAGAACGAAATCATGTAAAAAATCAAAAGGAAGAAACAAATACAGAGAAAAAACCAAAGAAAAAAGGCTCCTTTTTTAAAAAATTCCTTATAGGTTGTCTACTTCTTGGTATCGTTGGTCTTGTAGCTGGCGTTTCCGCTTTCTTTGTTATGGTGAAGGACGCTCCAAAATTAGAAAAATCAAAACTTGTCAATCCTTTATCAACAAAGTTTCTTGATAAAGATGGGAACTTTTTCTATGAATACGGTGCTGAAAAACGAACCCACGTTACGTATGATCAAATTCCAAAAGTAGTTGAAAATGCATTCCTTGCAACTGAGGATTCACGTTTCTATGATCATAATGGAATTGATTTTAAACGAACGACAAAAGCAGTTATGGAAAATGTCACTGGAGGTTTCGGATCTCAAGGTGGTAGTACGATTACACAACAAGTAGTCAAAAACTATTTTCTAACGATGGACAAAACTGCAAAGAGAAAAGTACAAGAATGGTACCTATCTTACAAATTAGAGCAACAATACTCTAAACATGAGATTTTAGAAATGTACTTAAATAAGATTAATTTAGGTAACCGTTCATATGGTATTGCGACAGCAGCGCAAAAATATTATGGTAAAGATTTAAAAGACTTGCAATTACATGAAGCTGCTATGCTTGCAGGTTTACCCCAAGGTCCTAATATTTATGATCCAACAAAACCAGACAACGTTGAACGAGCTACAAAACGTCGTAACGTCGTATTATCATTAATGAATCGACATGGTTATATAACAAAAGAAGAAATGAATAACGCAGTTAAGATCCCAGTAACCGAGGGTCTTCAACCGTCTTCAGAAATAACTGAGATGAAGTATCAAGCATTTTTAGATGCGGTTGTAAAAGAAGTTGAAAAAGAATATCCTGATGTAAATATCGGTTCAGATGGTTTGACGATTCATACAACACTTGATCAAGATGCTCAAGATTATGCTGAAAAAATTATGGATGGGAATCTTATTAAGTATCCCAACGATCAATTCCAAGGATCATTCGTATTTATGGATACACAATCTGGAGAAGTTCGTGCAATTGGAGCTGGGCGTAAAGGAAGTAAGTCTACTTTCAAAGGTCATAATATGGCGACTGATTTAAAACGCCAAGTCGGTTCAACAATGAAACCAATTTTCGACTACGGACCAGCAATTGAAAATTTACAATGGTCTACATACCATCAATTAAATGACTCAGAGTATACGTATTCCAATGGTAAAAAAATACGAAATGCAACAAATAGTTACAAAGGTGACGTTTCACTACGTGAAGCTTTGAAAAAGTCATTAAACATCCCAGCTTTAAAAACAGCCCAAGCGGTTGGTCTTCCTAAGTCACAAGCGTTTGCTGAAGGTTTAGGTATGACATTTAAAGACGGCAAAACATTTGAATCAACAGCAATTGGTAGTAACGATAGTTCACCATTACAAGTAGCAGGTGCATATGCAGCCTTTGGTAATGGTGGGAACTACAATAAACCGCACTTCGTAAAAGAAGTTATCTTCCCAGATGGGAAAAAGAAAAGTTTTAAACCGAAAGAGCAACGTGCGATGCAAGACTACACAGCTTACATGGTTACTGACGTTCTTCGTGACGTAGTAAGACCTGGTTCTGGCGGTACTGGTCCAACAGCATACGTTTCAGGTGTTGATGTTGCCGGTAAAACAGGAACACAAAACTTTGATGAAGACGTTATAAAAGAATATGGTATACCAGCTGATGCAAACAGAGATAGCTGGTTCGCTGGATATACACCGCAATATACAATGGCAGTATGGACTGGTTACGAAAAAAATGGCCCAGAAAACTACATTAGTGATCGTTATACTAGAATTGCACAGCAAATGTTCCAAGTAATGATGAGTAAATTCGCTACAGATAAAACTCGTTTTGAACGCCCTTCTTCTGTACAAGAATTAAATGGTGAATTGTACGTAAAAGGCGCTAAAAAAGATGCAGTGAAACAAATTAAAGTAGATGCACCTAGTGGTCTTAATGTCACTTTTGATGGCGCTAGCACAGTTACACTAAACTGGTCTGGACCAGCAGAAGTTGATGCGTATGCCGCAAGCTATAAAGCGACTGACGGTTCAAGTGGTAGTTTATCAATAAAAGGTACAACAGCTACTCTTGGTGGTATTAAACCAGGCGTTACTTACAGCTTCTCTGTAGTAGCGAAAAAAGGTACTGGAACAAGCCCTGCAGTTGGAGCATCCTTCACTGCGCCTGGCGGAACTCCAGACGCGAAGAAAGCCGAGGACGAAGCTAAGAAGAAGGCTGACGAAGAAGCTAAGAAAAAGGCTGATGAAGAAGCTCAGAAAAAAGCTAATGAAGATAAACTAAAACAAGAAGAAGCTAAGAAAAAAGCTGAAGAAGAAACTAAGAAACAACAAGAACAACAACGTAAACAGCAAGAAGAGGCTCAAAAGAAAGCTGAAGAGGAAGCTAGAAAAAAAGCTGAAGAAGAAGCTAAGAAACAACAAGAACAACAAGAACAACAACGTAAACAGCAAGAAGAGGCTCAAAAGAAAGCTGAAGAGGAAGCTAGAAAAAAAGCTGAAGAAGAAGCTAAGAAACAACAAGAACAGCAACAACAACAAAATACCGGCGAAGATTCACCACACGCAGACGGAAATGTTGTTACAACAGAATCTTAATACAAAAAAGAAGTCCTTTCTCTTAACGAGAAAAGGACTTCTTTTTTGTTATCATTTTCTTTACATATAGCTTTTCTATTTCAATATACAACTGCGCTAACTGAATATAAGAATGATAATTATTCGGTTTCTTTATAATGAACGAATATCGCTCTATAAAATTAACTGGTTGTACTTCCAACTTACTCGTGTAATCTGCCATTTTGTTCAAACAATGAACAGGTTGCTCGTTTAGCCAATATACAATTGATAACAAATGCGCTGCAAAAAGAATCATTGGGCCTTCAGCTTCTTGCTTATTTCTATTGCGAAATAGTGTCGCAATGTCTTCATTCTTACTTTTCCATACATTCAATAGTACTGGAATACTATTTTCAATTTCATTCCATGGCTCATATTGTCTTTCAATATCATATATAAAATAAGTATTTTGTATTGTTTCTTCAAAAGATTGTTCTGTATAATATGCAATCGAATTTATACTTTCTTTAAAAAATGGTAAGCATCGAAATTCTTTCGGTATTTCTATAACTCGCTCCATCCTTTATTTCCCCTTCATTCGCTTCTTTCCTTCACGACATACTTCTAGTAAAGGGCACTCCTCACATTGTGGCCGCTGTGCTTTACAGTGATAACGTCCAAAGAAAATCATACGGTGATGTGTAACGCTCCATTCATCCATCGGAATTTTCTTCATTAATGTCTTTTCTACTTCTAACACCGAATCTTTCCATCTACAAATCGCTAACCGTTTACTCACTCTCTCTACATGCGTATCAACAGCAATTGCCGGAATACCAAACGCTACCGAAACAACTACATTTGCTGTTTTTCTCCCTACTCCTGGTAATTTCGTCAATTCGTCACGATCTTCTGGAACTTTTCCGTTATAATCATCCAGCAACATCCGGCACAATTTTTGAATGTTTTTCGCTTTATTTCTATACAATCCAATAGAACGTATATCTTGTTGTAATTCTTCTAGAGAAACACTTAAATAATCTTCTGGTGTTTTATATTTTTGAAATAAATTTTTTGTCACCTTATTTACAAGTGCATCTGTACATTGTGCAGATAACGCTACCGCTATTACTAGTTCAAACGGATTATCATGAATTAATTCGCAATGTGCTTCTGGATACATATCTGCCATTGTGTCTAAACAATAGCGGATTTGCGTTTTATTTAACATATACTTCCTCCTACATTACTGCTCCAACCAATTATAAAAAGGCACTTTCCCAGTAAATTTCGTCTCTTGTTTTGTCGTTTGCTGCGTTCGTTGTTGATTTGCTCTGAATTTCCGTCCTTGATTTTGGGCTTGATCTACTGTTTTAATACCATTCTTTTTCCATTCAAATAAAATACGATCAATATATCGGAAATTAAGCTTACCACTCATTACAGCTTCCCTGAGGGCCGCTTGAATTAAATTCGGATGATGTTGATCTTGATCTTCCCACATTCCCAACGTTTCACATTCAAATGGAGAGAGTGGTCTTCCAAATTCTTTTTCAAATACTGTATATAAATTCACTTGTAGTTGCTTTATTTCTTTTTGTTCTTCCTCTATTGATTCATTCATTAAGAAATGCAATATTTTTTCCCATAGCGGTTGTAAAGAATAACTTTCACACATCATCGCTTCTGATTTTTGTCCACCTTCTAGTGATAAAAAACCTTTTTGAATCAATGTCTGGATGACTTCCATACATTTCATTTCACTAATCGTCATCCGTTCTGAAATCTCTGACGGAGTCGGAAACGAATTGCCCGATTCTAAAAATGTATGTACATGAAGTACAACCATAAATTCCGTTTCATTTAATCCTAATTTTTTATAATGCATCATAAGTAATTTTGGAATTGCAATGCTTCCCTGCTCAAACCACTGTAACATCATTTTCTTTTTCATCACCAAACACCTCGCTCTCTAGTATAACACACCTTTCGCTATTTCTTTTTGCCACAATTCGTCAAAAAAACCTCCCTATTATGTAGGAAGGTTTTTTTGTATTACGTTAATAAAATATACAATTAAGCTTGCACTTTACTTTTCATAAACGTATGAATGCGTTCTAATGCTTTCTCTACTTGTTCAAGAGATGTCGCATATGATAAACGAACGTTATTTGGAGCACCAAATCCTGTACCTGGTACAAGAGCTACTTTTTCCTCTTCTAATAGAGCTTTTGCCCAATCATCAACAGTTTCGTATCCTGATAAAGCTACTGCTTCTTTTACATTAGGGAATAAGTAAAACGCACCTTGTGGTTTAATGCAAGTAAAGCCAGGGATTTGAATTAATTTATCATAAATAATGTTTAATCTCTCTTCAAATGCTTGACGCATTGTTTCTACAGGTTCTTGTGAGCCTGCATATGCCGCGATTGCGCCGTATTGAGCGATTGAAGTAGGGTTTGACGTACTATGACTCGCTAAGTTCGTCATCGCTTTAATAAGCTGCTTATTTCCTGCTGCATATCCAATACGCCATCCTGTCATAGAATGAGATTTAGATACACCATTAATAATAAGTGTTTGTTCTTTTAATGCATTAGAAAGCTGGGCAACCGAAGTATATTCTGCTCCACCATAAATTAATTTCTCATAAATTTCATCTGAAACGATTAAAATATCATGTTCTAAACATACTTCTCCAAGCTGTTGTAATTCTTCTTTGCTGTAAATCATTCCTGTTGGATTGCTCGGTGAATTAATAATAACTGCTTTCGTTTTCTCTGTAATTGCCTCACGCAGCTGCTTCGCTGTAATTTTGTATTCATTGTCTTCCAGACCTTCTACATAAACTGGCTTACCACCAGCAAGCTTTACTTGTTCCGGATAGCTTACCCAATAAGGAGTTGGGATGATAACTTCATCTCCTTCATCAAGTAATACTTGGAATAATGTATATAATGCATGCTTTGCACCGTTACATACAATAATTTCAGACGGATCATACGCAATTCCTTGATCGCGAGTAAATTTCTTCACAATTTCTTGTTTTAACGCCTGTAATCCACCTGTTGGTGTATACTTCGTATGTCCTTCTAACATCGCTTTATGTGCAGCATCCATAATATGTTCTGGCGTATTAAAGTCAGGTTCTCCTGCCCCTAATCCAATTACATCATGACCTTCTGCTTTTAACGCTTGTGCCTTTGCTGTAATTTCTAAAGTTGCAGATGGTGTTAAAGCAGCTACTCGCTTTGCTAATTTCATTTGTAGTTCCCCCTACATCTATTTTTCAATGCTGTAGTGACCAGCATAGACCCCATTTTGAAATTCTAGATAATAATACGTATAACGATCTTCCTGATCAATATATGTAATTTCCCACAACGGAATATCGTTTTGAGCACCTAATTTTACTTTTGTAATTTCTTTTGGCTTTGGCTTCGGCTCATCGCCTTTTCCTGAAGCTTGTTCAGCCAACTTTTGCAAAGCTTCTTTTTCAGAAATACCTTCACTCTTTTTCTTCACAAGGACATTCCCTTTTTTATTAGGCACCCAAACAATAATTTGTTCTCCTTTTTCGTCTATACCTTGTACGACTGTATATGAAGAATTTCCATTATAATAATCCACAGATTTTACTTTTGTAAGCTTTGCTTTTTCTTTCGCAATTTCTACAGATTTTGCCTCTTTAGGAAGTTTCTTTTCCATTGCTTTATTATAAACATACGCCCCATATATTCCGCTAGCAACGATTACGATAATGATTGTAAAGATCCACTTTTTCATTTTATCACTACGTTCTGTAAATCGTAAATACAGCTGTTTCTTTATCTTTTTCGTCTAATGCTAATCCGAACATGAGGTCCTGCTCTTTTAACGTACGATTCAAGCTATCAACAATTTTATACAAGTCAGACGAATATTTAATACGCGTCGTTGATAGGACTTCGATTTTCTTATCCATGAAAAAACTCCTCCGTTACACAAAAATTTCTAATTATAGAAGAACGCAATGCGGTTACAATAAGAGTACATTCTTTACAACCCCTGCTTCATCACCCATCTATTATAGCAGGACATGTACTGCAAAAAAAGGTTTCAAGTCGAAAACCAATACATTTTGTATACAAGAAGTAAGAAAAATAAAATTCCTCCTACCCACATTTTTTACGCCTGAAGTTTAAATGTACTTCAGGCGTATTTTTTCTTCCAATTTTATTCAGTTGGCCGTTCCTTTAATTGTTCTAACAATTCTTCTAGAGAACCTTCATAGAGTGGGACAGTTGGGATTGATTGTAAAAAACGTTTTCCATAGGAAGAGCTTGTCAAACGACGATCTAGTACAAACACCGTCCCGGTATCTGTACTAGTTCTAATTAGACGACCAAATCCTTGTTTGAAGCGCAGTATTGCTTGCGGGAGTGCTAACTTAGCGAATACGTCCTCTCCTTGATTTTTTAACCACTCTCCTTTTGCTTCCATCATTGGTTGATGAGGAGGCGTAAAGGGAAGGCGGACAATAACAAGACAACTAAGGGCATCTCCAGGTATATCTATCCCTTCCCAAAAACTACTTGTTCCTAATAAAATTGATTTGTCGAACTCTTGAAACTTACGAATGAGACGACTTCGGCTCTTATTATTCACACTTTGCGTTAATAATAAATACCCTTCTAATTCCTCATCATTTTTCAAATTCGTATACGCTTCTTTCAACATTTCATACGAAGTGAATAAAACGAGCATTCTACCTTCTGTAGCTTTCGCTATTTTTGCAATATGTGCCGACACAGATTCAATATATTCTTCATTACTTGCTTGCTTAATAAAAGGCACATCCGTTGAAACCATTAATTTCATCTGTTCTTCAAAACGGAATGGTGATGGGACCTGCAATGTATTAGGAGCAAAATCATGTAAACCTAGCTCTTCTTTTATATAGTCAAATGAATCGTTTACTGTTAGCGTTGCTGATGTGAAAATAACACTCTTTTTCTCAGTTAAAAATTCATCAGCAAATCTTTCACCAATATGAACAGGTTGTGCATATAAAACCGTTGAATGAATTGTTCCCTTCGTTTCAGTCTCCATCCAGGTCACGTATGAATTTTTTTCTAAAATGAGTAATTGTAAAGATTGTTCCATCTTTCTTAACAACTCAATTAAATGCATAAATTCACCTGTAACAACATGCATCTCCCATTCTAATTTACTTTGCAATATGTCAACTTGCTTCTCAAGTGTAGTCAACAATTTTCTTACATCGTACACAAAACGATTTGTTAACTCGGTAATACTATCCCATAACTTACCTTTCTCTACTTCCGTGTTATATCGATAAATGAGCGGCATATTGCTTATCCCTTGTTCCTGCTTTGTTTGCTTAAAGATAAAAGCACGTAACATTTGGAATAGCTCATCCGCATCAAATTTCAATTCCTTCAAACTATGACTCACCATACGGAAAGTTGAACGAGAGGCTTGCTCTGATTTTTTCATCATTTTATATACTTTAGAAAGTACATCATCTGTTTCTAGCGTACCAAGACGAGATAAAACTAATTGAAAATACATACAGGAGAACTGTTCACCTAATGTTCTACTCGCCGCTTCCTCGATATGATGAGCTTCATCAAAAATAATATGTTCACATGAAGCAAAAAGTGGTTCTTCACTTGAAAAATCTTGAAATAATAATGCATGATTTGTAATAACGATATCTGCAAATAATGCTTTATTCTTTGCTCGTTGATAAAAACAACGACTATACCAGTTGCTTTGCATCCCGCCCGGACTATGTACATCACTACAAATACGGTTCCAAAGTAACTTTCCGCCCTCAGGAATATTTAATTCATCCCGATCGCCCGTTTCCGTTTGCAATAACCACACTAAAATTTTTGCCTTTGTGAGCGCCATATCATAATTTTTCTCTTCCTCTTGCAAAGCATATTCAAATTTATGTAGACAAAGATAATGCTTTCTTCCTTTTAAAAGAGCTACCTCAAATGAAAATGGCATTATTTTCTGTAACAATGGAATTTCTTTTTCTAATATTTGTTGTTGCAATTGTACTGTTTGGGTACTAATGATGACAGGTTCTTCTTTTTTCGTTGCAAAATAAATACTGGGAAGTAAATATGCAAGAGTCTTTCCTGTTCCTGTTCCTGCCTCAATTAGTGAAAACCTAGAATCTTTTAGTGCTGTATATATTTCCTTCATCATAATCTGTTGGCTTTCTCTTTTTTCAAACTTTGGCATATTCAATGCAAGTTTATCGATTGTCTTATGCAAGAAAGCATCAAATTTAGATGAACATGTTTCACTGAGATTTAAAGAATAATTCCGCTTTCGAAGCGCAATATTTCGATACACCTCATACCCCTCTGCCGCTTTTTTACCATGCATCATTTTCTTTAAAATATTTTCAGAAAGTACATCCGCTATATCACTTTGAAAAACATCGCTCAATTCATAGAGCGATTGCAAGGTGACAAGTGGTAACTTTTCAATTTCATTTAAAAATTGTAAAAACAATTCCGCTGTTGCAAGAGCATCACTATCCGCACGATGCGGTTGATCATGCTCTAATTCGTGTTGTTTAGCTAAATCACGTAATTTATAACTATCAGCCGTCGGCAAAAGAATTTGCGCCAACTCAACTGTATCAACTTTAGGACAATGTACTTCTGTATATCCAGCCTGCCTTAATTCTTCCGTTAAAAAATTCCAATCAAAGTGAACGTTATGTGCAACGAAAGCTGCACCTTGTAATAGCTCAACAACCATCGGGGCTACATCTTGAAATAACGGGGCTTGCTTAACCATACTCTCATCAATCCCTGTTAACTCTGTAATAAATGGCGGAATCTCTCTCTTCGGATTAATAAAAGATGAAAAAATCTCTAATATCTCTCCATCTTCCACTACAACAGCTGCAATTTGGGTAATTTTATCTTTCCCATCCTTCCAGGAGTTCCCTGTCGTCTCTAAATCCACAACGACATAACGCTTACTCATATATGTAACACCTCAATTTCTTACCTATCAAACACAAAA
Organism: Bacillus tropicus; assembly: GCF_001884035.1. Taxonomy (GTDB): domain Bacteria; phylum Bacillota; class Bacilli; order Bacillales; family Bacillaceae_G; genus Bacillus_A; species Bacillus_A tropicus. Next base: position 188,221 of record NZ_MACG01000022.1, read on the forward strand.
TTATATAATGTTACTATACCACGTTTTATCTCATCTTAATGAAAAGATGCACAAAAAAGCTATCTCTGTAATAGAGATAGCCTTCTTATTTATAATATCGTGCCCGCTTTTTCAGCACCTAACATTTCAATAATTTGATTATTATCGTTTAATACTGCAATTTTTGGCTCTTGTTTATGAATATTTTCTTCTGCCACTAGACCGTAGCAAATAATAATAACTTTATCCCCTGGCTGTACAAGCCTTGCAGCTGCACCATTCAAACAAACAACACCGCTACCACGCTCTCCTTTAATAACATATGTTTCTAAGCGAGCACCATTATTATTATTTACAATTTGGACTTTTTCATTTTCTACAATATTTACTGCATCCATTAAATCTTCATCAATTGTAATACTACCTACATAATTTAAATTTGCTTCTGTTACTGTTGCGCGATGTAACTTCGCTCTCATCATTGTGCGAAACATAGATGCTCCCCCTTATTTAACCGTTAATGTTATATTGTCAATTAATCGTACATTTTCAAATTTAACTGCAATTGCTAAAATGATTCGTCCTTTAATTTTATCCATTACTTGTAGTGAAGGATAAGCATATAAATCAGCATAATCTACAGTGCCTTTCGTATACGTCTCAATATACTCTTTCACAAGAGTTGTAATGATTTCTGGATTCCGTTCACCTGTCTCAATTCTTTCTTTCGCTACACATAGGCTACGGTATAAATGAGGAGCCTCTTCACGCTCTGCTTGTGATAAATACACGTTACGAGAACTTTTCGCTAACCCATCTTCTTCCCTTACAATATCCACTGGTACAATCGTAACCGGAATATTAAAATCAGCGACAAATCCTTCAATGACAGCAACTTGCTGTGCATCTTTCATACCGAAATAAGCACGCGTTGGCAATGTAATGTTAAATAGCTTCATTAGTACAGTCGCAACACCAGCGAAATGACCAGGTCTTTGTTTGCCACATAATACATCGGTACGCTTCACAACTGCTACTGTTGTCGTTTGTTCTGCTGGATACATTTCTTCTACGCTCGGATAAAATAAATAATCTACACCGTTTTCTTGTGCTATATTTTCATCTCTATCAATATCACGAGGGTATCGATCTAAATCTTCATTCGGTCCAAACTGTAACGGATTGACAAACACACTTAACACTACAATTTCATTTTCTTCTCTTGCCTTACGTAATAAAGTCGCATGACCTTCATGTAAATAACCCATCGTTGGAACAAAACCAATACTTTTTCCACTTGCACGCAGTTCGTTTGTAATTTGCTGCATCTCTTGCACTGTAGTTACGATTTTCATTATTGTTTTCCTCCGTATAACGCTAAGCATTCTTCCTCTTTCATTGTGAATGAATGTATTTCTTCTGGAAAATGTCCTGTCTTTACTTCAGTAACGTATTGTGAAATACCTCGCACAATCTCCTCTTGAACAGACGTATATTGCTTCACGAATTTCGGAACACGATTTACGCCGTATGAGATAAGATCATGATAAACGAGTACTTGCCCATCTACTTTTTTCCCTGCTCCAATCCCAATCGTTGGAATAGTTAGTTGCTTCGAAAGCAATTCCGCTAACTGCATTGGCACACATTCTAACACAAGCGCTATCGCACCAGCTTCCTCACATCTCTTCGCATCTTCTATTAATTTTTTTGCACTTTCAGCATCTTTTCCTTGTACTTTATACCCACCTAGTACTCCTACAGATTGAGGAGTTAAGCCTAAGTGTGCCACGACAGGAATTCCCGCGTTCGTCAAGTAATGAATAGTGGATACCACTTCCCCTGCACCTTCTACCTTCAGTGCATGAGCACCACTCTCTTGAACGATGCGGCGTGCATTCACCATCGTATCTTGAGGCGACACATGATACGACATGAATGGCATATCAGTTACAATAAACGTCTCTTTCGCCCCTCGGCGTACAGCTTTCGTATGATGAATCATATCCTCTACTGTTACAGGTACTGTTGAATCGTATCCGAGCACAACCATCCCAAGTGAATCTCCAACTAGGATCATATCAACTTTAGCTTCTTCCGCTAACTTAGCAGATGGATAATCATACGCCGTTAGCATTGTAATCGGCTCACCTTGCTCTTTCATTTTCAAAAAATCTGTTTTCGTTTTCAAAAACTACTCCTCCTTTATACAGGAGAGAGGAGATGGCCGAAATCATATAAAAAACCCCTCTGGCCATAAAAGGGCAGAAGGGTTGTGTGTTAGTCGGCATTATTCATCCCTCTGTCCCAGTCCGTTATTGGATCAAGGCAGAATCCAAGTTATTATTTTTCGTATTGCTTCGAATCATGGTGCAGTTCGCTCTGATACTGCCCACATTCGAACTAATTATAGCAAACTCCAAAAAGAAATTACTACATTTTTTTGAAAAAATAATTTTTATTCTTATTACGATATGTGAAATTTTTATGAATAACTCAATTATAGAAATATAAACAACTTTGTTTACATGCATAGTATAACTCTTAAAATAATGATGCAGGTTAATTGAGGAAACATACTTACAAAAGGAGAATTGCGAATGTCTATAAGTAAATGGTTATTTCGATTCATCGGTTTTCTTGTAATCTTTGTGGGAGTAATAACTTTAAATTCCCTCAATGTATTTGCCTCAGTTAACGTCGTAACACAACCTGTTGAGTCAGCGAAAGTGATTGAAGTCGAGCTAAACGATGATTACTTTAAGCCAAACGTCATCACGATTCCGATTGAAGAATCGACAACATTGTTATTGAAAAATAAAGGTAAGAGTGAGCACACCTTTACAGTGAAAAAACTCGGAATTGATGTCGTAGTGGAGTCAGGAAAAGAAAAAAGTATGACAGTGAAACCTACAAGTACTGGTACATATGAATTAATATGCCGGTATCACCTCCTGAAAGGAATGGATGGCAAAGTACTTGTCAAATGACAAGTACGGGCAACTGGACAATCATTTAAAATGAAAATTAGGTACTAAAAAATCCAATATTTTTGCAACCTCATTTCAAAATATTGAAATAAAAAAAGAAGTTCCAAAAGAGGAACTTCTTTTACTTAATTTCGATATCCGCAGAATGAATGTGATGTACTTTTCCTTCATGGTCTTCTAGAAGCAATACACCATCCTCTGTAATGCCTTTTGCTACCCCTGTAATCGTCTCTCTCATCGTTCGAGCGTTAATTTCTTTCCCGATGCTCACAGCGTAACTTTCCCAAAGAATTTTAATAACAGAGAAACCATTTTGTAAATACTCTTCATATAATTTTTCTAGTTGTAAAAAGATTTGTTGCATAAGCTCTGCACGAACAATTGGCTTACCAGATTCAATCGCTAAAGAAGTAGCAATATGCTGAATTTCCTCATCAAAATGTTCTTGCTTTTGATTCGCATTAATACCAATACCCATAATAACAGCATTAATTTTATCCGGATCAGCCTGCATTTCTGTTAATATACCTACAGCTTTTTTCCCTTGAATTAAAATATCATTCGGCCATTTTATTCCTACATTTACACCTGTGCACTTTTCAATTGCTTGCGCAACGCTAACAGCGGCTAACAAAGTAAGTTGTGGTGCATGATGAACCGGGATTGATGGACGTAAAATTATACTCATCCAAATCCCTGTTCCTTTTGGTGAATGCCATTTTCTGCTTAAACGACCTCTCCCCGCTGTTTGTTCTTCTGCCACAACAATCGTTCCTTCTTCTGCACCTTCATAAGCAAGCTTTGCTGCAATATGCTGCGTTGATTCAACAGACTCTTCAAAGTACACTGTTCTACCAATATGTTTCGTTTGTAACCCTAACTGAATTTCATTCGCAGTCACTTTGTCTGGCTTACTAGCAATTCGATAGCCTAATCGACGCACAGCTTCAAGTTCATATCCCTCATTCCGAAGGTCCTCCATATGTTTCCACACAGCGGTTCTTGAACAACCAAGTTTATCACTAATCGTTTGGCCAGATACAAACTCGCCATCCGATTCCGAAAAAACTTGCAATAACTGCTTTCTTATAGTAGATTGCATTCTTGCAGCCACTCCCTTATACACTCTTTCTCATTAACTACGTTTCCTTGTACAATTGCTTCCTCAATCTTTTGAATCATTTCAGCAACCCATGGACCGGGCTTTTTACTTGCCCAGTTTAACAAATCATTCCCAGTCACATTCATCTCTTGTCGACTCTTGATTGGCAATGCTTGAAACAACGTTTGTACCCGGTTAACAGATGTATTATCATAGCTTTCAATCATCGCTTCATATACTCTTTCTGCCATTTCAGCGATATGAATTCCCGTTTTATAAAGAAGAACTGTATCCCAATCCTTCTCCTTTCTCTTACGGATTGTTAATAAAACTGCAACGATATCTTTTATTTTTTTATTCGAAAACTTCCATTGACGTAAAAAGACAGATGGATGTTCTTCCCCGATACAATATAAGAAAAACGCCCATGCCTCTATATCTGTTTCAAAAGAATCCCAGTTATACTGCATAGCTTTTAACAATCTCTCTTCTGACATTTGTAAATATGGCAGATGAGAAAATAGTTTCGTTTCTACTAATTCTTTGAGACCCTTCACACAATATGTGCCAGTTAACAGTTTTTCAAACTCCACTGTAATTCTCTCAATTGCTATATGTTCCAGCAAATGTCCATATGTTTCAATTGCTTGTTTCGTTTTCGTCTCTAAAGAAAAACCTAACGTACTTACGAACCGAATACCACGCATCATTCGCAGGGCATCTTCTTGAAAACGATCCGCAGCATTTCCCACTGTCACAATTTCTCTCTTTTGAATCGCTTCCTGTCCAGCAAATAAATCGACCATTTTTCCTTCTTCTGTCATTGCAATTGCATTCATTGTGAAATCACGACGTTTTAAATCCTCTTCTAATGAACGAACAAATTGAACACTACTAGGTCTTCGAAAGTCTTCATATTCACTCTCTGTTCGAAAAGTGGTTACCTCATAAGGCTCACCATTTTCTACTACAATTACAGTTCCATGCTCAAGACCAACAGGAACATGTCTTGGAAATATCCCCATCACTTCTTCTGGTAAAGCAGATGTCGCAATATCAATATCTCCAATCGACCTATTGATAATAAGATCTCGTACGCTTCCACCGACAAAGTAGGCCTCATGTCCTTGTTGCTTTAAAGTCTCAATAATAGAACTAGCTTTTTTAAATCTTTCCATTTTTGTCATCCCTTAGTACATCATAATAAATCGCTTCATATTGTGAAACGATCTTTTCAGAGCGGAACTGCTCGTAAACACTTTCTCTTGCTCGCTCTCCCATATTACGGTGAAGTTCTTCATCCTTTAATAGCTGAATGGCTTGACCTGCCACTCCTGTTGTATCGCCAACTTCACATAAATATCCTGTATCACCATGTTGAATGACTTCTGGAATACCTCCAACCCTTGTTCCAATACAAGGTACACCACACGCCATCGCTTCTAATAAAACAAGACCAAAACTCTCCTTCTCTGATAAAAGTAACATTAAATCACTCATCGCAAGTAACTCTGCAACATTATCTTGCTTCCCTAAGAATAAGACGCGATCTTCAATATGTAAATTTTTCACCAACTGTAAAATCGTACAAAATTCTGGTCCATCTCCAACAAGAAGCAACTTCGCATCTACTTCTGTAACAATTTTAGCGAATGCCTGCACAACATCTTGCACACGTTTCACTTTACGGAAATTTGAAATGTGAATAAGTATCTTTTCACTTTCACTTATGCCGTATTCTTTCTTTAATTGAGTCATATCACGCTTGAAATATACACGTTCGTCTATAAAGTTATATACCGTTTGAATGTCTTTATTTGGTTTTACAAGCTCATGCGTTTCGTTAATTAATGAATGTGAGACAGCCGTCACAACATCGGATTGCTCAATGCCAAAACGAATTAAATTATTTAACGAAGGGTCGGAACCTAACACAGTAATATCTGTACCATGCAAGGTTGTAACAATTTTAATACGTTCTCCAATCATTTGTTTTGCTAAATAAGCACAAATGGCATGTGGTATTGCGTAATGCACATGTAAAATGTCTAGGTTTTCTCTTTGTGCAACCTCTGCCATTTTACTCGCTAACGCTAAATCATATGGTGGATATTGAAATACCGAATATTGATTTACCGCCACTTCATGAAAATAAATGTTTGGATACACTTTATTTAACCGGAATGGTAAACCCGATGTAATAAAATGAATTTCATGCCCGCGTTCCGCTAATTGCTTTCCTAATTCTGTTCCAACAACTCCAGAACCACCTACAGAAGGATAACATGTAATACCTATTTTTAATTTCATTTACATCCCCCTATTAAATCAGCATGTAATAAAACCGGCTTCTTACTCATAAACCCTTCGGCATATAAAACTCCAACTTCTTTTCCAAACATTTTCTCACGAGCGACTACAGTTTCAACGTAACCTTCTGTTAACGGCGTTTTCACACCATCACTCCCTGTTGAAAACTGACTTTCATACGCTTCTAATGCTCCCACTTTTTGCGATACGTATTCACTAATATCTATACAAAAATTCGGTTTATGAAAACCATTAATCATATAATGATAAAAAGACTCCACACGATGTGGTGGAACCTCTGGCATATATTTGCGAATTCCCGCTGAAAAAATAGCTTCTTCCACAAGTTTTGCACAATTTGCATGATCTGGATGACGATCTTCATAATACGGCGCAAAAACTAGTTTTGGTTTATATGTACGAATTACCTTTACAATTTCACGTATATACTCTTCTTTCATATACAAACCACGGTCTGGCATCGCTAAATTTAGTCTCGTTTTTACTCCCATTATACGAGCTGCCGCCTTTGCTTCTTCTTTTCTTAACTCTATCGTTCCATTAGAAGAAAGATCAGCTTCTGTTAAATCACAAATACCTACTTCATACCCTTGCTTCGTATATTTAGCAATGGTACCAGCCATGCCGATTTCAACATCATCGGCATGAGCACCAAACGCTAATATATGTAATCCACTCATAATTGTTCCCCTCATTTTCTTAACTTGCGGTAATCTAAATCTCCTCGCTCTAATGCGTGCATTAACATTTCAGCACTTGCCATATTCGTTGCAAGTGGAATTGCATATACATCACATAAACGAAGCAATGCATTCACGTCCGGTTCATGCGGCTGTGCTGTTAATGGATCGCGGAAGAAAATTACCATGTCTAAATCATTTTTCGCAATCATTGCACCAATTTCTTGATCGCCGCCAAGAGGACCAGATTGATATCTTGTTACAACTAAACCGGTCGCTTCCATAATACGAAGCCCTGTCGTTCCTGTTGCAAATAATTCATGTTGTTCAAAAATTGGTTTATATGCGTATGCAAACGAAACCATGTCATTTTTCTTTTTGTCATGTGCGATTAAGGCAATTTTCATCCGTTGTCTCTCCTTTAGTCGATAATATTTTCTAAACCGTACACAAGATGATCTAGATTCATTACTGTCTCAATTGATAGTTTTACACCAGACATAAATGATGCACGATTGAATGAATCATGACGAACTGTTAACATTTGTCCGTCTCCACCAAACATTACTTCTTGGTGTGCAATAAGTCCCGGTAAACGTACACTATGAATGTGAATGCCGTCTACATTTGCGCCACGAGCTCCTTCTAGTTGCTCTACTTCATTTGGATGACCTTGCTGCTTGGATTCACGATTTTGACGAATCAATTCTACTGTTTTTACAGCTGTACCAGATGGTGCATCTAATTTTTGATCATGATGCAATTCAATTACTTCAACATCTTGGAAGTACTTCGCTGCCATTTGTGAGAATTTCATCATAAGAACTGCACCAATCGCAAAGTTTGGAGCAATAATTGTTCCTACTGCTTTTTCTTTTGCAGTCTCGGTTAATTGTTTTAGCTCTTCTTCTGTAAATCCAGTTGTACCAATAACAGAACGAAGACCACGCTCAACTGCTAGTGTAACGTGTTGTTTCCCAACTTCTGGCGTTGTTAAATCTAACAACACATCTGCTTCTACTTCCTCTAAACAAGTATGTAAATCTGCGTAAATAGGTGCATCTAGCGCTGGCATGCCCGGTAAATCAGAGATTTTCTCTCCACCATGCTTATAATCCACTGCTGCTACTAAATTAAAATGTTCCGTTCTTTCCATAAGAAGAACTGCTTCATGTCCCATACGTCCTCTTGGTCCAGCGATAATTACTTTAATTTCTTTCATTATTCTTTCTCTCCCTCATCAATACGTGTCCAGCGATCTTTATCGCGAGTATTAAATTTATTCATTACAATGTTATGTGCTGTTTCTAAATCAATATTTAAACTATTTGCCATACAAATCATAACAAATAATACATCTCCAAGCTCTTCTTCAATACTACGTTCTTTTTCAGTTGTTTTCTTCGGTTTCTCACCATAATAATGATTAACCTCTCTTGCAAGCTCCCCCATTTCTTCCGTTAAACGAGCCATCATTGCAAGTGGACTGAAATAACCTTCTTTAAACTGACCAATATATGCATCTACTTCTTTCTGCATATCCTTCATCGTTTTCGCTTCCATACAATTCACCTCTAATCCTTCCTCTTTCATGTTAGCCAATTCATCGCGATTTGACAAATATTATTCCCCGCCAAACACCTATTTGCGACCCTTTTTTGGATAGACTATAATAAAGTGAAACTTTCTTTTGCGCTTTTTGCAAAAGATTAGCCTACACCAATCGGGTTCCTACGGCTGGTTCGCCTTTCTTCAGAGCTTTATCTCCTACCAGCCGTTGGTACGGGGTAAAGTGAAACTTTCTTTTGCGCTTTTACAGCCTTCACTATTTTCACTAGCAACTAGAAATTACTTATCATTATGTTTTACCGTTTCAGCGGAGCAATGCCATTTACATAATTAGGGGGATTTCTATATGACATCAAATTTGAAGATTCGAAATATCATTTTCATTTTAATCGGTTCCGCTATTTTTTCTTTCGGTATTGTGAATATCAATATTGAAAATCACCTTGCAGAAGGTGGATTTACCGGTATTACACTATTATTGTATTTTCTATTTAAGTTTGACCCTTCTTATTCAAACTTAATTTTAAATATCCCTATATTTTTTATTGGTTGGAAGTTACTTGGAAGAACGACATTTATATATACACTAATCGGCACCTTTAGCGTATCTTTATTTCTATGGATTTTTCAGCGTTACGAAATTCTCAACTTACATGTAAACTTACAAAACGACATGACACTCGCGGCTTTATTCGCCGGAGCATTTATTGGTATCGGTCTTGGGATCATATTTAAATACGGCGGGACTACTGGCGGTGTAGATATTATCGCGAGACTCGCTCATAAATATGTTGGCTGGAGTATGGGGAAAACGATGTTTATGTTTGATGCTATCGTCATTATCGTCTCTATCCTTACCTATTTATCATATCGCGAGGGTATGTATACGTTAGTTGCTGTTTTTATTGGGGCGAAAGTCATTGATTTTATGCAAGAAGGAGCCTATGCAGCAAAAGGCGCAACTATTATCTCAGATAAAAACGATGAAATTGCTGCCAAAATTTTATCTGAGATGGAGCGCGGAGCAACCTTTTTAAAAGCTGTTGGATCGTATACAAAAGTCGAACGGAACGTATTATATTGCGTTGTTGCTAAAAATGAAATTGTGAAATTAAAAAATATTATTACTTCTGTAGATCCTCATGCATTTGTTGCTGTAAGTGACGTACATGATGTAGTTGGTGAAGGTTTTACACTAGATGAAAATAAAAATCCATTACATACATAAATACAACTAGAAAAGCTTTTTCGCTTTTCTAGTTTTTTATTACATATTGGCTAAGTTTCTCTAAATCCTCATAAATAAGCTCCAATAAGCTCCGATTATAAAAAATGGAAGCAGGATGGAAGGTCGGAAAAATATGATATTCTTTCTCTGACCATGTAAACTCTGCACTTTGCATATCCTTTAATTTTTGAATGGGCTGTTTTAATAATTGTCCGTGTACATCTGTGATTTTTTTATCTTTTCCTGTTAAACGTTGAAGACCGATATTTCCAAGCGTGACGATAAGCTTCGGATTTATTTTCTCTAATTCATAATCTAACAAAGGCGCATGGGCAATTATTTCTCCTTGATTTGGCGTTCTATTATACTTCTTTTGTATGATTTCACCATTTCGTTCTTTTTTCTCTCGCCACTTATAAGGTCTACTCCAAACAGCGCTCGTAATATATACTTCTTCCCTTGTAACGTGAATACGTTTTAAAAAATCCATTAATTGTTTTCCCGCTCTCCCACTAAACGGGATCCTATTATGAATTTCTGTTTCACCAGGCGCTTCTCCTAACAACATAAATTTAGGATTTTCAGGACCTTGTCCACTTAAAAAACCTTCTAATTGATACGAAGCACTACGCTCTTTCACTTGTTTTACTAAATGGCCTGGATATTTCATTCCCCCACCGCCTTTCCGCATTACTTCTATTATTTCTATTTGCAATACATTATATGATTCAATCCATACAACAAAAAAAGACTATCAAAATGATAGTCTTTAGTCGTCGCTGCGTTGCATACCAGTATACATTAATACGAGACGTAATAATTCAAATACCGCTACAGCTGCAGCTGCTACATATGTTAATGCTGCCGCATTTAATACTTTACGAGCTTGCCCATATTCATCTGTTGATACGATACCTAGCGCTTCAATTTGTTGCATTGCACGCTTGGATGCATCAAACTCAACTGGTAATGTAACAAGTTGGAACACAACACCTGCTGCCATTAAGATAATACCTAATAACAATAAGTTAGCCATAGATGCAAAGGCACCAATCATAATAAATATCCAAGAAATATTCGATCCAAAGTTTGCAACTGGCACTAATGAATGACGAATACGCATAAAGTTATAATCTTTTGCATCTTGAATTGCGTGTCCTACTTCGTGTGCTGCAACTGCTGTACCAGCAACTGAATGACCGTAATAGTTATCTGTTGATAATCGAACTGTTTTGGCAGTTGGATCATAATGGTCTGATAAATGACCTGGTGTTTCTTCAACAGCTACGTTGTATAATCCATTCTCATCTAAAATTTTCCGAGCCACTTCCGCTCCTGTCATACCCGATGTTGAATAAACTTGTGAATACTTGCTATAGGCACTACGTACTTTTGACTGTGCATACAACGGTATGATCAAAATGATCGCGAAGTAAATTAAATAAAACATCATGAATCTCTGAACCTCCATTGAAGTTTTAATTATAGTACTTCCCATTCTATTTTCTTCTGCCACCATTGTCAATGAATAAAACTTACAATCCGTATCTTTATTTATTACATTATCTATTCTTAGAATGTACATTACTTTTTCTTTTTTCTCTCTCTCCTTTATACTTTCTCCACCCAACATAAGTTAATGTGAATAAAATAAGGCCTCCAGTAATTGTCATAAACCAAATGAGAGAGGGTGCAATTTCATCTTTTTTTACTGTATGAAATATTTTTTGCAAATCCCCTTTAATGATTCCTAATTGCATTTGCCCACCTTTCGTTTTTAACATAACGTTACGAAATTCATCCAAATAAGATAAATGGGCATTTACACGCTGCACTTCGTTTTCTGGCAGGGCTATCATTAAGCTTGGATAAATAATATTAAATTCATGTAAAAATGTGTTTAACGTTTGTTGAAACTGTCCCGTATCTTCTTTTGTCATCGCTTTTTCCATTTGAGAAAAGGCACCCATTACTTTTCCTTCTCTTTCCATCCAAAGTGGTTGATACTTCGATACTTGTGCATCAACAGCGAGCTGCAGGGCTAGCACATTATCAATTTTAACTTGTTTACTTACATCTTCTTCCTCGAGAGATTGTTTCGCGTTGTCGTAAGCTAAAGAAATAACTCTAACTTGATCTGGCGTTACTTCTTGCTTCTTTTCATTCCCCTTTATGACAAACTGCTCCGAGAAATGTTGTAATACTTGTACTGCTTTTTCATCTTCATTACGCTTCACTAATTGTAATGAGTCATCCAACAATCCTGTTAGTTCACTCCACTCTTCAGCATATATACGTAACGGAAACATTATAATTAGAAATGCTATCAATCCAATTAATGTTCTCTTCATCACGGTCCCCCCTATAACTACTAGTACAAAATATGTTAATTTGGACAAGAATAGAACAGAACTGGACCGAAAAATATATTATCGTTTTACAAACAAAAAAATTCTCTTTAAACAGAGAATTTTTCCTTTGAATTCCTTTTCTTTTTTACGAAATATTTATACAAGCTATAACAAATTATACTGCCACATAAAATAAATAATAGAATAGCACACGCTGCATGCATAAAGAATTCTTCTGGTAACATTAGTATAATTGGATCCGTTTCAATATCAAACATCCAATAATCATTACTGAACAAAAGCTTATGGAATAATACAAAACTCTTTTCAAAATTAATAGCGATAGGCAACATCAGCGCGATTGGAAAGACAATTGTTACAATCGATCCATGCAGTAAAAACTTCTCATTTTTCTTTTTTAATAAATACATGCCGCCTACTATTGCAATCATAATTGTCGCATACATCACATATTGAATCTTTACTAAAATATTTTTCACATCTACAAAATGAATACGCCCATTTGTAGACATATCTAATGTGGGCAACTGTAATGCTCCATCATAAAACGGAGATAAATATGTGATAAGCACGTCATAATTTCTTTTAATATCATCCTTCGTCATATCTGCTAAATCGGGAATGTTTAAAAAATCAATTTCAAAATAATATAACCATTTTCCATATACAACCGCCGTTGTTGCGAGTGCAAATATAGAAAATGCTATGCTATATGAAACAATTATCGTAATCAATCGATCCAATATTTTTGTAACACTCGTATTTTTCTTCATTTTCTCCCCCTAATGTTCTAACTATCATAAAGAAAACTGTTTTCGATTCTCACGTAAGCAATAATAATATGTCATACAAAGCACAGCAATGCTTAGCCAGAACGTAAAATAACCAATTTCCCCTACAAACAAATGCATAATTCCATATCTCGGCATTTGCCAAAACAAATAATCAATTGCATCGTTATGTAATGTCCATATAGCCGCTACCGCAAAATGCCATTTTTTTATACGGTAAAACGGTGCATATAGTACTGCTTGTACTGCCATGGCAAAATGTGAAAGCATTAACATATAACCGATAAAACCAATAGGACCTTTTACATAGATCATAATCCCATTTACAACAACAGCCCATATTCCATATTTTATTAAAGTAACAATCGCTAGCGCCTCTATTAATCCCCAATTTTTCTTTATTAAAAAAGCAATTAAAACAAAGACAAAAAAGAGACTCGCCATAGGGCTATCGGGTACAAACGGCCAAAATATAGGTGAAGTTTCTTTTAATTGATTTCCATACCATATAAATCCGTATATCGTACCTAACATGTTAACAATTAATAAAAATAATAATACGGAGCGTTGCCTTAACATTGCATACAAGTAAACCAAGCTGTATGTCCAACACCTTTCATTCTTTCATCAAACTCTACTCTATTATATAGTAAACTTTCTATCATCAAAATAAAAAGCTGACTACAAATTTTGTAGTCAGCTTTTTATTATTTTTTATTATACTTTGCAACAAATTCCGAAAGCTTCTTCAGTTCCTCATCTGTACCTTTAAATACACCTTTAGGCATGGAACCTTTTCCTTCTTTCGCAATTTTAGCAATTTCTTCTGGCTTTAAAGTTAAGTTTTGCAGTGCCGGTGCTGCTGCCCCGCCCTGTAAATTGTCACCATGACATGTTAAACAAGTATTTTTTTGCATTAATTTATAGCCGTCATCATTTTTATCAACTGGTGCTGTTTTTACAATTGCTCCTTGTTTTTTTGCAGCTTCCCAGTCGTGGTGTGCTACAGATTCCCAAGTTAAAAAGATAATCGATGCAATTGCTAGAAGCATAAATCCAGTTGCTACAGGACGTTTCAATGGGCGTCTTTCTGGGCCTCGATCAAGAAATGGGGCTAATAGTAATGCGCCAAACGCAATCCCTGGCATAATAAAAGCTCCAATTACAGTAAATGAGCCAGAAGCATAAGAATACTTTAATAACTGATACAAGAATAAGAAATACCAATCTGGAAGTGGTATATATCCGGCATCAGTTGGATCCGCCATTCTCTCAAGCGGTGACGGATGCGCCACTGTTAAACATAAATAACCGATTAAAAAGACTGCACCAACCATCCATTCTTTTAACAAGAAGTTCGGCCAAAATGCTTCTGTTTTCCCTGGGTATTCAGAATAGTCTTTTGGAATATTTGGTTTCCGAGCTACTGGTACCCGAGAATCTCCTACAAACTTCATCCCTTTGCCGCGATGCATAATCTCCCTCCTTTAGTTCTTTCCCCTTTAATTTAGCAATCTCTTATAGCGGACCGGAAATACCTTGTTTGCGAATCATGATGAAGTGGAAGGCCATTAAACCTAGAAGTGCTGCTGGTAAGAAGAAGACGTGAATAGCAAAGAAGCGAGTTAATGTTTGAGCGCCAACAATTTCGGAATGACCAGCGAGTAATGTTTTAATGTAAGGACCAATGAGCGGCGTTTGCTCTGCAATTTGAATCCCTACTTTCGTAGCAAATAACGCTTTCATATCCCACGGTAATAAATATCCGGTAAAACCAAGACCTAACATAACAAAGAAAATAAGAACACCAACAATCCAGTTTAGCTCACGAGGCTTTTTATACGCACCCTGGAAGAAAACTCTAAGTGTATGTAAAAACATCATTACAATTACGAGACTAGCACCCCAGTGGTGCATACCACGAACAATTTGTCCATATGCAACTTCATTTTGTAAATAATAAACCGATTCCCAAGCATTTTTAATATCAGGCACATAATACATCGTCAAAAACATTCCAGATAAAATTTGAATTACAGTAACGAAAAAGGTAAGTCCGCCAAAGCAATAAACGAATGCAGAAAAGTGATGTGCCGGGTTTACATGTTCAGGTACCTCATGATCAGCGATATCACGCCATATTGGTGTAATATCTAACCTTTCATCTACCCAATCATAAATTTTATTTAGCATCTACTTTGCACCCCCTCTTGGCTTCGCTTTTCCTAGATACAGCGTTCCATCTTTCACTTTAGATTCGTATACATCAAGTGGAGCAAGGGGCGGCGTGCCTTTAATGTTCATCCCGTCTTTTGTGTAACGGCCCCCGTGACATGGACAAAAGAATTGATTCGGATGTGCTTTGTCCGAATTCCAGTTAACTGTACATCCTAAATGTTTACATACTGGAGAGAACGCAACAATGTCTCCGCTTTCATCTTTATGAACCCAAGCTGATTTTGGCTCTTCGGACTTGTACCAACCATCAACCTGCTTCACCTTAAAGTCGAAACGTTTCGGCTCTGTCGTAATATCCTTTACTTGTGCAACAGCAACCATATCCGTTCCTGCTTCTTTTCTTAACACCGGATCAAGCGCAAATCGCGTCATCGGCATTAAAATACCCGCTGCCATAAAGCCTCCTACCCCTGTAAGGGTGTAATTTAAAAACTGTCTTCTTGACACACGATGTTCTTTCTCGCTCACGAAAATTTCCCCCCTCTATCAGAAATTGTCCCCTCGTGATAAATTATATAAAAAATAAAAACTAGGACACTATCATGATATAATACGCTCATGCACAGGTCAATATCATACTACTCATAATAATAAGAACTTTCTGTTTATTATTACTTTCCCCATTTTTCTTCTAACATTACCATTATATTTTTTATATGTGCATGAATCACTTCTCTTTTCGCTTGATCACTAAATTGTTCTAGCGCTAATGAAGGAAACCAAAATAAATCTCCCTGCAATTCTTGCATATCTTCTTTCCATGAAAAATCACTTGTAACATAAGCAATATGCTTAAAACCTTGCTTTTGTAAATGATTTGTCCATTCTTGCAAACGACCTTTTTCGTTTTTTTGACTTTCTACTAAATACGTAAATGCAGGTAGTAAAAGTACTCTTCCTTTATATTCTCTTTCCAACTCCATACTCAACAATTCGATAAATTCTCCTTGTTCTACTACTGTTTTCATTTCTTTCGCTGCCGAAATTGATAAAAGTGGTATTACACCTGTATCTACATACTCTCTTGCTTGCTCAAACTGTTCCACATCTTTTACAATCCATTTCAAATTTCGTCCCTCCTTCACCTATAAATGACAGAACTTTCACTTTATATATATTAAACCATACTAAAAGAGGTAAAAAAAGAAAAACTACCTATATTAAGGTAGTTTTTCTTAAAAAGTCTGAAATTTGTAAAATTTTATGAATCCAAATGAATTCTATAACATCTTTAACTCCGCTGTTAACCTATGAAACGCTTCCTTATCTTGCTTATCCAGCGCTTCATCAATTTGCTTTAGAAGACGTTCTCTTCTAAAAGAAAATACACTTTCTTCTAAAAATCTTTCTGCAAGTAAACGATCTTTTTCATTTACTTCAATGTGCTTTGGTAAATACGGGTTTTCTTCTAATACAGCTACATAATTGGCATTTTGAAACGATGATTTAAAATTGAGTTGAATATAAATATCCTCATCTCGATTTAAACGAATATCATGAAACGATTTTTCAGCATCTGTTGTCATAACATTTTGCTTAAAAAAGTGAAACGGTGTGTCTTTTACACAATTCGCGGACATTACTAAACCACGCGGACAATATTTTGCATGCTCTACGAAGTGGACTTTATGCATCAATTGGTCGTGACTCATTAAATAATTCAAAATCCATACACATTCACGCTGTTTCAGTTGGTAATTATTCAAAAACCATTTTACAAAATCCTTCTTCTCGTTTACAGAAACAGGGGTATTCATAGCAATTAAGTCCCTCCTCTGTCTTTCTCTTTTCTTTTTAGATTCAAGAAGCGGTATTCAGTTTCCTTCCAACTTATGAAAAATCCTCTAAATTATATAACAATTCTTCAATATGAATTTGTGTCGGGTCTAGTTGTATTAACTGAGTAAATACTTCTTTCGCCTCTTTTCGCATACCTTCTTCCAATAAGAAATAACCGTACTCTTCCAAGAAGTCTGGATGATTCTTAAAAGAAGTATATGCACTTTCATAGTGTTTTAATGCATCCGAATACATTTCTAATTGTTTTTTTGCAAACGCAAGATCCCAAAGTAGTTGTGTATCTGGTTCTCCGCTGTCAATCGCACGCTCTACAACAGCAATTAGCTCTTCATACTTTTCTTGTTCTTTTAAAATATACGCATATTTTAATGTTGCCCCTAAATGTCCTGGATCTAACTCAAGCGCTTTTTGAAGCACTTCCTCTGCTTCCGCTATTTTCCCTAATTTCGCCGCAATGTTAGCTAATTCTACATAAAATGGTACAGAAAGCTCATCTACTTTAATTCCTTCATGAAGTGTTTCATAACTTTCTTGAAGCATTCCTTCTTTTTCATAGCTTTTCGCTAAATACATGTACAGCGATGCGTATTCAGGGTCTAATTCTTTTAGTTCTTGCCAAGCACCAATTGCTCTTTGGTATTCTTCACCTTGATATAATGTGAAGGCATATCCAAATAATGAGTGGATATCTTTTTGTTCCTCTAAACCTGCTTCGTAGTAAGAAATCGCCTCTTCCCAATTTCCAATAGCACTTAACGTTTCTCCAAGGCGTAGCGCAATGACAACACCCCCCATTACTTTATGTTCCGCTAATAGCGACTCATAATGAGTGATTGCCTTTTGTTCTTCACCTTTACTACTATATAACTCTGCTAATCCAAACGTAATGACAGGTTCATCAGGCATCATTTCTTTCGCCTTTAATAGTTTTTGTTCTGCTACATCATCGAAACCTTGCATTTGGAATAAATCCGCCACAAGTAATAGCGATTGAACATATAAATCATCATTTTCTGGAATATCATGAAGCACTTCAATCGCTTCATCTTCTTTGTCTAGATCAATATATAATTCTGCTAAAAATACAGTAAATTCACTTTCCTCTGGATACAATAAACGTAAGTCTTCTGTAATAGCTAACGCTTCATCCGTAAATCCAAGTGTATGATAATAGCGAGCGATATCATACTTCTCTTCATCATTCGCAATTTTTAATTGTTCTTTTAATAATTGTAACCCTTTTTCAGCTTCACCATTTTCAATATATGAAACAGCTTGTTCAAACTTTTGCATAAACGTCTCCTTTAATTCTAAAAAATATTCTTTTCTGTTCATTTACCCCGCTATTAACGGGCAGTAAGACCCCACCTCAAAATTCAGCTAAGGCAAAGAAGTTAGTTTTGGGGTCAACTGCCCATAAATGCCCGATTGGTTCAACTAATAATCAGCGGGGGATAAACATCTCCCCACTGATTAAAGTTTCACTTTATCATAAGCAACTAAGTGTAAGAACGCAACCTTTAGAATGAGCATACTTCTTCTTGTACTTTCACTGATAACGATTCAAATATGACACCGATACCGCATTACTACTTTCTATTGTACCGTTTTCTTTTATGACCGTGCAAATAACTTCTCTCACTAATTATCGAGCCATACAAACCGTGGTTTACAGAACAACTTACTTACCAGTCTTCAAATTTTATTTTTAATGTGATAAAAAAGACTCCTATAATAGGAGCCTTCACAATCTCTTAAGAATATGTTTCTTCTTTCTGTACTTGCTCATTTACAAGCTCTTTCAGCAACTCTATAATTTCATCATTTTCTTCCTTCAAACCGACAGTAATACGAATACCATCATCGATACCAAATGCAGCACCAGAACGAACGATATATCCTTTTTTCATTAATCGTTCGAAAGCTTCATTACCAGGAATACCCAGTTTCAGGAAAATGAAATTTGTTTGAGATGGATAATAGAATACGTTATACTCCTTACAAAATGCGTAATATTGATGTAATCCTTCTTCGTTCTTTTTCACACATTCTTGTAAAAATGCTTGATCTTCTAATGCAGCAAGTGCTACAGATTGCGCTACAGTCGATGTATTAAATGGTAACCTTGCTACTTCTAGGTGTCCGATTAACTTCGCATTACCAACCGCATATCCAATACGGAAAGCAGCTAAACCATATGCTTTTGAAAATGTGCGTAAAACCATAAGATTTTCATACTTTTCAAGAAGTTGTAACGTTTGCGGATAGTCTTCTGCCCCCGCATATTCATAATATGCCTCGTCCATAATAACGAGCGCTGACTTAGGAACTGATTCTAAAAATGAAAGTAATTTTTGCTTCTCTACATATGTACCTGTCGGATTATTCGGATTACAAATCCATACGATCTTCGTTTTCTCATCTACTTGCTCTAGCATCGCATCTAAATCATGAATGCCATCTTTAAGTGGTACTTCACGAACTTCTGCTCCTTCAATAACAGCATGGTGATGATATTGCGAAAACGTAGGATTCGCCATTACAACGTTTGTTCCTTCATGTAGTAACGCTCGGCTAATCATTTGAATGATTTCATCTAATCCACTACCAAATAGTAGTTGTTCTGCTTTTACACCTAAATGTTCCGCTACTTTTGTCCGAAGTTCAAAGGCATATCCATCTGGATAAAGGGCATATTGACTCGCTAAAGAAGTTAATGCTTCTGTCACACGCGCTGAGCAACCGAATGGATTTTCGTTCGATGCTAATTTCACAATTTTTGATAATCCATATTCCCTTTTTACTTCTTCAATATTTTTCCCAGGCACATACGCTCTCAAAGTTAACAATTGCTCTTTCACTCTCATTTTTCTTCCCCCAGTCATTTCATTCAATTTGATTACAATACAGTTATAGCCCCTTACTGTAATCTTTTATCATAACCGTCACTATTACGAGAATACCTCTAAATGAGCACTTCACAGCACTTCGCTATCATTTTAAACCATATCTTTTTGAAATGCCTCTAACGCAATATGAACAGTCTCATCTGAAATAGATACGACATTCACTACCCCATATTCCTGCATAAGCACCATATGAATTGCTCCTGCATTTGCTTTCTTATCTTGTTTCATCAACCCGACGAGGCGCTCTACATTCAAATCTCTTGGCATTTTTGGATAGCCGTATCTCAAGAACCACTGCTTCATATCTTCATAAGCAAGATCAACCTTGTACACTTGCTCACTTAAAAATATGGCGAATAACATTCCAACCGCTACACCGTCACCGTGAGTAATATTTCCATACCCTAGCTCTTTTTCAAGAGCATGTCCTAACGTATGTCCAAAGTTCAAATGGGCACGTACACCTTTTTCTGTTTCATCTTGCGATACAATGTTTGCTTTTACAGGAATCGCCTTCGTTAATATGTGAATTAACTTCTCATCACGAAGATCTGCTAATGTTTGCACTTCTTCTTTTAGCCAATGATACAACTTTACATTACCAATTAGTGCATGTTTTATCACTTCTGCATAACCTGAACGCCACTCTTTTTCGGGAAGAGACTGTAAAAAT
The DNA here is from genome assembly GCF_001884035.1 of Bacillus tropicus. GTDB lineage: Bacteria > Bacillota > Bacilli > Bacillales > Bacillaceae_G > Bacillus_A > Bacillus_A tropicus. The sequence goes on from NZ_MACG01000022.1 coordinate 208,883, forward strand.
GGCGTATGATATACAACTGCTTCTGGTTGATGGAATGCTCCTATCATATTTTTACCTAACGGATGATTAATCGCTACTTTCCCACCTACTGCGCTATCGTGAGCTAATAAAGTCGTCGGAACTTGAACAAAGCGAATTCCACGCATAAACGACGCAGCAACAAAACCAGCTAAATCTCCAATCATCCCACCTCCAAGTGCAACAATTAAAGAATTTCTATCTAATTTATTTTCAAGAGCTGACGTATGAGCCGCATAGAAATTTTCAAAGGACTTCTCTTTTTCACCACTCGGTACAACGAATGAAAATACTTTTTGCTCTATTTGCAACGCATCTACAACTGTCTGTAAATGTAAAGATGCAACAGCTTCATCTGAAATGATCATTACATTAGACACAGCTGGCTGCATATTTTGAACAATTGTTATCAAATGTGACAACGCTTCTTTTCCAACGTGTACATCATATTCTTTTGACTTCGTTTGAATATGTATGTTTCCCATTAAAATCCCCTCGCATATTCATTATGTTTCTCAATATTTTCACGAATAAGGTCCATACGATCTAATCCGAATTGTTCTATTAAAGCTATAGCTAATTCCCAAGCTATAACCGCTTCTGCAACGACACTAGCTGCTGGAACAGCACAACTATCTGAACGTTCAATACTCGCTGTAAAAGGCTCTTTCGTATCAATATCGACACTTTGAAGCGGTTTATATAGTGTAGGTATCGGTTTCATCACTCCGCGCACAACAATTGGCATTCCAGTCGTCATACCACCTTCTAAACCACCCGCGTTATTTGTTCTTCGTGTATATCCATGCTCTTCATTCCACAAAATTTCATCATGAACTTCGCTACCCGGTCTATGTGCTGCTTCAAAACCAATTCCAATCTCGACACCTTTGAAGGCATTAATGCTCATAATCGCGGCTGCTAATTTTGCATCTAGTTTTCGATCATAATGCACATAGCTTCCTACTCCAATCGGCATCCCTTCCACAATTACTTCAACGATGCCACCGATTGAATCACCATTCGCTTTCGCATCATCAATTGCTTTTATCATTTGATTACCAGCTTCTTCATCTAAACAACGGACAGGTGATGCTTCTGTAATACTTTTTAATTCTTCAATTGAACGATACGTAGTCTCCTTAGCCTGTACACCACCAATTTCAATTACATGGCCCGCTACTGTAATACCAAGTTCGGCTAACACCTTTTTAGCAACCGCACCAGCAGCAACACGTACTGTCGTTTCGCGAGCTGAAGAACGTTCCAGTACATTTCTCATATCTCTATGACCATATTTAATCGCACCATTTAAATCAGCATGTCCAGGTCTTGGTTTTGTTACTTTCCTTTTCATTTCTTTTTCTTCTTGTTCCGTTAACGGCTCTGCACCCATAATTTTTGTCCAATGTGCAAAATCACGGTTTTCGACAACAAGTGCAATTGGAGAACCTAATGTCTCTCCATGTCTAACACCACTTACAATTTGCACTTGATCTGTTTCAATTTGCATGCGTCTACCACGCCCATACCCCTTTTGCCTTCTAGCTAACTCTTCATTTATATCATCCGCTACTAATGGTAGTCCGGCTGGAACACCTTCTATAATCGTTGTAAGTTGTGGACCATGAGATTCACCAGCTGTAATATATCGCATACGTTATTCCTCTTTTCGTATATGTATTTATCTCGCTATATTAAGCAACAATAGTATCTTTCATTACTCTAAAAATATGAAAGAGTTATTCATACATCAGCCATTCGCTTATTCTCCGATAGGCCTTTACTTTACATATCAATATATCATAACAGCTCAAACTTCGTAACTAATTGAAATAAAAAAAGTGCAAGAAGAATACCCCTATTCTCCTTGCACTTTCTACTATTATCACAGTGATTAAAGCGTTTACAAATTATTTCAAAATAATTAGTAAATCCATTCATTCATTAATTTTGAGTAGTCAACTAATTCTTCTTCTTTAAAGAAAATAGCAATCTCGCGCTCTGCACTTTCTAACGAATCAGAACCATGGATAATGTTTTTCGCAACAGTTACACCGAAATCTCCACGAATTGTTCCAGGAGCTGCTTCATGTGGTCTTGTTTTACCCATCATGTTACGAGCTGTATCTACTACACCTTCCCCTTGCCATACCATCGCGAATACAGGGCCAGATGTAATAAAGTCTACTAATTCACCAAAGAAAGGTTTCTCTGTGTGCTCAGCATAGTGTTGTCCAGCAATTTCTGGAGTGACTTGCATTAATTTTGCACCAACTAATTGAAAGCCCTTCTTCTCAAAACGAGCTACAATTTCCCCAATGAAAGCACGTTGTACACCGTCTGGTTTAACCATTAGAAATGTTTTTTCCATAAAAAATCTCTCCACTTCTGAATTATGTATGTAATTGTATATCCCCACACACATATTAACACCCTTATCACAATTGTGCAATAGTTTTGAAATAGAGAGATTATTTTATTTTTTAGAAAAAACACTAAAATTTTCGTTTTCCAATATACTTTGCTACATTTTGTAATGCATACTTTGCTTGCCCACGTGGGAGTGGTTTTATAATTTCTAATGCTTTATGTAAATAACGTTCACTAAACGCAAATGCTTGATCAATAGCAGCACTATTTTTTACAGCCTCAATAATTTCTTTCATTTCGTCCGCTGTTGTATTTTCATGTACAGATCTGATTTTCTTGCAAAGGATCGGATCTTCCATAGCATATAGAGCAGGAAGCGTAATGTTTCCTTGCAGTAAATCACCACCAGCAGGTTTTCCAAGTTTCTCTTCTGTAGAAACGAAGTCTAAAATGTCATCAATAATTTGATATGACATCCCTACGAAATAGCCATACCAAAACAGACGACTTACCGTATCACGATTAGCGCCAGCAGCAATCGCTCCTAGTTGGCAGCTTGCAGCAATTAATAATGCGGTTTTTCGCTTTATTCTTCTTAAATATGTTCTTAAATTTTGGTCATAGTTATACTTATCTTTAATTTGTTCGATTTCACCTTTACAAACTTCTAAAATGGTATGCGATAGAGCCTGATGTGCCTCTGGAATTTCAATATTCGTTATACATTCAAGAGACTTAGCGAATAAATAGTCCCCTGTATACATTGCAATACGATCTCCCCATTTCGCATTCACAGTTGCACTACCACGGCGTAAAAACGCAGCATCAATAACATCATCATGAACAAGAGAAGCCATATGAATAAGTTCTAACGCAACAGCTACATGCTTAATTGCGTCTAACTTATAATCTCCAAATTTCCCCGCAAGCAACACAAATACAGGACGAATTCGCTTCCCACCAGCTTCAATAAGTTGTAATGCCGCCTCTTCTACTAATGGCTGTTCAGAAGCAACTGTCTTTTTTAATTCTTTTTCTATCACATTAATATCCGATCGTAAAAAAGAGTACATAAGTTGTAACTTCATATTGTTCACCTTAACCTAAAACTTCTTTTTTCTATTTTGATTCTGGTTTCATACCTAAATGCATCGCTGCTACCCCAAAAGTAAATGGCTTCACTTGCACACGTTCAAGTCCAGCTTTTTCGAACATATTAGCCAATTCTTTCATACCTGGGAATGTACTAGCAGATTCTTGCAACCATGAATATTCTTTATAGCTTTTCGCAAATAACTTTCCAAATAACGGCATGATATATTTAAAGTATAAAATATAACCTTGTCGAAAACCAATCATTGTTGGTTGAGATGTTTCTAAACAAATTACTTTTCCACCCGGTTTTACTACACGCGTCATTTCTTTTAATACGTGCATATAATCCGGTACATTACGTAAACCAAATCCAATCGTTACATAATCAAATGTGTTATCTTCAAATGGAAGCTCCATTGCATTCCCGTGTAGAAGTTCTACTTGTTTTAATTGTAACGCCTCTACCTTTTGCTTACCAACAGATAACATATTTTCACTGAAATCTAAACCAACAACCTTACCCTGTTCACCCACTGCTCCAGCTAGCGCAATTGTCCAGTCCGCTGTCCCGCAGCATACATCAAGCGCTTTACTACCTGGTTTTACATCCATAATGCGCATCGTCTCTTTACGCCACGCTTTATGCCTTTGAAAACTAATTACAGAATTCATTACATCGTATTTATCAGAGATTTTCTCAAATACATCATGTACTCTTTCTTCTTTTGATTGTTGCATGCTCGTACCTTCTTCCAATGTAAAATTGCTTATGTCTTCGATTTATCTCTTAACACAGAGTTTATTTCACTTATATCTGTGTGATTTTCTAAAAATTGATTTTCTTTCTTTCCGAGTTCCATCACCCATCCATTCATAACTGTTTCTGCATCCGCTTTATCGTTCACAATCTCTTGAACCGCTTGAAAAACAGGTGAATGTTGTTTATCAACATGTAGTTCACATTCTTTTTGAAGACGATTTTTCCCTAGTACATACGTTATAAATGGCTTCCAATGCGATAAATGAAAATGATCACATGTTTTTTGCAAAAGTGCAGACTCAATCGTTACTACACTTTCCTTTATGTCATCCATCGTTTTATGCGCTTTTTGATATAACATTATTTTGTGTTCATTAATTTCTTTAATTCCTTCAGCAAGCGCACGAATTAAAACAATATCACGATTCATAGACAATAAGTAATAATATAACCCGCTATAGTAATCACCAGCAAGCACTGTTAACTGGCGACACTTATGCGATTCATTTGCTTCTTCCCCTGCTTTATTTGATACTCTTTCATGTGTATCAAGCGCAATTTGCACAAGCATAATCGTTACTACATAATGCTCAATTTGTTCTATATGTAAATTTGCACCTTTTAAAGCACCATATAACAATGCTATTTTCTCTTCATCAATAAATGGTTCTTCAATATAGTTTATAAAATAAGGATGGCGTAATTTCACCATCAATTTCTCTTTTATACCCGCATACCCTCCGTAGATGTCACACACAAAAATCACCCTTGTTTTCTAATTCATAAAACTTATTATAACACATACACTCTATTTTCTATAACCAAAACTTGGCTACTCTTTCCAAACTTCTAACGAACTAAATAACATCTTCTATTCTTGTAAGTAGTCTTTCTATTCTCACTCTGCCTTACTAAAACTATATCATTTATTTACAAAAAAAAAAAAAAGAAAAGCAGTTTCCCACTTTTCTTTACTTCGTTTTAATAAAAGATAAAATTTCACTACGTGCTGCAGCATCATTTTCTAGTACACCACGTACTGCTGTTGTTACTGTTTTTGCACCTGGCTTTTTCACACCGCGCATCGTCATACACATATGTTCCGCCTCTACTACTACCATTACACCATGCGGCTCTAGTACTTCCATAATAGAGTTCGCTACTGTTGATGTAATACGTTCTTGCAGTTGTGGACGACGTGCAATTGTATCTACAGTACGAGCTAATTTACTTAACCCTGTTACTTTTCCGCCTTGCGGAATATATGCAACGTGAGCAACTCCATAGAATGGAACTAAATGATGCTCACACATCGAATAAAACGGTATATCTTTTACTAGTACAAGCTCCTCGTGATCTTCTCCGAACACTTTGTGCAAATGTTCTTTCGGATCTTCATGCATACCTGAGAACACTTCTGCGTACATTTTTGCAACACGCTTTGGTGTATCAAGTACTCCCTCACGATTTGGGTCATCTCCGATTGCCTCTAAAATAAGGCGTACTGCATGTTCAATTTGTTCTAAATTAACTTTTGCCATCCGCTAGCCCTCCCGAAAACCTAAAAGTGATACGAACACATTCTAGCATATTTATGTTTTTAAAAGCAAAAAGAAGAGTTTCCAAAAAGGAAACTCTTCTTCCCTGTTAATATGTAAGGATTATTTAACCGCATCTTTTAACGCTTTACCAGGTTTGAATGCAGGTACTTTACTTGCAGCGATTTCAATCTCCTCACCTGTTTGTGGGTTACGACCTTTACGAGCCGCACGCTCACGAACTTCGAAGTTACCGAATCCGATCAGTTGTACTTTATCACCTTGTTTTAAAGCTTCTAAGATAGAATCAAAAACAGCGTCTACTGCTTTTGTTGCGTCCTTTTTAGAAAGGGAACTTGCTTCTGCAACAGCATTGATTAAATCTGTCTTGTTCATGCCATTCACCTCCTCCCAAAGATAAGACTGTATAATGATCATAAAATGAGTCTTACTTTCATTTGTAGGCAATTTTTGCAAATTCTATACTACAAAGATGTAGATAAATCATTATCAACGCCTATATTATACGATTCTCCTTTATAATTCAATATTTTTAAGGAAATTGTTACTCTTAAAATGTGAAAATCTGATGAAACTTGACAATTTACAACAATATATTAGATAATGACTGTTTATTTTCCTATTCTATATGCGAAAATTAAAAAAATCCCTCTACGATGAGAGGGATTTTTTCTTATAATATAATCGCAATTAATCCGCCAGATCCTTCATTAATAATTCTTTCTAGTGTTTCTTTTAATTTATATCTCGCATTTTCTGGCATTAAAGATAGTTTCGCTTGAATGCCTTCCCGAACAATAGAGCTAAGCGAACGTCCAAATATATCAGAATTCCAAATTGATAATGGATCATCTTCAAAATCTTGCATTAAGTAACGAACTAGTTCTTCACTTTGTTTTTCAGTACCAATAATTGGCTCAAACGTGGACTCCACATCAACTTTAATCATATGAATAGATGGTGCTACAGCTTTTAATTTCACACCAAACCTTGAACCGTGACGAATGATTTCCGGCTCATCTAAGCTCATGTCAGCTAACGCAGGCGCGGCTACACCATATCCTGTTTGTTTTACCATACGCAGGGCATCCGCCACTTGATCATATTCTATTTTCGCATGAGATAAATCGAGCATAAGCTTCAATAAATGATCTTTCCCTCGAATTTCTACCCCTACTACTTCTTTTAAAATTTGATCATATAATTCATCTGGTGCATATAAATCAATCTCTGCTACGCCTTGCCCCATATCAATGCCAGCTAGGCTCGCTCGATCAATAAATTCATACTGACTAAACTGCCATACGACACGGTCTACATCACGAAGACGTTTTATATCCTTGACAGTCTCTTGAACGGCTTCTTGATAACTCTGACGTAACCAATGCCCTTCATTTAGCACCATTACCCAGCTTGGAAGGTTCACATTCACTTCTAAAACAGGGAACTCAAATAACGCCTCTCGAAGCACATTGTACACATCTGTTTCTCTCAAACTTTCGACACTCATCGCAATAACTGGGATATCATATTCTTCAGATAAACTTTGGCGCAATTGCTCTGTATCTGGATGATACGGCTGTACAGTGTTGATGATCATAATGAAAGGTTTTCCGACTTCTTTTAACTCATTTACTACGCGTTCTTCTGCCTCTATATAATCTCTTCTTGGAATTTCACCAATCGTTCCATCTGTTGTAATTACAACACCAATTGTTGAATGTTCTTGAATTACTTTACGTGTTCCGATTTCTGCAGCTTCATGGAATGGAATAGGTTCTTCATACCAAGGAGTATTAATCATGCGCGGGCCATTCTCATCTTCATAGCCTTTTGCTCCTGGAACTGTATATCCGACGCAATCTACTAATCGAATATTCACTTCAAGACCTTCATCTACTTCGATAGAAACCGCTTGGTTTGGAACAAACTTCGGTTCCGTCGTCATGATTGTACGACCAGCAGCACTTTGAGGTAGTTCATCCTGCGCTCTTTGACGGTCAGACTCATTTTCAATATTAGGAATAACTACAAGTTCCATAAATTTTTTAATGAATGTTGATTTCCCTGTTCGAACAGCTCCTACAACTCCAAAATAAATATCACCGCCTGTGCGTTCCGCAATATCTTTAAAAATATCTACCTTTTCCAAGTGATTCCCTCCCTCAATATTTTTGGGAATAATTCCACGTTTATAGTCAACTAATACCTTCTCTAACGTTGCCTATAATATCTGATATAATATAATGGTATTCTAGAAGTTCGGACAATATATCATATAATTTTGTCCAATTTCATATGACTATTAAAAAAATACCTTTTGTTTGCATCGCAAGTTGTGTAACATAAAAAACCTTTCTTCTAGAACTTATTCACTAAAAGAAAGGTTCATGACTTATGATTTTAAAAAAATTGGTTCTCCATTCTTTACCGTATACGGTAAAGAATACGCAGGTACAAACGGAGAATCTTTCGAAAGTATATTCCGAATATCTTCCCCCTCCTTAAATTGCCCTTCATTTTTTTTCAGCGCTTCATATAAGTCGATTCTATAATCAACATAAATTTCCCCCTTTTCATTAATTACAAAAGGAAGTCCTTTACCAGAATACGGACTTGTCACTTGCGGCACATCTTTATATCCAAGTTTTTTAAAATCCAATTCATACACACCATCTGAAATTACCTTTTTAAACGGTGGATATTGATGTTCATCTCGATACATCCTAAGCTTTAATGATAATTCCTGAATTTGTTCAGCCATCCTAACATCAATTAACTTTACTGTTGGGTTTGTTTCAACGTCTATTAATACGTATTGATATACTCCCCCGCTTTCATAGGCATTCCCTGGCGCTTCTTGTATGTAACGCGGAGAAATCTTTTGAAAATCGATTGGATATTTTTGATAAATAGGCGTATTCATATCCCGTGTCTTAATTGGTAATATCCCGTCATTTCGCTCCTTAAATGTCGCAACAGCTTTTTGAACGACCTGTAGCTGATCTTCATAAGGAACAGCATTTTGTTTCATATTTTCTTTTGGATACAAACATCCTGTTAAAATGCTCATACAACAAAATATTAAAATAATATGGACTTTTTTCACTAGCAATCACCTTTTCATACTAATATAACTTGCTTCGTATGTAACATTTTTGAGACCACCCTCTTTACTGCTGTACAGGTCCACTAAATACAACAAGAAAAATAACAATTCCTGACACAATCATAAGGGTGTACGCTACCAATGCTGTAATCCCTTTCAAAACTTTATTCTTTATTTTATATCTGCTTAGTAAAATAAAACTTACCGCAAAAAACATAAATCCAATTGCTCCTAAAGCAAACCACATTTTTATAAGCCCTTCCGACATATACACACCCCTTTTTATTAATCTATTTTTATACTATTTTAACAAATTAAAATCTTTAAACAAATACAAAAATAACATTTTACTACAAATTGCGAATATGTAACTTTAATCAATAGATCTTTCAGCATTTTCCACTAATCTAGATAAAAATAAAACCGAAGCGAGTGTATCTCTCGCTTCGGTTGACCAAATATGCCCAAAACAGCTCTATTCCCATACTTTCATGGCTATCATATGCAATCTACAAACTCTTTGTTTCTCATATTTTATTTTTTAAACATTTTACTTAACGAGCCAAAATCTGCTGGCATATTATTGTTAATAATCGCTTTTACAATTTGATCCTCTTGTTCTTTCGGCACTTCACGTCCTGCCATAAGAGCCACTTGATGAATCAATTGACGAAGCACAGTCTCATCACGTAAATTCGCATTTTGTACAGATGATGCTAATTTAAAAATATCTTCTTTATTCACTTTCGCTTCTTTTTCAATGTTATTAAAAATGTTATTATCCATTCTTTTCACCCTCTCCTCAAGTTACTCTTCATCCTATGCAAAAATAAAAAAATGGTGAAAAGACCCAAAAAAATAAAAAGCGACAGAAGTACAATTGTACTCCTGTCGCTTTTCTTTAAAGTAAGTCAGGTATAGCTTCCACTTCATGTTTTCGAACACGTCCCATTAATGAGCCTACTGCATCTTTTACATTATTCCCATTGAATAAAACGTCATATAAAGCAGCTGTAATCGGCATTTCAACTTCCATTTTCTCTGCTAATTCGTGAGCAGCTTTCGTTGTTCTTACACCTTCTACAACCATACCCATGCTTTCTAACACTTCTTCTAAAGAGTGTCCTTTTCCAAGCATATTTCCAGCGCGCCAATTTCGGCTATGAACACTTGTACAAGTTACAATTAAGTCACCCATACCAGTTAGACCAGCAAACGTTAACGGATTTCCGCCCATTTTTCTTCCTAAACGAGCAATCTCTGTTAAACCACGTGTCATCAATGCCGCTTTCGCATTATCACCTAATCCAAGACCATCTGTTATCCCAGCAGCTAATGCGATAATATTTTTTAACGCACCACCAAGTTCAACTCCAACAATATCTGGATTTGTGTATACTCGGAAGTAACTATTCATAAATAAATCTTGTACTTCCTCAGCTGCTTCCATACGCTTTGCTGCAGACGTAACAGTTGTCGCTTGACGCAACCCTACTTCTTCAGCATGACTCGGTCCAGACAATACAACAACATCTTTAATCAAGTCCTCTGGAATTTCTTCCTCAATTACTTCCGAAATACGTTTTGACGTACCAGGTTCAATCCCTTTACTTGCATGAATCCAAGTAGTCGGGCCTGCTACATATTTCTTCATATCTTGCAGTACTTCTCTATACGCTTTCGTCGGTACTACAAGAAGTACTACATTTACATCTACTAATGCTTCTTCTAAAGAAGAGTAGGCTACGATTGTGCTTGGCAATGTAATTCCCGGAAGGTATCGACTATTCTCATGTTTTGTATTAATCTCATCCATAAGTTCAGAACGATTTCCCCAAATACGTACATCATGCCCATTGTCAGCTAATACCATCGCTAACGCTGTTCCCCAGCTACCTGCTCCAACTACTGTGATTTTTGTCATAAAATCACATCCTCTCCATTAGTCTCTTGCTCTAGCGATAATGTGAATTGGCGTTCCTACAAAGCCAAATGATTCACGTAAACGATTCTTTAAGAAGCGCTCATATGAGAAGTGCAATAATTCTGGATCGTTTACAAACACAACAAATGTTGGTGGTTTTACCGCAACTTGTGTTGCATAGAAAATCTTCAGACGACTACCATTATGCGTTGGCGTTGGATTCATCGCTACCGCATCCATAATTACATCATTTAATACATTCGTTTGAATACGGATACTATGGCTTTCATTTACCTCATCGATAACCGGTATTAACGTTTGTGTACGTTTTCTCGTTTTCGCAGATAAGAATACAATCGGTGCGTACTCTAAAAATTGGAAATGAGCACGGATGTTTTCTTCAAATGCTTTCATTGTTTTCTCGTCTTTTTTCACTGCGTCCCATTTGTTTACAACAATAACGACAGCTCGCCCTGAATCATGAGCGTATCCAGCGATTTTTTTATCTTGTTCAATAATTCCTTCTTCACCGTCTAAAACGACTAAAACAACGTCAGAGCGTTCAATCGCTCTTAGTGCACGAAGTACACTATACTTTTCCGTACTTTCATACACTTTCCCTTTTTTACGCATACCAGCTGTATCGATAATTACATAATCTTTTCCATCTTTACTATATGGTGTATCGACAGCATCACGAGTTGTTCCTGCTACATTACTAACAATTACACGCTCTTGACCAAGAAGAGCATTTACAAGTGATGATTTCCCTACGTTTGGACGTCCAATTAAAGAGAAACGAATTGTATCTTCATCATATCCGTCTTCTTCAATCTTTGGAAAATGCTGTGCAGCTTCGTCTAATAAGTCACCTAATCCTAATCCGTGTGTACCTGAAATTGGGAATGGCTCACCAAATCCTAATGCATAGAAATCATAAATGTCACTGCGCATTTCCGGATTGTCCACTTTATTTACTGCAAGTACAACTGGTTTATTTGAACGATATAATATTTTCGCAACTTCTTCATCAGCTGCTGTTACACCGTCACGACCATTTGTCATAAAAATGATAACATCCGCTTCATCAATTGCTACTTCAGCTTGTTGACGAATTTGTGTCAAAAATGGCTCGTCCCCAATATCAATTCCACCTGTATCAATAATATTAAATTCATGATTTAACCATTCTCCAGCGCTATAAATACGATCGCGCGTTACACCTGGAATATCTTCTACAATTGAAACTCTCTCTCCAACAATTCTATTGAAAATAGTAGATTTCCCTACGTTCGGGCGGCCTACTATTGCTATTACTGGTTTCGGCATATACTTTCATCCTTTCAACTTGCTTCTGTTTATTATGTAAAAAACCCTTCTTTGTGCAAGAAGGGATTTGCATTCCAGAATATTTCTCAACGTATCAAAACACCTCACATTATAACACACGTTGCTAATGTTTCACAATAATATATACATTCTCTTGTAAGCGATGCGCAATGCCATCTAGAATTGCCTCTAAATTATTTGCAACAAATTCTAATTCCTCTGTCGATTCACAAGTAAACAGAGGGGCACCACCAGCAAATTTCTCCGGGGTCGTTGTAATAACTGCAAGAATTACACTTTCTAACATCATCTCTTATCTCCCCTTCCTTTCGGGGCTTCCGATGACATATGAACAGCACTTTCTAACGTCGGCACGTTCCCTATGACACCTATCGCTTTCTCCGCATCTTGATCTTGTGGCAAGACAAAGATTCCAACCCTGCCATCCCCTAAATCACGCTTTGCTAACGGTACGAGTGCCGGCGTACCAGAATCTCTATAAATCCCTAAAGCAACAGAAACATCATGTAAAATGGCCTGTCGTTGTCCTAAGTTGGAGATTGTCACCATCGCATCAATTGATTTCGGCCTTAAAATAAAACCCATTCCATACTTCATAATTTCCTCTTGTCTTGCTGGCAATCCAATATTCATAATGTAAATATTATCAATATATAGCCCCGCTCCTTCAAAACGAAGCGGAACATGCTCGATATCAACAAGATCATGTAGCCTCTTACCAGACATTAATTTTTTCGCGATAAAAAATGCGATTATAGCCATAATTACTCCGGCAATCCATGAACGGAATCCTATATACGCAAACGTCGTTGCAAACGACGTTAACATCGCCAAATAGTTGCGACTTTCAAAAACCAATGCAATTCCCTCAATATATGTATTCCCACGCGGTACAAGCTCATAACCATCTAATTGTTGAAGTGTATTTCTTTCCATATTACGCACATCACGAAACTGTGTTGCTGCTAACGTAAGAAACGTAATGGCAGAAAAATCTTTTTTCAATATGGATGGAATCGCAATTGCTCCTAAAGCCGCTGCAATTAACCCCATAGCAATATGAATAATTTTCCCGTGGAGTCTCGTCGGATATTGCCGCGTATCCGTCCGGAGCATTAGCACTCTCGTTACTGTCCCCGCTATTACGCCACATAAAATGGCCGGTGTATATTCAGTCATGTATTACCCTCGCCTTTCTTTTACGTGTTTTTCTCTTGAACTGTTCCATATATACTGATGCTTTCGCAATCCAAAACAAAATTGCCATAAAACATGTAGAAACGGCGACGATATCAAAAAATGCTAAACTTCCGTAATCATAAGGAAAATGTAGTTTCCGAAAAATAAGTGTCACTAGCAATTCCCCCTGTAACATTCCTATATAAAGGGAACATAATCGTAGTATGCGATCTTCGTGTAATAAAACCGATGCATACACAAGTGCACCACTTAACAAAAACAACCTGTCCACCACAATCCAAATCGGATCATATACTTCTAACAAATGAAAACTTGTATATAACATTGCAATAATAAGTGCCGAAAGTAAGCTATATAATTTTTTCCAAATAGAATATAGTGCGATTCCTATAAAAGCAACAACAGAAAGTAAAAGTGCATTTACTGATACCGTGAATGAAGCAATCGTTACATGTAACGGAGAGCAAATAATAAAAATCAATATACAGGCGCTTATCTTCCAACGAATAGAGTCCTTTTTCATAAAAAAAGTTACGACAATCCACCCTATCCAAGCTACAAAATAAAAAGTACTCCCTTCCATCATTTCACCTCCTATGTTTTCCATTATGGGAACTTTTTATGAAAGTTAATCCACTTTCTTCACGCATAGTTTTTTCATATAACAGCAACACTTTTAATAAGGAGGTGCTATTCATTATGGGTAAAGATCGTCAAGAACGAAAACTAAGAGAATCACGCCGCGTTGAATCTGACCGTGACCAATCACTACAATATCCTGGTGCAACTGGACTGGATACACCAGAACAAGCTCGAAAACAAAATCAGCACTAATGAATACAAAAAGACGGTTTCGATATTGTACGAAACCGTCTTTTACATATCCCTCATATTTTTTACTTATATCAAAATAACATTTCACATGCGAATCTTTCTACAATTTATTTCTATCCCTCTCTCTTTTCCATTGGTAAAATTAAAACTTCTTCAATAATTAAGTAGCACATTTTTAGACAAAACTTATATAACTAAATATTTATATATAGTAGTAAATTTATTTTTATAGAATATTAATTCTATCCCTCACCTTATATTACTAAAACGAATAGAATACAAAAAAAATCAACCGTTTGGTTGATTTTTTATCTTCTACTATAATGCGTCGTATCAATCCCACGCTGCGTTAACCAATGATACGTTTCGCCCTTTACAACAAGAGGAACAGACTGTAACTCTTCTATCGTCTTCGCACCGAGAGCTGTCATAATAAATTTCAAATCTGTATGTAGAAGATCAATTTCATCCACTAACTTCTCGATACCATCTTCCATTAAAATGCGTAAAAAGTATCCAGCAAACGCAGTTGTATTCGCCCCTAATGCGATTGCTTTCGCTACGTCAAGCGCTGTTTGTATACCCCCAGATGCAATAAAAGAGAGGTTATTATTTGTAGAGGTTGCTTCAATAATCGAGGTTGCTGTTTGTATGCCCCAGTTATTAAAATAAGAAAGCATTCGCTGTCTTCTTTCATTTTCAACAGCAGCAAAATTCGTACCACCTTGTCCACCAATATCAATTGCAGTTACACCTATGCTCGCCAACTGTTGCATTGTTTCCTTACTCATCCCAAATCCAACTTCTTTCACAATGACAGGAACTTTACTATTTAAAACAATTTTCTCAATACGCTGAAGCACACCAGTAAAGTTACGGTCTCCTTCTGGCATCGTTAACTCTTGTATGACATTTAAATGAATTTGTAATGCGTTCGCTTCAATCATATCAACGGCACGCTCTGCTTGTTCGGTAGTTGCCTCACTACCTAAATTAGCAAAGAAAATCCCATTTGGATTTACCTTTCTAATAATCTTATAAGAAGCAGCCTCACTTTCATCTTTTAACGCCGCCATTTGCGACCCTACAGCCATAGCAAGATTATGTTGTTTTGCTACATATGCTAATTGCTCATTAATATGTAACGTTTTCTCTCCTCCACCACCAGTCATCGCATTGATAAAAATCGGCGAACTTAGTGAAAGTTCGCCGATTTTTGTTTCACATGTTATTGTGTCATAACTTGAATTTGGCAAGCTTTGATGCACAAAATCAATATCATGAAATCCATGCGTACGAGACTGACCAGTAGAAAGAGCGTATTCAATATGATCTAATTTACGTTTTGCCCTTACCACTTGTACCCCTCTTTATTTCTTTAATTTTTTCAGTTGTTCACCAATAATATCACTTAATTGGAAAGTAGCAGAATCAGCATTTGGTTCATACTGACTGTAATCTTCAATTACATTATTTTCCTCAAGCGCTTCTTTTATACTTAAAGAAATACGTTTCTCTGCTACATGCACTTCAAGCACTTTCACTTTTACTTCTTGTCCCATTTCCAATACTTCATTTGGATTCTTCACATGACGATTTGCAATTTGAGATACATGCACAAGGCCTTCAACGCCAGGTAAAATTTCAACAAATGCACCGAATGTAACAAGACGCTTTACTACTCCTTCACGAATATCTCCAGCTTTTATTTCGCCAGCAACATTTTCCCAAGGTCCTGGTTGAGCTGCTTTAATGGATAAAGAAATACGTTGTGTATCAGCATCCACAGATAACACTTTCACCTTTACCTTTTGTCCTTGTTCTAATACTTCAGAAGGTTGCTCTACACGTTCGTGTGAAATTTGTGAAATATGAACTAAACCGTCCACACCACCAACGTTAACGAAAGCACCAAAATCCGTTAATCGTTGCACTGTTCCTTCAACAACGTCTCCTTCTTTTAATGAAGAAATTGCTTCTTTCTTCTTAGAATCTAGTTCTAATTCTACTACTGCTTTATGCGAAAGGATTACACGATTTTTTTCGCGGTCTAATTCAACAATTTTCACGGCTAATGTTTTGCCTTTATAGTCAGTAAAGTCTTCTACATAATGCACTTCTACAAGTGAAGCTGGGATAAAACCACGAACACCAAGGTCCACAACTAATCCACCATTCACGATATCTTTTACAGTCACATCAAATACGTGACCAGAAGTAAATTTCTCTTGTAATTCTACCCATGCTTTTTCTGCATCAACAGCACGTTTAGATAAGACAAGATCATCCTCTTCTAATTTAATAATCTTTAATTCTAGTGTTTGATCTAATTCTACAACATCGCTTGCTTTTTCAATATGAACGTTAGCTAATTCACTAATTGGAATTACGCCATCTGTTTTGTATCCAACATTTACAAGCACTTGTTTCTCTTCAACTTTCGTTACAGAACCTGTAACAACGTCACCAACTTGTAATTCTTTTGAATCCATAACTTCTTCATTCATTTTCTCTACCATGGAAATACCTCCCTACAGAATTGACAAAGCATTTTTTATGTATATACGAAATGAAAACAATTGTTTTCATTTGCATGTTTAAGAATTTATCATCACATACTTAAGCTTCATACATTTCACTAGAAAATATATTAAACCTATATAAATAGTATACAGCAAAATCATCTTGAAGAAAGTATGTTTTGAAATATAATAGCGAATATATTCTGACAGTTTTATTCCTCTTTAACTAACTTCTTACAAATCCGATCATTTGTCAAGGAAAGAGACTCACAATTCACGTATCTTTTACATTTCTATATAAACAAAAAAGAAAGAGGCTAGCCCCTTTCTTTATTTTGCAAATACTCCTGAAACAATACCCATAATTTTTTGGACAACTTCTTCAATTGATAAAGAAGTTGTATCTAATTCCAATGCATCACCAGCTTTTTTTAGAGGAGAAACTTCGCGTTCTGAATCTAATTTATCACGCTGAGCAATTTCTTCTTTTAACTGCTCTAAATTAGAATCGAAACCTTTATTCATATTTTCTAAATGTCTTCTTTCTGCTCTTTCTTCTACAGAAGCAAGCATAAAGATCTTCACTTCAGCATCTGGTAACACATGTGTACCAATATCACGGCCATCCATTACAACGCCGCCTTTTTCTGCTAACTCTTGTTGACGGCGTACCATTTCCTCACGAACAAGTCGATGTTTCGCCACAATAGATACCCGATTCGTAACCTCAGGTGTACGAATTACATCAGAAACATCTTGTCCATTTAAAAATACAAGCTGTGTATTTTCTCCTTGCTGAAACTCTATTTTTACATTCTTTACAACTTCCATTAACTGATCTTCATTTTCAATGTCCACTTTTTGCTCAAGGGCTGCGTATGTAATCGTACGATACATTGCGCCTGTATCAATATAAACGTAAGAAAGCTTCTTCGCTACAACTTTCGCAACTGTACTTTTTCCAGCAGCTGCTGGACCATCTATAGCAATTGAAATTCTTTTATCCATTGTAACACCTCATTTTTTCACTTATAAAACAAAACGAAAAGCAGGTATTCTCCTGCTTCCTCTCATTTGCTTTACGTCATTAAATCCTCAATTATTGTAGCATAAACCTTGATAGAAGAAAATGAAAACTACCTATTCACCTGTAAGATTTCCGCTTTGTTTTTTACCATAACACCTTCATAATAAACAATTTTAGATAAATATTTCACCGATGACTTATGTATAAATAACAATTGCACAACACAAAGACAAATAAATTGCATTATTAATATACGAATAAAAATTCTCTCTACCTTTTTCACCGTAATTGCTCCCCTCTTATACTATATTTGCACATTTCATTTCGTGATTTTATACATCATACATATAGCGGTTAAGTTTATTGTCATTTTCGAGGCATACTTTTATACATTTCCATTGTCGAATTTACTCAAAACATGTTATGTTCTAAATGTATTTTTTTACTTGAAAGGGGTATAAGCATTGAAAAGAATCCTAGTTTTACACACAGGTGGAACAATTGCAATGGAGGAAGATAAAGAAACTGGGGTCGTACAACCAGGTGAAAAAAATCCTCTTTTAAAATTCATTCCTGATTTAGAAGGCGATGTTGATTTAATCGTTGAAGATGTGTTCCATCTACCATCTCCTCATATGACACCGAGCGAAATGTTACAATTACAGGTCATCATTGATGAAAGAGTAAAACAAGACAACATTCATGGCGTAGTCATTACGCATGGTACGGATACATTAGAAGAGACAGCCTATTTCTTAGATTTAACAGTACAAGCAACTATTCCGATCGTTGTAACAGGTGCAATGCGCTCTAGCAATGAATTAGGTGCTGATGGTCTATATAACTTCTTATCAGCTGTAAAAGTCGCTAGCAGTAGTGAAGCCGCAGAAAAAGGCGTTTTAGTCGTATTAAACGATGAAATTCATTGCGCTACAAATGTAACGAAAACACATACAAGTAATGTAGCAACATTCCAAAGTCCACAGTATGGACCAATTGGTATGGTAACAAAACGTGGTGTTGTATTCCACCATGCTTTAGTACATCACGAAACCTATTCAGTAAATAAAGTTTCTAAAAACGTAGTCGTTCTAAAAGCTTACGCTGGTATGGATGATACATTGTTAGCAGCAATTGAAAATCTTCCAGTAGACGGGATTGTTATCGAAGCGCTTGGACAAGGTAATTTACCTCCAAGAACACTTCCTAGTCTAGAACGATTAATAAACAAAGGAATTCCCGTCGTATTAGTTTCTCGCTGTTTCAACGGCATCGTTCAAGATGTATATTCATATGAAGGTGGCGGCAAACAATTAAAAGATATGGGTATCGTATTCACATACGGTTTAAACGCTCAAAAAGCACGTATTAAATTATTAGTTGCATTAGAGAACACAACTTCTCATGAAGCAATCCAAAATATGTTTATGCACGATTAAAAAAGAAGCTGTCGAAGTTTATTTCGACAGCTTCTTTTTATATTTCTCTTGTTGCAATGGTTTGCGCAATCGCATCCCCATGAAATCTACCGTTCTCAATGAATATTTCATTTGCATTATTTCCAGCAGCAATTACACCTGCAATGAAAATATTTTCAGCGTTCGTTTCCATAGTATCCTCTGCATAAATTGGACGTCCTGTCTCTTCATCAATCCGAACACCCATCTTTGTTAAGAAGCTATGATCAGGATGGTAACCAGTCATCGCAAATACAAAATCATTTTGGATTGTATATGCCTCGCCATCAACTGTATACATTAATGTATGTTCAGTAATTTCTTTCACATGAGCCCCGAAATGCATGTGAATTGTACCATTTCGGACTAACGCCTCAAATTCCGGCAAAATCCACGGCTTTATGCTTGGTGAATACTCACTTCCGCGATATAAAACCGTTACACGCGCACCAGCTTTAACAAGCTCTAAAGCGGCATCTACACTCGAGTTTTTCCCACCTATAACTACTACATCTCGATCAAAATAAGGATGTCCTTCTTTAAAATAGTGAGCTACCTTCTTCAATTCCTCACCAGGAACATTCATATAATTTGGATTGTCATAATATCCCGTTGCTACAACAATATATTTCGCTATATATATTTCTTTACTTCCGTCACGCTTTGTCGTCTCAACCTGAAAAACTTTTCCATCTTTTTGAACTTTCTCCACTCGTTCAAAAGCATTTACACGTACAGATTTACGTTTTACTACTTCGCGATAATACGCAAG
Source organism: Bacillus tropicus (assembly GCF_001884035.1). Taxonomy (GTDB): domain Bacteria; phylum Bacillota; class Bacilli; order Bacillales; family Bacillaceae_G; genus Bacillus_A; species Bacillus_A tropicus. Next base: position 228,883 of record NZ_MACG01000022.1, read on the forward strand.
CGCTTGATTTCGAACAGGCTTACGATTTTCTGTAATAAAAGCTACATCACCAATTTCTAATTTTTCACTAGAAGAGAAAAATGTTTGATGAGTTGGATAATTATAAATCGCATTTACAATGTTTCCTTTTTCAAATACTAACGGATTTATCCCTACCTTTTGCAACGAAATTGCTGCTGCTAATCCGCACGGACCGCCTCCAATTATAATAGCTGTTTCTTTTTGCATACTCGGTTCACTCCTAGTCTTCTACCAATACACTATTTATAAAAACAAGAAAAAACCTACTTACAGCAGTAGGCACCTATCTTTATTGTATTCATTTTTCATATATTTGTCATCTAAACGAAACGTACATCCGATAGACATCTGCTAAAAACTGCTGAAATTTAATACCTTGTTTCCCTAATACATTTTCAGGATCAATCTTTCTAGCTGGGTCAAGTGTTTTATGTGATACGATATCTTTTTTCGGATTCAAGCCGAAGTTTTGACATAAATACGCATGATACCACGTAAAACGGGTATACGCTTCCCAAAAGTTAACATCACCGCCATAACAAAGCTCCACTCCAATGGCAGCCTTATTGGCATCATACCCATATAAGTCATTATCTGTCGGCACACCATATCGAACATGATAGGCAACTTCATTTATAGGAATAATTTCCAATATTGTTTTATCATCTATAAATGTATGTGCCGAAGCTTTCGGCTGTATTTCATTAAAATAATCCCGATTCCCAATGGCATTGCTACCAGGATTCCCCGTATCATGACTTACAATAAACCTTACTTTAGAAAGAGGAATACCCGGTCGTGAACTTCCATATCCAATATAGTTACGCTCTATAGGAAACATCGCCATTACTACCAACTCCCGCTTCAGAAGATTACCTTACTTCTTTATATATGTATTCGGTAGCAATGTCCTTATAGCATATTTCTTACGCGAAGAGAAAATCGAAAATATTTGATGTGAATACCATAAATAATAAAATACTTACAGCAACTCCATAAAAACCGTAAAACCAAACACAATCTTCTTTCGTATCTAAACCGAAAAATTTATTTACTGATTGTAATAATGTGCCGCGCTTACTTTGCTTGTTTCGTAATACATCCACTCGTTCTACAACATCTGCTGGCATCATAAATCTTTGGTCTACTGTCATTTTCATCATTTATCTCTCCTTAAAATCATTTCCGTTTTGTTTATCTAAGGAGAGTATAGCACGTTTGTTCGTATGGAACAAGCGTTCTTTTTGTTTTTATTTTATTTTTCAGCAAATCCAGTAAGAATCGTGATTACAAAGGCGATAATCGGCCCTACTATAACCGCACCAAATATTAAAAACAATATTCCTTCCCCGAACACCCGAACAATACTTGTCTTTTGAGCTTTCGTCGTTCTTGCAAGTTCTTCCTCTAACCTCTTTACCTTTTCTTCTAATTGTTCTACTCGTTCCATCATTTTATTTTCCATACACAACACCTCACTCTAATACTTCAACAAAAAAACGTGATCCCCTCGAAAAGGAATCACGTTTTCTTATGTTATACTATTATACCCAACCTCTGAAGCGACTTGCTTCAGCCATTTTACGAACACCGACCATATACGCCGCTAAGCGCATGTTCACTTTACGAACTTGTGCTGTTTCATAAATAGAATCAAATGATCTTACCATTACTTTTTCTAAACGCTGTTCTACTTCTTCTTCAGTCCAGTAGTAACCTTGGTTATTTTGTACCCACTCAAAGTAAGATACTGTTACCCCACCAGCACTTGCTAATACGTCTGGAACAAGTAAAATTCCGCGATCTGTTAAAATTTTAGTTGCTTCTAATGTTGTTGGACCATTAGCAGCTTCAACAACGATTTTCGCTTTAATATCATTAGCATTTTCTTCTGTGATTTGGTTCTCAATTGCAGCTGGAACTAAAATATCGCAATCAAGTTCTAACAATTCTTTGTTTGAAATTGTATTATTAAATAGTTTTGTTACTGTACCGAAGCTATCGCGACGGTCTAATAAATAATCAATATCTAATCCGTTTGGATCATGCAATGCGCCGTAAGCATCTGAGATTGCAATAACTTTCGCACCTGCATCATGCATAAATTTAGCTAAGAAGCTACCAGCATTACCGAACCCTTGAACAACAACGCGTGCACCTTTAATATCGATGTCGCGTTTTTTTGCAGCTTCGCGAATACAAATTGTAACACCTTTCGCTGTTGCTGTTTCACGTCCATGTGATCCACCTAATACAAGTGGCTTACCTGTAATAAATCCTGGTGAATTAAATTCGTCAATACGGCTATACTCATCCATCATCCATGCCATAATTTGAGAGTTTGTAAATACATCTGGAGCTGGAATATCTTTCGTCGGTCCTACGATTTGGCTAATTGCTCGTACATAACCGCGGCTCAATCTTTCTAACTCACGGAATGACATTTCACGCGGGTCACAGATAATTCCACCTTTACCTCCGCCATATGGTAAGTCAACAATACCACATTTTAAACTCATCCAAATTGAAAGTGCTTTCACTTCATTTTCTGTTACATTCGGATGGAAGCGAATTCCACCTTTCGTTGGACCAACAGCATCATTATGTTGTGCACGATATCCTGTAAATATTTTAACAGTCCCGTCATCCATACGAACTGGTATTTTCACTGTCATCATACGAATTGGCTCTTTTAATAATTCATATACTTCGTTTGGATAACCCAATTTTTCTAACGCTTCACTAATAACAATTTGTGTTGAATTCAATAGTTCAAAATGTTGTTCCCTTTGTTGTTGTGTTTTTGTTTGAGTTCCCTTTTCGGCTACCATAGTAAGTAAACCCCCTGTAATTTCACTTGTTTAGTAAACCTTCATTGCCTAGTATACACCGTTAAATTTGGAATGCAATAGAAAACGCTAACAAATATATACAAAGTATTTTCTATTGCAAGCGTTTTCACTATCATTATAGTCCTTTTATCGCTTTTAGAAAAGTAAAATACTTAAATATTTAAATATTTTTTATTTTACTTATATAAAGTACTTTGAAAAGATACATTTAAGTAAGGTAAAAAAACAAAACCTTAGCTATGTTATATTAGCTAAGGTTTTGTTTTTTTACAAAGTAATTGTGTATTTGTTCAATTGCTTGAGAAGCCATTAATTCTTTACCATACTCCATTAGACGATAAATAGTTGCTGTAGACGGATTACCATATTCCGCTAAAATAGCTATAAAATCCGCCTTCAGTAATTGTATTTGCTCCTCTTCTTCCATCCAAAGATAGAAACGACCATCCCATGTATATAATTTTCCGCCAGTTACATCAAGGTTATATAAACGATTCGACAGGTTAATTACGTCATCTAGTGTAGCAAACTCATAAAGGATATGCTCGCTTTCATCTAGAGTCACTTGCATTTCAATAAACTCGTCACGGAACTCATCATCTGTATCCGCTTCTTGATGTTCTTTCGTTACAATTACGACCATTCCTTGTGCTTGTAGAGAAAATACTTCAACTGCAATCGGACCATCCGCTTCAAATCCTAATTCTTTATTTGCTTCTTGCATCATATCACGAAATAATTGCTGTACTTTCGGTGCATTTCTCCACAAATCTTCTTTCGTTAATCCTCGTTCAGATAAATCATCAAATGTTAAGAAAATTTTTATCTTATTGTAATTTAATCGTTCCAGCCTCATCTCATACCCTCCCTACGCAACCAATGAATATAATTTTTATTATATGAAATAGAAAATAGATGGTTCTTTTCGAACAACTATTCTAACATTTTTAACCAATCATCCCATTCTTCTTTCGTATCACCTATTAGGCTTGTTTGAATGTTCAACTGATTTCGAGCACCTATTTCTCCTATTACTCCAACAGAAAGGTTCTCATTTTTTTCTTGCAACAAATCCACGTAGCTCATTGCATTCTTCAGTTCTTGTCCATCATCAAAAGAGATTACTACATATTTAGGTCTTATTTGCTCAACAGCTAACGAAATACTAGCTTCCGCTAAGCTTGCCCTAATATATATCACCTCATATCCTTTTAATCGTAAATACGTTGAAAAAACAAACCCTTTCAACATATTACTTTCTAACACGACAACTTTGTGTATAGAAGAAAACCCTGATGCATTATGATATACCATCCCTAGACGCGTTTGTAAAAATGATACGACATATTGGAATTGCACCATTGTAACTTCATTATTATTTTTTAACGTTAACAATTTATTTGACACTTGAAGAACAATACTTGCTATAACTTTTTCTGTTGCATAAATACTAAAAGCCTCGTTTAACAATGCAGAAGTTGTGATTTCATCAAATTTTAACAAAGCTTGTAGTAAATCGTCCACTAAAACAACTTCTCTATCGTAATGTATTTCATTTTGAACATTAATCTGCAAACGATTCCCTTCTAATAATTGAACTGCTTGTCCAATCATCATACCGGAAGAAACCTTGTCCATTAACCATTTCAAAATTTGAATATGCTCTTCTGTATATAATCGATGCCCCGCATGATTTCGCTTTGGGGCAATAATTTGATATCTTCTTTCCCATGCCCGAAGTGTACTTGGTTGAATTCCAATTATATTCGAAACAACCTTTATGTTATATTTTCCGTTTAGAGTTGGCATCATTTCCCTCCGCATAACGTAATAATATGTGTTTGAGCAGGTGCTCGGAAGCGAAGTGGAATCAACGTTGTTCCATACCCATTACTAACAAAAAGAGTCATATTTGAATGCTTATATACGCCACCTTTTAAATATTTTTTAGATGGGAATAATCGGATCTGCCCTCCATGTGTATGTCCACTTAACACAAGTGAAATTTGTTCTTTTCCAGACATTTTATTTATTATATCAGGGTTGTGGCTAATTAATATGCGAAAACCATCTTCCTTACAATCAGCCAATGCTAAATCTAAACGATCACGTTCCAAACCAACATCATCTACACCGAGCAAACAAATTTTCTCTCCTAATTCAGACTCAAATACAACTCTTGTATTATCTAAAACTTTCACATTATTTTCTAATAACAAAGCATCTAATTCATGATATTCAATCTCATAATCATTATTTCCCCATACAAAATATACAGGAGCTATCGCTCTTAACTTTTGTATATTTGCAGAGATTTTCGATAAAGGGACACCTTTTTCCGCTAAATCACCACCAATAATTACAAGATCCACTCTTCCTTTTACTTGTTCAATTAACGAATTCGAAATGACCCTTCTATGAATGTCAGATATAAAAAATACATTTACTTTTTGAAAACTTTTCGGAAATTCTTCAAATATTAAATTATGTTCTAATACCGTATCACGCATTGCTTCTGTATACATTACAAGAAGCAATATAATACCAATACAAACGAGAGTACTTAATAAGATAATCCATATCATATATTTTTACTCCCCTCCTCATAAAGATAATCCTCAGTTTTTATAGTACGTATTTTACTAACTATCTCGCTTTGCGGACTTATCTTTTATCGGAATTTTTAATTCTTGGCCTACATTCACTTCATCTTTTTGTAAATCATTATACTTTTTAATCACTTCGATCCCAGTTTCATCTGAAAAATATTGCTTCGCTATACTTTCTAAAGTTTCTCCCTCTTTCACCGTATGCGTGACGACTTTATCAGATGATGCCTCAGACTCAGATTTAGCTGAATCAAAAAAGATGACCTCAAATGCACTTTTTCCAGCGTTATTACTATCACTTTTCACCTGAATATATTTATCTGTATACCATAAGATACTAATCGGTAGTAATATGAATAGAAATGTTAAAACTCGGACGAAAATATGATTCATTTTAAACTTTTGTTTTTTTTCTTTATTTCTATGAATTTCACTACGCGGCGGTAAACCTTCTTTTTCTTCCACTCGCTCAACTTCTAATTCCTCTTCAAAATCAGGAATTCGTTTCCTCATGTTGTTCACCACCACCTTCCATTTATTTTCTTAATTGGAGTCCCATTATAAAATCAACAAGAAAGTGTGCAAAGATTGTTATAAACAAATTTCCTGTCCATTCAAATACGTAACCAAAGACAAAACTAATGAAACAGACAAAACAAAACAAAAATGGCTTTTTTATATATCGAATATGTAACACTGCAAATACTAAACTCGCTATTACAATTCCAAAGTGCGTCTGCACTACACCTCTAAATAAAAATTCTTCTGCAAAGCCGATAATGAATGTAATAACAAGTAAATGCATAACTGACATCCCTTGAAACATCCTATCATTAATACCACCATCATCAAACCAAGACTCTGGAAATACTCGCATTGCAACATAATCTAATAACACAATACCAATCGCTAACAAGCCACCTATTATAAGTATAGATACCGGTTCCCATTTCCACAGACTATACACCGATTTTATATCTCGGAATAGTATATATGCTAGTAAACAACCGATACCGATAATAATGAACTGTGTGATATACAGATTCAGCCTTATTTCTTTCGGACTCATATCTTCAATATTATGCCTTTGAATGTTCATCATTCCCCCATCTTTTCTAGACCGAAAAGCTTTTGTAACTCTGTTTCCCAATTATAGTCGAAATCCGATTGTTGCGCTTGTCTTTTTTTATAATCTGTTTTTGTAATATGACAATAGTCGCAGCAATTCTTTAACTCGCCCTCTTTTCTGTAACCGAACTGTTGCAGCAAATATTCACGTCTACATCCTTTCACTTGTATCCATGATTTCATGTTTTCTAGCTCACTATATTTATTGCGTAGCCTTATTTCTACTTCGGCTATTAATCTGCTCATAATTTCATCTGACAAGCTCGCTAACATTAATTTTCTCTGTTGTATGATTCCAAGCTGTTCAAGATGATAGCGGATGAAACGCCAATATTGTTCATTAAATCTTGCTGCATTATAACAAATTTCTTCTACCTCTTCTATTGGTAATTCTTTCGTTTGAAACATTCTTTCTTGTAGTAAAGAAAATAAAAATTGTATTTGTGACTGACTTGGCAATTCATCTTCAATTATTGAAATTGGTAAATCGTGATCCAACGGACTACATAGTAAAATAGCTATACTCGGTTCACCATCTCTTCCAGCTCTTCCGATTTCTTGTAAATAAGAAGCTATATTAGTCGGATAGTGAAAATGAATAATATATCTCGTGTTCGATTTATTTACTCCCATACCAAAAGCACTTGTACATATTACAAGCTGCAACTGATCATTCATAAACTGCTGTTGAATTAACATACGCTCTTCATGTTCCATACCACCATGATAGAAAGCGACACCAGTAACGCCTTTTCCTCTTAAATATTCCGTTAAACGTTCTGTCCACGCTCTGCTTGAACAATATACAATCCCTGGTCCTTGTAAATACATCACCTGGTCCAAAAGCGCTTCTTTCTTCTCTTCTATCGTCTCTACAAATTGTACTTCCATTGCTATATTTGGACGATCAATAGAGTATACATGCTGCGTTACATTCTCCAAATTCAAACTCTCTGCTATATCTCGAAGTACATCTTTCGTCGCTGTTGCAGTTAATGCTAGCACCGTAGGAGACCCGATATTTTTAATAACTACATTTAGTTTTTTATAATCTGGTCTAAAATCATAACCCCATTGCGAAATACAATGAGCTTCATCCACAACAAATAATGAAATATGAACTTTCTTCAATTCTCTTATTAACAATTCCGACTGCAACATCTCTGGTGAAACAAAAATAAATTTATAGGAAGCTAATCTTTTCATCGCTTCTCTTTTTTCATGTAATGTCCGAAAACTATTAAATGCTATCACTCGGTTTTTCACAACATATTTTAATTGTGTAACCTGATCTTCCATCAAAGATAATAACGGTGATACAACAAGTACCGTCCCTTCTTGCATGAGCCCTGGAAGTTGATAGCACATAGACTTCCCTCTTCCCGTCGGAAGCATCGCTATAACATCTTTACCTTCCAATAAATCTGTAATTACTCCTTTTTGACCTGGACGAAATTCAGAATACCCAAACCACCTATATAAATATTCCTCAAGTTTCATTTATACCCTCCATCCGCGCCAATACAAGACGAACTTCAAAATAAGAGATACCCTCTCCAACCGCTTGTTTCAACTCACGCAACTTACGTGTTTGTAATGCATCAATTACTTCTGTTACTTTATCTATTTTGTCTTTTTCCATAAACATCTCGATAGAAAAATCTCTTTCTCGCAAAGCAATTTCAACAAAATGATCTTCTATCGTTGCTACCTTTAGATTTCTAATTGTCGCTATTTCTTCTAATGAGCGCCCTTGTCTCCAAAAATTATATGTTTTTTTCGTTGATAAACTAAATAATTCAGCTCTCTCATTTGGATAAGAGATAATCTCAGCTAATAACGGAAATTCATTTTCTTTATCGCGAACTTCTTGTATAAGGAAATGAATTGTACCCCAAAATAAAAAATACACCCTGAAAATATCTCGTTTCGTAATTTCCGCTAACTGCTGCAATGTACAACCAATACGTTCATATCCTGTTAATCTATATGTTACAATCGTCGCTTCTATCACATCACATTTCCCTAAAAGATTATGTATTTCTTTCCATAATTTTTTCGCCAATTCACTTCGCCTATATGGCATACCTGTTAAAAATCGCTTCACCCACACCATTATTTCTGTATCTTGTTGAATAGGAATAAACTTCGTATTATTCTGTTGTAAATTAGATACGGTTTGAATAATTAAAGATAATCTTCTCCAAAAAGTTTCACCTAATTCACCATAGTGCAAACCATGCAAATAGGCTGGAAAAGCATACCCTTCCTCCCATGTATGTAACTGCATTTTACCTTTAGGTGTTAACAAATATGTATTTTCATGTATTTCTTGAATCAAATCTGCTTGCAACAACTTTGCAACTTCACGATCATATTCATTTCTATTTAACGATTTATATATTCCAAACAAAAAAGAAATTCGGAACATATTTCCATCTTGTAACGTTTGCGAAGAACGTTTTCCCTTTAATAAATAATAAATAGAAGAAACGGTCCTTTCACCATTCAATTGTTTTAAACAATACAATAAAGTATATTGTAGTTGCATTACCGCTTCCACCTTTCAATCTAACTTAATTGCTTTTGATATGATTGCTCCATCTACCGTTACTCATTAAACTTATCATATGGGCAATATATACTTTTATATATTCTATTGTACCAAACGAAATAACATTTACGTATTTTGAAAATCTTATGACATAATGAAAAAATTAGTTGACACTCTAATTGATAAGGATTATCATTATAATTTTATGTTGAAAAGTTTTAAAAACCGTTTTACAATAAGGTTATAATTTTTATGGCGAGCTTTTCACATACATATTATCAGGAGGGAAAAAAGATGGCAAAATATACAATCGTTGATAAAGATACTTGTATCGCATGTGGTGCTTGTGGCGCTGCTGCACCAGACATTTATGACTATGATGATGAAGGTATTGCATTCGTAACATTAGACGATAACCAAGGTATCGTTGAAATTCCAGATGTATTACTTGAAGATATGATGGATGCATTCGAAGGTTGTCCAACTGACTCAATTAAAGTTGCTGACGAATCATTCGACGGCGATGCTTTAAAATTCGAATAGTCTTTTATTAACTTCAAAAAATACCCCTCATTCATTTGAGGGGTATTTTTTGTTTTCTATTTTCAGTCTCCTTAATAAAAAACCATTAGTAGTTACATACTACTAATGGTTTTATTTTATATTTATGCATTTTTCATTTTTGCAAACACCCATACTTTCAGGCGTGAGAATAACGCTACAAATACAATTGTCACAACAATTCCTTTAATCAAATTAAATGGTAAGATTGCCGTTACAACCGTTGTTTTTATCGCTTCGCTAGACATAGCTGGTGAATTTAAAAACCAAGTGTAAGCTGGGAATATGATGATGTAATTTAATACACTCATAATAAGAGCCATTGTAATTGTCCCTAGCATTAATCCTGTCGTTAAACTCTTAACAGTACGATATTTCCTAAATAAGAAAGCTGCTGGTCCAATAAATAAACATCCTGCAATAAAGTTAGCAATTTCTCCAACTGGTACTCCCGTTAAACTCCCTTGAATCCCGTAATGTAAAATATTCTTTATCGCCTCTACAATTATCCCTGCAACTGGTCCAAAAATAATCGCTGCAATTAGAGCTGGCACATCACTAAAATCAATTTTTAAAAATGGCGGAAGCCCGGGGAATGGGAAATCCAACATCATCAGTAAATATGCAATACTACTTAGCATCGCTACACTCACCATCTGCACTACACTGTTTTTTTGTTTCATCTTTCTCTCTCCTTTTCCATCGATCATCTCATGGAAAGTGGAAAGGTTCTGCTATGCCTACTTTTTCATAGAACGAAAAAACCCTTTGTGTTTTACACAAAGGGAGAATTTAAGGCACATCAAACAGACGTTCAAATACCTATCTTTTTTGAACGCTTGAACCTCCATCTTCTCCCATCCAGACTGTACTGTCGGCTTTGGAATCACACCAAATCCTGCCTTAACGGCTCGCGGGCTTAGAACAAAATCACATATAGTTCATCACCGCCGGTCGGGATTTTCACCCTGCCCCGAAGATAGACCGATATTCTATTTTCCACTTCATTATACAACAACATGATCGTATTGTGAACAAAAAAATCGTAACTTATTAAAAATAAGTTATTAATTTTACATAATCAAAATCATTCATTATATTTTACAATACACCCCATATTTTTTAGTATTCGGCATTTCTCCTATGAATCCCCTAGTCATATATAATTAAAAGTGATAAGATGTTGAATTGTTAAGATAAGAACATTTTCTGGATTATGGAGGAAATGTCATGAAGAAAGAAAAGAGACACTCTATTCGAGAAACAATGAAAAAAAACTTAAGAAAAGAATACTTTTACTTAAAAAAAGAATTACTTTTCTACTGTCCAATTGATTTAGGCACATTCTCAAGTGAGACATACTATGCCGCTTTCGATGAAGATGGCATCAGTATTTATCAGTATGATAAAAAGACAGAAAGTAAATTAAAATTGTGTGAACGTCATCCATGGAAGAATTGGAATAAAGTGAAGGTTGATCATTATTTGACAACTTCACAATTTATTTTTCAAGGTGAGCGAAACTGGATATTATCCCTTTTCCAAAAAGGAAAAGAAGCTCAAAAAATAATCGAAGAGCATACATCTTTACAAACTGAAGTTGTTTCCCGCTCTTTCTTAAAAAAACTTCCAGGTTTCCGTTCTAGTACACCGTTGAATAAATACATCGGCAGCATTTGCTACACTGCACTCATTGCTTTTTTATTAAAATGGATGATTCCATTTCAAGCACCACAAATCGCCCTGTACTCTATTTCAATCGGTTGTATGCTTCTTGGTTTACTTTGTTTAACAATCGGTTTAATTGAACCGACTATTGTACTATTTCGAACAAACGAAAAAACAAGAACGAAAGTATTTTACTTATATAGCTACTTAGCTATTTCTGGATTTATATGTGTCTTTATTTTTTGGTAAAAAAGAGCTAGTTAAACTAGCTCTTTTTTACTTTACATATAATTGTTGATTTGGATAAATCAGCTCTTGTTGCAACCCATTTTTTTCTTGAATTTCCTTAACTGACATTCTAAATTTCCGCGCAATACTAACTAGGGTATCACCTTTTTGGACGACGTATAACGATGAAGAAACTGCTTCATTTCTTTGTTCATGTAAAACAAGCAATGGATTCATCGCATTCTTTTTTGCCATCGTCCATCTTCCTTGATGAACTTCTAAATGTAAGTGTGCACCTCGGGATTCTCCTGTATTTCCTACTTCTCCAATTATTTCTCCTTTTGAAATATAATCCCCTTGAACTACATATCTCTTATTTAAATGTGCATACACAGCCTCATATTCTCCATGTTTAATAAAAACAACGTTTCCATAACTACTTGAATAATAAGACTTTGTTACCTTCCCTTCTTGAATAGCTGACACAGGCGTGCCGATCGGTGCCGCTATATCTATCCCGTAGTGTTTTCCGTTTCTTGTTCCAAAATAATCACTTATCTGTCCTTCAACAGGCCATGCCCATTGATTTCCTTCTGCGTACACATGTAATTGAGATAAAAATAGTACTATCAATAACATGACGCCATATTTTAACGCTTTCATATACATCCTCCGTTTTCTAATTACCACCATACCTTCTCTATTTTGGTATATTACAGAAAAAAGTATACAAAAAAAGAAAGTGAATCACTCCACTTCCTTCTCTTTCTTATCACGAAAAACGATTGCACTGCGATTATACTCTACATCTTTTACTTGTAATCGAGCGTTTATTACTCTAGCTACTGCAAATAAATAATCAGATAATCTATTTACATACTTTAGAACAACTTCATTTATTTCTCCTTCTTTTTGCAAGGACACGATACATCGTTCTGCTCGTCTTACAACTGTACGTGCAATATGAATAGCAGCTGCCGACTCGCTTCCACCTGGTAAAATAAAGCGCTCTAGCGGCGGTGCTTCTTCTATATACGAATCAATCCTACTTTCTAAGTTTTCGACCATTTCACTTTTCACCTTATAAGGAATTTTCTCGCCTACTATCGCCAAGTCTCCCCCGCAATCAAATAATTCATGTTGAATCGTTTCAAGTTCATTGTAAATATCTCCGAAAGACACGTCTTGTAGTTTCGTCATCGCATATCCAATATGAGAATTCGCCTCATCTATTGTGCCATACGCTTCCACTCGGATATTATCTTTATCCACTCTGCCGCCTATTACACTTGTTGTCCCCTTATCTCCTGTTTTTGTATATAATTTCATCGCTTTACGACACCCCTCTCATTATTCTTCATTCGACTAAGTTAGAAAAAAAGTTCTACTATTATTTATTTAATTGATTTTACAAAAAAATAAAAAACAGTAGAACTTTATTCATTATCAACTTTAAAAACGTATATCTAAATTATACGATTCGGTAAATATACGGAGAATGTAGTTCCCTCTCCAACAACACTTGAAACAGCAATTTTCCCATCATGGCCTTGCACAATATTTTTTGCAATTGCAAGTCCGAGTCCTGTTCCACCTTTTTTCCCACGTGTTCTTGCTTTATCAGCTTTATAGAAACGATCAAATAAAAATGGAATATCTTCTTCTGGAATACCAGCTCCCGAATCTTGTACTTCAAAAATAAGACCATTATTTTTCGTATCAATTACAAGCGTTACATGTCCGCCTGCGTTCGTATGACGTATTGCGTTATCAATTAAATTCGTCAATACTTGTTCCATACGATCTGCATCAAACGGGTATTGCTCAATTGGATCTTTGAAATCAACCGTTAACGCGACTTCTTTATCCTTTGCAATCCCTTGGAATTTACGACCTATTTTTTCAACGAAAGGATGAATATCAACTTCACCTATATGTAACTCTACATTACCACTTTCCATACGCGCTAAATCTAACAATTCATTTACAAGTTTACCTAAACGAACTGATTCGTCATAAATGATTTGAACAAACTCATTAATTTCTTCTTTTGTTTGCACAATATCATCTAAAATTGCTTCACTATACCCTTGAAGCATTACCATCGGTGTACGAAGTTCATGTGATACGTTCGCAATAAAGTCTTGACGCATCTTCTCAAGACGGCGTTCTTCCGTCATATCACGCAATACAGCTACAGCCCCACGAATTTTCGTTTGATTGTAAAGCGGCGTCATAAGAACTACATAGTTACCTTTTTGTAAATTAATTTCAACCACTTGTTGTTGTTCGCTTTCTACAACGAGATGGAATAGTTCAACAAGTTCAGAAGGTAGTTTTTTACTGAGCTCTATCTCTTTTTCTTCTTGCCAAACTTGTAAGAAATGTTCAGCCGGCGGATTGATTACAACGACTTCACCCTCTTGATTTAATGTAATAACCCCATCTGCCATACTACTTAAAATACTAGCTAACTGTTCTTTCTCTTGCTGCAGGGCATTCATATTAAACTTCAACTGTTTCCCCATTTGATTTAAGGCCGTTGCAAGCTCACCAATCTCGTCCTGAGATACCATAGGAGCTTTCGCATCAAACTTCCCACGCGACACCTCAAAAGCAACCTCACGCATTTTACGAAGTGGCGCTGTAATTCGAGTAGATAAGAAGAATGCAAAGAAAGTTGTTAATATAATCGCAATCCCTGCTGATAAGAATATAAAATCAGTCGTTCTTTCCATACCTTGTATCGGCACTTGTAAAGATTCATATACAAACACTGCACTTTGATTTTTTGACTGTACTGGTTTTCCGACAATCATAATATCATTTTCAGTATTTTTATTCTTTCTACTATTAGAGGCTTTTCTAATGTTATTCTTAATTTCTTTTTTGTCTGTAAAAACAGCCGCTAATTCTTTATCTTCTTTCAAATCATCCATTGTAAGAGTGACTAATCCTTCTTGTTTCGGTGAAGAAGATATTTCTTTACCATCTTCTACAATAATGATCCTTGAAAGTGGGTCAGAGAATTTGTACGCAATATTCTCAATCGTTTTTACATCGGCACCTTCTTCAATTAACTCTGAAACACTTGTTGCAACTTTTTGAAGCCTAGCTTCACTCATATCTACATAATATGTTCTAAAAAACTGTGAAAGTAAAATCGCAACAAATCCAAGCACGAACGAAACGAGAAGTAATATGGTCATCCATAACTTCCCTACTACACTTCTCCAAAGCATCAGTCGTTCACAACCTCAAACTTGTAACCTACGCCCCAAACGGTAACAATCATCTTCGCAGCATCTGGTGATTTTTTGCTTAACTTCTCACGTAAACGCTTTACATGCGTATCAACTGTACGTAAATCTCCGAAGAATTCATATTGCCATACTTCTTTTAACAATTGCTCACGATCAAATACTTTATCAGGCGCTTTCGCTAAGAATAATAGTAATTCGTACTCTTTCGGTGTTAAGTTTACCTCATTACCATCTGCAGTAACACGGTGTGCATCATTATCAATTGTTAAATGTGGGAATACAGTAACATCTTTTGTCGTTGTATCTTGTGTAAAGAATGTTGTTGGTACAGAACGGCGTAAGACCGCTTTCACTCGAAGTACTACTTCACGTGGGCTAAATGGTTTCACAATATAATCATCAGTTCCTACCTCAAACCCTTGTACTCGATTTACTTCTTCCCCTTTTGCTGTCAACATAATAATTGGCGTTGCTTTCTTCTCACGAACCCCTTTACATACTTCGATACCATCTTTACCAGGCATCATAAGATCTAATAAAATTAAATCATAATCATTTTGCAGTGCCATTTCTAAAGCTGTATCACCATTGTCTGCTTCTTCAATTGTGTATTGTTCTCTTTCTAAATACATTTTCAACAAACGACGAATACGATCCTCATCGTCTACAATTAAAATTCTTGATTCATTTTCCATTTCTACCCGTTGCGTACTTTTACCACAACGGTTCACACCTACCCTTCTATACTATTATGTTGCGCTATTCTCGTTTATTTAAGCAATCCTCTAAATGTTTCACTTTCCATATTATGCTTCACAAGAATAATAAAGTTTGTTCAATTTTTTTCCAAAACTATGTATTTTTTTTGAACAGTATATAATGTCCTCGACATCATTTTACAAAATCAACCGCTACTTTGTCATGTTTTTCTCAAAAAAGAAGAAAAGTTGACAAAAATAAAATAGGAAAGTGACATACACTCTCCTATTTTATTTCTCTATGCGTATGAATGTAAACCCGCGATAATTAAGTTTACTACAATAAAGTTAAACATAATAATTGCAAAACCAATTACCGCTAACCACGCTGACTTCTCTCCATGCCATCCTTTTGATAAACGTAAATGTAACACCGCAGCATAGAAGAGCCAAGTAATAAGCGCCCAAACCTCTTTGGGATCCCATCCCCAAAAACGTGTCCACGCTATTTGAGCCCAAATCATGGCGAAAATTAATGCACCTAATGTGAAAACTGGGAATCCAATTGCAATAGATCGATATCCTATTTCATCTAACAAATCACTATTCGTATTTTTCACTAACGGCTGAAGTGCCGCCGATACTCGTTTACGTAAAATTAGCCTTAATACGATATAGAGTAACGTTCCGACTAACACTGACCAAATAACAGTATTTAATTTTTTCGCATTTACAATCGCTGGAACTTCAACTGTCGGCTCTAATTTATTTTCTGTCAGTAATTTCCCTTCATGCGGTCCAACTAAAGCCGGAAGATTGTATTTCATTTCCACTTGTTGTTCATTTTTATCAATCCATTGAAACTTTGCTTCATATTTCATACTAGAAAATACCGTTGTCACTCCAATAAATCCAACTGTACAAACAAGTGTGAACACGACCGTTTCCAACCAAAATGTACGTTTACTTTTCACTGACTGATCTACATTTTTCAATAAATACATAACGCCCGTAATAAAACTAATTGCTAAAATTGCTTGTCCTGCCGCCGCAGTCGTCACGTGAATATGTAACCAATTACTTTTTAAAGATGGAATAAGCGGTGATATTTCTCGCGGAAACATACTTGCATATGCAATTAATAAAAGCGCAACTGGTAATGCAAATAGTCCAATTATACTTACTCGGTACATAAAGTACATGACAATAAATGCTCCGACAAGCATCATGCCGAAAAACGTACCGAACTCAAAAAAGTTACTAACTGGTGCATGTCCTGATGCAATCCACCTTGTAACAAAATATACTGTTTGTGCAATAAACCCTAAAATTGTAAGCGTTATTCCTACATTTGCCCATTTATGACCCTTTTCTTTAATTGCTCCCCCGAAAAATAGAGTTGCAATTAAATATAAAATAAATGCGGTAAAGAGAAAGTTACTACTTATTTGCACCATATCGTTTCCCCACCTTAACTAATTTTTTTATCCACTACTTTATCGCTTGGTTGCGGAATTGCTGTACCTTCTAGTACTCTTTCAATATCTTTCTTCAACCCGAACCAATTTTTATTCGTATGTCCTGCGATCCACCATTCATCATTAACACGTTGTATCCAGATACGGCGATGATTCCAATACATACCTTGAATCACGCCAACCATAAATATAAATCCTCCTATACCGAGAATCCAAAGCGTTAAATCTTTTCTTATAGTAAGCGCAGTTGCATTTTGCATTTCCACACCTGCAAATGACATTTTATATTTGTTATTCCCATCTGGTTCTATATTTTGCTGAATACCAACAAAACTCACTTCACCATCGGGTGTTTCAGGTGTAAACATTTTAAATACAAATGCAGGGTTGTTTGGTAATTTCGTTTTTGTGTTCGGTCTTCCATTCTCATCAAAATAAAAATCAGGGAAGTAGCTTAATAGTTCTAAAGAATAACCATTTCCTAAATTATATTTCTCCTTAGGATCTGTTAAATCAACTTTAATCGGTCCCCATTTTTGATTATTTTCTTTATTTTGCAAACGGAAGGACATACTTTTAAATTCATTTTCTCTATAACTCAATTGATAAACAGCAAATTGATCAAATTTCAGCGGTTCATTTACTCGAATTTCCGCTTCTTTTACTTTTTCCAATTTAGGCTTTTGTCCTGCTATATTTTCGCCAACCACTTTATACAACATAGCATTCGTTTGGAAGTTTTTCGCAATCATTTTATCACCTACACGGTCAATTGCTTCATCAAAAACTTCCTTGTCCTTACTTTTATCATAAACTTCCTTTATAAACTGCTCACTTTTTAAATAATATTGACCATCCGTTCCTGGTATTTCTTTCGTTTCACCGTCACGTAACCAAAGTGTTTCATCTACGTACATACTCGGTAAAAAACGGAGCATCGCACCGAATAAAAAGATAATAAGACCGATATGATTCACATATGGACCCCAACGCGAGAACCGTCCCTTTTCTGCTAAAACATTTCCGTCTTCCACTTTCACATTATAGTTCTTTTTCTTTAAATTCATTTGAATTCTTTCCAAATCACCATCTTGCGGTGTACCCGTGCCGTATAATCTTTGTCTCTTTAAAAAGCTAGGGTGTCTTTTTACCCCTTGCTTCTTTAAAGCTTTATAAAGCGGAATGACACGGTCTAGGCTACATATCACAAGTGAAATACCAATTGAAGCAATTAACATCATATACCACCATGAACCGTATAAATTATTAAAACCTAATTGATAGTATAATTGCCCTAAAAATCCGTATTCTTGTTTATAATATTCAGCGGGTGCAATCCCTGGAGTTATGTACATTTCTTGCGGAAAAATAGTTCCAATCGCCGATGCAGCTAAAGTAATTACAATGAGCCATACACCGACTTTTACAGAAGAGAAAAAACTCCAAATTTTATCGACTATCGTTTTTGTTTGCGTGAGAGATCTTCGAGCACTCCCCTCATAGCGCATATCCAATAGTTTTATATTTTCATTGCTTTCAAATGGTTTCCCACAAGCTTCACAAAAAACAGTTCCTATCGGATTCACATGTCCACATTCACACTTAATTTCTTTCAACACTCTCACCGCCCCTGTATCTATATGTACTATTGTATATTCTAACCTCAAGTTACCGCAATACTCAGAATTTTTAAACCGAAGGCGCTATAGGTAAGCGCCGTGTATGTAAAGGCTTTCTTTATTACGGAGTAATTTTCTTTAAATACTCCTCCAATTGTTCCTTCGTTTGTTCACCTTTAATCTCTTGAATCACCTTACTATCTTTATCAATCAAGAAGCTTGTTGGTAATGGTATTACTCCATACGTTTTTATAATTTCTCCACCTTTATCGATTGCAACGGGGAACTTAAGATCATATTGTTTCACAAAATTCTTAACAGCAATATCCGTTTCATCTGCATCTAACGCAATGATTTCAACGCCTTTTTCTTTATACTTTGGATATAGTTCATTCATATAAGGCATTTCTTTCTCACAAGGTTTACACCACGTACCCCAAAAATTTAAAAATACACCTTTTCCCTTTAAATCTTTTAGCTCAATTTTCTTTCCTTCTAAATCTGTCACAACAAAGTTAGGTGCTTCTTTTCCGATTTGCATTTTCTCTTCTTTAGTGAAATATCCTTGATAAAGTGTAAATCCTACAGCACCACATAAAACGAGTAGAATAATAACGCGAAATAATAAGCGATTTTTTTTCATATTGTCTCCCCTCTCTTCGACTAGTGATGAATATATGTATTTTTTAATAAATCACCAGCGGAGTATTCCACTGGTGAAAGTTTCACAATATCGATTAGCGAGGCTTTGTGGAAGCCAATGCACGTAATTGTTTCACCTCATGTGGTGTCAATTCTCTCGCATCACCAGGTCGCAAGCTACCCACTTCTAAAAAGGCGTAACGTTCACGCTTTAGTTTCACTACTTTACAATCTAAAGCTTCAAACATACGACGTACTTGACGGTTACGTCCTTCATGGATTGTTAATTGTACAATTGCCATTTCTTTACGCTTGTCCCAAGAAATAATCTTCACACGCGCTGGTGCTGTTTTCCCGTCTTCTAACGTAACACCGCGTTCTAACATGCGAATTTTCTCACCTGTTAGTGGACCTTTTATTTTTGCAACATATGTTTTTTCAACTTTATATCTAGGATGCATTAATACGTTTGCGAAGTCCCCATCGTTTGTCATTAATAATACGCCAGACGTATCATAATCTAAGCGTCCGATTGGGAATAAACGTTGTGTAATTTCCGGGAAAAAGTCTGTAACAACACTTCTTCCTTTATCATCTGATACACTTGAAATTACGCCAGTTGGTTTATATAGTAAAAAATAAACAGGTTCTTCTTTTTCAAGAGGGATGTTATTTACTTCTACTTTATCTTGAGGAGTTACTTTCGTTCCTAACTCCTTCACTATTTTTCCGTTAACTTTCACTTTTCCTTGCTGAATTAATTCCTCAGCCTTTCTTCTCGATGCAATACCTGCTTGCGCAATCACTTTTTGTAATCGTTCCATTTCTTTTTTTCACCTCGAATTTATCTTACCTTACATTAGAAAGACTTGGCAACCGCATACGCTTGACGGCTTTTCGCTTCATCTTACTTAAACAACATAGCGATGATAATAAACATATAAAGGTCAAACCATGTTTTTACCTTTTATTATTGTCCATATTTTTCATATTGCTCACAATAAAAGTTCATTATTTTGTCAAAAATACCGCATAAAAAAACCACTATTAAGCAACACCTTAATAGTGGTCGTATACGTATTATAAGCGAAATAGCATAAAAAATGAATAGCATTACTGAAACAATAGAGAAACAAATACAAGCGAACAAATAATTCCGATTAAATCAGCAAAAAGTCCTACTTTTAATGCATCTCCCATTTTTCTAATTCCAACAGCTCCGAAGTATACTGTTAAAATATAAAAAGTCGTATCTGTACTCCCTTGCATCGTAGAAGCCAATCGCCCAATGAACGAGTCTGGTCCATACGTCGCAATTAAATCAGTCGTAATACTTAAACCAGCAGAGCCCGAAATAGGACGTATAAGTGCTAGCGGAACAATTTCTGCTGGGACATGAATTAAATCTAACATCGGCTTCATTACTGATATCATTGCATCTAATGCACCCGAAGCTCGAAATATCGAAATAGATACGAGCATTCCAACCATAAACGGTAAAATAGAGATTGCAATTTGAATCCCTTCTTTCCCTCCCTCAACGAACGATTCATACGTCGGTACTTTCTTTATCGTCCCATATAAAAGGATAAAACCAATTACACAAGGGATTACCCATAATGATATCGTATTAACAATACTCATTTTTTCCGCCCCTTCCTACTCCTTCTTCGGTAAAAATAGCGGTCAATCCAAATCGCTCCAATCATAGAGAGTACTTGTGCAACGAATGTTACCCCAACAATTTCAGTAGGATTCGCTGATTCATACGTCATGCGAATCGAAATGACAGTCGTAGGAATTAAAGTAATCGCTGATGTATTTAACGCGAGAAACGTTACCATAGAACGGCTCGCCGAGTCCTTCCCTCCATTTAACTCTTTCAATTGTTCCATCGCTTTTATACCAAGAGGGGTCGCTGCATTACCTAATCCAAAAAAGTTAGCCATCATATTCGATAAAATAAATCCCATTGACGGATGGTCCTTCGGTATTTCTGGAAACAACCTTTTTACTATCGGCATAAAAAGTGACACTAACTTTTTTAACAATCCTGCTTCCTCAGCAATTTTCATTAAACCGAGCCAAAATACTAAAACACTAATCAGTCCTATACAAATTGTTACTGCGTCTTTTGCTCCATCAAATACTGCTTTATTTATTGCTTCCATCGTTCCATTTATCATGGCATATACGATCCCTATGACTGCCATCGCTACCCATACGAGATTAACCATCGCTTCCAACACCTATCATATGAGAAAAAATTTCTTTCACATTATTCCAATACACTCCCGTTGTTGCTACTAACTTTCGTTTACTATAAAATAAATTTCGTTCTCCAACTTTCTCATTGCCAATATAAATTTCTGTCTTCCCAACCTTTACTCCATCCTTAAGTTTCGCACTTTTATCAAGTTCAACTTTTAATACGACATTCTTTCTTTCCTGCTCAGTTAAAGGTACCGCAAAACTATTTTTCGTATAAACATGATTGGCATATTTCTTTTCAGTTATTTCAGCAAGAGCCCCTTGTCCTACAACGTTCGTTTGTTTGAAACGTTCAAAACCTTTATCAAATAAATTCATATGATCGTCCCAATCACTTGAAGCGCTCAAAGTTACAACAATTAGATCTAGTCCATCTTTTGATGCTGTTGTAACAAGCGTCCGTCCTGCTTTCTTCGTAAAACCCGTTTTTCCTCCTGTTGCAAATTCATAATAAGACGTCACAAGTTTATGTTTGTTTTTCCACGGATAATCCCACGAATCTGATTTATACGTTTTTGTCCCAAAAATCTTCTTAAAGGTTTCGTTCCCCATTGCATACCTTGTTAAAAGTGCCATGTCATAGGCCGACGAATAATGGGATCCATCTCCATCCAAACCATGTGGGTTTGAAAAGTGAGTATCTTTCATTCCAATTTGTTTCGCCTTTTCATTCATTAAATATACAAATCCTTCTATACTCCCTCCCACATTTTCAGCAATTACTTGTGCTGCATCATTACCAGATCTAAGCATGAGTCCGTATACTATATCCTCTAACTTCACTTTCTGCCCAGGCTTTAAATAAATTGCTGAGCCTTCTACTCTCACTGCTTCATTACTAACCGAGACCATTTCTTTCATTTTTCCTGATTCAGCAGCTAACAAGGCAGTCATTATTTTTGTTATACTAGCAATTTTTTGTGGCTCATGTTCTGCTTTTCCGTATAATACGCGACCTGACTGTTGCTCCATTAATACAGCATTTCGAGCACTGACATTACTGTTCATCTTTGCATATGTAGGAATTGGCATAACGCTTGCATATACAATAAAAAGCGTAATGATTACACAAATTCGTCTCATATTTCCCCCCACGTCCTTTTGGTACTTTTTGTACAAGTGTATGCTTGGCCTTTTAAAATATGAACGAAATCTCCCTCCCCTTCCCATAAAAAAGACGCAGAGAACCTGCGTCTAATACGGTGTCCATTCAATTTGTTTTGCACTTTCAAATCTTTTTTCCACATCAGGCCAATTTACAACATTCCACCAATTTTTAATATATTCATCTTTTCGATTTTGGTATTGTAAATAATACGCATGTTCCCACACATCTAGTACAAGGAGCGGTATCGTATCCCATTGTGTAAATAATTGATGAAGTGTACTCTGCAAAATTTCTAATCTTCCCGATCGTGGAACCCAAACGAGAATCGCCCATCCTGAACCTTCCACTTTAGAGGCTGCTTCTGTGAAATGTTTTTGAAAACGCAAGAAACTTCCAAAATCTTGTTCAATCCGGTGTGAAAGAGCCCCTCTTGGACTTCCGCCGCCACCTTTTTTCATGTTATTCCAAAATATCGTGTGTAAGTAATGACCTGATCCATGAAAGGCCGCTTCTCTTTCCCAATGCTTAATTAAATCAAATTGATTTGTTTTTCTCGCTTCTTCCATCATCTTCTCTGCCTTATTTAATCCTTCCACGTAACTGCGATGATGTTTATCATGGTGTAACATCATAATTTCTCTAGAAATATACGGTTCTAACGCATTATACGGATAAGGTAATGGCGGGAGTGTATGCCCTCCAATTGGAACAGCTCGTTCACTATCCCCTCTTTCATATAGTTCATATTCCTCTTCTCCCTGCATAAATACTTCCTGTAAATGATGCTGAATATGTTCTACATCATCACTT
Organism: Bacillus tropicus; assembly: GCF_001884035.1. Classification (GTDB taxonomy): domain Bacteria; phylum Bacillota; class Bacilli; order Bacillales; family Bacillaceae_G; genus Bacillus_A; species Bacillus_A tropicus. The sequence goes on from NZ_MACG01000022.1 coordinate 252,393, forward strand.
ATTTCATACATAAACTCTGCATCTGTATCATACTCATGCTCTTTCATACGGTCTAATAACGTTTGAATTTTATAAGCAAGCATATGAACATCATACACTTCCATTGCACGGCTATCTAATACGTGAAGAACACTTTCACACCAGCTTTCTACTTCATGAAAGTAATCTGTAAATACACCTTGCTGACTCATGTTACACCTCCTTAATGCTATCCCCTTAAATATATTCAAAGGAAATCCCTTATATAACTGTACAAAAGGAAAAGAAGCTAAGTCCCCTTAGCTTCTTTTTCGCAATTAATATTTGTGTAACATCTTTGTTTGGTAATCCGTCTCATAATATTCTAGTTCTTCACGCATCAATTGAAATTTACCTTCTAAATTCTTCATTACTTGCTCTATAGATGCAGGTGGCGTTTGTTGAAAAACAATGGAGTTTTTCCCTGTATAAGCAGACCTACTATTTTCATACCAATGATCACTCTTTGGTGAAAAAAACTCTGCAATTACTTGATGATAAATTTTATATAAAATCTTTTCAGCTGCTGTCTTTCGAAATGGCTGGCTATTTAACAACACAAAACATGCATCATGCCCTTCTTCACAAAAAACGAGAAGACGTCTTATTGACCCTAATAACCCTTTATAATATTGTTCGTTTCCTGTCGGTGTCTCTTCTAATAAAGAAGGTAACGTATGATAATTTACATAATTGGTTATTAAATGAATAACATCTTCTAAAAACATAGAAACTTGTTCTGTTTGATTTTCCACCATTAGATTAGACATTTTTCCCTCTCCTTTGCCATTTCACGCTATTTCTACTCTTTTATTTTTATGTAATTCAGCCAATATTTCTTGTACTTTCACCACTATTTCCTCATCAAAATATTGTTGGAATTCTTCTATATTATTTAAATACAAACGTTTTTGCATGCGAAGCTCATTCTCTTTCAGTAAACAACATATCGCTACAATATCCCGCAAATATATGTCTTGATTTTCTACTTTACATACTGGATTTCCTTCAAAAGGAGTAATTTCTTGTAAAACTTCTTCAAAATACCGAACATATAAAACAGAAAAGGTTCTTTCTTTATCATTCAATATATATGTCACTTCAGATCTATTAAAAAAATCTTCTGACGTATTAGGTTTTGCTTTCTCTAGCTCATACCCTGCATAACCTATTATAATCATCTACTTCCCCTCTCTTCCTTCTTCTAATTTATTTTAACTTAATTTTCTGACAAACGAAATACTCTTTTAAATATAACCCTTATAAAAAATAGCTTCCTTATACAGGAATTTACCTTTTTATTTTTCTTGAAGTTTGTCATAATAATATTATTGTCTCAGTTTTCTTATACAAGGAGAGTTGTATTTATGTCGTTTTCATGGAAACGTTTCTTACAAATCGGGAAAATTATCTTCCCATTTGTTGTATTAACAATTGTATTCTTTCAAGCAAAAAAAGAATTAGCAGGCATTTCTTTTTTAGAAGCAATCAATACAATTAAAAACATTCCAACCGGAGGAGTCTTTTTAGCAATTACACTTGGTGCATTTGCCGTATCAACAATGTTCTTTTATGACTATGTTATGCTTCGTTATTTAAAAGCTGATATACCAGTCCAAAAGATTTTTCGTATCTCATGGATTGCTAATACCTTAAATGGGTTTATTGGATTTGGTGGTCTCGTTGGAGCAGGTGTACGTACAATGCTTTATCGTCCATACATAAAAGAAAATGGCAAGCTTATTAAAAGTATCGCCTGGATGACAACCGCTTTTATTAACGGACTCGCTATTCTTTCGTTCCTCGGTCTTATTGGAATATTAGACACAAGTTTTATTTTGCATGAAAAACCGTGGTTATGGCCTGTTCTTATCTTCTTCGCCCTTTTCGTCCCTATATACATTGGCTTTTCTAAACTAAAAAATAGAAAACCAAAGCAAATCGAAGGACAAAATGAAAGAGAAGAAGAGAAAAATCCAACTGTTTTATACTCATTAGTTTCATTAGTTGAGTGGGTATCTGCTGGTATTGTTATGTACGTCATACTAATATTATTTGGCATTGATATCGAATTTCAAAAGTTTTTAGGTGTGTATGTAATTGCTGCATTAGCTGGTGTGGTTAGTCTTGTACCTGGTGGACTTGGTTCATTTGACCTTGTCTTTTTAACTGGGCTCGGACAATATGGCATTGATACAGGTGTATTACTACCTGCTATGTTATTATATCGCCTCGTCTATTACATTTTACCATTCTGCCTTGGTCTTATTTTTGCAGCTTTTGAAATGACAGGCGTGGCCATTAAAAAGTTTGAAGACAAACCTTTTATTGCTCCCGCATTAGAAACAACTGGTGTTATATGGACTTTGCAGCGTGATTTTCTAGGAAAACTAGGTTCGTGGGCCTCTGCTGCTTTAACAGTATTTGCAGGATTAATGGTTATTTTATCAACTATTCTACCGACAAGTATAAACAGAGCACACGCCTTACATATTCTAGCTCCAAAACATCTTATTCAATTTTCTTTTAGCTTATCACTAACATTTGGTATTCTCCTCCTGATCCTTTCACGAGGCATATATTATGGAACAAAGCGTTCTTACTATATGACGATTATTTCTTTAATTGGAGCAGCCATCTTTAATACGCTAAAAGGGATTGATATTGAAGAAACGTTTATTTTATTAATTGTACTCGCTGTATTATATATGCTTCGTAAAAGATTTGTACGCGAGAAAATGGAAGTCTCACTTTCTGATATCGTAAAAGTTTTTATATTCTTACTTATAACTTTATATTTATATAAAAACTTAGGTATTTTATTTGCAGGTGCAAAAGAAGCCTTTAAACCTGATTTTGTCGTTCGTAATATTACGCAAGTGAAACGAAGTGCATTAGCAGCTGCCTTTTTCGTTCCTACATTTTTACTGATTGGCTCACTCATTGCTAATCGTTATCGGAATGAATTTCCCGGGCAACCAGCTAATGATAAAAGATTGCAAAACTTTTTAGATGAACATGGCGGAAATGTACTTAGTCATTTAGGATTTTTAGGTGATAAACAATTCTTCTTCAGTAGTGATGGGAAAGCGCTCCTTCTCTTCTCTATAACTGGAAAACGTCTTGTTGTGCTAGGTGATCCAATTGGAGATCCTTCCTCCTACCGTACTGTGTTACAAGAGTTTTTAGCTGAAGCTGACCGATTTGGATACATTTGTGTATTCTACCAAATCGAAAGTAAATGGATGAGTTTATATCATGATTTTGGTTATAACTTCTTTAAGCTTGGTGAAGAAGCTGTCGTTGATTTGAATGCATTTACAATAACAGGAAAAAAACGCGCAGGTATGCGAGCGACTTTCAACCGTTTTGAACGTGAAGGCTATACATTCTCTATTCAGCAGCCACCGTTCTCAAACGAATTATTTGAAGAATTAAGAAAAGTTTCAGATGCATGGCTCGGTGGAAAAAAAGAGAAAAGTTTCTCACTCGGATACTTTGATCGTGAATATATTAGCCGAGCACCTATCGCTACATTATCTGATGCAGATGGAAAAATCATCGCATTTACAACTTTTATGCCCGTATATCAAGACGGATCATTATCTGTTGATTTGATGCGTTATTATCCAGATGCACCTAGTGGCATTATGGATGCAATTTTCATCCACTTATTCCAGTGGGCAAAAGAAAATGAATACCACTCCTTTAATATTGGTATGGCACCACTTTCAAATGTAGGTCTATCGACACAATCTTTCTGGTCTGAACGAGTTGCTGCTGCCATCTTTAATAATGTCCGTTATACATATAGTTTCAGCGGGTTACGACATTTTAAAGAAAAATATAAACCAGCATGGAGCGGTAAATATTTAGCATTTAGAAAGAATCATTCTTTACCAATTACAATGCTCTCTGTAACAAAATTAATAGGAAAAAGAAAAAACAGCTAACTAGTTAGCTGTTTTTTCTTTTTTGAACTTGTACAATAAATTCTTTTTCATATTTCTTACCATTTATATAGAAGTCTCCCCATATCTTATACGTTCCCTCAGCAGGAAATGTAATGCGATATTGTAATTGCTCATCTGTATCAACAGGGATTGCATATAAAAAGTTTTCTCTCATTTCGTCCACGATATAGAGCGCCTCCACTTCTCCTCTCTCTGAATGTAACTTCAATTTCTCACCCTTTTTCGCTTGAAATTGAAATGTTAACGTCACTGGCTCATTCGGATGCAGTGCACCAAATAAAAGAGAAACTTCATACTCTCCTATTTTTTTTGTAAGTACACTATCGATTGGAAATTTTACTTTTTTCTTATTTTTCTCGTCTAGTTCTTTCCCAAAATCTTTCTTCGCAAATGATTGCACAGACTTATTTTTGTCCTCATATAAAAATATTGTATATCCTTCATCTTTCGCTATTTTAGAAGATACCTTATATGATCCATTTCCTGCGAATGTAGGTTTCATTTGTTGTACGTGTTTTAATTGTCCGTCTATAATAACTGCCCGAATTTGATCATTCACACCACGAACTTCGCTATTTTTATTATTTAATAATTGAAACAAAATATCTGCTTTTTCATTTCCTTTTCCATTTGACACATCCCATTTTACTTCCTGAACATCACCTACAGTCTCTGTAGTTTCTTGATACTTTTTTATGTAAAATCCGCCTACTACAACAAATAGCAAAGCTACGAGTCCAATGACAAGATTTTTCAAAACATCACCTACCATTTTTATAGTCTCTCTTCATACAAAACTTCTTACATATATATTCTAGATGATAATTTATGAATTCCTTCTGTTTTGCACATATTACAAATAATAAAAAGATTTTAATTGAAAGGATTCGTAGTGTATAATGCAAATGATATTGATTTCTATCAATACATTATAAGGAGGACTTTTCATGAGTGTACATATTGAAGCAACACAAGGCGAAATTGCTGAATCTATTCTATTACCTGGTGATCCATTGCGTGCAAAATATATTGCTGAAACATTTCTAGAGGACGTTACTTGCTATAATAACGTACGTGGTATGTTAGGTTTCACTGGAACTTATAAAGGAAAACGTGTATCTGTTCAAGGTACAGGTATGGGTGTTCCTTCTATTTCTATTTATGTAAACGAATTAATCCAAAGCTACGGAGTTAAAAATTTAATTCGCGTTGGAACTTGCGGTGCCATTCAAAAAGACGTAAAAGTACGTGATGTTATTATTGCAATGACAGCTTGTACGGATTCTAATATGAACCGTTTAACATTCCCTGGTTTTGATTTTGCACCAGCTGCAAACTTCGATCTTCTAAAGAAAGCTTACGATGCTGGAACTGAAAAAGGCTTACACGTTCGTGTTGGTAACGTTTTAACAGCAGATGTATTTTATCGTGAAAGCATGGACATGGTTAAAAAGCTTGGAGATTACGGTGTACTAGCAGTAGAAATGGAAACAACTGCTCTTTACACATTAGCAGCAAAATACGGTGTAAATGCGTTATCTGTATTAACAGTAAGTGATCACATCTTCACTGGTGAAGAAACAACATCTGAAGAGCGTCAAACTACATTTAACGAAATGATTGAAATCGCTTTAGATGCAGCAATTCAACAATAATACATTAAAGAACTCGTCATACGTCTGTCGAGTTCTTTTTATGTGACTTTTTATTAAAAACTACTTTCAGAAGAGACAGATTTTCTCCTCTACTTTTTTGTAACGTTTGTTATAATAAAGAAATCATTTACAGTATTTCTCACAAGAGGTGACGCAGTGAAAAACAGAAGTATCGTCTTTAAACTATTTTTATTAACATCAACATTATTTACAATCATATTCCTCCTCTTTTTCCTAGGACAATCTCTATTTTTAGAGAAATTTTATATTAATAAAAAAGTAAAAACAGTTCAAACTGCTTTTGAGAAGTTCGTAGATACTTACGAAAAAAGTGGAAAAAGTGCTGAAGAAATTCGAAAACTAAAACAAGAATTTCATGATAAAACAAATGCTGATATGCAATTTTTATCTCCTGAAGGCATTATTAAAAGTGACAACAATTACTACATTGATGTAATTAATCCTAAAAATAGTGAAACATATTCCATTCCGCTCAATAATCTTTTAACGCCCGAAGAATATAAGAAATTCGAAAACTTAGGATTGAAAAAAGATGACATGATAAACGTCGTCGGTTTGGTACGAGGGAAAACAATAACACCACTAGAATTGACAACAAGTTATAATCGATGGCAAAACGAACGTATCAATTCAGATTTTTCATCCATTAATGGCAACCCTTCTAAAAATAGACTTACAAGCCGATACAAACCTGTGACTCAAATTGAATTTACTGGTATTGTATCTAAGTTACAACTTCCATCGAAAGCGGAGGTTCGTCTTGCAAATGATATTGAAACATTACAAGCCGTTCAATATTTTGCAGAGCTTATTAGAAATGGCACTGCTAACTCGCAGCAATTAAACACTTATATAATAGATGGCGGGGAGAATATAAAGAATAGTATCTTTGTAAAACCTATTATTGAAAATGGGAAGATTACAGAATATGCTTTTGCGATAGCATCCTTGCAACCTGTTAATGAAGCGATGCTAGTTTTGAAAGATTATTATGTCTATGCCTTAATCATCGTATTTCTCGTAATTATTTTGTTATCCTTCTACTACTCAAAAATCATTGTGAAACCATTAATTAAAATTAATCGTGTTACAAAGAAAATGGCCAATTTTGATTTTAGCGAAAAATTACCTGTAACAGCAGATGATGAAATTGGCGGACTTTCCGGTAGTATTAATACGTTATCTGTAAATTTAAAAGACCGAATCGATCGATTAAATGTTGCCAATACAAAATTACAACAAGATATTGAACGTGAACGTCAATTAGAGAAAACGCGAAAAGAATTCATTTCTGGTGTATCACACGAATTAAAAACACCACTCAGTGTAATTAGAAGTTTTGCGGAAGGAATTAAAGATGGCGTTAGTAAAGATACGACGTATTACACAGATGTTATTTTAGAAGAAACAGAAAACATGAACAGACTTATTGTTGAAATGTTAGAATTAGCAAAATTAGAATCAGGTACGTACAAACTAGATATGACGACATTCTCAATTGGTGAATTAATTCAACAAGTCTATACAAAGTTATTATTTAGCATGGAGGAAAAACATTTACAAGTGAATATAGAAGTAGACCATTCTATATTTGTGAAAGCGAATCGTAGTCGCATTGAGCAAGTGGTTGTGAACTTACTTAGCAATGCAATTCGCTATACGCCAGATGGAGAAAAAATACAAGTCTCCGTTATAGCAATGGAAGATACAGTAAAAGTCGAAATCGAAAACACAGGAAACCCTATTCCAGAAGAAAGTCTTGAAAAAATTTGGGATCGTTTCTACCGTTTAGATGCATCTCGTAGCCGTCATACTGGTGGTACTGGTCTTGGGTTATCCATTGTAAAAAACATTTTAGATCTCCACCATACCGAATACGGTGTATATAACACGACTAATAGTGTTGTATTCTACTTTAATTTACAAAAAGTAAAAGAAGTCAAATAATTTGTCTTAATTTCACTAGGAGTTCACATGAAATTCACACTCTCCCTTTATAGTAAGAAACAAGTTAATCCTTTCCTTTACACATATAAAAGAGGAGAGTGCGTGAAATGAAACAAGCAGGACAACCTATTCAAAATGAAAAACAATTAGAAACTATCAAAAATATACTTTTACAATCTTCGAAACGTGATGGCTTATTATTCGTATTAGCTGTAAATTCTGGCTTAAAAGTAAGTGAAATCTTACAATTAAAAGTTAGTGATGTAATCGATGAAAATGAAAATGTTCGCCATTCCATTTTATTTTACAATGAAAAAGTAAAGAAACATAAATGGTTCGCTGTAAATGAAGACTTACAGCACGCAATCGAAGACTACATGAAAGAACGTAAAACTTGGAAACGTAATGAACCATTATTAAAGTCTCAAAAAGGAACAAAATCTATTACGAGACAACATGCGTGGTACATTTTAAACAAAGCTGCAAAAGAAGTTGGATTAGAAGGGATTAGCTCACATACACTTCGAAAAACTTGGGGATATTGTGCATACAAATCAGGTGTTGATATCGCATTTTTACAACACTTCTTTGATCATAGTACTCCATCAAAAACTTTAAAGTATATCGGTATTGCTTAATAACTCTTATACATAAAAAAGGTTACCATTTACAAATGGTAACCTTTTTTATATTTCACATTCTCTTTTCTTGTCTCTCCTATATTGTAGTGGTACTCTAATAGTAAGGGGGAGAAATTATGAACACTTTAACAATTGAATTACCGAAAGAAACGGCTGAAAAACTTGATTTATTAAAACAAGCTTACGAAAAGAAAACAGGTGCTTCTATTTCTGAGAGTACTCTTGTTCAAACACTTATATCAAAAGAATTTATCCAAGCGATAACTCCTTTTGATTTACAACAATTCGTCACTGGAAAAGAACAGCATTAATTGCTGTTCTTTTTTTATACTTTATCAGGAGTTTGCCGGAAGTCTACCTCCAAACAATTCATTACTTCAATCAAACTTCTTTTAGGGACCTCCCTATCGTTATTATCTCATAAAAAGTTTTTTATTTATTTTTAGGAAAACTATTGACAATGATAATGATAACCATTATCATTTATTACGAAGCCAACAATTGATGAATCAACCAAACGCTCAGTAACATTGTTACCCCTCTTTTTCATATAGAAAGGCACTGTACATTCCCCCTGTTTGTACAGTGCCTTTCTTGTTTGTTATGTCTCAAACAAATTTAATTGCTCAGGCTTTGGCTCACCATATGTAATGTTCATCATTTTCATAAGCTGTTTCGCATTATCAGCTGCATCGCCGCCCGAATTATTGTTAAATAGCACATATATGTCCTTTGTCTTCTTTTTTAATTGTTCTAGTCTTTCTACCCATTCTTCTAATTCTTTATTGTTGTAGCGATATAAGCAACGAACCGCTCTCCAATTTTCCCCTTTATCAAGCCAGCCATGAACATTCCGGCCATGAAAACGTATTAACACCATCTCTGCATTCGTTACTTCTAATACGAGCGGTACTGAACCCATCCCTGCCTGTGGCTCATCACAAATTGTATGAATCCATTTCTCCTGCTCTAGGAACTGTAACGTCTTATCTCTCATTTCTGGATAAAACCATGTTTGATTTCGAAATTCTATCGCACACGGCAAACCTTCCATTTTTTCTTTTGTATATCGGAGAAAATCTACATTTTTCTTTTTACAATCAAACCATGGTGGATATTGAAATAAAATCGTTTTTAATTTACCAGCTTCAATTAAAGGAAGAATAGATTGTTTATATACATCAAACATCTCATCGAACGTAGAAAAAGGAATTTCACCTTTCATATGTCCTGTCATTCCTTGATATGCTTTTACGATAAAAGAAAAATCTTTCGGTGTTTCCATTGCCCATTTTGTATAGTTTCGTGCAGGTTGCATCGCATAAAATGAACTATCCACTTCTACTATAGGAAAATACTCACTATATGTTCGTAATTTATTTCTATTTTCATAGGGGTCTATATATAAAGAATCATGCTCTCCCCACCCTGTTACTCCAATGAAAAGCAAATATATTCCTCCCTTTTTAACTTCACCTTCTATCCAGTCTACTCACTTCCTTAACACTTCGACTAATCAATTTCATTAAGTAGTCCCTTCTTTAAGAGTATCCGTATAAAAATATGATATACTAGATGGAAGAATTTTTAAATTGAGGGGTTATTTATTTATGCTTCCAAAAGATGATATTGTATCTCATGAAAAACGAATAGAAGAACTAGAAAATAAAGTACGTTTTTATGAAGAACTTGTGAATCAATTACCACACCATTTCACATATAAAAACCCACATATTGGTTTACAAATAAAGAAAACGAGATCGACTCATTCCATTCAAAACATACAAAAAGAAAATAAAGAGGCTGATTTTCAACTGACTTGCGATTCATTATTTTTATTTAAACAACTTGAAACATACTTTGTTCATATTTTTGATGCTTTTTCACATCATGTAACCTTTGTTGATAATAAAGGAAATATAACTTTATGTAATCAAGCTGCAGCAGATGATTTTGGTGTAGTACGAAATGATATAATAGGAAAACCAATTCAACAATTACTAAAATTACCTGAAGAAAAAATTAAAGCTCTAGAAACATTAAGAACGGGCACAGAAATATATAATGAAGAAGTTTTAGACAAAAACTATGGCATTTTAAACAACCGAATTATTCGTGATTATAACGGAGAGATTTTTAGAGTTATTAGTGTCTTTCATTATTTAAACACAGAACGTGATGCAGAAAAATTTTCGTTAGCAGGGCGAATCGCGGCTGGTATTGCACATGAAGTACGTAATCCTCTTACAACCGTACGAGGATATTTACAATTTTTACAAGAAATTGTTTCTCCATCTAATAAAGAACTATTTAAAAATTTACTTATTCCTGAATTAGATCGGGCAAATAGTATCATTACAAAATTTTTATCTATTTCAAAAACACGTGAATTTAAAAGAGAACCCTTTCCCATTAATACATTTTTACGTGAGTATATTCAACAGTTACTAGCTAGCGAAGTCTTTTTACATAACATTTCAATTGATTATAATTTTTCTACCGAATTAGATGATATATTGGTTCATATTGATCGTCATGAACTTGTGCAAGTTTTTTTAAACTTATTCCAGAACGCTGTCGATGCTCAAGGCGAAAAAAAAATTTCGATCCAAATCACTAGTTACCGCCTAGATAATTTTGTTCGTATTACTTTCACTGATAATGGGACTGGTATTCCATCAGCGATTCAAGAATATATCTTTGATCCATTCTTCTCGACAAAAGATTCCGGCACAGGACTCGGCTTGTCAGTAACGAAAAAAATTATTCAAAATCATAACGGTACATTAAAAATGACTAGTAATGAAGATGGTACTACTTTTACTATTTCAATTCCAATCTTACCTAAAACAGCCCTTGAAAGATTAAATCAATACAAATAAAAGCCAATCCACGAACTGCATGTCAATTGTTAAATCCCTCAACAATTGACATGCAGTTTTTTATGTTGAACTTTTCTTCTCTACATTATATAAACCCTTCTCTCTATTTTACTTATTTTTTGCTAGCTGGGCCGATTTCTTATTTTTTTAGAATTGGTAGTTTGTCCAGCACGGATTTAGTATAAATTTCATTTTAATATATAGTAATGACTATTGATTCTATGAAAGAAAGGAATGAAAAGATGAACAATAAAAATAAAGGTAAAGTATTTTATGGTAATGATTGTTGCGAAGTCAGAGCTTGCAGTCATATTAACATCTCTAAGTCCGAACTTACAGAATTCGTTAGACTTCTTCAAGCTCTTGGCCAAGCTATTCAAGCTGTCTTTCAAAATCCTTCTCAAAATAATATCAATAACTTGATTGCTGCCCTAAATAACTTACAAAAATTCCTCAATTGCTTAGATTTATCTCCAGCACAAAAACAAATTGGAAATTCTATTATTGCTAATCTATTAACTATTTTAAGAACAACACCTTTTTCATGCGGAGCATTGTACGTTGAACTACAAAGCCTGCTTAATTATTTATTGTATATCGCTAAGTTATTCAAAGTAGATTGTTGTATGATCGACAAACTAGTTAAACTCATAACAGAGATCCAAACTATCCTAGTTCAATACGGATCAGGATGCCTTGGAGGAGGAGCAACTGGCGCTACTGGTGCTACTGGACCTCAAGGACCGGCGGGTGCTACTGGTGCTACTGGGCCTCAGGGACCGGCAGGCGCTCAAGGCGCTACTGGTGCTACTGGACCTCAAGGGCCTCAAGGTGCTCAAGGACCAGCGGGTGTTCAAG
>NZ_MACG01000023.1 GCF_001884035.1 Bacillus tropicus
CCGCAGGTAGGACTCGAACCTACGACCGATCGGTTAACAGCCGATAGCTCTACCACTGAGCTACTGCGGAATAATAAAGACAATTTGTATCTTATAAAAATTATCATCGTAAGTCAAGAAGTTTTTTCACAACATCTTGTACAAACGTGACATGTTTATAATATACTGGATTGCGTTTTCACTGTCAAGATGTTTTCTTTATTAGAATTAGTTTCCCTTTACACTTTCCACAGACATATCTTTTTGTATTAATTTGACGTCTTCTTACATATTGAAGCAAACACTCCATACATTCATACATATAAATCTTTTTTTCCTTCTCTTCATTCATCATTCTTTTACAAAAGCGTGGTGCATCAACTACCTTTAATAACTCTCGAAAATCCTTATCCCGATGCTTATACCCTCTCCCTGTAATATGTAAATGATAATGACAAAGTTCATGTTTAACGATCCCAACTAATTCTTCTTTCCCATACATTTCGTAATATCGATAATTCAGTTCAATATTGTGTGTATTCAATAGATAACGTCCACCAGTTGTACGCAACCTACTATTAAACATTGCCTTATGTAAAAACGGAATTCCGAAATATTGTAGCGATACTTCTTCCACTAGCCGCTGTATTTCTTGCTCATCCACTTTCATTCCTCCTAAACAAAAAAATATTTTTACACTTTTCTCCTCTCTTACACATATATTAAATAGTACATATACCCATCCTCATTCAAGAAGCGTGGTTTCTAAAAACATAGCAAAAATAGAAATCCACTCACCAACCTCTCATCAATAGTACCTTGCATTTATGAGAGTAGGATTAAACAAGGAGGGATTCCTATGCCTACATGGCTCAAAAAACAAATGCAACGCGCATATTTTGAAAAAAACCGGTATCAAATTAAATTATTAAATGAATGCTGGTTTTATTATAGCAAAATACATCAAAGTTCCTAATCCATTACACATTTTATCCTATAAAAAAAGAGCAGTTTCATCTGCTCTCTTCTCTTACTATTCAATCGGCAACATAGATAATGCAACGCGACCTTTTTTCGTATCAATATCATCTACCCATACTTTGACAATTTGTCCGACAGATACAACATCTAACGGATGCTTCACGTATTGTTTGCTTAGTTTAGAAATATGCACTAAACCATCCTGTTTCACACCTACATCAACAAAAGCACCGAAATCAACAACGTTACGAACTGTTCCTTCTAGTTCCATACCACGTTTTAAATCTTCTAATTTCAAAATTCCTTTTTTCAGAAGCGGCTTAGGCAACTCATCCCTCATGTCTCGCTCTGGACTAATGAGCGCATCTATAATATCGACTAATGTCGGCTCTCCTACTCCCGTTTCTTGGGACAACTTAGAAATCTCCACTTCTTCTAAACTCTTTTGTAATTGCGGTTGCCCTACGTCATCTTTTGATAGCCCTAGACTCTTCAATAACAATTCAACATTTTTATATTGTTCTGGATGAATACCTGTACGGTCTAACGGATTTGCCCCTTCTAATATACGTAAGAAACCTATACATTGTTCATATGTCTTCGCACCTAGACGTGGTATTTTCTTTAAGTCTGTTCGTTTTGTAAATTTCCCTTCTTCTTCACGCTTTGCTACAATATTTTTCGCAACAGTTTTTGATAAACCCGAAACATATTGCAACAACGCAACTGAAGCTGTATTTACATTCACACCGACTTGGTTAACCGCCGTCTCGACTACAAATGTTAATGATTCATTTAATCTTTTTTGAGATACATCATGTTGATATTGTCCAACCCCAACTGATTTCGGATCAATCTTTACAAGTTCAGCAAGTGGATCTTGCAGACGTCTGCCGATAGAAACCGCACTTCTTTCTTCAACCTGCAAATCCGGGAATTCCTCACGGGCTAAATCAGAAGCCGAATACACACTCGCACCAGCTTCGTTCACAATAATATAGAAGACTTCTCGTTCCACATTTTGTAATACATCAACTATAAATTCTTCTGATTCTCTAGAAGCTGTACCATTCCCAATCGCAATCATTTCAACTTGATATTTATCTATAATAGAAAGAACTTTCGCTTTTGCATCTTCATATTTACGTACTGGTGGATGCGGATAAACAACATCAATATATAAAACTTTCCCCGTATCGTCTACAATAGCTAATTTACAACCCGTTCTATATGCAGGGTCTACAGCTAACACAACCTTTCCTTTCATTGGAGGTTGTAATAACAAATTACGTAAGTTCTCAGAGAAAATATGTATCGCTTGTTCCTCAGCTGTTTCTGTTAATTCTTTTCGAATCTCTCTTTCAATAGAGGATTGAATTAATCGTTTATAACCATCCTCAATTGCTAACTTTACATACTGTGCACTTTTTGAATCGTTATCACGAATTACTTTCTTATATAAGAAAGTTACTATCTCATCTACTGGTGGAACAACAGAAACTCTCAATATATCTTCTTTCTCACCGCGATTCATCGCTAATACACGATGCGGCACGACTTTCTGCAACGGTTCTTCATAGCTGTAATACATTTCATATATATTCTTTTCATCTTTCTCTTCATCTTTTACAACGGAAGACATAACACCTTTTCTAAAAGTAACATTCCGAATCCAACTACGATATGCCGCTTCATCTGAAACAATTTCTGCAATAATGTCTTGAGCACCTTGTAATGCCTCTTCTGCAGATTGTACTTCTTTCTCGGCATTTATAAACTCCATTGCCTTCTGATTCGGATCTTCTTTCGTATATAACAATAACCATTCAGCTAATGGCTCTAATCCTTTTTCTTTTGCAATCGTTGCTTTCGTTCTTCTCTTCTCTTTATATGGACGATATAAATCTTCTACTTCTTGCAACTTTGTAGCTTTCACAATTTGCTGACGTAATTCTCCTGTCAGTTTCCCCTTCTCATCAATGAGACGAAGAACCTCTTCTTTCCTATCTTCAAGCTGCATCATATATTGCCATCTCTCTAAAATTGTACGAATTTGCACTTCATCTAAAGAGCCTGTCCATTCTTTTCGGTAACGAGCAATAAATGGAACTGTGTTACCTTCTTCTGTTAATTGAATAACATGACGAACTTGCTTTTCCGTAAAGCCTAATTCCTTCACTAACATTTTCATTAACGCTTGTCGATTATCTACCATTTCCATATACAACCGTAACCTCCTCTATAATAAAAAAAGTTGCCCTGCAAAGAGAGCAACTTAAACTGCCGATTTAAAAATCTATTAGTCCTAAACTAATTTGTAGCGCTTCATCTACACGAATCATCATCACTTCATCTAAGTGAGTGATTTTGTCCGTTAAGCGCTGCTTATCGATTGTTCGAATCTGCTCAAGTAAAATAACAGAATCTCTCTCAAAACCGTACTTTTTCGCATCAATTTCCACATGAGTGGGTAATTTCGCTTTTTGAATCTGTGCAGTAATAGCCGCTACAATCACCGTTGGACTAAAACGATTTCCGATGTCATTTTGAA
Source organism: Bacillus tropicus (assembly GCF_001884035.1). Taxonomy (GTDB): domain Bacteria; phylum Bacillota; class Bacilli; order Bacillales; family Bacillaceae_G; genus Bacillus_A; species Bacillus_A tropicus. The sequence goes on from NZ_MACG01000023.1 coordinate 3,512, forward strand.
TGACAAGAACCGGACGAACGCCTCCTTGCTCAGAACCAACAACTGGGGAAAGGTCTGCAAAATACACGTCGCCGCGTTTTACAATCAAAATATTACCCCCCGCTAACTAAGCGTTCTACTGTATGAGCTGCTTCATACTCTGCTAAGAAAGCTTCAGATGCAATACCAAGATTAATTTTTCCCATTTCAATGTACCCACGTCGCATTGATTCATGTTGGTAGCGTTTCTTCGTCTTATGTTGACGCAATAACAGTTGTGTTGCCTGGCAAATTAGTTCATGGCGATTCTTATTCTCTTGTTTTCCAATTCCGTCCAATTCCGTTACCATTTGCTTTGGTAACCGAACCACGATTTCAGTAGTTACACTTGATTCGGACACAAAAATACACCTCCACCGTCAACTACACACCCAAATATATATATGACACCTATTGTAATAATACCATTGTATGGAGCCTGTCGCAAAGACTTCCTTATTCCTTGCTTATGTTTTCCAATTCACAAACAAAACATTCATATTCTTTTATTTTTTATCTCATTACAATAAGAAACGGAAAGGTTTCCGCGCTAAATTCACGTTCCACTATGTTAAAAGTAATGATAAGTAAAAAGCTTCTCGTCAAAAATGAACTTATTCTTAACCAATGAACAGTCCTCTCACATGACAAGAAGCAAATCATACTACCTTCTATATATCGTTCAAATAATTAATTACTTCCACGATTTTACCATTCCGTATAAATATTCTCGGCACACGGAAACTGATTGTCGTAATAATTTCATAATTAATAGTCCCTGAATATTCTGCAACCTCTGTAGCACTAATATATTCATCGCCTTGCCTTCCAATGAGTGTAACTTTCGTACCAAGAGGCACTTTACAAGGTAGGTGAATCATGAATTGATCCATCGTTACTCGCCCTACAATCGGTACTCTTTTACCATTTACAAGCACTTCAAATCCTTGTAATCTTCTAAGCCAGCCATCTGCATAGCCAATTGCGACAGTCGCAATCCATTCTTCAGTTTTCGTTCGGTAAGTGACGTTATAACTAATTCCATCCCCTTTAATCACCTGTTTAATATGAGCAACTTTCGTATGCAATGATAGCGCTGGTTCCAATTTAAACGGTAAAAAGGGGCGTATTTCTACAGACGGAGATAACCCATACATCGCAATGCCAATTCGTACTGCATTAAATGTAATCCCTTGAAAACGTAGCGTTGCAGCACTATTAGCTGTATGAACAAACTTAGGATCCACTCCGAATTCTTTCAACCAACTTAACTGCTCCAAAAATGTGTTATATTGCTTATCAAAGTAAGAAGTCTCCACCTCATCTGCTGTTGCAAAATGTGTATAAACTCCTTCTAATTCTAAAAATGGTGCACCTTCTAAACTCTTTAAAAATCCTTTTAATTCTTTACGTTCTCGTATTCCAATTCTCCCCATACCACTATCGAAATTAATATGGTATTTCATCGTAGACGAACCATCCCAAAGTTTGATTGCTTCTTCCACCCATTCCTTTTGAAAAACAGTTAATGCTACATCATTTTCAGCAGCTACATTTATATCACGAGGCGGAGAAGGACCTAACACTAAAATCGGCGCAGTAATACCAGCTCTTCGAAGCACTAAAGCTTCATCTAAGAACGCAACTGCTAATCTTGTCGCCCCTGCTTCTAATGCTGTTTTAGCCACCGGTACATAATCGTGCCCATATGCATTCCCTTTAACTACGGCAAAAATTTCTACATCACTCGGGATAAATTCTTTAATATGTGTAACGTTGTTATAAATCGCATCTAAATCCACTTCCACCCAAGTGTCACGGTAAAATGGTGCTTCTTCCATAAATACACTTCCTTATACACGATATGCGAAGCTTATTCTTTTATATGCTTCTTTTATGAAATCCACCCTTCAACCTAAGAAAAGACGTGGTGCACATATATCACCACGTCTAAGAAGTTTACTTCACTTGCTTCTCTGTAACTGAACGAGCAACCATTAATAGCTCCTTCGGCTCTAGACCTTTAGACACGAGCATATATTCTACTCCGTTATGCGACCACGTTAAAGAGTCTTTCGTCAATGCTCCAATTGTAAAACCAAGATCAACTAATTCTCCACTCACACTTATTGCTGACGAAGCCTCTGCAACTTTTGCCTTTTCTTGTATTAAAGTAAAGGATTTCTTACTTCCAGTGTATGTGAGTATCGCACGCTTGCCACTGTCTGTCTTCAACTCTTTTTCATCTTTCAAAGTCATACCTTGCGGCGTATCACGCGGATACAAAATAGCAAATGGTTTATCTTCTTTCGCTGTCGTTTGAACATCTACTTGCGCTCTAGACATATTTTGTTTCGTATCAAATGCACCTTTATCAAATTTCGCATCAAATTTCACTTTTGAGAAATCTACTTTCACAAGAACGTTTTGATCATTATCCATTAACTTCACCGAAACTGGTGTTAAATCACTTTTCTTCAATGTAATCTCTTGTTTCGGCAACATGTTTTGATGTTGATAGTTTGTTTTTGTTTTAAAAATATAATACTTATCTGTTTTTTCAAAAGTAAGGTTTTTCTTATCCTGCAAAATATCTCTCACAAGGGATTCATATAAATAAGCCTGGCTACTATTTTGCGGCCAATCACTTTGGAAACGGAAACTCTTATTAAGCGCTGGCGTTAATACAAATACACCTTCTTCATTTCTTAAAATAATTTGACTTTGATCTTTTTTCGCATTCTGCAAATTCACACGATAAAAAGAAGGTTCCTTATGCCATATTTCTACCTTATACTCCTGAGGCTCATTCCCTGTTTTAATAGATAATTTCGCTTCAGCTTGATAACTTTTCAACCCTTTTACTTTCGCCTCTAAATCTCTCACAACATCATCTTGTTTCTTCTCCATACAACCGGCCAACACAAAAACGGTTAACAAACCGACAAGAACTAAAAACAGACGCCTTTTCATCACTTCAGCCCCTTTGCCCCTATAAATGAATGGAAGATGTACCTTCCTTATCGCTACCACAAATATATGAGACAAAGATATAAAATATGCAGACTAGCGTGACGAGCTTTCTAAAACAACTTGAGCAACAGCAAATTCCTTACTATGACTAATTGATAAATGAACAATATGCTCTGTACTTGTAATAAGAATCGGCTTACCTCTATCATCATTTCTTACTTCAATATCTAAAAAACTCACTTCTTTCCCGATACCAGTCCCTACCGCTTTTGAATACGCCTCTTTCGCTGCAAATCTTCCAGCTACAAACTCTGTAAGGCGACTTCCCTTCAGCCCCTTAGCAACATTACATTCACTTTCAGTTAAAATACGTTCCATAAAGTTAAGCTTTCCATCTAGCATTTTTTCAATTCGATTCAATTCAATAATATCGATTCCAATCCCTACAATCATTTCAAAATCCCCTTCTTCTATTTAGCTTTCTTTTTTCATATTGTAAGAATAACAGAGAATCTTTCTGATGCAAAAGGAGTGATACTCGCAATATGCTAATACCATCCGCCCGCATTTCCTTACAACCAATCGTCATCGCTTTACTTCTCATACAATTAATCATGATTATATTAGGCGATTTTTCCCTCTTTCCTATGGCAGCTTATAATGAATATATTGCTAAAGGAGAATGGTGGCGTCTCATAACTTCCCTGCTCGTACATGTAGACTTACAACATTTTCTTTCTAATAGTATTTGTTTATTCGTGCTTGGCTCTTCTATTGAAAAACAACTAGGGCACTTGTCTTTCCTCATTATTTTTTTCCTTTCTGGCATTCTCGGAAATATTTCCTCTTATCTTATTATGCCTCATGAATACATTCATGCCGGGGCATCTGGTGGTATTTTCGGATTGCTAGGTGCACAGTTATTTCTATTGTATAGCCGATATCGTTCTTCCAATACAAGAGACATCGCTATTTTTTCAATCATGATATGTATATTACTACTATTCACTTTCTTCAACCCCTCTGCCAATCCTATCAGCCATTTAACAGGATTGATCATTGGTGGTATTTGCACCCCTTTATTAATAAAAAAACTCGATGGTGCAGAGCTCATTTAATATAAAAGCTCGCACCATCGATAATTTCCACATCTGTTTGTTCACTTAAATCCCTCATGAGCTGAAATAAAGACTCATCCTTCTTCTTCGCTTCAATCATACAATCAATTTGCGGAACACTTCCCTTTATCTTTTTTAAAAAAGATAAAAAATCATCTACATCAATAAAGTCTGCATGTGCTCTTGGGTCTTTTCCCTCTCTAGGACTAGAAATGTGCATTTTCACTGGTAACAAAGACGATTCCCACGTATGGACAACACGCGCCCAATCTTCATACCAATCTTCTCGATCATGATTCATCGTATGATGATGTAAATCAAATACAACGGGAATGTCCAATTTTTCTCCTAAATATAAAGTTTCCTCGAGTGTAAAAGTTGTATCATCATTTTCTAACATAATCATTTCCTGAATACCCCTTGGGACGTTAGACCAATTCTCTATAAAACGCTCTAATGCGAGCTCTTTATCCTTATATCCGCCCCCAACATGCATTACACATCTTTGCTTATGTTCAATTCCCATACCTTTTAATAATTTTCTATGCATTTGTAATGTCTTGACAGATTGTTTGAAAATATCCTCTTCTGGTGAATTGAGTACAACAAAATGATCTGGATGAAAATCAATACGCATATTCATTCGAATAGCGTAATCGCCTAGCACTTTTAAATTTTCTTTTAAGGGACGAATATAGTTCCACTCTAACAACTCCTCATGATTCGCTAAAGGAATCAACTTAGAACTAAGTCGAAAAAAGGATATATCATGGCCTTTATTATGTTTTAATAACCGTAAGCAATTTTCCAAATTCGAATTAGCAATTCTTTCAAGTTTACGAATCGCTGCTTCCCGATTATCTATTTTTTGAAACTGCGCGTACGTCATCGTTTGAGACGGAGATGCGTTTTTCAAATGTACACTCATCGCAACATACCCAAGTCTTACAAGCATGTAGCACCTCATTTCTACACAAGTTATTATGTAGTATGTACAATTACAGAAATAAAAAAAGAGAATGCCGGAAAAGGGCATTCTCTTTTTTATTATTAAGCTTGTGGCTTACGGCTATGATGTTTTCTTTCGCCGCGTCCGTTTGAAGATCCCGGGCGACCTTGACCTTCACCACGACGACCACGGTTACCATCACGGCTACCTTCACGATTGCGATCACGGTTACCGTCACGATTACGACCATCACGATTGCGGTCACGGTTACGACCATCGCCACCGCGTCCATCACGGCTACGATTACGGTTACCATCACGGTATCCGCCTCCGTTACCGCCGCGTTTTTTAGAACCGCCACCTCTTGAAACAACTGGTGGTTCTGATGTTAAAGCGATTGGAGTTGTATCTGGCTCTTTTGTCATCATTTTTAAAGCAGCAGCTACTACTGTTACAGAGTCGTTCTCTTCTAACATTTCTTCTGCAATACGCTTGTAGTATGCTAGGTTTTCATTTTCAATTGTGCTTTGAAGTTTTTCAGCGATTAAACGTTGTTGACCTTCTAATGCCTCGTCAAGTGTCGGTGCATCCATACGGTCCATTTTACGTTTTGTTGTACGCTCAATATTTTTTAATTGTCCAGATTCACGTGGTGTCACAAATAGCATTGCAATACCTTTTTTACCTGCACGACCAGTACGGCCAATACGGTGAACGTATGATTCTGGATCTTGTGGAATATCGAAGTTATATACGTGAGTTACGCCTGAAATATCAAGACCACGTGCAGCAACGTCTGTTGCAACAAGAACTTCAATAGAACCTTCTTTGAACTTACGTAATACAGACATACGTTTCGCCTGAGTTAAATCACCATGGATACCTTCTGCAGCATAACCACGTAAATTTAATGCTTCTGATAATTCATCAACACGACGCTTTGTACGACCGAATACAATCGCAAGCTCCGGAGATTGAATGTCTAATAAGCGTGTTAATACATCAAACTTTTTCTTTTCTTGCACTTCTAAATAGAACTGCTGAATGTTTGGCATTGTTACTTCTTTTGCTTTTACTTTAATGTGTTGAGGCTCAGTCATGAAACGCTCAGCAATACGACGGATTGGGTCCGGCATTGTCGCTGAGAATAGTAATGTTTGATGTGTTTCTGGCACATCTGTTAAAATTGCTTCAATATCTTCAATGAAGCCCATGTTTAACATTTCATCCGCTTCGTCAAGAACAACTGTCTCTACGTTTTGTAAGCGAAGTGTTTTACGGTTAATATGATCTAAAATACGACCCGGCGTACCAACAATAATGTGTGGGTGTTTTTTTAGAGCACGAATTTGGCGGTTAATATCTTGACCACCGTAAATTGGTAAGATACGAACGCGTTTATGTTTACCAATTTTGTATAGCTCTTCTCCAACTTGAATTGCTAATTCACGCGTTGGCGCGATAACAATACCTTGAACCGATTCTTTATGTGTATCCACTTTATCTAATAGTGGTAATCCGAATGCTGCTGTTTTCCCTGTACCTGTTTGTGCTTGCCCAATAATATCCTTACCTTGCAATGCATGTGGAATTGTTTCAGCTTGAATTGGCGTAGCCTCTTCAAAGCCCATACTTTCAACAGATTGCAGTAAAGAATCACTTAATCCTAATTCTCGAAATGTTGTCAATGTTACTTCTCCTTTTCTATCCTATACTTATCATTTAAAAAAAGGCGTTTTCCGAATTTGCGGAAAAGCCCTTTTCCTGAATGCTCACGTATATAAACGGGCGTATATTCTTCACGAAAATACTTCTAAACGTTATTACACTTTATCAATTATAAGTTTTGTATGTGTAAAAAGCAAACCCAACTGTTACCTTATTTTCATATTCAGAGGTTTTTTCTTCACTTTTATTTTTTTATATTTACTGTAAGCGCTTATTATAAGTTTCTTCTTTTTTCGTAGCTATCATCCCTATTTATATACACCAATTATTTCAACATCGTAATTACTTCTTCCAATTTCATACCGCGAGATGCTTTTACTAATACAACATCTTTTGCATCGACTACTGCTTGCAATTCTTTTACTAACTCTTCTTTATTATCATAAGCCTTTACACGTTCGTTAGGGAAATTAATTTTCGCTCCCTCAGCAATTTGAGCCCCTAATTTACCATATGTGAACACATAGGAGATTTTTGCTGGATCGATTAATTTACCTACCTCATAATGAAACTGTACTTCTTGATCTCCAAGCTCTAACATATCACCAAGAACAACAATTTTTTTAGAGAATCCATCTAAACCATTCATTAGGTGGAATGCTGCTTCCATAGCTGTTGGACTTGCATTATAGGCATCATTGATAATTGTTAATCCACTATTTGTTTTTACAATTTCCATACGCATGCCTGTCATTTGAAGTGTTACTAAACCTTCTTTCATCTCTTCCCACGTTACACCAAAGTGTTTCGCAATTGCCATAGAAGCAAGTGTATTATACACATTGTGTTTCCCTAACACTGGTAGATAGAATGAAATATTTTCTTCTCTATTCATTTTAAAGTGTGTCCCAGTTGCTTGTAACGTTACAGTCGTTGGATAGTAATCATTTGCTCTAGCATCACCAAACGTAACTGTTTCAGCTATTAAATTCATTTCAGGAACACGATTCGTTAATAATGGCTCGTCTCCGTTATATACGAACACTCCGCCTTCTTGTAATCCTGTCACAATTTCTAATTTCGCTTCAGCAATTGCCTCACGAGAGCCTAAGTCCATCAAATGTGCTTCACCGATGTTCGTAATGATAGCTGCATTTGGACGAGCTAACTTAGATAGGAACTCAATTTCCCCGCGGCTTGACATTCCCATTTCTAATACAGCTACTTCTGTATTTTCTTCTAGGTTTAAAATAGTAAGAGGTAGCCCGATATGGTTATTGAAGTTTCCTTCTGTTTTTTGAACTTTGAATTTAGTCGCAAGAAGACTTGTTACAATATCTTTTGTAGATGTTTTACCGTTACTACCTGTCACACCAATGACTTTAACATTCAATTGATCGCGATAGTTTTTCGCTAACATTTGTAATGCCGATAGCGTGTCTTCTACAAAAATAACTGGAAGATTCTCAGGTGGATTTGCTACATCTTTCATCCATAATGTCGCCACAGCTCCATTTTCAACAGCTTTATCTACAAAAGCATGCCCATCGAAACGTTCACCTTGAATCGGAACATATAGGTTTCCTTTTTCAATTTTTCTCGTATCAATAGACACTCCCTGTATAGTAATTCCCTCATACTGCTCTGCTAATCCCGTACCATTTATCATTTGTTCTACTTGTTTTAACGTTCGATTTATCATGAAAACACTCCTTACATAGAGGAAGCACTATTCCTGCGAATAGTGCCTCCTCCTTTTTTTTGTTAGATTGTATATTTAATTTTTTGTTTTTCTTCGTGACGCTCAATTGCTAAACGAATTAGCTCTTCAATTAATTCCGGATACGGTAATCCAGTATGTTGCCATAGTAGAGGGAACATACTAAACGGCGTAAATCCTGGCATCGTATTCACTTCGTTAATATATACTTCTCCATCTTTCGTTAAGAAGAAATCAGCTCGCGTTAAGCCAGCACCATCTAACGATTGGAATGCAACAATCGCATCTCGCTTAATAACATTAGACTCTTCTTCTGTCATTTCAGCTGGAATAATTAACGCTGTATCACCATCGATGTACTTTGACTTATAATCATAGAAGTCTTTTTTAGGTACGATTTCACCTACAACGGAACATTTCGGCTCATCATTACCTAGTACACCAACTTCTACTTCACGTCCAACGATATTTTCTTCTACAATAATTTTACGGTCAAATTGGAATGCCTCTTCAAATGCATTCTCAAGTTCTTCACGATTTTTACACTTATTAATCCCAACACTTGAACCAAGGTTTGCTGGTTTTACGAAGCAAGGGTATCCTAATACTTCTTCTACTTTTTCATATGCTGTTTCACGATCTTTTTCCCATGCACTACGAATAAATGATGCATATTTTGCTTGTTTCAATCCAGCTTCTGCAAAGATATTTTTCATAACAACTTTATCCATACCAGCAGCAGATGCTAGAACACCATTTCCTACATAAGGAATATTCATTAATTCTAATAATCCTTGAACCGTTCCATCTTCACCATTTGGTCCATGTAGTAATGGGAAAATAACGTCGATAGCATTTTCCTCAGCATTTGCAGATGGAATGATTTCTGTGCTTAATGATAACGGAGAAATTGCATTTTCCGCACCGCTCATTTTTAGAACTTCAACATCTGTTACTTCACCTTCAATACGCTCACCGCGTACCCATTGACCTTGTTCTGTAATATAAATTGGATGAATCTCGAATTTATCTTGATTTAATGCTTTAATAGCAGCAAGAGCCGTTTGTAGCGAAACTTGATGCTCAGCTGATTTTCCACCATATAATAAACCTAATTTAATTTTTGTCACTGAAATCACCCTAACCAATTGTTTTCATTTTTCTATTTTAGCACTTTTTATAAAAATAGGTAGTTCCTATTTGAAATAAAATGCAACTTCCACAAATAATTAAATGACACCACTTATTGGTTTTCTATACTTTTTCCACTTAACTTTCTTCATAAATATATAAAATTGCAATCCAATCTAGTTATGTACCTAAAATATGTAGAAATCCACTTTTTGTGTATGTCATCTACTTATTAAGAAGATTGTTTGGCTAGTGTGCTTTTTTGCCTTTTTTCAACGAGACGATCTAAAGAAACATATACAATACCTGCAACTACACATCCTATAGCTAAAATTGTAAATAGAAAGTGGCCAAGTAATCGATCTAATAAAAAACCCCCAAGAAGTGGCCCGAATGCACTTCCTGTAATCCACTGCAAACTTGCAGCTCCCATATAAGTCCCCCTCAAATGTTCAGGGGCTAAATTCGCTACAAACGTCATCTGTACAGGCGACATGATCATCTCACCTAACGTATATATGACATACACAAACAGTAACGTTATTAAAATAATTGTAGCATTTGTATCGAATTCTCCAAACCACTTCGGTAACCACCCTATAAAGAACAAACCAATCCCAAACAAACATGCACCATATAACATCGTCTTTCCGACTGGTTTATCTGTGGCCCATTTTGAAATTTGAAACTGGAACAACACAACTAATAGTCCGTTTAATGCCATTAGATATGGGTATGGATTGTTAGTTCCAAAAATACTTTTCATTTCATTATCAAAGTGCAGTGGCAACATGCCTTCTGTTTGAGAAAATCCCATCGAAATAATGATACCTGCTAATAAATAAATCATTAGTGCCTTATCTCGCAATACAATTTTCCACACTGCTCCTGATTCCTTTTCTTTATCCTCTTCCTTGTTCGTATTCTTTGGCATTGTCTCTTGAATAAGAACGAATACAAGTAATGCATAAAATAACATCGTAGACGAGGCAATAATAAACACAAGGTTCTTCGACAACATAACTACCGAAGCGCCCATTATCGGGCCAATTGCAGCACCTATATTGTGCCCCATTCGTAATAAACCATATGCTTCTGTTCTTTTTTCTGGCTTTGTTACATCCGCAACCATTGCTGATGCAGCTGGATGAAATAGCGAATTACTTAATCCTAAAAAAATAGATAAAATTGCATACGGAATAAATCCTTCTATAAATAAAAAACCGAGCATTAATACTGCATTACTCGCCATCGAAAATATCATAATCGGTTTTCTTCCATATATATCAGCAATCCTTCCTCCTATAATTGCTCCAAAGCTTGCAGCAATGGGAGAAAGCGCCATAATCACTCCGACCTGCAATAAAGAATCCACCTTATCCTTTAAATATAATGCAAAAAAAGGCATCAACATCATCATCGCAATTCCATTTAACGTCTCTCCAATAAACCGAATCCATACGTTACGGTCCATCTCCCTTAACTCACGCCACGTATTTTTCATCATTTCCCCCCTTTAGTTCGCCAACAATTATCTTATAACGGATTCAGAAAAATGTAAATTTTCAAATAAAAAAATCCATTCTAACAGAATTAGAATGGATTTTCCTACTTATAGATTTGCTACATCTTCTTCGTCTTTACTATTATTTAAAGCACTATGTTTACGGCTATATAAGAAGTAAACCGCAATACCGATAACCATCCATATCCCGAAACTAATCCAAGCCGTTCCAGATAATTGAAGCATTAAGTATAAACAAAAAATTACTGTTAACGCTGGTAAAAATGGTACAAGCGGCGCCTTAAATGCTCTTGGTAAATCAGGATGCGTTCTTCTCATTACAATAACAGCAACAGCTACAAGTGCAAAGGCTGATAAAGTCCCCATATTTACAAGATGCGCTAACACATTTAAATCTATTAATCCTGAAATAAGTGCTGCAATAATTCCCGTTGTCCACGTATTTAAAAACGGTGTTTTAAATTTCGGGTGAACTTTAGCAAGACGTTTCGGCAATAATCCATCTCTACTCATTGCATACGAAACACGTACTTGCCCATACATCATAACTAGCATTACAGTTGTAATTCCTGTAATTGCTCCTACTGAAATTACTCCCGCTAAACCATCTTGTCCAATAAATTGAAGTGCAAAAGCAACTGGATCTGATATATTTAGCTGTCCGTATGGAACAATTCCTGTCAAAATAAGCGAAACAACGATATAAAGAACTGTACAAATTAATAACGATGCAATAATACCAATTGGTAAATCACGCTGCGGGCGCTTCACTTCTTCTGCCGCTGTTGAAACTGCATCAAACCCTATAAATGCAAAGAACACTGTAGCAGCTCCAGCCATTACACCATCTAAACCAAACGGCATAAAAGGTGTCCAGTTTTCAGGTTTCACATAATTAAAACCAGCAAAGATAAAAATAAGAACAACCGCTATTTTAATAAATACCATAATATTATTTACACGTGCACTTTCACGAACACCTCTAGATAAAAGAACAGTCATCACTAAAATAATTAGAACCGCAGGTAAATCAATTATTCCACCCTTTCCTGTACCAGGGGCCGAAGAGAGAATGGTCGGAATATGGATTCCAAATCCCTTTAATAAAGACTGGAAATAAGCAGACCAACCGTTTGCCACAGCTGAGGTAGCAAGTAAATACTCAAGCATTAAGTCCCATCCAATTAAAAATGCGAATACTTCTCCCATCGTCGCATATGTGTACGTATACACACTGCCTGAGACAGGAACTGAAGAAGCGAACTCAGCATAACAAAATGCAGCAAAGGCACAGGCTAACGCGGCTATCGCAAATGATAATATAATAGCTGGTCCAGAATGTTTTGCTGCTACCACGCCCGTTAGAACAAAAATACCTGTTCCAACAATCGCCCCGATTCCAAGCATCGTTAAATCTAGTGCGCCCAATGTTCTTGCTAACGTCTTTTGTTTACTCTCTTGCATTAACTTTGCAATAGGCTTCTTTTGAAAAATTTGCTTCATAGCATGCTCCTCCAAGTTTTAAATTTTCTGAAAATTTTTAATTCGCTTTTTTATTTTACTCATAGTACTTTCCCCAGTCAATACTTTTGTCGAAATAAGTAGAAACTCTTATGAATATGCACGATTTTTATCATTCTTTCTATATATCTTTCTAAAACTCTTTTTGGTATTATTATACATGTCGATTCCATAAAAGAGGCATGCCCCTTAGTGAGCATGCCTCTTTTTACCTATTTCACAGTATGTGAACCTTCTTCAATCCAGCTATACATATATTTTTCATCTTCCGTTTCATGTGCTTGTTTTACAATACGAAGCGGACGGAATGTGTCTATCATAACAGCTAGTTCAAGTGTTTCTTTCTTCCCTATACTTCCCTCTGTTTTTCCAGGATGCGGCCCATGAGGAATTCCGCTCGGATGAAGTGTAATAGAACCTTCTTCGACACCTTTCCGGCTCATAAAGTTTCCTTCTACATAGTACAGTACTTCATCACTATTCACGTTACTATGATAGTATGGTGCCGGAATAGATTCTGGATGATAGTCGTATAAACGTGGTACGAAAGAGCAAATAACGAAATTGTGACCTTCGAATGTTTGATGTACTGGAGGTGGCTGATGAATACGACCTGTGATTGGTTCAAAGTCCTCTACATTAAAGACCCACGGATATAAATAGCCATCCCAACCAACAACATCTAACGGATGGTGCCCTAAAACATGTTTATGCATATACCCTCGCGACTTTGTCATTACGACAAACTCACCTTTTTCATCATACGTCTCTAATTTTTCAGGACCACGAATATCTCTCTCACAAAATGGACTATGTTCTAACAATTGTCCATATTCATTCCGATAGCGACGCGGCGTTGTAATTTGACTATTTGCCTCTACAACAAGAAATTTAGTCTCTCCTTCATCTGGAATAACACGATAAATCGTTCCAATTGGGATTGTTACATAATCACCTTTTCGATAGTGAATCGTTCCAAACATCGTTTCAATTTTCCCTGTTCCGTAATGAACAAATAACATTTCATCGCCATCACCATTACGGTAGAAGTAGTCCATTTTTTCTGTTGGAGTCACTACTCCAATTAATAAATCCTCATTCCCAAGCATAAAGTTTCTTCCGCTTACTGCATCGCCAGTTTTTTTATTTTCTTTCGTGCGAAAATGACGATGAGCAAGAGCTACATCTTCTTCATACTGCAACTGACAAGAATGAGATAATGCCGCATGCCCTACTTCCGTTGGCATATAATGATGATACAAAATAGATTGCGTACCAGAAAAACCTTTTGTTCCCATTACCTGTTCACGATAAAGTGATCCATCTTTTTTACGGAATTGTATATGTCGTTTATGAGGTAGCTCCCCCATGTGACGATAAAACATGCCCATCACCTGCTTCCATTTCTTTTTTAACCGTATTACGTAACGTACCTAAACCAGCAATCGTAAGTTCTACCACATCACCATCTTGTAGCCACTCTTCTGTACCCAGTTCTAAAATACAACCTGTTCCTACTGTTCCAGAACCAATCACATCACCTGGGTATAGCGTAACGTCTTCAGAAGCACGTTCAATCATTTCAGCAAATGTATAGTAAATATCTTGAAAGTTTCCTTTTGATAATAGCTTTCCATTTACATGAGCAGTCATCTCTAACTCATAACGGTCACCATTGCGATAAACATCTAATTCCTCTTTCGTAACAAGGTGTGCTCCTAATGAGGTTGCAAAATCTTTTCCTTTTGCTGGACCAAGTCCTACCTTCATTTCTGTTGCTTGCAAGTCCCTTGCACTCCAATCATTCATAATACAATAACCAAAAATGTATTCCTCTGCTTGCTCACGAGAAATATTTCTCCCTTCCTTCCCGATTACGCAAGCGATCTCTAACTCATAATCAAGTTTTTCAGATTTTTTCGGACCAATTACAAAATCATCCGGGCCAATTACAGCACGGTGGTTCGTAAAATAAAAAACCGGGATATCGTACCATTCAGGTACAACATCTAGCCCTCTTCTGCCACGCGCCGTTTTTACATGTTGTTCAAACGCGTAAAAATCCCGAATACTACTCGGATTAGGAATCGCTGCCGCTAATTGCACTTCCTCTAAGGAATAGATACCTTTTTCCGGATTCTTAATATTACGCAATACTTCTATATACTCATCCGCTTTCTCTAAAAAGGCGAACATAGAAGAAGGTAATTTTCCATCACTAGCAAGATTCATATCGATTACTTTGTCACCTTCAAGCCATCCAGCTCGCATTTCTTTTGAAGGAAGACGAAATGTAACAAATTTCATCATGATTCCTCCCTATGAAAATGAAATTTCCACCAGCAAAAGAATTCCTGCTGGTGGATATAAATTTTATAAATTTCCGCGACGCTCTTGTTCTCTTTCAATTGATTCAAATAACGCTTTAAAGTTTCCTTCTCCAAATCCACGAGACCCTTTACGTTGAATGATTTCAATAAATAAAGTTGGACGATCTACAATTGGTTTCGTAAAGATTTGTAGTAAGTATCCTTCATCATCGCGATCTACTAAAATCTTTAATTCTTTTAACCTATCAATTTCTTCATCGATTTTTCCAACTCGTGCAGTTAACTCATCATAATAAGTATCTGGTGTATCTAAAAACTCCACGCCATTTTCACGAAGCGCTTCTACTGTTTTAACAATGTCATTTGTTAATAAAGCAAGATGTTGTACACCTGCTCCATTGTAGAACTCTAGATATTCTTGAATTTGTGATTTTCTCTTTCCATCTGCTGGCTCATTAATAGGGAACTTAATACGACTTCCATTTGTCATAACTTTCGACATTAGCGCTGAATACTCTGTACTAATATCATCATCATCAAAATGGATCATTTGTTTAAAGCCCATAACGTTCTCGTAATAACTAACCCACTCTTCCATTTTTTCAACATTACCAACTACGTGGTCTACAGCAATTAAACCTGACTCTTCAAATGGAATATTAAACTCGACCTTTTGGAACCCTGGCATAAATGTTCCTTTATAATTTTTACGCTCTACAAGCGTGTGGATTGTATCACCATACGTACCAATAACTGCTTTTTTCAATGTACCGTTCTCGTCTGTTAACTCTACAGGCGGAGCAATTGCGACGGCACCACGTTTCACAGCTTCTGAGTATGCTTTATCAACATCGTCAACAAGTAATGCCACATCTTTCACACCATCACCATGAGTCTTTACAAACTCTGCAATACGATTGTCGCTACTTAAAGCTCCAGACACAACGAAACGCATATTTTTTTGCACAAGAACATAAGATACTTTTTCACGGTTACCAGTTTCCAATCCAGAGTAAGCCACAATTTTGAATCCGAATGCTCTCGCAAGATAATAACTTGATTGCTTTGCATTTCCCACGTAAAATTCCAAATGATCTACATCACGTACTGGAAAAAAGTCCTCCATTTGTGCAGCTAGCGTATCCATAGATTTTTGTTTCATAAAATCCTCATCCCCCTGTAAATAGATTAAATGGTCCATAATTAAAGCCAACCGAAAACGCTTCCAACATCAATTAATAGAAATTAGTTAGCAAGCTAACAAATTCTGACCTTTAAAATTTTCTATCTTTTCTGTCAAATTCCTCTTTTTTTTTTACATATAAAATTCGACTTTTTTCTCTTTAAAATAAAGGGGACTATTCATACTTGAAGGGATATATAGAAGAAAAATAAAAAAGACCCCAACATATTAATTACTTACTAATATGCTAGAGTCTTTATTTTTTTTGAATAATTGTATTTATATGTCTCATACTAATACATTTGCAAGGAATAGAATAAATGATGTTAATACTACTGCTCCACCTAATGATCCTAATAAATCTGTTTTTGTTACTTGTAACACTTGTTCACTGTTCATATTCCTCATTCTCCTTTCACTTTGTATAATTTTAAACTTCTATTATACTAATACACTTGATAAAAATACGATTAATGCTGTTAATACTACTGCTCCACTTGCTGATCCTACGAAGTCACCTTTTGTTACTTGTAATACTTGCTCTTTCATTTTGCATTCTCCTCTCATTTTTCTTTTGTTACAAAGTTTTTATTATACTAACACGCTTGATAGAAATACGATTAATGCTGTTAATACTACTGCTCCACTTGCTGATCCTACGAAATCACCTTTTGTTACTTGTAATACTTGCTCTTTCATATCTTTCATTCTCCCTTCTCTTCTTTTGTTACAAAACTTTTATTATACTAATACGCTTGATAGAAATACGATTAATGCTGTTAATACTACCGCTCCACTTGCTGATCCTACGAAGTCACCTTTTGTTACTTGTAATACTTGCTCTTTCATATCTTTCATTCTCCCTTCTCTTCTTTTGTTACAAAGTTTTTATTATACTAATACACTTGATAGAAATACGATTAATGCTGTTAATACTACCGCTCCACTTGCTGATCCTACGAAGTCACCTTTTGTTACTTGTAATACTTGCTCTTTCATATTATGTATCCTCCTTTTAATAAGTTATCTATATGTAATTTCTAAGAAATGTTTATTTCATAGTTTTTATGTTGACGTTACATTAAATTTAATAACGTAACGTTTGTAACATTAATGTAACATAACTATTGTTACGTTGCAATATAATTACGTAAATTTTATTACACTTTTTTTACGTTTTTTTATAAACACCCTTAAAAACCTTATTTCAACGCACTTTCTACTAAGTTTATGTTTGTAATGTTATTGTAACATTACAGTCATATAACGAAATATCGCCATACTCACCTCTACTTTTGTTACAAATTAAGATAAATCCTTCATTAATAAAGTGGAATCTATCAAATTCTTACTGATAGTTCATGCTAGATAAAATACAATCTTTCCAAGATAAGTTTATATGTTTCCTCCATATAACTATGTATAATAAAAACAAAGAGGTGGTCATTTTGAAATTAATCGCATTAGATATGGATGGAACACTACTATCATCTAGTCTTGAAATCTCCAAAGAGAACTTACAAGCTATCCAAACTGCAAAAGAGGCTGGTCATATAGTCATGATTTGTTCTGGTCGTGCAAAAGAGGATGCTTTGAAATTATTGGAAGAATATAAACTATCTCTTCCAGTTGGAGCGAGCAATGGGGCAATTGTTTATGTGGATGGAAAAGTAATTAACTCGCGTTGTTTACAAAACGATAAAGTATACAAGCTTGCAAAATTACTAGAATCTGAAGGTTTTCCTTATAAGCTATATACGAATAAAGGAGTTTATTCTCCATATACATGGCAAGATCAAGTCATGCAAGCGTTCGAAGAGAACAAGCATGCACTAGATGTTACACTTGAGGAACTTGAAAGAATTACAGAGAAACAAAAGAAATCAAACTTAATTACTGATTTCCAAAGGATTGAAGATGTTGTAAATAATCCAGAATTAGAAATATCTAAATTCTTCATTTTGACATTTAATGCAGAGCATCGTGCACAGCTATTAAGCATGTTACAAGAAGACACTGATATTTCAGTTACAGCATCCGCTCCTACTAATGTAGAAATTATGGATAAGCATGGTCATAAAGGGAACGGTCTACAAGAAATGGCCGCTTATTTCAATATATCAATTGAAGATACTATTGCAATCGGGGACAACTTTAATGATGTGCCAATGTTACAAGTAGCTGGCTTATCAGTGGCAATGGGAAATGCTGAAGAAGATGTAAAAAAACTATGTGATGTTGTAACATTAACAAACAATGAACATGGTGTTGCTCATGCAATCGAGCAATTTGTATTGAAACAAACTTCATCTAATAAATAAAAAAAGGACTCTTTCAACTTCTGAAAGAGTCCTTCTCTTTTATACATGATGACAAGCAACAAAGTGCTCTTCACCAATATTACGGAATTCTGGTACCGTTTGTTTACAAATATCTGTTGCAAACGGACAACGTGTATGAAAGCGACAACCTGAAGGTGGATTCGCTGGACTTGGAATATCCCCTTCTAGTATAATTCGCTCTCGCTTCACTGTTGGATCTGGTATTGGCACAGCGGATAACAATGCTTTTGTATACGGATGAAGTGGGTTTGTAAATAACTCATCACGTGGCGCTGTTTCTACAATCGTTCCTAAATACATAATTCCAATCTTTGTACATAAATGCTCTACTACGCTTAAATCATGTGAAATGAACAAATAGGATAGTCCCTTTTTCTCCTGTAACTCACTAAATAAATTAATGATTTGTGCTTGAATAGATACATCTAGTGCTGCCACAGGTTCATCAGCTACAATAAATTCGGGGTTTAATACCATAGCTCTTGCGATAACGATACGTTGACGTTGTCCGCCAGAAAACTCATGAGGGTACCGGTCAATATGATATGGGGCTAAGCCACATAACTCTAATACTTCTGTCACTTTTTCACGAACATTTTCTTTCGTCGCTAATCCGTGAGCTAACATCGGCTCACCAAGCGCTTCCCCAATTCTCATTCTCGGATTTAATGAGCTAAATGGATCTTGGAAGACAAGTTGCATATTAGGACGATGTTTTCTCAATTCTTCCTTAGATAAAGAGTGAACATCTTGCCCTTTAAACTTCACTTCCCCTTCTGTTTTTTGGACGAGACGTAAAATTGTTTTTCCTATCGTCGTTTTTCCGCTTCCCGATTCACCAACGAGGCCGAACACTTCACCTTTATTAATAGTAAAACTTACCCCATCAACTGCTTTTACATGTCCAACCGTTCTACTAAATATGCCGCCTTTAATTGGAAAATATGTTTTTAAGTTTTTTACTTCTAATAATGGTTCACTCATTGTTTCGCACGCTCCTCATATAACCAGCAAGCAACTTTATGATTCTCATCATGTACATTCAAACTTGGCGCTTCTTCTTTACATATTTCCATACAATGCTCACAACGGCCGCTAAAGTAGCAATACTCATCCAAACCAACTAAATTAGGAACTTGCCCTGGAATAGAATATAGTTTATCGATTCGTTTCCCCATCACTGGTTTTGATTTCAACAAACCTTTCGTATACGGGTGTTTTGGATTTTGAAATATTTCTAGTACTGGTGCTTCTTCAATAACTTTCCCGCCATACATAACAACAACGTAATCCGCCATTTCTGCTACAACGCCTAAATCATGTGTAATTAATAAAATGGATGTTTTAAATTCCTCTTTTACTTGTCTTAATAAATCTAATATTTGAGCTTGAATCGTAACATCAAGAGCCGTTGTCGGTTCATCCGCAATTAATAACTTAGGATTACAACTAAGTGCAACAGCAATCATAATACGTTGTAACATACCACCACTTAGTTCGTGTGGATAAGAATGGACGATTTCATCCGCACGAGCTATGCCGACTTTACGAATTAACTCAATTGCCTTCTTATATGCTTCATTTTTACTAAGCAGTTCATGCTCCCTTAACGTCTCTACAATTTGTTCCCCTACAGTAAAGACTGGATTTAGCGATGTCATCGGTTCTTGGAAAATCATCGCAATATCATTCCCTCGTAAACTACGAAGCTCTTTTTCTTTCATTCCTAAAAGACTTTTTCCTTCATATAAAATGTCTCCACCTACTACTCTGCCTGATTCAGCAATAAGTCCCATAATGGATAAAGCTGTTACACTTTTCCCACAACCTGATTCACCTACAACACAAACAGTTTCACCTTCTCGAACAGAAAAACTAACATGATTCACAGCTTTTACTGTCCCTTCTTCTGTCTGAAAGTGTGTTTGTAAATCTTTCAGCTCTACTACCGCTTTACTCATATTCCCTCACCTACCGTCTCATCTTTGGATCTAACGCATCACGAAGTGCATCACCAAGTAAATTAATGGATACAACTGTTATAAAAATTGCGAAACCAGGCGGAATCCATAACCACGGACGCTTTTGAAAATCAATTAATGAGTTCGCTGCGCTAATCATATTCCCCCATGATGGTGTAGGTGGGACGACTCCGAGACCTAAGTAACTTAGTGCGGACTCACTTAAAATAGATCCAGCCACGCCCAAAGTTGCTACAACAATAAGCAACGGAAAGACATTAGGAATTAAATGATGAATAATTTTTCGAGAATCCTTTAATCCTAATACATCTGCCGCTTGCATAAAGGCTTGCTCCCGCAATGTTAAAATTTGTCCTCTCACAAGACGAGCAAGTCCTGGCCATCCTACTAAACTCAAAATAATCATTACAACATATAAACGGTATTCTGATGGTAATTTCCATTCTGATAAAATTGCTCCCATTATAATAAGGAGCGGTAATCCTGGAATGGACATTAACACATCCGCAACACGCATAATTAAATGATCCACAACCCCTCGATAAAAACCAGCAATTGCCCCTAATAAAGCTCCTAGTATAACGGATAGTAGCATCGACGCTAAACCAATTGTTAATGAAATACGCCCTGCTTGCATAAGTCTAGTTAAAATATCCCGTCCCAACTGGTCTGTTCCAAGCCAATGTGACAGGCTGGGCGGTTTATTAATTTGTGTTACTTGTACTTTCCCATCTGCATACGGTGAAAAGATTGGACCGATAAAACTAAATAAAAACATAAATATTAAAACGTATAAGCCACACAGCGCCATCTTATTTTTCTTGATTTTTTTATACGCTTGGCGCCATGGTGATGATTCATTTTTCTTTTTCCGTTCTTTCTTTTTCTCTATTATTGGTGTAATAGTCTCCATATCTTTCCCCCCTTACTTCAATCGAATTCTTGGATCAACAAACGCATATACAATATCAGCTAAGAAATTAGCCATAATTGTTAAACAAGAAAGAAACATTGTAAACGCCATTAATACCGTATAATCACGGAAGTTTAATGCTTCTAATTGAATACTCCCAATCCCTGGCCAATTAAAAATCTGTTCAATAATAATAGCTCCTGAAAATAAACCCGGTAATTCAAAAGCGAGTAATGTAATTGCTGGCAAAATTGCATTTTTCAATGCATGTTTATAAATAACGGTTCTTTCTTTTAAACCTTTTGCACGAGCAGTACGAATATAATCTTGTCTAATAACATCCAACATACCGGTTCTAAAATATCGTGTTAACGATCCTACACCAAGAAGCGTTAAAATAAATACAGGTAGAATCATATGACGTAATACTTCTAATATGTATGCTATCCCTGTTGAGTTACTCCCAATATCAATCATGCCACCAATAGGTAATAACTTTAAATCAACTGCTAATAATTTAATTAAAAATAGTCCGATAAAGAATGATGGAAATGACATTGCTGCAAAGACACCGATTGTTACCAATCTATCAAACCAAGAGTGCTGCTTTGTTGCAGAAATAACCCCAATAATAAGAGCAATAATCCAAGTGAAAAATAAAGCTGCAACAGCAACAATAAATGTATTCCAAATGAATTTATTAAGTAATGAAGTTACTGGTTCTTGGTACTGTAAAGAAAATCCAAAATCGCCATGCAACGCATTCACTAACCAATGAAAATACCTTTCAATAATTGGTTTGTTTAAGCCGTATAATTCCCTTAATTCTTGGGCTCTCTCTGGTGTTAACTTCGGATTTGAATCAATATAATCTCCCGGCAAAAGTGCAAATAAGAAAAAAATAATAATAGATGTACCAAACAATGTAGGGATCATTTGAAGGAACCTACGAATGATATATGTTTTCACCTTTTGTCTCCCCAATCCTATTTACTTAAAAATAGAAGAACATTTTTTCAAAACAGCTACCATTCCATTGCTGTGTGAAAAAACGTCTTCTATTATTTAGGTCAACCCTTATTGTTCAATAGATAACACTGGTAAGTTGGAACTGATGCCATCGTACTTTTCTGGATCAATTCCTTTTATACGTGCATTATGAGCATAAAGTAGTTTACGATAGTTTAATAAAATAACTGGTGGATCATCACTTAACTCTTTATACAGCTCTTTATAAATCGCTTTACGTTTTTCAATATCTGTCGTTCCTATACCTTTTACAATCAAATCATCTACTTTCGGATTATTATAACCCGTATCACTTTTTGGATTAGTTGATAAGTACTCACTTACAACTTCACTTGGATCACTAATCCCTGGTGTTGAAACTGCCGCTAAATCGTAGTCACCTTTTCCTACTTTTGAAAGCATCGTATTAAAGTCCATCAACTCTGGATTTAATTCAACACCAATTTCTTTGTAACTTTCTTTTGCAATCGGAATAAAGATATCATTTGTTTTACCTGTATTTGATGCGTAGTATGTTAATTTTAATTTTTGACCATCTTTTTCACGAACCCCGTCAGAACCTACTTTCCAACCAGCCTCATCCAATAATTTTTTAGCCTTTTCTACGTCGTGCGGATATTTATTAATACCTTCCTCTGTATATGCCCATGAAACTGGAGCAATTGGTACGTTAGCAACAGAACCATATCCTTGTAAAGCTGTATCCACATACTTCTTACGGTCTAATCCATAAGTAAGTGCTTGGCGGACCTTTTTATCTTTCAAATAAGACTTCTTATTATTTACATAGATATAAGCAATATCACTTGATGATTCAAGATTAATATTTGCAAACTCTAACCCTTTTAATTGGTCTATATTTTCAGGGTTCGCTCTAAATCCACTATAGTCCAGTTCACCTGTTTGGAATAATTGGAATCCAGTATCACCTGATGTGATTTTATAAATAAAGTTTTTAATTTTTGGTTTACCTGCATAATAATGTTCGTTAGCAACAAAGCGTACTTCTTGACCTGGAACATATTTTTCAAATTTATATGGACCCGCTGCAATTGGTTGCCCATATAATGCTTTTAAATAGTCTAAACTTGTATTTTGTTTATAATCTTTTCCATAATAAGCTTTTGATAGCACTGGGCCACCTAAATTAGTTAGCGCCTGTGAATTAACTTTTTCAGTTGTAATTTTAATTGTCTGTGGATCAACAACTTGAATCCCTTCAATAGAAGTTGCTTTTCCTTCTTTATATTCTTTCCCACCTTTAACAGCATACTGAGCAATATCCAATCCACCTTCATACGCTTTATCATGAAGTAGTGTTAATGTAAATGCTACGTCATCCGCTGTTAAAGGCGACCCATCACTAAATTTTAAATTTTTACGTAAGTGGAATGTATATGTTAACTGGTCAGCAGAAATATCCCATTTTTCCGCAAGATCCGGAACAGGTTTACTTTGTTTGTCTGTTGTTACTAGTGACGCAAAAATTACAGACGTTACATTTCCATCCCAACCATTCTCTTGGAAATATGGAAGGAAAACTCCCCCTGGCTTAGAGATGGCCGTAATAAAAGTATCCTTTCGCTGATTTGCTTTCTCTGGGCTTTTCTTTTTATCTGTAGCTGGAATTGATTCGATCTTAGCGTCTTTTAAGTCTTGCTTTTTTACTGGTTCTGTAGAAGCCGTATCCTCCTGTCCCCCACAAGCAGATAACACAAGCGAACTACTCAGTAATACCGAAAATACACCAGCCCATTTTTTTGTCTTTTTCTTCATTGTCCCCACCCTAACTTTTTAATAGTGATACCCTTTGAACTTATTAGCTTATGTATGCCTCCCACAGCACATTTATAGCCAATCGGAAAAGTCGGTTTTAATCGTAAAAAAATAGATGTTTTTGAGGGGTAACAATCCTATTCCGACCTTTCCGGTAGACTTTATGGTTATTAGCTTATATCTTCCGTTATATTTTGTCAATTCTTTCTAAATAAATATTTTGAGAATTTTTTCAAAATTATTGTTCTATCTTTAATTTAGGTAAACTTAACAAGATACCGTTATAGTTATCTTCTTGTAATCCTTGAATGCGTGCATGATGTGCAGACACAACTTTACTATTATTTAAGAAGATTACAGGTGGATCTTCACTCAACTCCTGGTACAACTTTTTATAAATTTCTTTTCGTTTTTCAATATCTAATGTTTCTAGTGCCTGCTTCGCTAATTCATCTACTTTCGGATTATGGTATCCATCATAGTTTCGTTTACTTGTCGAAACAAACTCCTCAATTGTTCCACTCGGATCATCAATCATTGGCGTAGATACCATTGCTAAATCATAATCACCTTTTATCACTTTTGAAATCATCGTATTAAAGTCCATATATTCTGGGTTAAACTCTACACCAAGCTTTTTATAATCCTCTTTCATCACCGGGATCATTACATCATTTATTTTACTTGCAGAAGAAGCAAAATAACTTACCTTCAATTTTTGGCCATCTTTTTCGCGGATTCCATCTGAACCTGGTTTCCATCCAGCCTCATCCAATAATTTCTTTGCTTTCTCTAAGTTATACTCATATTTATTAACACCTTCTTCTGTATACGCCCAAGAAACTGGCGTAATCGGTACATTAACGAGTGAAGCATAACCTTGGAAATACGTATCAATAACCTTTTGACGCTCTAATCCGTAAATAAATGCTTGGCGGACACGCTTATCTTTAAAGTATGGTTTCTTATAATTCATTTTAATGTAGCCGTAAGAACTTCCTGTATACACATTAATATTAGCAAAACCTAAATCTTTTAATTGTTCGATCGTTTCTGCATTTGTAGAAAATCCGTCGTAATCTACTTCTCCCGCTTGAAATTGCTGCAATTTCGTATCACCTTTTGAAATCTTATAAATAAAGTGCTCAATCTTCGGTTTTCCTTCAAAATAATTTTCATTAGCTACAAATCGAACCTCCTGACCAGGAATATATTTATCTAACTTATAAGCTCCTGCTCCCACCGGCTTTCCATACAACTCTTTTAAATACTCCAAGTGTCCTTGTTTATACTCTTTCCCGTAATAAGTCTTAGATATAACCTCTCCGCCGATTAATGATAATGTTTGAGCATTTACCTTTTCAGTCGTAATCGTAATTGTTTTCGGATCAATGACTTGAATTCCCTCAATAGAGGTTGCCTTTCCTTCTTTATATGCTTGACCACCTTTTATTGCTGTTTGACTAATATCAGTGGCACCACTATAAGTTGGGTCGTGTAATAGCGCTAATGTAAATGCTACATCCTCTGCAGTTAACGGTGTACCATCACTAAACTTTAAATCATCTTTCAAATGGAACGTATATGTAAGTTGATCCTCTGAAATATCCCACTTCTTCGCTAAAATTGGAATTGGTTTCCCTTCCTTATCCAGTCCAACAAGAGGTGCAAAGATAGCTTGCGTTATATTACCATCCCATCCATTCTCCATAAAGTGCGGAAGGAATATCCCTCCAGGACTCGGCATTCCAACTACAAAAGTATCTTTTCTTTCTTTTGCTTTTACGGGACTTTTTAATTTGTCGCTTGCCTTAATAAATTCATCTCTTACTTTTGGTACGTTCCCGGCTTCGTTTGTACTCACTTCCTCTTGACCACATCCGGCTAGTAATACTGATACACTAAGAAATGTAGCAATTGCTCCTTTAAAAATATTTTTCATTGCACTCTCACCTTTACCTTCCTAATTTTTAACGATGTAGGAACATAGGACTCCTTTCTGCAACCATATTCATTATTCCTATAAAAATAGTATGAATTAATTTCAAGATTATTCCTTTCCTTTAAACATGTCAACCATTCTCTTTTATTTCGTATTAAAAAATTAAAAATTCACTTCTATTCGTTCCGTATGAAACATAGAATACTAATAACCAATTACCAAAAAGGGGGCGAAAACATGGACAACCTATTCCAATACGTCCTGCACTACGTATTATTAACCATTATGATAGTCGGGGCGCTATTACTATTCCCATTCTTCCCAAAGTTCGTCCTCTTTTTAGCTTTTTTTATTATGCTCGGGATCGCTATTATCATTTCAACAAAGGACGATACCACACAAAAAGAAAACAGAGTTCAGCGTGTAAAGCTGTAACTCTGTTTTTTTGTTTTCAATCATGAGTCGCCGTTACACATACTTATGTCTCGGGAAATAATTAACCTATCAAAAAACTCCTAATACCATTTATGTTTCACAATCTATGCAAGTTACGAAACAAAGATTTATCAGATTTACTGTTTCACGTGAAACACAAATTTTATTTATCTCTAAAAGAAAAATATAAGTATAAAAAAGCGAACTCCCTTCAGTTTTACTGAAGGGAGTTCGCTTTCTATTTTTTACTCCACAATATTCTCTAACTCATTATATAACTCCGCTCGTAACAACTCTTTCTTCGATTTTTCTTCATACAATTGTTCAAGCATTTCAACATCAACTACATGTTCCATCTTACACTCAAGCGTATATATATCTTCTTCAACATGCATTAACTCGGTTTCAATCTCCTCAATATTCCTAGCTTCTTTCTTTTTTACAGGGGCTGTTTCAATCCTTTTTCTTCCTTGGCGCTGTTGCTTTATTACTTGTGTCTCAAGTTTTTCTTCCCACTTTTGACGAGCCCATGCATAGTTCCCTGCAAACTCAAATAATTTACACTCATCAATCCAATACGTCTTTTCAAATAACTTATTTAAAAAATAACGATCATGTGAAACAGCTAAAATCGTCCCATTATATTGTTCAAGGGCTTCCTCTAAAACTTCCCTTGATTCAATGTCGAGATGATTTGTCGGCTCATCTAAAATTAAAAAATTGATATCTTGATACATAAGTTGTGCAAGTCTTAACCTCATTTTTTCTCCACCACTCAGTTGCGTTACTTTCTTAAACACCGCTGGACCATAAAATAAAAACTTAGCTAATATATGTCTCGCTTCTCCCTCTGTTACAGCTACACATTCCCTGAAAGCCTCCAATACATTACTCTTCATATTTCCGTACGCATGCTGGGATAAATAACCGATTTTCACACTACTTCCAATTCGAATTTCTCCACCGTCTGGTTCTATTTCTTCTAATAATAACTTTAATAGCGTTGTCTTTCCTGTACCATTACGACCAACGATAGCCGCACGCTCTTGAAAACGAACATGTAAATTTGCTTCGTTAAATAAAAGATGTTCGGCAAATCCTTTACTCACTTCTTTCATTACAACAACATCTTTCCCACTTCTCTCTTGCCCTTCAAACTGAAGTCCCATTTGTTTTCGTTCTAAAATAGGTTTTTTTAGTTTCTCCATCCGTTCCAGTGCACGTTCCATACTTCTTGCTCTCTTATGCAATCCTTCATTCGGAGGATTCGCCTGATTTGCCCATTCACGTAATCGCTTAATTGCTTCTTTCATTTTCTTTATTTTCTTTTGCTGTTCTTGATAAGCCTGAAACTCCTGAAGTAACCTTTCTTCCTTCTCTTCAACAAACCGAGAATAGTTTGTATGATACACGTGAATCTCTCCATCTTCTAAATCAAAAATCTTCGTTACAACTTCATCAAGGAAATAACGATCATGTGAAATAACCACAACCGTTCCATTGTATTCTTTCAAAAATTGCTCTAGCCATTCTACGGCAAATAAGTCTAAATGATTGGTTGGTTCATCTAATAAAAGTAAATCTGGTTTCTGCAACAGCATGTATGCAAGGCTTACTTTTGTTTGTTCCCCACCACTTAACTCCAGAAATAATCGAGGGAATAACTCTATCACCTGTAAACCATTTGCTACCTTCATAATGTTCGCTTCGATTTCATAACCACCAAGAAACGCAAACTTTTCTTGGATGATTCCGTATCTCTCCATTAATTTTTGTAAAACAGAAGATTCCTGTTCTTCCGCCATATGTTTTTCTAAAGTACGCATTTCTCTTTCTAATTCTTTTTCTATTTTAAAAGCGGAACTCAATACTTCATATACAGTCATACTCTCATCAAATTTCGGAATTTGTGCCACATGACCAATACGTGTACCTTTCTTCATATGAATGGCCCCTGCATCCAAACTTTCCATTCCAGTTAGAAGCTGAAAGATTGTTGTCTTCCCACTACCGTTACGACCAACTAATCCAACACGTTCACCATTCTTTATTTCAAGCGATATATTTTCAAATATGATGTTTCCACCAAAAGATTTCGTTACATTATTTACACTACAAATTGTCATTTTCCGTACTCCTTTCAATATAAAAAACCATGGGAAAGAAACATTCCCCATGGTTTTCGGCATAGAAAAAGGAAGCTAAATAGCTCCCTTTTCACACGTTTATTAAAAATGGGTGAAGAGATTTCTATCGTTCAATAGCTACTATGCAATTGTTAAAAAAGGACAGACGTATCCCGTTAACAACTACATCATGAAAAATCGCACGACAAAAATAGATAAAATCTAAAAATTTGGCACGTGCAGCTAAAGAACGTTTCATCTCATTCACCTCTTTCGTACGGAATTTAATACTTACTTCTTTATTATACTTTCCCATTTCATGTTTGAATAGTCATTTTTCTGAAAATAATGAAGATAGACTAAACATTTCGATAAGTGACATCAAATCTTACAAAACTGTTATGTTCACGTAATGGAAAGCGATAGTACGAAAAGATGCCTCCCTATACAATAAAGATGTAAACAAGAGAGACAACAAAAGGAGGAAACAATCATGATGAAAGAAATCGTAAAAGCAATCTTTGAGGTATTAGTGAACGGACAAGCAGTTGTAAAAGAATTAAACGAACTATAAAAAGGAGTGAAAGAATATGATGAACATGGTAAAAATGATTTTACACGCTTTAGTTGATGCGAAAGCAGTTAGTCAAGAATTAAACCAACAATAAAAAAAGGGGTAAATGAATATGAAGAAAGCCATTATTGTAATCGCAAGTACAGCAATTGCCTTTTACACAATAAAAAATAGAAAAAAGAAGCACAATAAAAACGATTTATATTATCCATACACATTATTAAAGAAAAAATAAAAGACAAGGTACCCTATCTTAATGAGGATATCTTGTCTTTTATTTTTCCTATTCCCTTTAAAGGATTTTCTTCTCCTTATCCCGAATGTATTAAGCGGGATTTTTACACATATTTTAAAGGGGCATATATACAAATGGATACACAACAACTATACTTTTTAAACGATATTGGCAAACAAAAACCAGAAAGCATCCGTAATAGAAGCGCTGCATGTCCTTTTTGCGACAGAGAAAATTTAACGGATATTTTAGCAACTAAGGGCTCAATTATTTGGCTAAAAAACAAATTTCCTACATTAAAAGATACATTTCAAACAGTGCTAATCGAAACAGATAATTGTGAAGACCATATTGCGACATATACAGAAGAACATATGAAATCGCTAATTCGTTTCTCCATTAAACATTGGTTAGATTTACAGAAAAATGAAGAATTCACATCTGTGATTTTATACAAAAATCATGGTCCATTCTCAGGTGGAAGTTTGCATCATGCACACATGCAGATTATTGGAATGAAATATGTAGACTACCTCGATAACGTAGAACAGGACAACTTCCAAGGCGTAATTGTCAAAAAAAACGAACACATTGAACTCAATATTTCAGATCGTCCTATTATCGGTTTTACTGAATTTAATATCATCATTGAAGATATTGGATGCATAGATGAACTAGCAAATTATATTCAGCAAACTGTACGTTACATACTGACAGATTTCCATAAAGGATGTAGTAGTTATAACTTATTCTTCTATTACTTAAACGGAAAGATCATTTGTAAAGTTGTTCCTAGATTTGTCGTTTCGCCGTTATATGTAGGATATAAAATACCGCAAGTTTCCACAAAACTAGAAGAGGTGAAAATACAACTAGCGGCGTATTTCACAAAACAAGACGACGCAATTAGCCACAAAAAATAGAGTAGGTATCAAAAACCTACTCTTTTATTACACCTTTATTTCGATAGTACACATCTTCTAATCCGATGTTATACTTCATGTTATTATCCGTCCACTCCGGTCCTAAATTCCCTGGCCATCCAGATGTATTTGCTACATATTTTAGTAATGCAAAATCCGTCAAACCTTTTTGCACCCCGCGCTTATATCCCTTCATTAAATGCGGCATTGCAATTTGCGCATTCGTACGTGGATCTTTCAGCTCATCATCAGTTAAATGATCCGGTGCAAGTCCACCACCGCGATGCAATTGAAACAATCCGAATGAAGTTCCGTTATCTCCAACACTTCTTGGATTTAATCGACTTTCATGTTCGGCAATTGTAAGAGGTATCCATTCTGGAAGATTGACTTTCTTTGCTTCCTCTATAATAATTTGTTTCATCTGTTTTGCTTCTTCTGAGTCAACATAGCTTGTCTCATTTACTAATTTGCCCATTCCTTCAGACTTTCCTTGGAAATATAAGTACACCCCAAGAACAACTAAAAATCCTACAAAGAATTTCTTCACTACCTCTACCTCTTTCTCCGCTGAAATTTGTCCCCTTTCAGCCTTCTTCCCTTTACAATTACCCACATGTCATCATTCTCTTACTCTTTTATCATAGCAAATAACTATACATATTATCATCATGCTTTAGACCGATTTTGTGAAAAAACAGCTGGTAAATACGTGCAAAAATGTAACTTTCATAGACTGAAACGCTTTTTTTGTATATAATTGTAAACTGAATTCTAAATATAAACTAGGAGAATAATAATATGAAAAAATGGTTGCTACTCTTATTTAGTTTACTACTATTAATTCCTATCCCTATTTCCGCACAAAAAAACGAAAACCCAAAAGTCCTTATTTTATACAGTTCAAATGATGATCAAATTACAAATGATACCCAAATACTTAATACACAAGTAGGACATTTTACTAATAACATAACAATCAAAAACATAAAACAGTTAGCTGAAATAACTGATAAATCTTTATATACACATGTTATTTACATAGGTGAAAAACAAGAAGAACTTTCTACTGAAGCAAAAGAATTTCTAGAAAGTTTCTCAGGACCACTACTAGTTTTAGGTCAAAATATAGAACAATTATCTAATCGTTTTTCATTTATCACACTTAAAAATGAAGATATAAACTCTGATACAATTGAATATCCAACACGTAAACTAAAGAATACATTAGAGGACGAACGATCCATTAAAAATCTTGATACAAATGGAACAATTCTTGCCAATGCTTTAAAAGGAAGTACTACTTATCCATTAATTGTGCAACAAAATAATTCTTATTATGTTGCAACTTCTAACCTCTTTGATTGGATATCTTATTATATTGGCGAAAGCCTATTTTCTTACTTTGGACAAAAGCCAACGACAAATAAGGTGGACGCTTATTTACGTCTTGAGGATGTTCATCCGGCCGCAGATATAAATCAATTAAAAGAAATTGCTGAATTACTAAAAGAGAAAAAGATGCCATACATGATCACTGTTATTCCTGTATATACGGATCCAGATACAGGTGAAACACTACATTTAAAAGATAAACCCGAACTAGTTGATCTTTTACGCTCTATGCAAGATGATGGTGCAGCAATTATTATGCATGGTTATACTCACCAATTTTATGATAGTGAAACTGGTGAAGGTTTTGAGTTTTGGGATGTAAAAACAGACCAACCAATTCGTCAACCGAAGCACGAAAAACCAAAAGCAAAAGATGATTTCCCTAATATAGAAGCATATAATGCATACGTAAAAAAAGGGGAAGAATTTGAAGAAAAATATACGACTGATCATATTGAAAAAGGCATTCAAGAACTTGTAGATGCTAAACTATATCCTGTCGCGTTTGAAGCACCTCATTATACGATGTCTCAAAAAGGATATGAAATATTATCAAGGTACTTTTCAACTTATGTAGGACAACTACAATTAAGTGATACAACTTGGAAATCCATGCACTCTCCAGCATACAGAAGTACACCATCATTTTTACATGGAATGAAATTAATGCCTGAAACAGTTGGATTTATCGAAGAGGATAAACCACACGCTATTGCTAAAATGAAAGCAAATGCTGTATCTGTTGCCAAATTATCCGATGGAGTTATTGGTGCATTCTATCATCCTTACTTAGGTGTGGAACCATTAAAAGAGGTACTAAAGGATTTAGAAAGCATCCCAA
This sequence comes from Bacillus tropicus, assembly GCF_001884035.1. Classification (GTDB taxonomy): domain Bacteria; phylum Bacillota; class Bacilli; order Bacillales; family Bacillaceae_G; genus Bacillus_A; species Bacillus_A tropicus. Next base: position 36,161 of record NZ_MACG01000023.1, read on the forward strand.
ATATAGAATGGATTGATTTTCAAAAAGAAACAAATGAAGTAAAAATGAAGGATATTCATATTACTACTAATAAAGAAGGCATTCACGTTGAAAAACCAACAAGCGCAAGTGACGTAATGGATTATATAAAACAATATGGATTCTTCCTTATACTTGGTTTCTTCGTCATTGTCTTTCTCTTATTATTAAGACGTGCGAAAAAATTAGAATCCTAATACAAAACCACCAAGCAGAATGCTTGGTGGTTTTTTTAACTTAAACCAAAACGTGGCATGTTATTAATAACCCATTGATTATTTTCATAAATAAATTCAACTTCTACTTTTTCCGTTACATTATCATAGTCATTATACGTTTCTACCTGCGCTTTTATTTTCCCATCCTTTAACTCGGCAGAAATAATTTTTGTAAATTTAGTTGCTGCTTTTGACCCTGGATCTCCAATAGCATAGTGCATTTTTCCATTTAACTCTTTAATATATTTACTCTTCATATACTCTGCTATAAATGATTTTGAGAAGTACGTAGATAGCGTAGTCTCTAAATTATCTTTCTTATTATAAATAGGATTCACTAATTCCCCGTATGAAAAATCCCCTACTCGTTTCGGGTTTCCCGTTAGTGCAGCCATTTGAACATTAGTCAGTTCCTTCTGTGCATTCCATACTTTCTGTAACATAACGTTATCTGCTAGCTTCTTATCTTTTACTTCATTTGATTTCTTTGTATCCAGATTCATGATAGTTCCATTATCCGTATAGAGATACATATCTCCTGCTACAAAATATAAATAGGATTTAGTTGGTTCAACCGCTTTATTATAAATTACTTTTTCATTCCCACCATTCATTTTCTTCTTATATACTCCATCCTTTTTTAAATAATAAAAAGTATCCCCTTTCACATTCATCTGCAAGGCATCCTTTACCAATAACTTTTCATTATTTTGTTGAACGTCTATTTCATATATGCCATGCTCAGCTTCATTTGTTTCAAAAGGTAACGAAAAGTCGACAACAGCATATAATTTTTCATTATTATACGTAGCACTAGATATTGTTGTATAATTTTCTTTTGACCAAGTTTTATTATCTTTTGTCACTTGTGTTCCACGATTTTTATTCCAATGTAGAATACTATCATCTATCGTTCGAGACCAACCAGAATTTTTAAATGCCGCTTCTTCTTCCTGTCCCGTTTTTAAATCCATTTTTACAATCCCTACAATATCAAAACCGCCATGCTCAGAATATTTTTTCGGATAAAATAAAGTTTGATCTTTTATATAAACATAATTTGTATCCGCCTTCAATGTATCTAACTTTTTATTAGATATATCATACTTCATTAAAGAAAATAATCCCGCGTTCTTCTCTTCATCCGTATGAATAAAATATAAAGCTTTATTTTTTATATTTATGTAAGAAGCATTTACACCTTCCACTACACGTTCTGAAGTCTGAAATTGATCTTTCGTACGATAAATGCCTCCTGTATTTTTATCACCATTTACCGCATAGTAAACCCATCCATTACTCTCTGCCATCTTCCCTTTATTAGAACTGTTTCCAACCGAATTCCCGTTTTTCTCAGTTTCTTTCATCTGTTTTTCAACCACTGGATCAATTTGTTCTTCTTTACTTTCTTGTGTTGCGTTGGGATTTATAGCCTTCTTTTCTGCTTCACACCCAAACGCTGCAAATGAAAGTGCACCGATCATCATTGTAATAGCTATTTTTTTATGTGCTTTCCCCATTTTCTCCCCTACTTCCTTCATCAAATTAAACATATCATAAATTATAGAAAAAATTAGAAAAAATATCCATAACAAAAAAAGAATAAGAGTAACTCTCCTATCCTTTCAAATAAAGCGAAACCTTAGTCAGTCAGGGTCTTAATCCCCGGCAAATAGCGGGGTAAAATCGAATGGTATTTTCATATATTGTTTCTGCAACCTTATCAACAGATATGTTTTTTATAACACTAATTTCCTTTAATACATCTCGAATCATTCTCGGGTGCGTCATAACATCGTCTTGAAATTCCCACGGTCCATCTGTTTCTACCATCATATATTCAAGAGGATAATACGAAACAATTTTTCTAATCTTCTCCTTATGCAAAACATCTGGTGTAATAGAAATATAATAACCGTTCCTCATCATCCGTTTCATTGTCGTTTCACTTCCTTTAAACCAATGAAAGTGTGCACGCGAAACTTTATATTTCTCCAGCAAATCACATACAATATCAGCATCTTCATACACCGCATGCAATATGATTGGTAAATCGTATTTACTAGCTAATTCAACAAATTGTTGCAACACCGATATATACGAATTGATAGCAATACGCTCATCTTCTTTTCTTAAATAATAGGGTAAGCCAACTTCACCAATTGCAGCTATGTCCTCTACATGATCTTCAATTAATTTATAAATTTGCTCACATTCTTCTTTATGAATTAATTGCTCTGGATGAAAACCTATTGCTGGATGAACAAAGGAATATCGCTTTGCTAAAGATAAAGTTTCTTTACTTGATTGATAATTCATAGATACCGCAATAAGTCCCTTTATCTCTTTACTATTTTCCACATCTTTAAGTAATCTACTTTTCTCTTCATCCTTATATTGGTCAACATGTATATGACTATCAATCCATTTCATCTTTATTCCTCCATAAAAAAAACAAGAAAGGATCTCCCTTCTTGTTTTGTCATCTATATTATTTAACAATTAAGTTTGTTATGATATCAAATAATCCAATACATACTACGGCAACAGTAAAGTAGCTACAGAAATCTTTAATTGGAAACTTCACTACTTCTTCTTTAAACATCCCATTCTTCTCCCTTCTTACTAAATCCCTAATTATTTTCATCTATTTGTATCTATTATGCAAAAAATATGACAATTTTACTATCGAATTAGCTTACGTAAACCTTACAATGTTGTAAGGTTTATAAAAAGAGCCCCATCATACAGATGAGGGCTATTAAAAAGTAGTTGGTTTTTCATTCTTCATTACATTACAAACAGAAAGTAATATATTAGACTTTCTACTTATACTATATTAAATTTACTATCTTTTAACTATCGAATTAACTTACAGAAGACTTACATGTTTGTAAGCTATGTGTAATGTAATTCGATAGTTTTCCTTATCTATATTTCGTACAATACAGTTAGAAAGTAAGCCAAATAAGAAGAACACTCACATAACCAAATTACATTGCTAGTAGCTATTCTTCTTATCCCTTTCACTCATGCTACTACAGTGTACCCCCTTCCCCTTTATATAATAAAAAAAGCCTTAGTCCCTATGGACTAAGGCTTTTTCATACAACTCAAAATACCCCTACCTAGTATTTTTATTTTCGACAAAAAATAGGTGGGGGTATAATCCACTATCTCGTCGTTAAAAGCTTACTCTTTGCATTAATAGGAATATTTACAGTTTCAATTTCTTCAATCGCCTCGCCGTAGCGTCCTTTTGCGTACACCTTTAATGCTTCATCTCTCTTTAACATATACTTAACAGTCTTCTTTATTTTTTGTTCTTTTCCACGTTCGTCAAATGCAATAAATTCATATTCATACCACTCGTCACCAACATGCTGACCAATTGTATTCACAACTGTATAGTATTCTTTCGTCTTATAAAGCGGATTATATTTATCGATAATCGGTCCAAGTTTTGTAGGCAGTAACATTACTACTATCACTAGCATCGCTATTATAGTAGTGATCATTTTTTTCTTCATAATAAACATTCCTCCTCTGCAGGATATATATACATCCATTTTAAAAAGAAGGAATAAAATCTACTATTGAATCTCATTACATTACACTTACATTTTTGTAAGAATAAAAAAAGGTGAACGAATTTACTCGTTCACCTTTTAGCTCGCTTTAAAGCCACCACCAAGTACATCACGCACATCGTGAATAACAACGAAAGCATCTTCATCTACTCGGCTAATAACTTGCTTTAACTTAACAAGCTCTTGTTTATTAATAACAACATATAAAACTTCTTTATTTTTACCAGTATATCCGCCGCGTCCTTCTAATACAGTGACACCGCGTGTCATGTTTTTCGTAATAGCCTCACGTATTAAGTCTGGTTGATTTGAAATGATTGTAACAGCCGTCTTTGTATCCATTCCTTCTACAATGAAATCAATCACTTTTGCTCCAATGAATACTGCAACAAGTGTGTACATCGCTTTTTCTTGCCCTATTATAAATACAGAACCAGCAATTACAACGATATCAATAATAAGTACACCTTTACCAACACTCCAGCCTAAATATTGATTTGCTAACCGCGCTAAAATTGCCGATCCTCCTGATGTACCTCCAGCTTTGAACATACAGCCTAACCCGATACCTACAAACAAACCAGCAAATAAAGCTGCTAATAGCGTATCACTATTTACATGATACTCAATATGTTCTGTAACATATAAAAATAAGGATGTTTCTACAATCCCTAAAATTGTATAAACCATCGTTTTTTTATCAAAAAACTTATAACCAACAGCTAGTAAAACTGCATTTATAGCAAAGTTCACAACCCCTGGTGACCAATCAAATAAGTAGTACGTAACAACCGTTAAACCAATAATTCCACCTTCCGATAAACGGTTTGGAATTGCAAAGTAATTAATACCAATTGCGAATAATAATGAACCAATTGTAATTAGTGTTATTTCCTTTATACGTTGATTAACCATAGTTCATACCCTCCCCCCATTTGACATTGTATCACTATCTCCTAGAGGTTTAGAAGTTGTTTTTATTCCGCATTTTCCCTCTTAAACCTTGAGATATTATGTTTAAACAAAGGGTTGATTAATTATTCATATTTGTTCTCACTGCACGGACAAATCGCTCCACATTCCCTTTCTGAATATGCTTAGCTCTAACCGTTTCATGATTACAAGTAAACTCAAAGTACGGATGACAATCTATGCTATCTATATGCAAATATGAGTACTCTTTAAATATTGAAGGGTAGTACGGAAATTTCCCGTAAAACAGGAGACGTCTAGTAGTGGCAACAAAAATCCCATGTTGATAACATAATGTGAAATTATCCTTCTCAAAGATCCCTACCACAAAGGCTAAAATCTTTTCGTCATCCTCTAGATACTTTTTCATACTTAATAAAAGTTCATTCATGCATATCCCTCCAAAATACTATTCTTGAAAAGAATCCATGGACTATTACAGACCGGTTTAACTCCTTTATAAATTATGAAACGCGTTTCCTGTCAAAGATATTTCAAAAAAATAATCCGTTATGCGATTATGTGCATAACGGATTAAAACTAAACGGTAGAGCGTTCCACAAGTTCATACGGAATTTCCACCCTTTCTTGTTTAGAACGTTCATCACTTGTTTGCCTATAAAACATTTCAAAGGCTTTTCTACCTATTTCATTTAAATTTTGATCAATAGTTGTAAGTTGTAACACTTGCGAAATAGGTTGGTTATCAAATCCAATAATCGCTAAATCTTCAGGAACTTGAATACCTAATTTTTCAGCTTCTGTCATAACCCCAATTGCAACCTCATCTCCTGCTACTATTAATGCTTCAGGAAGATGCTGCATTTCCTTTAATTTATGAGCCACTTTCACACCATCTTCTAACGTAAAACATTCTGTAAAAATCCACTCTTCATTCACTTCTTCATCTATAGATTGCAATTGCTGTTTATACACATCAAAACGTTTTTGACTACTCGGTCCTAGCTTTCTTCCCGTGCAATAACCAATTTTTTTATAACCTTTCTCAATCAAATAATCCATTCCTAATTGAAAAGCTGCTGAATGATTCGTATATACACTCGAGATATTTGAAATATCATTATCTTCACAAGCAACAATTGTTCCATAGGAAGCATACGGCTCTATCGTTTCCCATTCATTCGCACGAGAACAAATAATAAGACCATCCAATTGTTTTGTTTTTAACATATGTAAACTTTTCATTTCTTCTTTTTTATTATAATTTGTTTGGCAAAGTAGCACTCTGTAATTATGAGCTAACGCCACCTCCATCATCCCGCCCACCATCGCATCAAAACATGGATGATTAATATACGGTAAAATTACACCAACAATATTCGTTTTCCCTTTTGATAAATGAACGGCATTTGCGTTTTGTGAGTAATTCAACTTCTCAACTATCTCTATAACCGCTTTCCTTTTTTCTTCACTTACATACGGATGATCATTTAATACTCTTGAAACAGTCGTAACTGAAACTCCCGCCATCTTTGCAATATCTTTAATATTAGCCATACACTCACCTCTACTTTTAAATTAATAAATCCCATGAACATATGTCAAACCTTCTCATCATTACACCTTCATTCGTTTTTCTTACAAAAGTGTAATTTTTCTGTAAGCTAATTCGATAGTTACTCTCTGCTATTTTTCATACAATTAAGTCAGAAACAGGGCAACAATTATTCGAAAAGGAGCGGATTTATATGATGAACAAAATGAAATCAAACAATTTTTTAAATACAATGAGCATGGTATTTTCCGCTCTTATCGATGCAAAAGCTGTTACTTCTACATTAAACAAGTAAGGAGAATATATTATGAATAACATCACTTTTAACAAATTAGATTTTTTAGGACTAGCTAGTGGCTCGATTCTTCTTACTGCTTTTATTTACGCCACTACGCTTGTATAAATTTTGTGTCCCCTTTCCCCTTTATTATAAATAGTAATAGAAAAGACGACCGTCTATGCCCGGTCGTCTTTTCTTACTTTTGATTTGATTCCAAAGCTTTCTTTAGCTCCTCAAACTTCTCATTTAATTGGTCTGTCATCATTTTCATAGCTGTTTTCCGATCTATTTGTTCTTCAGCATCAATTTGAATCGGATCTCCAAAAATCAATTGTGCCTCTTTCCCCTTTATTAATTCTTTTACACTTGATGGACCAACATAAGCTGCCGGTATTAATGGAACGTTAGAACGCATCGCAATTGTCACAGCACCAGCTTTTAATGAAACATCTTCTGTCGATCTCGTTCCACTTGGGAAAATCCCTACCACTTTTCCTTCTTTTAATAAGCGTGATGGAATTTTAAGTGTACTCGGTCCTGGATTTGCACGATCTACAGGGAATGCATTTACATTTTTAAAGAACCAATTTTTGAATTTTCCTTCAAATAATTCTTTTTTGGCCATGTAATGAATTTCCGTCGGGTACATCCCTGTAGCTAGCATTAATACATCCATAAAACTTGTATGTGTACACGCAACAACATACGGGCCACCTTCTGGTAGCTTTTCTCTTCCTTGCACTTCTACTTTCCCAGCTGTTTTAAATATATATTTCAACAAAAATGTAATTGGTTTATACATTTGTTTCGTTCCTTTCTGAACATCCGAAGTATAATTATTTTCTTACCACAATTATAACACTAAGTTTTAGGAGTTGGTAATAAATTTAAGTATTAATTGTTACATTTCATTTCTTACAAAAGTGTAATTGTGTTGTAAGCTAATTCGATAGTTACTCTCCGCTATTTTTCATACAATTAAATCAGAAACAGGGCAACAACTACTCGAAAAGGAGCGGATCAATATGATGAACAAAATGAAAACGAACAATTTCTTGCATACAATGGGCATGGTATTTTCCGCTCTTATCGATGCAAAAGCTGTTGCTTCTACATTAAACAAGTAAGGAGAATTCATTATGAACAACATCACATTTAACAAATTAGATTTTTTAGGATTAGCTAGCGGCTCGATTCTTCTTACTGCTTTTATTTACGCTGCTACGCTTGTATAACTTTGTGTCCCCTTTCCCCTTTATATAGAAAAAGACGACCGTCTATGCCCGGTCGTCTTTTTAAATGTTTCTTTCTTTTAACTCTTTTAAAAGCTGTATCATTTCAGCTTGTTGTTTTATCTTCTTACGACCATTTCGATTAATTGCTGCAAGTTCACAAGCAACTCCGACGGCGAAGAAAAACAATAAACTTTCTAACATGTGAAATCCTCCAATTGCCTATTAAACAGCTTGACGTAATTGCTCTTCTTGTAAAATCTTTTTATTTATATTTTCTTCTTTTCTCTGACAAACGTTATTGCGAATAAGCGCTGCAATAACAAGTACAGTCCCTATAATATCAAACATTGTGATCTGATACCCTTGCATCATCATAATAACTAAAGTCGTAATTGGTACAAAATTAATAAATAAAATCCCATTAATGGATGATAAAATTTTCACACCATAGTTCCAAGCAAGTAGCGCTACAATACCTGGCAATGTCATCATAAATAACAAATCATACTTCACAATAGAAATCGTTCCCATACTAGGAACTGACACATATCCAAGCGACGTTATAATTACCGTTATAATTCCTGTAACAGTCGTACCGAATACACACGTCAACGTAGAATAACGTAATGTTGACCAATCACTACACGTTTGACCACCCATCGTATAAATAACCCAGCCTACAACACCAATAAATATAAATGCTAATGAGAACATATTATCTTTCAATGTTACAAAGAAACTCATGTCACCTTTTGTAATAACAAACACAGCTCCTACAAAAGCAATAACCATACTCGTTATCATATACTTCTTTGGTTTTATATGCTTATATCCCCATAAAATACAAATAGAAATCATCGGCATAAGTGATTCCATAATGGAAGCTACCATTACACCCGACTTACTCATTAACATTTGCCCTAAAAATATGAGGACATTATATACTGTAAATGCCATCGTTCCAAAAAAGACGAGTAACTTTCCTCTTCCCTCTAAACGAAATGCCTGTTTTCCTTCTTTCATTAACAACAATACAATCAGCATTATCGCCACTGCTCCATAACGAATAAGCGAAAAATAAAATGGATCTATGTATTCTAGCGCATGATCAGCAACTGGAAACATCGCTCCCCATGACATACTCGCAATTAAACAAGCTAAAGCCCCTATTATCATTTGACCTCTTCTCACCGCAATCCCCCGTTTCTTTCTATTTGCACAAAGAGAATTGTAAAAGAAAAAATATATCACGTAAAATGATTCAAAATGATGTTAACTATCATTTATAATGATAGTTAACATCAAGGAGGATCGTATTATGGAATTAAGAGATTTACAAATCTTCCAGAGCGTTGCCGAACAAGGTAGTGTAAGTAGCGCAGCAAAGGAATTAAACTACGTACAATCAAATGTAACTGCACGTATTAAACAATTAGAAAACGAGCTGAAAACACCGCTCTTCTATCGTCATAAACGAGGCATGACTTTAACAGCTGAAGGAAGAAAAATGCTCGTTTATGTTAACAAAATTTTGCAAGATGTTGATGAGCTAAAACAAGTATTTTTAGATAGCGAGACACCCTCTGGCATATTAAAAATCGGTACAGTCGAAACAGTAAGTACATTACCTACCATTTTATCTTCTTACTATAAAAGCTATCCGAACGTCGATTTGTCATTACAAGCAGGTCTAACAGAAGAATTAATTAGAGAAGTACTCGATCATCAATTAGACGGTGCTTTTATATCAGGGCCAATAAAACATCCCCTTATTGAACAATACGATGTGAGTACAGAGAAATTAATGCTTGTAACACAAAATAAAGCTTTTCATATAGAAGAATTTACAACAACGCCTTTACTCGTTTTTAACCAAGGATGTGGATACCGTTCCAAACTAGAACGATGGCTGAAAGATGAAGGTTTGCTACCAAAAAGAATTATGGAATTTAATATATTAGAGACAATATTAAACAGTGTTGCACTCGGCCTTGGAATTACACTCGTACCACAGTCTGCTGTCCATCATCTTTCTAAAGCAGGTAAAGTGCATTGCCATGCAATCCCTGAAAAATATGGTAGTATTTCAACGGTTTTCATACGCCGTAAAGATAGCTATATGACGAACTCAATGCGTAGCTTTTTAAAAACAATTGAAGAGCATCATCACATTAATATGCTTTAAAAGACATTCTTACACGAATGTCTTTTTTTCTTACAAAAGTGTAAGTCTTCCGTAAGCTAATTCGATAGTTGCCGGCGATCATATTTCCTATAATTAAGATATAAAGCAGGGCAACAACAATTCGAAAAGGAGCGGATACGCATGATGAACAAAATAAAATCAAACAAATTTTTAAATACAATGGGCATGGTGCTATCCGCACTTGTCGATGCAAAAGCTGTTGCAACTACATTAAACAAATAAGGAGAGATTATAATGAACAACATTACATTTAACAAATCAGATTTCTTCGGACTTGCAAGTGGAGCGACTCTTCTTACAGCTTTCATTTACACACTTGCTCAAGGTCTTGTTTAACACTTTGTTTCCCCAAACCCCTTTATATATAGAAAAAGCTGCTCGTCTTATAGACAAGCAGCTTTTTAGTTTGTCCCGCTTTAATGGGCAGTAAGACCCCCACCTCAAAATTCAGCGAAAGCAAAGAAGTTAGGTGGGGGATCAACTGCCCATAAAAGTCCGATTGGTTCAACTAATAATCAGTGGGGGATGAAGGCCCCCCACTGATTAAAGTTTCACTTTATTTCATATATAGTTTGACCTGTTTTCGTCATATCATATCCGCCAATCGCATTTAATTCATTATGAAATTCTTCCGATTGCAGAATGTCTTTCACAACTTCGATCAGCTCTTCATTTTCTTTATTCTTCAAAATCACTAAATCATACTGTTCTTTCATGATTGGAACAAAGTCTACATTTACAATTTGCGAAAACTTTTCTGATCCTACTCCGACGTCAGCTTTTCCATTCGCGACTTGCGTGGCAACACCAAGATGGTTCGATTCTTCCCATTCATATCCACTAATACGTTCTTTATTTAAATTTTGAATGCGCAATTGTTCATCGACTAACACCCTAATACCAGAACCCTTTTCTCGATTTATAAATCGTATAGATGATTGAGATAAATCAGCCCATGTTTTTATATTTTTAGGATTCCCCTTTTGCACATAAAACCCAACGTTTCTCGCTAATAAATTAATCATAATACATGGCTGTCCTACTAAAATGCGTTTTACATAAGGAACATTATATGTACCCGTTTCCCCATCAAACAAATGCAAACTAACGATACTTCCTTCTCCTTGATACATTTTTACTAGACTCGTTAAACTACCTTGATATGCCCTTAATATAGTTGAACTTGGCAGGCGATTTTCTATACGCTTTGCCAACATGTCTAACGTTAGTTCTTGTCCGCTAATAATACATGTATTCGAGATACTATTACTGTCATTCTTTACAGGAGTAACCTGTATCTTACCCGTTTTCATTTTCTTAATATATTGTTCTAAATCTGCTGCATCAATGCGCATCTGTCTACCAACTCTATAAGAAGGCAGTTCCTCTTTTTTAATCAAGTCGTATACAGTTAGTTTTGATACCTTTAGTCTCTTTGCTACTTCTTCCGTTGTGTAGGAATGATGATCCATAGACGATTCCTCACTTTCTTCCTTCATTGTAACAAAGAAAAGAATATTTCTCCTATATTTTAAAAACAACTACATGTTCAAATTATATTCAATTATAACTAGTTATATTTAGTTATAATTAGTTATAATTAATGATATCAAAACAAAAGGGGATTTTTTTATGAATCAGTTTACATTACGATCCATCGGGGCACTTATCCTTTCTTTTCTTCTTATATTTAGCGTTGCATGTACAAGCGGAGATAAGAAAGAGAAATCAACTGCTAAAGAAGGAAAAGCAGTTGAACTTACTATATCAGCAGCTGCAAGCTTACAAGATGCGCTAAAAGAAATTGAAATAAAATATAAAGAGAAAGAACCTAGTATTAAACTTTCTTTTAACTTCGGCGCTTCTGGTGCACTTCAACAACAAATCGAACAAGGTGCACCTGCTGATTTATTTTTCTCAGCAGCCGAAGATAAATTCCAAACTCTCATTAAAAAAGGATTCATTAATGAAAAAGAAGGGAAAAATCTCCTTGGAAACGAACTCGTTCTAGTCGTCCCAAAAGATAGTTCTCTTACAAAAATTCAAGATTTAAAAGATGAAAAAATAAAAAAAATCGCACTTGGTACACCTGAATCTGTACCTGCGGGAAAATACGCAAAAGCTTCTCTCACACATGAAAATCTTTGGAATGACATTCAAAATAAAGTCGTATTTACAAAAGATGTTCGCCAAGTGTTAACATATGTAGAAACAGGTAATGTTGATGCTGGTATTGTATACAAAACAGATGCTCTTATTTCAAACAAAGTAAAAATTGGTGAGACAGCAGCGGATACTTCTCATGAGCCAATTCACTATCCTTTAGGTGTTATAAAAGAATCTAAGCACAAGAAAGAGGCGACTTCATTTTATGAGTATTTGCAGTCAAAAGATGCACAATCTATCTTTAAAAAATATGGATTTACAGTCTTATCATAATTGCCATGAGCTTTGATGCTATTTTGTCACCAATCTTTCTATCTTTACGAGTAGCTGCATGTGCCACCATTATCGTTACCATTTTAGGAACGATAATCGGACGAGCGCTAGCACGCTCCTCATGGAGATATAAAGTAATATTAGAAACTATTTTCTTATTACCAATGGTACTTCCGCCAACTGTAATCGGCTTTTTTCTCATTATCATTTTTGGAAATAACAGTCCTATTGGAACGTGGATAGAATCAATATTTCAGCAATCTATTATGTTCACATCTACTGCTGCTATCATTGCTTCTACAGTTGTTGCATTTCCGCTTATGTACCAATCAGCAAAAACAGGATTTTCTATCGCGAATGTACAAATTGAAGAAAGTGCTCGTGACCTTGGCGCAAGTGAATATCAAGTTTTTCTGCACGTCACACTTCCGCTTGCATTTCCTGCCTTACTAAGCGGAATGATTTTGAGCTTTGTTCGTGCGCTCGGTGAGTTTGGTGCTACACTCATGTTTGCTGGGAACATTCCTGGTAAAACACAGACTATCCCCACTGCCATTTACATGGCGATTGATGCAAGTAATATGCAGCTCGCCTGGACACTAGTAGTTATCACTATTAGTATGTCCCTCCTATTTTTGCTATGTATTCAGCTTATTAATAAAAGAATTACTAACTCGTAAAGCAGCTTTTTTTAAGCTGCTTTTTTATTTCTTAGGAAATAAAAATATACCGTCGGGAAATAACTGAATTTTACCTTTTATTTAAATATACATTCTATTTGAATTTACTTTCTAAAATAGGCAATTTCCTGTTATTATATGGAGGTGTTTCAAAAATTGAAGAAATGAAAACGCATTTATATTGTGAATTCTTCATCCTGTTTTAGCGATCGGTAATCTTCTACTCTATTAGTGGGGCATTACCGATCGTTAGAACGATATGTAATTATATTGGTATAGCAAAACGAAGGGAGTCTTGTAATGGACATTTTATTAGCGCTTCTTCCTGCAATTGCATGGGGAAACATCTTATTAGTAAGCGTAAAAATGGGCGGTGGTGCATATAGCCAAACGGTAGGTATGACAATCGGTGCTCTATTCTTCGCAACAATTATGTATGTATTTACTCAACCCGCTTTAACAATGACAATCTTGATTGTTGGTTTTATTTCAGGTTTATTCTGGGCTTTAGGACAAGTAAACCAATTAAAAACAGTTGAAAAGTTAGGTGTTTCTACTACTGTAACGATTTCTACTGGTATGCAGCTTGTTGCAACTTCTATCTTTGGGGTTATCGCTTTCCGCGAGTGGACTACTACTACAACGATCATTCTGGGAACGATTGCAATCCTATTAATCGTAGTTGGTGTTGTATTCACATCATTAGATGATAAAGAAAATGCTCAGCCACCAGGACAATTGAAAAAAGGACTTCTTACTTTAATTGTTTCTACTTTCGGCTATCTTGTATATGTAATTATTATTCGCTGGTATAACATCGATGGTTGGTCTGCTATTTTACCACAAGCAGTTGGTATGTTTGTTGGGGCGGTTGTACTGACATCTAAACATAAACCATTTAACAAATATGCAATCCGTAATGCTTTATCTGGTTTACTATGGGGAACTGGAAACTTATTCTTACTTCTTTCACTACCACGTGTCGGAGTAGCAACAAGCTTCCCATTATCTCAAACTGGAATCGTTATCTCAACATTCGGTGCGATTGTATTCTTAGGTGAAAAGAAAACAAAACGTCAATTGATCTTTATTGCACTAGGTAGTGTTTTAATTATCGGTGGCGCTGTATTGTTAGGTATGACAAAAGCATAAACTTATAAATTATTAATCTCTGAAGCAGTTATGCTTCAGAGATTTTTTATTACAACTGTTTTTTAAGTATAATAATTTTTATAACCTTATTTGTATTAACCCTCCTCCCTCCATTTTCATCCTTCTCACGATAAGCCTTTTCTTTTTACAAAATTCTCTTAAAAATGGTATCGTTTTTTATAACATATCTCCACTAGAAAGGAATAGAGGATATGCTAACTAAACATCGAATTCTATTTATTGGTGCTGGTCGTATGGCAGAAGCTATATTTTCCGGATTACTTAAAACAAGCAAAGAATACATTGAAGAAATTATCATTTCTAACCGAAGCAACATAGAAAAACTGGACCAATTACGAGCGCGATATAATGTGTCTACTACAACAGATTGGAAGCAGCATGTTACATCTGTTGATACGATTGTTTTAGCAATGCCGCCTTCTGCACATGAAGAATTATTAGCAGAATTATCTCCTTTACTATCGAATCAACTTGTCGTAACAGTAGCCGCTGGCATTGGCCCATCTTATTTAGAAGAAAGACTTCCCGGGGGGACACCTGTTGCTTGGATTATGCCGAATACAGCTGCTGAAATTGGCAAGTCTATCTCCTTATATACAACGGGACGATCAGTAAACGAGATGCATCAAGAAACCTTGCAACTGCTTTTAAGAGGCATTGGTACTTCACAACTTTGCACTGAAGAGGAAGTTCATCAGCTTACTGCAGTTACTGGAAGTGCACCAGCTTTCCTTTATTACTTTGCCGAAAGCTTAATTGAAGCAACAAAAAGTTATGGAGTCGATGAAGCAACCGCAAAACACCTTGTCATTCAAATGATTTCCGGTTCTGCTTCTATGCTTGAACAAACACAAGATCCAGCTAACCTCCGCGAACAAGTAACAACACCCGGCGGTTCCACAGCTGAGGGTCTCAAAGCTTTATATGAATATAATTTTTCAGAGGCAATTCAAAAAGCAGTAGAAGCAACAAACAAAAAAGCTAGGGGGAAATAATATGAATTTAACAAGTTTAAAAGACTATACAACATTACATAACGGTGTAAAAATGCCTTGGTTCGGTTTAGGTGTTTTTAAAGTAGAAGATGGTTCAGAAGTAATTGAATCTGTAAAAGCAGCAATTAAAAATGGCTATCGCAGCATTGATACTGCAGCAATTTATCAAAACGAAGAAGGCGTTGGACAAGCGATCCGTGAATCAGGTATTTCACGTGAAGAATTATTTATTACATCAAAAGTATGGAATAGCGATCAAGGGTATGAAACAACACTTCAAGCATTCGAAACTACATTAGAGAAATTAGGTTTAGAGTATTTAGATTTATATTTAGTACATTGGCCTGTAAAAGGAAAATATACTGAATCATGGAAAGCGTTAGAAAAGCTTTATAAAGATGGCCGTGTTCGTGCTATCGGTGTGAGTAATTTCCACATCCACCACTTACAAGACGTATTTGAAATTGCTGAAATTAAGCCAATGGTCAACCAAGTGGAATACCACCCACGTTTAGCACAAGAAGAGCTACACGCTTTCTGCAAAGAACATAACATCCAGCTTGAAGCTTGGTCACCATTAATGCAAGGCCAACTACTAGACAATCCAACATTACAAGACATTGCAACAAAATATAATAAATCAACTGCACAAATTATTTTACGATGGGATCTACAAAACGAAGTTGTAACAATCCCTAAATCTATTAAAGAACATCGCATTATTGAAAATGCAAACATCTTCGACTTTGAATTAAGTGCTGATGATATGAAAGCAATTCAAGCTTTAAATGAAGATCGTCGCGTTGGTCCAGATCCAGATAACTTTAACTTCTAATAGAAAAACCACTGCCATATGCAGTGGTTTTTCGTTAAAGAAAACTGAAAATTTAAACTATATTTCATTCGGTTGACACTTCATTATTCAAGGTGTAAGATTTTGAATTATCAAAGAAACACAAAAATTAATAAAGTTTATTCGTTTACTCATTGTATCAAGAGAGGTGGAGGGACTGGCCCTTTGAAACCTCGGCAACAGGTTCATTTTGAATACTGTGCCACTTCCTGCAAGCTTTGTGCTTGAAAGATAGAATGAGGGACTTCGTTTATATACGGGTGCATAACTTGTACGTAAAAATCCCTCTTTCTCAATATGAAAAGAGGGATTTTTTATTTTTCATTTCCCTCATCATCATCCAAACTTAATTATTTAGGAGGAAAATCAAATGAAAAAGAAGTTTGTACCCGGTATTGCATCAGTTGTAGGAGTAAGTATTTTATTAACTGGTTGCGGTAGTTATAAAAACGAAGCAAGCGGAGCAAATGCAAAAGACGAGGCACCTAGCAAACAGGTTTTAAACTTATCTTCACCTACTGAAATACGAACAATGGATACGGCTCGTGCTACAGACACTGATTCTGGCCAAGTAATGAGAAACGTATTTGAAGGTTTGTATAATCTTGGTGAAGGTAATAAACCTGTCCCTGGTGTTGCAAAATCTCATGAAGTAAGTGGCGATAAAACAAAGTATACGTTCCATTTACGAGATTCAAAATGGTCAAACGGGACTCCTGTTACAGCGAAAGATTTTGTCTTCGCTTGGCAAAGAGCTGTCGATCCAGCAACAGCCTCTGAATATGCATTTCTATTCTTTGATATTAAAAACGCAACAAAAATTAACAACAAAGAACTTCCAGCCGACCAACTTGGTGTAAAAGCAATTGATGACCATACGTTTGAGGTAGAATTAGAGCGTCCTGTTCCGTATTTTATTAGCTTAACAGCGTTCCCAACATTTCTACCAATTAACGAGGAATTCTTCAAAGCACAAGGTGATAAGTACGCTTTAGAAGATAATACAATCTTGTACAATGGAGCTTTTACACTAAGCGATTGGAAGCACGAACAAAGCTTTAAATTCAAGAAAAACCCTACCTATTGGGATAAAGATACTGTCAAACTAGAAGAAATCAATTTTAACGTCGTAAAAGAAAAATCAACAGAAGTAAATTTATTCGAATCAAAACAATTAGACCGTATAAAATTAACATCTGATTTCGTTGATAAATATAAAAAGGATGCGAACTTTAAAGAACGCCCGAACGTAGGCGTACAATTTTTACGTATGAATCAACAAAACAAAGTACTTCAAAACGTTTCTGCACGCCAAGCAATCGATCAAACAATTGATCGAAAATCCTTTGTAAATACGTTATTAAACGATGGCTCTACACCAACCTTTGGTCTCGTTCCAAAAGACTTTGCAAAAGGGACTGATGGAAAAGACTTCCGTACTATAAACGGAGATTTAACCAAAGTTGATACAAAATCTGCACAAGAATTATGGAAAAAGGCTAAGCAAGAGCTTGGTTCTGAAAAGATAACATTAGAATTATTAACAAGTGATGCTGACCTTGATAAGAAAACTGGTGAGTTCTTAAAAGGACAACTAGAAAAGAATTTAGATGGATTAACAGTAAATGTGAAACCACAACCACGTAAACAACAAGTTTCACTTTTATTAAAAGGTGACTATGAAATTGGTATTGACGGCTGGAGCCCTGACTTTGCTGATCCAATTACATTCCTTGAATTGTTTACAACGAATAACCCTTACAACTTAGATCATTACTCTAATAAAGAGTTCGATGAAACAATTGAAAAAGTTAAAACAACTTTAGCTGGGGATGAAAAAGCTCGCTGGGAAGCATTACTAGCATCTGAAAAAATATTATTTAAAGACTCTGTTATCGCTCCCCTTTACCAAAAAGGCGAATCTTATTTAGAACGTTCTTATGTGAAAGGAATCGTGCAAGTAGACTTTGCAGGTCAATTAAACTTTAAATGGGCACAAATTGAAAAATAAAGGGCAAGCTGAATTGCAGTTTTTCTATCTACAACAATTATTTTATTAAAAAAATGTATTAAAAGCGGATTCTCAATAAGAGGAAATCCGCTTTTTTAATATATTATTTTAAAAAATTAATGCTCAACTTTTTATTATTGACATATAGTTCTCTCCAGTGTTAATATTCTAAATAATCAAAGAAACGAAATATTTCACCATCATAATATTACGTCTACTACGTCGAAACATATAATGATAAATTATAGTTCAACATGTATATACATATAGAACACCTGATTACCTACATGTACATATTTATAATAGGTTTTCTCTTCTTCTATAGATACACTTCAAGACATGGACATTATGACGTTACGAACAACACATTTAGGGAGGAACGAACAATGAAGAAAAAAGTTGTACCTGTTGTTGCATCTGTTTTAGGGGCAAGTCTATTACTAACTGCTTGCGGGGGAAATAAAGATAACGCAAGCGGAGCGAAGGCAAATGATAAAGCACCTGATAAACAGGCAATTAACCTATCATTCGCTTCAGAAATTCCAACAATGGATGTTGCAAAAGCAACGGATGGGGAATCCATGAACGTAATGCGCAATGTTTTTGAAGGGTTATATGCAATGGGAGAAGATAATAAACCGATTCCTGGTGTCGCTGAGTCGGTTGACGTTAGTCCCGATAAAACGAAATATACATTCCATCTGCGTGATTCAAAATGGTCAAACGGTACTCCTGTTACAGCAAAAGACTTTGTCTTCGCTTGGCAACGTGCCGTAAACCCTGATACAGCAGCTGAATATGCATTCTTATTCTTCGATATAAAGAATGCGAAACAAATAAACCAAAAACAATTGCCGATTGATCAACTAGGGGTCAAAGCTATTGATGACAAAACATTAGAAGTACAACTAGATCGTCCTGTTCCCTACTTCTTAAGTTTAACGACATTCTCAACATTCTTACCAATTAATGAAGAGTACTTAAAGTCTCAAGGCGATAAATATGGTTTAGAAACAAATCATTTAATTTACAACGGTGCCTTCACATTAGATAACTGGAAACACGAGCAAAGCTTCCAACTGAAGAAGAATCCTAACTATTGGGATGCTAAAACGGTGAAATTAGAAGAAATCAACTTCAATGTCGTTAAAGATAAGTCTACAGAAGTTAATTTATATGATTCAGGACAAATTGATCGCGTTGCTTTAACTGCGGAGTTTGTTGATAAATATAAGGGCGATCCAAACTTCAAAGAACGCGCTGAAGTTGGCATTCAATTTTTACGACTCAATCAAAAAAATGAAACATTAAAAAATCAACATGCACGCCTTGCTATTAACGGAGCAATGAATAAAAAAGCATACGTAGAAACAATTTTAAATAACGGCGCTGTTGCAGCTGAAGGAATGGTTCCTGCGAAATTCGCAAAAAGTCCTGATGGCAACGACTTCCGTAAAGAAAATGGAAATCTAGTGAAAGATGATGTGAAAACAGCGAAAGAAAACTGGAAAAAAGCGAAGCAAGAACTGGGTACTGACAAAGTAACAGTTGAACTCTTAACAAGTGATAATGCTTTAGCTAAAAAGACTGGTGAATATTTAAAAGGTGAACTAGAAAAGAACTTAGATGGATTAACAGTGAATTTAAAACCACAACCACGTAAACAACAGTTAAAACTACTGTTAAGTGGTGACTATGAAATCGGTATTGATGGCTGGGGCCCTGACTTCGCTGATCCAATTACATTCTTAGATTTATTTACAACAGATAGTGCTTACAACTTCGATAAATACTCTAACAAAGAGTACGATGAGCTAATTCATAAAGTAAAAACAGATTTAGCTGGTGATGAAAAAGCCCGCTGGGAAGCAATGAAGCAAGCTGAAAAAATTCTATTACAAGACGGTGCTGTCGCTCCTTTATACCAACAAGGTCGTTCTTACTTACAACGCGGATTTATTAAAGGACTTGTAACAACTGACTTCGGTGGTGAGTTTAACTACAAGTGGACAGAAGTTGCAAAATAATAAGTGCTAATAAAAAGGTATCCAATTGAGGATACCTTTTTATTTTATGCTTCTTTAACTACAGAGCTTCTTCTTCCCTTTACCATTCCTTTTATAGCTAAAGTCATCACTGCTACTGATTGTGTAACCAATACAATTACTAATAATGAAATAATATTTCTCTCTAAACTAACCCCTCCAAATATTATTGTATAATAGCCATTCGCTGCATATGTTGCAGGAAATAATCCGCCGATTGTTTGATATGTTTTAGAAAGCATTTCAGTCCCTCCTCACAACTTCAATTTACCATATACATACAAATCGTTTTTGATTTAAATTGCGGATTAGCCCTTGCAACTACAGAATAATAATTTATTTTCAACACATACATAATTACATGATTTTGGGAAAAACTTGTATAGAACGAATTTACATAAGGAGGAATTTATAATGAGAATTCTACTATCAGTTTTATTAGCTCTTATGCTAGTACCTGCATTAACAGGATGTAAAGCTCCTGCAAAAGAAGATACAACTTCTAACAAAAAGACAACTGAAGAAGCAAAAAACGAGGCTCCTGCAGATTTAAAACTCAACTTCAATGAATTCGATTTAAAGGCAGACTACCAAGATACAAAGAAAGACTACGAAGCAGACTATAAAAATGTAGCAGCTGATAAGAAAATGGAAGCAAAAATTGAAGATCATAAAGCAGATGTAAAATTAACAGGAGACGAGGCTATCACAAAATTAAGCCCACTTCTACAAGAATTAAAATTTGATAAAGATACTGCTGACCAAGAAGTAATCGATCAAGTAGTGAACGTGTTCAAACTTGATAAAGACTACCAAAAATTCGATTTAGAAGTTGTCTTCTCTGATGGAACGAAAAAAGAATATAAAAGAGAAATAAAATAAAGAAGTAGGCGGTTGCCTACTTCTTTATTTTTGCATATCTTAAATCTGGTTTAGATCCAACATAATATTGAAGTCCAGATACCGTTTGTTTTTGTAAATAGGAATCCGACGGGAATATAATTGGAATTAATGGTGAATCTGTAAACATAATATCTTCCGCTTTATGCAATAAGTCAAAACGCTTATCTTCATTTTGTTCAACTTCTGCTTCCTTCACTAAAGCATCAAATTCTTTATTATGCCATTTCGCATAATTGTTTGGACCATCACCTGCATATAAATCTAATTTAGTAATTGGGTCTAATAGAGAACCGCCCCATCCCATATAAGCTAATTGGAAATCACTTTGCTTATATGTGTCGATGTAACTCTTCCACTCTTTATTTTCTAATTTAATATCTACGCCAAGATTTTTCTTAAACATTTCTTGCATTGCTTCTGCTACTTTTTTATGTTGTGTATCTGTAGTGAATTTTAATGTTACTTCAGGTAATGTAGACCAGCCTTGTTCTTTCATACCTTCTTCTAATAATTTTTTCGCTTCTGCTGGATCAAATTTAACGTAACCACCTTTTTCTTTACGGAAATCACGCCCACTTTGTGTTTTTGCTCCTTCTGGAACGAATGCATTTGCTTCTTGTGCATTGTTTTTATACAGTTTTTCAACAATAAACTTACGATCAACTGCTAATGAGAATGCTTTACGCACTTTCGCATTTGTGAATGGCTCTTTTTCTACGTTAAACGAATAAATATAAGATGAGAATCCTGCAACACGCTTGTATTCTTTATTTCCTTTTTCTTTCTCAATCATCTCTTGTGGTAAACCACTTAGTAAATCTAATTCTTTTGATTTGTATAATTGGTACGCTGTTTTAGAGTCTGGAATAATACGAAACTCAATTTCTTTTAATGTTACCTTTTTATCATAGTATTCCTTATTTTTTTGTACTGTAATAGCCTGATTATGCTTCCATTCTTTTAACGTGAATGGTCCGTTCGTAATTAACTCTTTTGGATCTGTTTTTAATTTATTATTATCATCAATTGATTTTTTAGATAATGGAATGAATAATGAGCTTGCTAATTTTTGTTTAATAGAAGCCACTGGGTGCTCAAGTGTTACCTTTAATGTTTGAGGATCAATGACTTGAATCCCAACTTGTCCTTCTTCACCTTTTCCAGTATTGTATGCCTCTGCCCCTTTAATAAAATACATTTCTGTCGCATTCATAGAACCTGTCTTCGGATTTAACAATCGCTTCCATGCAAATTCAAAATCATTTGCTGTAATAGCAGAACCATCTGACCATTTAATATCTTTCTTTAAATGAATTGTATACTCAGTTCCATCAGCATTTACTTCTTCTTTCTCTGCTAATTCATTTTGATATTTCCCATCACTATCTTGCGTATATAAGCTTGAGAATAAATGTCCAATTACATAACCTGAAGTACTATCTGTCGCAATAGCGGAATCAAGTGTATATGGATCGCTACCAATATTCGTTACTAATCGATCTCCTTCTCCCTTACCAGCACTCGCCTTTTGCGTCTCTTTCTTACCGCAAGCGACAGAAGTAATTGCTAAAACAGTCATAATGACAAACAGTAAAAACTTCTTCATCCTACATTCTCCTTTAACCTGAAATTTTTGGTGTTGATGCCAATAGTGTTTTTGTATAAGAATGTTGTGGATTACGGAATACTTCGTCCGTATTTCCAAATTCAACAAGTTCTCCTTTGTATAAGACAGCTACTTTTTCACATAAATAGTGAACCATCGGTAAATCGTGCGCGATAAATAAATATGTATAACCTTGTTCCTTTTGAATTTTTTGCAGCAAGTGCACAATTTGGATTTGAAGCGAAACATCTAATGCCGAAATTGGTTCATCAAGAATCAATACTTCTGGCTCACACAATAACGCTCTTGCAATAGCAATTCGTTGACGTTGTCCTCCGCTAAATTCGTGCGGATAGCGATCAATATATCGTCTATCTAACCCAACACGCTCTAGCGCATCACCTGCTACTTTATCTTTCAATCCTTTATCACCTAAACCAAATGAAATATAGCCTTCCGTTACGCTATCGCGTACTTTCCAGCGCGGATTCAATGCTGCTGTGGAATCTTGAAAAATAAACTGTACTTTCTGTAAGAAATCACGTTTATGAGCTGCCTTCAACTTGTGAACGACTTGACCGTTATAATCAATTTCACCAGACGTTGGGCTCTCAATCCCAGCTATGAGCTTACCAAGTGTTGTTTTTCCTGAACCACTTTCTCCAATAATGCCAAGCGTTGTTCCTTTCGGGATCGCAAGTGATATGTCTTTTAACGCTGCGATTTCTTTATTTTTACTTCCATACGTTTTCGTTACTTGCTTTACAGTAATTAAATCTGTCGTCATGAGGCATTCACCTTCTCTTTTGATTTCGCTTTATTATGCTCCAGAACATGTTGCCAGCAATGTGAACTATGCTCCTTGGAATATGTTGTTCTCTCTGGGAAACGATGAATACATTCTTTTATCGCTACTGGACAACGATTTACAAAAGGACAACCAAAGCTATTTAACGTCTCAATGGAAGGTGTCGTCCCTTCTATTGCACGTAATACTTTTTCAGAATCATCCATATTCGGAATTGCTTGTAATAAGCTTTTTGTGTATGGATGTTTAGGGGAACCTATCACTTCCTCTATCGTTCCTTTTTCAACAACACGTCCTCCATACATCACAACTACTCGATCCGCTACTTCACGTACAAGTGCTAAATCATGTGTAATTAGTAAAATACTCGTATTTTGCTTTTCCTTTCTTTCCTTTAATAACTCCATAATTTGCTTTTGAATTGTTACATCTAATGCTGTCGTAGGTTCATCCGCAATAACGAGTTTTGGGTGGCAGGCAAATGCGATCGCTAAACAAATACGTTGCCTCATGCCTCCGCTTAATTGATGTGGGTACTGTTCAAAGCGTTTCTCTGCTTCATGTATCCCTAAATCATTTAATAAGTTAATCGCAATTTCTTTTGCTTCTTTTTTCGATTTCTTTTCGTGTTGCAAAATCACCTCTGTAATTTGCCTTCCCACCTTCATCGTCGGATTTAAAGATGAAAGTGGGTCTTGAAAGATAAAAGAAATATCTTTCCCCCGAATTTGATTCCATTCTGATTCTTGTAGATTCGTTAATTCCTTTGATTCAAAAGATATATTTCCATCATCAATATGAATTGATTCTTGATTTAAGCCGATAATAGATTGTGCTGTAACACTTTTCCCTGAACCACTTTCTCCTACAAGTGCAACTATTTCACCTTCGCTAATAGAAAAGGAAACATGCTTCACAATTGCTTGTTTACTATTCTCTTTTTCAACGGCTAACGTTACGTTTTCTAAAGATAAGAGCTGTCCCATGTTTTTTCTCCTTTCGATTCTGTTTTACGATTTTTGGATCAATTGCATCTTGTAAACCATCACCAATCGCATTAAATGCGAACATAATGAGCGCAATCATGATTGCTGGGAAGAATAGCTGCCACCATTCCCCGCTTAGTAATGTCCCAAGTGCATCATTCGTCATCGTCCCCCAGCTTGCTGCCGGTGATTGCACTCCTAGTCCGATAAAGCTTAAAAATGATTCTGAGAAAATAGCTGCGGGAATTGTAAATGATAAATTTACGATAATAATGCCTGTTAAGTTTGGAATTAAATGCCCGTATATAATTTTCATATGTGATGTACCTAATCGCTCCGCTGCAATAACAAACTCTCTTTGTTTTAAAGATAAAACTTGCGCCCTAACGAGACGTGCCATACCAATCCATCCTGTTAATGCAAGGGCGATGATAATGGTAAAAAGACCTGGTTTCATAACAATTAATAGTAAAATAACAATTAATAAATACGGGATACCGTATAACACTTCGATTCCTCGTATAATCCACTCATCAATTAATGTCCCAAGGCGATTGCGCCCTCTCACATATCCACTAAATCCTCCAATTAGCACACCAAGTCCTATATCAAGAGCAGCTGCCACTAATCCAACTGTTAATGAAATTTTCCCGCCAGCCCAAGTACGTGCCCATATATCTCTTCCCAAATCATCTGTTCCGAACCAATGCTCACTACTAGGTGGTAAGTTTGTTGCCTCTTTTACTTGTTCACTCGCAGTAAATGGCGTTAAACTTTCACCAACAAGTGAGAAAACAATAATGAGTAATAACGTCACTGATCCTAAAACTGCGATTGGATTCGATACAAACTTACGAAACACTTCTTTCTTTCGGCTAATCTTTTGCTGATCTTTATTTATCGTTAATTCTTTCTTCTCTTCATTTGTTAATAACTGGTCATTAATTTCATAAGCTCCCATCTAAACATCCCCCTCCTTACGTAATAGAACGAATACGTGGATCAACAATACGGTGAATAATATCTGTAATAAAAATACATACGATTAAAAGTGCACTATAAAAAATGGTTGTTCCCATAATCACTGGATAATCTCGATTAAAAATACTATCTACAAAATATTTTCCGAGACCAGGAATTGAAAAAATTTTTTCAATAACGAAAGTACCTGTTAAAAGTCCCGCCATTAATGGTCCAACAAATGTAAGTACTGGAACAATCGCATTTCGAAGAGCATGTCTTATAATAATCTTCTTAATCGGTATACCTTTCGCTCTTGCTAACTTAATATAATCACTCTGCAGTACTTCGATCATATTAGAGCGAACAAATCTTGTAATCACTGCGATTGGTCCTAACGCTAATGCAAAGGATGGCAATACCGTATGTTCAAATGTACCCCAAGAGGCTACTGGTAAGAGCTCGAATTGAATAGCGAATACTTGTATAAATAGTGGTGCTAAAATAAAACTCGGAATAGAAATACCGAGGATGGCAAGTAAACTTACACCGTAATCAATTACCTTCCCATGATAGAGAGCAGCAAATGTACCTGCAGCAATTCCGACTAGCAATGAAATAACAAGTGCTTGTAAACCAATAATTGCTGATGGACCAAAACCAGTTGTTATAATCTCTGATACACCTTGCCCGGTTGATTGAACAGATTCACCAAAATCAAAATGAACTACGCCGTCTAAATAAGCAACATATTGATTCCATAACGGTTCATCAAGGTGATACTTCGCTCTCATGTTTTGGATCACTTCTTCAGGAAAGATTTTTGCATCTGATGAAAATGGATCCCCCGGAATAATATGCATAATTAGAAATGTCACCGTCGTAATAACCCATAGCGTGAACACCATAACTGATAATTTTTTAATTACATACACTTCAATAACCCCCTAAACACATATATTTACTTAGTTTTATAAACGTACTTTTTCCATTACTCCCTTTTCTCTTTTTAGAATACAAAAAGCCTTGATCTTAAAAAATAAGATCAAGGCTTAATAAACAAAGGCCCATCACTTATCTTTCAAGACTTGCTTGCTGGAATTAGCACGGTGTTCCTATTAAAGAACCCGCTGCTGAGGTGTCATAGGGCCAGTCCCTCTACCTCTCTGGATAAGTAAATTGCTATATTATTATTTGGTTCAAATTGTATATTTCGAATTATAATTCTGAAAAAATGAAAAGTCAATCAAATTGGATATATTTAGAAAAATCAGTTTTTAATACTTTTATTTATCTATATCGTATTTCGCTTATGATAAAAAAGATATGAAAGGAGTTATAAGATGGACCCCTTACTTCTAGCTACTATAGGATTACCCTTAACAATCGTTATACTTGTCATCATCGGCTTCTACAAACTCTTCATCAAAAAGAAAAGTATAACTTCTTTTTATACCCCTTTCGATAAAATTACCGGGCAAACTATTTCCGAATTTCACGAAGAACAGAAGATATTAGTATCCGAGGATGAAGACGAAGATGGCAAGAAGAAAAAATAACCTTGCATAGGCAAGGTTATTTTTTCGTTTCTGCTTGAAAACGTTTATAGTATGTCGATGCTGTTGCAAAATTAATTTCTATATCACGAATCAACGATGAATCTTCTTCTTTAGCTAACTTCTGTAATTTTTTCATTGCTTGTTCCGATTCATTCAAGAAACCGACATATACCTCATGTTCTTGCTCTTTCGACTTCGGAACACGAATTTCTTTTCGGATATGATCAATATCTTCTAACATATTTGTCGTTACCTTTTGCACATTTTCTTTATATGTAGCAGTCGTTATTTCCTTACCGCCCTTTTCCTTTGCCACTTCAAATAGCTGCAGTGCGTTATTAATTTCTTTATTCATTTTCATATCGTATTTTTCATGTACTGCACGGTATTCTTTCATCTCTTCTGTTTGCTCTGTAGATTGCTCTACCTTTTCTTTCGGTTCTTTCGTATCTTTATTTCCATTACATCCTGCTAGAAGGATCATACTTCCCATTACAGCAATACCCAAAACCTTCTTCATCTCTTCTTCTCCTTTTATCTACAGCTACTACTTATTATAATTTCTTTTATCTCCACTTGTTATTATACCGAGAACATCCTACTTTTTACACTTAAGACGACATCGTAACATGTATACCAACATGTTTGTCACAGTATCGTCACTTTATACAAATAACTTTTGCACTGCTTTACTACATCACCTTACAAAACTATATGAGGTATTTCAAAGAAATGAAAAAAAGAACTGATTCAAATATTCCCTTTGAATCAGTTCTTTTTTGTTAAGCCTCTAAATTTTGTCTTGCTTGCAGTTCAAACTGCTTTTCACTTCTTCTAGCCATAAATAAATAGCATAGTACCGCACCAATTTCACAAAGAGCTATTACAACACCCATCGGTAATGCGGTGTTACTTCCACCAATACCTACTAGCGGTGCAACAAGCGCTCCTGAAATGAACTGTAATAAACCTAATAAAGCTGATGCTGTTCCTGCAGCTTGTTTTTGATTTCTCATCGCTAATGAGAACCCCGTTGTTGAGACAACCCCAACACTTGATACGACAAGGAATAAAGAGCATAAAACACCAATTAACCCTATTCCTAGTAAGATTGTCAGTAGTAAAGATAAACCACCAACAGCTGCAATAATGATACCAGAGACAAATAATGTCTTCTCATTCACTTTCCCCGCTAAACGACCCGTAACCTGACTAGCAATAATAATACCGATACCGTTGATTGCAAAGAATAAACTAAATTGCTGTGGTGATGCTCCGTATATGTTCTGCAACACAAATGGTGAACCCGAAATGTATGCAAACATTGCCGCTGTTACTAATCCTTGTGACAATGCATATCCCATAAACAGACGGTCCTTTAACAATTTTCCGTACGTCGCCAAAGTTCCTGACAAACCACCCGTTTCTCTTTCTTCAGGAGGTAATGTTTCACGCAATACGAAAGTGGCTGAGATTAACATGAATACGCTAATTGCTCCAAGAACGATGAAAACACCGCGCCATGTTGTAAACTGTAATAATTGTCCCCCAATAATCGGTGCCAAAATAGGTGCTGCTCCGTTTACTAACATAAGCAGTGAGAAGAACTTCGTCATTTCAGAACCTGAATACATGTCACGTACCATTGCACGTGATATAACAATCCCGGCTGATCCTGAAGCTCCTTGTAGGAAGCGTAATAACACTAAAGTCCAAATAGATGGCGCAACAGCACAAAGTAAAGAAGAAGCAACATAAATAATAAGAGCAATAATAAGAGGTTTGCGTCTTCCGTAAATATCACTAATTGAGCCAACAAATAATTGTCCTACTGAAAGCCCAAGCAAACAAGCTGTTAATGTAAGCTGTGCTAGGGATGCACCTGTTTGCAAGTCATCCGTTAATTTCGGTAATGAAGGCAAATACATATCAATAGATAATGGCCCAATCGCCGTAAGTGTTCCTAATACAAGAATCATCCATAACCTGTTCATCTTTACAGGCTTATATATTTCCTGATTAACTTCATTCACTTTTTTCGTTCACCCTTTCCTATACATACTAAATCGTAACAATTATAGTTACAACATAAACATACGTCAAGTATAGCGCATTTTCCTGTTTAATTCTGTAAAAAAAAGCGATAGAATTTCTATCGCTTTACTTGTTCAAATTACTATTTGTAAATTTAGATACGGAAGACATCGCCTCTCCTGTATCTAAATATGTGATTTGAATTGGATCTCCCACTTCTGTAAACATAGCATATGGGAATTTCTTCACAGGTATCATAAATACTTTTTGTTCATTCTCTAACAGTACGTACACGATTGTATTTTCACCTGATTTTTCTTTATATACACGTTGTACAGTGCCTTCTTTTTGCGCCTCTTTTCCATTTGAAGTCGGTCTAAATGAATCTCCACTTCCATTCAGCGCATTTTTATAATTCTCAAGCGCTTCTTTTTGCGTCGAACCTGTTGCAAATATTTTCGCATTAGAAGCATAGATAACAGTATGGGCACGTACTAATCCTCCGTCATCAATAACAGGTACAATCCAAGAAGGTTTACCGTACACGTTATAAATAACCGGCATCGTTCCATGCCACTTTTCTCTCTTAAAGGAATTATCCACGACTTCCGAAGCAGCCGAACCATCCATAATTCCCTTTACTTCTTTTCCATTATAGTAATACAACTTACCTGTACGTGCATCAATAAGTGAGTAACCTAATGCAGAATCTACTCCTTCTTTCGGAGAAGTGAAATCAGTAAAGTAATATAGTGTTCCATCCTTACCGAAAATTGGTGTAACTCCTTCTTTCGTTCCCCACTCAGTCGGGATCTTCATATCAGTTTGCGAGAATTTTGTATTCCAAAATCCGTGAATATATTTACCGAAGTACGTATTTAACGTAGATGCAGTCTCGTGATTTAATACGCCATCAACAAATTTAGGTGCCTTTCCTTTATCGTATCTTTTCACTTTACCTGTTTGTGCATCTACTACTACAACGCCCTCTACCTCAAATCCAGATCTTCCTGAAATAAATTCACCGTACGTCATTGTATAATACGGTTTCCCTTTATCATCAACTTCAAATTTAGGTTTCCCTTTAAAGATTAAATTTGGTTCCGCTTGCCTTACCACACGATCTAAGTTATTCCCGAAAAACATGCTTGGCACGTATTTCATTTTATAACCGAGGTGCAGTTTTGCTTCTGCATCAGGATTCGTACCTGACATCGTGACGTACCCTGGAATTGTCTCCGCTTTACGAGCTTTAAAAAATCCTGAAACTTCAATCGGTGCTACATATAAAGCCTCACCATTTACCATTTGTGGCGTTAATTCTCCTAGCTCAAAATAAGCTACTTTTGGAATATCCCCAAATACTTTTTTCATCTTATTCTCCGCTGTCTTTGGCGGTACTGTAAACGGCTGATCATTTTCAGTAAATGGCTCTGAAATATCTTTCTCTACCTTTACGACAGAGTCATATTTCGTTTGCGAGATTACTATATCGTGCAAATAACCAAAGTAGCCGTAACTTGCGAGTAAAACAAACATTAGAAGCCCTTTTAACGTACCTTCTAATTTCCCTATTTGATCTTGTGAAAATAAAACAAGCCCAATTAAAATTGCTACTGCAACAGAATAATGAGTAAGAATTGAATCTGCTCGATCATCAATTAGCCAAAAATATTCATAGGTTGCAATACCTATCCAAAATAAAACTGGAATAACTAAAATGGATGATTTCTTACCCTTTACAACCTTCTCATCCCCTTTCTTATCCACTGCTCGAAGTTTACTACCGCTTCTTCTTGTCCATGGAATCAAAAACAAAGTGAGAATAGCTAAAATTAAAAATTTCATCAAAGGCAATGTCCCCTTTTCTTTTGTCTTCCCCTTTAGTATAACAAATAAAGGTTATTCAGGTAAAAATGGGAATCCTTATATTTTTTTACTGCTTAATACAACTCCGCTTACTACATATAAGATAGATGCAATATAAAAAATCGTGCCGATCGTAAAGAAATCTACTAAATATCCTGTTGCAATAATTGCTACTGCTCCCCCAATCGATGTCCACACGTGATATTTTCCAATCTCATAACCAGCATTTTCTTGTACAACTTTTCGTGCTAACGACGTCTTCTCTGTATTACGCTGCACAGCCCCTAAAATACCCATTAAAATTTGAAGAATGTATACATGCCAAACTTCTGTTGCAATAGGAAAACAAAGCATTAATATTGCCATAGACCAGGCGTATATAATTAGTAACTTTCTATCACCTACTCTATCAGAGATTCTTCCAACTAACGGATATACTAGAGCTGAAGTTAAGGCAAATAAGCCATATGCCCAGCCAAACTGTGAGAAGCTATTTCCAACATTCCGAAGCAATAGAATGTAAAAAGGAAATACCATACTTCCAGCCATCATAATAATGCTTTGTGAAGCTACAAATCTTCTATATGTCATTTCGTATACTCCCTATAAAATAAATTCACAAATCTCTCTTTTGGATCCGCTTCTTTTTTCTTCTGAAGAAATTCTTCTATACGAGGATATGCTCTCTTTAACTGCTCTTTCGTTGGATAAGAATAATACGGTAAATAATAACTACCGTTATACTTTAACGTAACATCAATCATCTTCTGAATAACATTCTCCGTTTTCTTTATCTCATGTTCAGAACGCCCTTGATTAATTAAAAGAACCAGTGCAAACATATCATCTTTCGCATAGGATAAAACTGCATTTTCATTCTTTTCCACGTAACGAATCGTAATATTGAGCAAATTAAACTCTTCCTCATTTAATACGTTACGCAAATCATCTATGTATTCCGTGAAAGAATCTATAGGCACAAAATATTCTTGTAACACCTCTGTCCTATTCGGATTTTCATATTCCATAAAGGCACTATCTGACCTCATAACATTATTTCGCGTCTCATACTTTCCATCTGTACGTTCAAAATAACTTCTTTGTATATCCCAGAACGTATTTTTTCCCCAATCACTATAGCGTGATAATCCGAGTAAAAATTTAGGCGCTGCTATAATAGTTTCTTCTTTTAATTCACTATACTCCTCCCTCATATTTTGGTTTTGTGCCAATGTATAATCTGTCACATACATTTCTCTTAAAAATGAATTTGGAGCAACAGAAATACGAGCTAAGTGCATACGAACATTTTCATCTTTTTTCACTTTCTCTTTGAAATAAGACGTGTATTCTTTATAATCTAGCATTTTCGTGTGCGTTTCATATAATTCATCATTTGTTAACTTTAAGGTCACATCTAAAATGACACCAAATAACCCGTAACCGCCAATGACATAAGGAAATAAATCCGCATTCTCTTCTCTACTTACATTACGCACCGTACCATCCGCCATTAGCAATCTAAACGACTCTACTGTATCAATCAATGCTTCGTGACGAATATCACGCCCATGTACATTTACACTTAATGAACCACCAACCGTAAAAATATTTTGCGACTGCATCACCTGAACCGCAAGACCATATGGATTTACTTTCTTTTGAATATCATTCCACGTGGCACCACTTTGAACTGTAATGCGCTTCTTCTCTGGATCAAATTCTAATATTTTATTATACCCTTTCATATCAAGCATCGTCCCATGCGGATAATATGTCTGCCCGCCTTGGCTATGCTGCATACCTGCAATAGAAATCTTCTCTCCAGAAACATTCGCATCTTGCACTAATTTTATTAACGAGTGCTCATCCGTAGCACTTTCAACACGTTTTATTTTTGTCGGAAGCAATTTACCTACATCACTCATAATAGGATGATCCAGTTGTTTTTTATATGTATGTACAGACGTTGCAAGCAAAACGGTATACGCTACAATGGTCACTACTATCTTTCTTTTTTTCAAATGACACTCTCCTTGTTTGAATTTCTTTCACTACATATTGTACCTATTTTTCTAAGAAGAAAATATGTTAGTAACGAAAAAAGAGAGATGCCCTTGCTTTTTTGGGCATCTCTCTTCAAATCAATCAATTCGTTGCTGGCAACTGTATTGGATCAAATTTTTCATACGATGTATATTTTATATCCGTCATAAAATGTGCTTTCTCCTTACTATTTCTACTCACAACTATATCCATTCTCAATGACTCATATTTAAAATCTTTTGTAATCATATATTCTGCATCTATCTCTTCTACCTTTGCATTTTGTGCTTCTAATGCTTTCTTCTGCGTTTCACCTATACTACCTAAAATACTCTCTGCATCTTTTCCTTTTAACCTGAGCTTTAATTTATATTTGTCTCCGCTTTTTTCTATCTTCATTTTTTGTACAATTTCTGGCGGGATTTCTACATTCTCTTTCACACTCTTGGCTGCATTCATCCCACTAATATTTAATTTCTCCTCTGGTATAGATATAACTTCACCCGTATTAGGATTCTTCACTTGACCAACAATTTTATCATTTACACCATAAATGATAATATCAGTACCCGAAACATTCATTTCAGCACGAGAACTCTTTGTTTTTGGCTCTATTTGTATTTTAGCCTTCACTATACTCAGTTCTTGTCCGTCAGCCTTTATGTCCATATTCTGCATCAACGTTACATACTCTTCATTCTTTAAGTTTTCATACGCCTTATTAAAAACATCCTTTGCGGCTAATTCCTTCTCTTTCTTTACTGATGCCGTTTTGAGTCCATCCGTCTTTGATACTTTATCACTACTACACCCTACCCCTAAACCAATTGTAAGTAACAAACTAGAAGCTATCATGATTTTCTTCATATAAATCCCCCTTTACCAAATAATACCACCAATTTTTCTTTTAAATCCATATGATTTTCAATTTCATTATTTAACATGTTTGGTGAAAATTTTAAATAGGATATAAATAACAACAACTAAATTCAGGAGGTCATTATGAAAGCAATTATTTGCACAAAGTATGGGCCACCTAACGTTCTTCAGCTTCAAAATATAAAGAAACCTATACCTAAAAAGAACGAAGTATTAGTCAAGATTCATGCAACGAGTGTCACGACTGGAGATTGTAGAATACGTGGGTTTAATAGCCCTCTCTTATTTTGGATTCCTATGCGAATCATATTAGGTTTTAGAAAACCGAGAAAGCCTATACTCGGTGTAGAGTTATCCGGCGAAATCGAAGAAATAGGAACAGATGTAACTCAATTTAAAAAAGGAGATCAAATTTTTGCATTAACAGAGCTTAATGTCGGTGGTTATGCAGAATATACATGTGTACATGAAAGTGGATTAGTTGCATTAAAACCTACCAATGTAACGTATGAGGAAGCAGCAGTTATTCCCTTTGGCGCAACTTCGGCACTACACTTCCTAAGAAAGGCCCGTATAAAAAGAGGGCAACAAGTACTAATATATGGCGCATCTGGATCAGTAGGAACAGCTGCCGTACAACTTGCTAAATATTTCGGCGCAACCGTTACAGCTGTTTGTAGTCATTCAAATTTTGAACTCGTGCAATCTTTAGGAGCTGACAAAGTAATCGATTATACGAAAGAAGATTTTACTAAACGGGGGGAATACTATGATGTTATATTTGATGCAGTTGGAAAATATAAAAAATCCCTTTGTAAACAAGTATTAACACCTAATGGAATATATGTATCTGTTAATGGAATGATGGCAAAAGTAAGTAAAGAAGATATGTTTCTACTAAAAAAACTAACTGAAACAGAAAATTTAAAGCCTGTTATTGATAGAACTTACCGATTAGAAGAAATTGCTGAAGCTCATATATATGTAGAAAAAGGGCATAAAAAGGGGAACGTTTCGATTACCTTAAAATAAAATATATAAGGATTAAAAAAGAAGGTATCTCACCAGGGCGAGATACCTTCTTTTTATCTTTTAAATCCACCTTCTGAGTGAATAACTTGCCCTGTAATCCAATCTGCTTCTTCACTTACTAAAAACTTAATGAGCCTCGCTGCATCCTTTGGTTCACCAATTCTTCCAAAAGGAAACATCGGCTTTAATCCCTGCTTTATCTCTTCAGTCATCCATCCTGTACTAGTTGGACCTGGGTTAATTGCATTCACTGTTATTCCTAAATGAGCTACCTCAGCTGACAACGTACTAGTAAGAGCATCAATAGCTCCCTTCGTTGTTGCATACGCTAGTTCCCCCGCCATAGGACCTTGGAATTGTCCCGACGTCATATTCACAATTCTACCACCAGATTTCTTATCAAATCCTCGGGCAAATTGACTACTTAACAATGTAGTCGCACGAATATTTACCATATAATGCTTATCCAGCTCTTCAGCAGTCAAATTAGAGAAATCATTATTCTTAGAATACGCTGCATTATTAATTAATATATGAGGGTAGCCTAGTTGTTCAGTAACTTTATTTATAAGCTCTTTCGGTGCATCATTCTGAGTTAAATCTAACTCCATACTTGATACCTTCACACCGTTTTTTAGTAATTCTTCTTTTAATTGTATTTGTTCACTTTGATCAACGCCCCAAGGCATCTCTTTATCGTAAGCTGTCCAATATGTAAAAAATATATCGTATCCTGCTTCAGCTAATTCTTTACAAGTCGCTGCACCTATACCATCTAGACGACTTACACCTGTAATAACTGCTACTCTATCTTTTAATTGATTCATCATATACTCCTCCAATTTTAAAGGACGCATATTTCCTATAAGAGATATAAATTTCCCCACATAAGTATCCACTCTTACAAAAGGGATGTACAAGCCAAATATGCAGTCCTTGAATGATTTACAGATAGCTAAATAAACCCTCACTTATGAGAGAAAAATTCATCTATCTAATTTCTAATCATTACAAGTTCATCCACATATTCAGTCCTTGTCTCCTTTCCATATATCTCTATTTCTATCATACCAATATAATGTAATATTTCAAATGATTTAAAAATACAAACCAATATTCCATTCCAAACTTCTATCGATTTTATTATATTACAATATTTAAATAATGGAAATAATCAGAAAAAACACTGGTAAATATTGACTAGTCTTCTTATAATAAAATGTGGGGCTAATGTGAGAGTTTAGTTTTAAACAAATAGGGGGAAGAAACATGTCAAAAAAATTACTTTCTTTATTTTCTGCAGTAATCGTAGCAGCTTTTGTAATAACCGGCTGTGGTCAAAGCGATACGACAAATAAAGAACAAAAAGAGAATGCAACAAAAGAAAGCAAAACGGAAAAAACGGATACAACGAAAGAAAATAAACCTGAAGATAAAAAATCCGAAAACAAGAAAACTGAAGATAAAAAGACGGAAAATAACGCTACTAGCTCCAGCGATTATTCGAAACTTATTTCCTATATGGAAAAAGAAACAGGTGGTAAAACAAAAGTTCTTTTTGAAAATAAGGAACCACAAGTTTATAAAGCTGAAGATGTTTCAGTATCAATGAACAGTTATACATTAGTTGAATTAAATGGATTCCATACGGACTTTAACATTCCATTTAACCGTCAAACAGAGGGCGGAGTCATTCTTGTGAACTATAGCGTAAAAAATAGTTCAGCTAAAGATATTTATTATATGCCAGCATTGGACATATCATTTACTGGTGCTCAGAAAGTATATAGTAACTATAAAGACTTAATTCCAAAAGAAGATCAGCTACCAACTAAGCTTGCTCCAACGAATGATTACTTAGTAAAAGCCGGAGAAACCATTTCTGGTTATATCGCGTATCCATTCGGAAAAGATGATCTAGCGAAAATTTCAAGTCTTTCAACAGTCTCAGTCACAGTCCCAACTGCACAAGCTAATAAAGGAAAATTCGATGCTCCAATCGGAAGCCCTGGAAGCTTTTCATTAAGTTTAAATAAACAAGGTGCTGAAAAGGTTGCAACAGATAAAACTTTCTACCAAGATAAAGCTACAGCTAATAACATGGGCGATAAAAAAATGGTAAAAGAGAAATCAAGTATTAATGACAGCCAAGAATTAGGTGCTGTTCATGTTACATTAGACGGATACCAATTTACTCAATTCACACCAAATTCCGTCGAAGCTCCACGCTTTGCGAATTTCAAAAATGGTATTGTTCTATTAACAGTGAAATTCAAGCTTGATAACAAAGATACTCAAGACGTTTCACTATCTCCTATAAGCTCTACATTGAGAGTAAATGATGGTACACAATATACGATTAATGAAGGTATGCTACTAAATTACGACTATAACGCTGCAGTCAAAACGGGAACATCTGGAGAGTTACTGCAAGTATTTATTTTAGATCAAGAGCAGTATGAAAAGATTTGGAAAGACAAAAGCTTTGAGATTGAATTAGGACCTATGAGAAATAAAGAAGCTAAAGATATTTCACAAGGTAAAAAAGCTAAGTTTACATTACCTAAATAAATTACTAAATATATAATAGAAAAGGCATATAACATATGATTGTTATATGCCTTTTTTATTTTTATCAAGAACAAAACTTTCATTTAAGTGTATACATTTATGATTACCTATCCGTTGTATAAGTGTAGGGAGGAAAAATGATGGGAAAAGAAAATATATTAACCTCCTATCTTATCAAGTTAGGAGAGGAAGTGTTCAAACTATTATTAGCGAAAGGGGCTATCAAAGAAGATGCAGAAGACATCATCCAAAATACTTTCTATAAAGTATACACATTGCTAGATAGCTTAACCGAGGATAACATACGTCCATGGTTTTTCAGAGTCGCATTAAATGAATACATTGACTTAAAAAGAAAAAAAGAGCACCAGAACATATATTTAACTGAAGAGATTTATTCAAAATTACAATATACAGACCGGGAATTGGATACTGTTTT
This sequence comes from Bacillus tropicus, assembly GCF_001884035.1. Taxonomy (GTDB): domain Bacteria; phylum Bacillota; class Bacilli; order Bacillales; family Bacillaceae_G; genus Bacillus_A; species Bacillus_A tropicus. Next base: position 74,084 of record NZ_MACG01000023.1, read on the forward strand.
AAATAAAGATGAGATTTTCTATCTATTAAAAGATATAAAACTAGAATACAAAGAAGCCTTCTTTTTAAAATATTATTACGATTTTTCATATGAAGAAATCGCCCTAATACTAGATATTCAAGTGAACAGCGTCAAACAAAAGTTACATCGTGCACGTAAAACAATTCATTCTACAGTAGGAGGAAAAACTTAATGGATACTTCTTTAAAAAATGCGTTAAAAAAAGCTAAAAGGAAACAGTTACTTAAAATCATCATTACTTCTATTATCGTTGTCATCATACTTATCCCCATCATTTATAAAGTGGGCAATTACTTTGCAGCGAAAAGCTCTACGAAGCTTCACGAACGACTCTTTTTACATAACTCCATAGCAGAACCGAATGTACAAATTGATTCTCAAGTAACGAGTAATTCATCCATGTTTGGCGGCAATATTATATCAAATCGTTCTAAAAACATTAATGGTTACGTAGTCCCTTGGAATACATTAACAAGCTCCTATGGTTGGATCCGCATCAATATCGATTCCAATGAATTAACACCTGGTTTTTATTGGTCCAATAAAGAGTTCTATGAGTATGATAAACAAACAAAGAAAAAATTTGCAACATTTTATAATCCTGCTATTAAGGAATATTTTGATGGTGTCCAAAATGAATTAGGGGACGTTTCACAAATGAACAACTATGTTGCCGAAGTTGCTATCTCTTTCAATCAGCCTTACACACTACAAGAAATTAAGGAAAAAATTCCAGATAACTTAAACATTGTATGGTTATATATGACCTCACCGATTGGAGATGAAAGCAAAGGACCTGCTGGTATGCCCGTTTATGGATTTAATCCAGACAAGTCCCCTGAAGAAGCATACAAAGAGTTCGTTGATTCACTTAACCAATACGATGACGATGGAGATGACGAAACTATCCAGAAGTTTTTAAAATCAAACAAGGGCAAACCATTCGATCAAGTGAAAATTTTAGGTGTTATGCTAACAGGAAAAACGGAAAACTTTAAAGCATTAGAAAACCAAGAATTTATTCGTGGTGCTTCTGTAGGGGTTACTGCACCAATTGTTCCTTATATAAAACCAGAGAAATGATAAGGAACCCCCATATGAACTTAAAGAACATACACGAACCTGTTTACTACGGGAGCTATCCGCTACAATAGATAGCTCCTACCCCTCATTTATTGCTTAATTTTCAAAAATAAACTTCACAATATTTTATGTGCAATTTTATAAATAAAAAATCATAAATTTGTTCACATTATATCCATTGTGAATTTTTTCACAATGGATATATAATAAACTTGTAAATACAATATTGGAGGGATTTCAATGGTTATCAATTTTTTAAGAACTGATAAACGTGCTACTTTCATATTATTATTTTTACGACTTTACATAGGGTATACATGGCTCGCTGCTGGAATAGGCAAAGTCTTTGGACAATCTTTTGACGCAAGTGGTTTTCTAAAGGGTGCTATTGCTCAAGCATCAGGTGACCACCCTGCAGTACAAAGTTGGTGGGCAGAGTTTCTTCAACATTTTGTTCTTCCAAACGCAGACCTATTTAGCTTTTTAGTTCAATGGGGAGAAATTTTAGTAGGTCTAGGTTTGATTTTAGGCGGATTAACAAAAACAGCTGCATTTTTCGGAATCATAATGAACCTTTCATTTTTATTAAGCGGAACTGTTAGTGTAAATCCAAACCTACTCATTTTGACTATGTTCATTTTAGTTGCAGGACAGAACGCTGGACGCATTGGATTAGATGGCTATGTTTTCCCAAAACTTTTCCGTAAAAACAACCACGGAACATATAAATTAAGTAAAACTGCGTAGTAACGGTTTACTCTTAAACTATAAATAAGAAAAAGAGCCTGCGTATAGGCTCTTTTTTATTTACTCCAAATTTAAACTCTTAACGAGCCACGAAAACCTCTGGCAGCATAATAAGAGTCTGCTCCATTGTGGTACACAAAAACGTGTCCAAAGCGATAATCGCAAAATAGAGCTCCACCAAGCTCTCTAATATCTGAAGGCGTTTGTACCCAGCTTGATGATTTCATATCGAACTCCCCAAGTTGTTGCAACTCTCGATATTGTTCTTCAGTTAATAGTTCAATACCCATAGCGGCTGCCACATCAATAACGTTATTTTCCGGTTTATGTTTTTTTCTTGCTTCTAACGCTTCAAGATCATAACAAAGGCTTCTACGGCCTTTAGGACTCTCCTTTGAGCAATCGCAGAAAATATACTCGTCCTTCTCTTCATCATAACCAACAACATCCGGCTCACCGCCAGTTACTTCCATTTCGTTAAGTGACCATAACTTTTCAGGGTTAGCATTCAGCTTTACCTCAACTTTAGCCCATTCAAGACCTTCATGGCGGTTCATGCTTTTCTCAAAACGAGCTTGTAACACTTTTAATAGTTCTTCACGTTGTTCTACTGGTAGCACATTTTTATTCTCTGTCATATTAGTCCTCCAAATTACGCTTCCTTATAACCACTTAAATCCTCTCAATAATGGTTTAAATGCAGTTTACAACAATCTGGCCCGATTGCACAACGAATAATCCCTATGCGGATATCCATTATATAGCACTAAAACCCTCCATACTTTCCCCAAGAATATAATGTGAAAACCACATCAAATTCTGTTTCATAATAGCTACATTCATTCCCAGCTGACCAGGGCTATATGCCATTCCTTTAAATATTATTAATTCTGTATCAACTTCCATATCCTTTAACCCTTGATGTAATTCATATGCATTTGTAACTGGTATTCTTGCATCCTTTTCGCCATGTTGGATTAAGGTAGGCGTACAGGCTGATTTAATATACGTCATTGGTGATGTCTTCGTATAGATCTCCGGGTCATTCCATGGAGTATTTCCTAAATGCATTCTAATAAAATAAGGGATATCTGTATTTACATAATGAGTACTCCAGTTGGTAATTCCGCCTCCAACTGAGATAGCTTTAAATCTATCACTAAATGTAGAACAGAAAGCTGATATATATCCTCCGTTACTCCATCCCATAACTCCTACTCTATCTTTATCTACCATCCCTTTTTTAACTAGTTCATCCACTCCAGATATAACATCATCGTAATCAGCAAGTCCTTGTTTTCTGTAGTTCGCTTTTAAAAATTCATTACCATAACCAGAACTTCCTCTATAGTTTGGCTCTAAAACGATAAAGCCTTTTTCAACAAACTGTTCAATCGGATATTTCTCATTGAAGCAGTCTGAAAATATCGGAAAGGATGCCCAAGCCGGACCACCATGGATTACTACTAATAAGGGATATTTTTTATTGGCATCAAAATCTACTGGCGTTGTTAAAACACCCTCTATTTCAAGACCATCACTACTTTTCCATGAGATGATTTCTCTGTTACTTTTAAGCTCCCCTTCGAAAAAGCTATTTTCATTTGTTATTTTTTTATCGTCCAAATAGATTTCAAAGGTCTCATTTGTTATAGCTTTACTATAGGTTATATGATTTCCATCCTTTGTTATAGAGGCATCCATTATAAAACCATCTACGTTGTCACTTAATACTTCCATAGTGCCATCTTCAGCTAGTAATCCAATACGGTAATTCGTCTTATCCTGCCATCGAATTAAAATTCCTCTAGCTGTCCACTGTAATGGCATAACTGTACTATCAAAGTTTGTTAGAGGCTGAAGTACATCTCCTGTATTCATATCATATATTTCTAATGTATTCTCTTGTATATGGTTTCTATAATACTCCTTCTCTCTTATGCTTGCTTAGTAACAGATTTTGTTGCCCTCAGGAGAAAAGCAAACGCTCCCGCCCAACAACCTATCTACATTCATCTTTTGTAGTTCCTCAGCTTCAACATCTAATATATATAGATCACCATTCATATGATCGTTTAAGCTTGGTGTAGCCATACATACAACCTTTTTCCCACCATTTGAAATATCAAAATCATGGATATAAAAATCCTTACCATCAGTTAATTGATAAACACCGTTAATCTCTCGTTCCTCTTTATCATTTTGTATCACTTTTTCTATTTCAATGTAGCATAAACAATTATTTTGATGTTCCTTACCTACATGTTGAAAATCTCCATATAGCTCCTTACGTTTCTTTATTTCCTCACATTCTTTTGACTGTGTAATATAATAAAAACCTTTACCGGTAGGATCCCATTTGAATGTACTGATCCCTTCTTCTTCATTAGTAATTTGCACCCCACCATAACCATCTAATGACTTAACAAAGATTTGATTTTCCCCATTACCAACAGGGCTAAGGTATGCAATATCCCTATAATTTGGAGACCATAATGGGCATGTACTATCTATATCCTCATTTGTTAATGGATAACCCTGCCCTTTACCTTTTTCATATATCCATACATGATTTCTATATATATTGTCTTTCCAGTTAGCTGTCCTCTTAACAAATGCTACACTTTTGCCATCATCGCTTATATTGGTACTTGATAAGGTTGGTAATGAAATAATCTCTTCTATACTTAAATATGTTTTTTCACTCACTTTCATCAATATGCCCCCTTGTAATGTCCATAAATCTCTCGTCTCTTTTTGTCATAATAAAGTAAATTGTTCACGGATACTTAAAATAGTAACGGAAAATTCAGATAAATAAAAGTGAATCCGCTAAAATAAGACTTTAATTTATAGGGCTCTATCCACTCAAATTAAAGATTATGTGGTTTTCATCTAAATGGGAAAAATAAACGCATTTTGATTCATACATTCGTTTAAAGTGAACTTCCATCAGTGAGAGTCTTATAGCCTACGAATTGTGGAATAAAAAATGGACTAAGAATTTAATCTTAGTCCATTTTTTATTTTATATCCATTTTGTATGGAATGTACCTTCTTTATCTACTCGTTTATACGTATGCGCTCCAAAATAATCGCGCTGCGCTTGCAACAAGTTTGCAGGTAGTTTGGCAGTACGATAGCTGTCATAATAAGAAATTGCTGCTGAAAATGCAGGTATCGGAATACCCTGTTGTACCGCCATTGAGATAATTTGGCGTAATCCACCTTGATATGACTCTACAATTTCTTTAAAGTATGGATCAAGTAAAAGGTTCGGTAGGTCAGTGTTAGTCTCATAAGCCTCTTTAATGTTCTGTAAAAAGGCAGCACGGATAATACATCCGCCTCTCCAAAGCATAGAAATGCTGCCAAAATCAAGGTTCCAATCATATTCCTCAGAAGCTGCCTTCAATTGCGTGAATCCTTGTGCATAAGAACAAATTTTACTCATATATAAAGCTTGGCGCACCGCTTCAATTAATTCGGCTTTTTCAACTCCAATTGCCGTTTTATCTTTAGGGCCAGATAAAACTTTACTTGCGTTCACACGCTCTTCTTTTAAAGCAGAAATGCAACGTGCAAATACAGATTCCGTGATAATAGGCAGAGAGATACCTAAATCAAGTGCGCTTTGACTTGTCCATTTCCCTGTACCCTTTTGTCCTGCAGTATCAAGAATAACATCCACTAATGGCTTACCAGTTTCTTCATCTTTCTTCTTGAAAATATCGGCTGTAATCTCAATTAGATAGCTGTTCAGTTCACCTTTATTCCATTCAGCAAATATTTCATGGAACTCTTCTGCAGTCAAATCTAGTGTTTGTTTCAAGAAGAAATATGCTTCACAAATTAATTGCATATCTCCATACTCAATACCATTGTGAACCATCTTTACATAGTGTCCTGCCCCATTAGGTCCGATATAAGAACAGCAAGGCTCGTTATTCACTTTTGCAGAGATGTTTTCAAGCATATCCTTTACTTTTTCGTATGCATCCTTCTGTCCGCCGGGCATAATAGATGGTCCCTTTAATGCACCCTCTTCGCCGCCTGACACACCTGCCCCGATGAAATTGATTCCTTCTTCGGCAAGACGTTTGTTTCGGCGAATTGTATCGACAAAGTATGTATTACCACCGTCAATTAAAATATCACCTTTATTGAGGTGAGGGACTAGAGAATCAATCGCTTTATCTGTAATTTCCCCCGCATTAACCATTAATAAAATCTTTCTAGGTGATTCGAGTGAGTTAACAAACTCTTCAACTATATGAGTACCAACTAAGTTTTTACCACGGTTTTCCTCAATGGTTTCATCAACTTTTTCCTTTGAAATATCATATAGGGCAACAGAATACCCTTTACTCTCAAAGTTAAGTGCGAGGCTTTTTCCCATAACGCCCACACCAACAACTCCAATTTGTAACTTTTCCATATTCTATCGTTCCTTTCCATGTATGTTACTCTGTATTATAGTATATATACCTAAAATAACACTTTAATCAAATAATCCAACTTTTTCATTTCAATAGGCTCTGCCAGTATTCGTGCAAAAGGTTAAAGGGACACGGCACATCACTATCAAGTTAAAAAATAAAGAGAAATTTTCATCCTTATTAATCAATCATGAAAAATAACTGGTTAATTATGAAAAATCACATTAAACAGCTTCCGTATCCCTTTTACTGTTTAGAAAGATCTATACAAATAAACTTAATAATAAAGTAAACCCTAATCCGGCTACAGAAACGATAGTCTCAAGTAAAGTCCATGTTGCAAATGTTTCTTTCATGCTTAAACCAAAGTACTCTTTGAACATCCAGAAACCAGCATCGTTCACGTGTGAAGCAATTAAACTACCAGCCCCTGTTGCAAGGACAACTAAAGCAAGGTTAACATCAGATTGACCTAACATCGGAATCACTAAACCGACAGTTGTTAATGCAGCAACCGTAGCAGACCCCAATGAAATACGTAAGATGGCAGCGATAATCCATGCGAGCAAGATCGGTGATAATGAAGTTCCTTTGAATAATTCGGCTACATAGTTACCAACGCCGCCATCAATTAATACTTGTTTGAAAGCGCCGCCTCCACCAATAATTAAGAGCATCATCCCAATATTCGAGATCGCTGTTGTACAAGATTCCATCACGTTTTTGATTGGAATATTTCTTGCCAATCCCATTGTATAGATCGCAACTAGTAAGGATATCAACATGGCAGTATCCGCATTCCCAATAAACTCGATCGTTGCTAGTAAACTATTATCTTTGAATCCCATTGTTTTTTGCAACAAAGTAATAATTGTAGCGACTGCCATTAAAAGAACAGGCAGTAAAGCGGTAAAAACACTGATTCCAAAACCAGGAGTTTCTTCAAGTTTAAATACTTTCTGCTCACCTAATGATTGGATATTACCGGTTTTTGTGAACGCCTCAGGTACTAGTTTTTTTGCAAGTTTAGTAAATACAGGTCCAGCTAACACAACCGTTGGAACCGCTATCATAAAACCGTAAAGTAATACTTCACCGATGTTTGCATGCAATTCACCAGCGATAGCAGTTGGTCCTGGGTGTGGTGGTAAAAATCCGTGTGTTACAGATAAAGCAGCTGCCATCGAAATACCGAGATATAAGATAGAAACTTTTAATTCTCTTGAAATTGCAAATACAATCGGAATTAATAATACTAATCCTACTTCAAAAAATAATGCAATCCCGATAATAAATGAGGCAGTCACAACAGCCCATTGAATATTCTTTTCACCAAATTTTTTCACAAGGGTCATGGCAATGCGTTGTGCACCCCCAGAATCTGAAAGCAACTTACCTAACATCGCACCAAGTCCAAAAACGAGTGCTAAGTGCCCAAGTGTTCCGCCTAATCCCGCTTCAATGGTTTTAAAAATCTTTTCTGGTGGCATTCCAAGTGCTAACGCAACCCCGACGGATACAATGATTAATGAAATAAAGGTATTTAATTTAAAGCGCATAATCAGTAAAAGTAATGCTAAAATCCCAATTGCTACAATGACTAATGGCATCATAGTTCCCCCCTAATCTTAGCTGTATTTGTATTGATCCCGCTATTCGTGGGCAGTAAGGCCCCCCACCTCGAGATTTAGATAGAAGCGAGGCATGGGGGATTACTGATGAAAGTTTTACTTTATTAAATTTCTTTGATAATTTGCAATTCGTGTATAATCGTCTTCTAGCGCCCTTGATAGGTTAATAAATATAGGCAGTAATTGTCTGTATTCTTTTGTTGCTTCTTCTTTCGGTGTATGTTTGTAGGTACTGCCAACCATTTCGGAAACGATTTCAAAAGAATCAATTTTTCCTGTGGCATAGAGACCTAATATACATGCACCTAGACAAGAGCTTTCGTAGCTCTTTGGAACAACGACTTCAGATGCGAAAATATCGGACATCATCTGTCGCCAAACGTCAGACCTTGCGAAGCCGCCTGTTGCTTGAATACGAGTTACAGGACCATCCATGCATTCTGTTAATGCTAAAAATACAGTGTATAAATTATATATAACGCCTTCTAAAGCTGCACGAATCATATGTTCCTTCTTATGTGACATCGTTAAACCGAAGAAGGAGCCACGTACATCTGGATTCCATAATGGTGCACGTTCCCCTGCGAGGTATGGATGGAATAATAATCCGTCTGCACCAGGTCTCACGCGTTCAGCTATTTTAGTTAATACATCGTATGGATCAATTCCTAGTCTTTTCGCAGTTTCTACTTCTGATGAAGCAAGTTCATCACGAATCCAACGAAGGACCATTCCTCCATTGTTTACCGGTCCACCAATTACCCAATGCTTTTCCGTTAAGGCATAACAAAATATTCTTCCTTTTTTATCTGTTTGTGGTTTATCAATGATGGTCCGAATAGCACCACTTGTTCCAATTGTGACAGCAATCTCACCTTTTCGAATTGCATTCACACCTAGATTAGAAAGCACCCCGTCACTAGCACCAATGACAAACGGTGTTTGGGAATCGATACCAATCTTTTGGGCTAAATCTGGATTGCAGTTGCTAAATGTTTGAGTGGTCGGTACGAGTTCAGATAATTGACTTGATGTTATACCAGCAATTTTTAAAGCTTCCTCATCCCAACCTAGTTTTTTTAAGTTCATCATCCCCATGCAAGAGGCGATGGAATGATCAACAACATATTGATCAAAGAATTGTTTGAAGATATATTCTTTGATTCCAATATATTTCTTTGTTCTAATCGCAATTTCCGGATGATCATTCACAATCCATGTAATTTTACTTAATGGTGACATTGGGTGAATAGGTGTTCCTGTTCGTCTATAAACTTCATGGCCATTCAGTTCATCTTTGATGTTATGTGCCCATGCCTCACTGCGATTATCTGCCCAAGTGATACAAGGTGTCAGCGGCTGATCATTTTCATCCATGGCAATGACACTATGCATAGCACTGCTAAATGAAATAAACGATGGGTTTTTATCTGAATGCTGTTTCGTTATATTTGATATTGCTTGTAAAACTGCTTGAAAAATCTCTTCTGGATCTTGTTCCGCTGTGGATATATCCGGTGTGCGAAGTGGATAACCAATATTCTCGGTTTGGATGACTTCGCCTTTTTCAGTGAATAAAACTGCTTTCGTACTTGTTGTACCGATATCTATACCTAACATATAGCTACTCATGTCCTTGCTCAACTCCTTTAGATAACATTTGTTGTGACATCCAGAGGTCTTCGACTTTCCCTTGAACATCATCAAAGTTTTGATGTAAGGCCTCAATCATGAGGGCTCGATCTTTTGATTCGATTGCTTTTATATAAAGCTCATGATTTTTAATAATCCGTTCAAAGTCTTCGTACTTTTCCTTGAAACGAGTACGCATTGATAAAAGGATTAAGCTTTCCATAACAGGCTTTAAATTATTCCAAATCATCAGGATGTAGGAATGCTCAATGGTTCGAATAATCGTTTCATGGAATAAGAGATCTTGATAAGAAAATTCATCAGAATCATGATATTTAATGGCGATTTTCATCATTTCCATTATTTTATTTAGTTCTCTTACTAAATCATTTGTGTCTATCTTTCCAAGTCGCTCAAAAATAAACGTTTCTATAAGTAAACGAACATCATATATTTCTTCGATTTCTTTCTCGGTTAAACCAATGACAACTGCGCCCATTCTTTCTAAGCGAATAATATTTTCAGAAGCTAGTAATTTTAATGCTTCACGAACGGGTGACCGACTTACAGAAAAATCGGTAGCTATTTTATTTTCCGACAGAATGGTACCGCTTTCAATTACACCTGCAATAATGCGCATTCTCAATTCGCTCGCAACACGATCACCTGTAGAAGCTTTTGAAAGCCATTTTTCAGGATAAAGAAATTCCGTTGATTTCGTCATAAATCCACCTCGTGTTAATCAAGTATACTTGTATACAAGTATTATAACTCGGATTTTTAATTATGCAAGCGCTTTTATTGTTTGCTTTGGTCCTATTAGTGGAAAGCCCCATAATTATTAAGCTCACAAATCAAGTCACCCCAAAACTATTATTGTTGATAAAGAAGATTTAGGGAATGGAAAACTAAACAAGTGGTATGAAAGACAAATAATTATAGAATCTATGTAAAAAGAAGCAGCTACCTTTAAATGGAGAGGTAGCTGCTTCTTTTAGTTGTTCATATTCTGCTGATGCTTTGAAATAAATTTAGACATATAGACAAAATCCTAAATTACGTATTGTCTTGTAACTACATGAATATCTATTCGCGCTATTGTGTTTATACACTGCTCATTGATAGTTTCCCGATTAATTCTCAATAACATCATGTAACCTCTCAGCAAACTCTTTATGATGCACTGTGTTATAACCCACATGATGTCCTGGAAACTCTGCGAATTCTGTTCCGAGGTGTTCTGCTAAGTTGAATGCGCAATGATAAGGAAAAGATTCTCGTGAAATACTTCCACCGGCTGGAAGTACCTGTATCGATGCAGGTTTTAATAGGGACTTTAATGCATCGATATTTAAAATATAGCTGAGAATTCCCGGTATTTCATACTCAGTGAAATACATCGAATTGCCGAGTAGTCGCTCTGTTATCATATCCTTCGATGGTTCGGAATTACTATCATCAATATTTGACAATAACTTCATGACCTCACTTTGATGATTCCCTTTAAGGTCTTCCATGAAATTTATAGCCTGCTTCAATTCATTTTCAGGTAAAAGTTGTAATAAAACCGGTTCGTGTGGGATTAGTAACTGTACCTGCTCAGGATGACGTATGCACAAATCAAGTCCGATAACAGCACCAGAACTACTTCCGAATACATAAGCCGGTTCTTTGGTCAGATTAGCTAGCAACCGATGAGCATCTTCGCTATGCGTGTGCACATGGTAATCCTCATTTTTATTGACGAGATTGCTACGGGAATGACCACGACGATCGTAAGTAACAACGGTATACCATTTAGCAAGATGGTCGGCGACATTATGGAACTTGTCGGCATCACCACCCCCACCATGAATCAAAAGAAGAATTGGACCCGAGCCACGCACCTCATAATAGATGCTTGCTCCAAGTACTTGTAATGTTCCTTTTTTTACTATACTCATTTGTACATTCTTCCTTTCTTTTGTCATCTCCCCTTAACATTACATGATTGGTGAATGATATAAAATGCAGGAAATAACTAAGAAACAAATTCACCATAAGAAAAAGCAATGTGTGGCTCTAAAATAAAGTTTGATTAAAAATACTGTGTTAAATCGTATTCTATGATTAATAAAAAGAAACCATTTTGAAAAAGTCTAATCAAAATGGTTTCTTATCCAACAGGTTTATGTTTATGTTTTATAAAAAAGTTTGATCATAGCTTATTTACAATTCTTTGATTAAAGAGATAAAGCATCGCACCTTTTTTATAAACGTCTTAACTTTATTTCAAAACTACACTATTGTTGATTTATAATAAAGTTTAAGCAAAAAGATGCTACAAACAGTGATTTTATATTAGAAGAAACCCACGCGTTTTGAATAAAGATTGATCAAAATGCGTGGGCTTAGTTTTTAGTGTGTCGGATTTTTTATAAAAAAGATTGATTAAAACTAAATAGCTATTTCAATCTCCCCTGAAATCAAACGTTGTACAATACTGTTATGAATAATACCTACAAATGTTTTTGCTGTTTCTGGTGTTACAGTAATTGTTTTATTACTATCATCAAAAATGACTCTTAGAGATTCATCAAGTTTGTCTACGGCTTCTTTAATTTGTTCTATTGAATAACTGGTTTCAGGAGCATTATATTTTGATAATCTTCGTACTGACCTTGCACTACTGCTTAATTTTTAAGAAACCAAATTATTTTCTAGACCTGAGAATTTATATTTATCTGCGGAAATTGTATACTCACCTTGAATAAATTTATTAATAGTAGCTTGCGATTTGGCTTTCCTATTTTTCATTTAGGGTCAACATGCTCTCAAATTTATTTACATCATAGACAAAAAGCCTTTTTGTAGTTTGGTCTAAATGAGCTGTTACAGCAGGAGGAATTTGAATCCCTTTCGGAACATCAACCACAGTAGTATTTTGAGTTACTGAAAATGATAAAATAGGCTTATTCTTTATTACAGCATTTCTTGCAATTGATAAAAAATAAAGTGTTAAATTGAAGAATTAAATAAACATTTGTTGCATAAAACCTTGTTTTTGTTTTCTTAATAAATCTAATTTTTGTTGCTGGATATTGATTGCATCCTCTAATTTCTTAAAGAATTCAGCGATTCTTAATTGTTCTTCCAAATCTGTTGGAAATACTACGTCACCAATAAGAGCATTATCATCTGATACCTTCATATCATTTTTAGCCCCTTTATTTACTAAAGGTTTAAGATATTTATTTAATCGTAAATCATCTGCAAAATAATACTCTACAAAATTAGGATCAACATTAGCTCTAACTTTGTAAATTGCGTATAATGTAGAAACTATTCCAGGCTTTCCTTTATTCACTTTTATAATCCCATACGGATTAGATTTTAAAGGGCTTTTTGTATAAACAATATCACCTTTTTCTACAATTCCATATGGTGCAACTGATACACCTGCAAACGATCTTCCTTGAAATTCAATTTGATTTACGATCCCATAATCTCCAGACACAGATAGTACATCAAACTTCGTATAAACTTCATTTGTATTTTTTACTTTAGAAGTTTGTAAATAATTATTTAGTTTACACTGTTTCCAATCACCCATAAATCCATCAAAACGCATCTCTGGCTGTGTCTCACCTGCTCTAGGAAACATCTTTTGAAGAAATCCTTTTTTCTGTTCCTGCAGAAAATCAACTTTTTGTTTTTGGAGTTGGATTTTTTTATCTAACACTTTGAACAAATCACCTATCATGTTTTGTTCTTTAATATCAGGTAAATTAATAATAGTTTTGTTAATAGATGCTAAAGAAAGATTTTTAATAGTAGTTCCTGTTAATTCATTTTTGAAATATCGCTCTATATGAGAAGTTTGCAATGTGGAATAAAGGAAATATTTATTAACTTTATTTGTATTCAAATCTATATATCCAGCGCTTTTTCCTAGTAAAATTTTTTCGCCATTATAAAAAGCTAAATTACCGATAGTTCCGTTTATTGATAATAAAATTGTTTCTTTGCCTAATGATATCTTATATTTTTCAACTTCTTCTCGCAAAACTCTTTTTGTAGTTTCATTAAAAACAATTTTGCCATCGATTAAATTATTTCCGTTTATAAAATAATATTCACCATCTAATTCGTATTGAGGAGTAGAATGTAATCCATCCCCAATTTTAAACGATAAATTTTTTAGGGTTTCTTTTCCCCATTCCCCATCAAACTCTTTAAATCTTAACTTTGGTACATTCACACCCTACACCCCCAATTCTTTGAAGTATGCAGCGAGTTCTTCATCGACTTTGGCAATTTCTTCATCGATTGCTTCAAGCTGTTTTGCAACTTCTGCTAGATCCACAGGTTCTTCTTCTTCGAATGTATCGACATAACGTGGAATATTTAAGTTGTAGTCATTTTCTCTAATTTCATCTAATGTTGCGGCGTATGAATACTTATCAAGTGTTTCGCGGCTTAAATAAGTGTTCACGATTTTTTCAACGTGCCCGTCTGATAAATGGTTTTGGTTTTTGCCTTTTTCAAATTCATTTGAAGCGTCAACGAAAATCACGTTATCATCGTGTTTACGGCATTTTTTAAACACTAAAATACAAGTTGGAATCGATGTACCGAAGAAAATGTTCGCTGGTAAACCGATCACTGCGTCTAAATAGTTTTTCTCTTCAATTAAATATTTACGAATAACCCCTTCTGCAGCACCACGGAATAATACGCCATGTGGTAATACAACTGCGAATGTGCCATTATCATCTAAATGATGGATAAAGTGTTGAACAAATGCGAAGTCAGCTTTTGATTTTGGCGCTAGTTTCGCATAGTTGCTGAAACGTTCATCGTCTTGAAATTTATCATCTGCACTCCATTTTGCGCTGTATGGCGGATTGGCAACGATGGCTTCAAATCGTTTATCTAAGTGCTGTGGTTCTTCTAACGTATCAGCATTCTTAATATCGAAACGTTGGTATGGAATATCATGCAGTAACATATTCATACGTGCTAAGTTGTACGTTGTTGATACTTTTTCTTGACCATAATAGTTATAAACTTTCGCTTCTTTACCTACACGTAATAGTAATGAGCCAGAGCCACATGTACCATCATAAACATCTTTGATTTCTGTTTTACCAGCTGTGACGATTTTTGCTAAAATACGTGATACTTGTTGTGGTGTATAGAACTCACCAGCCTTTTTACCAGCGTTGGCAGCGAATTGAGAGATCATATATTCGTAAGCATCACCTAATACATCGATTTCCACGTCATCTTGTAAGAATGGAATATCTGCAATATTTACAAGGACTTTCGCAATCAGTTCAGAACGAGCTTTGACAGTACGTCCTAATTTTGATGAGTTTAAATCCATATCATCAAATAAGTTTTCAAAGTCTTCTTGGCTGTCTGCGCCCATCGTTGAAGCCTCAATGGCTTTGACACCATTTTGAAGCATTTCGATATCAAAGTTACCATTCGCGCCTAATTCAATTTCTTTGACGAATGTAGAAAATAAATATTGAGGTGTAATGACATAACCTAATTCATTGATTAAATATTCTTGTAAATCTTCACGATATTCTTCGTTTTCCCAAGCTTCTACAAAGCTCAATTCATCTTCTGCCAGTAATGAATTTGCGCGTGATTCTACTTTTTCTGATAAGTAACGGTAGAAAATTAATCCTAAAATATAATCTTTAAATTCATATGCGTCCATTTGACCACGTAAGTCATTCGCCATTGCCCATAGCTTCTTATGTAATTCAGCTTGCTGCTGGCGTTGTTTTTCACTTGTTGTCATTTTGATGACCTCCTAATTGATCGATAATCTCCACCATTTGATGGTGAAGGAGTAATTGTTCTAATCTATCCTTCTCTTTTAAAAGTGCTGTCTTTCTCTTTTTTAATTGTGCGATCTTCCCTAGTATTTTTTGCTTTTCAACATTTGGGAGGACAAACTCAATTTCTTTTACATTCGATAGCTTCAGTGAAGAAATGATACTTCCTTCTGTAAATAGTGCAATTTGTTTCTGAATTGAAGGATGCTCATTAAATAGCCATTCCATAAAATGAATATCTACTTTTTCAAAAAAGCTTATTTTCATAAAGTTATTCGTCAGTAATAGACCCTGATATTGTGGAGGAAACCAAACAACCTTTTGTGTTAATGTATGCAACACAAGGCTTTCCGTATCCGTTAATACTTCTTGTTTAATTTTCTCTTTATTCATATAAATAGATCGATCTTTTTCTTGAGAAATCCGATAATCGATTCCAAGTAAATGATTAAATTCTTTTAATGTTACCAATTGCATCTGGACGCTATCTTCACTCAGATTCGATGTTTCAACTCGATTTGTAAAGACGCCTTGTGTAACATCTGCGCATTCTCTTAACTTCATCGTATGAACCCCCTCTCTGAATATTATATTAAATGATATTTTAAATAATATCAAGTTAAAATATATTTATTTTTGATATTTTTTAAAATAACATAAAAAAAGAGAGGTTTCCCTCTCTTTTTCCTATGCTCCATATTTTGCTACTTGCTCATGAATAAAGCTTTTAATCGCTTTAATTGCCTTGTTTTTCTTTAAAAATGACCCTGATAAACGGTCCATAATTGCACTATCTTCAATGATGTTGGCATATTCATAGGTCGCCACTTGTTCTTTTAAAACAGATTGCTCTAATCCAACTTCACTTGCAAAGGTATTCATTTCTTCTTCTTGCACTTCTTCTTCATACTTTGAATACTCATCAAGAATCGATACATTTGTACCAAGCTGCGGCACAATTTTATCTAAGAAATTATGAATTAGTTCAACCTTTAAACGTAATTTTTCATCAGATGCATGATCTAATTCTTGCTTGATTAATTTGATTTCTTGATCTCGTGTTTTGTCGTCATCCATTGTTAAATTGGCAATCAAATTCATAATATAACTAACATTAATACGGTCTGTGTGCATTAGCTCTAGCTCAAAATCAATGTCTTGTAAAATAGATTCCTTACGAGGATCTTCTTTTTTCAAACGATCATGGATTTTAAAGTATTTACTTTTATAGTCCTCATAGGATTGCTCTGTGATTTGCAGTTCATCTTCATCAAATTCAAAATCAGAAAATGATTGCAGCCGTTGAAGCATTTTCGTAACATTTTTGAAGGCAACAATGAATTCACGTTGGTCTTCTTCTGTTTGAAGCGCATCTACTTGTTCAGGCGATGCTGCAACTTTTTTAAGTCCTTCTAATGCTTCTTTAAATTTCGCTAAATAAGCATCATAATTTTGCATTAAAACATCATCAACAGAATCTGTTTTAGAGAATAAACGGATTGTATCATCCGTTTGGTCCTTTAAATTACGGTAACAAACAACATTACCATATGGCTTTGTCGCCTTTTCCACACGGTTTGTACGACTATAAGCTTGTAATAAGTTATGATACTGTAAGTTTTTATCGACATATAATGTATTAAGTGGTTTACTATCAAATCCTGTTAAGAACATATTTACGACTAGTAAAATATCGATTTGTGCTTGCTTCATTTTTTTCGATACATCTGCAAAATACCGGTCCCATGTATCAGTTGAATAGTCTGTTCCAAACATTTGATTATAATCCACAATCATACGGTCCAAAGCTTCACGCGAATGTTCTTCTGTACCATCACTTTCTTCATTCACACCAAACGAATAAATCCCCGCAATTTTCAAGTTGTGGTTTTTCGATTTAAATAAATCATAATATTTAATTAATGTTTGAATCGAATCAACCGCAAAGATACCACAATATCCTTTACTTTTCGCACGACGATTATGATTATCAATAATATGGTCTGTAATCATATTTAAACGTGTCGGATGACGCAGCACTTCATCTGTATCAATACCTTCTACTTTCGTATCATCGAATTCATCTGCTTTCGATTGGAACGTGCTAATGTATTCAACTGAAAATCCTAATACATTGCCATCACGAATCGCATCTTTAATCAAATAGTGGTGTAAACATTTTTCAAATAAATCTGCTGTTGTACGACCATCTTGGCTTTTGTTTTCTTCAAAACGTGGTGTACCCGTAAATCCAAAATATTGTGCATTTTGGAAATGATGATCAATATCTTTACGCATATCACCAAACTGGCTACGATGACACTCATCAATTATAAAGACAACATGTTCTTGTTTATATGGCTCCATAATTTTTTCATAACGTGGATTTTTCACCGCATTACTCATTTTTTGAATGGTTGTGACGATAAAACGCTTCATTGGATTTTTAATTTGTTTAATTAATTCATCTGTTTTATCTGTGCGGTCTACAGATCCTTTTTCGAATTTATTAAATTCCGCAGTTGTTTGGCTATCTAAATCTTGTCGATCGACAAGGAAGAAAACTTTTTTAATACTCTCTTCATTCGCTAAAATTTGCCCTGCTTTGAAAGACGTCAATGTTTTCCCTGAACCTGTTGTATGCCAAATAAAGCCGTTGTTATTTGTTTCATTTGCACGTTTTACTAAAGCTTCTACTGCATACACTTGATATGGGCGCATCACCATTAATGCTTTGTCTGTATCATTAATAATCATGTAACGACTAACCATTTTTGCTAGATGACAAGGTTGTAAAAATGCTTTCGTAAAATCTTGTAAGTTCGTAATAATATTATTCTCTTCATCCGACCAGAAGAACGTAAAGCCAAATTGAATATCATAGTCCGAGTTCGAGAAATATTTCGTATCCACACCATTACTCACTACAAAAATTTGCAAGAAATGATATAACCCTTGGAATGAATGACGACGATAACGTTGGATTTGATTAAATGCTTCTTTGAAATCGAGTCCGCGGCGCTTCAACTCTATTTGAACAATCGGTAATCCATTAATGAACATGGTAACATCATAACGATTTTCATATTTACCAAACATCGTTGTTTGTGTAGTTACTTGGAACAAGTTTTTACACCATTGTTTTGTATTCATTAATTCTAAATATAGCTCTGTTCCATCTTCGCGTTCGATTAGTAATTTATCACGCAAGATTTTGGCAGATTCATAAATACTTTTATCTTCCGTTGCAACAAGTACACGCTTAAATTCTTTATCTGTTAATGGTTGACCATTTAATTTCTTTTCATTAAATTTATTTAATTGTGTACGAAAGTTAGCTAATACAGCTGCGTAATCTGATAACTGTACAGCTTCATATCCCTGTGTTTGCAACTGTTCGACTAAATGTTTCTCTAGTTGTGCTTCTGACTGATAACCCACTTCTATATCCCCCACATATCCACTTTTATATATTCAAAATATCTTTACCTATCAATAATCATACCATCGAAAAGAATTTCTGTATTAATATTCCATAAATTATATTACTAAATTTGTTCTATGGAAAATTATACAATTTGTCAAACTAGCTTTTCAAATAACAATTTAGCTTTATGTATAACGCTTTTCTTACTGTGTTTAGCTTTTTTTACAACAATACCTTCTCTTTCTATTCCCATAAGCAATTCCTTGGCCCAAACACCACTTTTATCCACTAAGCCCAACAACATGTCTTTAATAACCGAAGACCATTCCACACCGATAGTTGCGGACAATATCAACATAGATAAAGACCGACTTTCACGCTCTATTTCCAAAACTTTATACTGTCTCCCATTAAATAATTCTATACTAGCTACTATGTACTTACGATTTGTAATTCCGTCATCTAAGTAACTAAATTTTCGCTTTTCACTCCCTGTTGGTAATATACCTGTAGCTACATTAATTGCTTTAACTTCCGGATAACCTTCTAAAACATTAAGCAAATTAATAAAATCCAATAATTCACCTTGTACCTGTATCTCATATAAAGATTTATTTCCTATTCCTCTTGCAAGCTGATTACCGCCAACATCAGCCGTAGATCTTCGTCCATTATCCTCAATGAAATAACGTTTTGTATTTTCATCTTCTTGTGTTCGTTGCTTATTAGAATTTCTACGAACTTTTGTTACCTTTGGGATTTTTTCATATTCATGAATTTGATTATCCATTTCTATTAAATCAAAATCATCAGTTGTTCCATCAGCTTTTTCATCTAATTCCATTCCAGACTCATCAGTACTACCATTCTGCTTTGGGTGAACCGTATATTTTTTAGCTTCGCTTGACCTCTCATTTTGCACTACCTCTGGATGAGTAAATGAAATCTCTTTATAAGGAATCTTTTTATTTTTAACACTCTTTATTCGAAGGATAGTTCCTCCCACTACACTTGATTTCACAACAGCAGTAACGGTAATAGGTTGCTTGAATAACCAATCAAATCGTAGGACCCCTGTATTAATAAAGGCATAAGCTGTATTTTCGAACACTTGTCTTAAATCTGAATTTGTTAAAAGCCATACTAGCTGGAATAAGTAGGAGTCTTTCGTATATTTACGATGATATTGTGATGAAAAATCTAGATGTAGCTTATTGAACTCATATTGCTCAATAAAATATTGCGGAAAAGAATTCGTTTCAAATAAACGATATAATAAGAATCGATTTGGCGCTAAAATACTGCGCACAACTTCAATGAGGGGTAAGATATATTTTTTATTTTGGTATGAAACAGTGAAACTACGCGAAACATCTTTATCATTTGTACCAAAGATGCTCCAATTCCTTTCTGAATAGGTCACAGCGTTTGGGTAAATTGTAATTTCAACTTCTTCTATACCTGACGGAGGAATACTTTGACTAATATCGCCGTTTATGTAGTAATGCTGAATAGCTAAGGTTGGCAATGTTCCCCAATCAACTAATAATTTTTCAGTCCTACCATTTGCTCTAAAATAAGCATGGATCATCGTTTTTTTATCTTGCAAAAAAGGAGAGCTAATCCAAGTTAATTGCGCTTGCTCTCCTTCGTCAAATGGCCATCTATTCATTTTAACCTGTTGTTTTCTCATCGTTACTCACATCCTGTTTCCTTTTCAAATATTCTTCTATCTTTGGTTTTATTTCATGAAAATGATGCGTTTTTACTGCTGCTATACGCTGTACTTTCCATAGTATAACTGGTTCATCCATCGTTATCATTTGGTCAATCACTTTAAAACAACGACGAATTTGAAATTGCTCGACTGACTCAGTTATTTCTTCTAATAGTTCCTTCGTTTGCGATAGTTTATCTAAATGACGCTCCAAGTTCGCTAATATCCCTAATCGTTTACCTACCGCTGAAATTGTTATTCGAATAGGTCTTTCTTTTGCTAATAACTCTTTATAGAGCGTTTCTATTTTTACGACATATTCTCTATCTCGTTTATTCCAGTCTACTGTTTTAGTTGACTCTAGCTTTTTTTGTTTTATAGGCAAATTTTTTATCAACCATTCTTTATCATGCCGATATAAAAACATATATTGCTTTTTAAAACGTTCTCTCAAAGGTGTACGAGATAAATTAGGAAATTTTCGTATCCCTTCTATCATTTCGTCTTTATATTGTTCAAGTAATGCCTTACTCTCTATTTTCACTTGATTACTTATTATCTTATGTCCTTCTAAATACCTTTTAACTATCTTTGAATCAACTCCTAATTCTCTCGCAATTGCCGTGGTACTCAGTTTTCTATTAAACAACTGTTTAAGCTTTGACTTCCACACTTCACCAAATACTTTTACTCTTCCTATGCGACATCGATCTTCTAAAGACATATCAGGGCCTTTTCTTGCATAGACAAAACCACACGAACAGCTAAATGTACCAATTAAAGCTGTTGATTTAAAATCTCTTGTAACCTCAACACTAGGAATGACTGATTCTTTATAGTGTGTGGCTGCTTTATTCAAACAAGGCCAAGGCCCCACACCAAACGGATCCACCTGAGCCTTTTGATTCACAAAGTCATCTATATCCTGTTCTAAGAAATAAAGCATTAATAAATGCCTAAAAGGATGTACATGGCGCTTGGTATTACGAGTAATCACCTTTAACCAGTTATACTCATCCGCTATATTTAGAGTACTCTCATACTTTTCTAAAAAGCCTTTAGGGAACTTACTTTTAAACGCTTGGTACAACTCTTTTTGGCGTACTCGATTCGAAACTGTAATCAGATTTAATTCAAACAATGACGCACGGTATTTCAGCTTAATATCTTCACGTGAAAATTTATGCAATGGTAATTGAAATAATTTATATGCTTGTTTTGATAAGTGAATTGAAATTTCTGCAAAAGGATCAGCTTTGTAAATAGAAGATAGGTTCATATTCTTTAAATCAAAACGAATATACTCAATACGGCTCGTTGTATCTACTGGGTATTTTCTTAATTGCATATCATGGTGGGGACAATAATCAACGCCTTGTAGCTGATGCTCTCGATGTATATATGGCTCTCCAAACTGCTCTACATCACTCTTCGTACATTCTGGACAATAATAGAGTCCCACTTTCCTACAAATACTTCCTGCAATCATACCAAGCCGTGCGTAAAGAGCTTGTCCGTCTCCACCAACATCTTGTACAATTTCTTGTTGGCGTTGCTTAGATAAAAACATTGCATAATAAGGATAAATTGTATGATTAGCTAATATAGTCTCAACAGAATAGTTAGAGCCTAGTTGCTGAGCTAATATAGCAAAATGGCTACCAATCTCCACGCTCGGAATCACAGAACGACTTTGAAACACTTCTTCTAACGTGTCTTTACAATCAATATTGCCACTATAAAAGTGATAACGTGCAATCGCTGAATACATTAACTCGTTTGGATATGGATTGGTGAAGAATGGTAGCATCTTATCCCCTCGCTCGGTTCATTTTTTCATTTCTATTTACAGCCGCTTCTAGCATTTCGATATAAGATTTAAATTCATCTGTATTCATTTTTGAATGTCTTCCATCATAAGTACCTGATATTTTATTATAAATAGATGTTTTCTGAAAAATTACAATTGCACTTTCCTTAAAAAATCTAGTTACTGATCTTCCAGAAGAATACTCTAAATACCGCTCATACTCATAGCCTTTTTCAGTTTCTAATAATTCCTCAAAACCAAAATTATTTGTTTCAATTATAGGAGCCAAACTTGAAATCTCTAATCTAAAATAATTCCATTGAAAGTCCTTCCCTATAGACTCAAATAATAATCGTTTAGGTTTAACAATGTCTATAAGCCCCGTATATAATGCTATACAATCTGCTTCTGCTGCCAATTCTACTTTTAATAAATCCATTCCTCCTCCACTTGGATAAAACATATGATTTAAATGTGGTATAGATCCTATTATGTTTAAGACACTCACAATATCATCCACATTTTCCCACACAACCCTACTTGGTATGGCTGTAGGAAAGAGTTCCTCTTGAATCATACGCCACTCATAAGGATTTCTTTTTTGAAAATCTTTTTCGTGAATTTTCCACTCATTTAATCTATCAACAAATTCTTGCATTGTCGGTCTAAGTTCTACCTCATCATTTGTACAGTCATATAAAAGTTTATCTAAAGGATCGCTGAATAAATGTAAATCAAATTTGTTTAATGAATTTTTCCCTAAGCGTGAATATTGTCCATCGAATCCTAGTTTTTCACCCGTTAATATAATCCACATTGTTTTTGCTAAGGAATATACATCTGCTTTCTTACCATCTGCTGTTTGAGGACTTCTTCTCATCTCCGGCGCCATTGTCCATTTAGGTCCTACTGATTCAAATTTCATAGTTACGTCTTCTTTATCGGGATAATCCACTAAACCAAAATCTGCCAAGTAGTATTCATCGGCATAAAAGAGTATATTTCCTGGCTTTATATCTCTATGAACTATTCCTTTTTTATGCAATTTAATTAATACATCACCTATATTGATGATTAGGTCTATTTTTTGATTACTATCCATTTTCTTTAACTGCTCATCTATATTAGAAGCAATTGGCATAACATACCAAGAAACTTCACCTTGATTTTCATTTAAATAAAAATCATAAATAGGTAAAATTCCATTAAGAGTATGGTTTTCTTTAATGGTTTTTATTTCCGCCTTAAATCTAGTAAGTGTTTTATGATTCACTTTTTTTAACAGTTTTATTGCACGTTGTTCGTGGCTATGTTTATTCTTAGCTATCCAAACTTCACCATTCCCTCCTTGATTTATATACTTTACTAATTTCCATTCTCCAAACTCCATATTATGTCTAAATTTTATTTTCAATTTTCGTTTCCCCCTAAAAATGTGATATTTATCTTTACCTATATATATTTATATTTATATTTTTAATGTAGTAATAATATAAATACAGCCAGCTTTTATTTTTCTCTTAGTAAAACTCTCTTAGCGGCTGTTTAATAAATTTATTCTTTATTAATAGTTCATATGGATGCTTCTTATTTTCTAAAGCCTTATTACTAAGCACTAACAATGGTAATAGCTCTCTCTTTTTAACTTTAATCGTTGTTTTTTGTTCCTTCAGTCGCTGATTTAAATCCATCGCTCGTTGCAACGCTTCTAACTTCAGAGCGTTATAGTCTGCATCAATAGGCCGCTCTTCAACAACTCTCGTCACTAATTTCCGAATATTATTTGCATCTAAAGTGTCAAAAGCTCCAAATGCAGCTATTTCTACGCTCAAGCTTTCAATTCTGTTCTGACGTTTATACTGCAACGTATTTTGACGTTCCTTCATCGCCTCTTTGATTTTCCCCTCGTACTCGGTGTTTTGCTTATGATTAATCATTAACTCATCAAGATTAATCATAATATCCTCATACTTATACATTGCCTTCAAATCATTTTTACGAATAACATTAAGCATCGGTTGAATAATTTTCATATCCTCTTTAGCTGTTTTCTTTAGCACGCGGGAAGTAATTGTTTCATTTTCATTTGATTCATCAAACAGCGCTCGCTCCTGCGCTAGAATAAACAAATTTACAGCTACCGAAGTAATTCCTTGGCATTCTTCATAAAAAGTCTTTTTAATTTCATCAGTAAGCTCTGAACGAGTTTTTAAACATTGTAATTCCCATAATGTTTCTAAAAAGAACTCCCATTCCTCACTGTCCTCAGCCATACGATCCCAAATAATCGCACCATCACTTGCTGCACGGCGAGCTTGACGGAAGTTTCCTTTAAATAATTGTTGGGCCTTCGAGGTACCAATTAACACCGTAGGGATGCCGACTGTATTTGATAATGTAACAAAGAAATTCAACATCTCTTCTTGGTCATTTTTCGAATGTAATAAATGCTGGATTTCATCAATAACTAACACTCCGATACCGTACATGCTCGCCAAAGAAGTCATGTGTAAAAGCATCGTTGACGTAACACGATTTAAATAACCATACTTCTCTAAATAGCGAGTTCCGAGTAGATCATCAATCGCCTTGAAGAATCCTTTACACATTGTAGATAAGCTTCCATCATATGGACAATCAATTTTAAGCCAAACAATTTGTGTACGATTAAATGGTTGTCCTTTGTAAAGTTCATGTTTAATAACTTGCGGATACATAAGTAGCAAACGCTCAATTGCTGTTGTTTTCCCAATACCCGAAATACCAATGATCGATAAACTATCTGCTGTGGAACGAATATAATTTAATCGCTCATCTATATATTTATGTGCTTCCTCTTCATCTTCCCTTATCTGATGTAAAACCCGAATACGCTCTAGAAATGTTTTATCTAATGGATTACGTGCTAAATAGCCTCTGCGAATTAAGGTTGATAAGCGACGCTCTACTTCAAAATGGATAGGCAAAGGTTGAATGAAGTTTTTCACACGCTTCAATACATGATAACGAATATTCGTTTCACTTTGTTTATCTTGCTCTGTAATACGCGGTGTTACCATGAATCGTTCTAACACATCATCCTCATCAAAGATTGTCGGGAGTGCTTCGATAAAGGGATTATTGTCATACTCAGATAAAACCTGTTCTTTGTAATTGGCTTCCTCAAAATCACCTTTAAGGACCATATTATTCTTCTTTTCCAAACTTCTCATCTCGCTTTTTCTTTAATTTTTCCATTAGGCGAGAGCTAGACTTTTTAGATAGCTCACTTTGTACCTTTTCTTTTGTAGAAAAATCAATTACTTCTGCTTTCTCACTAACAGCCGCTGGTGACAAATCAAACTTTTCTTGCTGTCTATTTAACTGCTTTTCCGTATTTTTATTTTCTCTAATAGATGCAATTTTTTCTCTTTTGCTAGTAGACTCGTTTAAAAATTGTTGTTGTTTTTTCTTTGCCTTTTTAATGATTTCATCCATCTTTGCATCTGTATTAATCGTCAACTGTATTTGATTCGAATGTTCGATCTCTTCCAATTCACTTCGTAATTGTTGTTGGAAAATAATTTCTTCTAAGAAGTCGTTGCGATATTGTTGACTTGGCTCAAGTAAAATACAAGACTCAAAATCCACTCCATTATCATGCGGAATATAAATTTTCTCTACGTTACGTGGATCATAAACTATCTCGATACTTCTGTTCTTAAGTTTTAAATACCATTGTTCTTCAATTGCTTGCTTTGAACTATATAATAGGTTCTTAAATTTAATACCAGCTCTAGAAATAGTAGCGTTTCCCCGTGGTAAAACATTTAGCCTTAGAATATTTCTATCAACAGTTCTTAATCTGCCCTTACGGTTTTGAATTCCCCAGTTCCATAAATTGATTGGAGTTGGTACTAAACCATCTGTAATCATTTCTTTTTCCATTGGATACTTATCAACGATTTTATGGTTGTGATGAAGCACCAGCGTAATAATTATTGCTGTAAATTCTTTAAGATTTAAAGTCGCATCCAAGCGATAATCTCTGTCTCCACGTTCACGATATTCCTTTTGAATAGCACCTGGTGCCTTTTGTTTTATCTTCCCATTCAACGTACGGAATTTACGTTCTACAATTCCTTTTAAATCCCCTCGATAAGCAGTTGTATTTTCAATTTTGATATTTAAATTATTAATTAGATTTTCAACAGAGTAACCTTCAAACTCGCCTCGATCAGCAATAATGATTTCGGGTAAGTGATATGTAGGCCATTGCTCATCAAGTATTTCAATCCCATATTGCTTACAAAATCTCACTTTATCAGTGACCATATTATCCAGAGCCATCATCGCTCCTATCCACGATGGACCTTCTAAACCCACATATAATCCTGTAACGATACGAGAATACACATCGATTACAGCGTAAATAACTGGTCTACCAATGACTTTATTTACATCCAAGGAACTAACTAAATAAATGTCTGCGATTGTTGCATCAATTTGGAAACGCATTCCTGGTCCATTTGTTTCGGATTTCGAATCACTTAAAATCGGTCTATGTTTAGACTCAAATTCCTTTGCGCTCTTGCGGAATTGAATATCTTTTTTCGGATCCTCTAATTTCTTAAACCAATAGTAAAACTGATTATATGAAGGTATTCGACTAGCATCCCAAATATGGTATTTCATTTCATCATTCTCTTTATAGCGGTCTGAGTAAAAATCACGCAAAATAAAATGATATACATCTGTTAGTGAATAATTATTTGTTTTGCGATAATACTTGTTAATGGCATGCTCAAATTGCACCTTCACTTCATTAATAATATTGATACCCGTTTGATAATTCCCACTAATATTTATTCTTCGAGGGCGCCCTATTTTGGCATTTGTTAAAGATTTGCTTTTCCCCTTACCGCCAGAATTTGCGTAATCGGGTAACATCGCGTTTTTGTTCATACCACGCTGCCAATAACGACTGAGAAGCTTTTTTACCTTCGTTTTCCCAAGTCCACTTTCTTTAACAATCTCCTGAATCTTATTTTCACGACCTTGTTTATTAAGTAGTTCGCTCATATTATGAAGAATATATTTTTCAACTATATACCAATCTTCTTCACGTTTTCGTATTTGTACTTCTGTTAATTCGTTATCTGGAATAGCTTTTGCATAAGGATCCATAACCACTAAAAGCTCACCTTGTTTAATGTCCATCTGCAAAACACCATATAGTTCTTTTTGGGGCATAGCACTCGTCGTAGCAATATTAACGATATACACATACGATTCCTCAATGTCGATTACACGTATCCTCTTAGAATCCGTTACATATTGAAGCACTTGATTAATATAAATCATCCGTATTTCACCTTCTTCAACTTGCTTTCATCAATCGACTTAATTTCAATAGCCTCCTCTAAATTTATCGGTTTAAGCATATCTATCATAATAATTTTCTGAGCAAGCAAATGATAAAAAAGGGTCACACCACTCCCAAAAGGCTGATGTGTATCTGAATCAAATTTACTTGTAATAATACGAACACTGCATGAATCGTTTAGCAATCTTTGCATCAACGATAAAGATAAATCCTCGATGAGCTGCGAACTCATTTTTTGAAATACATCGTAATCTCGAATATTGTAGTAGTCATGAATGTAGCTAATATTCCGTGCCATTACTTTATGAATCTCTTCCTCTGTAACAATGCCCCAATCAACGTCTCTCCTCTGCCAATACTCTCGTTCAATCTCGAACTTTTCCATTACACGTTCCTTTAATAATTCATCCTTCATTTTGATTGTACGAGCTACTTCAAATACACCTTGTCCTTTATCTACTGTTAATAAAAAATCCGTTGTCATCACAATCGGTTCACCAGTTTTAGGATCAGTAGGATGCTTAATACCTAACTCATCTGCAATAACGATTGTTTCTTCCAACGGTAGTAAAGGAAATTGCTCACGAATATCGAAAATACAATCGGAATATTCAGTCAAATAAAAGTAGTTTCGTTCTAAATCCGATAAAAATTCATGTTGCCTACTCGTTTTTATTCCTTTCAAACGAGTTGAACGCCCTAGAGAGGAGACATCCTGAATTTTTAGCCATGGTTTATAATCTGCACCAATACCTGAACCTCGACCTTGTTTAATCAACTTTTCAATTTCAGATGTTCTTTTTCTTTTGGACATAAAAACACCCCTTTAGATAATCATATCTAAAGGGGTGAAGCATCGCAACTTTTTTATAAACATCGCGACTTTATTTCAAATCTACAACTATATTTACTAACCTACTAATCTCCTACTCAACCGTAACAGACTTAGCTAAGTTACGTGGCTTATCAACGTCACACTCGCGGTGAAGTGCTGCGTAGTATGAGATAAGTTGTAATGGAATAACTGCTACTAGCGGTGCTAGTGCTTCGTGTACAGCTGGTAGTACGAAGCTGTCACCTTCCATTTCTAAGCCTTTCATTGAGATGATACATGGGTTAGCTCCGCGTGCTACTACTTCTTTCACGTTACCACGAATTCCAAGGTTTACGTGCTCTTGTGTAGCAAGTGCGATAACTGGTGTACCATTTTCAATTAAAGCGATTGTTCCGTGTTTTAATTCTCCTCCAGCAAATCCTTCTGCTTGGATGTAAGAGATTTCTTTTAGCTTTAACGCTCCTTCTAATCCTACATAGAAGTCTACGCTACGTCCGATGAAGAAGCAGTTACGCGTTGTTGCTAAAAATTGTTTTGCTAATGCGTCCATCTCTTCTTTTTGATCACAAAGTTCTATCATTGCATTTGCTACAAGTCCTAATTCGTGCGTTAAATCAAAACCAAGAACTTCACCTTTTGCTTTAGCAATATCCGCAGCTAAAATTGAAAGTACTGCAAGCTGTGCTGTGTAAGCTTTCGTTGATGCAACTGCGATTTCTGGTCCCGCGTATAACGGAAGTGTATAATCAGCTTCACGAGAAAGTGTAGAACCAGGTACGTTTGTAATTGTTAATGCTTTATGACCCATTTCATTTGTTTGTACAAGTACTGCACGGCTATCAGCTGTTTCACCACTTTGTGAAATGTAAATGAAGAATGGTCTTTCTGTTAATAATGGCATGTTATAAGAGAATTCACTTGCTACATGCACTTCAACTGGCATTTTTGCAAATTTCTCGATAAATTGTTTTCCAACAAGACCTGCATGATAACTTGTTCCACATGCAATGATGTAAATACGATCACTATCTAAAATAGCATTGCGGATGTCTAGATCTAATTCAATCTCGCCATTTTCATCTTGATACTTTTGAATTATATTACGGATTACAAGTGGTTGCTCATCGATTTCTTTAAGCATGAAATGAGGGTATGTTCCTTTTTCAATATCACTTGCGTCTAATTCCGCTGTAAACGGTGCACGTTTAATCGTTTCACCTTGTAAGTTTTTAATTGTAATACTTTCTTTCGTTACAATTACGATTTCTTTATCCATTAATTCAATAAATTGATCTGTAACTTGTAACATCGCCATAGCGTCGCTCGCCACAACATTAAAGTTGTCACCAACACCTACTAATAGCGGGCTTTTGTTTTTAGCAACATAAATCATGTTTGGATTTTCAGCATCAAGTAATCCGATTGCATAAGAGCCATGTAAAAGAGATAGCGTATTACGGAACGCTTCTTCTACACTTAGTCCTGTGCTCACTTGTTGTTCCATAAGCTGTACGATAACCTCTGTATCCGTTTCACTTACGAACGTTACATCTTGTAAATATTCCTTTTTCACTAATTCATAGTTTTCAATAACACCGTTATGAACTAGTGTAAAGCGTTTTGATGTACTTTGATGCGGATGCGCGTTTACTTTACTTGGAACACCGTGTGTAGCCCAGCGTGTGTGTCCGATACCTACGCTTGCTGCTACGTTCTCATCTACGATTTCGCGAAGTTTTGCGATACGGCCTTTTTCTTTGTATACAACAACACCGTTCTCTGCTTGTACTGCAATACCTGCTGAATCATATCCACGATATTCTAGCTTTTCTAAACCTTTTAATAAAATTTCCTTTGCATCTTGCTCTCCAATAAATCCTACGATTCCACACATGTTTAGTCGCCGTTACAAATGCTTACACTGCTCTGCGAACATGTAACGACATAGTCCGATACCATTTTTATTTATACTAAAAAACGGATTACATATTGCTAGCCCTGTAAGCTTGTAACGGCTTTCACCTTCCTCTCGATTGGGTTTAAGTCCGTATATACTTATACAGCTAGTTTGTATCCGTTCCCTTTCTCTCATCACACTTTTACCTTTGTCCACTAAGTCACCTTAATGATTTAAGTAAAAGCTTGCGGTTGTGATGAACAACCGGGAGTCATCCGCCGAAATCTCGATAAACCCCACCTCGTCAACTACACTACTTGTAGTTCTGGCGCTTCTATAATTTACAATATTTCCTTTGAGAAAAAGAACAAGACCATCTTATAACAAACATGGATAAACCGTCAATGAAATTTTTTTCATCGTCTATAAAACATATGAAAAAGGAGCACTTATTGTGCTCCTTTTTCAATAAATTTATCAAATTATTCAGCGCCAACTTCCGCTTTCACAACTTCTACAATGCGATGTACATATGCATCACAAACTTCTTGCGTTGGTGCTTCTGCCATTACACGAATAAGTGGTTCTGTTCCAGATGGACGAACAAGAATGCGGCCATCACCGTTCATTTCTTCCTCTACAACACGAATAATTTCTTTAATTTTTTCATTTTCTAATGCTAGTTTTTTATCTGTTACACGAACGTTTACTAGTAATTGTGGGAATTTCGTCATTTCTCCTGCAAGCTCAGATAATGGCTTTTTCGTCATTTTCATAATGTTTACAAGTTGAAGTGCACTTAACATTCCATCACCAGTTGTAATGTAATCAAGTAAGATAATGTGACCTGATTGTTCTCCGCCCAGGTTATATCCCCCGCGTTTCATCTCTTCCATTACGTAACGGTCACCAACTGCTGTTTTATCACTTGTAATATTATTTGCTTCAAGTGCTTTGTAGAAACCTAAGTTACTCATAACTGTTGAAACCACTGTATTATGTTTTAATTGACCAGTTTCTTTCATGTACTTCGCACAAATGAACATAATTTGATCACCGTCAACGATGTTTCCTTTTTCGTCTACAGCGATTAAACGGTCACCATCACCATCGAAAGCAAGACCAATATCAGCACCTTTTTCTTTTACTAATTCAGCTAATACTTCTGGATGTGTAGAACCTACTCCATCGTTAATGTTCATACCGTTTGGTGAAGTTCCCATTGTTGAAATATCAGCTTCTAAATCAGCAAATAAGTACGGAGCTAAAGAAGACGTAGCACCATGCGCACAATCTAAAGCGATATGTAAACCAGAGAAATCTTCCTCTACAGTTTGTTTAATGTATTGTAAATACTTTTGTCCACCTTCAAAATAATCACTCACTTGTCCAAGGTTAGTACCTGTTGGACGTGGTAATTCATCCACTTCTTTGTCTAATAAAGCTTCGATTTCTGCTTCTTGCTCATCTGTTAATTTAAAACCATCTGAACCGAAGAATTTAATTCCGTTATCTTGTACTGGATTATGAGATGCAGAAATCATAACACCTGCTTGTGCATCTAACGCTTTTGTTAAATAAGCAACACCTGGTGTAGAAATGACACCAAGACGCATTACTTCTGCTCCAGTTGATAATAGACCTGCTACTAAAGCTCCTTCTAACATATGTCCTGATATACGTGTATCACGGCCAATAATTACTTTTGGACGATCTGTATCTTTTGTTAATACATAACCACCAAAACGTCCAATTTTGAACGCTAATTCAGGTGTTAACTCCTGATTCGCAACTCCGCGTACTCCATCTGTACCAAAATATTTACCCATTATGATTCGCTCCTTTTTCTGGCTCTTTTTGATTATCTACTGTTGGCTCTTGGCTAGTTTCTTTATCTTTATTTTGTTCCGGTTCCTTCTCCTTTTCCTTTTCCGGATCAGGCTTAGGTTCAGGTTCAGGATTTTTTGGTTTTTCAGTTTGATTATCTTGATTATCTTGATTATTGTTTGAATCTGGTTGTTCACCGTTACCCTGTACTTCTTTATCGGGATTTTCTTTCTTCACAATTGTGACTTTAGCACTTTTTTGTTTTGGCTCTATTGAAATATTACCAGGGCCACTCACTTGAATAGCAACATCCTTCGTACCAGGAGACACATTTTGTAGATTAATCACTGCTGTTATTTGAGCAGCTGTTATTTTATCTACTATACTTGTTTCTCCTGAAATATCAACGCTTATCTTCCCATCTTGCGGCGAAAGTAACTGGGCCGTAACGTCTTTAGAAAGTCCGTTTTTTTGAATTGATATACCATCAATCGTTCTTGTTTTCGTTTGTTTTGTTTTTTGTACGCCTACTGAAACCTTCACTTGATTTGGTTTCGCACTTGTTACACCCTTTGGTAATAAAACAGAGGTATCGAATGTTGTAGATTCTGTCAATTGACTAAGATCTACTTCGACCCCCTCTATCGATTGTATATTATCCAATATATCTTTTGGACCTGCTATCGTTACTTCTCTCGGCTCAACACTAATATTTGTAACGGCCAATCCTTCTGGTAAACTCCCCTTTTTCGTATATGCTATAGGAACAGTTTTTTCAGTATTATTGGCCGTAGCTTGCGTCGCCACATTTAACGTTACACTAATTTTAGATGGACTTGTTCTTACATTTAAACGTTTTCCTTCTTTATTGTATAGTGTAACTTCGGCTGTTTTTGTAACAGTTTTATTAACACCTTTTAAATCAATATACGCTTTAGCAGATGAAATACTTTCGATTTCTTCTTTCGTCCCAACTACCTCAACGGTATCAGGTTTAATGTTTGATTTTTCGAGAGTAGCACCCGCTGACATCTGATCCTCATTTGACAATTTCAAGTCTACATGAACATATTTTCTTGCTTTTTCATGAAGAGTAATTTTAATTGTCGATGGCTGAACTGTTCCTTTCACATCATCTGGAAGCCCGTTCGTTTTCAAAGAAACTTCATAAGTTCCTGTTTCGCTATCTCTCAAATCAACTGGTATATCAAATTGTTTTTTTGCTTTTGCTGTAGCAACTGCTGCTTTTGGACCCTCTAACTTTACCTTAACGCCCTCTGCCGGAATACCACTTACAATATATTTCTCTTCATCATACTTAAGGTTAATATCATAATTAGTTAATGTTTCTTTCGCATCATTTGCAAAAGGCAGTATCCCTGATGTCGTATTTTTTTCAGTTAAAGTTGCTGACATAAAAAGCATACACGCCAATAGTAATGAGATTCCTTTTAAAAACCAATGATTCTCCATTAACTTATCCATGACGCTTTCTCCTCCAATTCCATAAAGACGAAGAAGTCGTTTTTTCGTTCGCACTAAACTCAGCTAACAACATATCTTTCAGTTGTTCTGTCTTCAAATCACGATGCAACTTACCATTTTTCGTTAAAGAAATTTGGCCTGTTTCTTCCGACACAACTACTGTAATACTATCAGTAACTTCGCTAACTCCCATTGCAGCGCGATGCCTAGTTCCTAACTCTTTAGAGATAAATGGACTTTCCGATAACGGAAGATAGCAAGCTGCTGCTTTAATGGTACTTCCTTGCATAATTACTGCTCCATCGTGAAGCGGTGTATTTGGAATGAAAATATTAATGAGTAATTCCGATGATACGTTTGCATTTAGCGGGATACCCGTTTCTACATAATCACCCATACCGGTCTCTTTTGACAAAGTAATTAATGCACCAATTCTACGTTTTCCCATATATTCCGTTGCTTTCGCTATCGCTGTTGCAACCATTTCAGGCTCATCATCCTCATGAGTTCCAGTACGCGAAAATAAACTCCCGCGTCCTAGCTGCTCAAGTGCTCTTCGCAATTCTGGCTGGAAAATAATAATAACGGCTAAAAATCCCCACGTTAATACTTGTTCAGTTAGCCAATACAGCGTTCGCAATTCAAGGAAAATACTGATCATCCGAACGACAATAATAACTGTAATCCCTTTTAAAAGTTGAACAGCTTTCGTCCCTCGGATTATGAGAATTAGCTTATATATAATAAACCATACAACGGCAATATCTAATGCCGTACTAAGATATTTCAAAATGGTCGTATCTTCAAAAGGCATGCTAACCCTTCCTCCTACTTACGAGCAATTCTATCCATATATTGAAATATTGTTTTATGCTCTATCTGTATGTATTTCCAACAACTAGTTAATTATACCATACATGAAACAAACGACAATTACAAACAACCCCCTTTAGTCTAAATTGGTAAGATGTCAAACATTCTTATCGTACAGTATAATATAAATCATTATTATACGCCTATTTTCAAATAAAAAAAGCAACTTCTCAGTTGCTTTTCTTACATTTATTTTAGTTTTTCACCGAATAAAGAACCCATTAAAGCAACCGCTGTTGTTGCCGTTCTATTTCGCTCATCTAAAATCGTATTTACCTCAACAAACTCAGCAGATGTAACAATATCAGCTTCCGCTAACATCTCCATTGCTAAATGGCTTTCACGATAAGATAGGCCACCAATTACAGGTGTTCCAACTCCTGGTGCATCATGAGGATCAAGACCATCTAAATCTAATGATAAATGTACACCATCAGTATGAGATAAGTACGCGATTGTTTCTTCCATAACGGCCGTCATACCCATACGATCAATCTCGTGCATTGAGAATACTTTAATACCTTCATTGCGAATAAAGTCTTTTTCTCCTTCATCTAATGCACGTGCACCAATAATTACAACATTCTCTTTTTTCACCTTTGGATATGCCCCGTATAAATCTACAAGCGTGGGATGTCCATACCCTAAACTTGCTGCAAGTGACATACCGTGAATATTCCCAGATGGTGAAGTTTCTTCTGTATTTAAATCGCCATGTGCATCGTACCAAATAACACCTAGGTTTTTATAATGTTTCGCCACACCAGCTAATGTACCGATAGCGATACTATGATCGCCACCTAATACAAGTGGAAAACGTCCTTCTTCTATAATATGATCTACCTTACTTGCTAATTCGTTACATACAGTTGCAACTTGTGTAAGGTTTCTTAATTTTGTATTTTCATCTATCTCTTTTTCTCTCTCTATACATATATCTCCCATATCTTTAACGTCATATCCAATTTCTTCAATTCTTTCAATTACCCCTGCATAACGGATTGCGCTCGGTCCCATATCAACGCCACGACGCATCTGCCCTAAATCCATTGGAACTCCAATAACTGAGATTTCTTTTTTCATAGATAGTATCCCCCTTCTGTGCCTTCACTAAATATTTTAAATCTTTTATATAGTCTGACTCAACTCGACATTTTTCTGTATGGATATACAAATTATTCACTTATATCCGCTTCAAAATCCAAATGTTAAGACTATTCTATGTATAAAGTTAACTTAATGAAACAACTACCATCATTATTATTAGATAATAATAAAAAACACTCCTGTATTTAGAAGTGTTTTTCTGATGCTATTTTCCACACTGCTGCAATATTCTTTGCTGTCATTTCGATATTCTCTTCTGCTACTTTATATGCCTCCTCTAACGTCATCGGACTTGTTGTAATACTAAATACTGCATCAATTCCTTTTTCATGAACAGCCGAATAATTCGGAGATACCGATCCCCCAATAGCAATGACAGGAATATGAAAATGCTTTGCACGCTCCGCAACACCTACTGGGGCCTTTCCATATGCTGTTTGTTCATCTATTCTCCCTTCGCCAGTTATAATTAAATCTGCACCTTCTATATGCTTATCAAAATTTGTATAATCTAATACAATTTCAATTCCTCTCCGCAAGTTTCCCTTTAGCACTGCAATAACAGCTGCTCCCATACCTCCTGCAGCTCCTGCACCAGGTATTTTAGATACGTCGCAAGATAGGTATTGTTTAAGGATATGCGCATAATGCTTTAAATTCTCATCCAGCTCTTTCATCATCTCTTCATCCGCACCCTTTTGTCGCCCAAATACGAAAGATGCTCCTCTTATCCCAACTAACGGATTATCTACATCACATGCTGCCTCTATCTTTATATGCTTTAAGCGTGAATCCATTTGTGAAAAATCAATAGAGACAATCGAATGTAACGTTCCACCAGATGGCTCTATTACTTCTCCTTTTCCATTTATAAACCTCACTCCTAAAGCTGACAACATACCCGCTCCTCCATCATTTGTAGCACTTCCTCCAAGTCCTAAAATAATATGCTCAGCTCCTTGGTCTAGCGCATGTAGTATAAGTTCTCCTGTTCCTTTCGTCGTCGTAATAAGTGGGTTTCGTTTTTTAGCCGGAACATGTTGTAAGCCTGATGCTGCTGCCATTTCAATAAACGCTGTCCTTTTATCTTTAGACATACCGTAAAAGGCTTGTACGCTCTCTCTAAGCGGTCCTGTCACATGAAATGATATAATCCTCCCACTTGTGGCATCAACAAGGGAATCAACCGTTCCTTCCCCTCCATCTCCAATTGGTATTTTTACATACTCTGCTTTAGGGAAAATTGCTCCAAAACCTCTTTCAATAGCTTCACATACTTCTATAGCCTTTAAGCTTTCTTTATATGAATCAGATGCAATAACAACTTTCATAATTATCCCCCATCCTTTATTTTCACGTTTTCTCCATTTTAAATGACAAGTATGAAAGTTGTCTTTTCAAACACAAAAAAAGCTTACATCATATGATGTAAGCTTTCTCTATTAGATGGAGCCTAGCGGGATCGAACCGCTGACCTCCTGCGTGCAAGGCAGGCGCTCTCCCAGCTGAGCTAAGGCCCCTTAGTAATTAAGCGGAAGACGGGATTCGAACCCGCGACCCCAACCTTGGCAAGGTTGTATTCTACCACTGAACTACTTCCGCGAAAATGGTGAGCCATGAAGGACTCGAACCTTCGACCCTCTGATTAAAAGTCAGATGCTCTACCAACTGAGCTAATGGCTCATACTCACCAACGTCATATTTTCGTGACGACAAGATGTATCATAACATGTTTCTTTTACTTTTTGCAATACCTTTTTTACTTTTTTATAAAAGATAAGAAAAAACTCATGCGGACATGAGTTTTCTCTTAAAAATATCAATTAAGCTTCGTATACATTGCGAACGATATTCGTTTGGTTACGATCTGGTCCAACTGAGAACATAGATAATTGAATTCCTGTTAACTCAGAAACACGTTCTACGTATTTTCTTGCATTCTCAGGAAGCTCGTCTAATGATCTTACACCAGTAATATCTTCTGTCCAACCTGGAAGCTCTTCGTATACAGGCTCACATTTCGCTAAAATGTTTAAGTTTGCTGGAACTTCATCGATAACTTCGCCATTGTATTTGTAAGCAACACAAATTTTAAGTGTTGGAATACCAGTTAGAACGTCAATAGAGTTTAATGATAGATCTGTTAAACCGCTAACACGACGTGCATGTCTTACAACAACGCTATCGAACCAACCTACGCGGCGTGGACGACCAGTTGTCGTTCCATACTCACGACCAACTTCACGAATTTGATGACCAATTTCGTCGTGAAGCTCAGTAGGGAACGGACCATCACCTACGCGGCTTGTATATGCTTTACATACACCTACAACGCGAGTAACTTTTGCAGGACCAACTCCAGTTCCAACTGTTACACCACCAGCAATTGGGTTAGAAGATGTAACGAATGGATACGTACCGTGGTCGATATCAAGCATAACACCTTGTGCACCTTCAAATAATACACGGTGATTGTTATCCAATGCATCATTTAATACAACAGACGTATCACACACATATTTTGCGATTTGTTGTCCGTACTCGAAGTACTCTTCGAAGATTTCTTCTACACTGAAACCTTCTGTATCGTACATTTTTTCAAACAAACGATTTTTTTGTGCTAAATTGCGCTCAAGCTTCTCTTTAAATGCTTCACGGTCTAAAAGATCAGCCATACGGATACCGATACGAGCAGCTTTGTCCATATATGCAGGACCGATACCTTTTTTCGTTGTACCGATTTTGTCATCACCTTTACTTGCTTCTTCTAACTCATCTTGTTTTAAGTGATAAGGTAAAATAACGTGCGCACGGTTACTTACGCGTAAATTATCAGTACTTACACCTCGATCGTGTAAGTATTTTAGCTCTTCAAGTAATGCTTTCGGATCTACTACTAAGCCGTTTCCGATTACACAAATTTTTTCTTTATAGAAAATACCAGATGGAATTAAGTGTAATTTATATTTAACCCCGCCAAAAACAATTGTATGTCCTGCGTTATTTCCACCTTGATATCTTGCAACTACTTCCGCATGCTCAGAAAGAAAATCAGTGATTTTACCTTTTCCTTCGTCGCCCCATTGTGTTCCTACAACTACTACTGAAGACATTATTAAAGCACCTCCGCAATTTTCAAACGATCTATTCAAACAATATAATTGTACCAAAACCGAAAAAGAAGTCAACCAAAAAGCGAACATTTTTTTATCAAAAAACTTTTTCGTTCGTAAGAATTATATTTTTACATTATGAAAGCCCTATCTTTTCTATAAAAAAAAAGAAACACATCTTATTATAAGAAATGCGTTTCTTTTTTATACTATCTTTATGCAGGCGGCGCATGTCCATCTTCGAAGCGACGTTCTAAGTTAACGAACTTATTGAACTCTTTAACGAATGCGAGCTCTACTGAGCCAACTGGACCGTTACGCTGCTTTGCAATAATAATTTCAATCGTATTTTTATTTTCCGTTTCTCGGTCATAGTAATCTTCACGATATAGAAAGGCTACGATATCAGCATCCTGCTCGATACTTCCCGATTCACGAATATCAGACATCATCGGACGTTTATCTTGACGAGATTCTACACCACGAGATAGCTGTGACAAGGCAATAACCGGCACTTGTAATTCACGCGCAATCCCTTTTAGTGTACGAGAAATCTCAGATACTTCCTGCTGACGGTTCTCTCCTGATTTCCCACTTCCTTGAATAAGCTGTAAGTAGTCAATCAATATCATACCAAGACCCTGTTCTTGTTTTAATCTACGACATTTTGCTCGAATCTCATTCACTTTAATCCCCGGCGTATCATCAATATAGATACCAGCATTAGAAAGGCTACCCATTGCCATCGTTAATTTCGCCCAATCATCAGAAGTTAATGACCCGGTACGAAGTCTTTGTGCATCAATATTTCCTTCTGCACAAAGCATACGCATAACAAGCTGATCAGCACCCATCTCTAGACTAAAAATCGCTACATTTTCATCAGTTTTCGTCGCTACGTTTTGTGCGATATTTAATGAAAATGCCGTTTTCCCTACCGATGGACGTGCTGCCACGATGATTAAATCATTTCGCTGGAACCCTGCCGTCATCTTATCTAATTCAGTAAATCCAGTTGGTATCCCGGTCACTTCACCTTTTTGATTATGCAAAAGTTCGATTTTATCGTAAGCATCTACAAGAACATCTTTAATATTTTGGAATGCTTTCGCATTTGTCTGATGAGATACTTCTAATATTTTTTTCTCAGCCTCATTTAAAAGACCATCCACATCATCTTCTCTCTCATATCCATCAGACACAATATGAGTCGCCGTTCGAATTAAACGACGTAACAGTGCTTTTTCAGCGATGATTCGTGCATAATACTCTACGTTAGCAGCAGTCGGAACAACTTCTGCTAATTCTGCTAAGTAAGAAACCCCACCAACTTCTTCTAGTAATCCTTGATCAGCCATCGCTGACGTCATCATTACTAAGTCAATTGGCTCCCCCTTATCAGATAACCCAAGCATGACTTCAAAAATCTTCTGATGTTTCGTTCGATAAAATGAGTCAGGTACTAATAGTTCCGATGCTGATGTTAACGCATCCTGATCAATCAATATAGCACCTAAGACTGCCTGCTCAGCTTCTATATTATGCGGAGGGGTACGATCAGCCATTACATCACTCATACGCAATCCTCCTTGCTTAACTTATTTTTATTGTTCACTAACATGAACTTTTACTGTTGCCGTTACTTGCGGATGCAATTTCACAGTAACATTTGTATAGCCTAATGCACGAATTGCATCATCCATTTCAAATTTACGCTTATCAAGTTTAATCTTGTGAGATTTTTGCATTGCATCTACGATTTGTTTACTTGTAATTGAACCAAATAGACGGCCGCCTTCTCCAGATTTAGCCTTTAATTCTACAGTTAGTTTCTCTAACGTTTCTT
The DNA here is from genome assembly GCF_001884035.1 of Bacillus tropicus. Lineage (GTDB taxonomy): Bacteria > Bacillota > Bacilli > Bacillales > Bacillaceae_G > Bacillus_A > Bacillus_A tropicus. The sequence goes on from NZ_MACG01000023.1 coordinate 114,773, forward strand.
TTAATTGTTTTGCACTTTCAAGCTCTGCTGCTGCATCTTTTTCTTCTTTACGTTTTTGAGCTTCTAAAGTTTTCATACTGCTATTTGTCGCTTCAGCAGCTAATCCTTGTTTTAGTAAGAAGTTATTTGCATAACCATCTGGTACGTTTTTTACTTCTCCTTTTTTCCCTTTACCTTTTACGTCTTTTAGAAAAATTACTTTCATGATTGTGTGCCTCCCTGTAAATAGTCATCAATAACAAATCGAAGCTTCTCCTCAGCTTCATCTACTGTAACATTTTTCATTTGTGTGGCTGCATTTGTTAAATGCCCGCCACCACCTAAATTTTCCATAATTAGCTGCACATTCACTTCACCTAAAGACCTGCCGCTAATTCCAATGAAATTCTCGCCACGTTTTGCAATAACAAATGATGCAATAATTCCTGTCATTGTTAATAATGTGTCCGCTGATTGCGCAATAAGCACTTGATCGTAATAATCATCGCTATCAACTTTCGCAATCGCAATTCCATTTGTATAAATGTACGCATTTTTAATGGCTTTTGCAACCCGTAAATACTGATCCATATCTTCTTTTAAAAGCTCTTGTACAAGTACAGTATCTGCACCGTGTGAGCGTAAATAAGAAGCAGCATCAAACGTACGAGCACCTGTCCGGAATGTAAAGCTTTTCGTATCAACAATAATACCTGCTAATAATGCTGTCGCTTCTAACATTGTCATTTTTAAATTTTTCGGTTGGTATTCAAGTAATTCCGTAACAAGTTCTGCCGTGGAAGAAGCGTATGGCTCCATGTAAACAAGCAATGGATCTTCAATAAAATCTTCTCCTCGACGATGATGGTCAATAACAACTACATTTTCAATTTTGCGTAACAGCTTTTCTTCCATCACCATTGAAGGTTTATGCGTATCAACAACAACAAGTAATGAATCATCATTTGCAAATTCCATCGCTTGTTCTGGTGTAATAAAGTGAGACCATAACTCTTCATTTTGCTTCACTTTATCCATTAAACGCTTAATTCCCTTATCAGAATCATTTTCATCGAGCACAATATATCCTTTTCGTTCGTTTAATTGCGCTACCTTTAAAATACCAATTGCAGCACCAATTGCGTCCATATCAGGAGCCCTATGCCCCATTATAATGACATTGCTGCTTTCTAATACTAAATCCTTTAATGCATGCGAAATCACTCTGGCACGTACACGAGTACGTTTTTCCACCGGATTTGTCTTACCACCATAAAACTTAACTTTACCTGTCGCTTGCTTAATAGCTACTTGATCTCCACCACGCCCAAGCGCAAGGTCTAAACCTGATTGTGCCATCGCCCCAAGCTCGGATAAAGGTAAATCACCTGATCCAACACCTACACTTAATGTAAGTGGTATATTCCTTTTGGATGTTTCTTCACGTACTTGATCTAAAATACTAAATTTCCCTTTCTCCATCTGCGCTAAAATACTTTCATTTAGTACAACGAAGAATCTTTCAGAAGATGCACGTTTTAAATATGCACCATACTTAACGGCCCATTCATTTAGACGCGATGTCACAAGACTTGTTATATTCGTACGTAATTGATCATCTAATCCTTGTGTAACTTCATCATAATTATCTAAATAAATTACAGCTAAAACAGTACGTTGATCCTCGTACATCTTTTCGATTTCTGTTTGTTCCGTTACATCAAAGAAATAAATTAACTTTTCTTCTTTCCTTACAAAAACACGAAACTTTCGATTATTTAAAGAAACTATATCATCGGAAGTCTCTCCCTTAATAAAAAGAAGTAACGTTTCTGATACATCATAAAGGTGCCATCCAGCTAATGCATGCTGCCCCAGACATGAAGATAAATAAGGATTCGCCCAATCAATCCCATAATCCTTATTGTATAACAAAATACCAATCGGCATCTGGTTAAATGCCTCATTACTTACTTTCTTTACCCTTGTAATCATATCTGTCGTATGTTTTTCAAAATTCTTTTGGAAGGTAAGTTCAAATCGTACAACGACAAAAAGGACGATACAAAAAATAAAAAAGGAGACTATCCCCATCATTAAATGAAAGTAGCAGAGGATCGAAATGAGCACAAACACGAAAAATGCCAATACATAAACAGGATATAAAAACCACTGTTTCTTATAAAATTCAGGCATGTATACAACTCCTATAAAGTAAAACTAACTTATCTTCCAGTTAGTTAAACAGATTAAAATAGTATAAGGAATATTACTTTATCCTCCTATTTTAGAACGTAATGAAATCCCTAAATCAATTATACCTAAGATTGTCACAAGAGGAAACAGCATCGGAATAAACATGCAGACAATAAAACTAATAATAGGAACCCCTTTCGTAAAACCTTTGCTATGCGCCAGAAAAGCGATAAACGTCAGACCTTGCAGTACTAGCAGTAAAGCAAATATGACATATAGGTTAGAAAATACCATATGTAAATATGATGTCGGTTCTACTTTTATAAAAGTTGATAGCAAAATAAATATAACGTAATACCAAACAATACTCTTTGGTAATTGTATATCTTTGAACTTAGGCCAAGGTATAACATCATGTTTTAGCTTTCTTAAAGCACTACCTGATATTATTACGGTAATCCACGAAAGACATACAGAAACCATGACAAGTATACTCGGGAATACCGTTTGTAATATATCATTCATTTGTACAAATAACTCTTTTTGTTCTTTACTAATCGGCATACCCGCAGCAGTAACTAATTTTTCACTTTGCGTCATACTCTCATTAAACATATTTTGCATTTGCTTTATAAAATCTATGTTAAAAAACTTTATACTTGCAACATAAATGAGCATAATACCAATTAAGTAAGCAAGCGTCCCTGCCATCAAAATTTCTACCGGCTTTTTTTGTTTTTTATACATATACCCTAAAACGATACCTATCAATCCAAACATAGTCGTCTTTACTAGGTTCATCGGCTGGCTGACGATAACAGTAACAAAAAGCGCCGCCGTAAAAATTACAAAGGCACTGGATAATTTATATCTTATCGTTAGCAATATAAATGGCAACGGCAACGCAAACGTTACAACTGTACCTAAAATCGGAACATACATGGATATAAGCAACAACATTGCATATATCGCTAACAACGCTGCACCTTCAGTAATAAATTTTGTGTTTTTCATCATCTAACCTCTCTTTCAAAAAAGAAAAGCATAGCAAAATGCACAGTAGAGTCCGACTCTACTGTGCATTTCATACGCTATTATTCACCAACATATGGTAAAAGTGCCATTTGACGAGCACGTTTAATTGCAACTGTAAGTTTGCGTTGGTATTTTGCGCTTGTTCCTGTTACACGACGAGGTAAAATTTTACCACGCTCAGAAACGAAACGTTTTAATAAATCAACATCTTTATAGTCAATGCGAGTGATGCCGTTAGCTGTGAAGAAACACACCTTACGACGTTTCGCACGTCCACCTTTGCGTCCTGCCATGTCTATTTCCCTCCATTCTTTGTTAAAACTAACAAATTTACTGTATTAGAACGGTAAATCGTCGTCGGAAATGTCGATCGGTTGACCTACATTTGAAAATGGATCGTCATTCTTAGTAAATCCAGAGTTACCTTGGTTACCTGAATTACTAGATTGACCAAATGGGTTAGAGCCTTGGTTACCGAAACCAGCTCCTGATGGTTGCTGATTAAATGAACCACGTTGCTCCCCACCGCCATTACGCGGCTCTAAAAATTGTACGCTTTCCGCAAGAACTTCTGTTACGTATACACGTTTACCATCTTGTCCCTCGTAATTACGAGTTTGAAGACGTCCATCTACGCCTGCTAAGCTACCTTTTTTCAAATAATTTGCTACGTTTTCTGCTTGTTTACGCCATATTACACAATTAATAAAGTCAGCTTCACGCTCACCTTGTTGATTGGCAAATGCGCGATTCACAGCTAACGTAAAAGTAGCTACTGCAACACCATTGGGCGTGTAACGTAAGTCAGGGTCCTTAGTTAAACGACCAACGAGGATAACACGATTCATCAATCGAACCACTCTCCCTTATATATCAATTATTTTTCTTCTTCTTTAACAACGATATGACGAAGGATGTCTTCGTTGATCTTAGCTAAACGGTCGAATTCGTTAATCGCTTCTGCGTTAGATTTCACGTTTAAGATCATGTAGAAACCTTCACGTAAGTCGTTGATTTCGTAAGCTAAACGACGCTTACCCCACTCTTTCGTGTTAATGATTTCTGCACCATTGTTTGTTAAAACACCTGCAAAACGTTCAACTAAAGCTTTTTGAGCTTCTTCTTCAACGCCAGGACGAATGATGTACATAATTTCGTACTTTCTCATTACACTTTCACCTCCTTTTGGTCTAAACGGCCCATAATGGGCAAGGAGCAATTAATTTATAGTAATTACTCACGAGTTTAGATTATATCATAGTAAGTTAGATGAATCAACTCACTCATACATAAAAAACTTGGCAAACACTAATATATTTGCCAAGCTCATATCTTTATTTTTCCTAGGAAATATTAAATTAAACGTTGAAGCGGAAGTGCATAACGTCTCCGTCTTTTACGATATACTCTTTTCCTTCTAAACGAACTTTACCAGCCTCTTTTGCAGCTGTCATAGAGCCGTTTGTCATTAAGTCTTCGTAAGAAACTGTTTCTGCACGAATAAATCCACGCTCAAAGTCTGTATGAATTACACCCGCACATTGTGGTGCTTTCATACCTTGTTTGAATGTCCATGCACGTACTTCTTGTACACCAGCCGTGAAGTAAGTAGCAAGTCCTAATAAATCATATGCAGCACGAATTAATTGATCTAAACCAGATTCTTCAATGCCTAGTTCTTCAAGGAAGACTTTTTTCTCTTCCTCATCTAGCTCAGCAATTTCTGATTCAATCTTTGCGCATACAACGATTACTTGAGAATTTTCATTTGCAGCAAATTCTTTTACCATTTGTACGTATTTATTTTCAGAAGGATCGATAACATCGTCCTCGCTTACGTTTGCTACGTATAACATTTCTTTCGTTGTTAGTAGGTGAAGACCTTTAACAATCTTCATTTGCTCTTCTGTAAATTCAACAGTACGAGCTGGTTTTCCCTCTTCAAAAGCTTCTTTTAGACGTACTAAAATTTCATGCTCATATACCGCTTCTTTATCCTTTTGTCTTGCTAATTTCGCAACACGTTCGATACGTTTATCAACAGATTCTAAATCTGCTAAGATTAGCTCTAAGTTGATTGTCTCAATATCATCAATCGGATCTACTTTACCTGAAACGTGCGTAATATTTTCGTCTTCAAAACAACGAACAACTTGGCAAATTGCATCTACTTGGCGAATGTGAGATAAGAATTTATTTCCTAAACCTTCACCTTTACTAGCACCTTTTACGATACCTGCAATATCAGTAAACTCAAATACAGTCGGAACAGTTTTTTTCGGTTCTACTAATTCCGTTAATTTATTTAAACGCTCATCTGGTACTTCTACAATTCCAACGTTTGGATCAATTGTACAGAATGGATAGTTTGCAGATTCTGCTCCTGCCTGTGTAATCGCATTAAATAAAGTGGACTTTCCTACGTTAGGTAATCCAACAATCCCAGCCGTTAATCCCATATTTTTCACTCCTATGTCTCAATCTTTCATCATTATAGATAGTAACGAAAAAAATGACAAGTTTCCTCCAAACGAAAAAAAGTAACAGCCACCCACCGCAACTGTTACTCTCTCTCTATTCTTCGTGCTTCACAAGTATTTTTTTCACCTTACGATCAAACTCTCTTCGAGGAATCATTACTGAATGGTCACATCCCTCGCACTTAATGCGGATATCCATTCCCATACGAATAATCTTCCAACGATTCTCCCCACATGGGTGGGCTTTCTTCATTTCCACAACATCATACAAGTTATACTGCTTTTGCTCCATTCTCCAAACCCCTCTCCATACTAAATTGCTTTTCCACTTACTAATTCTTCACGATTATATAAAACCATACGTGGATATGGAATTTCAATACCATGTAAATCTAGACGATTTTTAATTTCCTTACGAAGTGCTCTTGCAATAACCGCATGTTGCATTGGCTCTACTTCAGCAATAACACGTAATATAACTTCTGAAGCAGCTAATGTTTGTACGCCTAACAATTGAGGTGTTGCTACCATTTGTTCGTACTTTGCGGGTAATTCTTGTAATAAGTCTTCAATGACTTGCTCTGCTTTTGCTATATCAGCCTCATACGAAATAGATACATCAACAAATGCTACACTATTACTTACTGAGAAATTCGTAACTTGAATAATACTTCCGTTTGGTAAAGTATGAATTTCACCTGTCCAACTTTTCACTTTTGTTGTACGAAGTCCAATTTCCAAAACGACACCTTCAAACTGACCAATTCTTACATAGTCACCTACTGAAAATTGATCTTCTAGCAAGATAAATAACCCTGTAATAACATCTTTCACTAAACTTTGAGCACCAAATCCGACTGCTAAACCAATTACCCCGGCACCTGCTAATAAACCTGATGCATTAATATCAAACACACCTAAAATTGCAATTAACATAATAAACATAACAACGTATGCCACAATATTTTCAAGTAACTTCGCTACTGTAACTGTACGACGTTCTGAAATTTGAATTGGCGAACGACTTCCCATACGAAATGCATTTCGTACAACCGCCCTTGCAATTCGCACTACAATTGCACCAATTGTTAAAATGATACATATTTTTAATGTCGCAATTCCAATATGAGCCCAACGATCAGCATCTAATAAATACTGTTTCGTAGCATTAAACCACTTCGTTAATAAATCCATGTACCTCTACCTCTCAGCCAAAATTTCTTTTTAGTTATCCTTCTTATTGTATCAGAAGTCCTCTAATTGCTGAAAAAATTTTATGACTTTAATTCTATTTGTTAACCTCCATGCAGGTATAAAATGGAACGAATATATATATACTAGTACTATTATTTCCGTTCTCACTTAAATTTTACAGCGAGTACGCACTTATAGTTTTCCATTTTACTCACCATATAACATATTTTGAAAATTTATTAAAAGGATGGGTGCTTCATGAATATTGGAAGTTTTCGCTTACCTTTTTTCGAAAAAGAAACTCAAAATGTTATGCACCAAGATTTAGAGGCCTCCGAGACAATTAGTAACTTCTTACTTTCCCATATCCCCATTAAAACTCATATACCAATTATTCTCGTTTGTATCGGAACAGATCGTTCTACAGGAGACGCACTCGGCCCGTTAGTCGGTACAAAACTAGAACAAGTAGGAATTAAAAACTTCCAAGTATTTGGCACACTAGATGATCCGGTACACGCGCTAAATTTAGAAGAAAAAATTCAGAATATACAGAAAGATAATCCTACTTCATTTATAATTGCGGTGGATGCATGTTTAGGAAAATCTCAAAGTATTGGTTCCATCACTACAGGAATGGGACCCAGTAAACCTGGAGCTGCAATGAATAAGAAATTACCTGCAGTTGGTGATTTACATATTCATGGCATCGTAAATTTAAATGGTTTTATGGAGTTTTTCGTTCTACAAAATACAAGATTAAGTTTAGTCATGAAAATGGCTGACGTAATCGCACAGAGCATAAAAGAAACGGATCAAAAAATATGTGCATTAAAAAAAGCAAACCATCTATAAATAATAAGATGGTTTGCTTTTTAGTTTTTCTGCGCTAACAATTCTAAAATACGATTTAAATCTTCTTTATTAAAAAATTCAATTTCGATTTTACCTTTTTCTTTTTTCGTTTCTTTAATTTTTACATCTGTGCCAAACTTTTCTCTTAAGAACGTTTCGCGCTCTATGAAAAATATATTTCTCTCTTTTTTCACTTGTTTTGTTTCACGTGAAACGCTTTGGTTAATCTCCTGAACAATTTTCTCTAATTGACGAACATTTAATCCTTCTTTTTCGATTCGTTTCAATAAAGATTTCAATTGTTCTTCATCTTTTATCGTAAGCAAGGTTCTCCCATGAGCCATTGAAATTTGACCATTTGCAATCATATCTTGAACAAAAGAAGGGAGGCTCAATAACCGCGTATAGTTTGCAATGTAAGGTCTGCTCTTACCAAGGCGTTTTGCTAATTGTTCTTGCGTAACATTTAGCTCATTCATTAACATTTGATATGCCATTGCTTCTTCCATTGGATTTAAATCTTCTCGTTGTAAGTTTTCAAGCAATGCAAACTCCATCATTTGCTGCTCATTTAATTGTCTTACAACGGCAGGTACTTTTTCGAGTCCCGCCTCTTTAGCAGCACGATATCTTCTTTCACCTGCAACAATTTCATATCCTTTAATACTTTTTCTAGCAATTAACGGTTGTAATATGCCGTGCTCTTTAATAGAGGCCGATAATTCCTGAATCGCCTCTTTATTAAAGTGTTTACGTGGTTGATATGGATTCGGCCTTAATTCAGTTATCGTAATCTCCTGAATTGTCTCTTCTTCTTTCACATCTAAATCAGGAAAAAATACATTGATTCCTCTTCCTAACCCTTTAGCCACCTGCAATCACTTCCTCTGCTAAATCTATATATACTTCTGCCCCTCTTGATTTAGCGTCATACTGCATAATTGGTTTCCCATGACTTGGTGCTTCACTCAAACGAACATTACGAGGGATAATCGAACGGTATACTTTATCCCTAAAGTATTTTTTCACTTCATCTATAACCTGAATCCCTAAATTTGTACGGGCATCCAACATTGTTAGCAATACACCTTGAATTGCTAGATTTTTATTTAAGTGCTTTTGCACAAGTCGAACTGTATTTAATAGCTGACTTAACCCTTCTAGTGCGTAATATTCGCATTGAACAGGAATAATAACAGAATCTGCTGCAGTTAATGCATTAATCGTTAATAATCCTAAGGACGGGGGACAGTCGATAATAATATAATCATATTCATCACGAACTGGCTGTAATGCCCTTTGCAAACGTACTTCCCGGGAAATAGTCGGTACCAATTCAATTTCAGCACCTGCCAATTGAATTGTAGCGGGTAGAACATCTAAGTTTTCAGTTGCGGTTTTCTGTATAACCCCTTGAACATCTGCATCTTCCACAAGAACATTGTAAATACATTGATCTAATTCGGATTTTTCAATTCCCACACCCGTCGTTGCATTTCCTTGAGCATCAATATCTACAAGAAGGACCTTTTTACCTACTTGTGCCAATCCAGCCCCTAAATTAACAGATGTTGTTGTTTTTCCAACGCCACCCTTTTGATTGGCTATAGCAATGATTTTTCCCATGATGTCACCTACTTTCAACCTTTCTATCTTATTCTAGTAACAATTACGTTTATTGTAACATGAAATAAAAGTTTTTCTTTTACGTCCTTATTAAACTTCAAAATTTATTTGTAAACTCCTTCTTCATCTAACAAGAAAATATAGTAAAAGAGACCTATCCAATAGGATTAGGTCTCTAACATGCCATTATTTTTTCTTCGGAATTTGAATTGTAATTTGATAGTACTCGTCAAACTCTTCTTCCTCAGAATTAACGTTTAAACCACTGTCAGCAACCATTTGTAATGACTGCCTAATTGTATTCATGGCAATTCTCGTATCTCGACTTACTGCTTTTTGCTTTGCCTTACGCTTCGGTTTTGCTTCCTCTAGTAATTTCGCAATTCGTTCCTCTGTTTGCTTTACATTCAATTGCTTATCCACAATCTCCTGTAAAACCTTCAGTTGTAATTCCTCATTCTTTAAAGGGATGAGCGCACGGGCATGACGTTCTGTAATGCTTTTTTCTAATAACGCACTTTTTATTTCTTCAGGCAACTTTAACAATCGCAACTTATTTGCGATTGTGGATTGTCCTTTTCCGAGTCTTTGTGCCAATGCTTCTTGCGTTAAATTATGTAACTCAATTAGCTTTTGATATGCCACAGCTTCCTCGATTGCTGTTAGTTCCTCACGTTGCAAGTTTTCAATTAAAGCCACAGAAGCTGTTTCTGTATCATTTAAGTTTTTTATAATTGCAGGAACCTTTTCCCATCCTAACTTTGTTGCTGCACGGAAACGCCTTTCTCCAGCAATAATCTCGTACTTATCATCTTCATATTGCCTCACAACAATTGGCTGAATAAGTCCGTGTGTACGAATCGTTAATGCTAGTTCCTCAATACGCGCATCATCAAAAACTGTTCGTGGTTGATAACGGTTAGGGGTAATATTTACTATCGGAATTTCTTGTATTTCTTCATATACCTTTTTATCTATTTCTTCATGGCTTTCGTCTTGTAATTCGAATTCGCTCTCTTTATCTCCAAAGCCAAATAAACGAGAAAACGTATTTTTCATACATATTCCACCACCTTTAGGCCTATTGACTATTCTCCATAAAATGTTTCCTACGAAACATTTACGTTTTCATTTATATAATTTAATCTTACGTCTAATAAGATTTATTTTTCAATAGGTAATTTATTGGGTGTTCCCGGTTTGCGTGGATATTTCTTTGGTGTCTTGCGTTTTTTCTCGATTAATAAAATATTACGTTCACTTTCTTCAAACGGTAATTGGAACGTAGACATTTCTTTTAGATCCCCGCCTAGCACCTCTAAAGCATACTTGCCATTTTCAATTTCTTCGTTTGCTGCGGCACCTTTCATTGCAATAAATATTCCCCCAACTTTTACAAGTGGTAAACATAGCTCACTTAATACCGAAAGACGCGCGACTGCACGTGCCATTACAATGTCGTACGCTTCACGTACACCTTCTTTTTTCCCAAATGTTTCAGCACGATCGTGACAAAACGCGACGTCACTTAATTCCAACTTTTGTGCTAAATGATTTAAGAAATTAATACGTTTTTGCAATGAGTCTACAATCGTCACTTTTAAATGCGGGAAACAGATCTTTAAAGGAATGCTTGGGAATCCAGCTCCTGCGCCAACATCACAAATTGAGAATGGTTTTGAAAAATCATAATAAAAAGCAGCTGTAATGGAATCAAAAAAGTGTTTTAAATATACTTCCTCTTTCTCCGTAATAGCCGTTAAGTTCATTTTTTCATTCCACTCTACTAATGTTTCGAAGTAGATTTCGAACTGCTCTAACTGTCTAGAAGAGAGGGTAATACCCTTCTCTTCTAGCATAGATTGAAATTGTTCTATGTTCATCTAACAATATCTCCTTACTATTTATTGGTTCGATACTCGCGCAATTTTTCCTTGTTCAATATACACAAGTAAAATGGAAATGTCCGCTGGATTTACGCCTGATATACGTGAAGCCTGCCCCACCGAAAGCGGACGAACATCTTTCAATTTCTGTCTAGCTTCTGATGCAAGGCTAGAAATCGCATCATAATCAATATCCACAGGGATTTTTTTATTTTCCATTTTCTTCATACGCTCTACTTGCTGTAAAGATTTTTCGATATATCCTTCGTACTTAATCTGAATTTCAACTTGTTCTGTAACTTCCTCACTTAATTCTACTTCACTTGGTACTAAAAGATGAATATGCTCATATGTCATCTCTGGACGACGTAATAAGTCACTTGCACGTATTCCATCTTTCAATTCACTTCCACCAATATTACGAATTAATTCTTGAACTTCAGGACGTGGTTTAATAATAATGCTGCTTAAACGTTCCTTTTCCTGTTCAATTTGTAATTTTTTATTTGTAAATCGTTCATAGCGCTCTTCTTTAATTAATCCAATTTCACGACCAACTTCAGTTAAACGAAGATCCGCATTATCGTGGCGTAATAATAGACGATACTCTGCACGAGACGTTAATAAACGATATGGTTCATTCGTCCCTTTCGTTACAAGATCATCAATTAAGACACCAATATAAGCATCCTCACGACCTAAAATAACTTCTTTTTTACCTAAAGAACGACATGCTGCATTAATTCCGGCCATAAGCCCTTGTCCTGCCGCCTCTTCGTAACCAGAAGTTCCGTTAATTTGTCCTGCTGTATATAAATTTTTAATTTTTTTCGTTTCAAGTGTTGGCCATAGTTGTGTTGGCACAATTGCATCATATTCAATTGCATAACCTGTACGCATCATTTCAACATTTTCTAGACCAGGGATTGTTCTAAGCATATCACGCTGTACGTCTTCTGGTAAGCTTGTGGATAAACCTTGTACGTATACTTCTTGTGTATTACGTCCCTCTGGCTCTAAGAAAATTTGATGACGTGGTTTATCATTAAACCTTACTACTTTGTCTTCAATTGAAGGACAATATCTAGGACCTGTTCCCTTAATCATACCAGAATACATAGCTGAGCGATGTAGGTTTTCATCTATTAAACGATGTGTTTCCGTACTTGTATACGTTAACCAACATGGAATTTGATCCATAATAAACTTTGTCGTTTCAAAAGAGAAAGCTCGTGGCTTATCGTCACCTGGCTGAATTTCTGTTTTACTGTAATCAATCGTATTACTATTTACGCGCGGAGGTGTACCTGTTTTAAACCTAACAAGATCAAATCCAAGCTCCTCTAAATGTTCCGATAACGTAATAGATGGTTGTTGATTATTTGGACCACTCGAATATTTTAAATCTCCCATAATAATCTCACCACGTAAAAACGTACCAGTCGTAATTACGACTGTTTTTGCTGTATATTCAGCACCAGCTTGCGTAATTACCCCTTTACATTCGCCATCTTCAACGATTAAACGCTCTACCATTCCTTGGAACAACGTTAAGTTTGGTGTTTCTTCAATTGTTTTCTTTAATTCATGCTGGTAAGAGAATTTATCTGCTTGTGCTCGAAGTGCGCGTACAGCTGGTCCTTTACCTGTATTTAACATACGCATTTGAATGTGCGTTTTATCAATGTTGCGTCCCATTTCTCCGCCTAATGCATCAATTTCACGAACAACAATCCCTTTTGCTGGTCCACCAACAGAAGGGTTACATGGCATAAACGCTACCATATCTAAGTTAATTGTTAACATTAATGTTTTGGAGCCCATTCGTGCTGCCGCAAGACCAGCTTCGCATCCTGCATGACCTGCACCGATTACTATGACATCGTATGAACCGGCATTGTATCCCATTGTTTATTCCTCCTAATAATCTCTATCTTTCTGAAACATCACTATATTATTTTCCTAAACAAAATTGAGAGAACAACTGGTCAATTAGGCTTTCGTGAACGGTATCACCAGTAATTTCACCAAGTATTTCCCACGTTCTTGTTAAATCAATTTGCACCATATCAATTGGAATACCATTTTCTATCGCTTCAATTGCATCTCCAATTGTTTTTCCTGCTTGTGTTAATAATCCAATATGTCTCGCGTTAGAAACATATGTTACATCTGCAGAATCAATTGTTCCTTCAAAGAATAAATCAGCGATTGCCGTTTCAAGCTCATCTATTCCTTGTTCCTCAATTAACGACGTTGTAATAACACGATTTCCCTCTGCCAATTCTATAACACGTTCCATTTCAATTGCTTGCGGTAAATCTGTCTTATTTACAATAACAATGAAATCTTTTCCTTGTACGGCACGGAATAGATCTTCATCCTCATTCGTTAAAGCTTCGCTATAATTAACGACAACTAACACTAAATCAGCTTGACTCATCATTTCTTTTGAACGCTCTACACCAATTCGTTCAACAACATCTTCTGTTTCACGAATACCGGCTGTATCTATAAGTTTAAGTGGTACACCACGCACATTAACGTACTCTTCAATAACATCACGAGTTGTTCCTGCAATATCAGTTACAATTGCCTTTTTCTCCTGAACGAGACTATTTAATAGCGATGATTTCCCAACATTAGGTCTACCGATGATTGCAGTAGCAATACCTTCACGTAAAATCTTTCCTTGCTTCGATGTTTCTAATATTTTTGCAATTTCAGCACGAACATGTGTAGCTTTCTCAATTAAAATATTATGTGTCATTTCTTCCACATCATCATATTCCGGGTAATCTATGTTTACCTCAACATGAGCTAACGTTTCTAATATATCCTGACGCAGACGGCCGATTAATTTAGATAATCGTCCCTCCATTTGATTAATTGCTACGTTCATTGCACGATCTGTTTTTGCACGGATTAAGTCCATAACAGCTTCTGCTTGTGATAAATCAATACGGCCATTTAAAAAAGCACGTTTTGTAAATTCACCAGGCTCCGCTAATCTTACTCCTTGCGCTAAAATAAGCTGCAATACTTTATTTACCGAAACAAGTCCACCGTGACAGTTAATTTCTACTATATTTTCACGTGTAAAAGTCCTTGGTGCACGCATAATAGACAACATTACTTCTTCAATAACTTGATTTGTATCTAAATCAACAATATGACCATAATGAATTGTGTGAGAAGGAACCTCTGTTAAATCCTTCCCTTTAAAAATACGATTAACTTTTTCAACCGCATCATCCCCACTTACTCGAACAATGGCAATTGCACCCTCTCCAAGTGCTGTGGAAATCGCGGCAATTGTATCAAATTCCATGTCCTTTCACCTCACTTGCTTATTTATCTCTATTTCAACATGATTATTTTCTTCACTAAATTATTAGAATACCATAACGAACCTATCTACAAAAGAATAATAACTCATTTTATTATGTCCTCATGTAAAAAACACTAAACTTATTCACAGTGGATAAGTTTAGTGTTTTTTTAGTTATCCACACCCATTTTCCCCTCAAAAAAACCGGCACTCAATTGAGTAACCGGTCACTTGGAAGATATTACAACATGTCGATGTGGTTCTTTTCCTTCAGAAGTTGTAATGATATTTTGATGATTAGATAATGCTTGGTGGATAATCTTTCGTTCAAAAGATGGCATAGGCTCCAATACAACTCTTTTTTTCGTACTCACTACTTGTTTGGCTAATCGATAAGAAAGTGCTTCTAACGTAGCTTTTCTTTTACTACGATAATTTTCAGCATCTAATGTGATACCAATGTACTGCTTCGTATTACGATTCGCCACAAGTTTTGTTAAATACTGTAAAGAATTCAAGGTGTTTCCTCTTTTTCCAATCAAAACACCCACATTTTCGCCGTAAATTGTAAATTCAACTTCGCGTCCTTTTACAATTTTACTAATCTCAGCTTCCACACCCATATCGTGAATAACATTTTTTAAATATTCTTCACATTCTTGAATTGGATCTTTCTTCAATACAACTTCTACTACTGCAGGTCGGTTCCCAAATAAACCTAAGAACCCTCTCTTACCCTCATCGATAATATTTATATCTACTCGGTCTTTTGAAACATTTAATTGCCTTAAAGCATCCTGTACTGCCAGCTCGACTGTTTGTCCTTTAGCAGTAATTATACTCACTTGCTTGATCCTCCTGCCTTACTAGCCTTAATTTCCGGCCCTTTGATCAAGTACATTTGAGCGATACCAAAGATATTACCAACAACCCAGTAAAGTGATAACGCAGCTGGGAAGTTAATTGCAAAGATTAAAATCATGATTGGCATTAACCAAATCATCATTGCCATTTGCGGATTTTGACCAGCAGTTCCTGCCACTGCAAGTTTTTGCTGAATAAATGTCGTAATTGCCGCAACAACCGGTAAGATATAGTATGGATCTGCCTGTCCTAAGTCGAACCATAAGAATGTATGCTTACTAATTTCTGATGTTCTCATAATCGCATGGTAAAACGCGAATAAAATAGGCATCTGAACAAAGATTGGTAAACATCCTGCTAATGGATTTACACCATTTTTTTGATATAACTGCATCATTTCTTGTTGTAATTTTTGCTGCGTTGCTTGATCTTTAGAACTATATTTCTCTTTTAACTTCACCATTTCTGGTTGTAACGCTTGCATTGCTTTCGTACTCTTCGTTTGCTTAATCATTAATGGTAATAATGCAAAACGAATAATAAGAGTTGTAACAACAATTGCTAAACCGTAATTACTACCAAATAAGTTGGCAAAATACGTAATTAACTGAGAAAGCGGGTATACGAAGTATTCATTCCAAATTCCAGTGCTTTTTGGTGTAATTGGCTGATTTACTTCACTACAGCCAGCAGTAATCGCCATTAATGCAACAACCATGGCTAGTAAACCTAATTTCTTTTTCAAAGCCTACTCCTCCTTGTATCGGTATGTATATAGTGTAATTCATTTCCTTACGCTACTTTTTTATTCTTTTCATACCAGAGCGTTTAAAGACATGAATTAAGCTTTTCTTTACTTCTTCATATGTCATCTCTGCACAAGGCTTCCTTGCTATTATAACAAAATCTTTTCCAGAATCTATCTCATCTTTTAATTCTGTGATCGACTGGCGAATCATACGTTTAATTCGGTTACGCACTACTGCATTTCCTATTTTCTTGCTGACAGAAAGGCCAATACGAAAGTTTGGCTGCCCTTCTTTATCTAGTTGATACACAACAAATTGACGATTCGCATTCGATTTTCCTTTTTGAAAAACCGTCTGGAATTCATCATTCTTTTTTATACGATGTTTTTTCTTCATATCAATTGACACTCCTGTAGTTCATCAGCGGAAATTCACTATTATTAGAAAAAAAGACCACTGAACGATCAGTGGTCTACGCAGATAATACTTTTCTTCCTTTACGACGACGAGCTGCTAGCACTTTACGTCCGTTCGCTGTGCTCATACGGCTGCGGAAACCATGTACTTTGCTGCGCTTACGTTTATTTGGTTGGTAAGTTCTTTTCATTATATGACACCTCCCTGAGGAATATCTGTTAAAGACAGTCTTATAAATTATAGTTAATCAACTAGGAAAATGTCAATGGTTCTAGAAATTTTCATCAAATATTCATTTTGAACCTATTCACATACTTTTTCACAGACGCTATATTTCCTTGTGGATAAATGTTTTTTCTTGTTTTTTATATCCACAAACTCTTTTCGTACTTTTACACAGTATATCGTGTTGTGGACAAGTTTATTCCACAAGGTATTGATTTTGTGGATAACTTTCTTAATTTCATTGCTATAGCTACTTTTTTTTGATATTATAGTTGTGTTTTCACTTTGAATAAGTTTTCCACATCTTTATCTTATCCACAATTTGTGTATAACATGTGGACAGTTTTAATCACATGTGGGTAAATAATTATCCACATTTGCTTTTTTTGTCGAAAACCCTATCTCATATACAAACGACGTTTTTAGGTTTTAAAATACGTTTCGTATAAATATACATTTTATATTTATTTAGGTTGTACATTTGTTGCGCAACCTTATTCTTTTACCATCTTAGTAAAGGAGGGACACCTTTGGAAAACATCTCTGATTTATGGAACAGCGCCTTAAAAGAACTAGAAAAAAAGGTCAGTAAACCAAGTTATGAAACATGGTTAAAATCAACAACCGCACATAATTTAAAGAAAGACGTATTAACAATTACAGCTCCAAATGAATTCGCCCGCGATTGGTTAGAATCTCATTATTCAGAGCTAATTTCAGAAACACTTTATGATTTAACAGGGGCAAAATTAGCTATTCGCTTTATTATTCCCCAAAGTCAAGCTGAAGAGGAGATTGATCTTCCTCCTTCTAAACCAAATTCAGCACAAGATGATTCTAATCATTTACCACAGAGTATGCTAAACCCAAAATATACGTTTGATACGTTTGTTATTGGCTCTGGTAACCGTTTTGCTCACGCTGCTTCATTGGCCGTTGCCGAAGCGCCAGCTAAAGCATATAATCCCCTCTTTATTTATGGGGGAGTTGGACTTGGAAAGACCCATTTAATGCATGCAATTGGTCATTATGTAATTGAACATAACCCAAATGCCAAAGTTGTATATTTATCATCAGAAAAATTTACAAATGAATTCATTAATTCTATTCGTGATAATAAAGCAGTCGATTTTCGTAATAAATACCGCAATGTAGATGTTTTATTGATAGATGATATTCAATTTTTAGCGGGAAAAGAACAGACTCAAGAAGAGTTTTTCCATACATTCAATGCATTACACGAAGAAAGTAAACAAATTGTAATTTCCAGTGATCGGCCACCAAAAGAAATTCCAACTTTAGAAGATCGTCTTCGTTCTCGCTTTGAATGGGGACTCATTACGGACATTACGCCACCAGATTTAGAAACACGAATTGCAATTTTGCGCAAAAAGGCAAAGGCTGAAGGACTTGATATACCAAATGAGGTCATGCTTTATATTGCAAATCAAATCGATTCAAATATTCGTGAACTAGAAGGTGCACTCATCCGAGTTGTAGCTTATTCATCTTTAATTAATAAAGATATTAATGCTGATTTAGCAGCTGAAGCACTTAAAGATATTATTCCAAACTCTAAACCAAAAATTATCTCCATTTATGATATTCAAAAAGCTGTCGGAGATGTTTATCAAGTAAAATTGGAAGATTTCAAGGCGAAAAAGCGAACGAAATCAGTTGCCTTTCCTCGCCAAATTGCAATGTATTTATCACGTGAACTGACAGACTCCTCCTTACCTAAAATAGGTGAAGAATTCGGTGGACGCGATCATACAACAGTTATCCATGCCCATGAAAAAATTTCTAAGCTACTTAAGACGGATACGCAATTACAAAAGCAAGTTGAAGAAATTAACGATATTTTAAAGTAGTAGCTGAATAGTGTGAATAACTTTCCTTGTTTTACGCACAGTCTATCCACATGTAGATAGACTGTTTTTACATCTCTCAACGGAGTTATCCACATATCCACAAGCCCTATTACTATTACTACTATTTTTTATCTTTATTAATTAAATAAAATCTTATACTTACCGGAGGTTTTTCTTTATGCGTTTTACAATACAAAAAGACTATCTTGTAAGAAGTGTACAAGATGTAATGAAGGCTGTTTCTTCTCGTACAACAATTCCGATCCTTACAGGAATTAAAGTTGTTGCTACGGAAGAAGGAGTTACATTAACAGGAAGCGATGCAGATATTTCGATTGAATCTTTTATCCCAGTTGAAGAGGATGGAAAAGAAATCGTAGAAGTAAAACAGTCAGGGAGTATTGTTTTACAGGCGAAATATTTTAGTGAAATTGTAAAAAAATTACCTAAAGAAACTGTAGAAATTTCTGTGGAAAATCATTTGATGACAAAAATAACTTCTGGAAAATCAGAGTTTAATTTAAATGGTTTAGATTCTGCAGAATACCCATTGTTACCACAAATTGAAGAACATCATGTTTTTAAGATTCCAACGGATTTACTTAAACATATGATCAGACAAACTGTATTTGCAGTTTCTACTTCTGAAACAAGACCAATCTTGACAGGTGTAAACTGGAAGGTATATAACAGCGAACTAACTTGTATTGCTACAGATAGTCACAGGCTAGCTCTTCGAAAAGCAAAAATCGAAGGTATTGCAGATGAATTCCAAGCAAATGTTGTTATTCCGGGGAAAAGCTTAAATGAATTAAGCAAAATTCTAGATGAGTCTGAAGAAATGGTAGATATCGTTATTACGGAGTATCAAGTATTATTCCGTACAAAACATTTATTATTCTTCTCAAGATTGTTAGAAGGAAATTATCCTGATACAACTCGCTTAATTCCAGCAGAGAGTAAAACAGATATTTTTGTAAATACAAAAGAATTTTTACAAGCAATTGATCGTGCATCTCTGTTAGCAAGAGATGGTCGTAATAATGTTGTAAAATTATCAACTTTAGAGCAAGCAATGCTAGAAATTTCTTCGAATTCACCAGAAATCGGAAAAGTAGTAGAAGAAGTTCAATGTGAAAAAGTAGATGGGGAAGAGTTAAAAATCTCTTTTAGTGCAAAATATATGATGGATGCACTAAAAGCATTAGATAGTACTGAAATTAAGATTAGCTTTACTGGAGCAATGAGACCATTCTTAATTCGTACAGTAAATGATGAATCCATTATTCAATTAATTTTACCGGTTCGTACTTACTAAGTAAGAAATAAGGGTTGCTAGTTTTCAGATGCTAGTAGCCCTTATTTGATTTTTGGGTATTACTTTCCTAATGCTAGTTTATTTAGTACAATGAAAGAATGAACACTTTCAGAAAGTGAGCGATTTTATGAAACGTATTAAAATTTCAACAGAGTATATTACACTAGGACAATTTTTAAAGTTAGCTGATGTAATTGATACAGGTGGCGCTGTAAAATGGTTTTTACAAGAATATGAAGTGTACGTGAATCAAGAACTTGAAAATAGAAGAGGTCGCAAACTGTATGCGAACGATATTATTGAAATTCCAGGAAGCGGAAGTTTCCAAGTTCAGTCATAAAGGGGGAGCCCTTTGTTTATTTCAGAAATACAATTAAAAAACTATCGCAATTATGAAAAGTTAGAGCTTTCCTTTGAAGATAAGGTAAATGTAATTATCGGCGAAAATGCGCAAGGGAAAACGAATTTGATGGAAGCTATTTATGTTTTAGCGATGGCGAAATCTCATAGAACCTCTAATGATCGTGAGCTTATCCGTTGGGATGAAGATTTCGGTCAAATTAAAGGGAAGTTACAAAAGAGAAATAGTTCTTTGTCTTTGGAATTAAATATCTCTAAAAAAGGTAAAAAGGCAAAATTAAATCAACTTGAACAACAAAAATTGAGTCAATATATTGGCGTGATGAATGTTGTCATGTTTGCCCCAGAAGATTTAAATCTTGTAAAAGGAAGCCCTCAAGTAAGAAGACGCTTTTTAGATATGGAATTAGGCCAAATAGCTCCGGTCTATTTGTATGAATTGAGTCAATATCAAAAGGTGCTCACACAACGAAATCACTTGCTGAAAAAGATGCAAGGGAATAGTAAGAATGAGGAAACGATGTTGGATGTATTTACACTTCAACTTATTGAGCATGGTACAAAAATATTGCAAAAACGTTTTGAATTTTTGCATTTACTACAAGAATGGGCAGCTCCAATTCACCGTGGTATAAGCCGTGGATTAGAAGAATTGGAAATTGTCTATAAACCGAGTGTAGATGTATCAGAATCAATGGATTTGTCGAAAATAAAAGAAGTATACTATGAAAGTTTTCAATCAGTGAAACAACGTGAAATTTTCCGGGGTACGACTTTAATTGGTCCTCATCGTGATGATTTACAATTCTTCGTTAATAGTAAAAATGTTCAAGTCTTTGGTTCGCAAGGACAACAACGAACGACCGCACTGTCCCTAAAATTAGCTGAAATTGAATTGATTTACTCAGAAGTTAAGGAATATCCGATTCTTTTATTAGATGATGTATTATCAGAATTAGATGATTATCGTCAATCGCATCTGTTAAATACAATTCAAGGAAAAGTGCAAACATTTGTGACAACGACGAGTGTCGACGGAATTGAACACGAAACATTAAAAGAAGCGAAAACAATTCATGTAACGAACGGCACGGTAGATTGTGAAATAGATAGGGCGTAATCCCTGTTTAAATGGAAAAGTAGGTGATCTTTGTGTCAATGGAACAAAAGCAAATGCAAGAAAATTCATATGATGAAAGTCAAATACAGGTACTTGAAGGACTAGAAGCAGTTCGAAAACGCCCTGGTATGTATATTGGATCTACAAGCGGAAAAGGACTTCACCATCTTGTGTGGGAAATCGTCGATAATAGTATTGATGAAGCACTTGCAGGGTACTGTGATGAAATTAACGTTAGTATCGAAGAAGATAATAGTATTCGTGTAACGGATAATGGACGTGGTATTCCAGTTGGTATACAAGAAAAAATGGGACGTCCTGCTGTAGAAGTTATTATGACCGTTCTTCATGCCGGTGGTAAGTTTGGCGGCGGCGGTTATAAAGTTTCTGGTGGTTTGCATGGTGTTGGGGCATCTGTAGTAAATGCTCTATCAACAGAACTAGAGGTATTTGTACATCGTGAAGGTAAAATCCATTATCAAAAATACGAAAGAGGTATTCCGGTTGCGGATTTAAAAGTCATTGGTGACACAGATCAAACAGGAACGATAACTCGATTTAAACCAGATCCAGAAATTTTTCAGGAAACAACAGTATACGAATTTGATACGCTAGCAACTCGTATGCGTGAATTAGCATTTTTAAATCGTAATATTAAATTGACGATTGAAGATAAACGTGAACATAAGCAAAAGAAAGAATTCCATTATGAAGGTGGAATTAAATCATATGTTGAGCATTTAAATCGCTCAAAACAACCAATCCATGAAGAACCTGTATATGTAGAAGGATCAAAAGATGGTATTCAAGTTGAGGTTTCCTTACAGTATAACGAAGGATATACAAATAATATTTACTCATTTACGAATAACATTCATACGTATGAAGGTGGAACACATGAAGTAGGGTTTAAAACAGCTTTAACTCGTGTGATTAACGATTATGGGCGTAAAAATAGTATTTTAAAAGATGCAGACAGTAACTTAACGGGTGAGGATGTTCGTGAAGGTTTAACTGCAATTGTATCAATCAAACATCCAAATCCACAATTTGAAGGACAAACGAAGACGAAACTTGGGAATAGTGAAGCGAGAACGATTACAGAGTCTGTGTTTTCAGAGGCTTTTGAAAAGTTCTTACTAGAAAACCCGAACGTTGCACGAAAAATCGTAGAAAAAGGTACGATGGCAGCACGTGCACGTGTTGCAGCGAAAAAAGCGCGTGAATTGACACGCCGCAAGAGCGCATTAGAAGTTTCAAGTTTACCTGGTAAATTAGCAGATTGCTCTTCGAAAGATCCAGCAATTAGTGAAATTTACATTGTAGAGGGTGACTCTGCCGGTGGATCAGCAAAACAAGGGCGTGATCGTCACTTCCAAGCAATTTTGCCACTAAAAGGTAAAATTATTAACGTTGAAAAAGCAAGATTAGATAAAATCTTATCTAACGATGAAGTGCGTACAATTATTACTGCAATTGGTACGAACATTGGCGGAGATTTTGATATTGAGAAAGCTCGTTATCATAAAGTTATTATTATGACGGATGCCGACGTAGATGGTGCACATATTCGTACCCTATTATTAACGTTCTTCTATCGTTATATGCGTCAAATTATTGAACATGGTTATATCTATATTGCACAGCCACCGTTGTTTAAAGTACAACAAGGTAAAAAAATTCAATATGCTTATAATGAGAAAGAGCTTGAAAAGATTTTAGCTGAATTACCAGCTCAACCTAAACCTGGGATCCAACGTTACAAAGGTCTAGGAGAAATGAATCCAACTCAGCTTTGGGAAACAACAATGGACCCAGAAGTGCGTTCATTACTTCAAGTTTCCCTTCAAGATGCAATTGAAGCAGATGAAACATTTGAAATTTTAATGGGGGATAAAGTAGAGCCACGCCGTAACTTTATCCAAGAAAATGCAAAATACGTGAAAAACCTTGATATTTAAATGAGTAATGACAGGAATCTGAGTATTCCTGTCTTCTACATATAAATCAATGTATGTGTAACGGAAATGTAAGAGGAGGTGCTCGTTGATGTCAGACAATCAACAACAAGCACGAATTCGAGAAATTAATATTAGCCATGAAATGCGTACCTCATTTTTAGATTACGCAATGAGTGTTATCGTATCTCGTGCATTACCAGATGTTCGTGATGGATTAAAACCTGTGCATCGTAGGGTTTTATATGCGATGAATGATTTAGGAATTACGGCTGAGAAAGCGTATAAGAAATCAGCACGTATTGTTGGTGAAGTAATCGGTAAGTATCACCCTCATGGTGATTCAGCTGTTTATGAAACGATGGTACGTATGGCGCAAGATTTCAGTCAACGTTATATGCTTGTTGATGGGCATGGTAACTTTGGATCTGTCGATGGAGATTCAGCGGCAGCGATGCGTTATACAGAAGCAAGAATGTCTAAGATTTCTATGGAATTAATTCGTGATATTTCAAAAAATACGATTGATTATCAAGATAACTATGATGGTTCTGAAAGAGAGCCGATTGTATTACCGGCGCGTTTTCCTAACTTACTAGTAAATGGTACGACAGGTATTGCAGTTGGTATGGCAACGAATATTCCGCCGCATCAACTTGGTGAAGTAATTGATGGAGTATTGGCATTAAGTCATAATCCTGATATTACTATTGCAGAATTAATGGAGTACATTCCAGGACCGGATTTCCCGACGGCAGGTTTAATTTTAGGAAGAAGTGGTATTCGTAGAGCGTATGAAACAGGACGCGGTTCTATTATACTTCGTGCTAAGGTTGAAATTGAAGAGAAGTCAAATGGCAAACAATCTATTATCGTAACGGAACTACCTTATCAAGTGAATAAGGCGCGATTAATTGAAAAAATTGCAGAATTAGTTCGGGATAAGAAAATTGAAGGTATTACAGATTTACGTGATGAATCAGATCGAAATGGTATGCGTATTGTTATGGAAGTACGTCGTGATGCTAATGCTAATGTATTATTAAATAACTTATATAAACATACAGCACTTCAAACAAGTTTTGGTATTAACATGCTGTCTCTTGTAAATGGAGAGCCGCAAGTACTGAACTTAAAACAAAATTTATATCATTACTTGGAACATCAAAAGGTAGTAATTCGTAGACGTACTGCTTATGAACTAGAAAAAGCAGAAGCGCGTGCTCATATTTTAGAAGGGTTACGAATTGCCTTAGACCACCTGGATGAAGTTATTACATTAATTCGTAGTTCGAAAACAGCGGAAATTGCAAAGCAAGGTTTAATGGAACGTTTCGGCTTAAGTGAAAAACAAGCGCAAGCCATTTTAGATATGCGTCTGCAACGCTTAACAGGATTAGAACGCGAAAAAATTGAACAAGAATATCAAGATTTAATGAAGTTAATCGCTGAATTAAAAGCAATCTTAGCAGATGAAGAAAAGGTTCTTGAGATTATTCGTGAAGAATTAACAGAAGTAAAAGAGCGCTTCAATGATAAGAGACGCACAGAAATTACAATTGGTGGTATGGAGTCTATTGAAGATGAAGACTTGATTCCAGAACAAAACATCGCCATTACGTTAACTCATAATGGTTATATTAAGAGGTTACCAGCTTCTACGTACAAAACACAGAACCGTGGTGGACGTGGTGTGCAAGGAATGGGAACAAATGATGATGATTTCGTAGAGCATTTATTAACTACTTCTACGCATGATCATATTCTATTCTTCACTAATAAGGGGAAAGTATACCGTACGAAAGGATATGAAATCCCAGAGTATAGTCGTACAGCGAAAGGTATACCTATTATTAACCTATTAGGTGTAGATAAGGGTGAATGGATTAACGCCATTATTCCAATTCGTGAATTTGGTGACGATGAATTCTTATTCTTCACAACAAAACAAGGTATCTCTAAGAGAACACCACTTTCATCATTTGCGAATATCCGTACAAATGGTTTGATTGCAATCTCTCTTCGTGAAGAGGATGAAGTAATATCTGTACGTTTAACATCTGGTGATAAGGATATTATTGTAGGAACAAGCAATGGTATGTTAATTCGTTTTAACGAGCAAGATGTGCGTTCTATGGGACGTAATGCGGCTGGTGTAAAAGCAATTACATTAGGTGAAGAAGATCAAGTTGTAGGTATGGAAATTGTCGAAGAGGATGTAAATGTCTTAATTGTAACGAAAAATGGTTACGGAAAACGTACGCCAATTGATGAATACCGTCTACAAAGCCGTGGTGGTAAAGGTCTGAAGACTTGTAATATTACAGATAAAAACGGTAAATTAGTAGCTGTTAAATCTGTAACAGGTGAAGAAGATATCATGTTAATTACAGCAGCAGGTGTTATTATTCGTATGCCAGTTGATCAAATCTCTCAAATGGGACGTAATACACAAGGTGTTCGTCTAATTCGATTAGAGGATGAGCAAGAGGTAGCGACAGTAGCAAAAGCACAAAAAGATGATGAGGAAGAAACGAGCGAAGAGGTTTCTTCAGAAGAATAAGAGGGGAGATATCTCCCCTCTTTATTTTTTTATAATAATACTTGCATAGGGAAGAGAAAGTCTATATAATAGGCAGAGTCAGCAAATGAGAGATACAAGTTATCGAAAAAAACTTGTTGACGAAAATAATATACTATGATATATTATAAAAGTCGCTGAAACGCGATGTTGAACTTTGAAAACTAAACGAAACAAACAACGTGAAACGTCAATTTTTA
>NZ_MACG01000024.1 GCF_001884035.1 Bacillus tropicus
GGCTTGCTTCTTCACAAGCGAGCTATGTAACAGGTATTACACTGTTTGCTGATGGTGGCATGACTCTATACCCATCCTTCCAAGCTGGACGCGGATGAGTAATTGTATAACAAGATTTTTTCAGAAATCATAGAATCAGTTCTTTAAATTGATTTTTTTACTTTAGAAATATCTTTCAGAGTGACGTATATAATGAATCTCATATAAAAAATCATATAACAAAAATATAGGTTGATGTTTATATGAAATTTTTATATTAAAACAAAGGGGCATCCAATTAGAGGGTGCCCTTGTTGTATAGTTTTTAGTTTTAACGATGGTAAGGTACTGGAAATTGTTGATGCCATTGTTGCCATGTTTGATGAGGGTAATGTTGATGCCATTGATTCCAATTCATATACTGTGGCCACATTGTATGATGCCATTGTTGCCATGTTTGATGAGGGTGGTGTTGATGCCATTGTCCCCAAGATACATAATGAGCAGGGTACATTGAATTTTCAGCTCCTTTATAAAGAATCTATATATTTTATGTTTTTTTACTTATAAGGAGCTTGTTTCTGTACAATATGGGCATCTTGTATTAGAACCCGATGAGCTGATGATTTATTTGAAATGGTTACACAAGATAATTTAAAAGGAATTTATTAGGGGAATAATAAAGAGCTTGTAACAGCGGAGAATTATAATTTTCGTCTCGACAAGTTAACTAGAGCTAAATGGTTTAAGCGTGAAGTAATCAAATAGATAAAACATGAATGGAAATGTTATTTTAATCCAAAAGATAATTAGAAAAAAGTAGAAGAGGGCGGCGTCAGTAATGACACCTTGCGCTAGCATATTTACGTATATAGCTGAACAAAGGAAAAAGCAATTACTAAACATATTCCAAAAGAACAAGGCTGGAAGTTAGCAACTACAATTAAGGAATTTAGAGTTATTACTTGTAAAAAAGATTACATGGGTGAGTTTAAGTACTTCTACATTAGAAGCTCAGGGGTAAATATCATTAGCTTTATGTGTTTATGTCAGTTTCTAGAAGGATTTGCAGTATACAGAACCCGATTTCATGAAAGTATATGTTTATAAAAACGAAAATTAGGCCCTACGTGTAATGGAGGCGGAGCATAAAGCTATAGTTATAGTGTAAATGAGAAAGAAATGTTATACGAAAGTGGATTTAATAAAAATTCATTTATTTTTACTAAAGGAAAAGCAGTTAGCAAAAGCTAACTGCTCTGTGAATAAGAAGAACACAATGGTTATTCGTATTCAACCTTGGTGTATCTATAGTATTACCATGTATTTAAAAAATCATTCAATAAAAAAGCAGCTAGCAAAGGCTAACTGCTTCATTTAAACTTATTGATAAAAAACAACTTAATTATGGATTAATCAACCACGTCCAGCTTGGAAAGATGGGTATAGAGTCATGCCACCATCAGCAAACAGTGTAATACCTGTTACATAGCTCGCTTGTGAAGAAGCAAGCC
>NZ_MACG01000026.1 GCF_001884035.1 Bacillus tropicus
TCCCTGGCTGGCTTGCGGACGAAGATGCGGATGCAGATCCTCTTCCTTTTCCTTTACCACCACGGTCAAATTTTCTTCCTGTGCCACGTTCTCCGCCGCGCTCATTACTGCGCTCGCTACGTCCACCGCGTTTCTTTCTGCCTGTTCTTGGCTGTTCGATAACGACTGGGCGGTCTTTGAACTTACGACGAGGTGTACCTTTCATGCCAACGATTTCAAAGTCAATTGCACGCTCGTCTTTGTTTACGTTAATAACGCGAATTGTAATTTCGTCACCGATGCGGAATACGTTACCTGTACGTTCTCCAATCATTGCGAAATGCTGCTCGTCATAGCGGTAGTAATCATCCGTTAAGTAGCTAACGTGTACAAGACCTTCAATTGTATTTGGAAGCTCTACGAATAAACCGAAGTTTGTTACAGAGCTAATCATACCGTCATACTCTTCGCCAATCTTATCAACCATATACTCTGCTTTTTTCATTTCGTCTGTTTCACGCTCAGCTTCAACAGCACGACGTTCCATATTAGAAGAGTGTTCTGCAATCTCAGGTAATTTTTCACGCCATTTTGCTTGCGTTTCATTGTCGACTTTACCGTTAATGATGTATTCACGAATTAATCTATGAACAATTGTATCTGGGTAACGACGAATTGGTGATGTGAAATGCGTGTAGAACTCAGTTGATAAACCGAAATGCCCTAAGCTATCCGCATCGTAACGTGCTTGCTTCATTGAACGAAGCATAACTGTTGAAATGACTACTTCTTCTGGCTGTCCTTGAACCATTTCGAGAATTTGTTGCAACGCACGAGGATGTACTTCATTCGCACGTCCTTTTACTGCATATCCGAAGTTCGTTACAAACTCGAAGAAACGCTCAAGCTTATCTTCTTTCGGATCTTCATGGACACGGTACATGAATGGTACGTTCATCCAGTGGAAGTGCTCTGCTACTGTTTCGTTCGCAACAAGCATAAATTCTTCAATTAACTTCTCTGATACTGAACGATCACGCATGACAACATCGGTCGGTTTTCCTTCTTCATCTACTAATACTTTTGCTTCTTTAAAATCAAAGTCGATTGCACCGCGGCGCATACGCTTTTCACGTAAAATTTGTGCTAATTGTCCCATCTCTTTAAACATCGGTACGAGCGGCTCATAGCGTTTAATTAACTCTTCGTCCTCATCTTCTAAAATGCTTCTTACGTCAGCATACGTCATACGCTCTGTCGTTTTAATCACGCTTTGGAAAATCTCGTGCTTTACAACGTCACCTAAATTGTTAATTTCCATTTCACAAGATAACGTCAGACGGTCTACTTTCGGATTTAATGAGCAAATACCGTTAGATAGACGATGCGGAATCATCGGAATTACACGGTCAACAAGATATATACTCGTCGCTCTCTCTGCTGCTTCTACATCAATTGGAGAACCTTCTTGAACGTAATGACTTACATCCGCAATATGAACGCCAAGCTTATAGTTTCCGTTCTCGAGCTTCGTTACTGTAACAGCGTCATCTAAATCTTTCGCGTCTGCACCGTCAATTGTTACGATCATTTGGTCACGCAGGTCACGGCGATCTTTTAAATCTTCTTCTGAAATCGTTTCTGGTACACTGTTTGCATGCTCCATCACTTCCTCTGGGAATGCTAAAGGTAAATGATGTTTATGAATAACAGATAAAATATCTACTCCTGGGTCATTTTTATGACCTAGAATTTGAATAACTTCACCTTCTGCACTTAAACGATTCTCTGGATAGCTCGTAATTTTCACAACTACTTTATGACCTTCTACAGCACCCATTGATGCACTTTTCAATACGAAAATGTCACTCGTCCAGCGCTTATTGTCAGGTATAACAAATCCAAAGTTTTTCGACTCTGTATATGTACCAACTAGTTCTTTCGTTCCACGCTCTAAAATGCGTACAATGGAACCTTCTTGACGTGAACCGCTCGATTGAGAACTAAGGCGTGCTAATACTGTATCGCCATGAAGCGCACCGTTTAATTCTGTAGGCGGGATGAAAAGATCGTCGTCTCCTGTTTTCTTCTCGTCTGGTACAACGAATGCAAAGCCACGTGCATGTCCAATTAACTTACCACGTACTAAATTCATTTTTTCAGGAAGACCGTAACGGTTGCTACGAGTACGAATAACAAGTCCCTTCTCTTCCATCGTTACAAGTGCCTTTACAAAATCTTTAAAGCCCTCAGAACCTTCAATCCCAAATGCCTCTTCTAACTCTTGTATCGTTAGCGGTTTATACGCTTCTTCTCTCATAAATAATAACAACTTATCAATATGTTCTTGTATGATTTCTTCCAAGCAAAAATACCTCCTTTAAACCCTTATATTATTTAGTGTATCCGAAAGATGGGGGATGTATAAAGCGAAACTTCAATCATCTCCCAATGATTTTTTACAGCTTCCATAAAAAAAATTCCCTTATGAAAAAAAGAGGCAACTAGATCTTACCAATCTAGTTGCTCCAAGAAGTTATATACATCCTCATGTAGCTCGTCACGCTGTTTATCCAGTGTAATGACATGCGTAGAGTCTTCATACCATTTAATGTCTTTTAACGTAGATTCTACACCGTTATAAATAATGTTAGCACTATCCGTATTAATCATTTCATCATGACGCGCTTGTACAACAAATGTTGGTGCATAGATCATATCCACATTGTTACGTACGTCAGCAATTAATTGTTGTAATGCTTTTAATGTATTCATCGGTGTCTTTTGGAATTCCAACATTTCTTGTTCGATTTGCTCTGGTGATTTTTGCTCACGCTTTTTATATTCGCGGGCATATGCCAATATACCTTGGTACATCGTTTCTTCACTTTTAATATACATTGGTGCACACATTGGTACTACACCTAAAACCGGTACTGTATAACCTAATTTTAGAGAAAATACTCCGCCAAGTGATAATCCAACGACAGCAATTTTCTCAAAACCTTTATCTTTTAAAAGCTGATATGCCTCCGTTACGTCTTGCCACCAATCTTCAGGACCTGTATGAACAAGCTCTTCTGGTGGTACACCGTGCCCTTTATAAATTGGCGCATGACAAGTGTAGCCTTTCTTTTCTAAGAAACGCCCTAACATACGTACATCAGCTGAGTTTCCTGTGAATCCATGTAGTAATAAAACAGCGCGGTCTCCACCCTCAAATGTAAATGGTTTCGGAGATGCTAATTTCATCATGTACTTCTCCTCTTTCTCTTCTGTAATCTAGTCGTATTCTTTCTATATCTAGTGTACCATATTTATATTTCTATAATCTAATTAGAAACATCTTTCAAATGACAAAACAAAAAAAGAAGAACCATTAGTACATCTTACTAACGCTTCTTCTTTCAATTCTATAAGTTTAAGTACGTAACACCAATTGTTAATGCGAAGAACAATACAGCTAAAACAATTGTAATACGGTTTAATACCGCTTCAATTCCACGTGCTTTTTGCTTACCAAATAGTTGCTCTGCACCGCCTGAAATTGCACCTGAAAGGCCTGAGCTATTACTAGACTGCATAAGTACCATAACAATCATTAAAATCGATACAATAATAAGTAAAACGGATAATAACGTATGCACTTGGCGTACCTCCTACAAAGATTCAGTTATTGTAACTGTAGCATAAATTCTATAGAAAAGCGAGAGCTATAAGGCTGCTCTCGCTTTTCTTCTATTACATGAACATCATTGCAAATAACGGCCCGAGCAAACATGTCAAAATGGCTGTTAATGTCATTGTTACCGATCCAATAACACCTTCATGTTCATTATTTTTCATCGCTCTCATCACGCCCATAATATGAGAAGCACATCCAAATCCGATACCTTTACCAACTGAGTTTGTAACGCGGCTCCATTTTAATAAAAGCGGGCCCGTAATCGTTCCGGTAATACCTGCAATAACAACGAAAGCTGCTGTTAATGACGGTACACCGCCAACTTGCTCTGAAACACTCATCGCAACTGGCATTGTCACTGATTTTGGTAAAGAAGATAAAATTAAGCTTTTATCTGTTCCCATAAGTGAGGCAATAGCAAAGTCACTTGCAATGGCAACTGTTGTACCTACTAGTACCCCGCCGGCAATTGGTACAACATATTTTTGCAGAACGTGACGTTGTTTATAAAGAGGAATTGCAAATGCTACAACACCAGGTCCGAGCAGCTTCGCAATCCAGCCACCACCACTTTCCATATAATGTTGATACGGTATATCAAGCACGATAAATAAGAAAGCCATTAATCCTGTTGCTACAAGCATTGGAATGGTGAATGGTGTTGGAAATACTTTATAGATTTTTTTAGATAATTGATATAATAGCACCGTAAAAAGAACCCAACCGATTCCGATCAATATTTGACTCATCGCGACTCTCTTTCCTTTCTATTCGCAAGATATTGTCCTGTATGTCCTGCGACAATAATAATTAAAAATGTACTCGCTACAACTGTAATGAAAAGAGAAATTCCTTTACTCATAAAAAAAGCACCGTAATTCATTAGGCCAAGCGTTGGCGGAATTAATAAAAACGGCATAATAGCAACGAGTGTTTCTGCTCCTAAATCAAACCATTTCACTGGAAGAACTTTTAGGCTAAGTAAAACAAGTAAGAGGAACATTCCAATCAAACTTCCTGGGATCGGAATATTCAACATTTCTTGTACCCACGTTCCAACCATATAAAAAACGTAAAGAGCAGCAATTTGGACAAGAATCTTTGTAAATTTCATGTTCATCATCCCTCTAATTTATACGATCTTCTGTTAATATCTTTATCATAGTATAAATTGTAAAAAGCTGCAATTTATCAACTTGACAGCAAAAAACGCCTATGTTATACGCTTACACCCTTGATATGACTGCATTTCTAAAAGGGAATTAAGTCAAAAACCTTGACCTAATATAAGAAGTTTTTATTTTCTGAATTTTAAAGGTTGTTATTTTAATAAAATAATCTTTTTATCCTTAAGCTTACATATATATAAATAAGATAGGTGGTGAACATATGCCCAAAAAAGTTCTTATTTTTTGTGATCCTGGCATTGATGATGCGATGGCCCTCCTCTTAGCATTCTTTATCGATAAAATAGAAATCATCGGCATTGTTGCTGATTACGGCAATGTTCCAAAAGAAATGGCCGTACAAAATGCTCATTTTCTTAAGCACGAAACAAAAAATAGAAACATTAAGGTATTTGGTGGTTCAGAACAACCGCTTACTGGTGCCCCCCCCGCTTTCTTTACGAATGTACACGGGAAACAAGGACTCGGGCCAATTATTCCAAAAGGAAATGTGACAAACGGAGAAATGGAGAATTTCTTTGAAGTTATCCCTCTTATTGAACAGTATAAAGATGAATTAATCATTGTAAGTTTGGGAAGACTTACCTCTCTAGCAATTTTATTTATCATGTGCAAACAGTTAATGAAACAAATTAAATCTTATTACGTAATGGGCGGTGCCTTTTTACATCCTGGTAATGTCACCCCTATTTCCGAAGCAAACTTTTATGGTGATCCTACTGCCGCTAATATAGTCCTTCAATCCTCACCTAACATGTACATCTATCCATTAAACGTCACCCAATATTCCATCATTACACCAGAAATGGCTGAATATATTGAAGCAAAAGGAAAAGCCCCACTTGTCAAACCGTTATTCGATCATTATTACTACGGCTATTATAAAAATGCTCTACCAGATTTAAAAGGAAGTCCCTTTCATGACACAATGCCGATACTCGCTTTATTTGATAACTCTATGTTCACGTATCACAAATCACCTATTGCTGTCATGACGGAAGCCTCTGCCCAAGGAGCAAGCATAGGGGAATTTCGCTCTTTAGTGAACCAGAAACCATTTATTGATTGGCCGAGTCATCAAATCGCAATTGATTTTGATTATAACCGTTTCTTTAAATATTTCATGTCACTTATGACAGGAGAACAATTTTAGCATAAAAAAACAGACCGTGATTTCTCACGGTCTGTCGTTATTTTCTACAATTATCGTTTGATGTTATAGAAAGATTTTACACCATCGTAAACAGCGATTTCGCCTAGTTCGTCTTCGATGCGTAATAATTGGTTGTACTTAGCAATACGGTCAGTACGGCTCATAGAACCAGTTTTGATTTGGCCAGCGTTAGTTGCAACTGCGATGTCAGCGATTGTAGCATCTTCAGTTTCACCAGAACGGTGAGATACAACTGCTGTGTAACCAGCACGTTTAGCCATTTCGATAGCTTCGAAAGTCTCAGTTAAAGTACCGATTTGGTTAACTTTAATTAAGATTGAGTTAGAGATACCTTTTTCGATACCTTCAGCAAGTTTTTGAGTGTTAGTTACGAATAAGTCGTCACCAACTAATTGTACTTTATCACCGATACGCTCAGTTAATAATTTGTGACCATCCCAGTCGTTTTCGTCTAAACCATCTTCGATAGAGATGATTGGGAAGTCTTTGCAAAGCTCTTCGTAGAAATCAACCATTTCTGCAGAAGTTAAGCCAGTACGGCCTTCGCCTGCAAGGTCATATTTACCAGTTTCTTTGTTGTAGAACTCAGAAGAAGCAACGTCCATTCCTAAGAATACGTTCTCGCCAGCTTTGTAACCAGCTTTTTCGATAGCTTCGATGATTACTTCTAATGCTTCACGGTTAGAACCAAGGTTTGGAGCGAATCCACCTTCGTCACCTACTGCAGTGTTAAGACCTTTGTCATGTAATACAGCTTTAAGTGCATGGAATACTTCAGCACCCATACGGATTGATTCTTTGAATGTTGGAGCACCAACTGGTAAGATCATGAACTCTTGGAAGTCAACGTTGTTATCAGCGTGAGAACCACCGTTGATGATGTTCATCATTGGAGTTGGTAATTGTTTTGCATTGAATCCACCAAGGTAACGGTATAATGGAAGACCTACGAAGTCAGCTGCTGCGTGAGCTACTGCCATAGATACACCAAGGATAGCGTTAGCGCCTAGTTTACCTTTGTTTGGAGTGCCATCTAATTCGATCATAGCACGGTCGATACCAGCTTGGTCAGTTACGTCGAAACCAACGATTTCTGGAGCGATTGCTTCGTTAACGTTGTTTACTGCGTTCATAACACCTTTACCTAGGTAACGAGATTTGTCACCGTCACGTAATTCTACTGCTTCATGCTCACCAGTAGATGCACCACTTGGTACGATAGCGCGTCCGAAAGCGCCGCTTTCTGTGTAAACTTCTACTTCTACAGTTGGGTTACCACGAGAGTCAAGGACTTCGCGAGCATAAACATCAATAATTGTTGACATAATAAATTCTCTCCTTTTTATATAAGCAAATTATTTAATAATTGTTTTACCTGTCATTTCTTTCGGTTGTTCCACATTTAAAAGTGTAAGCATTGTTGGGGCAATATCTCCTAAAATACCACCTTCACGAAGCTCTACATCATTTTTTGTAACGATGAAAGGAACCGGGTTAGTTGTATGAGCTGTCATCGGCTCACCATCAGAAGTTAACTCCTGATCAGCATTACCATGGTCAGCAGTAATAAGTGCTACACCATCTTTTGCAAGAATCGCTTCTACAACTTTTCCTAAACATTCGTCAGTTGCTTCTACTGCTTTAATTGTTGGTTCCATCATCCCAGAATGGCCAACCATATCACAGTTCGCAAAGTTAAGAATGATAACATCATGTTTATCATTTTCGATTTCATTTACTAAAGCGTCCGTTACTTCGTAAATGCTCATTTCAGGTTTCAAGTCATACGTTGCAACCTTCGGTGAGTTAATTAAGATACGCTCTTCTCCTGGGAATTCAGCCTCACGACCACCGCTAAAGAAGAATGTAACGTGCGGATACTTTTCAGTTTCCGCGATGCGAAGTTGCTTTAATCCCGCTTGCGCAACAACTTCACCTAAAGTGTTATCAAGGTTCATTGGCTTGAATGCCACGTAACCATCTACTGTTTCACTAAAGTGTGTCATACATACGAATTCTGGAATGTGAGGTACTTTTTCACCACGATCGAACTCACGGAAGTCTTCGTTTGTAAATACACGAGCAATTTGAATTGCACGGTCTGGACGGAAGTTATAGAAGATAACTGCATCATCATCATTGATTGTTGCAACTGGCGTGTTATCTTCGTTAACAATTACAGACGGCAATACGAATTCATCGTAGATACCATTTGCATAAGAGTCTTCTACACACTCTTCTGCTGATTTATAAGTAGGGCCTTCACCATTCACCATAGCACGGTAACATTTTTCTACGCGATCCCAACGCTTGTCACGGTCCATGGAGTAATAACGACCAGAGATAGTCGCGAATTGTCCTACTCCTGTTTCTTTAATTACTTCATTTGTTGCATCGATATAGCTTTGTGCTGTTTTTGGTCCAACATCGCGGCCATCTAAGAATGCATGAATGTATACTTTCTCAACGCCTTCTTTAGCTGCTAAGCGAAGAAGAGCAAACATGTGGTTCATGTGACTGTGCACACCACCGTCAGAAAGTAAACCGAATAAATGAAGTGCAGTACCTTTTTCTTTTACGCTTTTAATTGCATTTTGGAAAGTTTCATTCTGATCGAACTCACCTTCACGAATTGCAACGTTTACGCGTGTTAAACTTTGATATACTACGCGGCCAGCACCAATATTTAAGTGCCCAACCTCTGAGTTACCCATTTGACCTTCTGGAAGACCTACTGCCTCTCCACAAGCTGTAAGCGTTGTGTGAGGGAACTTGTTCCAGTAACCATCAAAATTAGGTTTCTTAGCTTGTGCTACAGCATTCCCGTAAGTTTCTTCACGAAGTCCGAAACCATCAAGAATGATTAAAGCTGTTGGCTTTCTCATTTTACCGCCCCCAGAAGACCTAAGAACGAAGCAGGCTCTAAGCTAGCACCGCCAACTAAAGCGCCGTCGATGTCAGATTGTGCCATATACTCTTTAATGTTTTCTGGTTTTACGCTACCGCCGTATTGAATACGAACAGCTTCTGCAGCTTCTGTAGAAACAGCTTCTGCAACAACTTTACGGATGTGCGCACATACTTCGTTTGCATCTGCAGAAGAAGAAGATTTACCTGTACCGATAGCCCAGATTGGCTCATAAGCGATAACAGTTGCTTTAACTTGCTCTTCTGTTAAACCTGCAAGTGCTTTTGTTACTTGACCTGCTACTAGATCAAATGTTTTTCCGCTTTCGCGCTCTTCTAAAGTCTCACCACAACATACGATTGGTGTTAAAC
The DNA here is from genome assembly GCF_001884035.1 of Bacillus tropicus. Taxonomy (GTDB): domain Bacteria; phylum Bacillota; class Bacilli; order Bacillales; family Bacillaceae_G; genus Bacillus_A; species Bacillus_A tropicus. The sequence goes on from NZ_MACG01000026.1 coordinate 9,305, forward strand.
CATGTTCAAATGCTGCGATAGTCTTTTTGTTTACTGACTCATCTGTTTCAGCAAACATTTCACGACGCTCAGAGTGGCCAAGTACTACGTAGCCTACTTTTAAGTCGCTAAGTGCTACTGGGCTAATTTCGCCAGTGAATGCACCATTTTTTTCGAAGTGCATGTTTTGTGCACCTACTTGTAAATCAGTTCCTTCAGTCGCTGCTACAAGGCGCTCTAAGAATAGAGCTGGAGAGCAAACTACTGCATCAACAGCTGAAGCTGCTGGGATTTGACCTTTAACTTCCTCTACGAAGCTAACTGCTTCAGATAGAGTTTTATTCATTTTCCAGTTACCTGCGATAATTGGTTTACGCATGCTTTGCACCGTCCTTTTTCTTTGGCTGCTACTTATTTGTCGTTAAGACAAACTACACCTGGAAGCTCTTTACCTTCCATGAATTCTAATGACGCACCGCCGCCAGTAGAAATGTGGCTCATTTTATCAGCCATACCGAATTTTTCAACAGCTGCTGCAGAGTCACCACCGCCGATAACAGAGTATGTACCTTCTGCATCTGCTAATGCTTGTCCTACTGCTTTTGTACCTTCTGCGAATGGAGTCATTTCGAATACACCCATTGGTCCATTCCATACAACAAGCTTAGAGTTTTTAATTACATCTGCATAAATTTCACGTGTTTTAGGACCGATGTCCACGCCTTCCCAGTTAGAAGGGATAGAGTCGATACCAACAATTTTAGTTGTTGCAGTTTCAGAGAATTCCTCAGTGATTACAACATCAACTGGCATGTAGAAGTTTACGCCTTTTTCTTTTGCAAGTTGCATAAATTCTTTAGCTAGTTCAATCTTGTCGTCTTCACATAGAGATAGACCAATTTCATGACCTAAAGCTTTAACGAATGTGTAAGCAAGTCCGCCACCGATGATTAAGTTATCTACTTTGTCTAATAGATGACGAATTACACCGATTTTATCTTTTACTTTCGCACCACCAATGATAGCTGTGAATGGACGTTCTGGGTTAGAAAGTGCTTTACCTAATACTTCTAACTCTTTTTCCATTAATAGACCAGATACTGCTGGTAGGTAGTCTGCGATTCCTGCTGTAGAAGCGTGAGCACGGTGAGCTGCACCGAATGCATCGTTTACGAAGATGTCAGCAAGAGCTGCAAATTCTTTCGCAAGTTCTGCATCGTTCTTTTCTTCGCCCGCATAGAAACGTACGTTTTCAAGAACTAATACGTCGCCTTCGTTCATTGCTGCAACCATTTCTTGTGCAACTGGTCCGAATGCTTCGTCTGCTTTTTTAACATCTTTACCAAGAAGCTCGCCTAAACGTGCTGCTACTGGAGTAAGACGTAATTCTTCTACTGCTTGACCTTTTGGACGGCCTAAGTGGCTTGCTAAAATAACTTTCGCACCTTGCTCTACTAAATATTGAATTGTAGGAAGAGCTGCACGGATACGAGTTTCATCTGTAATTTTGCCTTCTTTCATAGGTACGTTGAAGTCAACGCGGCAAAATACACGCTTACCTTTTAAATCTACGTCACGAATTGATTTTTTGTTCATTGGATTTCCCTCCGACTACTAGTTAGGATTGACAAAACCCACTCAAAAGCTTAACACATTTGCTTTTAAAACGAAAGAAGAGAGAGAGGGAACAAACCCTCTCCCTCGTTTTGTCATTGATAACTTATATAATTAAGAATTAAAGACCTTTTGAAGTCATGTAAGCTGCTAAGTCTACTACGCGGTTAGAGTAACCAGTTTCGTTATCGTACCAAGAAAGTACTTTAACCATGTTACCTTCCATTACCATTGTAGATAATGCATCGATTGTAGAAGAAGCTGTACATCCGTTATAGTCGATAGATACTAATGGCTCTTCGCTGTATCCAAGGATACCTTTTAATTCGCCTTCAGCTGCTGCTTTGAATGCTGCATTTACTTCTTCAACTGTTACTTCTTTGTCAAGTTCAACAACTAGGTCAACTAGAGAAACGTTAGCAGTTGGAACACGTACAGCGCCACCGTTTAATTTACCTTTAAGTTCTGGTAATACTAATGCTACAGCTTTAGCTGCACCAGTAGATGTTGGGATCATGTTTTCAGCTGCTGCACGAGCACGACGTAAATCTTTGTGTGGTAAGTCTAAGATTTGTTGGTCGTTAGTGTAAGAGTGAATTGTTGTCATCATTCCGCGTTTTACGCCGAATTTTTCGTTTAATACTTTAGCGAATGGAGCTAGACAGTTTGTAGTACAAGAAGCGTTAGATACTACGTTGTGGTTAGCTGCATCGTATTGTTCGTGGTTAACACCCATAACTACAGTGATATCTTCGTCAGAAGCTGGAGCTGAGATGATAACTTTCTTAACTGATCCACCTAAGTGTTTTTCAGCGTCTGATTTTTTAGTGAAACGGCCAGTAGATTCTACTACTACTTCTACTCCGTAGTCGCTCCATGGTAATTGAGCTGGGTCACGCTCAGCGATAACTTTAATTTCTTTACCGTTAACAACGATGCTGTTTTCGTTAGCAGATACTTCTGCATTTAAAGTTCCGTGAACTGTGTCATATTTTAAAAGGTGAGCTAATGTTTTAGCATCTGTTAAGTCGTTGATTGCTACTACTTCTACCTCAGAGTTGTTAAGAGCTGCGCGGAATACGTTACGTCCGATACGTCCAAATCCATTAATACCAATTTTAGTCATTTGAATTTCCTCCTTGGGGGATTATATTAAAGGGTAATACCCTTTGTTAACTGTTTTGCTGCACCTTCATCTGTAATTAGAATTGAAGTGTGCCCTTGTTTAATTACAGCCTGTATTGCCTTTGCCTTTGAAGAACCTCCAGCGACTGCAACAACGTGAGATACATTTTGTAAATCCTCTAGTTGCATACCCACCGTTCTTACTTTATGAACAACATTTCCTTGTTCATTAAAGTAGTAACCGAAAGCTTCGCCAACTGCTTCGCTTGCCTGAATCTTTAACCAATCTGCTTCTGAAGTATTTCTGCGACGTGCCATTGTTAACGCATCACCTATTCCATGAATGACGATATTGGAAGATCGAATCAACTCAAGAACTTCTTTCACGGAAGGCTCTGTCACAATAGACGCATATGCTTCGCTGCTAACATGATCTGGAACATACAATAAGCGATAATTACTCATCGTATTTTGCGCCATCTTGGCACAAATGGTATTGGCTTCTAACTCGACGCCTTCTCCAATTCCACCACGTGCTGGGACAAATAGCATATGTAAATCTTTGCAATCAAGCTGCATCATGTCCGCAACAGCAGCTAGCGTAGTTCCTCCAGCCACAGCAACGATATTATTCGCTGTCAGACGGTCTTTTATACAAGTCACACAAGCACGGCCCATCTCCAGTTTGACCCAAGGTGATTCATCACTATCACCAGGGACAACGAAAACTTCATCCAAGTCTAATGTTTCCTTAAGTTGCTTTTCTAAAACCTTTAACCCGGAAATTTCTTTCATAAAGTCTTCCAAAGCAAGAACTAAAGCTGTTCCTTCTTCTGTCAATGTCATTCCAGAAGAAGCGACGTGAACTAAGTTTTGTTCTTTCAAAACTTGAACTTCACTTCGCAATACTCGTTCTGTCATACCGAGACTTGCTGATAAGTTTCTTCTTCCAATTGGCTGCATGAGCCTAATGTACTGAAGAATTTGCATTCTCGTTTGCATAACAGGTAGCAGATCAGGTAATAATTTTTTTGTGTTCTGAATCCATGAGCGCATATCTTTTCTCCTCACTACATCGGTTCATTTTCCCTCGTGGTCACTTTACGTCCCGTAGTGACATTTTGTGTCCCACATAGGTTAAAAAAATAATCCCTGCTACGTGTATTATTGTAACAGGAGATAGAAACTTATTCAACTCTTAACTGCATTCTTTATATAGTTTATTATGACACCTTTGTGAATGTTACCATATTCTACTTGTTTTCCGTCTATTTCTACAACCGGAATCATTAAGTGATATTTTTCTAAAAGGTCATTATCTTCATATATATCTATTTCCTCAATTTGAAAAGAATATTCACATTGTACTTCCTGTAAAACATGTTTCGCCTTCACGCAAAGGCCACAATCTTTTTTTGTATACAGTACAACTTTCATCTTCTTCACCTATCCGATTGTTTTTCGTAATGACGATGCTGGAATGTGCATTTGCTCTCTATACTTCGCCACTGTTCTTCGAGAAATAACGATTTCATGCTCTTCTTCTAATAATTTTGAAATCTTTTGATCTGAAAGTGGCTTTTTCTTATTCTCTGCCTCAACAAGCGTTTGAATAAATTGTTTTACACGCTTTGTAGAAACTGCTTCATCTTCAGTAGTCGAAACGGCATTACTAAAGAACGATTTCATCTCAAATAAACCGTGTGGTGTTTGCACATATTTATTTCGCGTTGCACGACTAATTGTCGATTCATGCACGCTTAACTCTTCTGCTACTTCTTTTAAAGCAAGTGGCTTTAAATACTCCGGACCTTTCCAGAAGAAATCACGTTGTTTTTCCATAATAATGGTCATCACTTGCAGAAGGGTTTGTTTTCTCTGTTTTAAACTACGCATAATCCACTGCACATGTTGATACTTTTCTGATACGTAAGATGCCACTTCACTTTCACTATTATTGAGAAGCGCACTATATTCAGAATGAATTTCAATTCTTGGCATATTTCTCTCGTTCATTTGCAAAACGAGACGATCACCATCTTTTTTCACCGCCATATCAGGCACAATATAAAGTGGTTTATCAGAAGAAAACGCAAGACCTGGTTTTGGTTGTAATGACGTTATACAATTTACAGCACTCTGTAATTCCTCATTACTACACTTCAACACTTGAACGAGCTTTCGCCAATCTTTCTTAACGAAATAAGCGAAGTGATCCTCTATAACCTCTTCCGCTAATCCATTCCGCCTTTGTAAGCGCTTCAATTGCAAGGTTAGACATTCCTGAATATTACGCGCCCCTACCCCTGCTGGCTCGAGTGATTGGACAAGCTCTACAGAGCGGTCGACTACATGAAGCGGTGCGGAAAGAAGATTTGCTAACTCTTCGTTCGTCTCTTGTAAATACCCATTTCCATCCATGTTCATAATAATGAAAGAAGCTACTTTTCGCTCTTCTTCCTCTATTTTATAATACTGTATTTGATTTAATAAATGTTGCTGAATCGTTGTAGAATCCACACTGTAGATTTCCATCTGATTCTCGACTTGTTTGCTGGTACTTTTACTTGTGTTAGAGCTCTTTTTCTTCTCCCTCTCAAAACCACCTAACTCAATAAGGGGATTCTCTAACGATTGCTCATACAAAAACTCCGATAATTCTTGTACATTATACTGGAGCATTGTAATCGCTTGCCTTAACTCTTGTGTCATTGCCAAACGTAAGCTTTGTTCTTGTAAAAGACTTGCCTTCAAACTAATCTCCCCCTTGTTTCTATTGTACAATAAGTTTGGTAAAAGGAGAATGCTATCACAGACACCCATTCCAAAATATTATTAATTTATATGTATTAATGAGATTTACAACTTACAACCTAAATTTGAATAATATTGAAAGAAAATAATAACGGAATTAAATTATAACCAAGTACTAATAGTAAATCTTATTATCAGATATAACAAGAGGGAAATAAAAAAAGTCCTAACCTACAAAACGTAAGTTAGGACTTTTTGACGCGCCCAGAGGGATTCGAACCCCCGGCAGACGTGGTACCGGAAACCACCGCTCTATCCGACTGAGCTATGGGCGCATGATAATAGAAAACACTTCATTTTCTTCTCATAATAATAGCAATAAAATCCATCTAAATCAATAAAAATATCCCCGTAATCCTTTATGCCGCTTAGTTATGAGTATATTAACAAAGCACTCTCCCCTAAATTTTCCAATCATAAATTCACCCCAACTCACAAATTATAATCTTTGAATTGATATTCCAAAGGGGGCTTCATTCAATGACTGTAATTACAAAATTAAAGCAAACTGTTTCTGGATTAAAAAGTGCACAAGCTAGCTTAGAGGGATTCGCTCTTGATACGGATAACCAACAAGCTAAGCAACTTTTCCAAACAGCTGCGCAGCAAACACAAACGATTATCGATTCTTTAAACCCACGCGTTGAAGAAGTCCAACAAGAAGAACCACAATACTCACAGCAATAACGAATCAGTCATGCTGTGAAATAGAAAAAGGATGATATGCAGTCATCCTTTTTCTATCACATTACATATTGCAATAGAAATGGAATGATAATCATGCGAAAACTCGGCCTCATAACCGCATTATTTGCCCTTCTATTTAGCTCTTTTACCGGATGTGATAATAGTCCCTTAGATAAAAAAGTGAAAGAAGAAGCAAAACGAACGGAGAAAGAAAAAGGTCCTAAATTAACAAAGACGAGTACGGAATCCTTTAATCAATCTATATCACAAGGAGCGAAGAAAAGAGCTCTCGCTATGGATGAAATTATAAAAAGCACAGCAGTGAATTCAAACTTAGATCTCTACATAGCAGTTACACCTGAGCATCACGAAAGGTTTGGATTAAAACCTCTTCGTAAAAAGCTTCAAAAGCAGCTAAGTGATGAGCATCCTACTTTCGATGTTCGTGTCAGTACAGATAAAAAAATCTTTATGTTACTCGAAAAACTCGAAAGAAAAATTAAGGAAAAAGAAGTATCTAAAGATGAAATTAATAAACAATTAAAATTCATTGGTAAAAAAATGGAGTCTAACACTTAACGCTTTTTAAAAGAAAAGGAAGGATTGCAATGTCTAGTAAAGATAAAAACTTAACCCCTGTACAACAGGAGTATAAAAAATTCGAACAAGAACGCGAACCGAAACGACCTGTCTTAAAAAATTGTATAAAAGCCTTTTTCGTCGGTGGTTTTATTTGCTTCATCGGACAACTCATTTCTACTTTTTACATCACATATTTTGATTTCACTGAACGCTCAGCAGGAAATCCAACAGTCGCAACTCTCATTTTCATCTCCATGCTACTAACTGGATTTGGTATATACGATCGGTTTGGACAGTTTGCTGGAGCAGGCACAGCTGTACCTGTCACTGGATTTGGTAACTCTGTTATTGCCGCATGTATCGAACACCGAACAGAGGGTTTTGTCCTTGGTGTTGGCGGTAACATGTTCAAATTAGCTGGTTCTGTTATTTTGTTTGGTGTATTTTCCGCTTTCGTCATCGCACTTATTAAAACGATTCTCGTTCAATGGGGAGGGCTATAAATGTTACAAGGACACCGAACGTGGGTATTTGAAAACAAACCAGTTATCATTTCAACTGGAGTCGTTGGCGGACCATTTGAAGCAAAGGGGAACATTCCAGAAGACTTCGATATCCTTCATGAAGATTTATGGCTTGGACAAGATTCCTATGAAAAAGCACATAAAATTTTATTCGAAGAAGCTTGTAGCCGCGCTACTGAAAAAGCAGAACTTCGTAAAGACGATATTCAATTTGTACTCGCAGGAGATCTAATTAATCAAATTACCCCTACAAGCTTTGCTTGCCGTACACTAGGCACTCCTTATCTCGGATTATTCGGGGCTTGTTCTACTTCTATGGAAGGTTTAGCACTTGGGGCAAGTATCGTAAATGCAAAAGGCGCAAAATATTTATTAACTGGTGCATCAAGCCATAACACCGCTGTAGAAAAACAGTTCCGCTACCCTACCGAATATGGTGGACAAAAGCCACCTACCGCGCAGTGGACAGTAACTGGAGCAGGAGCTGCTATTTTAAGCGATACTGGACACGGCCCTAGGGTAACATCCGCAACAATCGGACGAGTGGTTGATATGGGATTAACGGATCCGTTTAATATGGGTGGTGCGATGGCCCCAGCGGCTGTCGATACGATTGAAGCCCATTTACGCGAACGACAAATTGACGCCTCTTATTACGACTTAATCGTAACAGGTGACCTTGGACATGTTGGTCGCGAAATTGCCTACGACCTACTACATAAACACGGAACAAAAGTAACGAGTGAACAATTCCAAGATTGCGGAATCATTATTTATAGAGACGGACAACCAGTCATAGCTGGAGCGAGTGGACCAGGATGTTCCGCAACAGTCGTTTACGGTCATTTATTAAACCGAATGAAAAGAGGAGAGTTCAAAAAAATACTTGTCGTTGCGACAGGCGCTTTACTATCTCCACTTACATTCCAACAAGAAGAAACGATTCCGTGCATCGCTCACGCCGTTTCAATTGAATTTGGAGGTGCAACGCAATGATTTTTTTCTGGGCTTTCGTCATTGGCGGACTCATATGTGTAATTGGCCAACTTATGTTTGATGTCGGCAAACTAACACCCGCTCATACAATGGCTACACTCGTTGTTGCTGGAGCTATATTAGATGGATTCAATTTGTACGAGCCGTTAATTGATTTCGCTGGAGCTGGGGCAACCGTACCTATTACAAGCTTCGGTAATGCTCTCGTTCACGGTGCAATGGAAGAAGCTGCAAAACATGGCATCGTTGGCGTTATTACCGGCATGTTTAAAGTAACAAGCGCCGGTGTATCCGCAGCGATTATTTTCGGCTTCATTGGAGCATTGCTATTCAAACCGAAAGGATAAGGTGTTCGTATGACAGTTATTGCTAGCGTTAAAACCTGCCTTGCTAGTGTAAGAGGCGCTCAAGCAAGTTTAAGCTCCCTTTCACTAAATTCACAGGATGCAGAATCAAAACGTTTATTTCATGAATGTATGTTAGAAATGGACAGCGTCATCGCTGATTTACAGAATAGGATTTCAGTATTAGAACGTGAAGAACCTCAATATAAAGGGTTTTAAGTAGACTGGAGGAACTGACTATGTCTCACCTGCCGGAATGGACACTTGTCATTCTTCGCTCTGTATTCATATTAATTATTTTATTCGCTATTACGAAATGGTTAGGGAAAAGACAAATCTCTCAGCTCTCCTTCTTTGAATACATAGCCGGAATGACAATCGGTGACATCGCTGCCCAAGTATCTACAGGGCTCGATTCAAAATTTTTTCACGGCGTCTTTGCGATACTCATATTCGCTGTGGTACCTTTTTTAACAGGAATCCTCTCTTTAAAGAACAAAACAGCTCGGGACTTCTTTGAAGGGAAATCTACCGTATTAATAAAAGACGGAAAGATACTCGAAGATAACTTGAAGAAAGAAAAATATACGAGTGACGAATTACTGGAACTTCTCCGTGGAAAAAGTGCGTTCAGCATAGCTGAAGTCGAATTTGCTGTCTTAGAACCGAGCGGAGAATTAAATGTATTATTAAAGAAAGATTCTCAGCCACTTACAGCAAAAGACATCGGCTTAAAAGTACCAAACGAAAAAGAACCACAAACTGTTATTATGGATGGAAATGTACTAGATGAACCTCTATCCTCTAGCGGGCATAACCGCGCTTGGTTACATGCTGAACTAGAAAAGCTCGGTGTTGTTATCGAAAATGTCTTTCTCGGTCAAGTGGATTCATACGGACAATTGACTATCGATATTTATAATGACAAATTACAAATGCCTTCTCCTCAAAACAAACCTTTATTATTAGCATCATTAAAAAAATGTCATGCTGATCTTGAACTATTTTCCTTAGAAACAAAGTCGAAATCAGCAAGCGAAATGTATAGTAAAAACGCGAAACAAATCGAAAAGATTTTAAATAAAGTAACCTATCTTTTAAAAGAATAACTCTAGAAAGAACGCTTCAGTCAAAAGGCGTTCTTTTCTTTTTTTCTACAGTTTTTATAACGTTTAAATTTATGTAATTCGGTTATGATGTTGAAGATACATAAGCAGGGAATTTCAAAAACATAGCGAATATTTCATGGTACAACTACATATTTTTTTGATTTAAAGTGGTTTCGTTTGACCTTTATTGACCATAATTGTATTATAAGACTAAGAAAGCTTTATAAGGAGGAAATAACAGATGAATTTAATTCCTACAGTAATTGAACAAACAAATCGTGGAGAACGCGCTTACGATATTTACTCTCGACTATTAAAAGACCGCATCATTATGCTTGGTAGCGCAATTGATGACAACGTAGCTAACTCAATCGTTTCCCAGCTTTTATTCTTGGAATCTCAAGATCCAGAAAAAGATATTCACATCTACATCAACAGCCCTGGTGGTTCTATCACAGCAGGTATGGCAATTTACGATACAATGCAGTTTATTAAACCGCAAGTATCAACAATCTGTATCGGTATGGCTGCATCTATGGGTGCATTCTTACTTGCAGCAGGTGAAAAAGGAAAACGTTATGCACTTCCAAACAGTGAAGTAATGATTCACCAACCACTTGGTGGTGCACAAGGTCAAGCGACTGAAATCGAAATCGCTGCTAAACGTATCCTATTCTTACGTGAAAAACTAAACCAAATTCTTGCTGACCGCACAGGTCAACCACTTGAAGTACTACAACGCGACACAGACCGCGACAACTTCATGACAGCAGAAAAAGCTTTAGAATACGGTTTAATCGATAAGATTTTTACAAATCGTTAATAGATATTTAAAGCGAAAGCGGCTCGTTTAGAATCGCAGGGCGATGGAGCCCCTGATTCCGAGGCGCTTTTTGCCTCGAATGAAGGGGCGAAGCGACCGGAGATTCTAGCCGCTGGAGCTGGATAAATTTAAAGCGGAAGCGCCCTATAACAGGGCGCTT